>CAVVKU010000018.1:0-345243 GCA_963748995.1 uncultured Gammaproteobacteria bacterium | reverse complement strand
GCGGAGGCAATGTGGCAATCCGCGCATCGCGCTCGCGGCGCTCGCGGCGCTCGCCGCCGCGCTCGGCGGCTGTCGTGTCGGACCGAACTATCATGCCCCCGCACTGCCCGCGAAGGCGGAGGCGCCGCTGGTCTCGGTCAACCCCTCGGCCGATTCGGCGGATCCCCCTCCCGATGCGTGGTGGCGTCTGTACAACGATCCGCGACTGGAGCAGTTGGTTCAGGAGGCGTTGCGCGCCAATTTCGATCTCGTGGCGGTGGACGCCAACCTGCGCGCCGCGCGCGCCATTCTCGCCTCCGTGCATGCCAATCGCTACCCGGCGACCGAGGTCGTCGCGGGCGGCATATACGGACGGGATGCGATCACCGACGAGATTCTCGAGCTGAACGGCCATCCGCCGCAGACTTTCTGGCTGTTCGAGGATTTATTTCAGGCGTCCTACGAGGTCGACCTGTTCGGCCGGGTGCATCGCGCCATCGAGGTGGCCAATGCCAATGCGGATGCGGTGGCCGCGGCTCGCGACAGCGTCCGCGTGGTGGTGGTTGCCGAGACCACGCGCGCCTACGCGGCGGTTTGCGCACTGGGCGAGGAGCTTGACGCCGCGCGCCATTCGCTCGAAGTGGTGAGCCGCGAGCGGGACATCACCGTGCATCAGCACGAGGCCGGAGCGAACTCCGATTTCGACGTTGCGCGAACCGAGGCGCTCGTGGCGCAGGTGCACTCCGCCATCCCGCCGCTCGAGGGTCAGCGCCGCGCGGCGCTGTTCGAGTTGACGGCACTGCTCGGCCGAACGCCGGCGAATGCGCCGGTGGAGGTGGAAAGCTGCCGGACCCCACCGCATCTGGACGCACTGATGCCCGTGGGGGATGGCGCCGCGCTGATCAAGCGACGACCCGACGTCCGCGAGGCGGAGAGAAAGCTTGCGGCGGCGACGGCGCAGCTCGGAGTCGCAACCGCCGATCTTTATCCGAAAATCCAGCTGATCGGCCTGTATGGGGGCGCCGCGACCGAACTGTCGCAGCTCAACACGAACATCGGGCGAACGTGGGGGATCGGTCCCTCGATCAGCTGGAACTTCCCGAACATGGCGGCGCCGCGCGCGCGCGTTCGCCAGGCCAAGGCGGGCCAGGCCGCCGCGCTCGCCGCCTTCGACGGGGTGGTGCTCAATGCGCTCAAAGAGGCCGAACAGGCACTCGCCACCTACCACGCAGCCATCGACAATCGCCAGGCGCTGGGCGAGGCTCAGGCCAGGATCCATTCGGCATTCGGCATCGCGCATGACCAGCTTGGGGCCGGCGCGCTGAGCAGCCTCGACCTGCTCACCACCGAACAATTGCTGGTTACCATCGATTCGTCCGTCGCATCCTCCGACGCCGCGTTGATCCTCGATCAGATCGCCGTGTTCAAAGCGCTCGGCGGCGGCTGGCGGCCCGAGAGCGGCCGGGCGCCCTGAGCAGGCGAAGGAACGAGACATGGCGAGATCCTGGCTTCATACGCTCATCGGCTGGCTGTTCGCGAGCCGCGACAACACCTACGTGGAATACGGGCCCTTCGCAGCGGTCCTCAAATCACCCGGCGAGCCGGCGCCGCTGATGCTCCTGTCCATGCGCGGCGCCGAGGCGGGCGCGGTGATCGGCCGGATCGAACAGGCTCTCGCCGCCGATGACGCGGTTCGAGGGGTCGGCGCCCTGTTCGCGAGCCCCGACTGGCGGCCGCATCTCGTCGGTGCGGTGGCGCTCATCCTCGACTCCGGCAGGCGCCTCGATCCGGCGGCGATGTGGCAGTCCATCGACGCCGGAAGCTGGGTCACGCCGCAACTCGTGACCACGGCCTATTTCATCGATCCGTCGTTTGCCGAGCGGGTGAGGGAGCGAATCGATGGCAAATGCGCGGTGACAGTGCCCGCGAATCTGTCGCCCGGGGAGCGTCACCGTGCAACCGGCCCCGCCACTCCCGAGCAACGGTCGGCAAAGCTCCTGGCCTCAATGATCAGGATCGGGATGCTCGCGCCGGGGCTCACCGGATGGCTGAGAACGGCGGCGAGCCGCCCCGAGCTTGCGGCCTTGCAAGCCGCCGACCGGGATAAGTCGGGCAACATCGCGGAGAACTGGCTCAAGAACCTCGAGAGGCAATTCAGCTCGCGGGGCCGCACGCTCGCGCCGGCGGGACGTACCCATTGAGGCGCCGGGGCGCAAGCGACGCTCCGGAGCCGATCGAGGGGCTCGCACCGTGTCCGCACCGGCCGCCTTGCTCGGCATGCCCCCGATTCGGCGAGCGGGGCATCGCGCCCGGCGCCGAGCGCGCGCTCGGTGAGCTGGCGAAAGCTCACGGGTTGCCGAAGGTCGCAATCGTCTCGGGCTCGTATGCCGGATTTCGGCTGCGCGCGCGGCTCGCCATCCGCGGAAGGCTCGGCTCGCCGAAGCTGGGCCTTTTCGAGCTCGGATCCCACCGGGTGGTCCACATCCCGAATTGCCGGGTTCATCATCCCCTGATCAACCACGTCGCGAACGTGGTGCGCCGCGCGCTGGTCGAGGCGCGCATCACGTCTTATTCCGACAAGGCCCACGCGGGAATCGCCCGCTACCTGCAGGTCGTGGTGGAGCGCGCATCGCAGAGTGCTCAAGTGGTGATCGTCGCCCACAGCGCGTCCGTCGAACCCTTGGCGGGGTGCTGCGCGCTGATCCGCGAGCGGCTTGGCGGCGATCTGCACAGCCTTTGGTTCAATTCGAACCTGGAGCCTACGAACATCATCATGGGCCCGGCATTCGAGAATCTGGGCGGACCGGCAGCCGTGGTGGAAAGCTTCGGCGGGCCCTCCGTTTACTATCCCCCCGGAGCCTTCGGTCAGAGCAATCTGGACATCGCGCAGCGCATCATCGAGCACGTGCGTGAGCGTATCCCCGCGCAGGCGCGTGTCGCCGAATTCTATGCCGGCGTCGGCGCCATTGGATTGTCGGTGCTGGACCGCGTGAGCGAAATCCGCTTGAACGAACTGGGACCGCACTCGCTGCAGGGACTCGCGCTCGGCATGGAGCAGCTCGCGCCGGCCGATCGGGCCAAGGTGACGGTGGCGCCGGGCACCGCCGCCTCGGCGCTCGAGGCCGCGTGCGATTCCCAAGTCGTCATCGTCGACCCGCCGCGCAAGGGGCTCGAACCGGAGCTCACGGCCCACTTTCGCGATCATCCTCCCGAACGCCTGTTCTACATCAGCTGTGGGCTGGCCTCTTTGCTCGACGATATCGCGAGGCTCACCTCGGCGCGGGCGATGCGCCTGGCCGAGCTCACGGCGTTCAACCTGATGCCGTTCACGGACCATGTGGAAACGGTTGCGAGGCTGGAGCGTAGCTAGCCGAACTTCGCGGATTCGACCCTGATTGAGGCCGCGCCGAAGGCGCGGCCCCTCCCCAAGTTGTTGATTTGCTGACTCGAGGAGGCCGACGTTTCCGCGGAAACGTCTGTAGTGCCGACCGACTGTCTGGTCAACGCCGCGCGCATGCGGATAATGCAGTGCCAAGATGTTTTTGCGCGTCAAGACCCGCAAGAAGGACGGCAAGGAGCACCGCTACTGGAGCGTGGTGGAGAACCGCCGTGTCGCGGGCGGGCGCGTGGTGCAGCGGCACGTGCTGTATCTGGGTGAGATCAACTCCTCACAAGAGCTGGCGTGGCGCAGATCCATCGAGGTGCTCGAGGACGGGGAGTCCGCGCCGCGCACGTACGCGTTGTTTCCGGAGGATCGCTGCGAGGGGCTGCTGCCGGACGAGTCGATTGTGCGCCTGAGGCTCAAATCGATGCAGCTGCACCGTCCGCGGCAATGGGGCGCGTGCTGGCTGGCGCTGATGTTGTGGCAAACGCTGGACCTGGATGTCTTTTGGGCCGAGCGATTGCCTGCCTCTCGCAAAGGCACGCGCTGGGATCTGGTGGTGTTCATCCTCTCGGCCTATCGCCTAATCGCGCCGGGCAGCGAATGGCGTCTGCATCGGGAATGGTATGGGCGCACGGCATTGGCGGATTTACTGGGCACCGATGAGTCGCTCGCCGATCCGCACGTGCTGTATGGCTGCCATGACCGACTGCTCGGGCACAAAGAGGCGCTCTTTACGCATCTGACGGAGCGCTGGCGGGACCTGTTCAACGTGTCCTTTGAGGTGTTGCTGTACGACTTGACGAGCACGTACTTTGAGTCCGATCCGCCGCTCGATGAGGAGGACAAGCGTCGCCACGGCTACAGCCGCGATCACCGCTTCGACTGCGTGCAGATCGTCATCGCGTTGATCGTAACGCCGGAAGGCTTGCCGCTGGCGTATGAGGTGTTGCCCGGTAATACCAACGACTCAAAGACGCTGCGCTCGTTCCTGCAGAAGATCGAACACCAGTACGGCAAAGCGCAGCGCATCTGGTGCATGGACCGCGGCGTGCCAACCGAAGAGGTCTTGGCCGAGATGCGTCGCAGCGAGCCGCCGGTGCAGTATCTGTGCGGGACGCCGAAGGGACGGCTCAACCGCCTCGAGAAATCCCTGGTCACGAAACCCTGGCGTCAAGCCCGCACCGGGGTAAAAGTGAAGCTTCTGCCCGAGGATCAAGAACTCTATGTGTTCGCCGAGAGCCAGGATCGCATCGCCAAAGAGCGCTCCATGCGCCGTCGGAAACTGAAGTGGTTGTGGGCTCGACTTGCGCAGATCAAAGACATGGATCTGTCACGAGATGCGTTGCTGATGAAGCTCGGCAGCGCCCAGAGCAAGGTCCCCGCAGCGTGGCGACTCATCGATGTGAAAGTCGACAAAGAAGGTCCCGGCTTCACCTACCGGCTGAATCGACAGAAGCTCAAACAGGTTCGTCGCCGCGAAGGCCGTTACTTGTTGCGCACCAATCTGACCGAGACCGATCCGGTGAAGTTGTGGAATTACTACCTGCAGCTGGTGCAGGTCGAGGAAGCGTTCCGTACGTTAAAAAGCGATCTGGCCATCCGGCCGATCTTCCATCAGGAACCTGAACGCATCGAGGCGCATGTGTTCGTCGCCTTCCTCTCCTACTGCCTGTACGTCACGCTTGGCCGACAACTCAAAGCGCTCGCCCCCGGCCTCACCGCGCGCAGTGCGCTGGAGAAATTTGCCGCCGTGCAGATGGTCGATGTACGTATCCCGACCACCGACGCACGTGAGATTTTGCTCACCCGATACACCCAGCCGGAGCCTGAACTGAAGCTTCTGCTCGAGCGCTTGCGCCTCACGCTTCCCGCCCAACCGCCGCCCAAAATCAGCGCCCCTCAGACTGCCCCCGCCACCCTCCTGTAGTGCCGACCTTTGGGGCTGCACCCTAGGCGCATCAATCACTTAGCGTCTCGGAAGCCTCGAATCCGCGAAGTTCGGCTAGGGTACCGCGGAGCAAAGGTAAATCCGGCCCTTGCATGTCGCATTCCAGGTGCCAGTACCGCTCAAACTTACGCTCGAATTGGATATTTCATTGTCGCCCGGCAAACATCCCGTGTGGCCGGCGCTCGCCAGTTGCAGGTCGCTCTCGATAGCGGACAACTTGGCGGGCGCAGACAAAGATACACAACCGGCAATGAATGCCAAAGTAACAAGGACCGTCGCGACGGCACCAAACTGAACAGCACGCATGTCAACCTCCTTGGAAACCTGGTCTAGGTGACGCCCATTCGAAGATGGAAGATTAGGGCGCCTTCCATGCACCGTGCTCAGTCTACCTTGCACGTGAATGATGGGTTTCAGCTTTGCAGTTCTTGAGATCGGCCTGAAATTGGTGAGACGTTCGGCGCGCCGCGCCCACCATCTAAAGAAATGAGATCACTCTGTGGGGAACTGTGAAAGTCACTGCTGCTGCGGTCAAACCTGCAATAATCGAATTGACTGGCCTTACGGATAGCGGCGGCGCGGCGTCGCAAGTCGGTGTGGCGGTCGATGACAAGGGCGATGTGTTCAAGATAACCGTCTGAAGTCAGGGGTATTCCATGCGCTTGATGCTCCCTATCGCGTTCGCCGTGATCTTCGTGTTCGCTGGAGCGATGCTCGACAGAAACTACCAGCGCTCGACGCCCGAACCGACCTACGTACAGGGTACGGTTGTTGGCTTCGAGCGTCCGCACGCGAGGCAGGTCTATCCAATATTTGAGTTCGAGGATGCGGGCGGCCGCCAACACCGCGTCGTCAATTCGTCGCAGCAGGCGATCGTTCGATTCGCGACCGGCGATGCCGTTCCGGTTGCCTACTCGCAATCCGACCCGCAACGGGCGCGGATCAACACATTTTGGTTCAATCATCGATGGGTAATGGGCGGCCTCGTGGTTGCGCTTTCACTTGTGTTCGGTGCGCTGATGCGGGGTCAGTCCAAGCTCGGCTGATTGGCAATTCGAACTGGAGACGCCAATGACCGCCCCAAGGCGCAATTATTGCCGCCGCACATGTGTGGCGGCAAGAAAGGCGCGCACCGGTTCTCCCAGCAATTCATTGACCGCCGCGGAGGATCGCTCCAGTGCGCTGGGGTTCGGCATGTACCGCGATAAACCGGGTTCGTGGTCGACACGCATACCGAGGGGTGCAGGAACGACCTCCATGCCGGCATCGGTGAACTCGTGCACGGCCCGCCACATATGGGAGGCGTGCGTCACAAGGATGATACGGTGGACACCGTCGGCTTTCAGCAGTTGCGCTGAATTTCTCGCATTCTCAAAGGTATCATAGGCCCGATTGTCCACCCATCGAGGGTCGATCCCGTAATTTCGCTGAAGCGTGTCGTGCATCGCCTGGGCCTCGATGAAGAAACCCGTGACGAGGATAGGCAACCCCGTCTTGTGGGCCAAGAAGGCTCCATAATTCAGTCTTTCGAGCAACAATGCATCGGCGGACGGGCCTCCGTACTCCGGAGCGAAAGTCCGCTGCCCACCGCCGCCCAAGATCACGATTGCCTGCGCATCGGCGGCCGAGCGCAGATCGACGGGCGGATAGTGTTGCGCCAGACTCGCTATCGCATTGGAAATGAATGGTGTCGACAACAACCAGAGCGAGCCGACACCCGCTATCACGAACGTGCGCGCCAATACCGGCCGCCGTTTGACCAGGATCACTCCGAGCAGGGCGATCAGCATCGGACCGACAGGCGGAAGAATCAGTTGTTTGACCAGTGTCTTGAGCTGTAACCAAAGCATGCGCCGCAGGTCTCCGAAGAAGATATCGAATTTTACCGAGGCAGGTATGTTTTTCGAAAATCAGTCTGTCGTTCACTGCGGGCCCATCGCTTCCCTTCCAATGATCCATTAGCTTGGTGTGTCTCGCGGGTTTCATCCGGCAGCGACTCCGCACTCACTGGATCGTGTAGGTTGCCGTCTTTATGGCCGATCGCGTGTACCCGGTCGCTATCGCGTCCGCTTTCAGGGTCTCGGTGCTGATAATGTTGATGGCTGTTCCCAGATACATTGACGAAGACGTTGTGGGCGTCGTCCCGTCCAGCGTGTAATAAATCACGGCATTTGTGGTCCCATCGCCGATCGTGACCGACTGTGCGCCCGTGTAGGTACCTGTTTTAAGCGAGAATACCGGCGTTGCGGTAGGCTGCTCAACGGTATAGTTCACCGTTTTGGTGATCGTGTTGCCGGCGACATCGGTGCCGGTCACGCTGAAGGATTGCGGTCCCGCGACCGACGTCAAGATACCTGCGCCGTCAACAACCGGTCCCGCACACGAGGCCACGCCCGAGATCGCGTCGGTGCAGGTGTAAGACGCCAGCTCCCTTGAATTAAGCGCGTATACGGCATTGCTCGCCGGCTTCTTGATCGTCACCGCCGGTGGCACCGTATCCTTTTGGATAAAGATTGAATTGGAATCGTTACCCAGGGAGTTGGTGGCCGAGCACGTATACGTAGTGCCCTTCGTATCGGGCACCGTCACGGTGTCGCATCCGCTCTTCACCGGCGTCGGCTCGCCCATCACCGTCCATTTTAGCGTCGTCGGCTTGCCGATATACCAACCACCGGCTCCTTGCGCCCCGGTGACGGTCGGCAACGATCCCGGCGGGCCCGAAGCCAGCTTCAGCGCAGTAATGCTGAACTGAACTTCGATGCCCGACTGCAATGTCATATCGCCGCTGCCAGCCGTAACCGACGACAGGATAGGCAACCCATTGTCGAGGTAGGGGTGGGACTGATCCGATGTCACGAGATAGATATCAGAACCCTGCGAGACCATCGTGGCAAGCGGTGAAGCAGACTGGCTCGACAAGAATTGCGAACCGTCATCCTCAAAATCGGACTGCGCAAAATAGTAAGAGGAATCGAATGCATCGCTGCTGTAGGAGATCGTACCCGCCTTCGCCGTTACACTGAAAACGTACCCGCTTGGAAGAGGCAGGCCGTACGCGGGTCCACCGTACGCCTGAGCCGTGTAGTATGAAGAGCCGATGACGCCGGCGGATTGTGATGCAACTGCATTCGCGAAATCGAACACGTACGTGCCGGTGATCGGTGTACCGACCAACACAGTGCCAGCCGGATTGGCTCCCGTGACCTTCCCCGAAAAGTTGTAGACGGCCACCTGCGCATTCGCGGTAATCGGTCCCGAGATCAGAATGGCAATTGCCGACAATGGCTTGATGTATATCTTCATTATTATCCATTCCTTTTAATTCTTCTTAGCCCAACGCAAGGATGGTCCACCTTGCGACACTCGACCCCAGGCCGCCCCCGTCAATGGCGGCTATCAGTCTACCAAGAGAGACGATAACTGGTGGTGAATCTGATCGTAGCGGTCCGCAACAAGTCCGACGGCGGGATGGTATCGAAACCCCGACTGATCCCTCGATGCTGCACCCAGCGCCGATTTTGCGTGCTCGCTTGCGACGACGGGCAGGCCAACCTGGCTTGCGATCAGGGCGTAAGCCGCATGCCAGCGGAATATGTCAACAGGAAAAGTGAGTCGCGATTTGTGGCTGTCCATAATCGCCAACGCCTGCTCATAGCGAGCGACCAGCCCTTCCGTTGCAATCAAGAACGGGAGGTCCAGGTAAGCCTGAGTCTTAACGGACGGCCGTTGCTCCTCATGGGCGAGAGCCGATTCGTAGGATGCGATAGCTTTGTTCAGATCGCCGAGCGTTAGGTAGGCCGATGCACTATCGACAAATGCCTGCGCGCGATCAAATTGATTGGCCTGAGTAAAATATTCGTCCAACAGGCGCAGGGCGACCAGGGGCTCCTTTCCGGCGAGCATACAAGCTTGAATCCTCAGGTATTGAGACTTATCTCGCGCCCGTCGGAGCTTTGCGAAGAAAGCGTCCTCGATTGCAGGATTCCAGTTCTCATTTCTGAACCAATCATCACGAGCCATATTGAACCGATGCCAGACGTGCCCACTTTTGGTCCACCGAGTCTAGGGCAAACATTGAACGGCCGCTTTGTCGCCGACGGTTTCTTGACCCGAATGTCTCAAACTGGCCGCAGGCCGCTGGATGCCGTTCCCGTAACCTGCCGCCCGATGTTTTCGCAGGCAGCGAGCGGCGCAACTTCCGTCATCGACCCGAACCTGACCGTCGTGACCGTCGGCTTCGCGGCATCAGAACCGCGTTCGTTCATCATCTCTTAGGCATGAACCGTCCAAGTAATGCCAAACAAATAAGGACAACAACACAAACCAGCAAAACGCTCTTTGATATTTTGAGCTTAATAGCGACTGCGCGGACTGTAGGATCCTGGAGCGACTTGGGAACCGCCGCATCGAGAGCTTTCAATATGCGATCAGCCGATACCATCGGTCTCCCCAACTGCGAGATCACGTCGGGAGAGGTCATCGCAACATCCAGAGCTTCGGGATAATGCGCACGCATTAGCCTAATAAGAACGTCCGCGCCAAACTATCAGTCCCGTGCCGCTCGCGATCAAAGAAAGAACGAGCACACCCGCCCCGCAAAGAATCGAAAAAAGAGCGACATCTCGCATCATGGGCGAGAGCTTACCGCAGGCTCGTGTCGATTGTCGCTTCGCGAGCCGTTGCCGACAGTCTTGAACGTCAGCATTACCGCCGACTCTTGGTCCGCCTTTCGTGCGGATATTGCCATCGAAGGCCGATTGACGCCCCAACGCCCAGGATTCCGCAGATCGTGATTGCGAGTGGTCTACCACTCGGTATCAAGAAAGATATCGCGAAGGCCACCGCAACCGCGACGGCCGAGGATAGCAAGAACCGCCAAGTGCTGATGAGATTTAGAATCAAGACTATTAGTATCAACTCAACCATTTTCAATCACCCTGCGTCCGCGGTAGTGATAGGAACAGGTCTACGCGAGGTCGGCCTTTGACCCCAAGCGGCCACTTGCCACTGACCGCTAAGAAGGCGCCATTCGCGTAAGATGCACGTCGCCACCCACGTACATCAACATGAACTATTCGATGTAATGTGACATTCAGGACTAATCATGGTTAACACCGCGCCAGCCGTACTTCTGCCGCTCCTGCCCGTGCTTTGGGTGATTAGCGCAAGCGTTCTTTGGTGGCGCAAATTGTCGAGACCATGGTTATTTTCGGTGGTCGCGGTTTTCGCTTTGTTGGGTATCCAGCTACTTATTTCTCTTGTATGGAATATTTGGCCCATCATCGGGGCGCACACCGTTGGAATCAGCAAGGTCTCACCGGAGGAAATCCAGAAATATTATGAGGAGAAAAACCGAGCTGCAATCATCCAAGCGGTCTTGGTCTTTCTCGCCGCAGTTCCGTTTTTATGGTGGCTTCGTGGAGGGCTGTCGGCCCGATCTGTTTAGTGCGGTTGCACGCCCGATTTGATCGTACTGCCGCTCGCGACCCTCTGCTGACCTTGCTCACCGGCGGCTTTCGGGGGCCTCGACAGTGGGGTAACCTACGATCTATGTCGCCCCGATATACGTACTTCGTGTCATTGGCCGCTGCTGCTCTGTTGACCGTCTGCGGTTTGTACTGCGTGTTCTGGATCTTTGCTTCGGCTGATATGGCATTTGTCGTCTGCAATAACGAGTATTCATTATTTTCGCCGACTCCCCGTTGCCGACAACCGTATGTTGCAATGATTTTAGCCACAGTATTGTTGGGGTTGGCGCTCCTCGTCGGACTTCGAGCGCGCCGCGCGTTCAATCGCACCGGGTGAGACGGTTGGCCAGCGTGGATCGGCGGCAATCGACCTAAAGGCGCCGCCGGCCACCGTCCGCTGTGCCGCCAAATGCCGGATCATCAATGACCCTAATTCGAACTCACGCCAAATATTTTCGGAATCTTGCCACCGACGAGATCGGTTCCCGTATCGTCACGATTTAGCTGTTGGCCATCTAGGGCCCATTTCGACTTATCGTCTGATCTGCAGACAAATAGTTTTTCGTGCGATTCCAATGATTCTCGCTTCACTTTGTATACCAAAAGATAGCAAGGCGCGTGGCCATTGGACGCCAGTGTGGTGTTCTGTAAATCAGCGGTGACCACGGAGCCGAACTTGCTCTGAATGCTGCCTAAAACGTTAGGCCACGAACTTACAGAATTCTGGAATTCAGGCGAGAAGAGAGTCAACGCGTTCTTGACGTCGCCCGCACGCAAATATCCATAAAAATTGCTTGCAACATTAATTGGCAATCCCGGCTCGACGCTTTCGGCATTGCAGCCCGGCAGCAACTCAGATATCAAAGCACCCATCACGAGGCCAAACCATGTAGATCTCGATTGAGTTGTCACTCCTGCCTTCCCTCTAGGAAATTAAATCAAACGTGCGCGCCAGCTTAGCGCAGCCCGAGAATGGCTGCTTCGGAGCAGCAAGATCTCGGAGCCGAAGGTCCGCAGTTGGCCGCCTGCCGCCCCACGGATCGAGAGCGCCGGCGAACTCACCCTCTCGACCCCCTGCAGTCTTTGGCGACAGTCCGCTTACAGGTGGCTCGATCTTGCACTCTGGACAGAGCGCAATGCCCACGGTATGGAATCCACCTTATATCCAATCTAGCCCCCTGGGGTCGGATCTTTGACGTTTTCGGCGAGCAACCTCCGCACATCGGCAGGCGATCCTTCAATCAAGGCTTGATCGGGAAGCCAGACCACAGCCAAGCGGGAGAACTTTATTAATACACCATCCGCATAAATGGCTGGTGGCAACATCGCGGACCATTTTAGATGCGAATTGCCATTCGCATTCTCAATCGCGATCTCCTGTTCATCCATGGAGAGACTTGTAGTCGTTCCTTTGCCTCGGACTCTGTTGCGCGCCTTCGCCATATTTCGCCGACCAAACCACTCCCCAGTGAACGAAAGGACCAATATGACGCCCAAGAGCACCGCAGTAGATCCGAGATTCATCAGATAGAGAACAATCATGGATGGAACTATAACCACCCGCGGTAACCACCATGCCCACCAAGTCTGGTAAAAAAACTTCAGCGTCTTATTTTGACTAATGGCCATGCGCTGCGCGTTTGCAATGTAATCATCAGTCATTACGAATCGATGCGTGGTCTTCATGTCGTCCTTGAACTATCGCTAAATAGCGAGCGTCCCCATCAATTATAGCCACGACGGCATATGGGCTAATGCAGGCTTTCGGGCCTTTTGCCGTCGTCGGCGGTCCAATTTCAGGAATCGACCCTAAGGGAACGATGGTGAGCGGCAGCTATCGGGCAGCAATCACCAGTATTTAATTACGGTGTAGGCCATCCCTCCGATGCTAATTGCAGCACCCCACAGGGCTACGAAGTCGGTTCGATCTTGGGAGTCCTCGTCGCGATCGGGGCCAGTCGAAGCGTAAAAAAATGCTGCGGAAAGGCCGCGGCTTCGCCGACTGAGGAAAATAGCAAAATAGACGCACAGCGCGATCGAAAAAATCCCCGCCTCAATGCTTTGCATAACGAAATGCTGCCGCCAGCAGATTAGCAACGTTGATATCGTCATGAGCGACGGCAACGCAAAAGACGCCAAGCGAAGAATGCCTCTCTTCCCGTAGTTCTCGTAGGGGATCCATCCCTTCGAAATCGCTCATTGCGCTCCTTGCTGATTCTGCTATTACAGAGGCAGTTTACCGCACATGTGAAACGGCCGCTTTATGGCGGTGATCCTCGTAACGGGAAGGACGGGTATTGGCCGCCTGCCGCCCCATGGATCGAGATCTGGGCGACCTCACCCTCTCGACTCATTGCGTCCTTTCGCCAATACCTGCTTTCCGATATGAGAGGCGCTAAGGCTCAACCTTTTTTCGGCTCGCTTTTGATATGCGCCTCGCTCACAGTAATCTCGATCGACCATTTAGGTGACTCAGGCCTAAAAGGCGGGATCGGCTGGATGGTCAATGTGACGGCGGCGTTACCTTTCGGCAGTACCCACATACTCGTGAGCTGGGACCAGTTATCGGCAATGAATTTCTGATCGTTCGTGTCGTGCCAAGGATGTCCCACCACTGCAGCTCGCCCATAAGTGGATTCTAAGGTGCCGTAAAGCCCTCGATACCTCTCGACAGCCTGTTGCCACGATTCACCAGGAAAACGCCAGCTTCCATCTCTTAGCGCTCCTTTTACACAAACATAGGTAACCACAACATGCCGACCAAAGTCCTCGGTCGTGAATGCATAGATTTCCAATCCGGAATCAGCCCGTGAAGGTATCTGCATGGAACCGTGGGCCAGTTCCCAGTCCCGAGCGGTCCCGCAGGACTGGCCTACATCAAGGGCACGGAAGTCAGCCGCCCCCGCTGCAAAGGGAAAGACCGCGAAATAAACGAGCCTGGGCATTGCTGAAGTGATCCGGCGTACGAGTCCAGCGGCGAAAACACCGGTTAATCGAGCCGATTTAATAAAAGACATTTGTGCGCTCCGTGCAGCTCGATTCGACATTATCTCTCTCCGTCCGAAGCTTACCGCATGCTGCAAATGGCCGCTTCAAGGCGATGAACTGTTGAGCTCGAGTGCCGGGTAGTGGCCGCACGCTGCCCGCCGCCGGAAAAGTCGGCCGGAACTTCCGCCCTCGACCCATTTCTGCCGGCGGCGAACATCCGCTCACCGGCAAAGGACTACTCATCGAAGTAGCCCTCGCCAGTGGGAAAATAGAAATCATAACGAAGGCTGAGTCGTTTCAAGACAGGCTCGATGTCAGCGGCGAGTTGTAGGGCCTGTAGTGAATCGGCGCCGTAAGTATCCCCAAGCGTGTCATCGGGCATTCCATCGAACTCGACCGTGCAGACCGCTGTACCCGGAGAGATTTGAAATGAAACGGAGGCAGGATCCACAGGTCTCGGGGCAAAGATCCGAACCACCAAGGGCTTACGCTCAGATGCACCTTTCTCGCTGAAAACAAGATGCCGCTCCGCGATAGGAATCTCTTTCATACCCCTATGTTAATGCAATTTCCATGGACCGAGTGCGACCCGGTCTGCCCTATGTGATCGTCCGGCTTGGATGACCATTCACGCCCGCTGGGGCCTGAAGGACTTCAACCGATCTCAACGTGGGGATTAGGTTGGCTCTCAGTGAGTCCGGATCATCTCGTATACGTTCTCGTCCGGGCCCGTAGCAAACTGTTCCCGGACGGTGACATTTGCGACGTTGTAATTAGGCGGTGAAGGAAACCTAAACGTTATCCAGACTGGCATTCCCAGGCAGTTCGCATCTTCCCTGTCGGCATCTAACTTAATTTCAGCCATTGCTATACGAAGGTCGGTCGAAGAAGACGCCCCTTCGTAGCTGAGTGCGTATTTGTCGAAGAAAAGCTCCCTGCAAAAGGAGTTAGTCAAAACGCGCAACCCAAAATGAGTATTTCTTTGGCCCGTGACCTCAAATCTGAGATTCGGTGCACCGGGTTGTGTCTCCCAAATGCCCTTCAGTGCCGTTTCAACTACAACGTCAGCATCTACGTCTATAAACGGCGGCGGCGGAACGTAGGGCGGCGAGTCTGGCGGCGGCGGATGCGCAAAAACTGTTCCGACCAATAGAAGCGAAGATAAGGTTTTCAATTTCATCCGGGGTGCAATAGAGCAGTTACTGTTCAGCTCGTCAAATAGAGAATGAACGACCGCATTCCGGCAGTTGTTTCAGCACGCCGACCGACCGCAGTTGGCCGCACGCTGCCCGTCCTGGTACTGATCGGCGATACTTCCGCCATTGACCCGTTGCGGCCCCCCACGGGTGTGCGGTATCCGGTTTCCAAAAGTCCGATCCGTTCTACCGATAGCCCTTCGCCTTAGAGAACCGAACCAGGTGCCTGCCGAGAAAGCGCAGTGGAACCTGCAAATGAGAAAGCCGAAACAGCAATACCAACACGTAGAAGTACAGGGCTTCGAGAAAAATCAACCAGGTGATCGGCGAAAAGTCGTACGCCTTTGGAAAGTGTAAAGCAAACCAAAACACCGGAGCCCCGGCAATAAGCAGCAAAGCCTTGCCGTCGCCTTCAATTCCTCCGGCCAATGCAGACAAAATAAATGCCGCCAATAAGGCCGGCACAAATAAAATGGCCGTCCATTTTGCCGACAATTGCAACTCACGCCACACAGAAATTACCTTTGCCGAATTGTAACCACTCGCTGCGCAAGGACTGGACGAGCGAAATGGCGTTCCCAGAGGCACCATAGTTATTGGAAGCCCCTTCAATTGCGGGCGGTGTCAACATGCATTTAGATTACAGCACGCAGTGAATGTCCGCCTTCGAGTTCTCGGTGCCCCAACGTCGCAAAGTGGCCGAAGATCCGCATTTGGCCCGGTCGCCGACGATGCGGGCGCGACGGGCGTCCATAGGCGGGTCGCGACCCACTGCGGCCAATCCGGTACCGGCAGCTATGCGGCTGGCTAGATTGACGCGCGGAGCAGCTATAGTTCCCGCGTATAAACGATAAAACCCTGGTGCTCGGCCACCTTGTCGTATAAAGCACGACCCGGTGCGTTAGTGGCCTTCGTTTGCCAGTACACACGGCTGCTGCCGGCCGTCCGCGCGGCATCACATACCGCTAAAATCAGTTGCCGACCAACCCCTCGACCTCGTGCTTCTTCCGCGGTAAACAAGTCCTGCATATAGCAAACGTCAGTCGGTCGCGTCGTGCTCCGGTGGAACAGAAAGTGAGCGATTCCGATCAAACGCCCGTCTTGTACGGCCACGACCGCATGTACCGGCTCGTCAAAAGAAAAGAATCGTTCCCAGGTCGCCTCGGTGACGCGCTCGGGGAGCGCTGTCGGCCCCTGGCGCCCATAAAAATGGTTATATGCATCCCATAGCGGCCGCCATCCCGCGTAATCATTTCGCTCAATAGGTCGTACGAGCGGGTTTTCACTCATCGTGTGCCTCTGACCCCACGGTCGCGGTGTATAAACCAGATACTGCAGGCCTATCGGCGTTGCACGCGATTAAACGCTTTCTACGGTTTCTGCGCCTGCGCTTTGCCACTGCGTCCTATGAGGTAATTGGCCAGGCCGCCCAACTGCAATCCCTGAACCCGGTCAACCACCGGCGCAAGTTGGCGCAAATCGTCCGGGCTGTAGCCGCCGGCTCGATACCACAAGGTGATTCGGGTACCGCCGTCGGCCGCCTGCAGACGCCACTCTAGAATCCCAGTAAGTCCCATCCCCTGCATCGGACCCAAGGCGCCACTTAAGCGGAGTAGCGTAGGGGGGTTGGCGAAGACAACCTGAAGATGTTGCGCCTGTCGGTCACCGGCAATTTCGCAAAAACACCCGCCGGCACGGGGGTCGATGGTCAATTTAGACTCTCGACCCCACCACGAATGATCCTTAGGCCACCATATATCCACATCGTGGACCAAGGCAGACCAAGCAGTCGCTGCGCTCACTGGAACGAGTGCCGTGTTTTCGATGGTGAATCCGGACGGCGAGGAGTCCTTGACTTCCGCCGACGCGGCTCGCGTCATGGCGGCAGTGGCAAGAAGCATCAGCAGCGGAAGAAGGCGCGGGGATCCAAGCATAACTCACCTTTCTTGTTACGAATATTGGTACGTGCCTACCACGGATGGGTTGCATGTCTCCGGAGCGCTACCTGCCAAACAGTGTTCGATAAAACAGGTGTCCGGTGATGATGAAGTACGTGGTGCTGCTGAACCCGATCACCGCCAGAATTCGCGCTACGTAGCCCCAGGTGCGGCTCTCGGCGTTGAAAGCGCACCGCCAGATCGAGACAACGACCCAAACTCTATAAGGCAGAAGTGCGCCGCTAATCGCACGCACCGGTATGCCCGAGCGCGCGGCCAAAATATAGATCGGGACCAAAAGCCATCCCACGAACGTGCCGTACATCCAATAGATCTTCCATAGTTTTCCACGCCCGGACCAATACAGCGTAATGAACGTACTCGATGTCCCGCCCGGAAGATCTCCGATCGCGGCATTCGGCGGTGCGTAGGGATTATTGTTGTCCATCACTTGTATTCCGCTCAGACCCCGTCGAACGTCGACATCAGTTTATAGCAGGTCGCGAACGGCAGCTAACGGCTGCCGATTTTAACGAGGCTCCCCAAAGAGGCCTGTATGATGAGCAATCGGATATAAGGCGGCGCTCATAACTACGATGCAACCTTCCGTACCCCCGCTTCTGTGTACCGAGGAGGCGGCAGACCGGTGGACGCCGCTCGAGCGGCCATGATTGCGCGCGGGCTGGATATAGCAGGCTCAGATGTCTGGCACGAGTGGCCGCGCCAGCACGCATGATCAGCAGCCGAAGCACCGTATCGAATGCCGAACGAGGACCGCGCCACATCGCAGACGATGCGATGATTGGACCCACCCTCGAACCTTCGCGGCGGCGCACCACCACGATCGGAACAGGCCAAGGTCATTCCTATTTGAATATCAGCGTTGCCCCCTTTGTCGAATCTTGCGGGTGTCTTTCGTCGTATGAACACGGACTCATTCTCTAATATCGACTGGAGCCAATATGACCACGAAACCTGTCAAACCCATCCCAGAGGGCATGCACACCGTCACGCCGCATTTGATCTGTGCGGGCGCAGCCGAAGCCATCGAGTTTTACAAAAAGGCCTTTGGGGCGAGCGAAACGTCCCGACTGCCCGCACCCAATGGAAAGCTCATGCACGCCAGCATCCGAATCGGTGACTCCACCGTCATGCTGGTGGACGAAATGCGCGAGTGGGGAGCGCTCGGGCCAAAGGCGCTCAATGGCTCCCCTGTGACCATTCACTTGTATGTCGATGACGTTCGACGCATTCACGGCGCGGGCCCTCGCCGCGGGCGCGAAAATCACCATGCCCGTGCAGGATATGTTCTGGGGCGATCGATATGGTCAGCTCGAAGATCCGTTCGGCCATCGTTGGTCGGTCGCGACTCACGTTCGAGACGTGAGTGCGGCGGAGATGCAACAGGCGATGCAGAAGATGGGCAAACCCTAATCGGTCCCCAGTCAGTACCTACACTGCCGTAGGCCGCTTCGAGTCTCGCGAGGCGGCCTACGATTTCGGCCGCGCCAGCTTGTCCGCCTCCCGCACCAGGAGCTCCTTCTGGCTGACCTTGAGCCGCGCCCCGGCCATCCCGCGCTCGACCTCGGGTGCCATCTCGGCCGGAACTTTGCTCCGCACCCAGGCCTCGATCTCACTGAGCGGCGCGCTGTTCCAGAAGATCTGCGGCACGACCTGGGCTTCCGCGAAAGCCTCGAACGTGCCTTGTGACACGAGCAGTTCGTGGGCGTGCGCCGAGAACAAGCGCCACCCGAGCGCCGGATGCTCATGAGCAAGCGCACCGACCATCCCGAGGCGAGCCGAAACTGCCTGCGGCGGGATCTCGGACGAAAAGATGATCTCTGCCGCCTTCTCGGCGAGCTGCGGATCCCGGACCTGGGCGAGTGCGACGTAGAAGCGCTCGATCTCGGACAGATTCTTTGCGCCGCGAGCGAGCTGGTGGAGCTGCTCGAACGTTTTGGCGTCCGCGTCGTAGGCCACGGCCGCGAGAATCGGCGGCTGATCGCTCGCCGGCAGCGACGCGGGATCCTTGAGGAATGCGTCGAACCGCAGCCGCGCACCGCGGAGGACCTCCGGGTCTCCCCACGAGCCGAGCTCCGAGATCAGCGTGCGCCGCAGCTCCTCTTGAGCCGGGGTACGGTCCGGCTTCGCATCCCAGCCGAGCGCCGCAAAGGGCGGTGCGAGGATGGAGCGCGCATACGCGGTGAAGGCCTCGTGGCCGGGATTGCCGCGCTCGTCGTATTCGATCGCGCCGAGCGCTGCACTGATCTGCTGCCATGCGCGCGCATCGAGATCCGCGCCCATGCGGGAGGCGAGCGCCAGATAGCTGTCGAGCGGCTGCGTCCGTGCGAGCACCAGGGCCCACTGATCGTCGAGCATCGCGATGCGATCGCCGTCCGGCAGCTCGCCGAAGTGCGCGGTGTTCGTCTTGAGCGTTGCCGCATCGTATTCGACGCGGTAATACCCGATCGCGTCGGCATTGACGCTCAGCGGGTCGGTGCACGCGCCGGCGGCGACGGCATCGCCGCCGATGAGCTGCGCCTGGGGCTGACCGTGGATGCCGATGCGCAGCACCAGGGGGATGCTCCAATGACTCGCCTCGGTCGAGCCTCCCTCCGACAGGAAGCGCGTCTGCGTGAGATGAAGCGTGCGTGCGCCGTCGGCGGCGCACGCCGCATCGACGTGCACCAGAGGAAAGCCCGGCAGGCGGGTCCAATCGCCGGCGATGCGCTCGACCTCCTTGCCGGTCGCGGCCGAGAGCGCCGTCCACAGATCGGTGGTCGTCGCATTGGAGAACGCATGTGCCTTCATGTAGCGCCGGATGCCGTCGCGGAACGGGTCCGGCCCGAGGTACGCCTCCAACATGCGCAGGATCGATTGGCCCTTGTTGTAGGTGATCGAGGGATCGAAGGCGTTGGACGCCTGCAGCTCGTCGGTCACGTGCTGCTGGATCGGCTCGGAGTTGGGCTGCGCGTCGGCGCGCATCGCGCTTTCCTTGGAGCTGTCTTCCTGTTCCCACCACTGCCAGCTCGGGTTGCGCAAGGCGGTCTCTTTCGCCGCCATCCACGAGGCGAAGCTTTCGTTCAGCCAGAGATCATCCCACCAGCCCATGGTCACGAGGTCGCCGTTCCACTGATGCGCCATTTCGTGGGCCTGCGTGGAATAGATCTGCTGTTCCTGGGACAGGGTGCTGGAGGGTGGCAGCATCAGCAGCTCCTCCATGTACGTGATCGCACCCCAGTTTTCCATGGCGCCCGAGAAGCCGCCGGGAATCGAGATCGAGTCGAGCTTGGGGAGCGGAAAGGTGTATCCAAAGTAGTCGTTGTAGTCCGCGAGGATTTGCGCGGCATTGGCGAGCGCGTAGCGGCCGTTTTCCTCCTGACCGCGCACCGCCCACACGCCAAGTTTCGTGGCGCCGCTCGCGCCGCTGAGATGGCCGAGATCCCCTCCGACGAACGCGACCAGATAGGACGGCATCTTCGGCGTGGGCTCGAAGCGCACGGTCTCGAGCGAACCGTGAACGGTGCGTTGGGAAACCGGCATGTTCGACAGCGCCGCCCAGCCGCTCGGCACCGTGACGGTCAGCTCGAACACCGCGCGGAATGCCGGCTCGTCCCAACACGGGAACATGCGTCTCGCATCCGTGGATTCCATCTGGGTCGCGAGCATCTGCCCGCTGGAGCCGCCCGGATAGGCGTACGGCTGCAGGAACAACCCTTGAGGCCGCGCTTCGATCTTGCCGCTGTAATCGAAGGTCAGCCGATGTGATCCGACGCTCGCCGGGCGCGCGAGACGCACTGTCGTCAGCTGATGTTCGTCGTCGGAGGCGACACTCTTGACCGGCTGCCCGTCGAATCTCACGCGGGTCAACGTCTCGTTGAGCGAATTGAACACCAGCCGGTCCGTGGCCGAGCGCACCTTGAGTGTCACCGACTCATGACCGGACATGCTCATCGTCTTGATGTGCGGGGTGACCGCGATCTCGTATCGCTCGGGCACCACGTCCTTCGGCAGGCGGCCGGGCATGCTGTCGAAGGAAAACGCCGGCTCCGGCGCCGGCGGCACCGCCGCCTTGGTTGCAGCCGCCGTGTCCGCAGTCGCCGCAGGCGCGCTCAGCGGGTAAATCCATGCAATCGCAGCTGCGGTGACGAGCGCACCGACTCCGTATCTGGCCATTTCGCGTCCCCCAAAGATGTCGTTGCCGGCTATGCTACTGCAACGCGGGGTCAGGGCGCGAGTCGGGAAGTCCCGGCTACATTTGAAATGTCGCCATGAGCCCGACCGTCATCGGCCTGACGGTGTAGCCCTCCTGCACCGAGTTCACCGACGGGTACTGGATGATGTTCTTCCAATTCAGCAGGTTCTTGGCGTAGAGGCTCAATGAGAGTCCGTTTCGCGTGACGCCGGCGCTCATGTTCAAAATCCCATACGCCGGCTGGAACAGCTGGTTCAAGCCGCTGCTGTCGAAATACCCGCGTGAGCGGCCCGTATAGGGGAAGTCCGCCCGCGCGAACCATGTCATCCCATCGCCGAACGGCGTGTCGAAGTCGATGCTGGGCGTCACGGTGTATAGCGGCACGCCGAGCACCGTTTCGCCCACGGAAACGATGCCCGACCCCTCGCTGCTGACCGATGAGATATAGGCATGTGTCGAGCCCGCATTCAGCGACAGCGTAAGGCCCGAGGTCACGAGCGCCCGCAGCTCGAGTTCGCTGCCGTAAATCTTCGCGTCGCCTACGTTGGTGGTGAATAAATAACCGCAGGTCGGCAGATTGATCGTCTGCTGGATGTTCGACCAATGGATCGTGTACACGGCTGCGTCGATGGATAGACTGTTGTTGAAGTAGCGCCCTTTGCTGCCGACTTCATAGCTCCACAGCCAATCGGATTGATATTCCTTCGGCGAGCCCGTCAGCCCGTAGGACTGATAGTCGGAATCGCAGGGACCGCCGGCGGCGGGCGGCGGTCCGTTGGGTTGGTACGCCGGGTCGGGTCCCGTGGGGCCGCCGAGGCGGAATCCCTTGGCGATGGTGGCGTACACATTGCTCGATTCGTTGACTGCGTATTGCAACGAGAACTTGGGAGTGGTGGCGCTGTAGTTGGCGCTGACCACATACTCAGCCGGCAGTCCGTACGCATAAAAGCCGCCGCTGTCGGTGACCTGCGAAGATTTCGCGGAGACGTAGCGCACGCCGATCGCGGCCTTCAATTGCGGGGTGATCTCGATCCCGAGCTCGCCGAACGGTGCGATTTGCCGCTGCACCGGGTAGGTGTGGCCGAAGTAGATCAGATCATTGGCGAACGATTCCGCGGGGAACGCGGCGGTGGCGGGATAGTAAGCAGGCCCCACCACGGATTGGGGCGAATCGATGCTGTATCCGAAAATCTTCGAAAACTGCGCCTGCAGCCCGGGAATATATTCGTCGTCCAGGAACCGGCGGTGCTGGTTGCTGAAATAAAGGCCGGTCGTCCAGGTGGTCGCGATGCCGGCGATGGACGTGTTCTTGGAGCTCAATCGGATTTCCTGCGAGAACTGTTCGGTGCGCGCGTCGTAATTCGCGGGCGACGGCAGGAAGCCGAGCACGGTTTGGGTCGCGTAGATCTGCGCCGGCGGAGTCGCGGGGGGCGGGGGCAGGCTGCTGACGATGTAGTCGTTCGCGAAAATATTCGAGTTGTAGAGCGTGCCGTCGGTCACCCGGCGAAAATCGCGCTTGAAGTAGCTGGTGATGGACGTGAGGTCCGCCCAGCCGAAGCTTTTGGTGATGGTCAAGCTCGGCAGGCTCCAGATGTCGTTGGAAGGTTCCGCCACCCGCTTGTCCTGGTCATACAGCCCGATGTCGGGATAGAAAATATTGGTATCGGAGGCCGCGGTGCGCTGCCATAGGTAGGCGGGCGTGACGCTCCAGTCGTCGGGCCCCGCATACTTGCCGATCACGCGAAACACCTGCGTGCGGATGTCGTTCACGCCGCGCTCGCCGAGCAGGCCCGTGCTGTCGTTGGTGCCGAGCGTCAGCACGCTGCCGCCAGCCCCCGCGCCGGTCGGCGTAGGCACGTAGCGATCGATGTAGCCACTCTCATTGGACACATCCGCCCCGATGCGCAGCGCGAACACGCCGCGGATCACGGGAATGTTCAAAATGCCGTACTCGTCGTTGTTGAACCCGCCGTGGTGGGTCACCGACAGATCCGTGCTGCCCGCGGCGCTGAAGGCGTCGAGGTCGGGCTGCTTGGTGATGAAGCGGATCGTTCCGCCCATCGAGCTCGCACCGTAGAGCGTGCCCTGAGGGCCGCGCAGCACTTCCACACGCTCCAGATCGAACAACTTCGGCTGCACGGCGCCGTCGAACTGGCTGTTGCTGATGGTGACCGAGACTTCATCGATATAGATGCCGACGGTCGCGGATCCGGACTGCGAGCTGACGCCGCGGATCTCGATGGTGTCGAGACCCGGGCCGGGACCCGCCTGGAAGGAGATGCCCGGAAGCGCCCGGGTGATGTCGTCGTAATCGGCGACGTGATGTTCCTGCAATTCGACGCCGCTGATGGCGGACACGCTGAATGGAATGTCCTTGATGTCCTCCGTGCGCTTTTGCGCGGTCACGGTGATTTCTTGGAGCTGATCGGTCGCATCCGCGTTCGCACTGCCCACGGAGGTCGCACCCGCCGCCGCCACGCCGGCGGTCGGCGCGATGAACACGAGGCATGCGGCAAGCGGCGCCGCGAGCGGCGTAAGAAAGCGTCTGTTCACGGCATCCCCTGCGTTTTCTAATCGGAGTCATTGCAAGATACACCGAGTGGCGTACTCGAGGCGATGGGCGCATAGTGAGTCGAGTGAGAGCGCCCACGATTATTCCCCGGCTGCCTGCTCTCGTGTGGGCACAGATAGCGCTCGCGATCGGAAGCGTTGCACCAATTCTGGGCATGCCGATCATCGTCGGTGCGCTTCAAGATGGATGGAATTACTCGGGGGCGTATGCCGGATACGTCACTTCGGTCGATCTCGCCGGCCTGCTAACCGGCTCGACCGCAACGTCGCTCCTCGCGCATCGTCTCGATTGGCGCTGGTATGTGGGCGGGGCGCTGGCGTTGAGTGCCCTCTGTAATCTGGCGTGCGCCCCATTTCACGGCATCCTGCTGCTCTGCGTGTTCCGTTTTGGCGCAGGTTTAGGCTCTGGTGCCACGTACGCCTCCTCGTTGACGCTGCTGTCTCGATATTCCGATCCGGTGCGCGCGTTTTCCTGTTTGATTCTTCTCCAGGTTCTGGCCAACGCGCTGGTGCTCATGGTCTTCCCGCTGTTGAATCAGGCCGCGGGCCCCGCGGCCATTTTCGATGCGATCGCAGCCTTGCTGTTCGCGAGCATGGCCGTCGCGCCGTTGTTGCCGCATCGCGACGCGAGAGCGGCGCGGCCGCCGCCGCCGTGCGCCCCATCGCTCGTTTCTCCGCGTGCCGACCGGCGCGCTACGCCCGGCGCTATTCCACGCCGTTCTCTCTTCGGACGCGTGCCGCTGCCGCCCGCGCTCTGCCTCATGGCCGTGGCGCTCTTCTATGTGACCATCGGCAGTTATTGGGCTTATGCTGAACGCATGGGAATCGAGTTTGGCATCTCGATCGAACGGGTTCATTGGCTGTTGACGGCGGGCGTGTTCTTGAGCGCTTTGGCTTGCATGAGCGCCCGGATGGTCGGTCATCGATTCGGTCAGTCCCGCGCCTTGCTCGGCGCGCTCGCGCTCCTCGCCGCGACGCTGCTCGTTCACGGCTGGTTTCCCACGGCACTGATGTTCGTCGTCAATTTGGCCGTCTTGCAGCTGTGCTGGAACTTCATCGACATCTTTCAGCTGGGCACGCTCGCCGTCGTGGACCCCTCCGGCCGTGCCGCCGCATTGGTCCCGGCGGCGCAGGGTGCGGCCCTCGCTGCCGGTCCGGCCGCGGCGGGCCTGTTACTGGGCCTGGGGAAGGGCTACACCGGCGTCTTGCTCCTGGCCGGATCCACCACGGCGCTGGCGGCCACCATCTATGGCATCGTGCATCGCTACTCGATCGAACCGGCCGTGGTGCTGCAACCGGCCGGCGGGTCGGACTAGGGCCCAGGATGCCACCCTCGGCCCCCATGAATTCGACGCAGGCTCGACGCCGCATCGATGCCGTGCTGTCGTTGGCCGACGGTCACTTGTGGATCGAAGCGTGCGATACCGTCGCCCTCGCGGCCGAGTACGGCACGCCGCTGTACGTCGTCTCGGAGGCGCAGTTGCGCGCCAATAGCCGACGGCTGCGCGCCTCATTCGAACGTTGCTGGGACGTGGGGCCGGTGGAACTGCTGCCCTCGCTCAAGGCGAACTACACGATTGCCGTTCGACAGATCTTGAACGATGAAGGCTTGGGCTGCGATGTGTTCGGACACGGCGAGCTTCAAGCTGCGCTGTGGGCCGGCGTTCCCGGCGGGAAAATATCGGTCAATGGGTCGGCAAAGAGCGCGCCGCTGATCGAGCTGGCGGTGTCGGTCGGGGCTCGGATCACGCTCGACAGCGCGCAGGAACTGGATTGGGTGATCGCTGCGGCCGAGCAGCAGCGGAAAACTGCCGACGTTCGGCTGCGGGTGCGTCCGGACTATGTCGAGCTCACCTCCGTGTCCGACTTCTTTCCCGCCATGACGATTCGCGATGCGGCCAACATCTACAAGCCAGGCATCGAAATCGACGAGTCAATACGCCTGGGCCGCCGCGCCATACAGCACCCAAATCTCCGGCTCACGGGCCTCATGACCCATTTGGGTCGGCACAGCGCGGACCCCGCCGTGTGGGAGGGAATGGCGCGGACGTTCGGGTCGGTGGTCGCGCAGCTCACCGCCGCTTGGGCGCCGTGGCGTCCCCTCGAGATCGACATCGGAGGCGGCTTTCCATCGCCGCGCGATCCGACCCACCCCTCGAGGACCGCGGCCGCGCCGCTCGAGCGCTATGCACAGAGCGTGTGTGCCGCGCTTCTCGAGGCGCTGCGTGCGGGGGGCATGGATCCTGCCGGTGTGATCCTTCAGATCGAGCCGGGACGGGCATTGTTGGCCGATACGGGCATCCATTTGAGCCGCGTATGCCACGTGAAGAGACAGCGTCGGCCGGTTGGCCGGACCTGGATAGAGGTCGATACCAGTGAGATGTTCCTGGCGGATCTTTTCATGGAACACGCCTATTTCAGGCCGTTGTTTGCATCGCGTGTCGATGCTCCCTGCGAGGAGCGCGTCGAGATCGTCGGGCAGTCGTGCAACTTCGATCTGCTTGCTCAGAATGTCGAAGCGCCCCCCACCGAAAACGGCGATGTGATCGCATTCCTCGACACCGGCGCCTACCAGGATGCCGCGGCCTCGAACTTCAACGCCCTCGCGCGTCCTCCGACGGTTCTCGTCACCGGCAGCCGGAGCACCCTCATCAAACGGCGCGAAACGATCGAGGAGGTCTTTGCGCGCGATCTGCCTCTTCGGGAGAAGACCGCGTGATGAGCGGCATCGACCATGCAGGCTTGACGGTGGGCGATCTCGACCGTTCCATCCGCTTCTACGGCTCGGTGCTCGGCTGCATCGTGCAGGAACGCGGCGTGATCGGCGGCGCCGACGTGGAGACGCTGACGGGAGTTGCGGGCGCGGTGATCCACACCGCGGACTTGAAACTCCCCTCCGGCGACATGCTCGAACTCCTTCACTACGTCGTTCCGGACCGTCAGGTGCTCGTGCAGCGGCGGTTCGATGCGGGACACAGCCACATCGCATTCACCGTCGGCGACGTGGACGCGACGCGCCTCAGAGCGCTGAGTGCGGGCGCGCTCGATTGTTCGCTACCGGTCACCCTGCAGGAGCCGGGATCCTCGTGGGATGGCGTCAGAGTGTGCTATGCGATCGATCCGGACGGACGGACCATAGAATTCGTCGAGCGGCCGGTGCGCAGCCCGCCTAGCGCGCCTTGCGAAACGTGAGGTTGTAGCGCAGCGCGCCCGTGAGCGGATGCACCCCGGCGGGCAGTGCATGCACGCCATGAAAAATCAGTCGTGAGGGACCGCCCCACACCACGACATCACCGTGCAGCAGGGGAATGCGGCGGGGCCGGTCTGCGCGCTTCGGGCCGCCCCAGAGGAACAGTGCCGGCAATCCCAGAGAAACCGAGACGATCGGCGCGTCCATGTCGCGCTCATCTTTATCCTGATGAAGCGACATGCGCGCACCGGGCTCGTAGCGGTTGATCAGGCACGCATCGGGCGAGAATTCCGCGAACCCCGCCTCGCGCGCCGCCTCACGCGCCAGCATCGCGAACTCTTCGGGCATGGGCGGCCAGGGCCGCGAGGCCAGTGGATCCTCCGCCGTGTACCGATATCCGCTCTGGTCGGTGACCCAGCCCGCGGCGCCGCAATTGGTCATGGCGACGCTCATCCGTCCTCCGCCGGGCGTCATCATTCGGCGAAAGGGCGCCGCCGCGCCGATCGCCTCGATCAGCTTCAGGAGCGCCGCCGCGCGATCGGCCGCGTAGCCGGTGAGGACCGCGGCCCCCGCGCCGAGCTCGACGCGCCCGGCTTCCCTGGCAGGTGTGGACAGCGGCAATTCCCAGGCTTCAGGCGGATCACGGCTCGCCATTTGACCGCATTTCGCGCTTATTGACTCGTTGATGGCCATGATCGACTTGGAACGTGGCCGCGGCCCGCGGTTCCTTCTGGCCGCATGGAGCCCCCGGAGCTTGCTACTATCCAGATCATGAGATTAGCTATCAATTCGCACCTTCATTCGGGCGGTGAGGCGGGATCGAGCTGGTGAATCAATCGCCGTTCTCCCGACGCCGGCAATGGCTGATCGTCTCGGGATGGATTCTGGTCGCCCTGGCAGCATTACCGTTCGCCGCCCGCGTCAATGATCAACTCGATGCAGGCGTCCGGCTGAAGGGCAGCGAGTCCTCGCGCGTCGAAGCCGCCCTGCAGCAACAATTCGAGTCGCCGTTCGCCAAAATCGCGCTTTTGAGGATTTCCTCGGCGCCCGACCCGCGCACGGCCGACGGTGAGGCGCTGCTCAAGGACGTGACCGACACGATCCGACGCACCGCCGGCGTGCGCGGCGTCATGTCGTACTTGGACCGCCAGGATTCGATGTTCCTCGGGGAGGACGCAAGCCCGATTCTGCTCGTCGGGTTGAATGCGCCCAAGGGCACCGAGGATGCCGTGATGACCCACCTCGTGACATCCACCGGGGCGTTGCAGGCGCAGCTGGCGCAGAAATACCCGCATCTCGCCTTTGGCTGGACCGGCGAAGCGGCCGTCAATGCGGACCTTCGTCGGATCAGCGCGAAGGAGACGCGCGCCGCGGAGTGGCGGGTCTTCCCGCTCACCCTGGTGCTCTTGCTGGTCGCATTTCGCAGTCTGATCTCCGCGGTTCTGCCGGTGCTGTGCGGCGCCTTGACCGTCGCGGTGTCGCTCGGCGCGGTGGCCGCGGTGAACCATGTTTGGCCCGCCTCCCTGATCGTCGTGAGCATCGTCAGCATGGTGGGTCTCGGCTTGAGCATCGACTACGCGCTGCTCATCGTGAGCCGCTATCGGGACGGGCTGGAGGAGGGGCTGTCGCGATCGGACGCCGTGATTGCAGCGGCGCAACACGGGGGCCGCACCGTGCTGGTATCGGGGTCCGCCGTGGCGATCGGCTTCGCCGCGATGCTCATGGTGCGGGTGAGCGAGGTCAGGTCCATTGGCATGGGGGGGCTGATTGTGACCACGGTGGCCGTTCTGGTCGCGAGCACGCTGTTGCCGGTGCTGCTCGTCTGGATCGGCCCGTGGATCGACGCCGGCTCTCTGGGATTCTCGCGCCGGCCCGCCACCCGCCGCCACTGGCGCCGCTGGGCGCACTGGGTGATGCGCCATCCTTTGCGGGTTCTCGCGGTCGCCGGCATACCGCTGGTGCTCCTGGCCGCGCAGGCGACGCATCTGCGCATCGACCTGCCGCGCGGCCGGTGGCTTCCCGACAGCGCCGACTCGGTGCGGGTACTGCATGAAATCGACGGCGCGGCGCGGGGCAGCTTCGGCGAAATCGTTCAGGCGGTGCTCTATCTTCCGCCCGGCGTCACCATCGAGGACGAGGCCGGCTGGCGCGCGACCTCGCGGTTGGCGAGATACTTTGCGCGCGATCCCCGAATTCAGCACGTTTGGGCGATCACCACCCTGAGCGCGGTCCCGCTGGGGGGGCCGGAGATCTTGAAACGCCTTCCGGAGGCGCAGCGGCGCAGCCTGGTCAGCGCCGACGGTCGCGCGGTGTTGCTCGGGCTGTTGCCGCACAAGGATCTGGCGGCGCCGGACGCGGTGCGCTTCGTCAGGGAGATCCGCGCGGCCGATCTGCAAAGCATCTTGCGGGATTGCGGGCGCCCGCCTCGACGTGGGCGGCTTGCCCGGCTTCAACGCCGATTATGAAGATGCCATCAAGAGCGCGCTGCTTCCGGTGTTCGTGAGCGTCATCTGCGCGACGCTCCTGGTCCTGTCGTTCGCGTTTCGCAGCGTCCTCATTCCCCTCAAGGCGGTGGCGCTGAACCTCTTGTCGGTGGCGGCGGCCTACGGCGCCGTCGCGATCGTGTTCCAGCACGGCCTCGGGGCCCGCCTCGTGGGACTCTCGAGCCCCATGCACGGCGGCTTTCCGATATTGCCCGTCGTGGTGTTTTGCATCGTCTTCGGGTTGAGCATGGACTACGAGGTGTTCATCGTCTCGCGCATCGCGGACGGCCGGCGCGCCGGACTCGCCGACGGCGCCGCGCTGGTCGAGGGACTCGCGAGCACCGGCCGCGTCATCACCTTCGCCGCCGCCATCATGGTCATGATCTTCGGTGCCTTCGTATTCGGCGACTTCGTGCTCATCAAGATTCTGGGCTTCGCGCTCGGCGTCGCCGTTTTCCTGGACGCGACCGTGATCCGCATGGCGGTGGGGCCCGCGCTCATCCGGCTCGCGGGGCGTTGGAACTGGTGGCCGGGCCGGTGACCCGGCGACCGGAGGCCATCTCGACCAGCTTCTCGACGGTCTTCATATTTCTCGCGGTGCCGGCGCTCGCGGCCGGAATCCGCAACTTCGACTGCCCCATGCCGGCCGGGTAGTACACATAGATTTCGCGCGAGCCCAGATGAATCTCCTCTCCGACCCGTCCTCGCGCGTCGCTCAACGCGTCGGAGCGCGGCTTGTCCTGGAGAAAAAACGCATAGGTCAGCCGGGGATCCTTGTCTTTGAACGGATTGCTCGTCAGCACGCCGCGCATTTCCGCCGCGGTCCGAACGAACGTGTCGATCCCTTTCCCCGTCAGGGCCAGCAGTCCCTTCTCCAACAGCGCCCGAACTTTGCCGGCCGCGAGCTCGGCGTCGAAAACCACGTTGCCGCTGGCGATGTAGGTCTCGATCCCGGCGAATCCGAGTTGCGCGCACAGCGCCTTCAAATCAGCCATCGCGAGTTTGCCGGTACCGCCGACATTCACGGCTCGGAGCAATGCGATGTAGCGGGTCATGCCGTTGATTTCACTACCGTAGAGCGCTCCGGTGCAAGCGGCCCGTACGAGAGGATGCGGGCACGGCCGCCGACGGCGGACGCCCGCCGATTGGCGTAGGCTGGAGAATGGGATCGCACTCCACGAGGTTCGCGAATGGTCACTGTCTACCCCGGTCGCTACACCACGTCGATCGACGGCGCATTCGTCGTCTTTCTCATCGGTTTTCGAATCAATCGGCTTCTTGCCCTGCGCAAGTGGCTGCCGGTGGCCCGAGCCATGAGCCCGATGCTGCGCGAACTGTACGCCAACCCGTCGCTGGGCTTTCTGTCCGCTCACACCTCCGTGTATTGGCGCGGGGCCATGGTCACCCAGTACTGGCGGAGCTTCGATGAGCTGATTGCCTATGCTCAATCGCGTGACACCGCGCACCTTCCCGCATGGAAAGCGTTCAATCAAAGCGTCGGTTCCGACGGCACGGTCGGTATCTGGCATGAGACCTATCAAATAGCGGCGGGGCGTTCCGAGTGCATCTACGTCAACATGCCGCGTTCAGGCCTGGCCGTTGCCGGCACCCATGAGCCCGCCACGGGTCGCCGTTCCGACGCCCGATCGCGCATGCTGCACGCAGGCGCCCCATGAGCAGGGACCCGTCGCGCCGAACCCGGGGATTGGCGCGGGGTTTCTTTTCGGGGTTGATCACAAGGGCGCCACCGGAATCGCGATGTCGCAGGTGAATATCCCGGTCTTCGCATCGAAGCGGCTGTCCGTCGGGTAATATTCGAAGAACGGTCGCTCGTCGAGCTGCATTCCGCTCTTCGGCAACCAATCGCGCAGCATGGCCTCCCACACGGCGCCCATTTGCTCGACCGTGCCGCGAAACGCGGTGATGGCGTACTGCCCGCCGGGAACGGTCTTGGTCTGCGATTCGCCCGGTGCGGTGATCCTGCCGCGCACCTCGACCCCGGCGTCGTAGCGGCACTTGCTGGGCGTGGTGATCGTGGGGTCGTCGAGACTGATCCCGTAGCGCGGCTGCCCCAACTGGTCATTTGCCTGGATCCACGGGTACACCGTGGTCCGCCAGAACTCAGCAAGCGGCTTCCCATAAGGTCCGACATGGCGCAGATAAGCAATTTTGACCGGCTTTCTGTCGACGATTTTGACTTTCATGGTTCCTCCCGAGGTAACGATGGAAGTAGTGTCGTTGTCCGATCTGAGATTCGCCTGACTTGGATTGCGGGGTGCCTGATCAGGATTGCGCTGTCGCGCGATGCGCGCCCGCCAAGCGGTCGCCGTACAGCCGAATCGGGACTTGAATGCCCTGGCGAACGCCTCCGCGGAGCCGAAGCCGACCGAGGTGGCGACATCCAACACCGACAACTTCGGTTGCCCCGCGAGACGAACGGCCGCGATCTCGACCCGCCGCCGGCGCAGGTAGGCGCCCAACGTTTCGCCTGTCCAGGCGACGAACACCCGGTGAAAGTGAAAGGCCGAGAAATGCGCGACGCGTGCCAGGGCACGCAAATCGAGCTCCTGATCGAGGTGGCGATCGATGTGCTCGAGGACGCGATGCATTCGCGCCGAGTAGTCGGCCTGGTCAGCTCTCCTGGTCAACGATCAAACCCAGGCCACGGGGCTCCGTTGTGACTGCTCAGGCCATGATAATCCTTTTTTTCGGGCGCACCGATGACGGGCGCCCGGCCCCCGGGGTAACCGAGGCCCCATAAGATGTTCCACTCAATGTATTGAGCGGTCGTCCATGGGACGATTTGTCGATATGAGGCTCGGTCCGTGCGGAGCCCACGGGCCGGACGCTGCCGAACGTCACCAGGAAGGACCCATGAACCAGAAGCTATATCCCGTTCCAGCGAACTTTGCCGAGGGCGCCCGCATCGACCAAACCGACTATCGTCGCCTGTATGCGGAATCGATCGAGGATCCGGCGGAGTTCTGGGGACGCGTGGGTCGCCGGCTCGACTGGATCAAGGAATTCTCGCACGTCAAGGACTCCAGCTACGAACAGAGCGATGTTCGCATCCGCTGGTTCTACGACGGAACCCTCAACGTTGCGAGCAATTGTCTGGATCGGCACTTGCGAACGCGCGGCGACAAGACCGCCATCATCTGGGAAGCGGATGATCCGGCGCAATCGGAATCGATCAGTTACCGTGAGCTCCACCAACGCGTCTGCCAATGCGCCAACGCCCTGAAGTCGCTCGGCGTCGAAAGAGGCGATCGGGTGACGATCTATCTGCCGATGATCCCGGAAATTGCGATCTCGATGCTCGCCTGCGCCCGCATAGGGGCCATTCACTCGGTGGTTTTCGCCGGCTTCTCCTCGGATGCCTTGGGAGGCCGGATCGCGGATTGCGATTCCGCCGTCGTGATCACGGCGGACGAAGGGGTTCGAGGCGGCAAGCGGATACCGTTGAAGCGAACCGTCGATGGGGCGTTGACCGTCGCGGGGACCGAATGCGTCAAGCACGTATTGGTGGTGCGGCGCACGGGTACGCAGGTGGCAATGTTCCCGCCGCGCGATCGCTGGTACGACGAGCTCGTGGCAGACCAGCCAAGAACCTGTCCCGCGGCCGAGATGGGCGCGGAAGACCCTCTGTTCATCCTCTATACCTCAGGCTCGACCGGCAAACCCAAGGGCGTGCTCCACACCACGGCCGGTTATCTGGTCTACGCCGCATTTACGCACGAGCTGGTGTTCGATTTGCGTGAGGAGGACATTTTTTGGGCGACCGCCGACATCGGCTGGGTGACCGGGCACAGCTACATCGTCTACGGTCCGCTCGCCAACGGCGCGACCACCGTCATGTTCGAAGGCGTGCCAAGTTATCCCGACTTTCGCCGCTTCTGGCAGGTGGTCGACAAGCACCAGGTGACCATTCTTTATTCCTCTCCGACCGCGATTCGCTCGCTGATGCGGGAAGGTGATGCGCCCGTGAAGGCTTCATCGCGCCAGTCGTTGCGTCTACTGGGTTCCGTCGGGGAGCCGATCAATCCCGAGGCCTGGGAATGGTATCACCGGGTGGTGGGTGATCGGCGTTGCCCCATCGTCGATACCTGGTGGCAGACGGAGACCGGCGGAATACTGATCACGCCGATTCCGGGCGCAATCGATCTCAAGCCGGGCTCCGCCACGCTGCCTTTTTTTGGCGTGAAGCCGGCCATAGTCGACAAGACGGGTCGCATCCTCGAGGGCGCCTGCGAGGGCAATCTGGTGCTGCTCGACAGCTGGCCTGGTCAAATGCGCACGGTCTACGGCGACCACGAGCGCTTTACCGAGACCTACTTCAAGACCTTTCCCGGCATGTACTTTACCGGCGACGGCGCACGGCGCGACGAAGATGGCTACTATTGGATCACCGGTCGTGTGGACGATGTCATCAATGTCGCCGGTCATCGACTGGGCAGCGCCGAAATCGAAAGCGCTTTGGTGGCGCACCCTCTGGTGGCAGAGGCCGCTGTGGTCGGCTACCCGCATGACATCAAGGGTCAGGGCATCTACGTCTACGTGACCCTGATTGCCGATGTCGAGCCCACCGAGACCTTGCGTGCAGAACTGCGCGCCTGGGTGCGCAGCGAAATCAGTCCGATTGCAACACCGGACGTGATCCAATGGGCCCCGATGCTTCCGAAGACCCGCTCCGGGAAGATCATGCGCCGCATCCTTCGCAAGATTGCGGCCAATGAGCACGATCAGCTGGGAGACATTTCCACCCTGGCAGACCCCAGCGTCGTGCAGCAGCTCATCGAGGAGCGTGCACGACAATAGAGCGGCGGCACTCCCTGTCATCCGTTTGCGCACGAAATGTGCGCACTGCAAGACGCTAATAACCCCGCCTCGACGGGAATTCTATAGTAAAATTGTGCATCGCAAGAGAACGTCTGGCCGCGGTCGGGCTGCTCGCGCTCGTCAAGATTTCGGCTCGCATGCCGACTACAAGATCATCGAACACTATTGGAGCCATCGCCATGAGTGCCACCCGAACAGCGAGACGCCGGGGGACATCGTCCTGACCGGCATCGTCTCGCTCCAGCTCCCGCGTGATCGCCGGGCTCTGGAAGTTCATTTCGCCGCGCTCGAGAGTGAGGATCTGCGCTTCCGGTTTTGTGGTTCGATCAAGCCGGCTGCCCTCGAGCAGTATCTGGATCAGTTGGCCGGTCCGGACGTGGCTTCATTCGGCATCTTCGGTCCCGAGCGCGTACTGATTGCCGTTTGCCAGCTCGGGCAGTCGGGCGCTGATCTGGAGGTGGGTGTCAGCGTGCTGTCGGCTTTTCGCCGTCAAGGATTCGCCAAGGCACTTCTCGAACATGCGGCGAACCACGCTCGGGTGCAAGGGCTCAGGACTCTGCTCATTCATACTCTGATGCACAACACGCCGATGTTGTCGCTTGCGCGAGGATTGGGCATGAGTGTCGAGATGCTGAACGGCGAGGCGGATGGGCGGCTCAGGCTGCGCGCGGATACGGTCGCGGAAGCACGGACGGTCAGTTTGAATCGGGACCGGCCAGCTTGCTCACCACTCCCTGCGGCGTAATCTTGAGCAACGCTCCAGGTATCCCACGTGGGTGACGCTGCCCTCGATCTCATCGAGTTCGTGCGATGACAACAACACCGTCATGTCCTGTGCCTGTTGGAGGAGCCTTTCCATCAGCTCGTCGCGCACCAGCGGGTCGAGTCCCGAAAAGGGCTCATCCAGAACCAGCAGCTTCGGGCGGTAGCACAACGCAGAGGCCAGGCTCGCTTTCATGCGGGTGCCATGCGAGAGATCCTGGATCCGGGTGTCAACGGGCAGCTGGAATCCGGCGATCAGATCGCTTGCCAGCGATTCGTCCCACGTCGGATAGAACGGTCGCAGATACTCGAAGTACTGCCGAACGGTGAGACGCCGTGGAAGCTCCTGATTCTCGGACACGTACCCGATCTGTGCATACTCCCTCGGCGAGAGCCGACGCGAATCGACGCCCAGGACTTCGGCCCGGCCGCTCGTCGGCGCGATGATGTTGAGCAACGCCTTGATCGTGGTCGTCTTGCCTGCGCCGTTGGCGCCAATGAGTGCATAGATGGCGCCTTCCGGGACGCGGAGCGAGACACCGTGTAGGGCCTCGTGCCGGCGAAATGATTTATTGAGAGCTTCTGTTTGGATGTACATGTGCTTTCGTCCTCCCTGACTCAGCCCAACTGATTCCATTGATTCCGGAGCTCGTCGATGACTTCGACCAATGTGACGCCGTTCCCGCGCGCCGTCAGGATCAGCCGATCCAAGTCCGCGCGCAGCAGCCGTCGCCTATCACCGCGCGCCTTGGAGGGAGTCGCTACGACCGTGCCGAGACCCGTTTGTGCATTCAGCCATCCGTCCGCGATCAACCGCTGAATCACCTTGTGAGCGGTGTTCGGATGTATTTTCAGGCTCGAGGCGATGGCGCGAACCGACGGAAATGGGTCCCCCGGCCGATATTCGCTCCGCAGTATCGATCGGATGGCAGCCACCACGACCTGTTCCACGATCGGCATTCCACGCTGCAGCGTGCAGTTGAGCACTGTCACAATCACAATGTGACACACCGGTTGTCGGACGGTCAATCTAGTGCACGTAAAAGCGGATGTCCTCGGTCCGCTGCGCATCCTGCGCCGCGCCCGTCCACACCTGCGCTTTGACGCTGTGGGTCCCGCGCTGCAGCGGCCAGGCGTAGTGAGCGTCCGGCGTGCTGGCAGTGAGCTTCCCATCGATGTACCAATCCACGCGCTGCAGTCCGGGCACGACCGAGACCTGCATCGGCAACGCCTCGAACTCCGCCGGAATGCGCGGATCATGGGCGAGCTGCAATCCCGCGGTGGGCTGAAGCAAACGCAGCGGCGGCGCAGCGACGCGGGCCGCCTCCGGCCCCGCGCTCGCCGGCATCGTACCCGGCACGAACCACTCGGTGGCCGAATCGCAATGCTCGTCGGCCAGCAGCCCGTCCTGGCGGCAGATTTTGGCGAGCACGAGATCGCGGCTCAGCATCAAAGGCTTCGTTTCCTGATCACGGTTGAGCTCGGAAAAGAGCGTCCGTAGGACCATCGCCGGACCCACGGCGCCGGTGACGCCGTCCATCGCGGTGCCGTCGAGATTGCCCATCCACACGGCGACCGTGTGCTGGTAATCGAACGCGATCGCCCAGGCGTCGCGATAGTCGGTGGACGTTCCGGTTTTGATCGCGGTCTCCACGGGGAACTGCAATCCGCGGCCGAACTCCCGCATGCGGGCGTCGGGATCGGCCAGGATGTTGCCGATCAAAGTGGCGATCGCGGGGGTGAACGCCCGGCTCTCGGCTCGCGGCGCCGGATCGTTCGCGACCCAGGTCAACGGTTGGTAGCGTCCCTGCCGGGCGAGCACGGTGTAGGCCTGGGCCATCTCGTACAGCGACACCTCGCCGTTGCCGAGCGCGAGGCCGTCCCCATAGAACTCCGGATGCTGGTTGAGGCTCACGATGCCGATCGAGTGCAGACGCTCGAGGAAGGCGTCCTGGCCCACGAACTTGAGCGTCTTGACCGCCGGGATATTGAGTGAATTGCCGAGCGCTTCCCGCAGGCGCAGCGGCCCGTAGTGCCGGTGGCTGTAATTGTGGAACGTGTGCTGACCGCCGCCGACGGATTCCGAGAGCTCGGCATCGTCGATCAAGGTGGCTGCGGTCCAGCCTTTTTCGAGTGCCAGCGCATAGAGCAGCGGCTTCATGGTCGAGCCGGGTTGCCGCGGCGTGAGCACGGTATCGTAGCCGTCGACACCGGCGCCATCGTCGCCGCGGCTCCCGGCCCCGCGCCCCACCACCCATCCGAGGATCTCGTTGCGGCGGTGATCGATGACGAGGACCGCGCCGTCGTGCACGTGGCGCTTCGCGAGGTCGCGCAGCGCACCGTCCAGAATTTTCTGCGCGCTCAGCTGGACGTTCGGATCCAAGGTGGTGAGGATCCGTGTGGCGCCGGCCGGAGAGGCGTTCAAGACATGCTTCACGAAGTGGCCCGCATCGGGTGCGGGAGGCGCCTCGTTCAGGGTCCAAGGATGGTCGTGCAGCTCGCGGCGCTCGGCCGGCGTGAGATCACCCCGCTCGGCCAGCCGGTCGGCGAGCTGCTCCTGCGCGCGCCGCGCGCGAGCAGGGTTGTGCCGGAGGTCCATGCCGGCGGGCGATCGCACCAGCACGGCGAGCGCAAGCATCTCGCCGGGCGACAACGTGTCGAGCCCCCGATCGAAATACAGGTGCGCCGCCTGCACCACGCCGCGGCGCCGTTCGGCGTATGGCACCTGGTTCAGATAGAACTCCAAAATCCGCTGCTTCGAGAAGCGCGCGTCCAGCCGCCCCGCCTCGAATCCCTCGAGCCATCTCGACCAGAGATTGCGCGGCCGCGGATGAATCATGCGCGCCACCTGCTCGGTGATCGAGCTCGCCCCGCGGATCGGCGCGAGCTCGCGAAGGTCGAGTGCGAGCGCGGCGAAGCGTGCCGGCCAATCGACCCCGTGGTCCTCATAGAAATGCTGGTCCTCGGCGGTCACGAACGCCTTTTGCAGCAGCGTCGGAACCGATGCGAGCGGGACGAGATCGGTGGTGTTCCAGCGGTTCTCGAGCGTGTAGCTCAACGGCGTGCCGTCGCGCGCCAGCACCTGGGGTTTGGTGGCCGACCCCGTGAGCGAGCCGAGATCGTCCGGAAATTCGCGAAGTCCCGCGCGGGTCGCCACCGCGATCGCCGCCACCCCGAGCGCGCCGGCAAGCGCCGCGACCTGGAGGCGGGTTCGCCATCGCCGGCCGCTCATCGCGGTGTCTCCGGGGAATCCGCGCCGACCGACAGCTCTGCCGGCATGCCTTTGCCGTAGACGTCCGGATCGTACATCTCCTCGGCCTTGGTGGGCGAGGCGCTGAATCGACCCTCCGCGATGGCCTGCGCTCCGTAGCTCAGGTGGTAATGGCCCGCGGGCAGATAATCCGCGTAGAAGCGCGCGGCGTCGTGCGTCAGTTCCCGGTGATAGAAGGACCAGAACGCGATCCCGTATTCGCTCCAGTCCGAATACTTGAACCACATCGATCCGCCCGCGGCCTGGAATTCACTGGAGTCCGCATCGACGGTGGATGCCGTGGCGAGCTCACGGTTGACCGGCTCGAGGCCGCCGGGCACGGGGTCGTCGACCACCACGAAATTGCGTGCGGCCGGCAGCGACAGATACACATCGACCCGGACGAGCTCGCCGCGCCGTACCGTGAAGGGCGCGGCGAGCAGCTGCCAACCGCCGGCCCGCTGCACGCTGTATTCGCGGTGCACTTCCATGCCGGCGTTGGTCTCACGGGCCGCTTGGTCGGTGAGCGAGTACGACAGGCGGGTGGCGTAGTACAGCCGCCCCGCGCCCTGCCTCTCGATGTGCAGCACCCGCTGCTGGCCGGGATCCTCGGCGCGGTTGGCACGGCTCACGAGGGCGGGCGGATCGCGGAAATCCTTGAACTCCGCGTGCCCGATCGCCGCGCCATCCAGCGACACGGTGGCCTTCAGGGCCGGCGCGTCCTTTTCATAGAGCTGCCGCGTACTGCGCCAGGGCGGACAGGCAGTACACGTTTTCCTGCGTGTTCTCCCAATGATCGCGATCGCCGCGCGTCTGCGTGATGACGCGCACCAGCTTGAACGGCACATCGCCCACCAGCGCCGCGCCCTGCGGCGTCTCGCCGTAATGCGCCAGCGCGGCCAATACCGCGCAGTTGCTGCGCATGGGGGTGCTCAACATCTGGTAGTAGCCGTCGTCCCAGGTTTCGGTGAATTGAAACTGGCCGCCGCTTTGATTGGCATGCGCCAGGATCCGTCCGGCGAGCGAGCGCGCCAGGGTGCCGGCGCCCGGAACCTGCACGGCGGCATCCAGGTACGCCGCCAGCCCGAAAAGATCCATCTGCGGGGCATACTTCTCGTAGCGCCCGAGATCCTCCAGCGACAGCCGCTTGCGCTCGGCCAGCGCCTGCAAGGCCACGGCACGCACGCTCGACACCATGCCTTCGCTGTAGAAGGTCGGGGCGGTGTTCGAGCGCAGCAGCGCCTGCAGATAATCGTCGAGATGCTTCTCCACATCCTCCGGCACCCGATACCCGGCGGCGCGCAGCCGGTTGAAGGCGAGGGCGGTCGCGGCCGACAGATACGGGCTCACCCGGGCATCATCCGGGGTCCAGAACGCCATTCCGCCATTCGGCGCCTGAAAGCTCGACGCATCGTCCAGCATCGCCTGCGGCAGAGTCTTCGCCTCCGGCCAGTCGAGATCGCCGGCAAGATAGCCGCGCAGCTTCAGGTAATGGGCGGCCATCAGCGCCTTGGTGAGCCGCTGCTCCCAGCATAGGTACGGGTAGTCGCGGATATAGCGCATCGCGCCGTCCAAGTTGCCGAGGACGGTGGGCGCCAAGCTCACCGAGAGCTCACCGACCGCCGGCATCATGTCCGCCGGAAACTTGAGCGTCTCGTCCACGCCCGCCTGGAGCGTGGTGCCGTAGCTCGCGGCCACATCGAGCGACACGCGTTTGTGGACGGGAAGCGTCTGGGCCAGCGCGTCCCGGTCTTTGGCATCGGACGCCACCGCGCTGAGTTTGAGCGTGCCGTCGCCGGTGGTGACGAGAGGCAGCCAGACGATCTCCTTCTTGAAGGGGGCGAGCGTGATGGATCGATGCATTTCGGCGGTTTTGCCGTCGATCGGTCCCGTCGCGGTCAAGCTCACCGCGAGGGTGCGCGTCTTGTCCGAGCGATTCAGCACGCTGAACCCCGCCGTGAAGCGATCCCCCACGGTGAGCTGGTTCGGCAGCACCGGGCGCAGCTCCGTGAGCTTGCTGCTCTTGAACTTGTAGTCGCCGAGCCCGAGGCGGTCGCCCGGGGTGGTCGCCATGGCGAATACCCGCCACCCGGTCAAATTGTCGGGCAATTGAAACGACACGGACGCACGGCCCCGCCGGTCGGCGATCACGGAGGGGTTCCAGTAGGCGACATACTGGCTGACGCTTCTCATGTCGAAGCCCGCGCCGCCGTCGCCGCCGGAGTTCGCGCCTTTTTTCTCGAACTTTTGCAGCCCGATCAGCCGCGAGAGCAGGCTGTAATTGGTGAGATCGAGGTTGTCGAGCTGATACAGGCCGCGATAGGGGTCGAAGTATTTCTTGCCGTCCTGGATGAGATCGAACACCGCCTCGTCCAGCACCACCACCGCGAACTCGACCGGCTCCTTCCCCCCTGCCGCTGCGTCCGGCGCCGCATGCGGGGTCGCGTCCAGGCGCAGCGCCACGGTGTCGCGCGGCTTGTAGGAGGCGCGATCGCTCTTGATGGTCACGTCGAGCGTCTTGTAAGGATCCGTGACCGGCACCTTGAGATAGCCGATGCGGTAGGTGGGACGGCCGAGATCCACGCCTTCCTTGTCGAGCCCCGGAGGCGCCCGGAACCGGCGCGACCCGCGGCGACATCACCACCACGGATAAATAGAATCCGGGCACGAAATCCGGTTCGACGGTGAAGTCGATCACGGGGGTATTGCCGGAAAGCACCTGCACCCAATGCTTGATGACGCCGAAGCGCTCCACCGTGATCAGCGCCTCGGCGCCCGGGAACGGATTCTTGACCAGGTAGCGGGCGTGCTCGCCCACCTTGTAGGAGTCCTTCTCCGGCACCACGCTCAAGCTCATGTCCGCGGGTTCCTCCCAGAGCACCCGGCCCTTGCCCGTCACCCAGATGCAAAGCTCGGTGGTGTGCGCCCGGCCCTTGCTGTCGGTGATCGCGGCCTGGATGCTGTAGAGGCCCGGGCGGCTCGGCGTGAAGCTGCAGATCTGAGGCTCCTTCCCCGACTGGCCCGTGCAGGAGCCGTCGGCCACCCATTGGGGCTCGTAGCTCGTGAGGTACGCGCTGCCCGCGCCTTTGACGCGCGCCGCGTTCACCACTTGCGCTTGGATGGTCACGGTGACGGGCGTGCCTTCGACGAGCTTGCCGTTCTGGTCGACGACCAGGTATCGGATGGCGGCGGGCTTTCCCTCCTCGAGCGTCCAGCGCTCGCTGTGCAATCCGACGAAGCGATCGCGGCCGCGGTATTCGGCGTAGCTGCGCGTCGCGACGTATTTGCCGCGCTCGTCGCGCACCGCGCTCTCGACCTCGAGCCGCGCGCTCAATAGGTCGGCGTCGGGCAGCGTGAATCCGGTGGCGAGCTCGCCTTTCTCGTCCGTCGCCGCGTCCGATTGATGCACGGTCAACACGTCGGGCTCCCGCTGCCAGGAACAGGTGCCGCCGCCCGGCGGCAGGCTGGCGAATTGAAATCCCGCGGCGGCCGGATTCGCGATGTCGAGACTCTGCGGAAACAGCCGCGCCGTCACGCGCGCCGCCGCGGTCGCGTAGGGACCGCCCGCATGCAGCGCCGCCTGCGTCGCGACATCCACGGTATCGCCCGGCTGATACAGCTGCCCATTCAAGGTGTTCGTCACCTGGAACGGAGCCGGGGTGAAATCGGCGATGAGCACCCGCATCGGGGTCCAGGTGCGCGCGCCGTTCGCCGCGGTGACGCCGCTCGCAGGCTCCTTGCCCGCCGGGTGCTTCAGCACGAAGTCGTACCACCCGACCGCGCCCGCTGGAGGCACTCGGAACGAGCCCGCATAGGCGCCGAACTCGGACAGGGTGATGTTCGATTCCGTCTTCACCGTCTTGCCGGTGGGGTCGACGATGCTGAGCTCGTACCCCGCCACGCTCCGCCACGGCTTCCAAGGTGAGATTGTTCTGGTTGCGCAGGTACAGCTTGTACTGCACGGTGTCGCCGAGCTTGTACACGCCCTGCGCCGTCGTGCCCCAGGCGTGGATGTGGTCGGCTTCGTTGCCGAATCCCGACCAGAACGTGCCGCGCGAGGCGCGATAAGTGTCGAGCGCGAACGAGGCATCGAGCGGCAGGAGCGCCATGTCCTTGCCGACATCGACGCGCACCATGAAGGAGGCGTCGGGTGTGAGGTTCGGGGGCGCCTTGTTCTCGAGCGCCGTACGCCCCTCGAGGACGGCGACGCCGTCGCGATCGGTGAGCGCCTCCGCCAGCACGGGCGTGCCCGACGTGAGGCCCTGATAGTTGTCGCGGTAGACACGGACCCGCGCGTGCGGCACGGGCAGCCCCTTGTCGAGCGAGGTGACCCAGACCAGCGTGTTGTACGCGCCGAGCTTGGCGTGTACCTCGAAGGGCGTGACTTCGGCAAAGAAGTCCCGGTCGGGGTTGCCCCTGAAGATGCCCGGATCGTCCTCGGACTCGTCGAAATAGCGGTAGCCGGCGACGCTTTGCGGAGTGGGGTGCGGCTCGAACGAGCCCGTGATCACGCCCGACTGCCCGGCGAGCAAATCGCGGATCTTGGCCGGCACCGCGTAGGCCACGTCCCAGGCGCGGTCGACGGGTTGATCGAAATCGAGATCCCGGGCGAAACCCGGCGCTGGTCAACGTGCGGTAGCGGATGTCGATGTCGGTGAGATTGGTGGCGTAGAGCGGCATGGCGGTGGGCGCGTTCTTTTCGAGCACCGCCACCGGGTGGGTCACCTTGAGCCGCGGCGGCCGGTGGTCGGTTCGAAATTCCATCGCGGCCGGCCCGCGCAGCGCTCGTCCGAACTCATCGCGCACACCCTGGAGGCTTGCGACGGAGTAGGCCTGGAACGCGCGCAGGTGCTCGGGCAGCTCCACCGCATATTCCGTACCGCGCTTGTGGGGCGAGCCCAGGCGGCTCGAGGGATAGACATTCGCCCACGGGTCGTAGTCGGTGCGCCCGTTGAGAAGGTCCGGAATCAGAGTCAGGTGCGCCTTGATCTCCGGTGCGATCACGGGCGAGGAGAACACCAGCGAGACCTTGCCGAAGGGATTGCAGGCGGGCGCGGCCGCCGGTGCCGCCCCCGCCGCGCCGGCCGCCCCCGCCGCGCCGCCGGCGGTGGAGATGAGCGCAGACGAGGTTCCCACCAGGCACCGCACCCCGAGGAAGCGAAATTCGGGGAAGGTGTCGAACGCGACCACCGTGCGCCGCTCGACCCCGAGCAGCGGCCCCGCATAGCTTCGAAGTCCCGGCAGAACCTGGAGCCGGGTGCGCGCGTTCCCGGGAAGCTCCTTGCGCGGCGACACGAGCCACACCCGCCGCGCCTCGACGCGCTGACCCGCGGCGTTCGTGCCGGAGGCGGGCCGGTCGTCGCTGCGGACCGCAGGGGTACCCTGGGGAAAGATCACCGCGCCGGGCTCTCCGGGCAACGCGAGCACGTAGAACACCTCGCGCTCGTACGGGTCCGGAGTCGCCGAGACGCCCGCCTGATCCGCGAAGTGCAGCGCAGACTCGACGCTGTCCTTCGTCACCGGTTGATTGAAAATCAGCCGTACGACGGGCATGCCCGGTGACTGCCAGGTTTTGAACGAATAGCCCTTCACCGCCGGACGTTCGGTGGTGAAAGTCCAGCGGTAGGGTTCCTCGAGAGTGGCCTCGTCCAGCGCCTTGAGGCCGCTCTCGACGGTGACGGTGTAGCGGGTGGCGGGAGCGAGTGCCTGCGCCGCATTCAATTCGCAGGCGAGCGAGCTGGGGTCGAGCCAGTGCCACTGGCATTCGACCTGCGGGGATATCGTGACCGGCGCGTGCGCGGCATCGACGGCCATCGCGCCGAGCGCCACCACGGGCCGATCGAAAGTCACCACGATCTGCCGTCCCGGCGGCGGTACCCCGTCGCCTTCCGGCACCACCCGGTTGATCTTCAGATGGGAGTCCGTCGGCGCTGCCGCGCTGTCGAACGCCGCCCGGACAGCCGGCGCCAGGAGGAGAGCGGCGGCGGCCGCGAGGTGCAGCCGATTGAGGCCGCGAAGCTTATTGTTCATGGGATCCCTGAGTACCATCTCTGCCGGTTCGGTGACAGAGAGGGTGAACGCAGATTCTGCGATTCCAGGGATGCAACCATGGCAAAGCGGTGGCAGACGGCGCGAAGACTCAAAGGCCAGAATTGTCTACTAAAGATAATATGTTATCGTATTGGCAAACGTTGTCGGAATTGACGAAAACAGCCATTTTCCGCTCTGGGCGAATGGGGTTCGCTCGTCGGATCATTGATCAGGCTAGGGGAGTCGCTGATGAAACATTCGGTTGCGATCGACGGGCATAACGTCATTGCTTCGTGTCCCAGGTCTCTCTGCGCAAGCATTCTCGGAGCCGCGCTGATGCTCGGCGCAGCGGCTTCAGCGACCGCGGCGCAAGCTCAAACGTTCACGATCCACGATGTGTTGAGCGCGCCGTTCCCTTCGGACTTGCATGCCTCGCCCAGAGGCAACAAGGTGGCCTGGATCGGCAACGATGGCGGCAGCAGGAATGTGTGGGTGGCGGACGCCACGGCCGATGCCCCCCAGGGCGCCCGGCAGGTGACGTCCTATGCCGGGGATGATGGGATGGACATGGGCGAAGTGCGGTGGACACCGGACGCGAGTTTCCTTATTTACACCCGCGGCGGAAGTTTGGAAGGAGGCCCCGCGGTCAATGCGTTGAGCTTGCCGCAGGGGGCGCCCGCCCAGGAGATCTGGATGGTTGCGGTCAACGGTGGCGCGCCGCGCAAGCTCGGGACGGGTCATGGCGCGGAGGTCTCGCCGGCGGGCGATTCGATCGCGTACCTGAGCGATGACCAGGTCTGGGTGGCCTCGCTTTCCTCGACGGCCGCGGCCGAACAGTTGATCCACGATCGCGGCAAGTGCGCCGCCATCGCCTTTTCACCGGACGGCAAGCGATTGGCGTTCGTCAGCGCGCGCACCGACCACGCGTTGATCGGCGTCTATGACTTCGGGAAGCGCAGCATCACCTGGATGTCGCCGAGCGTGGATGACGATGATTCAATGGCGTGGTCCCCGGATTCCAAGTCCATCGCCTTCATTCGGTCGCCGTCGAACAATCCGTATGTGTTCGCGCCGCGAAAGACGGGGGACCCCTGGTCCATCTGGGTGGCGGATGCCGCCGACGGCACGGCGCGACGGATTTGGATCGCCGATGGCGGCATCGGCAGCGTGTTTTCCGCCCTGCAGTCCGACCGCCAGCTTCTCTGGAGCGCCACCGGCAAAATCATTTTTCCGTGGGAGAAGACCGGCTGGAGGAATTTGTATGCGGTTTCGATGAGCGACCCGCGCGCGACCCCGCTGACGCCCGGCGCCTTCGAGGTGGCCGAGGCCACCCTTTCGCCCAAGGGGGATGAGGTCATCTACGCATCCAATGCGGGCGATTTGAACGGCCGGCATTTGTGGAAGGTATCGGTCTCCACGGGCAGGGGCTCTCGCTTGACGTCGGGCAGCGCCATTGAGGATTCGCCCGATGTGACCGCTGAAGGGCGCGTCGTGGCGTTGCAAGCCGATGCCCGCAGACCCTTGGAGCCGGTGGTGGTGAGCGCGGATGGCAAGGCCCACGTTCTATCCGCACCGTTGCCGGCCTCGTTCCCGCTCAAATCCTTGGTCGAGCCCGAGAACGTGGTCATCAAGTCGCCGGACGGCATGCAAGTACCCGGGCAGCTTTTCCTGCCCGCCAAAGCCAGCCCCAAGGTTCGCCATCCGGCGGTGGTGTTCTTCCATGGAGGACCGCCCCGCCAGATGTTTGCGGCTTGGAATCCCATGGATGCATATGACTACATGTATGGCCTGAACCAATATTTCGCGAACAAGGGCTACGTCGTGCTCTCCGTCAACTACCGCGGCGGCTCCGGTACGGGGTCGAGTTTCGCGAGCCGCCCCGGTTCGGTACGGCGGGCGCGAGTGAGTATCAGGACATCCTCGGGGCGGCGCAGTTTCTGCGCGCGCGCAGCGATGTGGACCCGAACCGCGTGGGGGTTTACGGCGGCAGCTACGGGGGCCTGATGACGGGGCTCGCGCTGTCGCGCTCGTCGGATCTGTTCGCAGCGGGGGTGGATTATGCGGGGGTTGGCAATTGGCTGGGACTGCTGCCGCCTTCGAGCGCACCTGACGCTGCGGCGGTGAGCAAGCTCGCCTATGACTCTTCACCGATCGCCACGGCCGCGCAATGGCGATCGCCGGTGCTGTTCGTGCAAGCCGATGATGATCGCAACGTGCCGTTCCATCAGACGGTGGAGCTGGCCGATGCGCTGCGCGGCCTGGGTCACGCTCGAGTGGACCAACTCATCATTCCCGATGAGATTCACGATCTGTTGAGGCACCGGTCGTGGGAGATGTTCTTCGAGGCGACCGACCGCTATTTCGATCAATATTTGCGCGGCGTCGACTGAGGGGCGTCATGCGACGATACGATCGCGATGGGTCCCGTCGCGGCAATGGGGAGTACGGTTGAGATCGTAAACGTCGCCGTGTCCGCCACGCAGACGGGTCCAGGGATTCCAGCCTCGGTGTAGGTGCTGATGTACAGATGCGCACCATCCGGTGTGACGGCGAAGGCGCTTGCAGTGATGTTCGTAACCCCCGTGCTCTGGGTATTGGTGGCGGCGGAGATGAAATTTACGCCGCCCTCCGCCACCAGGCCATACACGCGCTGCGAATCAGGTGAGAAAACAGCCGGGGTGACGAAGCTCTGAAACAGATCCGCCACCGCACCCGTGGTGGGATCGAAAACCACCCTGAAATTGTCTGCATCGATCGTATCCGTGTACACCTTTCCGGTGGCGGGAGAGACTGCGATCGCATTGAAAACCCCAGTCGGGGCCGTCACGCCGGGGACGGTGAGGGGGGCAGCAGAGTGTCGGTCGTGGTGTCTATGACCTCGACTTCCCCAACGGTAGGCACGTAGAGCTCTTTGCCATCCGGCGACAAGCCCATGTGGTTGGGGTACCCATCGAGGACGATCGTCGATACGACATCATTGGTGGCGGTGCTTATCGTGTCGAGATACCCCCCGATGTCAAGCACGTAAACCTTTGTTCCGTCCGGCGAAACCACGAGATCCTCCGGCAAACCGGATACGTGGATGGCCGAGGTGAGCACACGGCCTGTCGTTGTATCGATCACCGTCAGGTACGACAAGGAAAAGGGGCCTTCGGAGGCATCGGTGACGTACAAACGCGTTGCGTCGGGGCTGACGGCCAAATGGGCGGGCTGGAATGGCAGCGCAATGGTCGAGACCACGTGGTTGTTCCCGGTGTCAATCACCGAGATTGCATAGTGAACCATTCCATCGGATCCCGTGGAACTGGTGGCGACATAGGCGGAGGGCTTGCCGGCGCGCGGATCCGCCGACGTCGAAATCCAACTTTGGCCGCTCCAGCGCCACCAATCGTTATGAACGTTCTCCTGGTAAATGGCTCCGTCGTAGAACAGCACGAGCTTGACTTCGTCCGAAGGCGCGAGCGTGTGATTCTCGTAGACCTGACCGCCGGACAAGGTCCAAACATTCTGCTGGTCGTCGACTACCTGCGATGCGCTCGGAATGGTCGACCCGCTCGCGGATGGGAGCTCTGGAGCCGGCGTCGCCGTCCAATTTCCATCGCGCCACTCCCACCAGTCGTGATGGATGTTTTCCTGATAGACGACACCGTTCGAGTACAGCAGGAGAATGACGCCACTCGACGCCGTCGGCTGCCCGGCCAGGTACGCTCGGCCGCCGGATAGTGTCCAGACGCTCTGATGGCTGTCGATGATCTGCGTGGCGACCGGGACCGTCGTGCCGCTCGGGGATATCACCCGCGGATCAGTGGTCGCCTGCCAAGCCGGTGTCCCAAAGTACGGCTCCCACAGCCACCAATCGTGGTGGATATTTTCCTGATAAATGATCCCTCCGTAAGACAGCAGGAGAATGACGCCACTTGATGGTGTCAGTTGGCCGTTCTCGTAGACCTGGCCGCCCTTCAAAGTCCATATGTTGTAAGGGAGGCCTGCATCAACGATCTGTGCCGCAGACGGGATGGTCGTGCCGCTGAGCGACGGAGATTCGGCGGCGCTGACCGCATGCGATGACCAGAGAAGACCGGCGACGCAGAACGCTTTCGAGATGTTGCGCACGTGAACTCCCCTGCCCGTCGTTATAATCGATCTTTGCCGCGTCAAACTAGCACAGCAAGGTCGCATGCGATGTCAGCCTGCTGGCTCCGCGACGGTAAGACGATTCTCGCACGGCGCGGCACATCGAAATGTCCAAGACTCCAAACGGCGCCTGCACGTCGGTTGCGGGTCTGCTGGCCGATGAGCGGCGCGAGGTCGCGCGGCCGCCTGTGCGCCGCTCGGGTCTCTGCCGGGTGACCGGGTGACCGGGTGACCGGGTGACCGGGTGGCTGGGTGGCGATCGGCGATTGGGGCAAGCTGGCGGACGGGTCGCGCGTGCGCGTGATTCAATTCAATAGGGGCCGCCCGATAAGGGAGGTATGGGACGGGGAGGGCCGACGGGCCGACGGGCGGACGCCTAGCGGTTGCCCTTTTTTGCCGCTTTTTTGGCGGGCGGTGCGGTCTCGGACGGCGGGGATGAGGCGGTGGGCTCGACCTCGCCGTGCAGCGACAACAGCGATTGCATCAAGCTTTCGTCCGGACTGGAGCAGACGCCGAGAACGGTGGCTTCGTCGCAGCCTTCGGCGGTGAGGTAGCCGTGCCCCATGTTGCTGTCGAGGTAGATCGACTCGCCGACGTTCAAGATCACCGGATCGTAGAACTCCGTGATGACCCGGATGCTGCCTTCCAGCACGTAGATATATTCCTCGCCCGAGTGATGGACGAGCTCACCGAACTCTTCGGCGCTCTTGGCGCGTATGCGGGTCAGAATCGGGATCATGCGCTTCTTGCGCAGCTCCGGACACATATAGTAGTAGTCGTAATTCTTGGTGTTGACGCGGACGGCGTCGGTGACCCGGCCGATGCTCCGGCGCGCGGTCACGGCCGCATCGACGGTGCCAGCGGGGTCGGCGAACAGCTCGGATATCCGGATGTTGAGCCGCTGGCTCAAGTGCACCAGCTTGTCGTAGCTCAAGGTGAGGCGATCATGTTCGACCTTGGAGAGGGTCGAGACGGGAATGGCGGTCCGCTCGCTCATTTCCTTCAGCGTCCAGCCGTGTCGAGCGCGCAGCGAACGCAGCAGGCTTCCCAGCGTCGGATGACGCACTTTCATATCCATACCGCTTCCTTCGCCCGTGAAGTCGCCATCACAGCTTGGATCGGGCTCAAAAACAAGCGCGCCACGCTGGCTTTGCATTGTAGCCGGAATAGAGAAATGGGTTGACAGTTTTCTATCCAGGATCATACTGACCCAATTGCGACAAGTCGCGGGATGCGACGAACGCAGTCATCACAATTCCAAGATCGAGGGCGCCATGAGCAGAATAATCACGTCGACGGTTCTGGGTGTCATTCAGGCGGCCGTCTTTTTGCCCTGGAATCAGGTAATCGCGCAAACCACGGCGCAAGCCACCGCGCCCGCGGCCGGGGGCGATGCCGCCAACCTCGAGACCATCGTGGTCACGGCGGAAAAGCGCGAAGAATCCCTCATCAATGTCCCCATGAGCGTGACCGCTTTGGGCGGCAACCAACTCGACGCGCTGCAGGATCGGAGCTTCGCGGACTACGCGGCGATGGTGCCGGGACTGTCGTTGGCGAGTTCCCAGCCCGGCCTCACACGCCTCACCTTGCGCGGAGAGAATGCCGGCGGCGTGGGTTCGACGGTGGCGGTTTACGTGGATGAGTCGCCGTTCGGATCGAGCACGGCGCTCTTGAACGGCTCGATCAACACCGGCGATTTCGACACCTGGGATATGCAGCGCATCGAGGTGCTGCGCGGGCCGCAAGGCACGTTCTACGGTGCCAACACCGAAGGCGGTATTCTCAAATTCGTCACCAACGCCCCGCAGCTCGGCACCTTGGGCGGCGCGGCGGAAGTGAGCGGTGATCATGTGGCAAACGGCGGCACGGGGGGCGACGTGCGCGGCATGTTGAATCTTCCGCTCGGTGACAAGATGGCCTTCCGGGTGAGCGCCTCCGATGAAGATGTGCCGGGCTACATCAACGATCCGGAACATCAGGAAACCGGGCTCAATGGTGGTCACAAGGAAAGCGGGCGCGCCTCGCTGCTCGCCGCACCGACGGATGACCTGACGATCCGGCTGACGGCCGCCGAGCAGGAATCGAAATATAGCGGCGTGAACACGGTCGATGTGAACCCGAACACCTTGCAGCCCCTGTACGGCGGCTTGAGCCAGGAGCGCTACCTGTCCGAGCCGAGCAATTTCAAGTACGAGAACTACAACGCCACCGTCGATTGGAATACGGGGCCGTTTCGGGTGCTCTCGAGCACGAGTTACGGGATCCTCGATACCTACACGGGGGCGGATGTCACGCCGCTCTATGGCGGGTTGGCCGGCGCGCTTTTTGGCGGGTCGCCCGCCGCCGTGCTGGACGACAACGTGGCTTTGAGGAAACTGACGCAGGAGCTGCGGTTGACCTCGCCCGCGGGCGAAAAGCTGGACTGGCAGGTGGGCGGATACTTCACCCATGAGAACGGCCAGATCAATGAGTACCTCGACGGCATCGGGCTTCCCGGCGGCGCGTTACTCGGGCTGATCGAGCAACCCATCATCAATTCCAGCTACAAGGAAATCGCCGGCTTCGGCGATGTGACCTACCACTTCAATTCACAATTCGATCTGCAGGTCGGCGGCCGGTACTCGCACAACGAGCAGACGGCGACCCAGATCACCAACTTCAACCCGCTGCTCGGTGTACCGACGCAAGTCGTCAACGGCGATTCGAGCGGCAATGTGTTCACGTATTCCGTGGCGCCGTTGTGGCACGTGGATGCGGATAGCTCGGTCTATGCGCGCTATTCGACCGGCTTTCGTCCGGGCGGCCCCAACGTCATTCCGCCCAACGCGCCGCCCACCGTGCAGCGCGAATACGGCTCGGACAAGACCACCAACGTCGAGGTCGGCGTGCGCTCGAGCCAGCTGCAGGGTGCGTTCTCGATGGACGTCGCGCTCTATCACATCGATTGGAAGAACATTCAGCTGTTCGAGCTGGTCAACAGCTTCGGCATCAACGGCAATGGCGGCACGGCGCGCAGTCAGGGCGTCGAATGGCAGTTCGGCTACCTGCCCGTGCAAGGTCTGAAGTTCGAGTGGACCGGGGCCTATACGGACGCCAAGCTGACTTCGCCGGCAGCGGCGTTGAACGCGAACTCCGGGGACCCGCTGCCCTATGCACCCAAGTGGAGCACGGCCCTCGATGGCGAATATGACTGGGCGCTCCTGGCGGATTACCAGGGTTTCGTGGGCGCGACCTGGAGCTATGTGGGCTCGCGCAGCAGCGACTTCGCGAGCTCGGCGGCCAATCCCCCTGGGCAGATCGTGCTGCCGAGCTACAACACCACCGACGTTCGGCTCGGCGTGAAAAAGGGTCACTACACGGTGACGCTGTATGGCAAGAACCTGACCGACGCGCGCGGCATCACCGACTTCGAGAGCAGCGGTGCGCCCTACACGACGGTCACCGTCATTCAGCCCCGCACCGTCGGTGTGACCCTCAACGCGACTTTCTGAGCCTGCCGGCGCCGTTGGGTTTTGAGATCATGGAGCTGCCCCATCCCTACCTATTGTTCCTCGGCGACACCACGGAGCCAGCGTACGCGAAGACCGCCTTCGGGCTGCGTGACTGGGCCCAAGATCGCTGCGTGGGCGAGTGGTCCTGCGGGGGCACCGCCGTCACGACGGGTCTTCCGCGGCTGACGCCGCGAGAGGCGCGCGAGCGCGGCGCGCGTTCGCTGGTGGTGGGAGTGGCGAACGTCGGCGGCGTCATCAATCAAAGCTGGATGGGCGCGCTGATCGAGGCGCTCGAAGCGGGGCTCGACATCGTGAGCGGGCTGCACACCAAATTGGGCGACTCACCGGCGCTCCAGAGCGTGGCGGCGCGCTGCGGGCGGCGCCTGATCGACGTGCGCACGCCGCCGCGGGACATTCCGATCGCGTCGGGGCGCAAGCGCTCGGGCAAGCGGTTATTGACGGTGGGTACGGATTGCGCGCTCGGGAAAAAATACAGCGCGCTGGCGCTAGCGCGGGCGTTCGCGGCGCGCGGGGTCGACGTGAATTTCCGCGCGACCGGTCAGACCGGGATTCTGATCGCGGGCGCGGGGCTTCCGATGGATGCGGTGGTGGCGGACTTCGAGGCCGGTGCGGCGGAAATGCTGAGCCCGGATGCGGCGCCCGGACACTGGGACGTGATCGAGGGGCAGGGCTCACTGTTTCATCCGGCCTATGCGGCGGTGTCGCTGGGACTGCTGCACGGCAGCCAGCCGGATGTGATCGTGGTGTGTCACGAGCCGGGGCGCACGCATATTCTCGGTTATCCGGCGTACCCCATCCCGGAGATCGCGGAGACCATCGATTTGAACCTGCGGCTCGCGCGGCGTACCAATGCGCAGGTGCGCTGCGCCGGGGTCTGCCTGAATACGTCGCGGCTCGGGGCGGAGGCGGCGCGTGAGTTGATGGCGGCGGAGCGGGCGCGGCTCGGGGTACCGGTCGCGGATCCGATGCGAGGCGGGGCGGAGTTCGACCGGCTGGTCGATGCGTGTCTCGGGTAGACGAATCGGCGGCTGCGACGCTTAAGGGGAACATCATCGTGAGCATCAAACTTCTCGGGGCGGCTCTCCTGGCCTTCGCGGCCGTGTCGGGCGCGGCGACGAAACCGGTGCAGAACGCGCCGGCGGCGGCTCCGCCCGCGACGGCTCCGCCAGCAGCGGTCGCACCGGCAGCGGATCGGTCGGGCGCGGTCGCGTTGACGGCGGACGATCTCAATGCGTGGCTCGATGGATACCTGCCCTATGCCCTGCATACCAGCGACATCGCGGGTGCGGTGGTCGTAGTGGTGAAGGATGGGCAAATCCTCTCGGAGCGCGGCTTCGGGTACTCGGATGTCGCGAAGCGCACGCCGGTGGATCCGAAGCTGACCCTGTTCCGGCCGGGATCGGTGTCGAAGCTCGTGACCTGGACCGCGGTGATGCAGCTCGTGGAGCAGGGGAAGATCGATCTGGACGTTGATGTGAACCGCTATCTCGATTTCAAGATTCCCGCGCGCGATGCGAAGCCGATCACGATGCGCAATCTCATGCAGCACACGGCCGGATTCGAGGAGCAGGCAAAGGGCATCATTTCCGAGGATCCTCATGCGCCGGGGTACGAGGAGCTGCTCAAGCAGTGGGTGCCCGAGCGGATTTTTGCGCCGGGCACGACGCCGGCCTACTCCAATTATGGCGCCTCGCTCGCGGCCTATATCGTGCAGCGCGTGTCGGGCGAGTCGTTCGACGACTATGTGGAGAAGCATATTTTCGTGCCGCTCGACATGCAGCACTCGACGTTCCGTCAGCCGCTGCCGGCGAGTCTCGCTCCGTTGATGTCGAAGGGCTATCTGCTCGCCTCGGAGCCGCCGCACGCGTTCGAGATGGTGGGGCCTGCGCCGGCGGGCGCGCTGTCCGCGCCGGGCGAGGACATGGCGCATTTCATGATTGCGCATCTGCAGGACGGGGAATACCACGGGCAGCGCATTCTCTCGGCCGAGACGGCGGAAATGATGCACAACAGCCCGCTCACGGTGCTGCCGCCGTTGAACCGCATGGAGCTCGGGTTCTTCGAGACCAACATCAACGGCCGCGAAGTGATCGGACATCTGGGCGACACGGAGTTGTTTCATACCTCGCTGCATCTCTTCTTGAAGGAAAACGTGGGGTTTTACGTGTCCTTCAACAGCCGCGGCAAGGACGGCGCGGCGGGGAGCCTCCGGGTGGCGTTGTTCGAGGACTTTGCCGACCGCTATTTTCCGGATGAAAGTGCGGGCGCCGCCGCGGGTGCGGTGCGCGGCGTGGATGAGAAGACGGCGGCGGCGCATGCGACGATGCTCGCGGGGCACTGGGTGAATTCTCGCGGGTCGACGTCGAACTTCCTCGCGGCGGTGGGCTTGCTCGGACAGACCAAGATCAGCGTCGATGGAAAGGGAGAGCTGGTGGTGCCCTTCCCGGGACTGAACGGCAAGCCGCGCCGATGGGTGGAGACGGCTCCCTTCGTGTGGCGCGATGCGGCCGGCCACGAACGGCTGGCGGCAAAAGTGGTGGACGGTCAGGTGGTGCGCTTCAGCATCGGCGAGCTGTCGCCCTTCATGGTGTTCGACCGGGCGCCCGCGTACGAGAATGGCGCGTGGCTGATGCCGGCGCTCTGCGCGAGTCTGGCGGCGCTGCTCCTGACCGCGGTTGCGTGGCCGATCACCGCGATCGTGCGCCGGCGCTTCGGCGCGCGGCTGGTGCTCGAGCGCACGGCGCTGCGCGCGTATCGCTCGAGCAAGGTGGCGGCGATCCTGATTCTGGGGGCGCTCGGGTGTGGGCGCTGGTGATCAGCCTGATGATCAAGGACAACAACAATCTCACCGCGAAGTTCGATACCAACCTCCGGGCGGCACAGCTCCTGGCGCTCGTCGCGTTCATCGGCGGCTTCGCGGCGATGGTGTGGAATCTCTGGGCAGTCTGGAGCGGCCACCGGCGCTGGCCGGCGCGGGTCTGGAGCATCGTGCTCGTGCTCGGCGCCTTCATCGTGCTGTGGACCGCCTTCGCGGTGCACCTCATCGGCTTCAGCCTGGACTACTGATGGCGGCGCTCGCACTCAGCCTCGGCGTCGAGGCGCTGCCGTTCGCCGCGCCGTTTCGCATTGCCGGATTCGTGTTCGAGGAGCAGCAGGCGGTCGTGGTGACGCTGCGGGACGGCGTGCATCGAGGCCGGGGCGAAGCCTCGGGGGTGTATTACCTCGGGGATAACGCGCAGAAGATGATGGCGGAAATCGAATCGGTGCGCGGTGCGATCGAGGCGGGTATCGATCGCGCGGCGCTGCAACAGCTGCTGCCCGCCGGAGGCGCACGCAATGCGGTGGATTGCGCACTGTGGGAGCTCGATGCGTGCCGCGCCGGGCGGCCGGTGTGGCAACTCGCGGGAATCCAGCCGCCGAAGCCGCTGCTCACGACGTTCACCTTGGGCGCGGATGAGCCGGCGGCGATGGTGGCCGGGGCGCAGCGCTATGCGCAGGCGCGTGCGCTCAAGTTGAAGCTGACCGGGGAGCTGGCGCTGGACATCGAGCGGGTGAGGGCGGTTCGCGCGGCGCGGCCCGGGGTCTGGATGGGGGTGGACGCGAATCAAGGCTACACGATCGATGCACTCGAGGCGCTGATCGGGGCGTTGGCGCCCTTCGAGATATCGCTTCTGGAACAGCCGCTCAAGCGGGGGCGCGAAGCCGATCTCGACGGTTTCGTGTCGCCGATCCCGATGGCGGCGGATGAGAGTGCCTTGAGCTCGGCCGATCTTGCGGGCCTAGTGGGTCGTTTCAGCGTGGTCAACATCAAGCTCGACAAGTGCGGCGGTCTGACGGAGGGATTGGCGATGGCGCACGAGGCGCGGCGCCTCGGGCTCGAAGTCATGGTCGGCAACATGGTGGGGACGAGCTGGGCGATGGCGCCGGCGTTCGTGATCGGGCAGCTGTGCGATGTGGTGGACTTGGATGGGCCGATATTTCTGGCGAGGGACCGGACGCCGGGCATGACGTATGTCGACGGCAAGGCGTGGAGCGGGGACGACGTATGGGGGGCACCGTGAATCCGATCAAGGCTGGACGGGTGGCGGCCGTGATGGCCGCGGCGGTTGGCTTCTTGGCAGTGGGGGCTTCGTCGGCGTCGGCGCGGCGGCGCCGGGGCCGGCCCCCGCGCCTTTGACGAGCGTCGGACCCGGCGCGGAACAGGACGCGCGGCACGAGTTGACCGCGGCGGATGCGGAGGCGTGGTTGAACGGGCTGCTGACGTATGGGCTGAAAAGCGGCGACATCGCGGGCGCCGTGATATCGATCGTGAAGGATGGCAAGGTTCTCTATCAGGCGGGCTATGGCTATGCCGATGTGGAGAAGCGGCGCCCCATGGATCCGGAGCGGGTGATGACCCGCATCGGCTCGACCTCGAAGCTCTTTACCTGGACGGCGGTCATGCAGCTGGTGCAGCAGGGCAAGCTCGATCTCAATCGCAATGTCGATGACTATCTCGACTTCAAGGTGTCGCCGGCGGGGCCCCGGCCGATCACGCTGCTCGACCTGATGAATCACCGCGGCGGGTTCGAGGAGGGGCTCAAGGACCTGCTGTCGATGGACCCACACCTTTCAGTCCACGGAAAAATATTTGAAGGAGCATCCGCGGCCGCTGCTGTTTGCGCCGGGGACGGTGCCGGCGTACTCGAACTACGGCGCGGCGCTCGCGGGATACATCGTTCAGCGGGTGTCGGGGGAGCCGTTCGATCGCTACATCGAGAATCACATCTTTCTGCCGCTCGGCATGCAGCATTCGACCTTCGCGCAGCCGCTGCCCGAGCGGTTCGAAGGGATGAAGTCGCAGGGCTATCGCACCGCCTCGACGCCGCCGCAGCCCTACGAACTGGTGGTCACCGCACCGGCGGGGAGCGTCGCGAGCACGGCGGCGGACATGGCGCGCTTCATGCTCGCGCAGTTGCAGCTGGGACGGCTCGGCGACTATCAGATGCTCGACCGACCGACGGCCGAGCTGATGCAGAGCCCGTCCGAACCGGCACCGCCGGGCTTCGGCACCCTGGCGCACGGGTTTTTCCATGAGACCCGCAACGGCCACACGGTCATCGGGCATGGGGGCGATACCATTTTCTTCCACACGGAGTTCGAGCTCCTGCCACAGGAGGGGGTGGGGATTTTCTACAGCTTCAACAGCCGCGGGCGGGACAATGCGGTGTACGGCTTGCGCAAGGAGCTGCTCGATCAGTTTCTGGATCGCTATTTTCCAACGCTTCGCCGGCGCCCGAACCCAAGGCCCTGGCGTCCGCGGCGAGCGATGCCGAACAAGATCGCCGGCCGCTATCAATCCTCCCGTCGCGTGGAGCACGGCTTCATGAGCGTGTTCTATCTGTTGCAGCAGACGGTGATCGGCGTCGATGCGGACGGGACTCGTGACCCCGAAGAGCCTCGAACCGGGGGAGGCGCATTTGCGCGAAGTGGCGCCGGATGTCTGGCGGGAGATCGGCGGAACTCGCGAGCTGACCGTGCGCGAGGTCAACGGCGTCAAGACCGTGCTCGACAGCGAGGACCCCTCGTCGGTGCTGCAGGCGGTGCCCGGCTATCAAGCGGCGCCCTGAATCTGGGCGTGCTGGTGGGGTCGTTCCTCGTGCTGGCATTGAGCCTCATCTTGTGGCCGGTGGGCTATTTCGTGCGGCGTCATTACCACCGGCCGCTGGCGTGTGCGCTCGAGCGCGTGGGCCGCGGATTGGGTTGCGGGGGGCGCTGCGTTCGCGTGCTGTGGCTGGTCGGCTGGGTGCTGGCGGTGCTGCCGCTGCTCGGCCCGCAATATGACTTCTATAGCAGCGCGCACGATCCCTTGATTCGAACGCTGCAGTTCGCGGGCGTGGTGCTCCTGGCGCTGACCGCGGTGGCGCTCGTGAGTGCGGGGCGCCTGTGGCGCCGGCAGCCTTCCGGGTGGATGCGGCTCGGCAACGGCTTGATTGCCGTGGGTCTTCTCGGGCTGGTGTGGATCGGCCTGGTCGGAGGACTGATCTCCTTCAGGCTGAACTACTGAGGCGATCCGACGCGGCGGCTTGCGCGCGGGAAGGTCAGGGGGCGCCGCGCCGCTTCTGCGCCTCGAGCACGATGGCCTTGCCGGGAAAGGTGCCGGCAACGAGCTTTCCGTCGTTGATGAGCACCGAGCCATTGACGATCACGTATTTCATGCCGACGCTGGGCTTGCGGGGCGACTGGTAGGTGGCTTGATCCGCCACGGTGCGGGGATCGAACAGCACCACGTCGGCATCCGCGCCCTCCTGGAGCCGGCCCTTGCGGCGGGGGCGGCGTTGGTGGCGCGCTGCAGGCGTTCGGCGGGCAGGAGGCTCATCTTGCGCAGCGCGTCCATGAGAGTGACGCTGCCCAATTCACGGACGTAGCGCGCGAGGATGCGCGAGAGGTGCCGGCGTTTCGCGGGTGTCCGTCTTCGCCGTCGCTCGCGATCATCACCAGCGGGTTTTGCGATCACGGCGTCGACCCGTTCCTGGGTGTTCATGAAAATCAGCACTTCAATCGGCCGGGGGTCGGCGTGCAGCTGGTCGAAGCGCTCCTTCGTGAGGCGCTCCCCGGTGTCGGGCATTTGCAGCGCGTCGTAGCCGACACCGAGTTTTTCGCGCCATCCAGGATTGAACAGCGCGGAATTGATGTTGGTGAAGCCGGCGATGTAGGGGTAGGCCTCGGTGGTTACGTCGAGGCCGCGGGCGCGGGCCCCCGCGACCATGGACAGGCATTCGGGCGCATCGGCCATGCAGCTGCTGTTGATGTGCTCGATCTGCAGCGAGGCGCCGGACATGGCGGCATCGCCGATCACCTCGCCGACGGCCTCGATGCTCGAGCCCGGCTCGATGCGCCCGAAGCTGCGGACATGCGTGAACACCGGGACATCGCGCGCGGCGGCGAGGCGGAACATATCGAGAACCTCGAGACGGGTGGCGCCGGGGGTGTATTGGATGCCCATGCCGATCCCGAGGGCGCCGGCGTCGAGCTCGGCGTTCAGGCGCTGTTCGATCTGGGCGATCTGCTCGGGGGTGGCGGGGCTGTCGGTGGCCAGTCCCGCGGGGGCGATGAGCACGGGCTCGCTGAAGGGGGCTCCGAAGGCGCGGGATCGAGCGGCGGCGTGGCTGGCGGTGCTGCCGTAGTTGATCAAGGAATGACCCGACTTGCGCTGCAGGAAGGCGGTCACGTCGGGGACGCCGATCTCCATCTCGAGGGCGGTGGTCACGCCGTCGAAGGCTTTGAGCCGGCCGCTGTCCGGATCCTGGGCGTGCTGGTGAAGGTCGATGAACCCGGGGGCGACGACCAGGCCGGCGGCATTGATGGTGCGTTTGCCGCTGAGGGGCTGCTCGGCAATGCGCACGATGCGATCGCCGGTGATGCCGACGTTGCGCACGGCGTCCAGGCCGGATTCGGGGTCCATGACGCGGCCGCCGCTGAGCACCAGGTCGTAGGATTGCGCGAGGGCGCCCGAGGCGAACAGGCAGACGAGAGCGAGCAGCGGGAAGCGAGGGATCATGGGAAGACCTCGGTGATGAGCGGGGAGTGGATCAAGCGAGTGCGGGGGCCGGCCGACGGAGCAGCCACCAAGCGCCGCGCGCCAGGAGCGGCACGACGTAGACGGCGATGAACACGAACGCGAGGGCGCGATAGCCGCGTGCGATCAGGGTGACCAGCCCGATGGTGGCGATGAAGATCGACAAGATCAGGATGGCGGCGGACAGCATCAGTCGGCCGAGCCGGGTCAGCGGGCGGCACGGCGCGTGACACGTGGTCCACGCGCTGGTTGATGGCGTGCACGGCGCCGGTGGCGCTTTCGAGCAGCGCGGCGAGGATCATCAGCTGGAAGACCACGTGCAGCACCGGCACGTTCAAGTGGGCGAGGACGTAGTCGGAGGGCAGGGTGGCGGCGCGGATGTCGGGGTAGTAGGCGACCATGCAAATATAAAAGAGCACCGCGGGGATCATGGCGAGCGGGCCGGCGAGCACGCCGGCGACGAGGGCGTCGCGACTGCTCGTGAGGTGGCGCAGGACTGGCAGGATCACCACGGCGCCGACGACGTTGTATCCCGCGTAGCTCAGGCCGCCGAGCGCCCAGTCCGAGGCGGGCTGCGGGGCGGCGAAATTGGCGAAGATGCTGTGCGAGGTCTTGGCGAGGGCGACGGCGACGAAGAGGGCGTAGACGGCGTAGAGAAAATAGGTCACGAACTTGAACAGCGACTCCACCGACTCGTTGCCGAACGCGGCGACGGTGACAATGCTCGCGACGAGACCGAGGGTGCCGGCGATCGTCGGCCAGCCGAACAGCGCCGCGCCGATGGCGCCGGCGGCGGCGCCGAAGACGGAGAGCATGATGAGCACGAGGCAGGCGTAGGCGACATCGAACAGGAACCAGGCGGGGCCGAGCAGCGCGCGGAAGAACGCGCCGTATTCGTAGCTTGCCGTCCGGCGGGCGAACCAGAAGGTGACGGCACAGACCAGGCTCCAGCAGGCCATCGACAGGAGCATCCCGAGGATGCCGCCCCAGGGGCCGCTCGGCAGGAAGAACTCCGCGAGCCCGTGGCCGGTCGCGTAGCCGCCGCCGATGACGACGGCTTTGAACGCAAAGCCGGGCAGCAGGAACCGCTTGAAAAAGGATGCGGAGGCGGCGGACACGGGCCGATCCGGGGTCAAAATCCGCGATCGCGCGCGTGCGGCAACATGGGGTCAATTTGCCAGAATTGATATTTTTCGACAATGGGAAAATGGTGTGCGCTCTAGGCGCGGCGGCCCTGGGGCCGTGGGCCGGGCGCCGGATGGAAGTCGAGGTCCTAGGCGGCGCTGCGGCGGCGCTGGGTGCGCTTCGGGGGTGCGGTCGCGGCTTCGGACGGGGGCGGCGCTGCAGACTGGGGAAGCGTGCCGCCGATGGCGGAAATCATCTGGCTCTCGCTGCCGGAGCAAACGCAAAGTACGCGGCACGGGCCGTTCGATGCCGCGACGTAGGCGTGTCCCATGGTGCTGTCCACGTAGATGGAATCGCCCGTTTTCAAGCGGGCCGGAGCGTAGGTGCTGGTGAAGACATCGATCTCGCCCTCGAGCACGTACAGGTATTCCTCGCCGGTATGGCGCACGAGCTCGCCGAATTCCTCGATGCTGCGGGCGCGGATTTCGACGATAATGGGAATGAGCCGTTTATGCAGGAGCTCGGTCGCCGGGTAGAGGTGGAAATAATTCTTCGATTCGATCGAGCGCCCTTCGCCGCTGCGGGTGATGGCGCGCCGGCCGTGCGGGCGGCTGCGTCGGCGGCCTCTTCCTGGGCGCCGAACAGGCTGGAGAAATCGACCTCCAAACCGGCGCTGATCCGCGTCAATTTGTCATACGTGAGCGAAACGCGATCGTTCTCTATTTTGGACAGCGTGGAGACCGGGTAGCCGGTGCGCTCGCTGACTTCCTTGAGCGTCAACCCCTTTTGAATTCTCAGCTTTTTCAGCATGGCACCAGGCCTTGCCAGGGCGCGTGGCGACGCTGGTGGCAGTGGCGACCGCGACTTCATAGATCCCCTCTCGGTTTATCAGCACAGCACTCTAAATGCGCGAGATTGAAATAGCACGTTTTAGCCGGTAATTCTCCCAGGACGAAACAAGTTGCCAATAAAGAGAAATCGAAATATATTGCTGTCCGAGAGAATCGCCATGCCCATTTCCCCGTCCCGCGCATGATCCACGACTTCGTCATCATCGGCGCGGGCATCGCCGGGGCGTCGGTGGCCTATGATCTCGCGCGCCACGCGTCGGTCTGCCTGCTGGAAGGGGAATCGCGCGCGGGATTTCATGCGACGGGCCGCTCCGCCGCGCTCTTCACCCCCACGTATGGCGGCCGGGAGATCCGGGCGGTGACGCGGGCGAGCCGGGGATTTTTCGACCAACCGCCGGCGAACTTCTGCGAGCACCCGTTGCTCACGCCGCGAGGCTGTCTCTATATCGCGCGGCCGGATCAGGTCGTGCGGCTCGAACAGATGGTGGAGCGCATTCGAGTGTCGGGCGGCACCGTGAGCGTGCTCGAGGTGGCGCAGGCGATGGCGCGGGTGCCGCTCATCCGGCGGGGCTACCTGGCGGCGGCGGCCCTGGATTCGGACTCCATGGATATCGATGTGGACGCCTTGCATCAGGGGTTTTTACGCGGTGCGCGAGCGTTGGGCGCGACATTGATCACCGGCACCCTGGCGACGAGCATCCATCGGCGGCAGGGGATCTGGTCGGTCGATGTCGGGGGCGCAACGGTCGCTGCGCCGGTGATCATCAATGCGGCGGGCGCGTGGGCGGATTCGGTGGCGCAGGCGTGCGGCGCGCGCCGGATCGGGCTGCAGCCGCTCAGGCGAACCGCGCTGCTGGTGGATGCGCCGGCGGGCATCGAGATTCGCGATTGGCCGGCGGTGATCGATGCCGACGAGGAATTCTACTTCAAGCCGGACCGGACGCAGTTGATGCTCTCGCCCGCCGATGAGATCCCCCAGCTGCCCGGCGATGCGCAGCCCGAGGATTTGGATGTGGCCATCGGCGTGGATCGGGTGCAGCAGGCGCTCGACATCGATGTGCGGCGGGTCAGTCACCGGTGGGCGGGACTGCGGACCTTCGCGCCGGATCGGGTGCCCGTCATGGGCTTCGATCGGCAGGCGGAGGGACTGTTTTGGTGTGCGGGCCAGGGCGGCTATGGCATTCAGACGGCGCCTGCGATGGCGCGTATCGCGGGGGCACTCGCCAGGCGGGAAGCGATACCGGCGGACGTTTTGGCGGAAGGATTGGTCGCGGAGGATTTATCCCCGGGCCGGTTTCACGGCAGAGCGGTGGCGGAAGCGGTGGGGGAATGACGGAGGGAGTGTCATGAGCGGGGATCGATCTGCGCGCGGCGGATGCGCTCGATGGTGGGTCTCGTGGCGTTGTGGTCGTTCGCGAGCATCGGGCCGGCGGGGTCGCGGCGGCTGCCTCGGAGGCGGCGTTGGAGGCGGCGGCCAAAGTCGAGTGGCATTGGGGCGTGAAGATTCCGCTGCGCGATGGGTGGAGCTCAGCGCGACGGCCTATCTGCCGGCGGGGCGGGGACCGCGGCCGTGCGTCTTCACGCTGACACCGTATATCGCTCAGTCCTACCATGATCGAGGGATGTATTTTGCGGCCCATGGGTACCCATTCCTCACGGTGGATGTTCGCGGACGCGGAAATTCGCAGGTGAGTTTCATCCGCTGATCCAGGAAGTCGACTATGGCTACGATGTGGTGGAGTGGCTGGCGAAACAGCCGTACTGCAACGCCCAGGTGACGATGTGGGGAGGCTCGTACGCGGGCTACGATCAATGGGCCACCGCGAAAAAGCGTCCGCCGCATCTCGCCACGATCGTGCCGGTAGCGTCCCCGGTGGCGGGCGTCGACTTCCCGGCGCGCAACAACATTTTCCTGCCGTACTTCGAGCAGTGGCTGACGTTCACCAGCGGCAGGACGTCGCAGCTCAACGTGTTCGGCGATGACGCGATGTGGCTCGGCGCGTATCGGCGGCTGGTCGATCGGGCGGGCCCTTCCGCCGATTCGACTCTGAGGTGGGCAATCCCTCGGCGGCGCTGCAGGAGTGGGTGAACCATCCGGATATGGATGGGTACTGGGATGCGTACAATCCGACGCCGGCCGGGTATGCGGCGCTGACGATCCCGATTTTGACCATTAGGGGATGTTCGACGAAGATCAGCCGGGCGCGTTGCTGATTACCAGCGTTACATGCAGGCAGCATCGCCTGAAGGCAGGGCGCGGCATTTTCTGGTGATCCGCCCGTGGGACCATCCCGGCACGGCACACCGCAGGCGGAGTTCGGCGGACTCAAGTTCGGGGTGGCGAGCCTGGTGGACCTGCCGCAGCTGCATCTGGACTGGTATCGGTATGCCATGGAAGGGGGGCCGCGGCCTGAATTTTTGAAGAATGCGGTGGCGTACTATGTGACGCAGGCCGAGCGATGGCGGTACGCGGACAGCCTCGAGGCGGTGACCGGGCAAAGCGTTCCCTTCTATCTCGATTCGACGGGTGACGGCGCTCAGATCTCTACTCGGCCGGGATGCTTCGGCGCGACCGCGTTCCCAAGGGCGGCGCCGATCATTACGTTTACGATCCGAACGATGATGCGCTCGCCAAGATCGAGGCCCGCTCGGATCCCAACAATTTGCGCGACATGCAGCCGTTGCACGTGAATGCCGCCAAGCTGGTTTATGTGTCGGCGCCGTTTGCGGCCGATGCGGAGGTCTCGGGATTTTTCAGGTTCGATGCGTACATCGCGATCGATCAACCGGATACCGATTTCGCGGTGTCGGTGCTCGAGATCGCGGCGGACGGCAGCGTGACGCCGCTTTCCTCGGATGTGATGCGGGCGCGGTATCGCGAAAGCGCGCGGGCGCCGAAGCTCGTGACGAGCCGTGGGCCGCTGCGCTACGAATTCAATCGATTTACGTTCGCGTCGCGGCTCGTTCGGCAGGGGTCGCGGATCGTGCTGGCGCTGCAGGCGGCGAATTCCATCGAGTACGAGCGCAACTACAATTCGGGGGGGGTGGTGGCGGATGAGACCCGAAACGTGGGGCGGGTGGTGAAGGTGACGCTGGTGCACGACTCGGCGCATCCGAGCGCGCTGTATGTTCCTTTTGGCGCGAAGGAATGAACGGCGGCTGATGCCCGACGCGGCACCGGCGCGGCGAGGCCGTCCGCCTAGGCGATGAGATTGGAGCGGATCTGCGCGATGGCCGCCTCCGACAGACCGAGCTCCCTCCTGGCATACCCGACGACCGAGCCGTGCTCCGCCTCGAGCCGTTCGAGCATCGCCCGCAGATAATCAGCATCCGCCCTCATCAAAGGCTCCCACACCTCGCGTGTAATGCCCGCGAAGAGGCTCTGATTCTCGTCGACGAACAGGTCGCAGCTGCGCTCGAAATACTGCTCGGTCAGAAGATAGTCCTCGAGGATCGCGGACGGAGCGACCTCGAGGAGGCTCAAGATCAATGCCGCGGCGACCCCGGTCCTGTCCTTGCCCACGCTGCAGTTGAACACCAGGGGCAGGTCGCCGTCGGCCAGATGCATCAGCAGAGCCCGGTACGAATCCTTGAACGCGTACGGAAGCGCGCGGTAAAACGCCATCATCGTGCGACGCGTATCCTCGCTTCGGGCCCCTGCGGCGCGCAGCGACCTCGCGATATCTCCGGTGATCCGCTCATGATGCACGAACCGATAGCTGAGATCGGCCAGGTCCTGCAGCCGGTTCGGTTGGTGCCGCCGTTCGCTGTCCGAGCGCAGGTCGTACGCAAATCGAATGCCCCGGCCCGTGAGCCACGCAAGATCCTCATCGGTCAATGCATGCGCGGTGCCCGATCGATACAGGCGCTCCCAGCGTGTCGTCCCGCCGCCCGCGGTCGGATATCCGCCCATATCGCGAAAGTTCAGGGCGCCCGTCAGCGGCAAAGTCCGCGGGGATGTGTCGCTCGGTGTGCTCATGGGTCGTGAGCATTCTGGCCCGCGGGTCCGGGCCTTCGCAACCAGGCCGTGTTGCCTAAGCGCGGCGGCCCAGGGCGGTTTCGCGGCGCTCGAGAAGCGAAATCTCGTGCGATGCTCGAATCCGCTCCGACAGGCCGGGTGCAATCGGCGGCAGGCGCTCCAGCGCCGGCTTCGCCAGCAGATAGCCCTGGAACAGTCGCACGCCCAAATCGCGCAGCACCACGGCTTCCTCCATGCTCTCGACGCCCTCCGCGATCACCGAGATGTGGAGCTCGCGGCAGAGCGACAGGATCGAGGCGATGATGGCACGGCGTACGCGGTCTTTATCAATGTCCCGCGTCAACGCCATGTCGATCTTGACCACGTCCGGAACGAAGTCGGCCAGCATGTTGAGGCCGTTGTGCCCCGCGCCGAAATCGTCGATCGCCGTGATCATGCCGTGACGCTTGTACTCCGTGAAAATCGCCTTCAGATGCCCGACATCGCGCGACGGCTCCGCTTCCGTCACTTCGAACATCAGATGGTGCAGCGGGAATCCGACCCGCTCGGCGGCCTCGAATGTCCTTCTCAGGCAGGCGGCGGGCTGATACACCGCATTGGGCAGGAAATTGATGCTGAGGAGGCTTCGCATGCCGAGCTGGGCCGCGAGCTCGATCGCCTTGACCCGGCAGCTCTGGTCGAACGCATAGCGATTCTGCTCGTTGATCTGTGCCAGTACGTCGGCGGCCGTGCCGCCGCCGGCGGGACGGACCAGCGCCTCGTAGGCGTACACGGTGTCCGAGTCGACGTTGACGATGGGCTGAAACGCCATCGTGAACTCGGGAACCGCCACCTCCGTGCGGCAGGCCTCGCATCGCGGTTTGTCGGCTGTGTTCATGATGGGAAATCCTAATGGATTCTCCATCCCGCGGTAGTACGGTGCGCCCTGAATCATGCGCACCGCGCATGACGGACTTCACACTTGCGCAAACCCGTCCGTCCGGATTCGTAGGACACTCATTTCCAGACTCGTTCGGCCACCCGCAGGAGCGAGACCATGCTCGCGTGGACCAGTGGGCCAATGAATGGGCCCGCGGATGATGCTAGTCGGGAATCAGGGGCTCACTTGCTCAGCGTTGGCGCACGCACGTTGGCGTAGTCGAAATCAACCGTGACGATCATGCCCATTACGTCGAGGATCTCGCGTACGAGCTGGCCGGTGGTCGATAGAAACAGCTGAACGTGCTCCCCCGACTGCATCACGGCAGAGTATACGATCGTAATTTGCCCAGAGATCGTTGCGCCAGGAAGGAGTTTGCATTCGCTGAACGGAAGATTTCCGCCGGTGACTCCGACGAGCGCTCGCTCCGGGGGCATCGGGCCGCCGACCCAGCGACCGCCCATTTGCATATATAGCGTGCTGTCGATCCAAACCATCTCGTTCTTCGCCCCGGCAGCAGAGTCTGTTTTCGCGCTTGACACGGTTGCGTGAAAAGGTGTCTTGGATTGAAGCGCCACGGCGGCCCGTACTGCCGCGCAGGCGGTGTCCGCGGCGCGGGAGCTGACCGGAGCAACCACCAGGAAGCAGCATGCAATGAGAGCGTGTAGCCTCAATGGTAGGCTTGGCCGATGGAACATTCGCATGATGATTCTCCTCTGCCAAAATAAGGCGGTTAGCATCCGTTAGCACGTCGCTCGCAATAACCATAACCAGACAGAGGGCTGATTCCCGCCAGGTGCGACGGAACCTGAGCGCCCGATTACTCGCGGACGTTAAATGGGAAAGCTCACCCACCGCACGAAGCGCGGGGCAGGCCTTTACGCGAGCGCCGGCCCGGCGACCTGCGCCGCGAACGTCTCGGCGATCGCGAGCACCGCCGCATGCACCGGCCCCGAGGTGAGGCTGGGTATCACCGACGCGTCGACCACGTGCAGACCCTCGAAGCCGTGCAGTTTCAAATCCGCATCCACCACGCTGCCGGGCGCGGCGCCCATGCGGCAGGTGCCCACCGGGTGATGATGGGTCCAGACCGCGCGCTGCAGGAACGCATCGATATCGGCATCGCTCCTGCAATCGATGCCCGGATAGATCTCCTCCGCCCGCCACTCATCGAGCGCGGCTTGACGGCCGATCATGCGGGCGAGCTCGAGTGCCCGCCGGGCGAGCCTTCGGTCGTGCTCGGTGGTCAGATACGCGGGATCGATGAGCGGCGCGTCGCCCACGCCGGGTCCGCTCAACGTGATGCGGCCGCGGCTGGTCGGGTGCGTCACCCCCGAGAGCAGCGTGAAGGCGGTGCCGCTCTCGGGGCGCTCGAAGCATTCGGTCACCACGGGCGCCGCGGCGCAGCCCACCACCACGTCCGGCACGCCGGCGGTGCGTGACAGATCGCCCGAATCGAGATAGGTCATGGATTCGGAATGCTGCAGGCGCGAGGGCGGCAGGGTCTTCTGGGTGCGGTAGACGTTCCCGGCGGCCAATAAGTGATCGTGCAAGTTCTCCCCCACGCCCGGATGATCCGCCCGGCACTCGACGCCCGCGCGTTTCAGGCTCTCGGCCGGCCCGATGCCGCTGCGCAGAAGGAGCAGAGTCGAGTCGATGGCGCCGGCGCTCAAGATGATCAATCCCGCCGACAGCGTCGTCGCCCGCCCGTCGATGTGCGCGCTCACCCCGGTGACCCGCCTGCCCGACAGCACGAGCTCGTGCACGTGCGCATGGGGGAGCACGGTCAGATTGGTGCGCGCGCGCACGGGATCGAGGTAGGCATCGGCCGTCGTGACCCGCCGGCCGGCCCGAATGGTGAGCGAGTTCGGCGCGATCCCCAGCATCACGCCGGTGTTGTGATCGCCGAGCCAGGGAATGCCCGCGGCGCGCCCGGCGGCCATGTACGCGCGGACCACCGGGCTCAAGTCCGCGTCCGGCAGCATCACCGTCAGCGGTCCGTCGGCGCCATGCTGTTCGGAGGCGCCTCCCGAGAAACTCTCCATCCTGCGAAAACCCGCCAGCAGCCCCTCGTACGACCAGCGCCGCGATCCCGTGGCCTCGGCCCACGCGTCGAAGTCTTCGCGCGCTCCGCGCATATGGCCCATGGCGTGCAGACAGCTCGATCCGCCGATGATGCGCCCGCGGGGCCAATCGTGGACGCGCCCGGCCGTTCGCGGCTGGGGCGTGGTGCGGTAGGCCCAGTCGTAGTCGCGACCGGGCAGCAGCGGCCATTTCTGCGGAATGGCGATGTCGGGATCGGTCGCGGGGCCGCCGGCCTCGAGAATCCCCACCGACAGTGCCGGGTTCTCGCTCAGCCGTCCGGCCAGCACGCAGCCCGCGGAGCCCGCTCCCACGATGAGCACGTCGAAGTTCATGCTCGGATGAGCTCCGCCGCTTTCTCGGCGATCATCATCACCGCGGCATTGATGTTGCCGCTCGGCAGGTCCGGCATGACCGAGGCGTCGACGATGCGCAAGCCGTCGACTCCCCGCAGCTTGAGCTCGGTATCCACCACCGCCAGCTCATCCGTGTCCGGCCCGATCCGGCAGGTGCCGGCCGGGTGGTGCACGGTGATGGCGGTGTTGCGGATGTGCGCATCGATGTCGGCCGCCGAGCGCTTGTCGTCGCCGGGCAGGAACTCCCGTGCGACGAAGCGCTGCATCGATGGCTGCGCCGCGAGCTCGCGCGCCAGGCCCACGCCGGCGCGCACCGCCTGCCAGTCCGGGTCGGTGCCGAGGAATCGCTGCAAGATGCGCGGATGTGCCGCCGGATCCGCCGACTTGAGCGTCACCCGCCCGCGGCTTTCCGGATGCAGCATCACGATGCGGCAGGCGAAGCCGTCCTTGAACGGCGCCTTGAACGGGCGCAGGTACGGCCACGCCCCGAGCGGCGCAGCCGTCAGCAACAGCTGGATGTCCGGTTCGGCGAGCTCGGCGCGGCTCTTGAGGAACGCCACGCCGCCGCCCGGCACGTCGGCGGCGAAGCCGGTGCCGAATAGATAGGCTCTCGCGAGCTCACGGCCGATGCGGTCGTAGCGCATCATGGAGAGGAACGGTCCGGGCTCGCGGCGGTGGTACATCAAAATGACCGATACGTGATCCTGAAGATTGCGGCCGACGCCCGGGAGCGCGGCCTTCACCGCGATGCCGTGGCGCTGCAGCTCCTCGGCATCGCCCACACCCGACAGCATCAACAGCTGCGGCGTGTTGATGACGCCGCCCGAGAGGATCACTTCGCGCGTTGCATGCGCCGTCCGCAGCGACCCGCCCTGCTGATACTCGATCCCGCTCGCCCGGCCGCCCTCGATCGACACCTTGTGCGCCAGCGCGCCCACCTCGACGCGAAGGTTCGGCCGGGAGAGCGCGGGGCGCAGATAGGCAGTCGCCGCGCTGGCGCGCCGACCCCCGCCGATGGTCATCTGCAGCCGCGAGAAGCCGAGCTGCTGCTCGCCGTTGTAGTCCTCGGTCCAGGGGTGGCCGGCGGTCCGGCCCGCTTCGGCGAACGCGCCGATCAACGGATCCTGGTAGCGGCAAGTTTGCACGGCCAGCGGCCCCGAACCGCCGCGGTGGATGCTCGCACCACCCTCCCAGCGCTCCGTCTTTCTGAAATAGGGCAGCACGTCCTCGTAGGACCACCCGGGTGCGCCGTTCCGGGCCCAGCGGTCATAGTCGCCGCGATTGCCGCGCACATACGCCATGGCGTTGGTCGAGGAGCATCCTCCGACCACCTTGCCGCGCGCGCACTCGACGGCGCGCCCGCCGACGCTGTCTTCGGGCTCGCAGAAGTAATTCCAATCGTGCAGGCGCTTTTGCAGGATCTTGCCCCAGCCGAGCGGGATATGGATCCAGGGGTCGCGGTCCCAGCCGCCCGCTTCGAGGAACAGCACCGAGACCCCGGGGTCCTCGCTCAGCCGATTCGCGAGCACGCAGCCGGCGGATCCCGCACCCACGATGATGTAATCGAACGCCGCGGTCTTCGCCATGGAAATTGGTTCGCTAAGGGAACGAGGGTTCAGTATAGACCGAACCAATGGGCGCAAAACTACTGAGTTGCGTCGGTCCGGGGGAAGGCCTGCTCGTGGATGTACTGCTGCACGTCGCCGAGATGACGCTGCATCTGCAGGTACGCCTCCTGGCCGTTGCGGGCGGCGATGGCGGCGGCAATCGACTCGTGGAAGTTGGCGTACACCGATTGACGCTTGTAGCAATGCGCGTTCTCGCCGAGGCGCCGCCAGCCCACGTCGCGCTGGCTCGCGCGCATGGTGTCGAAGAACGCCAGGAACAGCGTGTTGCGGGCGGCTTCGGCGATGGTGCGGTGGAACAGCGAATCGGCGCGCTCGTAGGTTTCGGCGTCGCTCGCCGCGCGGGTCTTGGCCGCGAGCTGCTGCAGGCGCTTGATCTCGGACTGCGACGCGCGCAGCGCCGCGAGCCGCGCCATGACGGGCTCGGTCGCGAGGCGTACCTCGATGACCTCGAGGGGGTTGGTGTAATCGAGCACGTTGTCGAGCGCGGCGCTCAAGCTCGAACGGGCACCGCCCGGGGCGGCGTGCGGCGCCGGCATCGGCGCGCCCGCGGCGGGACGGGTGTCGATAAAGGTTCCGCGTCCCTGATGGCGGTGGATCCGGCCCTCCTGTTCGAGCACGTCGAGCGCCCGGCGCACCGAGCGGCGACCCACGCCGAGCTCGGATGCCAGCGTCCTTTCGGGCGGTATTCGCCCGTCGACGGCGACGTTCTGCCGCTCGATGAAGTCGCGCACTTTGCTCAGGGCTTGATCGCTTCTATCCATGTTTCGCAGCCGTCCTCCTCGATGGTTCCTACGATATCACAGGCATCGGGCGCGTAGATCACCCGGCGCCCCGGATTCCCGCGCCCCGCAGAGCGGTTGACGGCGCAGGTGGTTCGCGTCAGACTTGTTTCCTCTTCACGGCCGAACCACTTACGAACTTGGTTCGCGAGGTTGCGAAAAATGGGCGCAAAGGAAAAAGCGGTGGCGAGCGACCTCGAGTCCCGGCTCGATGATCTGCACCGCGACGTATACGCCAATAACATGGCGCCGTATTGGGTGGTGGACCGGACCGTCGCCCATGACGAGGACCGCCAGGTCCAACAGGGGCGCAAAGCCGTGCCCTTCATCTGGAAGTACAAGCGGCAGATCGAGCCGCTGCTCAAGCGTTCCGCGGAGCTGATCAAGACCGAGACCTCGGAGCGGCGCTCGCTGGTCCTGGTGAATCCGGGCCTCGCGCCGCAACGCGCCACCGCCTCGACGCTGTATGTCGCCTACCGGGTCAATGACCCGGTCGAGATCATGCCGCCGCACCGTCATTCGCCGAATGCCATCCGCCTGGGGCTAACCGGCACGATGAACTTCACAGGCGTCGAGGGCGAGAACATCGTCTTCGGTCCCGGCGACCTCGTGCTCACGCCGCACGACACCTGGCACAACCACGGCAACAAGAGCGAGGAGCCCGCCATCAACCTGAGCGTTCTCGATCTGCCGCTGGTCGAGACCCTGAACTCCATGTATTTCGAGCACGATTACACCGAGGAGGAGGAGGGCAAGCGGGTTCGCCGGGCCATGCAGACCGAGCGCTTCCCGGCGGACTATTCCCAGCGGGTCTACGGCGGCGGCGGGTTCCTGCCGCGGTTCGTCTCGCACCACCGCGGCGCCGGCAACGCCTCGCCCATGTACGTCTACCGCTACGACATGATGCGCGAGCTGCTCGAGAAGTTTCGCGACTGGGACGGCGACCGCCACGAGGCGCTGATGGTCGAATACGTCGATCCGACCACGGGCCGCTCGGTCTACAAGACCATGACCTTCTTCATGCAGATGCTGCGCCCCGGCGAGCGCACGCTCCCCTTGAAGCAGAGCGCGAACCTCGTCTGCTCTCCGTTCGAGGGCCGCGGCTACAGCGTGATCGGCGGCCAGCGCGTCGATTGGGAGCCGTTCGACACCTTCGTCGTGCCCGGCGGCACCTGGTGCGAGCACGTCAATCTCTCGGACCAGGAGCCGGCCATTTTATTCGTCGGAAGCGATGAGCCGACGCTCAAGGCGCTGGCGCTCTATCAGAAGCATGGCAAGAACGAGAACGGCGACATCGTCCGCTTATTCTGAGGACCCGCGCGGGCGGCGCCTCTCGACGATCACAGGCTCAAGGTAATGGCACGCTCCAAGAACACGCGGCTCCTGGCTCACATCGACTGCCCCGGCGGCGGCCAGGTGTGGGTCGACGGCAGGACTCTCTACATCGGCCACATGCGCGAGCCCACCGGCACGACCATCGTCGACATCGCGGACCCGTCCCAGCCCAAGGTCATCGCGCGCGTCGAGGTGCCCCCGGGCTGGCATTCGCACAAGGTGAGGGTGGCCAACGGCCTCATGGTGGTGAACCACGAGCGCCAGGGCCAGGGCGGCGATCCGAACTTCGGCGGCGGCCTCGGGATCTACGATGTGTCGACCCCGTCGCGGCCCGAGCTTCTCTGCAAGTGGCGCACCTACGGCAAGGGCGTCCACCGCTATGATTTCGACGGCCGCTACGCCTACATTTCGCCCACCGCCGAGGGCTACATCGGCAACATCATGATGATCCTCGACTTGAAGGATCCGGCACATCCGCAGGAGGTCGGGCGCTGGTGGATCCCGGGCCAGTGGCAGGCGGGCGGCGAGACCAATCCCTGGGCCGAGGGCCCGGCGCCGCGCTGCCATCACCCGATGCGCATGGGCGACCGTCTCTATGTGAGCTACTGGCATCACGGCTATCACATCCTCGACATCTCCGACATGTCGAAGCCGAAGCGCATCGCGAGCGGCAACACCTCGCCGGCATTCCCGCATCCGACCCACACCTGCCTGCCCATCCCGCAGACCCTCAAGGGCCGCCGGGTGATGGTGGTGGCGGACGAGGACGTGGCGAAGCTCTGGCCGTCCGCGCCCGCGTTCGCCTGGATCTACGACATCACCAACGAGTACTGCCCCGTGCCGATCTCGACCTTCCAGGTGGAGGGCCTCGACCCGGACGGCGCGCCGCAGCCGCCGATGATGGGCTGCCACCAGCCTTCCGAGCGCTTCAAGGGGACCATCATCCCGTTCGCGTGGTTCGCGAAGGGATTGCGGATCCTCGACATCGCGGATCCGTTCGCCCCGCGGGAGGTCGCGTTCTACGAATCCGATCCGCCGCAGGGATTCAACCTCGCCTCGTCCAACGATGTCACCATCGACGATCGCGGGCTGTGCTACCTGATCGACCGGCAGCGCGGCGTCGACATCATCGAAACCTCGGTGCTTTGAAACCCGGCATTCAAGTCAAGGACGCCCCACGCAGTGAACGACAACATCATCCCCATCGGCAAGCGCAACCCGAATCTGCCTTTTCATCCCGCGGTGCGCGCGGGCGACTTCATCTACGTCTCGGGACAGGTCGCCAAGGATGAGAACGGCAACATGTCGAGCGGCAATATCGAGGAGGAGACGCGCTGGACCCTCGAGGGCATCCGCCGCATTTTGCAGCTCGAAGGCGCGGACTTGAGCGACGTGGTCAAGGTCACCGTCTACCTCGCCGACGCCCGCAATTTCGGACGTTACAACAAGATCTTCGCCGAGTACTTCCCGGATGGCCGCGTATCGCGGACCACGGTCGAGGCGCGCGCGGTGATCGAATGCAAGATCGAAATGGATGCGGTCGCCTACAAGCCGCGCAGTTGAATTCGTTGAAACAAGTCATGGGCCGCGGTGCAGGGAGAAATCGATGTTGAAAGTTCTAGGTCGGGGCAACTCGGGGAATGTGCAGAAGGTGATCGTGGCTCCTGGAGGAGCTCGGTGTTCCGTACGAGCGCGAGGATTACGGGCGTCAGTTCAACAACACCCAGACCGAGGCGTACCTGAAGTTGAATCCCAACGGCAAGGTGCCGACGCTCGTGGACGGCGATGTCGCGGTGTGGGAGTCGAACACCATTCTGCGCTACCTCTGCGCGAAGTCGCCAGGCGGCGAGGCGCTCCATCCGGCCGACCCTGCGGCGCGCAGCCAGGTCGAGCGCTGGATGGACTGGCAGCTCGCCTCGCTCAATGCCCCCTACCTCGGCGTTTTCCGCGAAGCGAAGAAGAAGGAGGAAGATCGCGCGTCGAGCTTCGCGGCCGATTTGAAGGAGCTGTCGGCACAGCTCGAGATCCTGGAGAAGGGCACCGCCGGACGGCCCTGGCTCGCCGGTGATCGTTTATCCCTCGCCGATATCTGCCTGGGGCCCGTCATCGATCGCATCCTCGCGTTTCCCGTCACGTTGCCGGAGATTCCGGGCCTGAGAACCTGGCGCGACAAGCTCGTGGCCCGCGAGGCCTACAAGCGATCGAAGGCTTAAGCCGGCCATGGTCGCGGGTTCCCGCATCGAGAGCGCGGCGGTCGTCGGCCTCGGCACCATGGGGCCCGGCATCGCCGCGACCCTGGCGCGCGCGGGCTTGAAGGTTTCCGCCTTCGACGCGGACCCGGCCAAACGCGCCAAGGCGCAGCAGGGTTTCGCCGCGGCGGCCACGGTGCTGACCGCGCTCGCGGTGCCCGACCGCGGCGCCCACGACATCACGGTGCACGACAGTCTGGGTGCCTGCGTCGCGGGCGCCGACCTCGTCATCGAGACGGTGCCGGAGGACCTCGACCTCAAGATCCGGGTGTTTCGCGAGATCGAGGCGCACGTGGGCGAGGAGGTCATCCTCGCCTCCGACACCTCGGGCATCCCCATCACGCACATCCAGGCCGGCACGCGGATGCCGGGCCGGGTCGTCGGCATGCATTGGTCGAACCCGCCGCACATCATTCCCATGATCGAGGTGATCTCGGGCGAGCACACCCTGCCCGCGGTCGCGAACGCGCTCATCGAGGTGATCCGGCGCTGCGGCCATCTGCCCATCACCATCCGCAAGGACGTGCCCGGGTTCGTCGAGAATCGGGTGCTCTACGCCGTCATGCGCGAATGCCTCGACCTCGTGGAACAGGGCGTCATCGACCCGCAGGATCTCGACGCCTGCGTATCGTGGGGCATCGGCTACAAGCTCGCCGTGGTCGGGCCCATGGCGCTGCTCGACATGGCGGGCCTCGACATCTACGCCGCGGTCTCGAGCTACCTCAACAAGGAGTTGTGCAATCGCACGGACACCGCGGGCTACATCGCCGAGCGCACGGCGCAGGGCAAGCTCGGCATCAAGACCGGCGGCGGCATTTACGACTACACTCCGGAAAAGATCGCGGAACTTCAGGGCGCGCGGGCGCGCAAGCTGGTGGCGGTGCGCAAGGTATTGCAGACATGACTCATCGCAGAAGATCGCCGGTGATGCCCGGGCTCGTGTTGGCGGCCGGATGGGTGCTCGCCTGCGCCTGGAGCGCCCACACGTCGGCCGCGGAGCCCAAGGCGCTCGCGATCATGATGCCGGAGGAGCCGACCGATTACGGCTGGAATCAGCAGGGCTTCAATGCGGCCAAGGCCGTGGCCGCGAAATACGGCCTGAAGTTCATGCCCGCCACGGGCTTGGGCTATGGCGACGTGCACGCGGAGCTGCGCGAGCTGGCCGAGGATGGCGCGAGCCTCATCATCGCCCATGGCGCCGGCTACAACACCGCGGCGCCCGAGATCGGCGCCGAGATGCATGTGCCCGTGGCCATCGTCGACCGCCCGAAAGACTCCAAGCCCGGCGCCGTTGCGGATTACACCCTGTCCGGCCACCAGGGAGCCTACCTCGCGGGAGTGCTCGCCGCGAAGACCACGCAGACCCATGTGGTGGCCGTCGTGACCACGGGCGAGCCGCCCTCCTGGAATTCCCAATCGGCGGCCTTTGCTCAGGGCGTTCACGCGACGGACCCGAAGATCCGGATCGTCTATGCGGTCATCGGTCCCGCCTCCTACGCCGACGCCGCCGGCGGCCGGCGCGTGACCGAGTCGGCGATCGGGGCGGGCGCCGACGTGATCTTCGGCCAGGGCGATGGCGCGAGCTTCGGCATGCTGCAGGCGGTCGAGACCAGGAAGTCCACCAACGGCGGAAAGGTCTGGTTCATCGATGTGATCGGCGACAAGACCCCGATCGACAAGGGATACCTGCTCTCGTCCGTGGTTTGGAACCTGGTGCCCGTCTACTCGGCGATGATCGAGGATCTCAAGGCCAACAAGTTCGGCACCCACCCGTACCGGCTGCAGCTCTCGGACGACTCCGTGCGGCTTGCTGCACACGACGCACATTCCCGACAAGACCTGGGCCGAGGTGGAGGCGGTGCGCAAGCAGATCATCGACGGTACGCTCAAGGTCGAGCCGATCTTCGAGGCCACCCAGGTTCGCGCCCTGATGAGCTCCGTGGCGGCGCCGCCGAAATAGGAGGCGGCCATGCATAGAGGCCAGACTGCGGATGCGGCGGGGTCCGGCCGGGTTGCCGTGGCGGCCTTGCGCCAGGTGACCAAGCGCTTCCCCGGCATCGTCGCGCTCAATGCCGTGTCCCTCGAGTTCCATCCCGGCGAAATCCACGTGCTGCTCGGCGAAAACGGCGCGGGCAAATCCACCCTGGTGAGCCTGCTCGCCGGCATGCAGCGGCCCGACGACGGCGACATCCTGATCGACGGGGTTCCTGCCGCGATCAACTCGCCCCGCCGCAGCATGGATCTCGGCATCGGTACGGTGTTCCAGCGCGTGCTGTTGGTGCCGAGTCTCAGCGTCATCGAAAACTTGATGCTGGGAGGCTCCTGGCTCAAGCCGTTGGCGCGCACCGCGGCCCTGCGCCGCTTCGATGAGCTGTCCACGCTCTTGGGCACCCGCATCGATCCGCACGCGCCGGTCTCCGGACTGTCCCTCGGCGAGCAGCAGCAGGTGGAAATCACGCGCGCGCTGTGGCGCGACGAGAAGCTGCTGCTCCTCGATGAACCGACCTCGATGCTCACGCCGCAGGGCGTCGCCGATCTCGGCCGCATGATGCGCCGGCTGAAGGAGAAGGGCGTCGCCCTGATCCTGATCACCCACAAGCTGCTCGAGGCTTACGAGTTCGGCGACCGCATTTCGGTGCTGCGCCTCGGCCGCTTCGCGGGTGACATCGGCCCGCAGAAGCTCAAAGCGATGAGCGAGGCTGAACGCACCGAGACCGTGATCGGGTTGATGTTCGGCGCGGACAGTGCGGCTACCGCGGCCGCCAGCAGCGCCAGCGCCGCCGCCAGCGCCACCGCCACCGCCGCATCCGACCCCGGCCGCGAGGAGGAACTCGACATCCTCCTCGGCAAGAAGCTGCGCCGCGCCAATACCGTGGATCGCGGCAAGCCGGCGATGCTGGCGGTGCAGGCCCTGTCGACGGCGCCCGATTTTGCCGAGACGCCGCTGCATGCGGTGACCTTCGAGCTCTGGTCGGGCGAGGTGCTCGGGATCGCCGGCGTCGATGGCAACGGCCAGAAACACCTCGCCGAGGTGCTCGCCGGCCAGCGCTCGTCGCGCCAGGGCCGGATCGAGCTCGCAGGCGCCGACATCACACGTGGCGGCGTACCCGAGCGCCGGCAGCGCGGGGTCCGCTACGTCACCGATGACCGGCTCGGCGAGGGCACCGTGGGCACCTACTCCGTGGCGACCAACCTGGTGCTCAAGGAGATCGGCAGCCCGCCCTACTGGCGGCACGGCATCAGCGATTGGGATCTCATCCATCGAAGCGCCCGCGAACAGATCGTGCGCAACGACATCCGCACGCCCTCTGAGCTCACGCCCGTGGGCAAGCTCTCGGGCGGCAACGTCCAGAAGGTGCTGCTCGCGCGCGAGCTCGATGCCGAGGCCAACCTCGCCATCCTCAACAAGCCGACCTACGGACTCGATCTGCACAACCAGCGCCTGGCGCTGGACCGGATCGTCGCCGCCGCCGGGCGCGGCGTCGCGCTGCTCGTGATCTCGACCGACCTCGACGAGCTGCTCGAGGTCAGCGACCGCATCGGCGTGATGTTTCAGGGACGCCTCGCGGGCATCGTCGACAATGACGACGCTGCGCTCGACAAGGTCCGGCGCCTGATGGCAGGAGCGCAGGCATGACGGAAACGGGATTCGCAGCGACGCTGCTGCGCGTGCTGATTCCGGTCGTGCTCGCGCTCGTCGCCGGCGGCCTCATTCTGCTGGCCCTGGGCAAGGACCCGATGGGCTACTACGGCTATGTTCTGCAGAGGAGCCTGTTGCGCTGGGGCGGGTTCCAGGAAACGCTGACCCGGATGGCCCCGCTCCTGTTGATCGCCGCCGGGCTGATCGTCGCGTTTCGCGCGGGACTCTGGAATCTGGGAGGCGACGGGCAGTTCCTGCTCGCCGCCGTGGCCAGCGCCGCGCTGGCGCCGGCATTGAGCGCGTGGCTGCCCCGCGGTCCCAATCTCATCGTCTGCATGCTCGTAGGAAGCCTGGTCGGCGCGCTGTGGTCGTTGATCCCCGCGCTGCTCAAGGCGCGCTACGGCGTCAACGAAATCATCACCACCCTGATGATGAGCTTTCTCGGCACCAGCCTCGCAAACGTCATGATCAAGCTCGTGCTGCGCGACCCCGACACCACCGTGCCACAGACCCGCAGCCTTCCGGTCGATGATCGCCTGCCGCGTCTCTTCGGCACCACCATCCACTGCGGCCTGCTGCTCGCCATCCTCGCCCTCGTCGTGGTTCACCTCATGATGACTCGAACCGCCTTCGGCTTGAGGTTGCAGGTCCTCGGCGCCAACCGGGCGGCGGCGATCCATGCCGGATTGCGCGTGGAGCGGCTGACCCTCGCCGCCTTCGCTTTGAGTGCCGGGCTGATCGGCCTCGGCGGCGCCGTCGAGGTCCTCGGCGTGTGGGGCACCGTGCGGGCGGATTGGAACCCGGCCCTGGGCCTGTTGGTCGTGCCGCTGGTATTCCTGGCGCGCTTCAACGGCTACGCCGTCATGGGCTTCACGCTGTTCTTTTCGGCACTGATGGTGGGCGGGGAGAGCGCCGCGCGCCGGGTGGGGGTGCCCCAGCACTATGTGCTGGTGCTGGTGGCGCTGTTGCTGCTGTTCCTGGCGCTGGTCGAATATCTGGATCAAACCCGCCGCAAGCTCAAGGTCGCCTGAATCATGAGTGCATTGCTCACCGAGCCTTTCCTGGTTTCCCTGCTGTTCGGCGCCGTCACCGCGGGCCTGCCGCTGCTGCTCGCCGGTCTCGGGGAGCAGATCTCCGAAAAGGCGGGGGTTCTGAATATCGGCCTCGAAGGCATGATGCTGGTCGGCGCGTACACGGGCTTCGTCGCCACCTATCGCACCGGGTCCTTCTGGCTCGGGTTTCTGGCCGGCGGCGCCGGCGGCATGGCCGCTGCGCTCATCGTGCTCTTCTTGTGCATCCGCAAGGGACTGAACCAGATCGTCATCGGCATCGCCATCACGGTGGGGGCCGAGGGGCTGACCTCGTTGCTGCATTTCGTCCAGTTCAGCCGCTCGTATCCGCGCCTGCCGGCGGCACCGATTTGGGCGCTGCCGCTGCTCCGCGACATACCCGTGCTGGGGAAGGGGCTGTTCAGCCACAACCCGCTGGTCTACCTCGGGACCCTCCTCGTGGTGGTGCTGACGTGGGTGTTTCGCTCGACCTACCTGGGCCTCAGTCTGGAGGCCGCCGGCAACAAACCCGCCGCGCTCGATGCCGCCGGCGTCGACGTGATCCGCACGCGCTCCGTGGCGGTGCTCTGCACGGGCTTTCTCGCCGGGCTGGGCGGCGCCTACATGGCGAACGTCGGTGCGGGCCTGTTCGTGCCCTTCATCACCGGCGGCGCCGGCGTCATCGGCATCGTGCTCGCGATGCTCGCGCGCGGCCGGCCGCTCTGGGTGTTGATCGGCGCCGCCCTGTTCGGCGCGAGCCTGGCCATGACGACGGCGCTGCAGGTCGCCGGCATCGATGTGCCCACCGACGTGGTGCAGATGCTGCCCTTCGCCGTCGTGATGCTGGTGCTGGTGATCTTCGCCCGCAATAGTATGTTGCCGCCGGCATTGGGTTCGCCCTATGTGCGCGGCGAGCGCTGAAGCCTGACACCCCTGGGAGATCGCCGATGCTGATCACGCCGGACCAAGAGCCGATTTTCACCCTGACCACCGGTCCCGTCGATGCCTACCCCCAAGTGCTGCAGGGGTTGTCGAGGCCCGTCCTCTACGACTACGACCCGGCGTTTCTCGCCTTCTACGAGCGCACGGTGGAGAAGCTTCGCAGGGCGCTGCGCACTCAGCATGTGCCGGTGATCCTGCAAGGCGAGCCCGTGCTCGCGCTCGAGGCGGGGGCCGCTTCGCTCATCGCGCGCGAAGACGTGGTGCTCAATCTCGTCTCGGGTGTCTACGGCGCGGGCTTCGGCTTTTGGGCGAAGCGCTACTGCGCCGAGCTCCTCGAGATCCGAGTGCCGTACAACGAGGTCATCGACCCGCGAAGCGTCGCCGCCCTGCTCGAGGCGCGACCGGAGATCCGCGTGGTGTCCGTCTGCCATCACGACACCCCGTCCGGGACCATCAACCCGGTGGCCGAGATCGGCCGGATCGTCGCGGCGCACGGCGCCTATCTGCTGGTCGATGCGGTTTCCTCGTTCGGCGGCATGGAAGTCGGTCCCGACAGCTGCCAGGCCGATCTGTTCGTGACCGGACCGAATAAATGCCTGGGCTGCCCGCCCGGGCTGTCGCTGGTCGGGGTGACGCCGCGCGCCTGGGAGAAGATGAAGGGCAATCCGAATGCGCCGCGCGATTCCATGCTGAGCATCCTCGATTGGGAGCACGCCTGGCGCCGGGATCGGCCGTTCCCCTTCACGCCATCGGTGTCGGAGATCAATGGTCTCGATGCCGCCCTCGATCTGTATCTCACCGAGGGGCCCGAAGCGGTGTGGGCCCGTCACGCGCTCACCGCCGCGGCCTGCCGCGCCGGCATTCTCGCAATGGGACTCTCCCTCTGGCCCGCGAACGAGCGCGACGCCTCTCCGACCACGACGGCCGTTCGGATCCCCGCCGGCCTCGAGGACGCGGCGCTGCGGGCCGCAGCCCGCGCGCGATACGGGGTGGTGTTCTCGTCGGGCCGCGGCGAGACGCTCGGAAAGCTGCTGCGCATCGGCCACATGGGCCCGACCGCAAGGCCTTTGTACGCGGTGATCGCCCTGGCCGCCCTCGGCGGCGCAATCCGTGCGGCGGGCCATGCGCTCGACGTGGGATCGGGCATGGCGGCGGCGCTGGCGGTCATCGACCAGGGCATCGAATGAGGCCCCGGTTGGTCCCGGCCTGGCTTGCGCGGTCTCCGGTCTCACCGGAACCACCTACCGACATGGTCCGGGGAGCCCACGGTCATCCCTACCCGGAGTCGAGGTACTCATGAACACGGGATCCTGGAAAGCACTCGTTCTCGCGGTGATGCTGTCGCCGGGCCTGCCCGCGGGGGCTCACGCGGCCGATGCAACGGCCGATGCGGTGAACGGCGCCGCCGGCGCCCCCGCGGCCGGCGGGGCGTCGGTCGCCACCGCCGCTGAGACCGCCACCGCCGCTCCGGCCCCCGGCGATCTGCTGCTGCTTCACGGACATATCTACACGGGCGCCAAAACCGCCCCCTGGGCCGAGGCCCTATCCGTGACCGGCTCACGGATCGACGCGGTCGGCACCGATGCAGACCTCCTCGCCCGTCGGGGACCTTCGACGCGCGTGATCGACCTGCACGGGCGCACCGTGATTCCGGGCGTCGTGGACGGCCACATTCACGTGTGGCTGGGAGCGATCGCACTGCATGGATTCAATTTGTCGACGCCCGAAGCGAGCATCACGCCCTCCAAGCCCAAGCTGTTGATCGCCCGCGTCCGCGAATATGCCGCCAGCCACCCGGCGGACAAATTGATCTTCGGCCGGGCGGACTTCAGTCCCTCGCCGCCCTTCGCGCCCACCTACGCGCTGCTCGATCAGGCGGTCGCCGACCGGCCCATCATCGTCCACAACATCTCCGAGCACGCCATGTGGCTGAACTCCAAGGCGTTGGCGCTCGCGGGCATCGGCGATGCACCGCTCGCGGATCCGGTGGAGGAGCGCAACGTCGTCCGGGACGCGAGCGGCCACCCCACCGGCGTCTTGATCGAGGCGGCGATGGAGGCGGTGGAGCGGTATGTGCGTGCGACGCTGTCCGAGGAAGAGCAGCTGGCGATGCTCAAGGTCGCCATCCGGGAGGTGAACAGCTACGGGGTCACCAGCGTCGTCAATGCCACCGGCGATCTGGCGGAAATCAAGCTGTACGCGGCGCTGCGCGATCGTGGCGCGCTCACGGTGCGCACACGCACCGCTTTTGGCGCCGTCTCCACGCCGCACCGGCTCACGCCGCAGTTTCTCGCCGATCTCGAGGAGGCCCGCACGAATTACCACGATGAGTGGGTGTCGGCCAATCTGGTGAAATTCTTCGCGGACGGGTTCACCGGCCTCCTGGCCCCCCTGGTCTACAAGCCGGACCAGTTCAAGTCCCTGGTCGTGGAGCTCGATCGCCGCGGCTATCAGCTCATGACGCATGCCACCCGCTTCGACACCGTGCACATGGTGCTCGACGCTTACGAGGCGGCGGAGCGGGCCAATGGTCCGCGGGACCGGCGGCTGCGGATCGAGCACAGCTCCTCGGTGCGCGAGTCCGACTTTCCCCGATACGCGGCGCTCTCGGTGATCAACGTCACGTCACCGGGCTTTTGCTGCGGCGACTCCGGCACGAACGCCGATCCCAAGGAGCCCACCCCGAGCGATCAGTGGCAGACGTTCCTCAAGGACGGCGTCGTGCTCGGGTTCTCGAGCGACTGGCCGTGCTCCTGGCCGCCGAATCCCTTCGTCAGCATGCAGGCGGCGATCACGCGCGAGATCTGGCATTCCGACGACACGGCCGACATCATCGATCTGCCCATGGACGGGGCGGCGCTTGCCGGCGCGCGCCCCACCGGGAAGTTCTACACGCCCGAGCAGCGCATCAGCGTGCGCCAGGCGGTGGACGCCTATACCCAGGGCTCCGCCTACGCCGAGTTCGCGGAAAGCCGAGTCGGCACCCTCGAGGTCGGAAAATTCGCCGATCTCGCCGTCCTCTCCCAGGACATCTTCAGCGTGCCGCCGAGGACCGTCGGCAAGACCCGCGTGCTGTTGACCCTGGTCGGGGGCAAGGTCGTATACGGCGAACCACCGGCCGGCGCGCCGCCCCATTCGACGAACCAATAGGCTCGCAGCGAAACCAGAAATCTTATTGTCTTGACGTTTGCTTAATGCCACTATTGAACCAAGGGAGAACTTGGTTCGCAAGAGTCGACGATTGGTGTGGGATTGCTGCCAACAGCACAAAAGGGGATGTTTTTATGCGCCGTACCGGGAAGCAGACAGTGTCGTGTATGTTGGCGGGAGCACTGCTCGCGCCGCTGGTGGGGACCGCGGCTCCCACGGACTCCTCGGACGAGCTCGAAAGCATCGTCGTAGTCGGCCAGAAAGAGAATGAGGGAATCCAGCGCGCGCCCGAGGCGATCACCGCGCTGCCGACGGAGGTTCTCAAGCAGAATGTGGTGCGAAATGCGCAGGACCTGGACGGTCTGGTGCCGAGTCTCGTCATCGGTGAAAGCGACGGCTACAACTTCGACCTCTCGATCCGCGGCATCGGCTTGAATTCGCCGCAGGACGACGGCTCCCCGGGTTCGGTCTCCGTGCACCAGAACGGAATATTCATGCCGAATCCGCTCGCCCTGAGCTTGAGCTTCCTCGACGTGGACCATCTGGAGGTGCTGCGCGGTCCCCAAGGCACGGTATTCGGCCAGAACGCCGTCGGCGGCACGCTCAACATCATCACCGTTCAGCCGACGTTCGATGCGGTCAAGGGATACTCCGACGTGGAGTTCGGCTCCTTCGACCTCAAGCACCTGCGCACGGCCGTCAACCTGCCGCTGTCGAGCACCTTTGCGGTCCGCTTCGCCGGCGATTTCATCAAGCAGGACGGCTACGTGGTGGCGACCGAGGTGCCGGGCGACTACCACCTCAACGACACGCACAACTACCACCTGCGCGTGACGGCATTGTGGCAGCCGGTCGAGAATTTCTCGATCGTCTCGAGCCTGGAATACGCGAAGGTCGTGCAGCACGAGCCCGAAAGCAAGAACATCCTGGACCCGAACCCGAACCCCTGGGACGAAACCAGCGACTGGCCGGGCGTCTACGATATCGACCAGACCATCGCCACCACCATCGCGACCCTGGATCTTTCGGCGATGACCTTCAAATCGTTGTCGAGCGTTCAATACATGAACCAGGGCGGCTCGAATTCGGAAAGCGGCCTCACCATTCCGATCGCGACGAATCTCTACGGCGGCGAGAACGACCAGTTCGTGCTGCACCAGAACTACGCGGTGACGCAGGAATTCGATGTGAGCTCCAAGCCCGGCGGCCCGCTCGACTGGGTGGCGGGCGTCTTTTATCTCGATAGCCGCACCACCGACGGTTACGATCAGTATCTGCGCAATCCCTCGCAGCCCGGTGCGCCGGACATCCTGACCCACGAGATCGAGTCGCTGGTGGCGCCCGAGCTCGCGGCCGGCACGTTGTACTTCGAAACCGCGAATGCGTTCCGGCACACCTCGGTGTCCGGCTTCGGCCAGAGCACCTACCACATCAACGACGACCTTCGCGCCACCGCCGGGTTCCGTTACACCACGGATCACAACACGACCCTGCTCGACAATTATTTCGGCGACCCAAACATCGGCGGGGGCATCGTGCATCTGCATCAGCACTCCGACAAGCTGACCTGGAAGACCGGCCTCGATTACCAGGTCACCCCCGACCAATTCGTCTACGGCAGCGTGTCCACCGGCTACAAGCCGGGCGGCGGCAATCCGGGCACCGCGCCGGCCGTGGTGCCGCAGAACTATCTGCCCGAGACCATCACCGCCTTCGAAGTGGGCTCGAAGAACTCCTTTCTGGACAAGGCGCTGGTCGCGAATTTCGCCGCCTTTTACTACATCGACAAGAACATGCAGTATCACGCCGAGGATCTGATCAATTTCGACGGCGGCGTCGACAATCTGCCCAAGGTGTACGTCTATGGGCTGGAGGGGGAATTCAGCGCGCAGCTGCCGTACAGCTTCCGGATCAGCGGGAACTTCACGGCGGAGCACGGCAGGATCGCGACCCATGTATCCACGATCGACAACCTGGCCGGCAACGCGGCCAACAGCGCATTCGCGGCACAGTATGGCGAGACGGCCTTCATCGACGCGGAGTTCGGCATTCCGAACCCCGCGCTCCCGAACGGCCCGCAGCTCCTGTCCGCGCTCCGTGCCAAGGGCTATCGCGATGTGTATGGCAATCAGCCGCCGAACCTGCCGAACTACATGGCGACCGTCGCGTTGTCGCAGGTTTCGCAGTTCGGCAATGGCTCGAGCCTGCTGTCGAAGCTGCAAGGCAGCTATCGGGACCACTACGCGGATACCGTGTTCGGCAATTCGTTCTACTACACGACGCCGAGCTACGTGCTGATGAATCTCTTCTTCGATTACACCTTGCCGAACAAGAAGCTCGATTTCACCTTCACCGTCACCAACCTGGCCGACCGTGCCGAGGTGAGCTATCGTTTCACCAACCAATACGGCGGTGAGACGACGCAGACCTGGTTCCCGCCGCGCGAGTACATTGTGGGCGCCAGTTACAAATTCTAAGGAGCGGGCACATGGGGCGGATGATCGGGCGGCGCGCGCGCGTGAGCGCCGCCGCGAGCGCGACCATGACCGCGCTGGCCGCCCTGGCGGCGTGGGCGCTCGGCATGGGCCTGGCCGGCTCCGCCGGAGCCGCCCAGGTCACGGCGCTCGCCATCATGCTGCCGGAGGAACCCACCGATTTCGGGTGGAATCAGCAGGCCTTCGAGGCGGCCAAGGCGGTCGCCGCGAAATACCATTTGCAGTTCATGCCGGCGGCCGGGCTCGGCTACGGCGACGTGCATGCCGAGCTGCGCGAGCTCGCTGACGATGGGGCGAGCCTCATCATCGCCCATGCCAGCGGCTACAACACCGCGGCGCCCGAGATCGGCCGGGAGAAGCACGTGCCGGTCGCCATCGTCGACCGTCCGAAGGACTCCAGGCCCGGCGCCGTCGCGGACTACACCTTGTCCGGGCGGGAGGGCGCCTACCTCGCCGGCATGCTCGCGGCGAAGACCACCCGGACACACGTCGTGGCCATCGTGGTGGCCGCGGAGTCGCCGCCTTGGAACAGCCAGTCGGCCGCCTTCGCTCAGGGGGTCCGGGCGACCGATCCCGGCGTGAAGGTGCTCTACGCGGTGATCGGGCCCGCCGCCTACGCGGACGTCGCCGGCGGCCGCCGCGTGACCGAATCGGCGATCGGCGCCGGCGCCGACGTGATCTTCGGCCAGGGCGACCGCGCCAGCTTCGGCATGTTGCAGGCGGTGGACACGAAGCCCTCGACCGCGGGCGGCAAGGTCTGGTTCATCGACGAGCTCGGGGACAAGAGCGCCCTCGACAAGGGCCATCTGCTTTCCTCGGTGATCTGGAATCTCGTGCCCGTCTATTCGGCCATGATCGAGGATCTCAAGGCCGACAAATTCGGCACGCACCCGTACTCGATCCAATTGAGCGACGACTCGGTGCGGCTGCTGCATTCCAAGTACATTCCCGACAACGTCTGGTCCGACATCGAGAGCGTGCGCACTCAGATCATCCGCGGCCAGGTGAAGGTCGATCCGATCTGGGATGCGGCCGACGGTGCGGGCTATGATGAGCTCGGTGGCGGCGCCGCCGAAATGAGACGACCACCCTCGGCGCCAGCGTCGAGACCCACCGCCGTGAGGAGCTTCCATCCATGACCGACACCAAGGTTCATCTGCTCGACGGCGGCTCGCTGGTGATCGACGGGTTTCACGCCTTCTGGAACCGCGGTCCCGGCGGCGAGGTCCGGTTTCCATGCTACAGCGTGCTGATCGAACATGCGGACGGTCGTTACCTGTTCGACACCGGCTACGACTTCGATCACGTGATGCGGGTGCTGCCGTTTGAAAAGCCGATCCAGGATCCCTCCCAAACGCTCCCGGCGCAGCTCGCGAAGCTCGGGCTCGAGCCCGGCGACATCAACTACGTGATCAATTCCCATTATCATTTCGATCACTGCGGCGGCAACAAGCATTTCCATTCAGCCTGCACGCTGTGCCATGCCAAGGAGCTCGAGGCCTCCGGCAACTGCCAGCCCTTCGAGCATCTGGGTTATTCGGACCTGAGTTTTGCGCCGAGCCTTGCCGAGAAGCGCGGCCTGAAGCTCCCGCCCGACCCGGCGCTCGACATGTATACGCCGAAGTTTGAGACGCTGACCGGCGATCAGGAGATCGCGAAAGGCCTCAAGCTGTTCGAGACGCCGGGACACACCGCCGGCCACTACAGTTTGATGGTGGAGCTCAAGAACCGGCGTCCCATGCTGTTCACGGCCGATGCGTGCTACAGCAAGAAGAGCATGGACATGATGTGCATTTCGAGCTTTCACCTCGATCCGACGGCGAGCTTGAACTCGATGAAGCGGCTCAAGGCGCTCGCCGAGACCCACGACGCGGAGCTGTTCTATTCGCACGATCTGGAGAGCTTCAAGGGCTACCGCACCGGAGCCGACTACTACTCCTGACCGGCTGCGCAGGCCCTCTCCCCCGCTCCTACCAGCGCACCATCCCCGCATCGACGTTGAGCGCCTGCCCGGTGATCCAGTGCGCTTCCTCGGAGGCGAGAAAAGCGACGGCCGGCACCACGTCCTTCGGCAGCCCGCGGCCCTTGATCGCCTGCAGCATGCCGACGAATTCGAACGCATCCTTGTGGGCCGTGGTCTGCACGCCTTCGGTGTCGATCAATCCCGGGCAGATCGAATTGGCGGTGATGTGGTGGGGACCGAGCTCGGTGGCGAGAGCCCGTGTGAAGGTCAGCACGCCGCCCTTCGACGCCACGTAGTGGGCCATGTTCGGAGTGCCGGCGAAGATGGAGTTCGAGCTGAAGTTGACGATGCGCCCATAGCCGTTCTTGCGCATCAGGTCGGAGCCCGCGCGGCACATGAGGTAGAGGCCGTCCAGGTTCACGCGCAGCACGCGGCGCCACTCGCTGAAGGTGAGCTCGTCCCATTTCACGAAGGGGACGATGGCGGCGACGTTGACCAGAACGTCCAGCTTGCCGAATTTCCCGCTCACCGTCTCGAACAGCTTGGCGACCGCGGCCTCATCGCCGATGTCGCAGCCGATGCCGAGCGATGCGCCGCCGAGCTCTTTCGCGGTCGCCGCGGCGCCGGCGCCGTTGATGTCGACGGCGACCACCGTCGCGCCTTCCTCCGCGAGGCGCAGCGCCACCGCCTTGCCCATGCCCTGCGCGGCGCCGCTCACTACAGCGATTCGGCCTTCGAATCTGTGCATCGTTTCACCCTTTCTAAATTTCTGCGTTGCTGCACTCGATCATACACGACGCGTCGGGCACGCCCCCGGGTTGGGTCGTTTCGGGAACTACGGATGGAGCGTAAACGGCGCGCGACTTAAGGTGTAGCCGCTTAACAACGAGAGGAAGAATAGTCATGAGATCGCGCTTGTTTGGTGTAGTAATTATGTCGGCGCTGGGCGCAATCGCGTTCAATACTGCCCGCGCGGACGACGGAAATTGGGAAGTGCGCCTGCGGGGCGTGTATCTGGATCCCGCGAACAAATCGGACGCCATTCCGGCCATCGGGGTGCCCGAAAATGCGATCCACATCAACAGCAAAACGCTGCCGGATCTGGACTTCGAATATTACTTCGTGCCGAATTGGTCGGCGGAGTTGGTGCTCACGTATCCGCAGAAACAGACGGTCAGCGTCAGCGGCACGGACATCGGCACCTTCAAGCATCTGCCGCCGGTGCTGACGGCGAAATACGATTTCCTGCCGGGCAAGGACTTCCAGCCGTACGTCGGCGTGGGCGTCAACTTCACCATCATCAATGACGTGGATTTGAACGTTCCCCACGTCGGTGCGCTGAAGCTCAACTCGACCAGCATCGGGCCTGCGGTACAGGCCGGCTTCGACTACAAGGTTGCGGAGCACTGGTACGTAAACGCCGATTTCAAATGGGTCAAGCTGCAATCCGGTGTGTACTTGGCCGGTGGCACGAAGGTGTCGACCGTGCATATCGATCCCTTGCTGTTTGGGCTCGGTGTGGGCTACCGGTTCGGCGGGACTTGAGGTTTGTGTCCTGAGTTTACTGTCCTGAGTTTCTTGTCTTGAGGTTCTAGGCAAGGACGCGCCGGCAGAGGCCGGCGCGTCCGTTCTCGAGACGGTTTCGGCACCGCGCGCGAGCTGCCGCTGATACCATTCCGTCCATGAGCCCTCCTGTGGCCGAGCTGCGATGATCCGCCCGATCGCCGCCTTTTTCACGGCGGCCGTGTTGTTCGGCGCGACCGCGTGCTTTGCGGCTCCGCACGCGGACCTCGTGTTTTTGAATGGCGCTGTCTACACGGTGGATGCGGCCCGAAGCTGGGCCTCCGCTCTGGTCGTCACGGGGGAGCGGATCACCTTTGTCGGCGATGACGCCGCTGCCAGGACTTTCATCGGCCCCGCCACCCGCGTCATCGATCTGCGGCATCGCATGCTGTTACCGGGATTCCAGGATTCGCACGTGCATCCGGGAATGGTGCCCAATCCGGCAACTTCGCTCGATCTGCATGGGCTAACTCGGCGCGATCAGATCCTCGCCCGGATCCGTCAGTATGCGGACAGCCATCCGGATGTTCCGTGGATCGTGGGCGATGGCTGGGACGAGGTGGCGTTCGAGCCAAGCCGCATGCCCACACGCGGGGAGCTGGATGCGGTCGTCGCGGATCGTCCGGCCTTTCTCACCGACAATTCAGGGCACGACGCCTGGGTCAACTCGAGGACCTTGGCGGCCGCGGGCATCACGGCCGCAAGCGCCGACCCGCCTAACGGCCGCATCGAGCGCGACGCTCTCGGTCAACCCACGGGCCTTCTGCACGAAGACACCGCGATGGATCTGGTCGTGCCGTTGATACCGCCGAAATCCGCCGCCGAGCAGCTCGCGGATCTCGAGGCCGCGCTGCATGAAATGACCCGGCTGGGGTTCACGGCGCTCGAGGACGCCATGGCGACGCCCCCGATCGCGGCCGCTTTCAAGACGCTCGACCGGGAGGGAGCTCTGCAGCAGCGTGTCAATCTCTGCCTGCCGTTCCAGCCCGAGAAGGACGACGAGACGCAAGTGCGCGCCTTCCTGAAGCAGCGCACTGCGCTCTCCGGGCGATGGTTGCGCGCGACCTGCGTCAAGCTGTTCATCGACGGCGCCGCAGCCCATACCGTGGCGTTGCTGCAGCCCTACAGCGATGCGCCGGCGCTGGGCCGCGGGAATCTGTTCATCGAGCAGGCGCGGCTCAATCGGCTGGTCGCCCGGCTGGACGCGGCGGGCTTTCAGGTCCACATGCACGCGCAGGGCGATTGGGCGGTGCGGGCCGGCCTCGATTCCTTCGAGGAGGCACGACGCATCAACGGGTTTCGCGACAACCGGCACACCATTGCTCATCTCTGGCTGGTCGACCCCGCCGACCTTCCGCGGTTCAGGTCCCTGTCGGTCATTCCGAACATGACGCCGCTGTGGAGTCTCGGCGACACCTGGGAAACGGTCGACGCGCCGAACATGTTTGGGCCCGACCGCAGCCGGCATTTATTTCCGACCCGATCGCTGCTCGACGCCGGCGCCATGCTGGTATGGGGCTCCGACTGGCCCGTGACGGGAGTTTCGCCGCTGGATGGCATCGAGACCGCGATCACTCACCGCTATCCGGGCGGCCGCGATCCCTTCGGCATCGAGGACCATGAATGGCATCCCGAGGAGCGGGTGAGCCTCGAGCGGGCAATCGTCGCGTACACCAGCACCGGCGCGTACCTGATGCACGATGAAGCCGCGCGCGGCACGCTCGCGCCCGGCAAGAAGGCCGACCTCGTCGTGCTGCATCGAAATCTGTTCGAGACGCAGCCCCTCGAGATCCATCAGGTGCCGGTCGACCTGACGGTTTTCAATGGACGCATCGTCTTTGCACGCGCCGACTGACCGCCGGCCCCGGGGCGATTCGATGTATCGTAGCCCGATGGATTCATCGAACGGTCCTCTCAGCGGTGTGCGCGTGATCGAGTTTGCCGGCATCGGCCCGGGACCGCACTGCGCGATGCTCCTGGCCGATCTCGGCGCCGAGGTTCTCAGGATCGATCGGGCGGGCGGCAACGGCTGGCCGAATCCCGTCGTGGATCGCGGCCGCAGCGTCCTGACCGTCGACATCAAGGGCGAAGCCGGCCGCGAGCAATGCGCGGGACTCTGCGCGCGGGCGGATGTGCTGATCGAGGGTTTCAGGCCGGGAGTGATGGAGCGGCTGGGCCTCGGTCCCGAGCCGCTGCTCGCCGCGAATCCCGGGCTCATCTACGCGCGCATGACGGGGTGGGGACAAACCGGCCCGAGGGCGAAGATCGCCGGTCACGACATCAATTTCATCGCGATCACCGGTGCGCTCAAGGCGATCGGCGAGCCTGGCGGCCGATCGATTCCCCCGCTCAATCTCGTCGGGGATTTCGGCGGCGGCTCTTTGTTCCTGGCTTTCGGCATTCTGGCGGCTCTCCTGGAACGCGCCCGATCCGGCAAGGGCCAGGTGATCGATGGCGCCATCGTCGATGGCGTCGCCTCGCTCATGACCATGTTCTCGGGCCTCATTCCGAGCGGCAAGCTGTCCGTCGATCGATCCGAGAACATCCTGGGCGGTGCGGCCCCGTTCTACAGAACCTACCGATGCGCCGATGGCGAGGAGGTCGCGATCGGCCCCCTCGAGCCGTCCTTCTATCGGGAGCTCCTGCAGGCGATCGGTGCCCCGGCGCGATTTGCCGATGCGCAATACGATCGCGCGACCTGGGAGGAACAGGCGCGGGTGCTCGGGGAGATTTTTCGGTCGAAGACCCGCGCGCAGTGGTGCGCGCTGCTCGAGTCGACCGACGCGTGTTTCGCACCGGTGCTCGATCTCGAGGAGGTGCCGGCCGATCCGCACCTCGAGGCGCGGGGAGTTTATCGGCGCATCGACGGTCACTGGCACGCAGCGCCGGCGCCGCGCTTCTCGCGCACGCCCGGAAGAATCCGCGAAGGCGAGGACGTGCGGACTTTGATGGAGCGCTGGCTGGGCTAGCCGAGATCCTCCGCGCTACCCGCCTCGGATCGCGCCAGACGCTGGCGCACGAACGCGATGTGCTCGCGCAGCAGATAGATCTGCTCCGCGTGCGAGCCTTCGAGGCTCAGGAGTTGCGTCGTTCCGCCCGGGGTCACGCGGGCTCAATCCGCCGCCGCCACCACCGCCCCGTGCACCGACGGCCGCCGCACCAGGAAACACAGCGGTATCAGCGCCACGCAGAGCCACCCCGACAGATAGAACAAATCCAGCGAGGACAACAGATAGCTCTGCGAGATCATCCCCTGCGTCATCAGGCCCGCGGCGCGCTGATCGGTGAGGCCGAACGCATGCAGTCTGCGCGAGCGACTGCTGGTAGGCGGGCGTGTACACGCTGATCGAGTCCGCGAGGTGCGACTGATGCAGGGTTTCGCGCCGGTCCCAGAACGTCGTGATCAAGGAGGTGGCGAAGCTGCCCGCGGTGATGCGCAGGAAGTTCGACAGGCCCGACGCGGACGGTATCTTCTCCGGCGGCAGCCCGTCGAAGATGACCGCGAGCATGGTGACGAAGAACAACCCCATCGCAAACCCCTGCACGAGCTGCGGCGCGATGAATGCGAACAGGTTCGCATCCGTCGTGAGCCCGGCGCGCATGAAATAGGAGAGGGCGTAGATGCCGAACGCGGTGGCGGCCAGCATCCGCGGATCGAAGCGGCGCATCAGCCGTGAGACGAAGATCGAGGTGATGATGGCGGTCACGCCGCTCGGCGCCGACACGATTCCCGCCCAGGTGGCGGTATACCCTTCATAGCTCTGCAGCCACAGCGGCATCAGCACGATGTTGCCGAAGAACACCGCATAGCCGAGGCACATGGCCAGCGTCCCGAGACTGAAGCTGCGCGACTTGAACAGGGAGAGATCCACGATCGGATGCTGCTCGGTGAGGCTCCAGAGGAGCCACGCGGCGAACGCGACCACCGTGACGACCAGCAGCACCACGATCGTGGCCGAATGGAACCAGTCGAGGTCCTTGCCCTTGTCCAGCATGATCTGCAGCGCGCCGACCCACACGAACAGGAGCGCAAGGCCCACGCGGTCGATCGGGAGCTTGCGGGTGGGCGTCTCCTGCGATTTGAGATTCGTCCAGCAGATGTACGCGCAGACGATGCCCACCGGCACGTTGATCAGGAAGATCCACGGCCACACGTAGTTGTCCGAAATATAGCCGCCGAGCAGCGGTCCTGCGATCGGCGCCACCAGCGTGGTCATCGACCAGATGGTAAGCGCGACCGGGCGCTTGGCGGGCCCGAACACGCTGATCAGGAGCGCCTGGCTGCCGGGAATCATCGGTCCGGAGACCGCGCCCTGTAATACCCGGAAGGCGATCAACGAGGGGAGGCTCCAGGCGAGCCCGCACAGGAGCGAGGCGATCGTGAACAGTGCGACCGACAGCACGAAGGTGCGCACCACGCCGAAGCGCTGCATCAGCCAGCCGGTCAAGGGCACCGACACGCCGTTGGCCACCGCGAACGAGGTGATCACCCAGGTCCCCTGATCGGAGCTCACGCCCAGATCCCCGCTGATGGTGGGGATCGAGACGTTCGCGATCGAGGTGTCGAGCACCTGCATGAAGGTGCCGAGCGCCAGCGCCACCGCGGTCACCGCCTTGGTGGTTCCCGCAAGCGCCGGCGCCGGTTGGGCGATGGCGGGCGTCGCGCTCACGGCCTAGCGACCACCCGGGCGGCATCGCCGTCGCTCGCGGCATCAGCCCGCAGGTCGCCGCGAGCGTCGGTCGTCGCTCCCTGCGCGCGTGTCCCTGCCGCCGTGTCCCTGCGCGTTGTGGCTGAGATGGGCCGGCTCGTTGGCTTTGGGCCCCGCGTTGTCCGCGATGATGGACGCGATGCGCGCATCCACCGACGGATCGTCGCCCGCGCTCGCCTGCCGCGGCAGCGGCACATTGCGCATCGCCGTGCTCATGAGCGGCCCCGATGTGTCGTGCAGGTCGACGCGCACCGTCGTCGACAGGCCGACGCGCAGCGGATGCGCCTTGAGGTCGTCGGCATCCAGGAGGATCCGCACCGGCACACGTTGCACGATCTTGATCCAATTGCCGGAGGCGTTCTGTGCCGGCAGCAGTGCGAATGCGCTGCCGCTGCCCGCCGCGACGCCCACGACGTGGCCATGGTAGGTGACGCTGCGGCCGTAGAGGTCGGTGCGCACGGTCACGGGCTGGCCGGCGCGCATGCGCTGCAACTGCACTTCCTTGAAATTCGCGTCGACCCACACGTCATCGAGCGGCACCACGGCGAGCAGCGGGGTGCCCGCCGCGACCCGTTGGCCGACTTCCACGGAGCGCTTCGCGATCACGCCGGTGACCGGTGAGGTCAGCTCGGTGCGATGCAGAGCGAGATCCGCGTTGCGCACCGCCGCGGCGGCGGCGAGCACCTGCGGATGATCGGCGATGGTGGTGCCGTCGATCTGCGCGACCGTCTGGCTCAGCTGCTGGCGGGCGGCGGCGACATTGGCGCGGGTGGTGGTGACCGCGTCGCGCGCGTGCGAGAGCTCTTCCTGCGAAATCGCGCCATCGGTCAACAGCCCGCCGCGGCGCTTCAAATCCTCGTCGGCGGTCCGCTCCGCCTGTTCGCGCTGGTCGATCTGGGCGCGCAGCTCCTTGCTCTGCGCAAACAGGCCGCGCACCTGGCGCACGGCGCGGGCGAGATCCGCCTCGGCATTGGCCACCGCGATTTTCGCGTCCGCCGGATCGAGCTCGAGCAGCGGCTGGCCGGCCGTCACGCGCTGAGTGTCGTCGACGTTCAGCGACAGCACGGTGCCGGGCACTTCGCTCGTGATCTGCACCACGTCGCCGTCCACGTAGGCATCGTCGGTGGATTCGTAGAACCGGCCGTCGAGGAACCAGTACGCGCCGTAGCCGATGGCGCCAAGGACCACGGCCGCGCCGAGTCCCAGAAGACCGGCGCGGCGCGTGCGGTGCGCGGCCGACGGGGCAGGGGCAGCGGAATTCTCAGGGGTTGCTGGGGTATTCATGGGATTGCTCGTGTCAGAAGATCGGAATTAATCTCGGGGTGCGAGGGAGTCTGGGGGTGCAACCGCCATCGGCGGCGGTCGCCACGGGCGCAGCCGCGACGGCGCCGGCCGGCACACCGGCGGCCGGGCGGGGATCGAAGCTGCCGCCGACCGCGAGCAGCAGCGTCACCCGGGCAACCGCCTGGCTCGCGAGGATGTCCACCATGGACTGGCGCGCGCTGAGCACCTGGGTCTCGGCGTTCAGGACCGACAGGTAGCTCGCGAGTCCCGCGCGATAGCGCTCCTCGGCCAGCCGGTAGGCGGCCTCGGTCGCCTCGAGAGTTTGCTGCTGATCGACACGCTCGCGCGCCAACGCGTCGAGACGCGTGATTTGATCCGCGGTCTGCTCGACCGCATGCAGCACGGTGTCGTTGTAGCCGGCAATGGCGGAATCGAGCTGCGCTTCGCTGCCGCGGTACTGCGCCTTGAGGCGCCCGCCGTCGAACAGCGGCAACGAAATGAGCGGACCCGCGCCATATCCGCGCGCGTTCCACTGCACCAGGTTGTTCAGACCGAAGGCGCCGATGCCGGCGATCGCCCGCAGGCTCACGTCCGGGTAGAACGCCGCCTTCGAGGCGAGGCGCTCGGCATCCGCGGCCTGCACCAAGGAACGCGCCGACAAAACGTCCGGACGGCGCGCGAGCAGGTTGATGGGCAGCTCCGCCGGCACTGGCAACGCCGCTTCGACTTGCATCACGGGGCGCTGAATCGTCGCGTATGCGTCCGCTCCCTGGCCGGTCAGCGTGGCGAGCTCGTGAACCGCCAGCTCGCCGGCCGCCTGCGCTTGCTCGCGCGCCACGCGGGCCTGCGGCAGCTGGCCTTCCGCCTCGCGAATTTCGAGCTGCGTGTCGAGCCCCGCACTCACCCGCCGGCGGGTGATGTCGACGATGTTCTGGCGCTGCATCTCGGAGCGCTGCGCGATGTCGGCGAGCGTGTTCTCCCGGTAGAGCTCGATATAGGCCTGCGCAATCGCCCCGGCGAGCATCAGCCGCGCATTCGCCTCATCGAAGCTCGCGGATTCGGCGAGCCCGCGCGCGCGGCGAACCGCATCAGCCTGGCGCCCCCAGAAATCCAGATCCCAGCCGAGGCTCGCGCCGGCCTGGCCCATCCAGAAGGTGTGGCCGGCGAGCGGCGGCGGGATGATGTAGTTGTCCGGTGCCCGCTGATAGAGCGCGCTCGCGTCGAGGTTGGCGCTCGGCTTGAGCGCCGCCTGCGCGATTTGAGTATCCGCGAGGGCGGCGCTGACCCGCGCCTTCGCCTCGACGAGCGTCGGGCTGTCCTTGAGCCCCAGGCGGATCAACCGGTCGAGCTGCGGATCGTTGAACGAGTCCCACCAGCCGTCGGCGGCCGGCTGCACCTCGGCGCCCGAGAGACCCACGTCCGTATTCGCAAGCTTCTCGGGATGCGCAGTTTCCTTCGGCGGCAACACACAACCCGAGGACGCCAAGGTGGCGAGCAACGTGCCGAGAGGCAGCAACGATTTCAGATGCATGGCGGCCTCACGATTCCGAGCCGACGGCGGTGCCCGCGTCGAGTGTCGATTGCAGCCGGGTGTTGAGCTTGAGGAGCAGCCGCAGGAACTCCTGAAACTCCTCGCTCGAGAAGTCGCAGAGCGCGAGATTGAGCTTCTCGACCACCAACGGGATGAGGTCCTCGACCGTCTTGCGGCCCGCCTCGGTGAGCTGCAGCTCCACCTTGCGACGATCGCGATCGCGCCGTACCCGCTCGAGCAGGCCCCGATCCGCGAGCTGGTCGATGACGCGGGTCAGCGCTCCGCTGTCATGGCGGAATTGAGTGCAGATGTCCTTGGGGTTGACCGCAATGCCGTCCCGCAGCCACGACAGGATCACGTACTGGATGAAGCTGAAACCCTGTTCCTCGAATATCTGCTCGAGGACGTCGAGCATCATGGAATGCGCGCGCTTGATCAGATACCCGACGCTGTTTTGAGCGCGGTACGTTGCGACTTGATAATGCTGCTTGGACATTTAGTGCCTCGGCATTCACTGCCTGAACAATCACTGCTTTGGCAGCTATTATCCATGCCACTCGCGGACTGTCAACCTCGGAGGTTTATGCGTGCCCTCTTCGGCGGATAAATTTATCAAAATCAACAAGTTAATTAGGATCGTGGCGATCCGGGAAGCGGCCCATGGGGCCTGGGTCGAGGGTTCAGTCCGGGGCCTCAACGGGACCTACCGCAGGCCGATAGCGGAGCGCCGGTAACCTACGGGGCGTAAAATCCCGCGCCCGCGGAGTGGCGACTCGCGTCCCCAAGGAGTGCCGGCTGCCCATGCAAACGCTCGATGTCGCTCGCCGCCGGTTTCTGCTCGCAATATTCGTGGTGTCCGGATTTACCGGGCTGATCTACGAATCCATCTGGTCTCACTATCTAAAACTGTTCCTGGGCCACGCCGCCTACGCGCAATCGCTGGTGCTCGCCATCTTCATGGGCGGCTTGGCGCTCGGCTCCTGGGTGATCGCGCGCTGCTCGTTCCGCATCCACCGCCTGTTGATGGCCTATGTCCTGGTCGAGGCGGTGATCGGCGTTCTGGGTCTGATCTTTCATCCCACCTTCGTCGCGGCCTACGACTTCTCGTTCGCCACCGCCATTCCCGCGCTTCCCTCCGCGTTTTGGATCCACGCCTATAAATGGTCGTTGGGATCTCTCATCATTTTTCCGCAATCCGTGCTGCTCGGCATGACGTTTCCGCTGATCAGCGGCGGCCTCATCCGCCGCTGGCCGGATCGGCCCGGCGAGACGCTCGCGACCCTGTATTTCACCAACAGTTTGGGCGCCGCCATCGGGGTCCTGGTGAGCGGATTCGTGTTGATCGGGGCGGTCGGCCTCCCCGGCACCATCGAGAGCGCGGGAATCCTCAATATCGCGCTCGCCTTGGCGATCTGGATCGCGGTGCGCGGACGCGCGGAGCCCGCTCCCGCGCCGCCAACGGCAGCCGCGGCCTATTCGGATAAAAATCGAGTGGACCGCTGGCTGCTGATTGCCGCATTCCTCACCGGCACCGCCTCGTTCATGTACGAGCTCGGCTGGATCCGGATGCTGAGCCTGGTGCTCGGCAGCTCGACGCATTCGTTCGAGCTGATGCTGAGCGCATTCATTTTCGGCCTCGCCTTCGGCGGCTTATACGTGAGGCGGCGCATCGAGCGGCTCAAGGAGCCGCTCGCCTATGTTGCTTACGTCATGATGGCCATGGGCACGTTGGCGGCCCTCACGCTGCCGGCCTACAACCTGACCTTCGATTTCATGTCGTGGTTTCTCGGGGCCTTCGCCCGCACCCTCAGCGGTTATGTGGGATTCAACGTGCTCAGTCAGTTGATCGCCGCGTCGATCATGATCCCCGCCACGTTTTGCGCCGGGATGACGCTGCCGTTGCTGACTCACGAGCTGCTGCGGCGAGGTACCGGGGAGCGGGCCATCGGCACGGTCTATGCGGCCAACACCGTCGGCGCCATCGCCGGCGTGCTGCTCACGATCCACGTGCTTATGCCGAGAATCGGCGTCAAAGGCGTCATTCTCGGCGGAGCCGCCATCCACATCGCGCTGGGGTTGTCGCGGCTGATCGCCGATCGGAGGCAAGGGGCGCCCGCGCGCATTGTCACGGCGCTCTGCCTCGCAGCGTTCGGATTCGTCGCGTTGGTGGTGACGTTGGATCCGCTGCGGATGACCTCCGGGGTGTATCGCACCGGGTCGGCCACGCTGCCGCAGGGCGCGACCGTCGCGTATCTCAAGGACGGCAAGACCGCGACCATCAGCCTGGTGGAGAAAGAGGGCACCGTGACCATCGCCACCAACGGCAAGCCGGACGCCGGCATTCAAATGGGGCCCGGGGAAGCGACGGTGGATGAGAGCACCATGGTGCTCGCCGCCGCCATCCCTTTGAGCCTGCAACCGCACCCGAGCCGCGTCGCGAACATCGGCTTCGGCTCGGGACTCACGACGCACACGCTGCTGACCAGCGCACGGGTGCAGCGCCTCGACTCGATCGAGATCGAGCCGTTCATGGTGGAGGCCGCGCGCCTGGGCTTCGGCGGCCGCATCCACAATGTGTTCGAGGATCCGCGCAGCCACATCGTGATCGAGGACGCCAAGACGTTTTTCGCGAGTTCCCGCGAGCCTTACGACCTGATCGTCTCCGAGCCCTCGAACCCCTGGGTGAGCGGAGTCGCCACCCTGTTCTCCGACGAGTTCTACGGCCGCATCACGCACTATCTCACGCCCGACGGATACTTCGTGCAATGGATGCAGGTCTATGAAACCAACCTCGGGATCCTGGCCTCGGTCATCAAGGCTCTCGCTCCGCATTTCGGCGCCTATGCGCTCTACAACGTCGATGATCTGGATGTTTTGATCGTTGCGACCCAGGGCCCCACGCTCGGGACACCGGACGATCAATTGCTCCAGTCGCCCGCCTTGCGCGCCGAGCTCGAGCGCATCGGTGTTCAGTCGGTCGCGGACATCGAGGCGCGCAAGATCGGCGACAACCGCACCTTGGGCCCCGTCCTCGAGGCGGTCGGCGTTCCGGCCAATTCCGATTTCCACCCGTACGTGGACCTGAACGCGCCGCGCCTGCGGTATCTGCGCGCCAATGCGATGGAGCTGCCCGCGCTCACCGTGCTGCCCATTCCGTTCCTGGAGCTGATCGGCACGGCACGCGCACGCGGCGCCACCCTCGAGCCCTCGGCCGAGAGCGGTGTGATCCGCGATCATCTCGTGCAAAGGGCTCTGGACATCCGCCGCGCACTGCTGAGCGGCAACCGCGACGACCTCGATCCGGTGACGGCCCAATCGCTGGGGCTGATCGGCACCGCGGGGGATCTCTGCGCACTGCCGCCGGCGAGATCCGCATGGCAGGAGGCCGTCAGGAACATCAGCGACGAAACCGCGGCCTATCTCACCCCGGTCGAGCTTCAGAGCGTCTGGAATCGGGTCGACTCGAGCCCCTGTTATCGCTCGGCGACGGGCACGGATAAGGCGTGGGTGGACTTGTGGGCCGCGATCGCTCGGCGCGACGAGCCGGCGATTGCGGGGCTCGGCGGGGGATTGCTCGCGCCCCAATCAGCCGGGTCGAGCAGCGAGCTCGCGTATCTCACCACGGTCACCGCGGCCGCGGATGTGGGCATGGGGCATAATGATCGGGCCCAAGCCCTGTTGCGCGCGCAGTGGGGCCGGTTCGACCACGCGGGGCAATTCGATTTTGCCCTGCGCGAGCTTCGGGCGATGACCGAATAGGTCACCGGCGGACCATCGCGATCGTCAGCTCAGCGGCGCACCATCGCGATCAGCAGGTGCTCGAGCGCGCCCTCCGGATCGGCGCATTGGCCGGTATGGACGGGCGAAGTTTGCACGATGGTGCTCTTCGGGGACACCAGCCAGTGAAAGCGCTCGCGCTCGGACAACGAGCCAATCCGTCCGCTGCCGGGGCCGCCCGCGCAAATGATCGGGATGATCTCGAGCGCATCGCGGATGGAGCGCAAATCCGCCCTCGGATCGAGCACGAGCACCCGGCGCTCGTCGAGCTCGATGCGTGCGATGAGGATGCGCTCCACGTCGCACGACAGGATGATGCCGGCATTGACGAACTCTCCCCGCTCGACGCGCGGGACCACTCGAACGATCGCGTAATCGTAGGTGTGGGGTCGGCTCATGGAGATTCGCCCCGGGCACGGATCGCCTCGTTCACGAACACCCCGGAATTCTCCAGCCGATCGCAGAAGAACTCCAGGTACGCGGCACGCTCCTCCGCGGCGCTCGAGGATCCCGGCTCCTGCGCGAGCCACGAGCCGGGGATCAGCTCGACGAGGCTCGACAGCTTGTCACGCGACAGGAGCGGCTTCAGGCGGGCGTCGGCGGCGGGCAGCGAGCCGGCGAAGCTCAACAACACATGGTCCCTGATCAGCGGGAAGGGCGTCATTGCCGGTCGATCCTGCCGCCTCCAGTCGTGATGAAAATACAGCGACGCACCGTGGTCGATCAGCCACAGACGCCGATGCCACAACAGCATGTTGACGTTTCGGGCGGTCCGATCCACGTTGCAGACGAAGGCGTCGAACCACACGATGGCCGAGGCGAGATCCGAGTCGGGCTGGTAGACCAGGGGATCGAAGGTGATGGATCCCGGCAGATAGTCGAGCGCCAGATTCAGGCCGCCGCTCGCGCGGATGAGACTTTGGATCTCCGGATCCGGCTCGGTACGCGCGAGCTCCACCGGCAGCTCCATGAGCACGATCTCCGGCACCGGCAAGCCGAGGAGCCGCGCGATCTCCCCCGCGAGCAGCTCCGCGACCAGTGACTTGGGACCCTGCCCGGCGCCCCGGAACTTCAGGACATACAACCCCTCATCGTCGGCCTCGACGATGGCGGGCAACGACCCCCCTTCACGCAGCGGTGTGACGTAGCGGACGGCGGTGTTGATTCTCAAGGTGACCACAGCGATGGGGTGAGCGCGCTCAGGAGTTTATCCCGAAGCCGGATGCATCGCGAACCCCAAGCCGACCGGCGGGGTTATTCCCCGTGACCGGCGCGGCTATTCCGCGTGGGAGAAAGTCTTCTCCTGCAGCGCGGTGACTCGTTGATCGATGTCCCTGAGGTAATCGGAGGTCGCCGGAGCGGCCGAGATGCGAATGTCCGTGCTGACCGACGTGTGAATCTCGGCCCCGCGGCTGAGCGTCTGATCCACCGGACAATGACGGGCGACATCGAGCAGACGGCGCCGTTGCTCCGCGCTGAGATCGCCTTCGAGAATGATGGAGCGCTCGAACGCCGCCCCGGAGTCCGCATCGCTCGGGTGATGGGATACGCTGACTTGAATCCGATCGAGCGGCAACCCCATGCGGTCCGCGTACAGGCGCAAGGTCATCGCGGTCGAGGATCCGAGCGCCGCTCCCAGGAGCTCATAGGGATTCAGGCTCTCGGGAGAGAAATTTCTGCGCGACCCCGAAATCACCAACGACGTGCTGCCGACTCGACCCAGCAGCTGCAGCTCCTCCATCCGCGTCTCGGTGACGAGCACGCTTTCCCCGGCTACCGCTGCTTCGAATGCATTGATGGACATGACGTCGTCCCTCGCTGGTGGGAGGCGAAAAAGTGGTAACCGTACATCCGCCATTTAATCATGGTCCGCGGCCCCGCATGCATGAGGAGTTTTCTCCTCGAAAATGCCGCACCGCCGAAACCGCCTGCAATGAGGCTCGCCTCGGGCAGTGCACAATGCGTTGGCGGTGGCTCCCGATTCAAGTAGTCTCCCTCCATGGTGCTTGTCATCTTTTGTCTGACGCAATCATCGTGAAGACCAGCCAATCCGAGGTGGCGTGGATCGCCGGTGTGGGCGAGTCCCAAGGACTCGGCGCAGCGTTGGGGCGCCGATTCGCCCAGGACGGGTACACGGTCGTGCTGACCGGCCGTCATGCCGGGCGTGTGCAAGCTGTCGCTGCCGAAATCGAGCATTCGGGCGCCCGCGCCCGGGCTCTTGCCGGCGACGTGAGCTCCCCGAGCGACGTCGAACGCATGGTGGCCGCCGTCGCTGCGATCGGCCCGTTGCGCGTGGCGGTGTTCAATGCCGGAAATGCCGTCCGCGGCACGCCGCTCGAGCTCACCCCCGAGCAATTCGAAGCCACCTGGCGCGGCAGCACTTACGCCGGCTATCTCTTCGCCCGCGGGGCCTTGCCGGCGCTGCTGTCGAGCGGCGGCACTTTATTGTTCACGGGTGCCACCGCGTCCGTGCGCGGCGGCGGCGCATTCGTCGCCTTCGCATCCGCCAAGGCCGGGTTACGCTCGGTGGCGCAGAGCTGCGCGCGCGAGTACGGCCCAAAAGGCGTCCATGTGGCGCACATCATCATCGACGGGGGCATCGACGGCCACCGCTTGAGAGCCGCCGCCCCGCAACGGGTATCGGAGGCCGGCACGGATGGCCTGCTGGATCCGGACGCCATCGCAGCGACGTACCGGGACATCCATCGGCAGCCTCGCAGTGCTTGGACCCACGAGCTGGACTTGAGACCCTACAAGGAAAGTTTTTAGGGCTGCGGCGAGGAGAAGCCGCTGGCGGCGTCTCACCCCGCTGCGAGCCTGGCGAGGGGGTCCTTGGCCGTGGATCGCGCCGGGCTCATCAGCAATCGCTCGAATTCGGCCGCGGGCACGGCGCGGCTGAACAAGAATCCCTGGAATTCGTCGCAATGAAAGCGCCGCAGCAGCTCGAGCTGCGAGGCGGATTCGACGCCTTCCGCCACCACTTTGAGGTCCAACGAGTGCCCGAGCGCGATGATGGCCTTGATGATGGCGACATCGTTGGGATCTATCGCAATGTCGCGAACGAAGGTGTGGTCGATTTTTACGCTGTCGACCGGGAAGCGCTTCAAGTAGGCGAGCGAGGAGTGCCCCGTTCCGAAGTCATCGATCGCCAGCGTGATGCCGTGATCTTTGATGTGCTGGAGCAGCTCCAGCGCCTTGCCGGGATTGGTCATGACCACGCTTTCGGTGATTTCGAACTCGAGAAGGCGCGGGTCGCATCCGGTTTGATGCAGGGTCTGATTCAAGTTGTCGATCAGCCGCGAGTCGGCGAACTGCTGGGCCGAAAGATTCATGGCCACGCGGGTCGCCGGCAATCCCTCGGCCTGCCAGCGCACGAGGTCGGCGCAAACCGTCTCGAGCACCAAGCTGCCGATGGATGCGATCAGCCCCACATCTTCGGCCACTCCGATGAATTCGCCCGCCAACAGAAGTCCCCGCTGCGGATGCCGCCATCGCACCAGCGCTTCCGCGCCCGCGATGCAGCCGCTCACGATGTCCACCTTGGGCTGGTAATGAACCTCGAATTCACGCCGCACCACGGCCTGGCGCAGCTCATTTTCGAGGGCGAGCCGCTCGACGCTGTGGTCATTGATCTCGGTGGAGTAGAACTGGTGGGTGTTCCTCCCCGAGGATTTCGCCCGATACATCGCGATGTCGGCGTTCTTCATGAGCGACGCGCCATCGGCGCCGTCCGTCGGATAGGTCGCGATGCCGATGCTTCCGGAGAGTTGATAGACGTTGCCGTTGACCTTCAAGGGATTGGACATGGCCGTCAGCAGCTTCTGCGCGATGGCATCGAGGTCATGGGGTTCGGCCAGCTGCTCGACGAGCAAGGTGAACTCGTCGCCGCCGACACGAGCCAGGGTGTCCGTGCTCCGTACGCAGGCGCGCAAATGGTTCGCGATCTGGCGAAGCACCGTGTCGCCCGCATCGTGCCCGAGCGTGTCGTTGATGATCTTGAATCGATCCAGATCCAGAAACAGCACGCTCACCGTGCCGCTCGATCGCTGCGCGCGTGCGAGCGCCCTCTGCAGCTGGTAGTTGAACAGCAATCGATTCGGCAGCCCGGTCAAATCGTCATGATGAGCCAGATGCCGGATCCGCTCGGCGGCCTGGCAGCTTTCGATCGCGATGCCGGCCAGGTTGGCGCAGATGCCGACGAGCTGCGCATCGAACTCGGCGGGCTCGCCGTCGCGCCGTTGGTACAGCGAGAGCGTGCCGAGCAATTGATCCTTGCTGCCGAAGATCGGGCGCGTGCTGAGCGGCTGCAGGGAATCTCCGGGCCGCGTTGAATCATCGTCCATGCCCGCCGGCATCGAGGGCGATCGTCCCACGCAGACACCCGTTCCGCCGGAGTCCTGCGCGGCCAACGAACAGACCAGGCCGCCGGATTGCGTCTCGACGAACTGCGCCAGGGTGGTCAGAACGATCTTGAGCTCCGCGCCCGAGGCTATCTGGCTCAAGATGCGAGTCTGGTCCGACATCACGGCCGCCTGACGGCGGCGATCGGCGTCGCGGTGCAGGCTGTCCAGGGCGAACGAGGCCTCCATCGCGAGCTGCTCCAGAAGCTCGACGATATCCTTGCGAAAATATTGCGGCTCGCGCGAGAACACGCAGAGCACACCGATGACCTCGTTCTGGCAGATCAAGGGAAACGAAGCTTCCGACGCGAATGCGCCGCGAGGTTCGTCGGCGCCGTTGCGCACCCGGGATTGACGGGTGCGCAGCGGCGCATGCAGCACGTCCGTCTCGACCGCGACCCCGTTGGGGGACAAGGTCCTGAGCGCCTGCAGATGATCCGGCTGTTCGCCGTGGGCTGCGACGAAATCGATGTCCGACGGATGACGCCGCACCAAGCCCACCGCCGCCAGCGTCAAGCCGCTGGTGCGCACGCAGATCCGGCACAGCTCGTCGAACAGCTGGCCGCGGTCGCTCACGCGGGAGATGAGCTGGCTCGTCTGGCTCAAAGCGGCGTACAGCTCGGTCAAGCGAGCGAGTCCCCGCTCCTTGGCGTCGCGCTCCCGCACGCGGGCGCGGGTGACCTCGATGCACAGCACGCCGGTGATCAGCGTTCCGATGGTGAGCGACAGGATCAGCAGAGTGCGGGTGGTGCGCGCGAGTTCGCCCAAGGTGGATGAGAAGCGGGCCGCAATCGGAGTGAGCTCGCCGTTGATTCGATGCAGCTCGGCTCGAATGCGGGCCTGCTCCACGGGCGGCACGGCCGAGCCATCCGCGGGATGGGCGCGGGCGGCGAGCGCGCAGATTTGGAGCGTGTAAGCGTCGCCCTCGGTCCAGATGTCGATGGCCGCCCGCACCGGTCCCAGGTTACCGAACAGCCGGAACACCATGATGATGCTGTCGATGTCGGCAGGGTCGCTGCCCCCCTCGAGGAAGGCCGAGCGGACGGTGTTCCGGTCGACGGGATGCCGTTGCAGCGCGAGCCGCGCCTTCCAGTCGCCCAGCGGGAAGGCGATGGCTGCTTGATACAATCGAAAGTCTTCAGCCGATTGGGACCGCGTGTACTCGGAGAGGTAGTACGTCGCGTTCTTTTGCCCCTTCGAATACAGGCCCTCGCCGCCGACCCAGGCCCTAATGGTGGAGAGCAGCTCGATGCTGAGCACGGCCGCCACCAGCATCACGGTGAGCGAGAAAAGCACGGGTGCGACGAAGCGTATCGCCAATCGCGAAATCCCGTTCGAGTCGTTGGGGCTGCGGTGCAGTCGTCGCTTCATCCCTGGGCCTTCGGGCGTTGCCGTGACCCGACAACCCATTGGTCAGCGTATCCATGCCGCTTCCCGGATACCGAGAGAGGGTTCACGGCTCGCGCGCAGCGGTTGCACTGCCGCACGGGCGACCCTAGACTGTACATAATCCAGAATCCGCCTGAAGTATCGGCTTCTTGGACTTGAGTCGGCACCATATTTTGTCAAATCCACGGTAGGAGTTTCATAAGTGGACGCCCCGCACGAGCTGACTGTTGACTGGATCGAAACCCTCAAACTCTACCTGCAGCCCGACTGGAACGAGCTGATGGCGGGAGAATGGGCCACCAAGCTGATTGAGGGCACCTGGTCGACCGACTCCATCCGCGGCTGGTGCCTGCAGCTGTACCCCTTCATTCATGCTTTTCCAAAGTTCCTGGCCGAAGCCTTGATCAAGGCGGAGGACGAGTACTCGCGCTCCTTCCTGATCGACAACATCCGGGTCGAGAAGGCGCATGCGGAGCATTGGATTTGGATGGGGGAGGGATTCGGCATCCCGCGCAGCGAGATGATGGCCATGGCCGAGGGCGAGCGGCCGCTGCTGCGCGACGTGCAGTCATTGAGCGATTGGATTTGGTTCATCAATGCAAAGGGCTCGCTGGCGGAGGCCGTCGCCGCGACCAGCTTCGCGATCGAGGGCGCCACCGGCGACCTGACGCGCGGGTTGATCAACGCCTTCGAGGCGTATGGGTCGCGTGAAGGGGTGACCATGAACCCGCGAACCACCAAGTGGTTTCGAAATCATGCGAAATACGACGACGACCATCCGCGCATCGCATTGCAGATCGTCGCGCGCTATGCGCAAACCGAGCGGTCGCGCATGAAGGTCATGGCAGCCGCACGGCGCAGCCTGCAATTGCTCAATTTGGCGTTGCTGACCTCGAGCCGCGAGTATTCGCCTGCACGGGAACGCCGCGCCGCACGCGTCGAAGATCTGCGCAGCGTGGACCGGCGTCGCGCGCGTCAGCCGATCGCATTTCCCGATCGACGCATCGTCGAGCGTTATGCGGGCCCGACCGCCCCCGAGGCGGACGATCTGGCGGTCGCCAGCTGATCTATTGCGGCCGCCGCCGCGCGCCGGCCGCGCCGGCGAGGCTGACATCGAGCCGCCCGTGGTGGATCGAGAGCCGCAGGCCTCGATGCCTCGCGAAATAATGGATGGCGACGATCACCGCGCCGAATCCCGAGGCGGCGCCCACCCCGAGTGCCCATCGCGGACCGAAGGTATCCGCCACCCAGCCCACGAGGGGTGCGCCGATCGGCGTCGCGCCGAGTGCGATGGCGAGGAACAGGGCGATGACCCGGCCGCGCATGTCGGGATCGGTCGATAGCTGGATGGTGCTGTTCGCCGTCGTCGAGAAGGTTTGCGCGGAGAGCCCGATGATGACGAGCGCACCGCCGAACAGCCCGTAGCTCGGCATCGCCGCCGCGATGCAAAAGCCGAGACCGAAGATCGCCGCTGCGGCGACGATGACTCCCATGCCCGGCCTCTCGCGCCGCGCGGAGAGCAGCGCGCCGGCCACGGAGCCGATCGCCAACATCGAGGTCAGCAATCCGAACTGCCCGGCGCCGGCGTGAAACACCCGGACCGACATGGTCGAGATGAAGATCGGAAAGTTGACCCCGAAAGTCCCGATCAGGAACAGCATCAGCAATATCGCCTTGATGTCCGGCCGGCGCCAGACGTAGCGGAAGCCGTCGATCAGTCCGCCGCGGCCACGCCCGCTCTTCGGGCTGCCGATGCAGCTCTCCGACGCGCAGGAAGTAAAGCGAGCAAAGAACGGCCACGAACGAGGCCGAATTGATCAGGAACACCCACCCGGACCCGACGGCCGCGATCAGCACGCCCGCGACCGCCGGACCGATCATGCGCGCCGCGTTGAACGACGTGGAGTTCAACCCCACGGCGTTCGAAAGATCCTGCTCTCCCACGAGCTCCGCGACGAATGTCTGGCGCGCCGCCGAGTCGAATGCGCTGACGCAGCCGAGCAGGAACGCGAACAGATACACGTGCCATAAACGCGCGAATCCCGACAGGGTCAGGATCCCCAAGCCGAGCGCCAGAAGCCCCATCGTTGCCTGCGTCGCGATCAGCACCTTGCGGCGGTCGAAAGTGTCGGCGGCGAACCCTGACAACGGCAGCATCAGCGCGTGCGGCCCGAATTGCAGCGCCATCACGATGCCGAGCGCGGTCGCGCTCTTGTGGGTGAGTTCCGCGAGCACCAGCCAGTCCTGCGCGGTCCGCTGCATCCAGGTCCCCACGTTGGACACCAGCGCGCCGGCCGCCCAGACGCGGTAGTTGTAATTGCGCAGCGATCGAAACGCGCCTCTCACCGGGGGATTGCCATGATGTGCTTCATGTTGCAGGGTAGGGTGGTCCCGCTCAGTCGACGATTCGCCTGATGAGCGCCGCGGCCTTCGCGAGCTCCTCCTGCTCCGCGGGAGTGAGATGCGACCGGATCGCCCGGGAAAGCCAGTCTTCACGGGCCGCCCGGCTGGCTTTGATCCATTCACGCGCCTTCGCGGTCAAGGACAGCATGATTTGCCGGCCGTCGGCGGGATTCGGCGCACCGGTCACGAGCCCCGCCTCTTGCAGCGCGGCCACGGTGGCGCCCATCGATTGGGAGCGCACGCCTTCCGCCCGGGCAAGCGTCGTGACCGTCGAGGGGCCTTCGCGATCCAGGTAGCCGAGCACCGCCATCTGGGACAGCGACATGTCGCCTTTGTTCGCATGTTCCCGCAGCCGGCGCTTGAGCTTGCCGAGCACTATGCGCAGTTCGGAGGCCATATCGGCCGCGCGATCGGATGCTTTTGCCATGTCCGAATCGTATCAGATATGAAGGTAAACTACCAAGGTTAGCTTCATATCAATGATGCGCCGCAAGGTTCCGGCCGGCAGTATCTGGGTGCCTCATCTGCCCGCAATCGTGAGGCCATCCACAGAACTCCCGCGATGGTCATGTCACATTCCATCACGATGTTCACTCGGCCGGCAGCGCAGAGTACGGGCGAATTCATCGACGAGACGATTCGGCGATGGCGGGCGGAATGCACGCTCGATTCGTTCTCGCGAAGCGTCCGCAAGCTGATTCGCGACGCGATCGGAGCGGCCGGCCGTGCGGCGCAACCTGGCGGAGCGCACGGCCTGCCGGCTGACGTCGAGGAGCGGCGCGAGCGCGAACGCGCCGTGGCCCAATGTATCGATCAGCTCCGGGTGGGGGGAGCGCAAGTCTTTCACGACGTGCGCGGCGACGGTCGCCGCCTGGACCACGTCATTATTTCCCGGCGCGGTGTCTTCGTGGTCGAGACTCGCGTGCTCGCCAAACCCTGGCCGAAGGCCAAGGTGTACGTCGAGGGCCGTAAGCTCCTCGTCGCCGGCAAACATCTCGAGCACGACCCGAGGGCCGGTGCCGCGGCCGCTGCGAGATGGATCGAAGCGTTCTTGAAGAAAAGCACCGGCAAGCGATTCACAGCGCGAGCCATCGTTGCCTTTCCAGGCTGGTACGTGCAACAGAATGATCCGCCGGGCTCGGTCTGGGTGATCGAGCCCAAGGCCCTGCCGGCACTGCTCGATCACGAGGCGCCGACCGTTCCGACCGCCGACGTGGCGCTGGCCGCCTGGCACCTGTCGCGCTACGTCCGCACGGATCTCGCGCGCGCTGCGTAGGCGCGTGCTTCATGGACACGCTTCGCGCGGCGCGGCCGGCGCGGTCGGCGCGGCCGGTGCGGTGCGGTGCGGCCGGCGGTCGGCCTATTTCAGTCCGTAGATGTCTAGCTCGCCTGGGGTGCTGGTCGAGCCGTCGACGCCACCGGCATTGTTGCCGCGCGTGCCCACGTACACCCGACCGTTCGCGACGGTCGGCACGGTGAATTTCACCGCATAGCCGGCGGCATCCTGCGGACTCGCGGAGCTGTTCCAAAGCTCCGTGGCCAAGTCGGTCGCGTCGTAGGCGTGCAGCACGGCCGGTCCGCAGGACGGCGATTGCTCCGTGCAGTAGCTGCTGTTGTCGAGCGCCCACACCAGACCGTTTTGCGTTCCCGAGGCCGACACCGAGGGGGTCGCACCGGGCCACCGGTAAGTGTGCGCGGACATCGATGCGAGGCTGAATTGAACGCTCGATGGCGTCAACTGATAGGCCTGCAGCGCACCGCCCGCGGCGGCCACGAACAAGTAGTCGTTCCAAAGCGCCGCGGTCGAGAAAAGCCCGTGACCCAGGGGGATTTTTTGCACGGCGAACATGTCGCCCAATCCGCCGAGCAGATCGCGATTCAATACGTACAACGAGCCGTCCTTTCCTCCGCACACGAGCGCGTGAGTCACCGTGTTGCCCGCAGGCAGGTCCGCGAGCACCGCCGCGCCGCCCGAACCGAAATCTTCATCGTTGGCGTAGAGGCTCGCTTCATCGGAAGGCGTGAAGAACTGGTTGACCCCGAGCGATGCGGTCAATTGCAGCAGCGAATCGCCGTAATCGTTGTTGGGCGGGGTGGGCTTGTTGGCGTCGAAATTGCCATTGCCCGTCGAGACGTACACATTGCCGCCTGAATCGACCGCGGGCGCCTCACCGGCCATCCAGACACCGCCGTCCTGCGTGTTGGGCGTGGTGTTGAACGCCGCGGTCTGCGTGAACGTCGTTCCGTCGTATCGATAAGCCATGAGCCAGCCGTACCACGGCGCGGCGTCCTCGTGCGACGACCATCCCACGTACACGGTGCCGTTCGCGAGCGCGAGACCCGGGCGCTGATTTTCCTGCTTCGCGCTGAAAGCAACCGTGGTGCCGCCGCTTCCCGTACCGCTGACCGTGGCTGCGATGTCGATCGGAGAGCCGGTTTCCTCCCTGCCCGTGGTGATGTCGATGGCGTGCAGTCGCTGATGGAAGAGAGTCTGCGTCGCGTCCACGGATTTGGACACGACATAGAGGATGCCGGTCGCGGGATCGATCACCGGCGTGCCGGTCACGCCAATCTCGGGCTGGATGTCGCCATCATTGGCACCCACCAACGCATCGCCGCTGACGCTCGGCAGCGGGGTCTCGCCGGCGCTCGCGCCGTGCGCCGGATCGATCAAGCTCGCCGTCCAGAGTTGGGCACAGGCGGTGGAGTCGGCATCGAACGCGAACAAGCCGTCGTGCGCGGTCGCCACGAACACGAGGTCATGGCGCGCGCCACCGACCGTGACATTGGCGACCCACAAGGGCTGGGCGTAGATCGCGCCGTCGACCGCACAGGAGGCGAGCTTCCCGAACGAGCTCATGACATTGGCGGCGTTGAGCGCGTACTCCTCGGCATTTACGCCGTCGCGCGACAAGTCGTTGTGGTGGGTGTACACCCCCGGAAGGTCGGTTACTGCCACGCTCGCGCCGGCGGTTTGTGACGTGTTGGCCACGCTCGTCCCCAAGATGCTGTGCAAGCCGGCGCCCCCGGCCGTGTACAGGCCGGCCGCGCTGACGGTGCCGACGCTCGTGTTGCCGCCGGGGATTCCATCGACGGTCCAGGTGGCTGAGCCGCCACCCGGCACGGTGGCGGTGAATTGCTGAGTGCGGGTGAGCGTGATGGCGGCGGCTGAGGGGGCGAGGCTCATGGCGACGCTCGACACGGTGAGTTGGGCGGACGCCGGCAGACTGCTGCCGCCCGGCCCGCTGCAGGTCAGCGAGTACGCGGTGGTCGCATTGACGGCACCCGTGGTTTGAGTGCCGCCGGTGCCCAATGCGCCGCTCCAACCGCCGGCCGCCGTGCACGAGCTCGCATTGACCGAACTCCACGTCAAGCGCGACGAGCCCCCCGGCGCGACCACCGAAGGGTAGACGGACACGGTCGCGGTGGGGATCACGTTCACCGTGGCCGACGCGGGCGCACTCGAGCCGCCGGCACCCGAACAAGTCAGGGTATAGGTCGTTTGCGAATTCACCGCGCCGCTGGCCCGAGCGCCGGCCGCCGCGAGCGAACCCGTCCAGCCGCCCGCTGCAAGGCACGTGGTGGCGTGAGTCGACGACCAGGTGAGCGTGGACCGGCTGCCCGCGGTCACGCTGGTTGGATTCGCGCTCAAGGTGGCGGTGGGGGGATCATCGACGACGACCGTGACGGTCGCGGGTTTGCTCGTGCCGCCCGCACCCGTACACGTCAGAACGAACGTCGCATCATCGCCGAGCGCTCCGGTGCTGCGGCTTCCGCTCGCGGCCAAGGTGCCGCTCCAGCTGCCCGACGCCGCGCACAACGTCGCGTGGGTCGAGGACCAGGTGAGCGTCGTCGAACCTCCGGCATCGATCGTGGTGCTCGATGCATCGAGCGATGCGGTCGGCAGCGCGGGCGGGGATGGGGGTGGGAGCGACGGCGACGGCGAAGATCCTCCACCGCAGCCAGTGAGCGCCGACGCGCCGAGCATGATCAAGACAATGAAACGCATGGAGTTCCGCGGCGAGGTTCGCAGCCGTGAATCCTAATGTCATCTAGTGAGCGCGGACGCCGAGAGTGCCCGTAAATCTCGGTTATGACGGCCGTTTCACAGGCCCAATTTGATTATGTCGAACCCGGGTCCCGCCCGGTCGCCGCTTCCCCATTTTGCGGACCCGTGACGACGGTCACACGTTACATAACGTTCGTGAGACTCATATCCAAGAGCGCCCGGCGGCGGACCCGGAGAATGCACCCTCGAAGTAATGGATTTACGCAAGAGGCGCCGACCATGTGGTTCTTAGCGCTGGCCGCCCAGGCCGCCGAACTGAAATTCCTCTCCGGTCTGCTCGATCAGCCCGAAAGCTTCGCTGCGCGATTTTTCGACGCAGGCTCCGGTGTGTGGCCGGCCTGCTTCGGCGCGTTGATTCTGTGCGCCGGCTTCTTCGGTCTCGTCAGCCTCGGAGACCTCGACGGATCGGACTGGCTCTACTACAGCCTGGAAGGCGGTGTCGGTTCCTATCTCTTGAAGCGAACCTTCACCCTCGCCTGACGGGCGGTCGTGACGTGCGGCCGGCCGGCTACAGCATCCGGCCGATCGCGGTATTCACCACCGCACCGCCGACGATCAACCAGGCGAACAGCAATGCGCCGAGCGCGATCGGCTTCAGGCCCGCGTTCCCGATGGCGGACCGATGGGTCGTCAGGCCGAGCGCCCCCATGGCCATCGCGAGAATGAACGTATCGAGGTTCACGGCCGCCGTCATCAGGCGCGCCGGCAGATGCATCGCGGAATGCAGCGCCGCCACCGCCACGAACCACAGCGCGAACCAGGGAATGTTGATCTTCAAGCGCACCGGCCTGCCGGCGTCGGTGCCGGTGCCGGTGCCGGCGTTGGCGGAGGGGTCGGCGCCGGCGCGGGCGCCCGATTCGGATCGCGCCAAATACGCCGACAACATCAACAAAAACGGCGCGAGCATCATCACCCGCACCATCTTGGTGATCACCGCCGTATCGGCCGCACTGTCGCTCACGGCGCGGCCGGCGGCCACCACCTGGGCGACCTCGTGGATGGTGGACCCCGCAAATATTCCATAGGCCCTCGCGCTCATCGCGACGAGGTGGTGTGTGATATTCAGGTGATACAAGTAGGGGTACAGGAAGATGGCTGACGTCCCGAACACCACCACGGTCGCGACCGCGACCGCGACCTGATCCGCGCGCCCGCGCACCACGGGATCCGTCGCCATCACGGCCGCGGCTCCGCAGATCGCGCTGCCCGCGCCGATGAGCATCGCCGTTGTCCGGTCGAGATGGAACCATCGCGTGCCGGCCCACCACGCGAGCAGAAAAGTGCAGCTCAGCATGATGCCGTCGATTGCGAGGCCGGCGATCCCGACGTGTGCGATATCCTGGAACGTGATCCTCAAGCCGTAGAGCACGATCCCGAACCGCAGGAGCGTCTGTTTGCCGAATGTGGTGCCCGCCGTGAAGCGCGATTCGCCGGCGCCGAGGATGAAGTTGCCGACCAGCATTCCCAGGACGATGGCGAGCGTGAGCGCGCTCAGACCGCTTTTCTGAATCAGGGGCCAGCGTGTCAGTGCGAGAGACGCCACGGCGAGCGCTCCGATCAATGCAATGCCGGCGCCCTTGGATTTGATGGATTCGATGGTCATGGCGGCCTCCGTCGGTAGGAGGCGCCACTATGCATCCGGCAAATCGAGCGATAAAACGCATAATTTATATATAATCAAGCGATCAAACAGGTTGATGGAGGCGCCTCGTGTTCCGGATCACCCTGCGGCAGCTGGAGATTTTTCGCGCCGTTGCGGGCGAGGGCAGCACCGCCGCTGCCGCGCTCAAGCTGCCGCTGTCGCAGTCCGCGACCAGCGCCGGCCTCAATCAGCTCGAGCGCTCGCTCGGCTTTCGCCTGTTCGACCGCATCGGCAAGCGTCTTGCGATCAACGCCGAGGGCAAGGCATTGCTGTCGAAGGCGCTGGGCGTGCTGGACAACGCCCACCAGCTGGAAACCGGGGACAGCCGCTCGGGTGCGTTCGACTTGCGCATTCACGCCAGCACCACGATCGGCAATTACCTCGTGCCGCGGCTGCTCGCGAGCTTTCGGCGGGAATGCCCGCTAGGCCGGGTGGAGACCCGCATCGGCAATACTCTCGAGGTGACGCGCGCCGTTCAGGATTTCTTGTCGGAGCTCGGTTTGATCGAAGGGCCGTGCCACGAGCCCGGTCTCGTGGTGACCCCCTGGATTCGCGACGAATTGGTGCTGGTCGCAGCTCCGGCGCACCCGCTCGCGCGCGCGGCGAAGAAGCGCCCGCTGACGATTGCGCAGCTCTCGGCCGCCCCCTGGCTGTTGCGCGAGGAGGGGTCGGGTACCCGTGAGGCCGTCGACCTCGCCCTGCTGCCGCACATCCATTCATTTGGCGAAGCGCGCGTCCTCGGCGGCTCCGAGGCCATCAAGAACGCCGCCGCCTATGGGCTCGGCGTGAGTTGCCTGTCGCGCTGGGTGGTCGAGGATCTGGTGCGTGCCCGGCGCCTGTCGATCCTCGCCACGCGGCTGCCCCCTCTCGAGCGGCGGCTGTCGCTCGTTTGGCACCGGGAAAAGACCCTTTCGGGCGGGCTCAGCCGGTTCATCGCCCACTGCCGGTCGCTCGAGCCCGGCCCGCTCCCGCGCCCTCAGCGAAGCTGAGCCAGCGCCTGGTCGAGATCGGCGATCAAGTCCGCCACATCCTCGATGCCCGTCGAATATCTCACCAGACCTTCGGGAATGCCGGCGGCCGCTCGCTCCTCCGCCGAGCATTCGACATGGCTGGTCACCGACGGCGGACCGACCACGGTCTCGACGCACCCGAGATTCGCTGCGCGGTGCGCGAACTTAAGCTTGGGCAGGAAGACCTTGATGGCATCGAGACCCCCGCGCACGCTGAAGCTCAGCATTCCCCCGAAGCCGCGCATTTGCCGCGCGGCGATGTCGTGATTCGGATGCGTGGCGAGTCCCGGGTAGTTGACCTGTTCGACGGCCGGGTGTCGCGACAGCCACTGCGCGATCGCCATGGCGCTCTCGTTCTGCCGGGCGATGCGCAGCCCCAAGGTCTTCATGCCGCGCAATAGGCTGTAGGCATCCCCCGCCGAGAGCGTCGCCCCGTTGATTTCACGGAAGTGATACATCCGCTGCACGAGCTCGCGGCGCCCGCAAGCCGCGCCTCCCAAGGCATCGGCATGCCCTCCCAGAAATTTGGTCGCGCTGTGCAGCACCAGGTCGGCGCCGAGGCTCAACGGATTCTGATTGATGGGCGTGGCGAAGGTGTTGTCCACCGCGACCAGCGCGCCCACGCGGTGGGCCGCGGCGGCGAGGCGGGCGATGTCGGTGATCTTCACGGTCGGGTTGGTGGGGGACTCCAGGTACAGGAGCTTGCAGCCGCGGGCGATCTCGGCCTCGATCGCGGCGTGATCGCCGGTCGCGCACAGCGTCGCCTCGATGCCGAACGCGGGCAGAAATTCGGTGAACAGCTTGTTCGTGCCCCCATAGCTGTCCTTGATCGAAACGACCCGCTCGCCGGGGCGCAGAAAGGTGAAAAAAGTGGCGCTGATGGCGGCCATGCCGCTGGCGAAGCTGGTCGCCGCCTCCGCGGCCTCCAGATCGCGAACCTTTTCCTCGAAGGCGCGCACCGTGGGGTTGGTATTGCGCGAATAGATGTGACCCTCTTCGCGGCCGAGCGCGACCGCGAGCCAGGTATCGAGATCCCGGTATCCGAACGAAACGCTGTGAACCACGGGCACCTGCGTCGCGCGCTCGTAAGGCTCATGCTCGCGCTCGCCGCCCCAGACGGCGATCGTATCGCGGCCTTGGGCCGGCCCGTCGCGCTTGATGTCAGTCATGCATGCTCCCCCTTCGGCAATAGATTTGATGATATAGAATCGAGCGATGAAAATCGGTCTGCAAATCCCCAACTTCACCTGGCCGGAAGGCCCGGCACGCATGGCCTCCAAGCTCGCCGACATCGCCCGGGCCGCCGACGAGGCCGGCTTCTACAGTCTCTGGGTCATGGACCACCTCTTTCAGATCAGCATGATAGGGCCGCCGGAAAACGACATGCTGGAGGCGTACACCACCCTGGGGTATCTCGCGGGGCTCACCCGGCGGGTCAAGCTCGGCACCATGGTGACCGGTGTGGTCTACCGCTATCCGGGCGTGCTCGTGAAGAGCGCGACCACGCTGGACGTGCTGTCCGGCGGGCGCGCCTACTTCGCCATCGGCGCCGCCTGGAATGAACAGGAGGCGCGCGGCTTGGGTGATCCCTTTCCCGCCGCTCGGCGTGCGATTCGAGATGCTCGAGGAGACCCTGCAGATCGCCAAGCAGATGTGGTCCGCCGACAACGGCCCGTATCGCGGCAAGCATTATCAGCTCGAACAAACCCTTTGCGTCCCGCAGCCGCTGTCGCGTCCGCACCCGCCGATTCTGGTGGCGGGCGGCGGGGAGAAAAAGACGCTGCGGCTGGTCGCGCAATATGCGGACGCGTGCAACCTGTTCGGCAGCGCCGAGACGGTCCGCGCCAAGCTCGACATATTGAAGCAACATTGCGAGACGCTCGGCCGGGATTACGGCACCATCGAGATCACCACCCTCGGCACCGTCGATCCGCAACCCGGCAAGACGAGTTCCAAGGACGTGATCGCCCAGTGCAAGGCGCTGGCCTCGATTGGGGTGCAGCACGCGGTGTTCAACATGCCCACCGTGCACGAACTGGCGCCGATCGAGCGATTCCGCCGCGAGATCATCCCGGCGGTCGCGGGCTATTGACGCTCCAGCACCACCACCGGAATCTGCCGATCGGTCTTGGTCTGATAGAGCTCGTACGGCGCGTATATCGCCACCATCTTTGCCCACAGCGCCGCCCGTTCCTCGCCTTTCGCGGTCCGGGCACGAGCCGCGAACTTGTCGGCCTTGACCTGCACCCGCACCGACGGATTGGCTTCGAGGTTCAGATACCACGCCGGATGAGCGGGAGCGCCGCCCTTGGACGCGACGATGACGTAATCCTTGCCCGACTGACCGAAGATCAGCGGCATGGTGAGCTCCCGGCCGGACTTGCGGCCCACGGTCGTCAACAACAGCGTCGGGATCATTCCCTTGCCGCCGCCCAAGCTGGCGTCCCATAGATAACCATCGGCGCCATCGGTGGCGATGTAGCGCTTCAGGTGGTCTTGGATCCAATCGGGGAGTTTCTGCGGCGCTTGCGGCTCGGCCATGGGTCACCTCGGTGCGATTCGATAAGGGGTGAGCGGGATGATGCGGCACCCGTGAGGCAACGGCAATGCTGCACTTGCGGTAGCATCGCCGGGATTCCAGCGATGAGGTTGTCTCGACATGGCGAATCCCCGGACGACGATGGCGGTGCTGACGGCCGCGATGCTCACCCTCGTGGCTGCGTGCCGGCAGCACGAGGCGCCGCCAGCGTCGGCGCCGCCGGCCGCCACCGCGGTCGCGCCGCCCAAGGCGGCGGATGTAAGCGCCGCGCGGCTGGCCGCGGCGGACCCCGATCAATGGCTCACGCCGGGGCGCGATGCGAACGGCACCTACTACTCGCCGCTCAAGGACATCGATGCCGGCAACGTCGCCCAGCTTGGTTTCGCCTGGGATTATCGTCTTGGCACCCGCCGCGGCCAGGAGGCGACGCCCCTGGTCATCGACGGCATCATGTACGCCACCAGCAACTTCGGGCGTGTCTATGCGCTCGATGCCGCCACCGGCCGGGAGCTCTGGACCTACGATCCGCAAATCGACGGCCGCTGGGCGCGCTATGCCTGCTGCGATGCCGTCAACCGCGGACTCGCGGCATTCGAGGGCACGCTGTATGTCGGCGCCATCGATGGGTGGCTGCACGCAATCGACGCGCGCACCGGCCGGCTGGTCTGGAAAGTCGACACGCTGGTCGGTCGCGATCAGCACAAGCCCTACACCATCACCGGGGCGCCGCAGCTGGCGGGCGATCTGGTGGTGATCGGCAACGGCGGAGCCGACTTCGCAGGCATTCGCGGGTATGTCTCCGCCTACGACCTCAAGAGCGGGCAGCTCCGCTGGCGCTTTTACACCGTGCCCCGCGACCCGGCCCTGGGCCCGCAGGATCAGCCTCATCTCACGGCGGCGCTCAAGACCTGGGACCCGAAGCACCCCTGGGCGGCCGGCACCGGCGGCACCGCGTGGGACGGCATGGCCTACGATCCGGCGCTCAACCTCGTGTACATCGATACCGCGAACGCGGCTCCCTACAACATGAAGCTCGACGGCCGCCACGGCGGCGATGAGCTCTATGCGGCCTCGATCATCGCCATCCATGCGAACGACGGCTCCCTGGCTTGGTACTACCAGACCACTCCCGGCGATCGGTGGGATTTCGACAGCACGCAAAAGCTGGTGCTCGCGGATGTGGATCTCGATGGTCAGCGCCGCCACGTGATCATGCAGGCCGACAAGAACGGCTTCTACTATGTCCTCGATCGCTCGAGCGGCGCGCTGATCTCCGCGAGCACGTTCGCGTACGTGAGCTGGGCGCGCGGCATCGATCCGAAGACCGGACGGCCCATCGTCGAGGCGAGCGCCGACTACACTCGCGGACCCGCCATGGTGTTTCCGTCGGAGGTCGGCGCCCACACCTGGCAGCCGATGGCGTACGACCCCGAGCGCGCGCTCACCTACATCTCGGTGCAGGAGATCGGCAACATCATATTCGACACCAGCGCCCGCCGGGCCGGACTGGTGGAGGGTCAGTTCACGACACCCGCGTTTGCGCCGGAAAGCTACGATCCCGCCGCCATGCGTTCCTTGTACGGCGCGCTGCCGCCGCTCGCCGAGCTCGAGCGCCCGTTCAAGACCGATCCCGCCTCGCGCGGGTTCCTGCGCGCTTACAGCGTCAAGGAGCATCGCGTGAAATGGCAAACTCAAACGGCCACCTCCTTCGACGGCGGCGTGCTCGCGACCGCGGGGGGGCTGGTGTTCCAGGGCGACGCGAACGGAAATCTCAACGTCTACGGCTCGGATACCGGCGAGCGCCTGGCATCGATTCCCCTCGGAACCTCGATGATGGCGGCGCCCATGACCTACCGCGTGAACGGCGTCCAGTACGTCGCGATCATCGCGGGATACGGCGGCGGCGCGGTCATCAACGGCTATCCGCTCGATCCGGCATCCGCCGCGTACCGTTACGGCAACGAGGGCCGCGTCATTGCGCTGAAGATCGGCGGACCGGCCCCGCCGCTGCCGCCCGCGCGCACCGAGCCGCCCTTGCCGGATCTTCCCGCGCGCCCGACGGATCAGAAGCAGATCGCGGCCGGGGAGGTGCTCTACAATCGCTATTGCTCGCGCTGCCACGTCATGGGCCGCGGCAATCTGCCCGACCTGCGTCGCATCGAGCCCGCCACCCAGGCGCTCTTCAACACCATCGTGCTCGAGGGCGCGTTTGCCGCGAAGGGGATGGGACGCTTCGATGACGTGCTGTCGCCCGCCGACGTGGACGCGATCCACGCCTACGTCATCGACGGCGGCTATCAGTTGAAGCAGCAGCAGCCCTGACGCAGCCCATCAGCCGCCCTGAGCGCTGACGCGGCCTGACGCCCGCCCGCAGTCAGCCGATCCGCCGGACTGCCACGTCCACGGCGAGCTTGTGGCGGCCGCCGCCCACGATCATGCCGCGCAGCGGCGACACGTCGCCGAAATCGCGGCCCCACGCGAGCGTCACGTGGTCCTCGCCGACCACGCAGTCGTTGGTCGGATCGAAATCGACCCAGCCTAGCGGCGGGCAGTAGACCGACACCCAGGCGTGCGAGGCGTCGCCGCCGACCAGGGTTTCGGGTTCCGTGTCGCGCATCGTCCGGATGTAGCCGCTCACGTAGCGCGCGGCGAGACCCGATGCACGCAGGCAGCCGATCATGAGATGCGCGAAGTCCTGGCAGACCCCCTTGCGGCTCGCGAGCACGTCGGTGATCGAGGTGCGGTTGGTGGTCGCGCCCGGAACGTAGTCGAAGTCGCGGTAGATCTGTCGCGTGAGCGCGTGCGCGGCGGCGGCAATCGGCCGGCCGGCCGTGAGGCACTCGCGCGCGTAGTCCTCGGCCTCGTCCTTCAGGGGCACGTGCCTGGAGCGCATGCGGAATCGACACGCTTCGAGGTCGGCGGGACGCGGCGCCAAGGCGTGATAGCGCAAGCGCTCCCGCACCCGTTCCCAGCTCTCGCTTTGCTCGAGGCTGCCGACGTGGCGCGGCAGCACCTCGACCCGCATTTCGGCGGTGACGGACAGATGATCGTGCGAGCGGTCGTATTCGAGCCGCGCGATGGCGTTGCCGAAGGCATCCCGATCCTGGCGCGCCGAGCTCGGCTTGGGGTCGAGGATCAGGGAATGCGCCAGGCATCGCTGGTATTCGAACTCGCGCGGCGTCAGATGCAGCAGATGATGCGAATGCGCGACTTCGCCGCCGTATTCGTACACGGTGGTATGGCGCACGGCGTACTGCGTCATGCGGTCACCGCCTTGAGATCGAAATCCACGTGCGAGAAATGTTGCGAGGTGAGCTGATCCGACACCTGCGCGGCCGCCGCGTTCAGCTCTTTCAAACACTGCGACAGGATGCGGTGCGAGGCTTGCACCATGAGCGGATCGTCGCCCGGCGGGTTTTCCCTCAGGGCGATCAGATCCTCGATGGGCTCGTACAGGGCGTCCTGCGGACGGGTGCCGAGCGATTCCGCCACCTCGATGAGCAGGGTGTTGACGGAGCGCCATTGGAACGCGAGCGCGCGCGGGTTGTGCTCGTCGTAGACCAGAAGCTCGATGGTGTTGTCCCAGACGGGCGGCGCGCGGTAGCGGGTGCGGTAGGTGATGGCGCTGTCGCCGAGGTCGAGCAGCCACTCGAGCTCCTGGCGGAGCGGCGTGTCGGCGGCGGCGAGGCGCAGCGCGAGCACATCGCAGAGGAACTGCAGCCGCTCCAGGCGCCGCCCGATCATCATGAGGCGCCAGCCGTCGTCCTGCGTCATGTCGTCGAGCGCGAACCCCGCCAGCGACACCAGCGACAGGAGGAGCCGGTCGAGCGTCTCGCGGGCATCGCTGCGCGCCGCTTCCGCGCGCCGAAATTCGCGCTGCAGTACCGTGACCGCCCGCCAGTTCTCGGCCGAGAGCGAGCTTCGCACCTGAGCGGCGCATTCGCCGAGACGGCCGATGTCGCCGCTCAAGGTGAAGCGCTTCTCGGGATCGAAGACCGTCGCTGCGCCGAACTCCTTGCAGATCTCGACCGCCTGCGCCCAGAAGGGGAGATTGCGCCGCAGGCCGAGCGTTGCGCGCAGGAGTCGCGTCTTGTCCTCGCAGCGCTCGGCGTAGCGTCCCATCCAGAACAGGTTCTCCACCAGCGTCGAGGGCAGATTCTGGTGGCGCCCCGTCGCGCGCGGGTCCGCCCGCGCGATCGGCGCCGTGGACTCCTCCGAGGCCTCGCTCGAATCGCACAGCACCCAGATGTCCTTGCTGCCGCCGCCCTGCTGCATCGACACGATTTCCGCGTGATCGTCGGCGGCGAACCGCGCGAGGCCGCCGGGCATCACCCGATAACCGCCCGGCGTCGCGATGGCATAGACGCGGATGCCGAGCGCGCGGGCCGAGAAGGCGTCGGAGTTCTTCGTGTACCAGACGGGCGCCTGCGAAAAAGCCAGATGCTCCTGGGCGACGAAGGCGTGCGGCGATGCGCGCATGCGCTCGATCAGCCGGGCGCGACCCTCGGGGGAGAGGTCGCGGCCGAACACGGGCACGCGGTTCTGATCGGGGAAGGTCGGCTTGATGACCAGGCGCGGGAGCTGCTCGATCACCGACTCGAGCGCGGGCCGCTCCCCGCACCACCAGGTCGCGACCGAGGGCAGCATCAGGCGCTCGCCGATCAGCGATTCGGCGAGGGCGGGCAGGAACCCGAGCCAGGCGGCCGATTCCATGACCCCGCTGCCGAGCGCGTTCGCGACCAGCACGGAGCCCTTGCGGATCGCGCCGAGCAACCCCGGCACGCCCAGCGCGGAATCGACGCGCAGCTCCACCGGGTCGCAGAAGTCGTCGTCGAGCCTTCGGAACACCGCGTGCACACGCTTCAGGCCGGAGAGAGTCTTCAGATAGACGATTTCATCGCGCACGGTGAGGTCGTGCCCCTCGACCAGCGGAAAGCCGAGCTGGCGTGCGAGATAGGCATGCTCGAAATAGGTCTCGTTGAACGATCCCGGCGTGAGCACCACCGCGAGCGGATCGTCGCCGGCGCCCCGCAGGAGCTCGTCGCGCAGCGCGGCGAAGAACGCGCCCAGCGGGCGAACATCCATCGATTGCGCGAGCTCCGGCAGGGCGCGCCGGACGATCTGGCGATTTTCGAGGGCATAGCCGGGGCCCGAAGGGGCCTGGGTGCGGTCGGTGAGCACCCACCAGCGTCCGTCGGCGGAACGCGCGAGATCGACTCCGTAAATCCACAGCCATCGATCGTCGCGCGGCCGGATGCCGCAACAGGGCCAGAGAAAATTGGGGTGCCCGAACGGGATGTCGGTGGGCAACGCACCCTTCGCGAGGAGCTCCTGCTTGCCGTACAGATCCGACAGCACCGCGTTCAGCAGCCGCGCGCGCTGGGCGACCCCCGCCTCGATGGTTTGCCATTCCTGCGCGGTCAGCAGATACGGTAGCGGATCCAAGATCCAAGGGCGATCGCGCCCCTGCTCGTCGGCGTAGACGTTGTAGGTGACGCCGTTCTCGACGATCATGCGGCGCGTGAACTCCGTGGCGCGGCGCGCGGCGCGCGCGTCGTCCTCGAAGACTCCGCGGATCAAAGGTCGCCAATGGGCCCGGATGCCCCCGTCATCGGCGATCAGCTCATCGTAGCGGCCCGCATAGCTGCGATAGGTCGCGAGTCGCGGATCGCTTGGCGCCGCGCCCGATGTCTCCCCGAGAGGTTCCCTGAGCTTCTCCATGAGCCTATGGGCGGCGCAAGTCCAGGGTGAACGGAAACTCATCGTCGATCGAGGCGGGCTCGACGTTCAAGGTTCCGGGCGTGTGATCCAGCCGGAAGAATCTCGCCAGCCGGCGGCTTTCCGCCTCGAACGCATTCACCGGAAAGGTGTCGTGACTGCGTCCGCCGGGATGCACCACATGATATTGACAGCCGCCTTCCGATCGCTTCATCCAGGTGTCCACTATATCGAATGTCAGCGGCGAGTGGACCCCGATGTTCGGATGCAGCGCAGACCACGGCTGCCAGGCTCGGTATCGCACGCCCGCCACGAACTCTCCCGCGCGTGCCGTGGGCGTGAGCGGGATCGTGCGGCCGTTGCAGGTGACGGCGTAGCGGTCGGGTGCGAGCCCCGAAACCTTCACCTCCAGCCGCTCCACCGACGAGTCGACGTAGCGCACCGTGCCGCCTCCGGTTCCTTCCTCGCCCATGACATGCCACGGCTCGAGCGCCTGCCGCAACTCGAGCGAGCCGCAGGACAGATCGAGGCTGCCGAGCTTCGGGAATCTGAACTCGAAGTGCGGCGCGAACCATTCGGGCTCGAGCTCGAAACCCGCGTGTGCCTGCTCCGCGAGCACGTCCTCGAAGTCCGCCCGCACGAAGTACGGCAGGAGGAAGCGGTCGTGAAGCTGCGTTCCCCACCGCGTCAGACGCCGGGGCGCGTAAGGCTCGCGCCAAAATCGAGCCACCAGCGATCGCAGCAGCACCTGCTGCACCAAGCTCATGCGCGCATGCGGCGGCATCTCGAAGGCCCGCATCTCGACCAGCCCCAGCCGCCCGCTGCTGGTGTCGGGGGAGTACAGCTTGTCTATGCAAAACTCGGCGCGGTGCGTGTTGCCGGTCACGTCGATCAACAAATTTCGCAGCAGCCGGTCGATGAGCCAGGGGGCCACCTGAGCTCCCGGTGTGGGGAACTGGCCGAATGCGATCTCGAGCTCGTAGAGCGAGTCGTTGCGCGCCTCGTCGACACGCGGCGCCTGCGAGGTGGGCCCGATGAACAGGCCCGAAAACAGATACGACAGCGAAGGATGGTTGTGCCAGTAGGAGATCAGGCTCCGCAGGAGATCCGGGCGCCGCAGGAACGGCGAGTCTTGGGGAGTGGCGCCCCCCATCACGATGTGATTGCCGCCCCCGGTACCCACGTGCCGCCCGTCGATCATGAATTTTTCCGAGCGCAGCTTGCAGGCGGCCGCGTCCGCGTACAGATCCTGGGTGTGGGTCGCGAGCTCGTCCCAGCCGGCGCTCGGCTGCACGTTGACCTCGATCACGCCCGGATCGGGCGTGACCTTGAAGTTGATCAGGCGCGGATCGGCCGGCGGCTCGTACCCCTCGATGATCACCGGTTGGCGCAGCAACGCCGCGCTCGACTCGACCGCGCCGACGAGCTCGAGATAATCCTCCAGGCAACGGGTCGGCGGCATGAAAACGTACAGCACCCCATCGCGCTCCTCGGCGCACATCGAGGTGCGGACGGTGCTCTCAGGCGGTGCGGCCACCGCGGCGCCCGCAGTGCCGACGCCCGCAGCGCCCGCAGCGCCCGCAGCGCGCCGCCGGCCGCCAGCCGCCGCGCCCGCGGCCCGCGCGATGGCGGCGTCGGTGCGGCGGTCGTCCCGCTCGCGCTCGCGAGTAGAGTGATCCGGCGCGGGCTTCGGCCAGTTCCTCGAACGATTGATTCGGGTCCGGCGGGTACACGTGCGGGAAATCCGTGGGCCTCACCCAAGGCAGTGAATCGAGCGGTAGCCGAAACCCCATCGGGGAGTCTCCCGGGACGAGGTGGCAGCGCTCGCTGCGCAGCAACCAGGGCCCGCTTTTCCAGGGAGACATCTCGGTGATCTTGGCGAGCGGCAGCACGTAACCGACGGGCTGATCGAGCGTGCGATCGAGAATGCGCGACAGGCGCTCGCGCTCCTGCGGGTCGGTCAGGGTTGCGGTGGAGGGATCGACGTTGGCGGGAAGCTTGCGCTCGCGCCACACATAGTAGAGCGGGTCCTCGAACCCCCCGAATACGTGGTCCTCACCGATGCCGAGGCGCCGCGCCACTTCGAGCAGCAGCCGCGACGCGTTGCCGGCGGCGCCCGGATAATCGCGTGCTTCGTCCGCGACGAGCGCTGCGTCATGCCACATCGCTTTGCCATCCTTGCGCCAGAAGCAATTGAGCGACCAGCGCGGCAGCGGTTCGCCCGGGTACCATTTCCCCTGGCCGAAGTGCGTCAGGCCGTGAGGCGCGTAGCGCTCTTTGAGCCGTTTGTACAGCTGCGCGGCGAGGGTGCGTTTGTTCTCGCCGAGCGCCGCGGTGTTCCATTCGGGCGAGAGCGAATCCTCGCTCGACACGAACGTGGGCTCGCCGCCCATGGTCAGGCGCACATCGTCGGCCGCGAGATGCTGGTCCACCCGTTTGCCGAGGGCATCGATGGCCTGCCATTGGTCCTCGGTATACGGCTTAGTGACCCGCGGAGCCTCCCAGGTGCGCGCGACCTTCATCAGGTATTCGAACGTGGTCTCGCAGGCCTCGACGATGCCGGTGAGCGGCGCCGCTGATTGCGGTTCCGGGGTGCATGCGAGCGGAATGTGGCCCTCGCCCGTGAGCAATCCCGAGGTCGCATCGAGGCCGATCCACCCGGCGCCGGGCAGATAGACTTCGCACCAGGCATGCAGATCGGTGAAGTCCTGGCTCGGGCCCGCGGGCCCCTCGAGCGGCTTCACGTCCGCGGTGAGCTGGATGAGGTAGCCTGAAACGAATCGAGCGGCGAATCCCAGATGGCGCAGGATTTGCACCAGGAGTTCCGCCGAATCGCGGCACGATCCGGAACGCTTCTCCAGCGTCTCCTCGGGTGATTGCACGCCCGGCTCCATTCGGATCACATACTTCACTTCGGCCGCGAGGCGGCGATTGAGCTCGACCAGGAAATCCACGGTGGCCTGCGGTTCGCGCGATATGCCGGCGAGAAACCTTGTCAGCTTGGGAGTTGCCGGTCCCGTGATTCGAAACGGCGCCAGCCCCTGCTCCTCCATCGGCTCGTAGCGGAAGGGAAATTTTTGCGCGTAGTCCTCCAGGAAGAAATCGAATGGATTGAGCACGGCCATCTCCGCGACCAAATCCACCTCGATGCGCAGCTCCCGGGTCGGTTTTGGAAACACCACGCGCGCGAGGTAGTTCGACTGAGCGTCCTGCTGCCAGTTGATGAAGTGCTCGGCGGGCACGATCTTGAGCGAATAGGACAGGATGCGGGTGCGGCAATGCGGTGCGGGACGCAACCGGATGACCTGCGGTCCGAGCACGACCTGGCGGTCATACCGGTAGTGCATGACGTGGTTGAGGGCAACGTGGATCGACATGCGTGGTCTCCGGAACCTTGAAAGTCAGCCTGACGCCGCGGCGGGCGGGCGGGCCACGCTCCAACCGCTCACATCGCCGAGCGCCCGCTGGTCGATGGTGTCGTGGATGAAGCGCAGCTTGCCGATCGCCGGCAGGGAGAGGACGAACGGGTAGCTGTCGGGCAGTCCCAGTCCGCGGCTCAGATTGTTCAGCACGTAGGTCAGCGACAGCCAGGACTCGATCATGGAGTCGAAGTCGCGCTCGCTCGGGTTCAAAGGGTCCGGCGGCGTCTGCATGCGCGGCTCATCGCTGCGCTTCGGCCGCAGGGCGAGTCCCGTGGCGCCGGCCGTCTCGACCGCGTCCACCATGTGCATGTAGTGGGCCCAGGATTCCGCCCAATCTTCCCAAGGGTGGGTGGTGGCATAGGCGCTGATGAAATTGCGCTCCCAGTGCGCCGGCGGACCCCCCCGATAGTGCCGTTGCAGCGCCGTCTGGTAGTCCGCGCGCTCATCGCCGAAGGTCGCGCGGAACGGCTCGAGCAACGGACCGCCGTCGATTAGCCGGTCCCAGAAATAATGGCCGATCTCGTGGCGAAAATGCCCCAAAAGGGTGCGGTACGGCTCCTTCTGCAGCGTGCGTTCCTTTTCGCGGTGCACATCGTCCGCTTCCGCGATATTGAGGGTGATCAAGCCATTGTCGTGGCCGGTCAGTATCCGCTTGGCATCGCCGTCGGAGTAATCCTCCAGGAACTCGAATGCGAGCCCCTGTGCGCCATCGACGCTTTTCGGGACCACCGGCAGGCCGAAACCCAGCAAGGTATAGAGCATGCGTCGCTTGGCGACCTCCAAGCGGAACCAAGCGACCGCATTGCGCTCGGACGACAGATCCGGAATCACCTGGTTGAGACGGCACGAACGGCAGAAATCACTGGGATCGTCGGCGCAAATCACCCAGTTGCAGACGCTCACGCCATCGTAGTTGGCGCACAATCGGTAGCCCAGTGTTTCCGCGCCCGGGATCTCCGCCCGCCAGAGTCCATCCGGGCTCTGGGTGAGCGCCGCCATGACTCCGCGGTCGGGCAGGAACGCGAGCGAGCGGTCGCAGTTCAGACAGCGTACATTCTCGAAGAAGACCAAATTCTGGCAATGAGTGCAGTGAAAGGTTTTCATGGGCGATCTCGTCGCGAGACCATCCATTGTCTTTGAAAGCGAGGCGAGCGTGGAGAAATCTCGCATATTTTTGCCGCGCGGCGACTTCCGTGTGACGCCTACGCCAGGAGTCTCGATAGTCCTACGCGGCCGGTTCCCTCGGGATGCCATAAAGGCCGAGGCTCGACGCAACACCGCGGCTAACCCTGGGCGCTTCGCATGAAAATTCGTTTTGGATACGAGTTGATATACACCTGTTCGCAGCCGCTGCCGATGATTCTCATGCTGCACGCCCACCACAGTCGAAGCGCCGACCTGTTGCGGGCCGACCGCTTGATCACCCATCCGCACGTGCCTCAGGACGTTTATGCCGACTCGTTCGGCAATACCTGCACCCGGATCGTCGTTCCGGCGGGAGGCATCCGCATCACCGCCGACGCCTTGATCCGCGACACGGGCCTTCCGGACCCCTTCTATCCGCATGCCCAGGAGCATCCGGTCGAGGTGCTGCCCCACGATGCATTGGTGTTCCTGCTGGGAAGCCGTTATTGCGAGACGGAGCGGCTCATGGACGAGGCGTGGCGCCTGTTCGGTCACCTCGAGCCTGGATGGCAGCGGGTGCAGGCCGTGTGCGACTTCGTGCACGGGCACATCGCCTTCGGCTATCCCTTCGCGCGGCCGACCAAGACGGCCTGGGAGGCGTACAGTGAGCGCCAGGGCGTGTGCCGCGATTATGCGCACCTCGCGATCACGCTGCTCCGCTGCCTCAACATTCCCGCGCGCTACTGTACCGGTTATCTCGGCGACATCGGCGTGCCTGTCACCGATGCGCCCATGGATTTCGCGGGTTGGCTCGAGGCCTACATCGGCGGCGCGTGGCACACCTTCGATCCCCGCAACAACCAGCGCCGCATCGGCCGGATATTGATCGCGCGCGGACGCGATGCGGCGGATGTCGCCATCAGCACGGCCTTCGGGCCGAACTTTCTTCAGGTGTTCCGGGTCTGGACCGACGAGGTCACTTCCGAAACGATGGGCTCGAGCATCGCATAGCCGCCGAAGGTGCGCAGCTCATCGCGACGCTTGGCGCTCATCCAAACGTGTGACACCGTGATCAGCACTCGGGCCACCAGCGGCAGCGGCATCGGCCGCGCGTAGCGGGCCGCTTCCTCCGGATAATAATGGATCTCTTTGACATGCCAGCCGCGCTGATCGAAGAACGCAAACCAATCGCCGGGCGCGAATTTGAAGGGCGCATTCTGCATCGAGCGGCGCACGCCCCTGCGGCGCCGGAACGCCACGGCCGCCGGGGACAGATAATCCACGATCCAGAGGCGCGCGCGGCGCATGGAGCGCAGGGCGCCGGCGAGCGATGCGGCTTCGTCGTTGGCGAGATAAGGAATCACGCCTTCGGTCAGCACGAGAATTCCTTGCGAGCTCGCATCGACCCGGTGCAACAGCTTCTGCCGCTCGGCCACATCGGCGAGATCGATTCGCACACGCTCCACCCGGCAGGCAGCCGTGTCATCGCGGAGGATCCCCTCCTTGTAATCGATCACGTGCGGATAGTCGGCCTCGATCCAACGGAGTTCCGGCGGCAGCGCCATGCGATAGGGCCGTGCATCGAGGCCGGCGCCGAGGCACAACACCGTATCGATCCCCGAGCGAAGGGCGGACATGATGTAATCGTCGATGATGCGGGTGCGCAATGCCACGGTCCATGCGACGACGGCTGAGGTGGGCATGGCATCCGAGATGCGCCGGCCCCGCTCGCCCGCAAGTCGGGCCGCGAACGGGTCGCGAAACAGCGCGTCGGGACGAGCGCTCTCGAGGGCGCGGTGATACGCGATCCAGAAGGCGGTGTCCGAGACGTCCTGGATCGGAGAATTCACGGCATTTCTGCACAAACTGGGTGCGTTCGTGTCTTGACGGGTGCCGCGGCGGGCGCGCTATATAGCTGGTGGGTTCGAGATTGCTCCCGGTAACGGAGGGTGGGACGCAGCAGCGGATTCCGGACCACCAGATTCCCTAACATCAACGGGTTGCTCAGATGCAACGGCTTCCCCAAATGCAACGGGCCCTTCAACCGCAACGGGTTCCCCAAACGCAAACGGTCCCTCAGGCGCACCAGGTTCCTCAAACGTCGCGTAGCTCCACCCAGGTGGGCGCGTGGTCGCTGGGCTTCTCCCACCCGCGTACCTCGCGCTCGACCCCGGCGGCGTGCAGGCGTGCCGCCGCCGGCGCATTCAGCAGCAAGTGGTCGATTCGAAGTCCCGCATCCCGTCCGTAGGCATTTCGAAAGAAATCCCAAAACGTATAAACCGTCCGGTCGGGATGCAGAAACCGAACCGCGTCCGTCCATCCTTGCTGGAGCAATTTCCCAAACGCCTGGCGTACCTCGACGCGGAACAGCGCGTCATCGACCCAGCGTTCCGGTTTGTACACGTCGCGCTCCGTGGGAATCACGTTGTAGTCTCCCGCGAGCACCACCGGCGAGTCGCTCGACACCAACGTGGCTGCGTGCGCCAGGAAGCGCGCGAGCCATCTGAGCTTGTACTCGAACTTGGGTCCCGGCGCCGGATTGCCGTTCGGCAGATACAGGCACCCGATGAGAAGCCCGTTCACGGTGGCTTCGATGTAGCGGCTGTGCTCATCCTCGGGGTCGCCCGGGAGCACCCGCCGAACTTCGACGGGTTCGGCGTTCCGGGTGAGGATCGCGACGCCGTTCCAGCTCTTCTGGCCGTGCCAGATCACGCCGTAATCCAATTGACGGATCTCGGCCTCCGGAAATTTATCCTGGGGCGCCTTGAGTTCCTGCAGACAAACGATGTCCGGACTGGTTTCTTGCAGCCAGCGCAGGAAGTTCGGGAGGCGGGCAGTGATGCCGTTGACGTTGTACGTGACGACGCGCATGCGTCCCATTGTAAACGCATCTATGTCTGAGCGACGCGACGGACCTGCTTGCCTCGCCGGGGGCCGGTCCCGCGTTCCCTGCTACTTCGTGTCGGCCGCAACCAGGGGTCCGGCATCCGAGCCGTCGAGGTGCTTCGTCACTTCTTCCTTGCAGGTCTTGGCGGCCTGGTTGTACGAGACGTACTTGTCGCTTGCCATGCGCTTTCGCATGCAGGTGATGACCTGGCTTGCAAACTGGCGCTTGGCGGAAATCGAATGCGCGGGATCGGCGGCAAGGGCGCTCGAGGTCCCAAGAACGGCGCCGGTGATTGCAACCACTAGAGGTAGTCGGTTCATGGTTTTTCTCGGCGTGATCAGGCGCGTTCGCCCAGGTGGCAGGAGTATGGGCGCTTCCCAACGCGCGGCTAGAATCCCGGGCCGCAACCCGCTGTCCGGTTTGCGCCGACAAAGGCAGCGGCGATGGGGCGGCGAGGTGCTGGGCCTGGCGAGGCGCTGGACGCTGGCGAGGCGCTGGACGCTGGCGAGGCGCTGCCACCTGCCCAGGTCGGCCGCTTGCTTGCGAAGGCCCGGTACGCGGGTTAGGCTCGAGCCAGACCATAACAATCGAGGGAGCGGCGCCGGCGCGGCCGGTCAGGGGGCAAGATCGCCGACCGGTTGCGCGTCGCTGAAGCAGCATGGGGAGCGAAATCGAAGTCAGTGACGCGTCCGGCGTGAGAGTGCGCGGCGGAGAACTCCTATCGGAATGCATGGCGACTTTCATCATTCTCGCGCTGGGTGATTCGGCGGCCGCGATGTACGTGCTCTACGATCCGAGCCCCTACGCCCAAGCCTATTGGGGCGTCTGCATCGCCTGGGGTCTGGCCGTCACGCTGGCGATCCATGTGACCGGGGCGGTGTCCGGCACGCACGCCAATCCCGCGGTGACGCTCGCGCTGGCGCTGTTCCGGGGATTCCCGCCCGCCAAAATATTGCCCTATGCCGCGGCTCAGGTGCTGGGTGCGTTTCTCGGGGCGGCCATGGTGTATCTGTTGTTCTCACCGGTGATCGATCACTACAACGCGCTGCATCATCTAAGCCGCAACCTGGACGGCGGCGCCGCAGGGGTGTTCTTCACGCATCCCGGTCTTGCCATCACGCCGCTCCATGCGTTCGGGGACGAGATCGTGCTCACCGGCATCCTGGTTCTCGGCATCTTCGCGATTACGGAGGAATTCAACACCTTGGCGCCGGCGGCCAACGCGGGCGCTCTGCTGATCGGCCTTCTAGTCGCGACCATCGGCGCATGCGCCGGGTATCTGGAGGCGTGGCCCATCAATCCGGCGCGTGATTTTGGACCGCGGCTGTTCTGCTTTTTCACCGGGTGGGGTGCGCAAGCCTTCCCCGCGCCCCAAAATTACTGGTGGGTGCCGATCGCCGGCCCGCTGCTCGGCGGCGTCGCCGGCGGAGCTCTCTACCAGGGGGCGATTCGGCCGTTTTTACCCGCGCGCCGGCAGGCGCGAGCGGACAATGGGGGGGCCAAGGCATGACTCGAGCTCAGCATATTCTCGCCATCGATCAAGGCACGACCTCGACGCGCAGCATCGTGTTCAGCGATCAGGCCAGGAGCATTGCCGTGGCGCAGCGCGAATTCAAGCAGCACTATCCCGCCGCCGGCTGGGTGGAGCACGACGCGGAGGACATCTGGCGCGACACGCTGGCGACTGCGCGTGAAGCGCTCGCTCGATCGAGCCTGGGCGCCCGCGGCGTGGCGGCGATCGGCATCACCAATCAACGCGAGACCGCGGTGGTCTGGGATCGCAGTAGCGGTGTGCCGATTCATCGGGCCATCGTCTGGCAGGACCGGCGCACGGCCGAGGTGTGTGCGAACTTGAAGCGCGACGGCGCAGAAAACCTGGTTCGGCAGAAGACCGGCTTGCTGCTCGACCCGTATTTCTCGGGCACCAAAGTCGCCTGGCTGCTCGACAATGTGCCGGGCGCGCGTGGCCGCGCCGAGCGCGGAGAGCTCGCTTTCGGCACCATCGACAGCTTCCTGCTGTGGCGCCTGACTGGCGGTCGAACGCACGCCACCGATGTGACCAATGCGTCGCGCACACTGTTGTTCGACATTCATCGTGAGCAATGGGACGACGAGCTGTTGCGGCTGATCCGCGTGCCGCGGGCGATGCTCCCGGAGGTCCGCGATTCGAGCGAGATCTATGGAAACACCGCGGAGGGTCTGTTCGAGCATCCGATCGCGATCGCCGGTATCGCGGGCGATCAACAGGCCGCGCTCGTGGGACAGGCATGCTTCGAGCCCGGCATGGTCAAATCGACCTACGGCACGGGTTGCTTCATGCTGCTCAACACCGGCGACACACCGGTGGAGTCGCGCAACCGCATGCTCACCACGCCGGCCTATCGCATCAAGGGCCATACCACTTACGCCATGGAGGGTTCGATCTTCGTCGCCGGCGCCGCGATCAAGTGGCTCCGCGACGGACTGCGCCTGGTGGAGAAGGCCTCCGAAACCGCCGCGCTCGCGCAGCAGGTGCCCGAGAATCACGGCGTCTACCTGGTCCCCGCGTTCGTCGGGCTCGGTGCCCCGCACTGGGATCCCAATGCTCGCGGGCTCATCTGCGGCCTGACGCTCGACTCCTCCGGCGCGCACCTCGCGCGCGCCGCGCTCGAATCGGTCGCCTATCAAACGCTCGACCTCGCTTCCGCCATGGCGAGGGACGGCGCCGTGCGGGCGGCGACCATCCGGGTCGACGGCGGCATGGCCTCCAATGATTGGTTCTGCCAGTTCCTGGCCGATGTGCTCGATGCAAACGTCGAGCGCCCGACCGAGCTCGAAACCACCGCCCTCGGCGCGGCCTTTCTGGCAGGACTCGCGACGGGCGTGTGGAAGGACATGGACGCCGTGTCGGCCACCTGGACGAGGGGCGCCGCGTTCGCGCCCAAGATGACGGCCGCGCGCCGCACGGAGGCGATCGCAGGATGGCAGGACGCGCTGCGGCGTACGCTCACCCAGTGACCGGCGCGCGCGCTGCGCACGCCGCGGGCGACCCGCGACACGGGGTCAAGCCTGCAAATGAGCGAGGCTTGCCTCGAGCGCCTCCAGGAATAAATCCGCTTCCGCGCGGCCGAACGGCAGCGGCGGACGTATCTTGAGCACGTTCGCGGCTGGGCCCGCCGCGCTGATGAGCACGCGGCGGCGCCGCAGCTCGTTGACGAGCTCGCCGGCAAAGCGGGTTGCAGGCGACAGGGTCGCCCGGTCGTCCACGAGTTCCACCCCGATGAAGAGACCGGCTCCACGCACGTCGCCGATCACCTCGAAGTTCTCTCCGAGAGCGGCGAGCCCGCGCCGCAAATAATGCCCGGTCTCTTGGGCGCGTTCGCGCAGCCGCTCCTCGCGGATGATCTCGAGCACGGCGCGCGCGGCCGCCATGGCCACCTGGCTTCCTCCGAATGTATTGAAGTAACGGCAGTGGCTGCCGAAGGGAGCGAGCACGTCGGGCTTCGCCACCATGGCGGCCACCGGATATCCATTGCCCATGGGCTTTCCCAGGGTCACGATATCCGGAACGAGGGAGTGGCGCTGAAATCCCCACATCGAGTCCCCTGTTCGCCCGAAACCAGGCTGAACTTCATCCGCGATGAACACGCCCCCGGCCCGCCGAACCGCGGCCACCGCGTCCTGCAGGAACCCCGGTGGATCGGCAAACACCCCGTCGCTCGAGAAAATGGTATCGACGATCAGGCCGGCGGGCTTGATGCCCTCGCGGCGCATTTGCCCGAGCGCCGCTTCGACGCCGGCAGCGAAATCTCGCCCGACTTGCGGGCCGCCGTCAGCGGCCGCTGCAGCGTGCACCACCGGGTTCGCCGCGGCGCCCGCGCTGCGGGGCGCGGGCACGACGCGCACGTGGGGACCCAGCACCAACCGCGTGCCGAGCGAGGGCGACATGGCGGCGATCGTGTCGGTGACCCCGTGGTAGGCGAGACGCGTGACGATGAACCCGGTGCCGCCGGTGAATTGCCGGGCCACCCGCACCGCCAGGTCGTTCGCCTCGCTGCCGGTGCAGGTGTACATCACCTGGCTGAGCTCACCGGGAAACGTCGCGAGCAGCATCTCGGAATAATCCAATATGCCGGAATGCAGATAGCGGGTGTGCGTGTTGAGCTGACCCGCCTGGCGCGCGATCGCCTCCACCACCCGGGGATGACAATGACCGACCGACGGCACGTTGTTATACGCGTCGAGGTAGGCGGCACCTTCGGCGTCGTAGAGCCAAACCCCTTCGCCGCGAACGAAATGCACGGGGTGCTCGTAGAAGAGTCGATACGCGGGGCCGAGGACTCGTTGCCGACGGGCCAGCAGGGCCTGTTCGTTCTCCGGCAGCTCGCTCGCGCGGCTGGGATCGAACGCGTTGATCATGATGGGATACGAGCTCATGCTGTCACCTCCATGCATGCGTCGAGCAGCCGCTCGTGCGCGGCGGATTCGGGGAGCGAGGAGAGTTTCTGAAGTCCGGCGACGGCATGGTGCTGATTCCTCAGAATGTAGTCACGATTGTCCGGGTATCCGGACGCGCGCCAGTTGGTGATCAGGATGGTGATAGCGTGGCGCAACTCGATCAATTGGGGAAGTGCGGCGATTTCTGCGCTCTCCAGAGGCAGGATCGAGTGATAAGCCGCCACGAATTCCGGGACGGTGCCGAGCGCACCCGGGCTTGCCGTCAACAAGTAGGCGGAGGCCACGGCAACTTCGTCGATCAACGGCGCGAGCACCATGTCGCCGAAGTCGATGATGCCGGTCAACTCGTCGGGGTTCGCCGGATCCACGAGGATATTGTGAGGATTCAAGTCGTTGTGGATGACCTGGCGGCGCAACCCACCGAGCTCGCGCGCCAAACCGCGCTCGAAGCGGTCGAGGGTGCGTTCACAGAGATCCCGGTCCGCCGCGGAGCGGGTATGCGTCAACAATTCGCGCGTGGAGAGCGCGTGCTGAATATCCCACAGAAATTCGTGGCCCGCGGCCGGGTGATGAAAGCTCGCGAGCGCAGCGTCCAGCTTTGCCGCCAGCAGGCCGAGTGCGCCGGCCTGAGCGGCGCTGCGGGGAAATCCGCTGAGCGGGGTGCCCGCAAGAAACGTGAACAACCGGGCCCGGCGCCGCCGCCCGTCGGAGCCCAGGACGCCGGTCTCGACATCGCCCGATAGCGAGGGCACCACGCGAGGCACCGGAAGCTCCGGCGCCACGCGCGCGAGGTGCTCGAGCGCCCGGGTCTGAAAGTCCACCAGCGCGGGATCCTCCAGGACATGCGTGAGCTTGAAAAGCCACCGCGCGCCGTCGGCCAGCGTGATGAGGTAATTTTCGTCGCGCTCCGACGCGAGCTTCGCGAGGGTGCCCGCCAAGCCGTAGTGCGAGCGGATGAACCGCGACACCTCCTCGACCGACGAGGAGTGGCTCGGCGTCGACAACACGGAGGCGAGCATTGTTGCGGCGTCCGGCTATCGACGCTGGAAATCGAACAGATCGAACAGATCGCCGATGGCGGGCGTGTTGACCGGCACGTAGGGATTGGACGCCTCGGGCCTCGGGTTAGGCAAGTTGTCGCGGCTGCGCTGCGTGATCGGCGCCACGCCCCAGTTCCTCTCGATGAATTTCAGAATCGACACGTGATCCGTGTAGTCATGCGAGATGTGCCCCGCCTTCGTATAGGGCGACACCACGATGAGCGGAACGCGCGGCCCGTCCCCGAAGAAATCCAATGGCTGCACGTAGCCCGAGTCATAGTAGCCTCCGCCCTCGTCGAAAGTGATGAGGATCGCCGTGTCCTTCCAGAGCTTGGGATTCGCACGAATGGCATCCACGATTTTTTTGGAGAACCCCTCGAACAGATCCAGCTTGGAATCGGCCGGATGGCCGTCGACCAACCCGCTCGGCTTGACGAACGACACCGCGGGCAGTGTGCCGCGCGCGATATCCTGGTACAGGTCGATGGTGTCCTTCAGATGCGCCTGGCGGATCGCGGCGTGCGTCATGATGGACGTGTCGTACTGAAACGGATTGCACATGGGGCAGTACTCGTCGGTCTTCGCGCCGATCGCCTTGTAATTGAGCTGATAGGGATCGGTGAGGTAGTTGTTCCACTGATCGCCGTAGTACTTCCACGAGATTTGCCGCGCCAGGAGCGCATCTCCGATGCTGCGGGTCGAGGCGGGCGGCACGGTGAACACCGTGTTGTGCGCATTGCTGTCGGTGTAGGCGTTGCTGCCGTCGCCGAAATAACCCGGGTTGTAATTGTTGAGCAGGTAGTAATGGCCCGGCTCGCAGTTCGGGTCGACGGGCCGCGGCAGCGATTGCAGATACTTCACGATGGCGGAAACGCCCGGCTGCGAGAGGTCGGCGCAATCGGTGTACGAACCGCCGCCGAACGAGGGCTTGCCCGCGGAGCCGCCGCCGAATCCATCCTCGACGTACCAGTTGTCGGTTCCCGGCGCAGGATTCGGGTTTTCGATCTCATCGACCTTGCCCTCGTTCCGGGTGCCGGCCGCGACGGTCACGTCGTGGGGAGGCACCCGCGGATGGCCCGCACCGTCGCTGTACCAGATGAGATCGCCGTGCCCGAGCACGATGTGATTCACGCCCGTGCCGCCGTTGACCGCCTGATGATAGTTGTCGCTCATCGCGAACCGGTCCGCCAACTCTTTGAAGTAGGGCACATCGCCGTGCTGAACGTTGTAGAAGCCGAGCGCTTCGGAGCCCTCGCCCGTGGTGGTCGCGTCCGGCGCAAACCGGGTGCTGAAATTCGGTTCCGGTTGCCGGCCGTTCGACCCGTGCCCCACGGTGACCGCCACCCACGCGAACAGCTGTTCGTCGCAGCCGGAAGGCCGGTCGGGCGTGGCATGGTCGACGTTGCAGTCGAGCTGCTGCCACATTTGATAAAAGCGATGCGCGGGACTTGCCGAATAGTCGTCGTAGGTAACTGTCTTGCCGTTGGTGAGCTGAAACGGGCCGGCCGGCAAGGAGTCCGCATGATCGATGCGCGTGTCCGCCGTCTTGGATGCAAGCCCCGTCCCGCCGGAAACGAGGTATCGATAGTAATCGTCCGGCAGTCCGTTCTCGGAATCCTTCGCGAGTTGCAAGTCGTTGCCCTCGATGAACGATTCCTTCGGGCCGCCCACCAGCGGCGCCGGCAGCACGTGGTCGGGGAACGGCCTTTTCGCGGGTCCCAGCAGGAAGGCATCCGCCGCAGGATCGGCCGCCATTTGCTGCTCGGCCTTCGCAAAGTTGGGTCCGGGAGCGCCGTCCGCGGTCACGATGCCCTGGGAGAGAAGATTCCAAACGCGCTCATCCGGCGCCGGCTGGTAGGTGGCGAACACGTGGTCGAAGCTGCGGTTCTCGCCGATGATCACCACCAGGTGCTTGATGGGTGTGCGGGTTTGGTCGGAAGGCGCGGCGCCCCATGAGGGATGCATCGGGACCAGAAAACATAACCCTGCGCACAGGCTGAGCGCCGTCCGCCGTATCGACCTCGAATGCATGCCGACAATCCCCTCGATCGGTTGAGTGGCCAGCTCAATCGTCTGGCGCGCCGTAGTGTACGGTCAAAACGCGACGCGGTGGGATGCCGGCGCGGCCGGCTCGATCTTCGCTCCGCGCTCGAGCAATAACTCCCGCAGGATGCTGCGATGGCAACGCGCCTCGTCCGCGCAATAACAACCCACCGAAAAATCCGTCGAGTCGGACATCGCCGCGAGAAGATCGAGCGTGCGCGAGGCATCGGGCTCGTTCATTTCGGACCGGTATTTGCGCACGAAGCGGCGCCAGGCCGCGGCATCCCGCGCCGACCGCGCCGCATCCACCAGCGCACTGGTCGGCGACAGGATGGGAAGCCAGACATCGTAGAAGTCGCGCCGCGAAAACTCGCTTTTCGGCACCCCGCGCGGCGGCCGCCGCACGGTGCCGATGCGCAGCCCCTCGCTTGGGAGTCGCGGCGAGCCCAGGCGCACGATACGGACGGACATCCAGGCTCCCGCGGACCCGTCCGGCCTACGAGCCCACGGGAGTGAATCGGAGCGCCGCGCGCGCCTTCGCCTTGGCCGCCTCCTCTTCGCGGTTCTTGGCGGGCGCGTGCGTCTCGAGCGCGGCGAGGAGCGTGCGCGAGGCGCCGGCGACGTGCTCGACGGCCAGCGCGAAGGCCGCCTCGTTGGGCTTGGACGGTTTGCTGAAGCCGCAGATCTTGCGCACGAATTGGAGCGAGGCGGCCTGGATTTCCGCCTCGGTGACCGGCGGCTCGAAGTTGAACAGCGTTCGGATGTTCCTGCACATGGTGCGCCCCGGGGCAACTGGCGATATCCGCCACCTTAGGGATGCCTGCCGCCTTGTCAAGATCGGCGCGGTGGCTGCGCGCCTAGGGTCGAGGCGATCTTTCAAACACCCGGACCGACATCGCCGGCCGTCTTGTAGGTGCGCAACGAAAGGCAGGTGACCACGTCGCGCACGGTCGGAAGCTTCAACAGCGTGTCGAGGGTCAGATCGGTGAGGTCCGCCACGTCCTTCACCGCCACCTCGAGGATCAGGTCGTATTCCCCGGTCACGGCGGCGCAGTGGATGATCCGATCATCGGCGCGCAGCACGTCGAGGAAGGCCTTGGCGTCGGCAGCGCCGCGTTGATCGAGGTTTACCAGCATGTAGGCGGACAACACCTTGCCGTAAGCGAGCGGATTGATCGTCGCCCGGTAGCCGACGATGGCGCCCGAGTCCTCGAGAGCCCGTACCCGCCGCAGGCACGCGGATTCCGACATCCGCACCCGGCGCGCGAGCTCGACGTTCGACAGCCGCCCGTCGCGGCTCAGCTCGCGCAGGATGCGGTGATCGGCCGCGCCCAGCTGCATGGCGGCTTGCTCCGATCTTGGAGTATTTTTTGGCATATTCTGTCAGCATCGTGACAGAGAGCGGCTCAATACGGCAACTCTTGCCGGCGGTTTCGCTTTATCTTGTTGACGCAAGGAGATCCGACCATGAGCGCGCCCCATCCGGAGACGACATTGGAAAATCCGCTCGGCACCGACGGCTTCGAGTTCGTCGAGTACACCGCGCCCGACACCGCGCACCTCGGCCGGCTGTTCGAGGCGATGGGCTTTCAGCGCATCGCCCGGCACCGCTCCAAGGACGTGTCGCTATATCGTCAGGGCCACATCAATTTCATCGTCAACGCGGAACCGAACAGCCTCGCGCAGCGTTTCGCGCGCGAGCACGGGCCGAGCGCCTGTGCGATGGCGTTCCGGGTCAAGGACGCGGCCCGCGCACTCGCGCATGCCCTGGCGGCGGGCGCCAAGGAGGTCAAGGGCGCGGTGGGTCCGATGGAGCTCAATATCCCGGCGATCGAGGGCGTGGGCGGAAGCCTGATCTATCTGGTCGACCGCCACACCGGTCCGAGCATTTACGACATCGACTTCGTGATGGAGCCGGGCGCCGAACCCACCGTGGCGGGCGCAGGGCTTTTGGAGATCGACCATCTCACGCACAACGTCGGCAAGGGCCGCATGGATTATTTCCAGGACTTCTACCATCGCGTGTTCAACTTCCGCGAGCATCAGTATTTCGACATCAAAGGCGAGTACACCGGTCTCACCAGCCGCGCGCTGGCCTCTCCTTGCGGCAGGATCCGCATTCCCATCAACGAATCGAAATACGAGGGCGGGAGTGATCAGGTCGATCAGATCCAGGAGTTCATCCAGCAATATCGCGGCGAGGGCATCCAGCACGTGGCGCTGCGCACCGACGACATCCTGGCGACTTGGGACCGCCTGCGGGCGAATCAGGTGAAGTTCATGACGCCGCCGCCCGCGACCTACTACGAAATGCTGGAGGAACGCGTGCCCGGCCACGGAGTCGACGTGGCCGAGATCCAAAAGCGCGGCATCCTGCTCGACGGATCGAACGGGCGCTTCCTGCTGCAGATCTTCACCGAGACCCTCATCGGGCCGATCTTTTTCGAAATCATCGAGCGGCGCGGCGACGAGGGCTTCGGGCAGGGCAACTTTCGTGCGCTGTTCGTCAGCATGGAGCGGGATCAGATCCGACGCGGGGTGCTGAAGGCGCCTTCGAGCTGAGCTCCGGCTAAAATGACGGGCTCATGATGGAGCTCACCGACACCCGGTTCTTGAATCCCGTGTGGCACGCCCTGCACGGCCCCCACCGGCACCTCGCCATCGGCTCGGGCGCGGCCTGCCGCTACCCCGCCGATGTCGCCCCCTTTGCCGCCACGGAAGCCGGCAGCGCCGCGGCGCAACGGCAGCTGCACGCGCTGCTCGGCGTCGGCGAATCGGTGTGGGTGGCCGGCACGGCGGATCACCCGGGTCTGCGCGTCGAGCAGGAGCTCGATTGCGTGCAAATGGTGTTTCCGAGGGACGCCCCGCCGCCGGTGCCCGCGCGTGTGCCCGCGCCGGGGTCCGACATCGTGCCCCTTTGCGGCGAGAATGCGGCGGAAATGGTGGCGCTCACCGACGTGGCCTTTCCGGGCTTTTTCCGCCCGGCGACCCACCGAATGGGCGCTTACGTGGGCATTCGCATGGATGGACGCCTCATCGCGATGGCCGGCGAGCGGCTGCGGCTCGAGGGATGCCCGGAGCTCAGCGGCATCTGCACCCATCCCGAGCATCGCGGCAAGGGACTTGCCGCGGGTCTCATCGGCCATCTCGTTGAGGCGCACCGACGCGCGGGGCTCACCTCGTGGCTGCACGTGGGCGCGCCGAATACCCGCGCCATCGAGCTCTATGAGCGGCTGGGTTTCCTTCGGATTCGCAATCTCATGCTGCGCCGGATCTCGCGCATCGAGTGAGGCGCGGTGCGCAGCCGCTCGCAACTCGTGATGTGTTCGGCTGTCTTCGTCGCAAAATGCGGCACAATCCGAGTCCATGAACGGCCGTGCCGCCACCCTGTTGCTTATTTGCCTGATCGCGCTGGCGCTGGCCGAACGGGCCAGCCCTCGCGGCCGAGATCTTCTACCTGGACCGCGACGCCTTCAGCAACGCCTACGTCGGGCCCGTGGGGCCGCTGGTGCTGTCGGGCGAAATCGCGCCCGGGGACTACGCGCTGCTGCTTGCGAAAATCGCCGAGGACCCGAAGCGCTTCCTGGAGCAGAACAAGCTCATCCTGGCATCCAGCCAGGGCAATGCCGAAGAGGCGATGAAGATCGCGCGGCTGGTGAAGTCCCTATACACGGCGATGAGCGTCGGGCCGTTGACCGGGCGCTGCGCCGGCGCCTGCTTTCTGATCTATGCCGCCGCGGCGGAGCGCGGCACGGACGGCGAGAACCTGCTCGGCGTGAGCAGGCCGGGCCTCGCCGAGTCGCAGTGGGCGTCGATGCCCACCCCGCAAGCGGCGCTGCTCGAAGACGGCATGCAGGCGTCGGTCCGCACGTTCCTGGAGGACAACCAGGTTCCCCCCGACATCGTGGAGGAAATGTTCGCAAGGCCGCCCACCGATATCTCCTGGCTGAGCGAGCAACAGGAGAACGCGCTCACGCCCAAGGCGCCCTGGTTCGCCAAGTTCCTGGCGGACAAATGCGGTTGGAGCGAGGGCTTCGAGCGCGCCGTTTATCAGGGTAAGCGGCCGGTGGATGATCTGAAAACGCTCACCGCCTGCCGGCTGCGCACCACTCAGCCCGAGGCGCGCAAGGCACTGGCACAGGCGCTGAAGGACGCTCAGCCGGCGAAATCGGAGGCCGGGGCCGCAGCCGCGAAGGTGCCCGCAGCCGCGAAGGTGCCCGCAGCCGCGAAGGTGCCCGGGGCCGCGCCCGTGCACGCCGCCGCCAAGAAGCACCCCGTCAGTCGAGCACCACACGCGGGAAGTAAAAAGAAACCGTCCAGTTCGGCAGATCCACAATCTCACTGATTCGAAGATCGCCGCACACGCTGCACAACATATACGCATCGACCGCCGGCATGGCGTGGCGCGACGTCAGCAGATCGATCATCGAGCGCACCGCCGCTCGCGCGGCCTGCATCAAATCCGGGCCGATGCCGGTGGTCACGTCGTAGCCCTTCTCGTCCAGATGGCGCGTCACGGGCCCCGCGGTCCTGAAGCGCGGGTAGGCGAGCGGACGATTCGCGATCAGATCGAATTGCAGGGCGACCCGCATCGGGCTCTCGATGGCCGTGCCGCAGACCTCACCGTCCCCCTGCGCCGCATGCGTGTCGCCGACCGAAAACAGCGCTCCGGCCACTTCCACCGGCAGGTAGAGCTCCGCCCCCTGCGAGAGGTCGCGCACATCCATGTTGCCGCCCACGCGTCGCGGCGGCACGATGCTGTGGGTGCCGGGCTCGGCGGGCGCCACGCCGATGGTGCCGGTGAACGGCTTCAGCGGCACCTTGGCCCAGCGGCCGAACAGGGCGGGCGCGAGCGTCGTCGCGTCGTACTTCCACACGTGCAGGGCGGGGTCCTTGAATTCGTCGGCGAGCAGTCCGAATCCCGGAATGTTCGCCGTCCAGCCCCAGCCGGACGGTGTGAACGAGAGCAGCGTCACTTTCAGCACGTCCCCCGGCTGCGCGCCGTCGATGTACACCGGGCCGGTCACCGGATTGATCTTTGCTGAAATCCAGCCGGCTCACGTTATCGACCGTGGAGCTCGGGGTCAGCTGGCCGGCCGCGGAATCCGCGACCTCGAACTCCAGGGTCTCGCCCGGAGCGATGCGCACCACCGACGGAAAGCTGTTGTCCCAGCCGAAATGATGTCGATGAATGGTGTGTCGATGAGGCATGGGTTGCCATTGTACGTAACTTGGATTCGCGGCGGCATGTCCCACTGTTGGCGCGCCGCCGTCGTCGCGGCCCCCGGAACTTGCGATAAGCTAGCGATCGATCGGCTCGACGATCGCGCCTGAAGGATCCCATGTCGCTCGAACAATTCGGTTACCGGGAAGAGTTGCGCCGTGCGTTGAGCACCCGGGATCTGGTGATCTACGGCATGATTTTCATGGTGCCCATCGCGCCATTCTCCGTGTACGGCTTCGTTTGGGACGACGCCAAGGGGATGGTGCCGCTGGCCTATTTCGTCGGGCTGGTCGGCATGGTGTTCACGGCCTTGAGCTATGCCTGCATGTCGCGCGCGTTTCCATTGGCCGGCTCGGTCTACACCTACGCCCGGCGCGGATTGCACGAGACGGCGGGATTTTTCTCGGGCTGGCTCATCCTGCTCGACTACATGCTGGTCCCCTCGCTCCTGTATCTGTTCAGCGCCGTGGCACTGCGTCCGCTGCTGCCCGGCGTCCCGACCTGGATGTGGCTCGGCGGCTTCATCGCCTTCAACGCCGCGGCCAACCTGATCGGCATCGAATTCACCGCGCGGGTCAACCGCTACCTGCTGGTCATCGAGCTCGCGACGCTGGGGGCCTTTCTCGGGATGGGACTCATCGCCCTGTTCGGCCGGGGCGAAGGCGCGGGCGGATTGACCCTGGCGCCGATCTACGATCCGCGCGTGTTCTCCTGGGCGACGGTGAGCGGCGCCACATCCATCGCGGTGCTGTCGTTTTTGGGGTTCGACGGCATATCGACCTTGTCCGAGGAGAATCGTGGCAAGGACAGCGCGGTGGGGCGCGCGACGGTGATCGCGTTGCTGCTGGTCGGCTCCTTGTTCATGCTGCAGACCTGGGTGGCCACCGACCTCGCGCGCGGGATGCGCTTCTCCTCGCCCGAGACCGCCTTCTACGACATTGCCGAGCGCGCCGGCGGCGCGTGGCTCAAGCTCGTGGTGATCGTCGCCGTGGTGCTCGCCTCGGCGATCGCGAATGCCATGGCCGCGCAGGCCGCGGTGGCCCGCATTCTGTTCGCGATGGCCCGCGATGGAAAGCTGCCCGCCGTGCTCGCGAAGGTGCATCCGCGCTTCAAGACACCCTACGTCGGCACGCTTGCGGTGGCGGGCGTGTCGGTACTGGTGGGAGCGTTCTTCTTTCAAAGGATCGACGACCTCACCCGGGTCGTTAATTTCGGCGCGCTGAGCGGCTTCGTGCTGCTGCATCTGTCGGTGATCAATCACTTTTTTCTGCGTGAGCGCAGCGGCGATTGGCTCCGGCATCTGGTATTCCCTCTGCTCGGGCTCGCCATCATCCTGTACGTGCTGTACGAAATGGATCGTTCGGCGAAAGTTCTCGGCGCGTGTTGGATCGCGCTTGGCGTCTTGTATTACGGGGTGCTGGCGCTGCGCGCAAAGCGGCTGGTCGGCGCCGAATCGGGAGGCAATGCATGATTTACACATTGGGCGCGCGGCGGATCGAAACGGCGGGCGAGGACTACTACGTCGCCCCGGATGCGAGCGTGATTGGGAGCGTGCGCTTCGGCGCCGGCGCGAGCGTGTGGTTCAACTGCGTGCTGCGCGGGGACAGCGATTGGATCAACTTGGGCGAGGGCGTCAACATCCAGGACGGCACCATCATCCACACGGACGAAGGCGAGCCCGTGAGCCTGGGGGCCCGGGTATCGGTCGGACATCGGGCGCTGCTGCATGGCTGCACCATCGCGGAGTCGACGCTGATCGCGAACGGCGCCATGGTCCTCGATCGGGTCAAGGTCGGCCGTCATTGCATCATCGCGGCCGGGGCGCTGGTCACGCCCGGCAAGGTGATCCCGGATGGATCCGTGGTCATGGGGTCGCCGGGACAGATCGTGCGCGAGGTCACTGAGCGGGACTTGAAGATGATCGAGTTCATCGCCGAGCATTACCGCGCGCGTATCCAACAGTACAAGCGAGATTTGAAGGTCGACCCGCGCAGTTCGGGCTGACGCGTCCGGGACGCGTGCCCGGCGCTATTCGCCGGTTCGCGGATGGACCGGCTTGATCAGGAACGCATGGCGCGGATCAGCGCGCGCTGGACCGAACCATAGCCGGGCGCGCTCACTTCGATGCGTGAGCGGATGCGCTCGTTGACCTGGCGAAGCGCATGGAACGGAACCGCGGGATAGGCGTGATGCTCGACGTGAAACGGCATCTGCCAGGCAAGCATCCGTACCCAGCGGTTGGTGTAGGTCGTACGCGTGTTCGCATACGGATCATCGTTCCTGACACAGCCCCCGTGCTCGGCCAGGAGATACATCCGCAGGAACGGCTGCCCGAGCATCGCGGGCAATATCCAGTAGATCAGCGCCGCGTCGGATCGGAAGATGAGCGAGGCGGCGAGAATCGCGGCGTACAGCGCCCAGAGCATCCGGGCCTCGCGCACGATCGCGGATCGCTTGCCCTCCGCCACGAACGGCTCGCGCACCCGGCCGGTCGTCGCGTGACGCAGGGTCACCGTGAGCCGCTTGGTCCAGTTGGGGATGCCGGAGATATGCCAGAGGTAGGCCTTGAGCGTCGACGGCGGCGGACGTGCGAGCTCGGGATCGCGCGTCGCGTCCTGCGTGAAACGATGATGCGCGAAATGGAAGGCGCGAAAGAATTCAGGGGGCAGCAGCAGCACCGCGCCCGCGATCCAGGCCACGGCATCATTGAGCCTGCGGCTCGCGAATGCGGTCCGGTGAACGCTCTCGTGCAGCGCGCAAAACAAGAAATCGAGCGCGATGCCGTGGAGCAGCATCGCGGGCAACAGCCAGACCCGCCCGCGGCTTGCGAACACCAACCAGGAGGTCGCCCCCAGCAGGAGCGCGTGCAGGAGCAGTTGCCGCAGGCCGAGCGCATCGGAGCGGTGCGACAGCTGCCGCAAGGTCTCGCGGTCGAGACCCCCCGGATCGAACCAGGCCTCTTCCGCCATCAGCCCGACCCGAGGGCGAGCGGTGCCGGGACGTCGCGCCGCCCGGCGCCGAATCTCAGTGCGATCAGCGCCGGAACGGCCGCGAGCATGACGTACCACGCGGGCGCGTAGGCCGAGCCTGCGCTCGTGCTGCTCGCGATGAACGTGGCCAGGATCGCGGGCGCGAACCCACCGAACAGGGTGAAGGCCGCATTGTAGGCGAGCGAGACACCGGTCGCGCGAACCCGTGTGGGAAACAGCGCCGACAGCGTCGTCGGGGCAACACCGGTATAGCTCGCCGCCATGAGCCCGCAGCAAGACACCACGGCGATCAGCACCCCGATCGATCGGGAATGGTCGAGCCACGCGAACAGCGGCAGCAGGCTGACGAGGAGAACCAGCCGCTGCATAGGCCTGGATCCGCCAGTGCCCGATGCGATCGGCCCAGGCGCCGAAGACGAAACAGCCGATCACGAACACGACATTCTCGGCGAGCGAGGCGCCGAACGCCTGGGCGGGCGTGAAGCCGAGCGTCTTCTGCAGGAACACCGGCATGAAGATCAGCAGCACGTAGACCGCGGCGGCCCAGAGGATCGAGATGCCGAAGCCCGCGGCGAGCTCGGGCGCATGGTCGCGAAACACACCGCGCAATGGCTGACGCGGGCCGCGCTCGACCGACACTTCGGCGCGAAACGCCGGGGTCTCCTCCAGGGTCCGCCGCAGATAGAGGCCCACCGGCACGATGGCGAGCCCGATGACGAACGGCACGCGCCAGGCCCAGCGGACGATTTCGCTGTGCGGCAGGAACGACGTGATGGTGAAGGCCACCAGCGCCCCGAGGATATTCGACATTCCCATGCTCGCCTGCAGCCACGCCGCGAAGCAGCGCCTTGCGGGAGGGAGGCGCGTGCTCCACCAAAAATGCCGCCGCACTGCCGATTTCGCCGCCCGCCGAAAAGCCCTGCAACAAGCGGCCCGTGAGCAGGACCAGCGGCGCGCCGAGGCCGATCGCCGCGTACGTGGGCGCCACGGCGATGATGAGCGTGCCGCACGCCATGACCAGAATGGTGGCGGTCAATGCCGCCTTGCGGCCCGCCCGATCGCCATAGATGCCGATCAAGATCGCGCCCAGCGGCCGGATCACGAATCCCAGGCCGAAGACCAAAAAGGCGTTCACCAGTCCGGCGGCGGCGCTGTCGTGGGGAAAAAAATTCGCGCCGATGTAGATGGCGAACGCCGCGTACACCGCGAAGTCGTACCATTCGAGCAAATTGCCGAACGATGCGGCGAGGATGGCGCGCCCGCCGCGGTGGGTCTTCGAGGGTTGCATGGGACTGAAGATTACAATGTTTTCAACCCATTGCGTTCGCCGCATACTGAGCGCCCGCCAACCAGGAAAGCATATCCTCATGCGTAAATACCTCGATCGGCGCCAGTTTTTGGCGGCCTCCGCCGGTACGCTGGTGAGTGCGGCCCTCCTGCCACCCCGCGCGCACGCCGCGCCGTCGACCCCCCCGGGGAGCGGCACGCCGCCCGCGCAAGCTCGGCCCAACCGGCGCTCCGTACCCCCCGCGCCCGTAGCCCGAATCGAGGTGGTTCGCGACACCTATTTTGGCGAGACGCTCGAGGACCCGTATCGCTGGATGGAAAATGACAAGGATCGAGATTGGTTGCCGTTTCTGAAGGGCCAGAACGAACATGCCCGCGCGATCCTCGATGCGCTTCCCGGTCGTGCAGCGCTGCTCGCACGCATTCAGCAGGTATCCGGCGATACCGTGCTGACCAACAAGGTCCAGCGCGCCGGCGGCCTCACCTTCATTCAGCAAAGACCCGCGGGCGCCGACAACTTCAAGCTGTTCGTACGCAGCGGCGGCCACGACCGGGTGCTGATCGATCCCACGGCGCTCGCGGCGGGCGGCGGCCATTGGTCCATGGATTGGTGGAAGGCATCGCCGGACGGACGCTACATCGTGTACGGACTGTCGCGGGACGGGAGCGAGGATTCGACCCTGCACGTGCTCTCCGTGACCGATGGCCGGGTGCTGCCGGAGAGCATTCCGGACACCCAGTCGGCGGTCCCGCAGTGGCTCGATGATGCATCGGGATTTTTCTACAACCAGCTCACCGGCACGGTCGATACGCCGGAACGCTTTCTGGACAGCCGCGCCCGCTTTCATCGGCTGGGCACGAAACCCGAGGACGATCCGATCCTCATGCATCGCGGACTCGTGCGAGGCATCGATTTCGAGCCGATCCAGATGCCCTACATCGTGACCTATGCGGGGTCGCGCCACGTGCTCCTGGCGCTCACGGACGTACGGCCGGAGTTCCGGCTCTACCTCGCGCCGCTCGCCGACGTGCTCGCCGATCGGGCGCGCTGGACTCCGGTGGCCGACTTCGACGACGAGGTGACCTCGGCGGAGCTCGACGGCGACGATTTGTATCTCATCGCCAACAAGGGCGCGCCGCGCGGCCGCATCGTGAGGACCACGGCATCGGCCCCAAGCCTCGCCACGGCCACCGAGGTGGTGCCGCAAGGCCCGACGGTCATCGAGGACATGTCCCGCGCGCTCGACGGCTTCTACCTGCGCATCATGGACGGCGGCATTCATCGGCTGCGCCGGCTCGATCGCGGCGGCCGGGTGACCGAGATCCCGTTGCCGTTCGACGGGACCATCAGCTCCGTGTTCACCCACCACGCCGAGGATGGCGCGCTCGTGTCATTGACCGGCTGGCTCTCGCCCAGCGGCATTTGGTCGGTGACGCCGGATGGACGCGTGGTGGATACCGGGATCACCCCGCGGCCCCGCATCGATGTGAGCGCCTATGAGACCTCGAGAATGTTCGCGGCCGCGCAAGACGGAACTCGGATTCCGTACACGCTGATCCATCGCAAGGGGCTCAAGCTCGACGCCAGCCACCCCACTTGGATCTCTGCGTATGGCTCCTACGGCATCACGGCTTACAGCCCGGCATTCAATCCGCGCACCCTGGCGCTCATCGATGCGGGCGCCATCGTCGGTTACGCCAACGTGCGCGGCGGCGGCGAATACGGGCGCGAGTGGCATAAGGCGGGTCAGCTCGCCAACAAGCCCAATACCTGGCGCGACTTGATCGCCGTGTGCGAGGAGCTCTGCGCGAAGCGCTACACTTCGCGCGAGCATCTGGCGATCGGCGGCCGCTCGGCCGGCGGCATCACGGTCGGGCGCGCCATGACCGAGCGGCCGGACTTGTTCGCCGCCGTGATCGACGGCGTCGGCTGGTCGAATCCCCTGCGCTACGTCGTGGAGCAGAACGGGTACGGCGAGGAACCCGAGTGGGGCGCGATCTCGACCGAGTCCGGCTACCGCGCGCTCAAGGCCATCGACAGCTATCAAGCGGTCAAGGACGGCACCCGATATCCGGCCGTGCTCCTCACCACGGGTGTCACCGACCCGCGCGTCGCGCCGTTCCACGCGGCGAAGATGACCGCACGCCTGCAGGCGGCGACCCGGTCCGGCAAGCCCATTTTGCTTCGAGTGGATTTCGACGCCGGGCACGGCATCGGCTCCACGCGCGCGCAGCAGGATCGCGAAGCCGCGGACACGTATGCCTTTTTGCTGCGGTGGACCCGTTAGCGCCAGAGCCTACCAACGCGTCGTGGTGCTCCTGCTCATGGCCGCGTACACGTTCAACTCCATGGACCGGAGCATCATTTCCATTCTGGGGCCCTCGATCAAGGCGGACCTGAAGCTCACCGACACCCAGCTGGGGCTGCTCGGCGGAACGGCTTTCGCGATGCTGTATGCGCTCGGCGGGCTGCCGATCGCGCGCCTCGCCGAGCGCGTGAGCCGCGTGAACATCATGACGGTCGCGCTCATCGTCTGGTCGAGCCTGACCGCGCTGTGCGCCGCCGCGGGGAGCTTCGGGCAGCTCCTGCTGATCCGCGTGGGTGTCGGCGTGGCGGAGGCGGGATGCTCGCCGCCGGCGCATTCGCTGATCTCGGACACCATCGAGCCGTCGCGACGTGCATCCGCCTTGTCGGTCTATTCCTGCGGCATCTCGCTCGGCTACATCCTGGCGGCGGCGGTGGGCGGGTATCTGGCGCAGCATGCCGGCTGGCGCGTGGCCTGCGCGGCGGTGGGGTTGCCGGGCATCGTCACCGCGCTCCTCATCAAGGCAGTGGTGCGTGAACCCGCGCGGGGAGGGCTGGACCCGAAGTCCCCCGCGAACGCGCTCGCGCCGTTATCGGTGCGCCACGAGCTCGCCGAGCTCAAGGCGGTCGGCGCGGCGCTGCTCTTCGACCGGCCGGTCCTGCACATGCTCCTCGGGGTGACCGTCGGAGCCTTCGCGGCCTACGGCTTTTACTACTTCATACCTGCCTATTTCCGCCGCGAGTTCGAGCTCGGCACCGCCAACGTCGGGGTCATCAGCGCGCTCTCGGGCGGCGTTGCGGTGGGCATCGGGATTTTCGCGGGTGGCTGGGTGTCGGATGCTCTCGCGCGCTCAAGCCCGCGTTGGTATGCCTTGGTGCCCGCGATCGGTGGCACGATCTCCCTGCCGCTGTACGCCTTCGCCATCCTCGCGGGCGATTGGAAGAGCGCGACGATGCTGTTGTCGCTGGCCGGGCTTTTCTGGTACGCCTCGCTCGGTCCCACCTTCGGCGTGGTGCAAAACGTCACCGGCGCGCGCCGCCGCGCGACCGCGACGGCGTTCCTCTACATCTGCCTGAGCATGATCGCCCTCGGGCTCGGTCCCTTGTTCGTCGGCTGGGTGATCGATCGATTCGCGGAGGCGAGCTTCGCATTTGCGGGCATCCGCTCATTCGAGGCCGGTTGCCCGGGCGGCGCGGCCGCCGCGGGGGCGGGCGCCGCGTTGACTTCGGCCTGCCAGTCCGCGCTCGCGCTTGCGAGCCGACGCGGGCTGCTCTTGACGGTGGGTTTCTTCGCCTGGGCGGTGCTGCACTATTTTCTGGCCGCCGCCGGCATCGGCCGGTCGCTCGAGGCGGCGGCGCGCGCCCAGTCTGGGAATTGACGGTCCCGCTATCCCGCCGCCGCGGCCGCTTCCTCGGTCCAGTCGGACTCGATGTAAAAGGGGCCGGGCCGCTCCCGCAGCTGCTCGTATTTGCAGATCTCGGGCTCGGCGCCGAGCGGCGTCGACACGCCGCCGCGAAACGCCCACTCGCCGCGATCGCTGTCGGCCGCTCGAACGTAGCTGTTGATCATGAAGCGGCGGTCGTAGTCGCTGACGTTGGGTGCCGAGCCGTGCACGGTGTAGAGCGTCCATAGCAATAGATCGCCCGGCCCCATCTCGCAGGTGATCATCGCCTTGGGATCGAGCCCGGCGCGCCGCAGCTCTTCGTCCTGGGTCTGCCCCACCATGATGGGCCCGTCATCCGACAGCCCGAGATAGCCGAGGCGGTGGCTCTTCGGAATGATGCGCAGCGCGCCGTTCTCCACCGTCTGCCGATCGATGGCGAGGCCGGTGGTCACGCTCGAGTGCAGGTAATCGAACGACTTGATGGAGCCTTCGCGAAAGCGCGCATCCTGATGAAACCGATAGGAGGTGTATTTCGCGCCCGGCGGCTTCCAATGCACCTGATGGGTGATCTGCTTGATGTCGGGTCCGAGGAAGGGCTCGAGCACGGAGTAATAGTGGTTGCTGCGCCGCATCTGCTCCATCACCGGGCTGATCCACGCGGTCCAGTGGGCTTGCAGCACCACGCGCCGCTTGGCCTTGGGATCGTTCAGCACCTCGAACAAAAGGTTCTTGTCGCGGTAGGTGGCGTGATGCTTGAGCCCCTCCGCATACAGCTTGTCCACTTCGGCGGACACAGCGGCCGTCTCGCCGGGCGACAGGAAGCCGCGGATGATGGCGTAACCCTCGGATTTCAGCTCATCGACGATATCTTGCATGATGCTCCCCCGCAGCCAGCCCGAGCGGCGTCATTTTAAGGCAAGAGCGATCTCAGCACATCCCGCCAGCTGACGATGCCCACGGCCTTGAAGTCCGGCCCGACGACCGGGACACACGACACGCGGTGCTCGAGAAACAGCTGGATGGCCTCCGCCAAGCGTGGCCTCCGGCGTCAAAGTTACCGGATGCCGCGTCATGATTTGATGCACCCGCTTGTGCAGCGTCGCGGTGTCGCGCGCGTTCTCGGCCAGCGTGCCGATGTGAGGGCTCAGAGCGCGCAACAGGTCCCGGTCCGATATCACGCCGCAGAGCTTCTTGTGCGAGTCCACCACCAGCAGATGGCGAAATTTCACGGAGTCGAAGATCTGCTTCACCACCGCCAGCGTGTCGTCGAGCTCGACGGTGACCAGGCGCGTGGTCATCACGTTCTTCAGGCTCTTGTCCATGTTGGTCATATTCCCTCTCCCCCGATTGGACCCACCGTGGCCGGCGGCGCCATAGCCTCTGCGCCGGCGCCTGGGCCTCCGGCGCTTCCCGATGATAGGGCAGCCACTCGTAGATCTGCGGCGAGGTCTGCGGATAGGCCAGAAAGTCCTCCCGCTCCTCGACCACCCGGTCGAGTTTGCGCCGATACAGGCGCCAAAGCGCGAACAGCGTGAAAGCCAGCGTGAGCGCCACCACATAACCGAAGAAGGCGGCCGGCGAGATGAGCTGAATGGCGTAGGTGCCCGTGGTCGGACCGATGGCGGCGCCGAGCGCCCAGACGAAGAGCAGCGTGGAGGACAGGGCGACGTATTCGGCCTTGTCGGCGCGGTCGTTGGCGTGCGCGACGCCCACCGCATAGAGGCTTTCCGCGAGGCCGCCGAAGATGGCGAACAGGATGCCGATCAGAGCGAACGGCGAGCGCCGATCCACGGTCATCATGGCGGCGGCGATGGCCACGACGCCCACCCCCAAGCCGATCAACGCATAGAGCCGATCGACCTTGTCGGAGACGTAGCCAATCGGCCATTGAAGAAAAAGGCCGCCCAGGGAGACGCACGCCATCAACAGCACGACATGCTGCTGATCGAAACCGATTTGAACCCCGAACAGCGGCCCCACCGTGAAGAAGCCGGTGAGGATCAGCCCGTTCAAGAGACACGCCAAGACGCTCGCCGGCGAGGTGCGCAGCGCCTTCAAGATCTCGAGCTTGATCTTGTGAGGGAGCGCCGGCGCGCGCACGTCGATTCCCACCATCGGAATCAAGGCGAGCGTGGTCGAGATGCCGCCGATGATCAGGAATTCGGGGCCGCTCACGTTCATGTTTTGACCGATGAGCTGTCCGGCGCCGTAGAAGAGCCCGTACACCAGCACGTAGATGGTCAGCACGCGGCCGCGCTGCTCGTTCGGCACCAGCGCGTTGAGCCAGCTCTCGACGATGATGGCGAGGCCCGCGGCATTCAGCCCGATGATGAAGCGAAGCACCCCGAGCACCGGGGCGCTCTCGGCGAAGTACAGGCTCAAGATCGCGACGGCCTTCATGCCGGCAAAGGCGCCATAGGCCCGCTCCAGCCCCACCGGCGCAATGATCCGGTGCGCATGCAGGCAGCCCACGAGAAATCCGAGCGCCTCGGCCGTGGCGATGAGACCGATGACGCCGGGCGAGAGCCCCATCGCGGAGAAGCGCAGCGGCAGGAGCGAGGACATCACGCCCGCGCCCACCATGATGAGCGCGGTGCTGATCAGCGGCGGGATGACCCGCAACGGGATGCCGGGTGCGGGCGGCAAGATCGCCGCGGCGTGCGGCAATGTCCCGGGGGAGGGCGCGCGGACGTTTCCGCGGACGGCGGCAGGATGACGGGCGTCGTCATGTCGCGCCCTCCGCGCTGTAGCGGGCGAGAAGCCCCGTGCGCACCGCGCGTCGGTAGACGTGCCCGTAGACGTAGGCGGCCGCCAGCAGCTCGAGCGCCGCGACCGCCGCTCCGCGCAGCAGCAATCCCCCCGGGAACCCGTTGCCGGCGAGCAGGCTCCGCATGCCCTCGAACACGTAGGACGGCGGCAGCGCGTGAGCGATCCATTGCATCCACGTGGGCAGCACCGTCACCGGATAGAACACCGCCGCGAACGGCGACAACAGCGCCGCGAGCGGCCACATCAGCCATTCCGAAGCGGGCCCGAAGCGAAGCACCATGGCGGTGGCGACGATCCCGAGCGTGATCCCGAACACGAACAAGAGCAGCACGAACGCCGCGAGCGGCAGCCCCTGCGAGAACAACTCCAGATGAAAGATCCCGAGCGCCACGATCAGCATCATGACGAGTCCGAGGCTCGAGGTCATGACGCTGGTGAGCACGAGACCCGTGACGTACTCGGAGATCGACAAGGGCGAGGAAAAGAGATTGAGGAGGTTCCGCGACCAGACATCCTCCAGAAACGCCGTGCCCACGCCCTGCATGACGCGCTCGCAGAAATCCCAGAGAAGCACCGCGCCCAGGAGCGTCGGCACGAAGTTCACGCCGCTGCCGCTGATCGTATTGAGATAACGGGTGATGAAGCCCCACAACACGATGTCGATGGTCACCCAGACCACCGAGCCGAACAGCCGGACGGGACTGCCGCGCAGCAGGAAGAACTGGCGCAGGACGATGGCGGCGATGGGGCGCGCTTTCATGGCGTCGTGCCTGTGGTCGTGCGGACGGCGCCCGCTGTGCCGGCGCTCGTGCCGCTCACCGACAAGTCGCCGTCGAGCGGCTCGCGCGCCACGCGAATGAACAACTCCTCGAGGCTCGACGCCCCATGTGCTTCGGGCAGCGCGATCGGATCGCCCTCGAGGAGCACCTTGCCGTGCGACAAGAAGAGAACGCGGTCGCAGACCGATTGAACCTCGAGCATGTTGTGCGAGGTCCAGAGGATGCCGCAGCCGTCCCGGGAGGCGAGCTCCACGATGCGCTCCCGGATGGTCAGCGCGGCGGAGGGGTCCAGCGACGCCGTGGGCTCGTCGAGCAGCAGCAAGGTCGGCTCGTTGATGAGCGCCTTGGCGAGTGCGGCACGGGTCTGCTCTCCCGAGGATAGAAGACCGCACTTGGTATCGCGCAGATGCACGAGGTCGAATTCAGCCAGCAGTTGCTCGATGCGCCGTTTCAGCGAGCTGATTCCATAGAGGAGACCGAAGAAGCGCAGGTTCTCGCCCACCGTGAGATTCCCGGGGAGCGACGCGTACACCGCCGCGAAATTGGTGCGCTTCAGAGCCCGCGCACGGTCCTTCGCAATGTCGATGCCGTCGATCGTGACGCTCCCGCCCGTGGCCTCGAGCACACCCAGGATCATATTGATGGTCGTGGTCTTGCCGGCGCCATTGGGCCCGAGGAGGCCGACGATCTCGCCGCGACCCACGGTGAACGACACGCCGTCGACTGCCGTGACGTTGGCGTATCGCTTTCGAAGATTGTCGACCACCAAGGCCGGCCGGTCATCTCGGGCCGCGCGTGGCGCGGTGTTGTCGGTCAAGGAATTCATCGCGCGATTATGCATAGTTTTCGTGTCAATGACTCGCCGCGCTCTTTCTCGCTGTTCAGGCCGCTTTAATTGATTCTCGACGCGGGCTCGATTCTACACACTGCATCCCACGCGGCGGCCTCATCGAGCGCCGCGAATCCAACAGTCAAAGGAGAATCTACATGAACAGCTTCAATGTCACCGCCGTCGGCAATCTCGCCAAGAATCCGGAGCTCAACGTCAAAGGAGATACGACGTTCACCCGGTTCTGTCTGGTCGGCAACGACTACGCCGGCAAGGACGAGGAGGGCAACGCCAGGGAAATAGTCACCAGCATCTATTTCGTCGCCTTCGGGGGATTGGGCGAAGCGATCGCCAGGAACGCCCGCAAAGGCGACCAGTTGATCGTGGAGGCGCACATCAGGGCGGACAACTGGACCGACAAGGAAGGTGAGATGCAATACGACCATTCCTTCGTGGCGGACACGTTTCGATTCGGAGCTCCGGGCAAAGCCAAGCGCGAGGAGCTCGCGCGGCGGGAGGATCAGGCGGTCGGCGCGTTCGAATCCTAAGTCAGACCCGGCGTTTCCAGTCATCCGCTCAACTCAAAGGTATCCGGCCATGCATCACCCCCGCATCGAGCAATCGCTCTGGTCACGCATTGCGCTTCCCGTCCTGGTGCTGTTGTTCGCGGCCTGCGCCCCGGAGCTGTCCTGGGCTCAATCTACCTCACCCTTCATGACGGGCGCCACGGCGCTGCAGACCAACATTCTCGCGTGGCTTACGCCGGTCGCGATCATCCTGATCATGGTCCTCGGCGGCATGGCGATGGCGAACCGAATGTCGTGGGGGTGGTGCATCGGCGCGATTCTGGGGATAGCGATTGCCTTCGGGGCGCCGCAAATCGTCACCTGGGTACGCGGGATGTTCGGGGTCTAGGGGCCGTCATGCAAGTCATGCACGAACTGAATGCTGGCCTCGCAACGGATCCGTTGTTCGTGGGCGCGACGCGACCGCCGATGCGCTGGGGCGTCACCTATTCGGCGCTCCTTTTCAACATGGTATTCACGATGGAGGCGTTCCTGGTGACGAAAAATCTGCTGACGCTGCTTCTCGGCGCACCGATTCATGGGATCTGCATGCTGCTCTGTGCGCGGGACGCACGATTCTTCGATTTGGTGTTGCTGTGCGCCCGTACGCGACTGCCTGCGGTGTTCGCCAATCTGCGTCAGTGGAAGGCGAGCAGTTATTCGCCGCTCGAGGTTGACCCGGCGCATCGGGGTCGACGCAGACGGCTCGATTCGGTCGAGGTGGTGTGTTTGCGGCGCGGCGCGCAGGATATGTCATGGCAGCGCTGAAGAATGCGGCGGCGCTGCGTCGCGAATTCACGGCTGCTCAACGCATTCCGTATCGCGCACACGTGGCCTCCGGCGTGATCCGCACGGAATTCGGCGACTACCTCCAGGCCTTCCGCCTGGGCGGCGCCAGCTTCGAGACCAGCGATGACGCCCAGCTCAATAACTGGCACGAACGGCTCAACGTATTGTGGAGAAACATCGCCGGTCCCGGCGTAGCGTTGTGGGCCCATGTGATCCGCCGCCGCGCATCCATCGCGGACGCAGAGTCCGAAAGGAGGGCAGTCACGCGAGGAGACGGTGGATTCGCCGGCGAACTGCAGCGACGATATCGGCGACGCCTGCGTGAGGAGACGCTCATGCTCAACGAGCTCTACCTCGCGGTGCTGTATCGGCCGGTGGCCGGCAAAGCCGACCGGGCTGTTGTCGCGCGCAATCGCCAAGACGCAAACAAGATGCGCCCCGAGCCGAGCTCGTCGACGCCCTCGATGCCTGCGACAAGCTCGCCCAGACGCTCCGTGCATCCTTGGCGCGATATGAGCCGGAGACCTTGGGCTGTTACCGGCACGGCAGCCTCTGGTGCTCCGCACTCCTCGAGTACCTGGCTTTGCTCATCAACGGCGAGCGCTGTCGCGTGGCGCTGCCCCGCGGACCGCTCCATCAATGTCTGGCTGGCGTGCGGCTCTTCTTCGGGACCGAAGCGATCGAGTATAGGTCGGCCGGTGAGACGCGTGTCGCCGCCATCCTTGGAATCAAGGAATATCCGACGCCCACAGCTAGCCGGCATGTACGACCGCCTGCTGTCGGCGCCGATGCCCTTCGTGCTCACGCAATCCTTCACATTCCTGAGCAAGGCCAGCGGCCAGGCGCTGCTGCAGCGTCAATTCAACCGCATGGCCAATGCCGGTGATTTTGCGGTCTCGCAGGCCGCCGAGCTCAAGGATGCCCTGGATGCGCTGACCAGCAACGAATTCGTCATGGGCGATCATCACTTTTCGCTGCAGATCATTTCCGAGGTTGCGGATTCCGGAAAATTGGTCCCAGGGGTCGCGCGCCTGAAGGCGCTGAACGACCGTGTCGCCCTGGCACGCAGCTTCCTCGCGGATACGGGCATGTTGGTCGCTCGTGAAGACCTCGCGCTCGAGGCGGCGTTCTGGGCGCAGCTGCCCGGTAACTTTCCGTTCAGGCCGCGAAAGGCGCCGATAACCTCCCGCAATCTGGCGGCGATGGCGCCCTTTCACAATTATCCGCTCGGCCGAGCGGACGGCAACCATTGGGGAGAGGCGCTCGCACTCCTCATCACGAGCGCCCGATCTCCGTACCACTTTTCGCTGCATGCCAGCGACCCGTCCGATCCGGACGGCGGCAGCCGCAAGGACACCGGCCACACCCTGATCTGCGGCCCCACTGGATCGGGCAAGACGGTGCTGATCGGATTCTTGATTGCGCTTCTCGCCCGACGGGACACCACGCAGGTCATTTTCGACAAGGACCGCGGACTCGAGATCCTCGTGCGCGCACTGGGCGGCGAGTATTTCCCGTTGAAGAGCGGCATTTCCACCGGCTTCAATCCGCTGCAGCTGCCCGTGACGCCCTCCAACGTGGAGTTTCTCAAAATGTGGCTCGCCGAACTGGCGGGGTTCGCGACGAGGGCTGCGGTTCGGCGCACGCGCGAACAGGCCGATCTCGACCAGGCGTTGCGTGGAACGCTGGCTCTCGAGGTGTCGGCGCGTCGCCTGTCGCGCCTGATCGAATTTCTGGATCCCACCGATCCGGAAGGGCTGCACGCGCGGCTGGCACGCTGGTGCGAAGTATCGCGCGGCGATTACGCGTGGGTGTTCGACAACCCTGTCGATTCCCTGGCCGCCCGCCTGCAAGGACAATCAATCATTGGTTTCGATGTCACGGAGTTCTTGGACCACGCCCAGACGCGTCCTGCCATCACTCTTTATCTCTTCCACCTTGTGCGCCAGCTTCTCGATGGGCGCCGCCTGGTCTGTTGGATGGATGAGTTCTGGCGTCTTCTGTCCGACCCCGCCTTTGAGAGCTTCGCGAAGGACGGCCCCAAGACCTGGCGCAAGTTGAACGCCGTCATGTGCCTGGCAACACAGAGCCCGAGCGACGTGCTGCAAAGTCCGATAAGCCGCACCCTGGTCGAGCAGACGCCCACGAAAGTGTTCTTTCCGAACTCGGATGCGAGCCATGCGGAGTACACGGAGGGCTTCGGGCTCACCGAGCGCGAGTTTCGCCTCATCAAAGAGGAGATCGAGCCCGGATCTCGGATGTTTCTCGTCAAGCAGTCGCATCACAGTGTGGTGTGCCAGCTGGACCTCAAGGGCTTCGATGCGGAACTTGCGGTGATCTCCGGGCGCGCAACGGAGGTCGTGCGCATGAACGAACTGATGGCGACCCTAGGGCCGGATCCGGTCGCTTGGTTGCCTCCCTTTCTGGCGGCGAATACCAAGGGCGCCAGACCGTTGTCCGAAAGCGTTCACACTCAGTAGGAGCCAGTCCATGTTCACGCGTTTCACTCGGTGCTTATGGGTTTGTCTGGCGATCTCCCTGGCCGCAGCGCCCGCCGCAAGGGCGCAGTGGGCGGTCGTCGATGTCGGCGCGATCGCGCAGTTGATGCAGGAGGTCAGAACGATGACCCAGCAACTGCTCACCGCGCAGGCGCAGTTGCAGCAGGCAAACGCCACCCTGCAGTCGATGTCGGGTGGACGCGGTATGCAGTTGCTGTTGAGCGGCACCAATCGCAATTACCTCCCGACCAGTTCCGCACAACTCACCAGTGCGATGCAGGGGAGCGGCTCGTACCCTGGGTTGAGTCTCGACGTTCGCAATGCGGTGAGTGCCAACGCGGTGCTCACGCCCGCGCAGCTTGCCACGCTGTCGCCGGCCGATCAGCAGCGCATTACCGCCGCACGGCAGGCGGCCGCCTTGCGGCAGGCCCTCGCCGAGGAGTCGCTCTCGAATTCGAGCAGCCGTTTCGCGGCCTTACAGAGTTTGATATCCACGATCGGCTCTGCGAGTGATCAGAAGGCCATTCTCGATCTTCAGGCGAGGATCACCGCAGAGCTCGGCATGCTGCAAAACGAACAGACCAAGCTGCAGGTCTTGGCGCAAGCGGGGGACGCCATAAACGCCGCGAACGCACAGCGCAACCTGGAGCTGTCGATCGCGGAACAAGGCCGGTTCGAGACCCGCTTTCAGCCGGTGCCGTAACGTCATGGGATTCTTCGCCACATTCTGGAGCTGGCTCAACGGACAGTTGGGCACCTATATCGGCAACAACACCGCGCGGCTGGCGGCTGCTCTCCAGCCTGCCGTAGTCACGATGGCGGTGATTTATGTGATGGCCTGGGGATATCTGCATCTGACGGGGCAGATCGAGGAGCCGTTCGTGGCGGGCTTGAAGCGGATCATGACGGTGGCTGTGATTTTAGGCGTCGGTCTCAATCTCTGGCTCTATAACACCGTCATCGTAGATACGTTTTATAACGCGCCCGCGCAGCTGGCCGCCGCGGTTGTGGGTGCACAGGATCCCATAGCGACGGTCGATGCGATATGGAACAGCGGAGGGTCCGTCGCCGGAAACCTGTGGGCAAAGAGCTCACGCGAACCCACTCAGCTGGGGCTTCTTGATCGCGGCGACGGTGGTCTTGTGCTTGATGGCCCTGCTCTGTGTCTACGTCATGTTCCTGATAGCACTCTCCAGCATCGCACTCGCAGTGCTGCTCGCGCTCGGCCCCCTGTTCATCGCGATGCTATTTTTCGAAGCGACCCGGCGATTTTTCTCGGCGTGGATTGCGCAGCTCGCGAACTACGCCCTGATCACCGTCCTGACCGTGATGGTCGCCGCGTTGCTGCTGCAACTCGTTCAATCCTATGCCGCCCAGACGGCCGCTCGCGGCAGCGCCATCTTCACCGTAGACGCACTGAACATGTTGCTGATCGCCGTTTTGGTGCTCTTAATCCTTCGCCAGATCATGCCGATCGCCGCCGGTCTCGCGGGCGGCCTCGCACTCAGCAGCTTTGGGACAGTCAGCGGAACGCTTCGTTGGGGCATGCCAAACCGCAAACAGGCGTGGGCCGCCGTGCGGTATGGCGCGCCACGCGTCGCCAGGATAGTGCGGAATCAAGCACGCAAGCTGGCGCGGCCCACGGAGAACCCGCGATCAGGCGTGGAGTCGACGGCACCCAGCTCGATAGACGATGACTCTTCTCTTGGGGGCTGAAGCAATGGTGCTTGGCGGCGAATGCGCCCGACCAATTACGAGGAACAGGAGAGCCGAATGCGTATGACGTTGTTATGGTTCTGCATTGGGCTTGCGGCGTGCGCTAGGCATGGCGTCAGGTGCGACGCACACTTGCAGGCGATCAACCAGGCGGCTCGGGCATCGGCATCGCTGGGCACGCCGCCAACCGCGTCCGCGCCGGCCGGGACGTTGCATTCCGACCGGAGTTCTCCGTGAACGAAAAATCGGAACTCGAGACGTATTTCTGCGAGGCAGAATCCTGGGATACCGACCGCGTCGAGCAAGTGCGGCGCAATGCCAGGCTGCTGGGATGGGTGGCGGGAGCGGGGTGGACCTGCGCAGTCGCTTGCGCCGCAGCACTGATGCTGCTCATGCCCTTGAAGCGTGTCGAGCCCTTTGTGGTGCGCGTCGATAATGCCACCGGAATCGTGGACGTAGTTCCGTCCTATGACGGCCGCGCAACGCCGCAGGAAGCGGTCACGCGTTATTTTCTGACGCATTACGTCACGACTTGCGAACGATTCAACTTTTCGACCGCGGAAAGCGACTACGAGGAGTGCGGCGCCTTTCATTCACCGGCCCGCAATCAGATTTGGTATTCCCAGTGGACGGCTACCAATCCGGCATCCCCGCTTAACGTGCATAAGGACGGGAGCACAGTCCGCGCGCAGGTCACCGCTGTCAGCTTCTTCACCCGGGTAAACGGAGTCGCTGATTTGGCGCAGGTTCGCTATCTCAAAGCGTTGCGGCAAGGCGCCGGATCCGAGGAGACCTTCAGCCACTGGGTGGCCACCATTCAATTCGCCTATGCCGATCCGGCGAAGGATCCCAAGACCCGACGATGGAATCCGCTGGGGTTCAAGGTCGTAGAGTTCAAGGCGGAGCCGGAAGTCGAGGTCGACGGACAAACCGACAAGGATCATCATCATGATTCGTAAGCGCCAACCGTACTTGTCGATGCGAGCGGGATGCCTCACGGCGGCAAGCTTGCTGGCCGCGTTGCTCGCGGGGCCGCTGCTCGCCGAGGTGGTGCCGGTCCGCGGCGCGGCCGATGCGCGCATCCGGACAGCTCCCTACGACGGCAACCAGGTTTACCGAGTAAGGGGCTTCGTCGGCTACCAAATCGACTTCGAGTTCGAGCCCGGAGAATCCTTCGTGGGGTTGGGCGCCGGGGATATCGAGGGACTCTCCTACTTCGGCCAGGACAATCATCTGTTCCTGAAGCCGAAGGCCGCCAAAGTCGCCACCAATCTCACCGTGCTGACAAACCGCCGCCGCTACCAGATCGATTACACCGCCGCCTCACAGCGGCCGGCGGCCGACGATCAGGAGGTGATCTACGCGGTGCGTTTCATCTATCCGCCGGTGGGGTTGTCGGCTGCGGAGCGATCCGCCAAGCGTATCGAGGCCGCACTCGGCGAAGCCTCCGCCAAGCGCCCGCAGAACATCGATTACTGGTATTGCGGGAGCCCGGACTTGAAGCCGACCGCAGCTTCCGACGACGGGATCCATACACGATTGCGTTTTGCCGCCAACGCGGATCTGCCGGCAGTGTTCGTCCGCAATTCCGACGAAACAGAGTCGTTACTCAATTTCAGCCTGGAGGGTGGAGACGTCATCATTCACCGTGTCGCGCACCGGTTCATTCTGAGGCGCGGCAAGCTGACGGGGTGCATCGTGAATCAGGGGTTTGCAGGCAGCGGCCTGCGCCTCGAGTCCGGCACGGTCGCACCGGACGTGGAGCGCGACGTCCCGGAAGTCGTTCCATGAAGAGCGATAGGTCACCCCCGGATGAGGTCGTCGGCGAGCGCGGCGCGACGCTGGTCAATCGCGCTTCCTCGGTACAGTCCCGGCTGAGCAGTGTGCTGGCGTTGTCCCTGATGAGCTTCCTGGGTATCGGCTCGCTCACCTGGTACTACGCGAAAAGCATGACCCGGCAGAGCCGGGAAAGACAAGCCGCACAGAACGCAGCGGCGAGCCACGCACAGGGCGATGCGGCGCTGCCAAGCATCGGTAGAATCGACCCGCCGCCGCCACTACCGCCGCCGCCTTTGGACGTCATCATGACTGCGCCGCCGCCCGAAGATCGTTCGCCACCGCTCGCTGAAACGACTCTTTCGGAAATTCCGCTGACCCAGATGCCCACCGGAAACGGTTACGGCTCGCCGCCGCCGCCAACCCCCGAGCAACTGGCCCTGGCGCGCGAGCTGTCGGGAGTCGTGTTTTCCAATGGATCGGTCCAGTCCGGCGACGCGCCGTCGGCGAACAACGGGCTGGCTCGCGCCTCGATGATGGGATCCGGACTCGGATCCGCGCCGCCGTCCGCAGGCACTGCTTCCGACCCGGGAGAGCTGGCACCGCTATTGAGGGCACCGGTCACGCCGGCAGCACGCGCCCAACTGCTGCCGGCGCAGCGGCTGTTGCTACCCAAGGGCGCATTCATCGACTGCACGCTCGAAACCGCCATCGACTCCTCGCTCCCCGGCATGACGACGTGCATCTTGGCGGCCGACACCTTCGGCGTCGATGGCAAGGTCGTGCTGCTCGAGCGCGGCACCAAGCTCATCGGTGAGACGCGAGGTCAGGTGCAGCAGGGCAGCGCGCGAGTCTTCGTGCTTTGGACCGAAGCACGTACTCCGACAGGCGTCGTGGTGCCTCTCGATTCGCCGGGGGCGGACGAGCTGGGGCGCTCCGGCCTTTCCGGCGAAGTCAATCGACATTTCTGGGAACGATTCGGTGCCGCCATGCTGATCTCCATCGTCGATGGCGCCGTTCAGACGGCTGCGACGCGCAACAGCGGCGGCAGCGTCATCGTCGATCCGTCCGCCTCGCAGGGAGTGATGACCGAGGTGCTCAAGGGGACTGTGAACATCGCCCCCACAGTTACCAAGAAGAACGGAGACCGCATCCAGGTGTTGGTCGCGCGCGACGTCGATTTCAGGTCGGTCTATGAGCTGCGAAGCGTACAAGGCCGATAGCCGCCCGGTGGTCCCGGGGAAGGTGCCGGTCTCCGCATTGGCGCTCACGCTGGATGCCTTGAATCCGCTGCTCGCCGATGCGGATGTGACGGAGCTATGCATCAACCGTCCTCACGAGGCCTACGTGGAGACCCGGCGGGGATGGCGCTGTCAGACGCTTCCGCAAGCGGATTTCGATTGGTGCTTGAGGTTTGCGAAGCTCGTGGCCAATTTCACTCAACAGCGCATCGATGCGAGCGCACCCTTGCTTTCCGCTTCGCTCCCAGGGGGCGAGCGGGTGCAGATCGTTTTGCCTCCCGCGACCACGTCCGAATGCGTCGCCATCGCCATTCGGAGGCCAGCGAATGAAGCCTGGAGCATCGAGGATCTGGAGCGCCGAGGCATCTTTCGGCGCACACGCCGCGCGACGCCGGTGCTCGATCACACCGAAACGGAACTGCTCCGGATGTTGGCATCCGGCGATTACTTGGCGTTCATGCGCCTCGCGGTGCGCAGCCGCAAGAATATTCTAGTTTCCGGTCCAACGGGATCCGGGAAGACGACCTTGACCAAAGCGCTGATTCGCGAAATAGCGCCCGACGAACGACTGATCACCATCGAGGACGCCCGCGAGCTCGTACTCGAACGGCACCCGAATCACGTGCGTCTGTTCTATTCCAAGGACGATCAAGGTGTGGCGCGGATTTCTCCGAAACAGCTCTTGGAATGCTGCCTGCGCATGAAACCCGACCGTATCCTGCTGGCCGAGTTGCGGGCAGAGGAGGCGTTTGACTACCTGCGAAATGTGAACTCCGGCCATCCCGGTTCCATCACCAGCATCCATGCCTCCAGCGCCGATCTCGCCTTTGAGCAGTTGATGCTGCTCGTGAAGCAAAGCCCGGGCGGAAGAGATCTGGCTCGAAGCGACATCAAGAGTTTGCTCTATTTGTTGATCGACGTCGTCATCCAGTTCGGTGTCGAATCGCACGAGCGGTTCATCAAGGAGATCTGGTACGACCCGAAGATTAGGCATCGGGTCATCGAAGGCGGCTTGATCACGTGCTGAGCGCAATGATGCAAGGCTGGAGCGGCGCACTATTGACCTACGCGGTGTTGCAGACTTCCATGGTGGTGGGGTTAGTGCGAAGCGGGGGCGCCTGGCACAAGCTCCTGCCATCACCGCTCGTGGCCGCTCCCCTCACCGCACTCGTTGAAGCGGGCATGGCGCTCGCCGGTCCTGCTTTTTCTTTCATCGGGGCGTCGCCGCATGGGGTCGTGCAAACCGCGGTTGCCGCCTCGATTGCCATGGCTCTGGGATACACCGGAGGGGAAACACTCGCGGAGCCAGAGGCAAATCCCAAGGTTCATCAACGCGGAGCCGTCGTCGCGGAGCGGCCCGTTGATGCTGATGCACATCCGCCTGGACGTGCACGTCGTCATGAGCGCGTATCTCAAATCACCCTGGCGGGTCGACCCATCGCGGTGTCCGACGAGACCAAGCATTTCAAAATCATCGGCACTACTGGGACGGGAAAAAGCACCGCGATCGGCGAAATCCTGGAGGGGGCGCTCGCGCGGGGTGATCGTGTCGTCATTGCTGATCCGGACGGCGGCTACATGCATCGATTCTATGACGCGCGCCGCGGCGATGTCGTCCTGAATCCATTCGACGAACGATCCGTGAAATGGGATCTGTTTGCGGAGATCAAAACACCCTATGACGTGGACCAATTGGCGCGCTCGCTCATTCCGGATCAGGACGGATCGGATCGCAGCTGGCGCGGATATGCGAGGACGTTCTTCACCGCGGTGACGCGCCAAGCCCGCGAAGCCGGCGTCACCGACGTGGCGGAGCTATATCGGTTGCTGGTGGCCGCTGATACCAAAGAACTGCGCGCCATGGTGTACGCCACCCCGGCTCAGCCCTTCTTGGAAGAGCACAACGGCCGAATGTTCGACTCCATCCGGTCCGTGACCAGTTCCGCCGTGGGCGCGCTCGAGTATGTCGCCGGGCAGAAAGGACCGCCCTTTTCGGTGCGGCGTTGGGTGGCGGAGGAGCAGCCGGGGGTATTGTTCATGCCCTACAAGGCGGGGCAGATTGCCGGCTTGCGGTCCGCGATCTCGGGATGGATGCGACTCGCGATCTTCGAAACCATGGATGGCCCAAGTGAAGCCACGTCGGACCCCGCCCGCAAGGAGCGCAGGCTCTGGTTCGTCGTGGACGAGTTGGATGCCCTCGGACAGATCGACGGGCTCAAGGACGCGCTCGCTCGCCTGCGAAAATTCGGAGGCCGTTGCGTACTCGGTTTTCAATCGCTCGCCCAGGTCTCCGGCACCTATGGGCAGGGCGATGCGCACACCATCGTGGAAAATTGCGGCAACACCTTGATTCTTCGATGCTCTGCCAGCGAAGGCGGCGGTACCGCTAGATTCGCCTCCCAGCTGATCGGCGATCGAGAAGTGCTCCGTACCACCGTGACGAAAAGCCGGCGCCTCACCGAAGCCCTCGGCTCGATCTCTCATGGTCAACACTACAGTGTCGAGGCCGCCGTGCTTCCATCGCAAATCGAGCAGCTGCCCGATCTCACGGGCTACCTCAAGCGCGCCTCTGAGCCTGAATGGCGGCAGGTCCGGCTGCAGGTGAAGCCCGCCCGTGATACGCATCGAGTCGTCGAGCCTCTTGCCGAGCCTGTCCGAGCTCCGCGTGTACGTGAGGTCGACATTGCCAAAGCGCGTGGAGGATGGACGCATGAGTGACGCTGCCGCGCCCATCGACGACGCCACCATGAAGTTCGGGCTCCTGATGGAGAGCGCCCAGACTCACCAGAAGCTGGCCGAGAACCATCTGGAGCGGCTGCGTGCCCATACCGAAGATCTGGACGACGTTGTCCGTGAGGAAATCCGCCGTACGTTGGTCGAGGAACTCACCGAACTCACGGCGGAAAGTTCCCGGGCTGCCGCGGCACTCCGAGGCATGAAACGCGCCGCGGACCTGCGCGGGATTCTCTGGGCTGCTGCCCTGGCGGTGTTGGCGACGGCAATACCCGCGGCTTTCATGCACTGGGCGCTACCCTCCACGGGAGAGATCGATTCCCTGAGGGCTCGCCGCGATCAACTCCAGGCCAACCTGAGAAAGCTTGAGCAGCTGGGCGGCCGCACGGAATGGCGGCGCTGCGGCGAGTCGGAGCGCTTCTGCGTTCGGATCGACAAGTCGGCGCCCACGTACGGTGAGAAAGGTGATTATTTCGTCGTCAAAGGTTATTGAAGATGCTGACGCCCGATACGCTTCAGTTCTGGCTCAGCCGAGACACGGTATTCGCGGCGGCCGGCCTGGTTCTGGTCGCTGCGGCGTCCGCCCGGGTCATCCGGCGCCGCTCGCCCGAGGTTCACAAGCGCGGGGTCATCCTTCGGGACAACACTCTGCGCTGGGCTTCCCGTCGACTCTTCGTGCCGACGCCCGCGGATACGGTAACGCTCGCCGGCATTTCGATTCCGCGACGGGATGAGACCAAGCACTTCAAGATCATCGGAACGACGGGTACTGGAAAATCGACCGTCATTCGCGAGATCTTGCGGACAGCCCTTGCGCGAGGCGACCGCGCCGTGGTCGCGGATCCCGACGGGGGCTATCACGCGCGATTTTTTCAACGGTATCGCGGCGATGTTCTGCTGAATCCGTTCGAAAGCGGGTCGGCGAAGTGGGATCCCTTTTCGGAAATCAACGACAGATACGACGTGGATCAACTGGCGAGCGGCCTCATCCCGTCGGGTGGAGATCCGTCCGCCAGCGAGTGGCGCGGCTATGCACGCACCTTTCTTTGCGCGGTTCTGCGCCGTCGTAAAGACTCCGGTTCCCGCTGTCCTGCCGAGCTTTGGCGGCTCTTATCGGCCGCCTCCGCGGAGGAATTGCGGCCTGTGGTCGAGGGCACTCCCGCGCAGCCATTTCTGGAGGGCGAGAATGCGCGCATGTTCGGCTCCATCCGATCGGTCGCGGTATCCGCGATGGCCGCCTTCGAACATGTCCAGCGTCAAAGGGCGGCTCCGTTCTCGGTGCGCCAATGGGTGCGAAGGCCGTCGGCAGCCGGCGTGCTGTTCATCCCGTACAAGGCGGGTCAAATCGCTGCGCTCAGATCGATGATTGCCACCTGGATGCGGCTGGCCATTTTCGAGGCCATGAGCGGCGAGGAAGACCACGATCAGCGGCTTTGGCTGGTGATCGATGAGCTCGACGCGTTGGGGGCCATCGACGGGCTGAAGGATGCTCTTGCGCGGCTCCGGAAATTCGGCGGACGCTGCGTGCTGGGCTTTCAATCGGTCGCCCAGGTGTCGGGTACCTACGGAACTCAGGATGCCCAAACCATCGTGGAGAATTGCGGCAATACCTTGATATTACGCTGCTCCGGCAGCGAGAACGGCGGGACGTCTCAATTCGCGTCCCGCCTGATCGGCGAACGCGAAGTCCTGCGACGCCAGATCTCGCGCGGTAGCGACCGGGGCGGTTGGGCCTCTCCCGGTTCCCGGCGCTCAAAGAATACCAGCGAGCAACACGTGACGGAGGCGGCGGTCATGCCTTCGGAACTCGAGCAGCTGCCTGATTTTAATGGATATTTCAAGGCCGCTTCGTCCACTGCGTGGCTCAAGGTGGCTTTCGATCGGCGCTCGCCGTCGGGGAAGTACCCATGAACCATGAAGACGGGCGCACAGGGGTCAATTTTCGCGCTTCGCATTACTGGATCGCTCGAACCGCAGGCGTGTGCCCGCGATGTCATGGCAATACGCCCATGGTGGCTCTGATGCTGCCGCCGGGCCATGAGGCTCTATCGGTCGACGAAGGGGACGCATCGCCCGGCGTCGACGTGTCCTCCGGGAGCGCTATTTGGGAGAGCGTTCCCCGCCACGCGTTTTTGTTCTATGTCGAATCCCTACCTGACGAGGCCACGCGCCACCTGCAGGTGCTTGCCCCGAAGTATCGCTTCGCCGCGAGCCCGGCGACGGGAGGAGCCTATTGGGCGAATCATTGCGCTCGATGCGACGCGTTCCAAGAGGACCAAGATCTTTTTTGCGAGCCGGAAGGAGCTTTCTCGCCGGTGAGCTCAGCTGCCGCCTCACGTATCGAGCTTCTGCCGGTGGCCGAAGCAATTGAGGTTTCCGCGGCGGGATACGCCTTGGACCCCCAATTCGTTGGACTCTAGGTCTGAGCCGGTATGGCATCGTACTACTTGAATTTGAAAACTTTCGGACGCTCGAACGGCAGCAGCGCACCCGGCGCCGCAGCCTATCGCGCCGGCGAAAGAATCCGCGACGAGCGCACCGGCCGCACGTACGACCACACCGAGCGCCAGGATGTGCTGCACAAAGAAATTCTGGTGCCGAGCGACTTCGCGGGCCACGAGCTCAGTTGGGCGAGAGATCGGGCGAATCTCTGGAACTCGGCAGAAGCCGCTGAGAGTCGCCGAAATGCGAGAACGGCACGCGAATATCTGGTGGCTCTGCCTGTGGAGCTAGACGCCGAAGGCCGCGTAGGTTTGGCGAGAAATTTTGCACAGGAGCTGGCAGACCGCTATCGATTTGCGGTCGATGTGGCGGTGCATGCGCCACGGGACTTCCCCGGGAGCGATCCCCGCAATTTTCACGCACATCTGCTCGCCACCACGCGCGAGGTGAATCGCGACGGACTGGGCGCCAAAACCACGTTGGAGCTCAACGAAAGTTCGAGGAAAGCGCTTGGGTTGGGACCCTCCATCGGCGAATTGCTGCATGTGCGAGAACGCTGGGCCACGGTCACTAACGATGCGCTCCGCGAAGCGAACGTCGACGCACGAGTAGATCATCGCACGCTCCGGGCACAGGGAATCGACCGCGAACCTCGGTTGTGGATCCCCAAAGTCGCCTACGAGGTCGAGCGCCGGGGCTTTTACAGCCCGGTGGCGGAGCGGGTTCGCGCCGAATACCAGGCGAGAGAGGAGGCGCGCCTGCGGGAGCAAGCTCGCCCGGAGCGAAATCAAAACGCCGAGGCCGGTCGCACGACAGCGACTCCGGCAGCCCAAGAGCCGACAGTTGCGCCGCCAAGCCTCGCCGATATGCAGCGGCAGGCTCGCGAGAATTGGCTTCGGGTACGCAAGGAATTGGCGGAGGCACGGCCCGAGGCGGCAAGATCACAGGGTCGCGACGATGATCTCAGCCGATGACGGCGCATGCTTTGTGGGCCGGAACAGCCCGCAGATCCGCGAGCTGCTGTTTGCCTCGTGCTACGTCTATTCGCCGGGCGATGCCCGCGCGCAGTCGCGACTCTTGTGCGCGTCGATCAAGGCAGGTGACGTTGATGTCCTCGTAGATCGGGCGATTCATGCGGATGTGAAGTCGCGCCGATTCTCGCCGGTCGCCAGCTTTTTCCCGGCTGCGTCGATCCTCGTGCCGGTGCCGGGGAGCAGACCGGCCGGCCGGAGCCATGCAACGCCGAGTGCTCGCCTCGCCGTCGCTCTATGGCAGCACGGAATCGGAAAGGGGATCTGGTTCGGTCTGCGCCGTGTTCGCGCCGTCCGCAAATCAGCGACGTCCGCGCGTGGCGCACGGCCGTCTCTGCGGGCTCATTTCGATACGATCGCGGTGGAGTCAATCCAGAGACCCGAGGCATCGCACCTCGTGCTCATCGACGATGTGGTGACCAAAGGCCGCACCTTTTTGGCGGCGGCGCTGAGATTGAGGGAGATTTTCCCGCAGGCCGACGTCCGGGCTTTTGCGCTGCTGCGGACAATGGGATATTCGCCAGTTCTAGATCAATTTCTAATGCCTTGCACGGGCAAAATCATATGGACCCGCGAAGATGCGCGCCGAAGCCCTTAAAGCGCGGGTTTGCGTCGGAGCTACGGCGTGCTGCGGCGCGCAAGAGATACGTGCCGCTCGGCAGCGGCATGAAGTAGACGGAAATGATGCAACTGGGCGTGTGCACCATCATCGGGCGGGTCCATCCCGCTCCGCCCTCAAGCTCCGCACCGGCGCCGGCTTCTTCGGATCGAAGCACTCCACACTGATGATCCTCCGCTCATCCGTCCGATGACAAAACGCGCAAGCCACATCGCTCGAAAACCGCTCCAGCGTCCACCCGGCATCCGCATACGCGGCGAGCGCATGCACGAACGCGGCCTTGAGGTCGGCACCGGGTGCAAGCCAGGTCGATTCGACCAGCCCCTGATCCATGCGCCGCACGACCAGCCACCGCGGCTCGTTCACCGGCAGCATAGGATCGAACGAGGCGCGATGGCGGACCATGATCCGCGCAGCGTGCGGCCGGCGCGGGGCAGCGTCTAATACGAATTCTGTATACAGTTTCGCGACCTTGGCAGTACTGGACGTCCTCTACCGCTGCTTGGGAGCCGGGTAGGCGTCCAGCAAAACTATCGAGCCCGTCTCCAGCAACGATTTCAGATTGGAGAGGATCTTCGGCCAGCCGCCGGACACCGCCTCGATGAATTTCGACGGTTCGCGCTCGATGGAATGGGTGATCGAGAGCTTGACGGCCGTTCCGCTCGGCTCCAACTCCATCGTGCATCGCGATTCGCCCTCGGCTTTGAGTTCGGGCCTGTCCTGGTGCTGCCAGCGGATGACCAATCGCCGCGGCGGATCGGATTCGATGATCTCGCCGGCATCGCAGACGCTGCCATCGGGGCGCACCATCTTCCACGGCGAGCCCGCCGTCCATGCGCTTTCGCAATGCACGCCGAACCAGTACTGCTTCTGGTACTCGGCGTCGGTCAGTGCCGACCAGAGCTTCTCCGGCGTGGTGCGGATGTAGGTCACGTAGACGAAGGTCGATCTAGCCATGGGGTTTCTCCAATCGTTGTTTGAGGTCCGAGAGCGCCTTGAGGCGCGGCTTTTCGAACTTGGCAATCCAGCGCTCGTAGATTTCCTGCAGCGGTACCGGATTGAGAAAATGCAGCTTTTCACGGCCGCGCCGCACGGTGGCGATGAGGTTGGCCGCTTCCAGGAGGCCCAAGTGCTGGGTCACGGCCTGGCGTGTCATGTCCAGGTGCTCACACAGCTCGTTGAGCGTGCGGCCGTCGTGCGCGTGCAAAAGATCGAGGAGCTTGCGCCGGCTGGGGTCGGCCAAGGCCTTGAATAGCACGTCGGTGTCGGGTCGCTCTGCCATGTTCTAATATGCAAGTGATTACTTGCCTTTATAATATGCAAGTAGATACCTGCATGTCAAGCGCACCATCGTCGAAGCGCGGACGGATCGGACGCGCACCGGTCGACGACCGCAGCCAGCTTTTTCGATCGCCCCGTTTAAACCTTTCCCGCCCCCCTCTCCTCTAACGTGGCAAGTTCGAAGCAGCAGGAAACGCGGTGGGATCTGTACAGCACTTGCATCTGGTGGACCTGAGCGACGAGGACGTCGAGCCGACGGCGGTGATCGCGGCGGCGGCGCAGGGCGATCTCGCGGCCTTCGAGGCGCTGTATCGACGGTTCGCGCCGCGCCTCTACGGCTTGTGCCTTCGGCTCACCGGTCAGCGCGAGGCGGCGGAGGACTGCGTGCAGGAATCCTTCGTGGCGGCCTGGCGCGGGCTGGGGCGCTTCGAGAAGCGCAGCCGCTTCGCGACCTGGCTGCAGCGCATCGCCATCCGCACCGTCATTGCCCGGCGGCGGGGACTGCGCAACGCACATGAAGTGGGCGAGCCGGCGACGGGATTGCCGGACCGGGCCGATCCCGACGGCGGCGCGCCGCCGCTCGACCTCGAGCGCGCCATCGCGGCGCTGCCGGAGGGGGCGCGGGACGTGCTCGTGCTGGTGGGCATTTATGGCTACAGCCACGCGGAGGCGGCGAATGTGCTGGGCGTGGCGGAAGGTACCTGCAAGGCTCAATTGCATCGCGCCCGGGGTTTGCTCAGCGCGGCGCTCGGATTGGAGGAATCATGAAGACGCGTGTCTCTCTGGATGAGGAACTGGCGAAGCTGTCGCGCGATGTCCCGCCGCCGCGGGAGCTCTGGCCGGGCGTCGTTCGCGGCATCGTGCGCACGCCGCGCAGTGCGCCCCGTCTGTCCTCGGTGCCGTGGATGGCGTATGCGGCTTCGGCGGCGGGTCTGTGCCTGGCCGCGGCCCTCGCGTGGGTGATGGTTCAGGGGCGGCCCCCGATGACCGCCGGTGGCTCGGGCGCGGCGAGCGGTGCGGCCACGGCGAGCGGTGTGGCCACGGCGAGCGGTGCGGGTGCGGCGGCGAATCCGGCGGCGCAGGGCTCGCCGCTCGGCTCACCGCAAGGAACATCGCAAGGTTCGCCGCCCGCGGGTGCCGCCTCTTCGGCGGCGGCCTCCGCCGCCAATCTCGGTGAGCCCAGCGACCCGCGTTATCTCGCGGCGCGCACGGAGCTCGAGCGGACCTTCAATCAACGACTCGCGCAGCTCGATCCCGCCACCCGCGCGAAGATCGAGGCCGACCTGGCCTCGATCCGCAAGGCGCGCGACGACATCCGCAAGGCGCTCGCGTCTCAGCCGGACAGCCCCGTGCTCGAGCAGCTGCTCGCGAGCGCGTTGCACGATGAATTCGATCTGTACGACGCCGTCGTACGCACCACTCAACCTACGTCAGCGAGAATCTAGCCATGCGCCCCGTTACCCCGCGATTGATGACCCCGGTGATCGCCGCAACCTTGTGTCTGATGTTGGCTCCCTGGTCCCTCGTACAGGCGGCGAGAGAGTTCAAGCAGACGAGCTCCGCCGATCCGCAAGGGTCCGTCGAGATCGACAGCATGACGGGCTCGGTCGAGGTCGACGCATGGGATCGCCCGGAAGTGGAGGTCTCCGGCCAGCCGGAGGACGCCTCGGAGCGGGTCAAGGTGTCGAGCTCCGGTGACAAGACCACGATCCACGTCATGCCGTTCTCGATCAGCGGGGATTCCACCGACGACATCCACCTGATCGTGCACGTGCCCGCGAAAAGCAGCCTGACGACCTCCCTGGTGAGCGCCACCCTCAAGGTGCAGGGGCTTCAGGGCGACGCCTATCTTCGAACCATCAGCGGCAACATCAGCGGCGATGTGGGCGGAAACCTGCGCGTCAACACCGTGACCGGCACGGTGCGCCTGTCGGCGCCCTCGGCGAAGCGCATCGAGATCAAGACCATCAGCGGCAACGTGCAGCTGACCGGCGGCCAGCAGACGGCGAGGCTGAGGTGAGCACCGTCTCCGGCAAGGTCCAGGCCGATCTCGGCAGCCTCACCCGCGGGCGCTTCAAGAGCATTTCCGGCGATGTCACCGCCAACTACTCGATGGCGCCAGACGCCGAGATCGAGGGCGAGTCGGTCAGCGGCACCATTCGATTCGGGTTTGCAGCCACCCCCGACGCGGATTTCGACGTGCAATCCTTCGGCGGCACCATCGACAATTGCTTCGGGCCGAAGCCCACGGAGCCGCAGTACGGGCCGGGGACGAAGCTGATCTTCAAGAGCGGCGACGGTCACGGCAATGTCCGGATCGCCACCAAGAGCGGAGACATCAAGCTCTGCACCGCAAGCGTGCATAAATAAAATTATCGTATACGTTGCCGGGTCGCCGGCGCGCTACCATCGCGCCGTTGGCCAACACCTTCGATCACGTGCCGCCCGCCGATCGGCCTCTCGCCCGCTTGAGGCGCGAGGAGCTGCCGTCCGCCTCGAGCGCGCTTTCGCGGCGGAGGAGGGCGGGATCGCCGCGCATTGCATTCACGAGTTGTGGATGCGCGGCGAAATGTCGATTAATATCGAGCGAGCGCTGGAGCGGCTGTGGAAATGCGCAGCCGCCGGCATACCGGATTGGTTGCCGATGCGCTACATCGATTGGTTGCCGCGCGCCTACGAGGTGGCGCTCGGCTTCCGCGGTACGGCCAGGGGACGGTCCAATATATATCTCATACTTCTCGATTATCAGGACAGGCCGCGCTCTGCGTATGGCGTGTACGTGGGCATGAGCAATTATTCCCCGGCGGACCGTTTCGATCAGCACAAGGCGGGAATTCGCGCCTCGGGCAGTGTTCTAAAACGAGGCTTGGAGGTACTCACGGGACCCACGCTCCATTTGCAGCGGATCCGGCGCGCGGATGCGGAGCGTATCGAGGTCGAGTTGGCCGAGGCCTTGAGTTCTGCGGGACTTCTGGTCAAGGGCGGACATTGAAGGAATTGCTCACATGATATTGATCGGTATGTTCGATTCGCCTTTCGTACGCCGGGTTGCCGTCAGCATGACGCTGCTCGATATTCGGTTCGAGCACCGCAATTGGTCGGTGGGCAAGGATTTCGAGCTGATACGCCAGTTCAATCCGCTCGGGCGTGTGCCGGCCCTGGTTCTCGCCGACGGCGAGTCGTTGATCGACTCCACGGCGATCCTGGACTTCTTGGACGATTCGGTGGGGCCGGAGCGGGCTCTCCTGCCGAACACCGGCAAGGAGCGTCGCGATGCCTTGAGGATCCTCGCGCTCGCGCTCGGAGCGGCCGAAAAGGGACTGCACCAGTTGTTCGAGCTCGTGTTCAAGCCCGCCGCGAAGCGGCACGACCCCTGGATGGAACGGTGCCGCCATCAAATGCACGGCGCGCTGAGCGAGCTCGACCGGCTGGCCCAGACCCGCCCGGGACAATGGATCCTGGGCGATCGTCTGACGCAGGCGGATATCACGGCGACCTGCGTCTACACCTATCTATGCGATGCGCTCAGGTTGAACGAATCCTTCCGCATCTATCCCGGGGCTTTCCGCATGGGCCGCCCACTGCGAGGCGTTGCCCGCGTTCGCGCAGTCGAGGCTCAAGTTCGATGCACCCACGCCGTACGCCGATCCGCAGCCGAGCCGGGAAGACGCGCTGCATTGACGGCGCGCCTGCCGGCGCGGCATCAGCGCTGCGTCTATAGGTGTGCGAGCACGCAGTCGACCTGATCGGCCGCGCCGAGGATCACCGGCGTGCGTTGATGGATGGCGGTCGGTTCCACGTCGAGGATGCGCCGGCCGGGGCCCGCCATGGTCTTGCCGCCGGCCTGATCGATGATCATGGCCATCGGGTTGGCTTCGTACATCAGGCGCAGCTTCCCCTGCGGCGCCTTCTGCGTCGGCGGATACAGAAATACGCCGCCCTTGAGGAGTATTCGATGCACGTCGGCCACCATGGCGCCGGCGTAGCGGCTCGAGTAGCCGTTCTCCTGGGCCCAGTCGAGAAAGCGCCGGTACCCTTCCGGAAAGCTGCGGCGGTTGCCCTCGTTGACCGAGTAGGTCTTGTTGCCGGCGGGAATCTTCAGGTCGCGCTCCACGCGCATGAAGGCGCCGATGGCCGGATCGAGGACGAACATGTCCACGCCCCTGCCGAGGGTGAGCACGAAGATGGTCGACGAGCCGTACAGGACATACCCCGCCGCGACCTGTCGGGTCCCTGGCTGGAGCAGCGAGTCCTGTGCGCGCGCCGCCCGCCCGTCGTAGGCCAAAATACTGAAGATCGTTCCCACGCCGGCGCAGATGTCGAGGTTTGAGGAGCCGTCCAGCGGATCGAACAGCACGCAGTAGCGCGGCACCCCGCGGGTGTCGCTGCGCAGAATGACCGGTTCCTCGTTCTCTTCCGAGGCGACGATGGCCACCCCTTCACGCCCGCCCAGGGTCTTCATCAGCACGTCGTTCGCGAGCACGTCGAGTTTTTGCTGGACTTCACCCTGCACGTTCTCCGCGCCGACGCTGCCCAGGACGTTCTCCAGCCGGGCGCGGCGGACCTTGTCCGAGATGATCTTCGCGGAGATCGACAGCGCCGACATGATCCAGGAGAAGGTGCCCCCGGCGTGCGTGTGCGGATCCTGTTCGGCCAGGATATGCGACTGCAGGGTCATGATTCGGACGTCGTCGCGTCCCGACGCGGCCGTCATGTCGATCGCTTCGCTCATATCGCTGTTCGCCCCTTGATGGTCCAGGTTTCACCATGATCAAACCAGCCCGAGATGTCAATGAAGGCCGTTTCCGCCTATGATCGCTTGCCCATGATCGCCGCGCTCGGGGGAGCGCGAGACGGTCCGAACGATGTGTCGAACAAGTAAAAAGGGGGTCACATGGTCCTGTCGGCGAGACTGTACGCGGCGCTGCCGCTGGCGTTGCTGGTTGCCCTGAGCGGCTGTAATCAATCCAATCAACCGAAAGCTCCGGCCGTGCGGCCGCCGTCCCAGGCGAGCCTGGATTGGCAGGAGGCGGCGAATGGCTTCATGCAAAGCTACTTCGCGGCCCAGCCGTTCTTCGCCGCGCAAGCCGGCAAGCACGACTACGACGGCCAGCTGCCGGATGTGAGCGAGCACGGGCTGAGGCGCGAGGCGGCGAGGCTGCACGAGGAACGCGACCGTATCGCCAAGATCGACCCGACACCCTTGCTGCCCAACGAGCGCTTCGATCGCGAATATCTCCTGAGCGTGGCCGACCGCGATCTTTACTGGCTCGAGAAGGCGCACTATCCGTCGAGCAATCCGTATTGGTACGTCGGCAACCTCGATCCCGATCTGTATCTGAGCCGCAATTACGCGCCGCTCGAACGTGCGCCTGAAGGCGTACATCAAGTACGCGCGCAACGTCCCTAAAATGGCCAAGGACATTCAGGACAACCTCAAGGGACCGCTGCCGAGGACTTACATCGAGCTCGGAATCTCGAACTTCGGCGGCTACGTCGACTTCTACAAGAAGGACGTGACGGCCGTGTTCGCCTCGGTGAACGATCCGGCGTTGCAGAAGGACCTGGCGGATGCCGACGAGAATGCTTCCAACGCGATGGCGAACCTCAGGGATTACCTGATCGGTCTGCGCAAGACCGCGAACGATAAATTTCCGCTGGGCAAGGACCTCTACGCGCAGATGGTCAAGGACACCGAACAGGTCGACGTGCCGATCGAGCAAATCGAGGCGGCGGGTCGCGCGGACCTTCAGCGCAACACCGACATGCTGAAAAGCGAATGCGCCACCTACCTGCCGAAAGGCTCGTTGGCGGCGTGCGTCGCCAAGATGGACGCCAAGAAGCCGTCCGAAGGCACCCTGGAGGCCGCGCGCCGGCAACTCACGATGCTCAAGGACTTCGTGCAGAAGAACAACGTCGCGAGCATCCCGGGAGACCAACAGGCGCTGGTCGCCGAGGCGCCGCCTTACAACCGCGAGAATGCCGCGTTCATCCAAGTTCCGGGGCCGTACGAGCAGGGCGTCACCGCGACCTACAACATCGCCCCCCCGAATCCCAAATGGAGCAAGGCCGAGCAGGCCGAATACATTCCGAGCGAGGCGACGCTCCTGTTCACCTCGGTGCACGAGGTCTGGCCGGGCCACTTCCTGCAGTTCCTGCACTCCAATTCCAATCCCGACAAGCTCGAGGCGCTCTGGGTGGGCTACGCCTTCGCGGAGGGCTGGGCGCACTACGCAGAAGAGATGATGTGGGAGGAGGGCCTCGGCAAGGGTGATCCCGAGATGCACATCGGCCAGCTGCGCGACGCGCTGCTGCGTGACGTGCGCCTGCTCTCCTCGATCGGCCTGCAGACCGAAGGGATGACGGTCGCGCAATCCGAAAAGATGTTCCGCGAAGCAGGCCTTCCAGGATCCCGGCAACGCACGGCAACAGGCGGCGCGCGGCACCTATGATCCGGCGTACCTCAACTACACGCTCGGCAAGCTCATGATCCGCAAGCTGCGCAGCGATTGGATCGCGAAGATGCGCGCCTCGGGCGGCGCCGCGGCGCCTGCCGCCATGACGCAAACCGCGGCGGCGCCGGGTGCCGCGGCCGGCGACGACCATGCCTTATGGCATGATTTTCACGACAAGTTCCTGTCGTATGGCGGCCCGCCGATTCCGTTGTTGCGCAAGGATATGATGGGCGCGCCCGGCGATCTGCTGTGATGTGAACCCTGCTTTGAGGTGAGCGGGGCGGCCGGCGCCCCGCCCCTACGTCGAGAGCGACGCGATGAGGCCGCCGTCCACCCATCAGGGCCACCAGGGTGGCGGCGCGCAGCGGGACCTCCGCGTCGGGCAACTGCGCGGCCAGCGCTTCGCAGATGTCGGTGAAAGTGCCGCCCTCGATCGCCGCATCCAGCGCTGGGCGCTCGATCGCATCCAGCGAGCGGAAGTGGTTCTTGAAATCCCGGCGCCACAACAGCCATGGCACGCGGCTCGGGCGAGCGCTCGGGAACGGGAGAATCCTGTTCCGCGCTCCCCGCCTGCCACACGGCCACGGTGTTCCACGCGAGCGAGAGCCGCCGCAGAGAGGGATGAAAGCCGAAACGCAGCGTCGCCCAGCGTTCGGGATCGATCGCCTGCAAGGCGGCTCGATCCACCACGCAGGCGTCGGCGGCGTCGAAAACCTCCGACAGCGTCCACTCGAACCGCGCGATTTCCGCGAGGATGGGCTGATCGGCGAACGGCGCCGTCGCTCCCGTGAAGTCGGCGAGCTCCCGCCCGTACCAGCGGATGGAGCGATGCTCCGACGGGTGGGTCTCGACGAACAGCCTGCCCAAGCTCTCGAAAGTCTCGTCGCCCAGGAGCCAATGCAGGATCGGGTACTGTTCGTCCAAGGCCTCGAACAGCCGGGCGCGGTACGCATGCCGGTAGATGCCGAGCCGCGCCTGCACCGGCAGCGGGGGCGCATCGACGATGGCGTCCGCGATCGTGCTCGCCTCGCCCAACAGATCGCGCTGCAGCTCGCGCTGTAATTCGAGGAGGCGCATCAGGACCCTCCGCGCATCACGCCGCCTCGCGCGTCTCGCCGGACGCCACCCGGCGCGCCACGTCGAGCTCGGCCACGAGCTCGCCGAGCTCGGGAATGTTGTCGTCGCGCTCGATCATGGTGGGCACCGGCCCGAAATGCTCGACCGCTTGGGCGTACAGATCCCAGACCGGCGCGGCGACCGGATGATCGTGCGTGTCGATCAAGTGCCCGTCCATGTCGCTGTGCCCGGCCAGATGGAATTGCCGGACCCGCTCCCGGGGCACGCCGCGCAGGTACCTCAACGGATCGAAACCGTGGTTCACCGCGCTCACGTAGATGTTGTTGATGTCCAGCAGCAGGGCGCAGTCGGCACGGCGGGCGACCTCGCTCACGAACTCCCACTCCGTCATCTCGGAGTCGCGGTAGGCGAGATAGCTCGATACGTTCTCGAGCAGGATCTGCCGGCCGAGGAAGTCCTGCACCTCGCCGATTCGCGCCGTCACCAGGGCGAGCGCCTCTTCGGTGTAGGGCAGCGGCAAGAGGTCGTGGACGTTGCGCCCCGACACCCCTGTCCAGCAGAGATGATCGGAAATCCAGGCGGGCTCCACGCGCCGCGCCAGTTGCCTCAAATCGGCCAGATAGCGCCGATCCAGGGGGTCGGTGCCGCCGATGGACAGCGATACGCCGTGCATCACCACCGGGTACCGGGACCGGATCCGCTCCAGAAAGTCGAGCGGCTGACCCCCGGGCACGAGGTAGTTCTCGCTGATGATCTCGAGCCAATCGACGGCGTGGCGCTCACCCAGGAGCGCGCCGTAATGCGACGGGCCGAAGCCCCAAGCCGAATCCTTGCAACTTCATGTCTACCAAAGGGCCCGCTGCCTGGCCGCTGATCAGCGCTATCCAGCGGGCCCTTTGCCTCGATTGGTATCCGATATATCAGCTGCCGGACTTCATCTTCGCCTGGGCGGCATCGCAGTCGCTCTGCGACATCTTGGTGAAACCCTGTCCCTTGCAGCTGTTCTTCCCCTTGCAGCTGTTCTTGGCGGACTTGCAGTCCGAATGACCCTTGCAGGAGTTAACCCCGGTGCACTTGACCATTCCCGAGTCGGTGTCCGCGGCAACCGATACGCTCGCCAATCCGGACGTGAATAGCATCGCCGCTGCCGCCGCCAATGCAGCACCCGACACTTTATTGATTTGCATGTCCCTTTCCTTTATATAAGCCGGCAGCAAAATCGCTGCTCGGGTACCAAGACCTGGTGAGCAGGGGGTTTATTACCCGGGATGGAGCTCGAGGCCCGCCCCCCATCTCCTTCCGGCGCACCCTGCGTGGCGTGAAAACAACGTAGAAGTGACCCTCGACCCCTTTCAATTCGCCCGAAAGTTGATATCTTTGCATTCATTAACCCGGTCTGCGGCTGTTACGCAACGTCTGGGAAGTTGGATGTTAATTTTTTTGTGAATGTAAACGACTCACGCTGGTGCACCAGCGGCGGAGCCACGGATGTTGTCATTCAATAAAATTTTAGGGGAATCACGATGAGAATTTTTCGAAGGATCAATCCTCCCGCCATGCCGGAGCCTGCGCTCGATGCGCTTTCCGTGGCGCGACGCCTCACGGTCGCCGGCGCTGTCGCGGCCTCGCTGATCGGCGGCGCTGCATTTGGACAGCAACAATCCACTGCGGCTTCGGCAACCGACAGCCCGGAATTGCAGGAAATCGTCGTCACCGGCTCGCTGATCAAGCGAATCAGACGCCGAGACTGCGGTGCCTGTCACGATCCTCAAGTCGGATAGCCTCAAGGATCTGGGCATATCGAACGTTGAGGATGCGTTGGCTCAGCTCGCCGCCAATGCGCCGGCGATCAACATCGCCTCGTCGGTCGGATCGTTCTCCGGCGGCGGTACGTACGCGAACCTCCGCGACCTCGGCAGCAGCCGCACACTGATCCTTCTCGACGGTCAACGGCTGGCCAACAACGCCAATACCGGCAACGCGGTCGACTTGAGCGGTATTCCGTTCTCGGCAATCGAGTCGATCGAATCGCTGCGGGACGGCGGCTCGGCGTTGTACGGCACGGACGCGATCGCCGGCGTGATCAACTTCAAGACCAAGACGAATTACCAGGGGGCGGAAGTCGAGGTCAATGTCGACCGCCCGCAGGGTGAGGGCGGAGGCAACGGCAACGTGCAATTCACCCTCGGTCACGGCGATCTGGCGAACGACGGCTACAACGTCTTGCTCACCGGAATCTACACCAAGCAGCAGGAGCTGCGCGCGACGCAGCGCGACTTCTCGGCGGAAGGCTTCTACCCGGGCGGCGGCTACACGTCGACCAACAATCCGGGAACCTGGCCCGCGGGGTTCCTCGATGCCAACGGCAATATCTGGCAGGCGGGTTATCCGGCCTGCACGGGCAACAATTATTTGACCCGGTATTTCGGCGAGTGCTCTTATCGGTATTCCGCCGCGACAGATCTGCTCCCGAAATCGAGCGAAGTCTCGGGGTTGTTGCAAATCACCAAGTCTCTGCCGGCCAACAATAATATCCAGCTGCAGTACTTCTGGACCCAATCCGAAGTGACCGCCTGGTCCGGTCCCATGTTCTATTTCTTCGGGTTGAATCCCACGAGCCCCTACTACCCGAAGGCGAGTCAGCTGACCTGCGCCGGAGGCCCGGCGGCTTGCAGCACCGCCCCTCCTCTCCCACCCCCAGTTCCTCCCGAACGCCCGGATCTGGCTGATGGCGGCGATGCGATCGATGCTTGGACGGACCCTAACAACAATCGCTACAGCGGCAACCTCAACGTCGAGCAGCGGGTTCTGTTGAAGTTCTTCGGCAGCAACGCCGGTTGGGACTACGATTTGTACGGCAACTACAGCTCCAACACCAACGACAATCGCAATGTCGGCGGTTATCCGAACGAGGCGCTGCTGGCGCCAGGCGGCGTCCTGAGCAATCTGATCAATCCCTTCGGTGCGCAAAGCGCCGCCGGACAGGCCTTGATCAACTCTTCGTACATCAACGGCATCTACGCACTCGGCAAGGAAACACGCTGGAGCTTCGACGGCGACGCCAGCCATGACTTGGGGGATGCGTTCAACTCGGGCACTCCGTCGAGGGTGGCTGTCGGTTTCGACGTGGGCGGTGAGCGGTTCACGTATGCGACGACGCCTTACAACGACCTCGTCAGCGCGGCGACCGGACTGACGGACAGCAGCGTGGAAGGCACCCGCCAGACGCAGGCGCTGTTCTTCGACTTGGACATGCCGATCACCAGGAAGCTCGATGTCGAGGTGCAGGATCGCGAAGATCGATACAGCGATTTCGGCCGGACCAACAACGGCAAGCTGATGGTGAAATACAAGGCGTTGGAGTCGCTCACGCTGCGCGGATCAGCCTCCACCGGCTTCCGGGCTCCCACGCTGTACAACTTGTACTCGCCTAATTTCCTGGCGGCCTCGAGCAGCGGCACTATGGGAACCGGCAATCCGGATTGCGTGGGAACTCCCAAGCCACCGTTCACTGCAGCCACTTGCAACACGCAGGGACTGGGTTTGTTCGGCGGGAACAAGGACCTGACGCCCGAAACATCGCAGAACTTCAATTTCGGCATCATTCTTCAGCCGATGGAAGATCTGAGCGTCACGCTGGACTACTACCGGGTGCTCGTGAAGAACACCATTGGCGCCATTCCGGTGCAGGCCATTTATGGCAATCCGACGCTCTTTGCGAACCAGTATGTGTTGAACAGCGCGGGTGGACTCACTCCGTCGATCCAGGAGGCCGCGGATTGCCATCCATATCACGTCACCGACCTGCGGCTACATCCTGCAGAAGTCGCTGAACACGGGACGGATCACGACCGACGGATTCGACTTGAGCGTCCAGTACTCGCAGCACACCCCGATCGGTACGTTCCACGAGGACCTGGAAGGGACGGCGATCACGAAGTACCTGCTGCAGCAGTACAACGGCGGGCCGAACCTCAACATCAATGGCTGGTACAACGAAATTCCGCAAGGCGGGTTGAACGTGGCCTACAAGTGGTCGCAAAACCTGCGGGTCGACTGGACCAGCCCGGGCAAGATGTGGGGTGCCGGCCTTGATAACCGCCTGTACACGCAGTACGTCGACGAGTATCCCGATGGCGCCGGCAATCAGCGCGAAGTGGGCACGTACACGATCTTCGACGGTTTCGCGAACTACAAGCCCATTGACGCGATGACCGTGACGGTGGGTATCAAGAATCTGCTCGACCGCGCTCCGCCGTTCACCAACGCGTATCAGAGCAACTTCGCCGCCGGATACAACGCCCTCACCGGCGATCCTCGGTTGCGGAGCTTCTACATCGATTTGAGATACAAAATTTTCTAAGACTCTTTTAGGCTTTTAGCCAAATTGAAGCCCCGCCTAGCGCGGGGCTTTTTTTTGTGCGCCCGGCAGGGCGCACCTTGGGTGAAAGTCCTCTACCAGCCGACATGCAAGTGTTAGGAGGCAACGGTTTCCCGGGTGACCGGGAGTCGGAAGGAAGCCGGAAGCAAAGCGCTGGCGCGACGAACAGGAAGCGGATAGAGGCGTCACGGTGGGGTGAGCAGGCCAAAATATGCAAAGCCCAATACATGTACGGAACGCCGTGACGTATATCCGACGCGCATAAGCGTGAAAGAAGGTGCGAGATACCCGGGGAGATCTGCAAACGTGCCGCTGAGGCTACGAGGATTGAAAGGTCCTTGGATGCGTTTGCAGAAGTCAGCAGAGGCCATACTAGGCGAAGGCGCCGAAGGGCCGAACAACGAAGCCGAGAGTAGGACGGATGGTCTCGAAGCGAAGCGATGAAGCAGAAGCACCCGCAAGGGTGGCCGCCGCGGGGGGTGCAGGCCAGCCGCCGCGCACGAAGCGAGGCGGTGCAGAGCTTGGCACGGCGACATCCGGGCGAACGAAATCGGAGGGCCACATACTCATGGAAGAGGTGGTCGAACGCAGCAACTTGAAGCTGGCGTATCAACGGGTGGTCAAGAACAAAGGAGCGCCGGAGAAGTTCTTCGATCGGGTCAACCACGACGTGCTGATGTCACGGGTGGCACGGCAAGTCAGCGATGCACGAGTGCTCAAGCTGATCCGACGGTTCTTGGAGGCCGGGATGATGAGCGAGGGGTTGGTTGAACCGCGTACGGAGGGCACGCCGCAAGGTGGTCCGCTCTCGCCGCTCCTATCCAACATTTTGCTCAATGACCTGGACCGGGAGCTGGAACGGCGGCAGCTGGCGTTTTGCCGTTACGCGGATGACTGCAACATCTATGTGCGCAGTCGCGTGGCGGGGGATCGGGTGATGAGCGGAGTCAGGACTTTCCTCGAGGGAGCCTTGAAGCTGCGCGTCAACGCCGAGAAAAGCGCGGTGGCGCGGCCCTGGGAACGCAAGTTCCTCGGGTTCAGCGTCACCAAGCAACGCGTGAATCGTCTACGGATAGCGCCGGCAAGCGTGCAACGGCTGAGGCAGAAGGTACGCGACTTGATGCGTGCCGGACGCGGCCGATCATTAGCCCGCACTATCGAGGATCTGAACCCGCTGCTGCGGGGTTGGATCAACTACTTCCGGCTCACCGAAACCAACGGGGAGTTGGAGAAACTCGATAGTTGGATGAGGCGGCGACTGCGCTGCCTGCTGTGGCGACAATGGCGGCGTCCAGCCACCCGAGCGCGTAAGTTGCGCGCTTTGGGCCTGAGCGCCGAGCGTGCGCGCCTCAGCGCCGGCAACGGTCACGGTCCGTGGTGGAATGCGGGTGCATCCCACATGAATCTGGTCCTGCCGGCCAAGTACTTCACGGCCCAGGGGCTGCTCTCGCTGCTGGGTACCCAGCAGCGACTTCAGAGCTTCAGTTGAACCGCCGGATGCGGAACCGCACGTCCGGTGGTGTAGGAGGGGACGGGCGTGAGCCCGTCCCCTACCCGATGTAAATACTGCGGGAAGGCGTCTCGTCGCTGCACATTTGAGGCGCACAAAATAAAGAGGCGGTGGGATTTCCCACCGCCTCTTCCTTTGCCGCAACCCCTTGAGCGGTGCGGCCTCGTTACCCGGTCTCCTTACGACCCGTTGTCGCCTCCCACCACGTGGATGGTCACGCGTCGATTCGCGAGCTGACCATCCTTCGTGTTGTTGTCGGCGATCGGATCCGCCTTCCCGTAGCCCTTGGCGCTCAGCTGATTGCTCAGTCCATGCGATTGCAGGTAATGCATGACCGATTCGGCCCGGCGCTGCGTGAGCTTCAGGTTGTACTCGGCCGATCCGCGGCTGTCGGCGTAGCCACGCACCTCGAGGACCAGGTTCGGGTACGACTTGAGCGACGCGATCGTCGTATCGAGCACGCCATCCGACTCGGGGTTCAATTCCGCGGAATTCGTCGCGAACGTCACACCCTGCAGCCTGATGTCACCCTTCGGCGGAGGCGGCAGCGGCGGGGGCGGCGGCGGCGGCGCCTGGACCTCTCGCACGACTTCCCTCTCGACCACCTTCTCGACCGTGTGGACGACCGGCGGGCGCTCGTCGCGTTCGCCGAAGTTCATCTGCACGCCCACGCCGAACACAATTCCCGAAGGATCCTTCACGCCGTACATCGGCGCTGGCCAATTCCAATCCGGTATTTCGCTTCCGTGCGTAACTGGACGCGGGTCGAACCGTCCTGTCTACCGATCCCGGTGAGTACGCCGAAGCCGGCTTCTGCGAGAAAGGTATGGAAGTTGTACTTGGCCATAATCCGGTGCGCTCGTGCTGATCGGTCATCTCCCCGCCGCCGGCGAGCGACATACGGCTGCAGCATCACTCGCTGCATGAGATCTTCCGGAAAGAACTTCTTGATGACATCGATCGAGTAACCGGTCAGCTGGCGCGTCGCGTCGGTGCCCTTGATATCGAATTCCCCGCGGCTGAAATCGCCCTCAATCGCCCATTCGTGCGGCAAATTGACGCCGACGCCGGCCTGATAGCCGAAGTTGTCCTTCAATTGCGGGTCGCCGCTGCTCTGCACGCTGTACTGCAGCATAGGACTCACATACCAGGACACTCCGTTGGTTCCCGTGCCTGTCGTGGTGGTTTCCGCGCCGGTCGCGGTGTCGGCGGACGCGCCCGACGATATTGCCAAGGCGGCGGTGCCAGAGGCGGCCGCCAAACTCATAACAAAAGCACGCTTCATACCTAAATCTCCGTTGTTTGCGAAAACCCAACACATCGGGTTCGCTTGTGTGGCCGCTGGGGCCGAGACGAATAAACTGCTATTCAGCCCATATACGAAGGGCGTCTAGATCGACCCCTGCGATTCGTGTTGCATTTGAGCAACGATGGCGGCAATTGTCTGTAGGCTGGGCGCGTGAGGTGGTGTAGGAGATCGGTCGGGAGGGACTAGGGAATGGACGCACTGCCGGCGTCATGAAGCTTGATCTCGAAGAGCTTGGGCCAGTTCTTGCCGGTGACGAACAGGCGGTCGCCGGCGGCGTCGTAGGCGATGCCGTTCAGCACGTCGGTCTGACCCGGCACGAAGTCGGCCCGCCCGAGAAGTCCGGCGAGATTGATGGCGCCCTGCACGTGGCCGTCGTGCGGATCGATGCGCAGGACCCAGTTCGTCTGCCACACATTGGCGAAGATCTCGCCTTTCACCCACTCGAGCTCATTCAAGTTGGGGATCGGCTTCCCATCGAGCGTCACGTGGATGCGCCGCGTCGGCAGGAGGGTGTCGGGATTCAGCACACGAATATCCGGCGTGCCGTCGCTCATATAGATCTGCGTGCCGTCCTGGGTGAGCGCCCAGCCCTCGCCCTGGTAGGCGAATCGGCGCAGAGGCTTGAAGGTTTTGAGGTCGTAGACGAAGCCGACCTGCGATTTCCAGGTGAGGCTCACCAGGTGGTTCTTCCAATTGACGATGCCCTCGCCGAAGTACTCGGGAGGGACGTCGCGCTTCTCGAGCACTTCACCGGATTCCAGCCGCACCTTGCGGATGGTCGAATGTCCCTCGAGCCCCGTGCTCTCGTAAAGAAAGCCCTTGAGGTAGAACAGGCCCTCGGTGAAGGCCGTCCGGTCGTGCGGGTAGGTGTGCACGATGTCGTAGCCATAGACGGGTACTGCGGCGGCCGAGAGCGCAGACCAGGCAACGCCCCAAAGAATCACGGCGAGCTGCAAAATCCGCATTCGAGCGCTATTTGACCGGCGTCATGTCGCTGGGAATCAAGCTCTTCACGTCCGGATCGGGCGCGGGCTCGTAGTTCACCAGTCCGGCGAACTCGAAGGTGCTCACGAGCACGGCATCGTCGCCGCGCACCGCATGTGCGGGCTGCGTGCAGAAGCCGCGGGCCTCGACGCGATAGGCCTTCGACGAGCCGAGGCGCTTCTGGTGCAGCGAATCGACGGTGCAGCGTGAGTCGCCGCGAGTGCCGTAGAACTGATCCGTTCCCTGCACGATGAGGGTGAGATTCGCCCCCACCTCCTTGGCGGGCCGGCCTTCGCGAACGCCGGTGAGGCCGAACACGAACAAGAGTTTGGAGTCGCTCTCCGCGACACGCTGAAAGCTCAGCCGCACTCCGACCAACGGGGCGCCCTTCGATTCGCCCTCGCAGCGGGTGCCTTGGTCGGGCCAATCGATGCGAGCCTCCACGGCGCCCGCGACGTGCGCCCGCAGGTAACCGTCGCCGGAGGGCAGACAGTGGCTGGCGGCAGCGGTGGGGGTGGCGGCCGGCGCGTTACCCGGAGTAGGCGCGTTGCCTGGGGCAGGCTCGCCACGCGCCCACGCGCCGAGCGAGCAGACGCCAGCGAGCGCGGCTGATGCCAACGCCGCGCCGACCAACGCCGCGGCTCTGCGTCGGCGCGGCCGCCGCTGTCGCCCATCGATGACCATTCCCGGTATCATCCCCCCATGTTGCCACGCGTACTGACGGTTGTTCTATTGATGTGCTGCGCCGCCTGCGCGCCCAAGTTCGAGCGGCCGAATCTCACCGTGTCCGGGATCCAGATGCAAGGCGGCAACTTCCTGCAGCAGAATTTCCTGGTCAAGTTCCAGGTGCAAAATCCGAACGATCGCGCGCTGCCCGTGAGCGGCCTGCACGCCGAACTGAATGTCGGCGGCCAGCGCATCGCCTCGGGCGTCAGCAATCGCGCCTTCGTGGTTCCTCCCATGGGGCAGAGCGAGTTCGACATGACCATTACGGCCAATGTGGCCGTGGCGCTGCTGCAGCTCGCCAACCGGCATTCCGATTCGGTCGACTATGAGGTCACCGGCGCCGCGGACCTCGATTTGCCTTTCCTGCACGATTTGCCGTTCCACCAGACGGGATCGTTCTCGCTCAATTCCTTAAATCATTGATTTAATTGGACTTCCCCGGAGATTTCGGGGGCGCGTAGTGCCCCTGGCGGGGGCCGTCTGGTAAGATCGGTCGTCAAAAATAGGCTCGGCTCCCCAAGAGCTCGAAGCCCCAGGCAATCATGGCACTTACTCCCTACGAACAACTGGAACAGGAATTCCACCGCCTCCACGCGTTTCGCGGCGCGCTCTCGCTGCTGCGCTGGGACGCCGCGGTGATGATGCCGCGCGGCAGCGCGGACGTGCGCGGCGACCAGCTGGCGGCGCTCGAGACGGAGCATCACGCCTTGCTGACCACACCCAAGGTGGCGCGGCTTCTGGAGCGGGCGGAGGCGGGCGCCTCCCAGCTCGATGACTGGCCGCTCGCGAATCTGCGCGAGATGCGCCGTCAGCGCGACCACGCGATCGCCACGCCGCCGTCGCTGATCGCGCGTCTCGCCAAGGCCACGGCGCGCGCCGAGGTGTTCTGGGTGGAGGCGCGCAAAGCCAAGGACTTCAAGATATTCGCCCCCCACCTGGAAGAAGTGGTCACCCTGGTTCGGGACAAGGCGGCGCTGCTCGGTCAGGCGCGCGGGTTGACGCCCTACGACGCGCTGGTCGACGCATTCACGCCCGGCATATCGACCGCCGACATCGACACCATTTTCAAGGCGTTGTCGCGCAAGCTTCCCGGCCTGATCAACCAGGCCATCGAGGTGCAGGCCGACCGCGCCCCCATTCCGTTCACCGGCAAGTTCAGTGTGTCCCGCCAGCGCCAGCTCTCGCTCGAGGTGTTGAAGGCGCTCGGCTTCCCGTTCGATCGAGGCCGGCTGGACGAGAGCGAGCATCCCTTCACGGAAGGCGTGCCCGGGGACATTCGAGTCACGACGCGTTTCGATGCCAGCGATCCGTTCTCGGGTCTTCTCGGCGCGGTGCACGAGACCGGACACGCCATGTACGACTTGGGCCTGCCGGTCAAATGGCAGGATCAGCCCGTCGGCCGGGATCGCGGCCTCGCTCTGGAGGAAAGCCAGTCGCTGCTGTTCGAGATGAACATCTGCCGCAGCCGCTCCTTCGTCGCGTACTTGAAGCCGCTCATGGACAAATACCTGCAGGTGAGCGGCGATGAGTGGACCGAACAGAATCTCTATCGGCACCTGATCCGCGTGCGCCGGAGCCTCATCCGCATGGACGCCGACGAGCTGACCTATCCGGTGCACATCATGCTGCGCTATGAGCTCGAGAAGAAAATTCTCGACGGCGCGCTGCCGATCGCCGACCTGCCCGAGGCGTGGAACGCCAATCTGGAACAGCGGCTGAACATCCGGCCGACCAACGATGTGGACGGCTGCCTGCAGGACATCCACTGGGCCGTCGGGCATTTCGGATACTTTCCGTCCTACGCCCTCGGGGCCGTCATCGCCGGTCAGCTGAACGAGGCGTTGCGCGCGGCGCGCCCCTCGCTCGATGCCGAGATTGCGGCCGGGCAATTCGGCGGCATCCTGGATTGGCTGAGGGAGAACGTGCACGGGGTGGGCGCGAGGCTCCCCATCCAGGAACTGATGAAGCAGGCGACGGGCAAGCCGTTGACGGCCGCCGCGTACCTGCGCTACCTGGAAGCCAAATACCTGGAAGCGCCGTGAGCGCGGTGGCCCTGCCGGAGCGGCCTTCCAACAATTTCAAGAAACTTCAGGCGCAGCTGCGCAACTCCGTCGGCAAGGCGATTGCGGACTACCGCATGATCGAGGAAGGCGACCGCGTCATGGTCTGCCTGTCGGGAGGCAAGGACTCCTACACGCTGCTCGATATCCTGTTGAGCCTGAAGCGCAGCGCGCCCGTGAGCTTCGATCTCATCGCCGTGAATCTCGATCAGAAGCAGCCGGGGTTTCCCGCGGACGTGCTTCCCCGTTACCTCGAAGCGCTCGGCGTCCCGTTCAGGATCATCGAGCAAAACACCTATGGCGTGGTCAAGCGCGTCATCCCGGAAGGCAAGACGATGTGCGGCCTCTGCTCGCGTTTGCGCCGCGGGGCGCTGTATCGTTTCGCTGCCGAGAACGGGATCACCAAGGTCGCGCTCGGCCATCACCGCGACGACATCATCGAAACCTTGTTCCTGAACATGTTCTTTGGAGGGCGCCTCAAGGCCATGCCGCCGAAGCTGAAGAGCGAGGACGGGCGCCACATCGTGATCCGCCCGCTGGCCTACGTGGCTGAGCGCGATATCGAGCGCTACGCCGCGGCGCGAGCCTTTCCGATCATTCCCTGCAGCCTATGCGGATCGCAGCCGAATATGCAGCGTGCCGCCGTCAAAAGCATGCTGCGGGAGTGGGAGGTGAAGTTTCCCGGGCGGACGGAAGCGATTTTCTCGAGCATCCGCCACGTCTCGCCCTCCCAGCTTGCGGACCCGGCGTTGTTCGACTTCGGCAGTCTTGCCGCCTCGGTGGCGGATGCGCCCGATGCGCAAGCGGCACCCCCTTCGGAAGCGGTCACTCCGCATGCTTGAAGGTCGGACACGCCCGCCGCGCATCCGCCGCGGGCGGCGGCTGCGGTATGCCTGGGAGACGCTCTCCGACGATCAGCTGCTGAGCCTGCGATTTTGCGACCTCAAATTGCACATCGCCGGAACCGAGTTGGAAGGTGCGATCGACCGCTTGTACGAGGAGCTCGCGACCCGCGGCATCCGCTTCCGTCCGCATTGCTGGCTGGCGCAGGAATGGTTTTCACCCGACGGCATTCCCGGCATCGCGATCCCGTTCTTTCTCGCCCATCCGCGGCTCATCGGCATCGAACGACGGCTGATGCGCGAGGTGGAGGGGGGCAACCGCAACTGGTTGATGCGCATCCTGCGCCACGAGGCCGGGCACGCCGTCGACTCCGCGTATCGGCTGCGCCGGCGGCGCGGCTGGCGTGAGGTGTTCGGGCCCGCCTCTCTGCCGTATCCCGACACTTACAGGCCACGGCCGGGCAGCCGTCGTTTCGTGCAGCATCTCGGGGCCTGGTATGCCCAGGCTCATCCCACCGAGGATTTCGCCGAGACCTTCGCCGTGTGGTTGAAGCCGAAGTCGGCCTGGCGCCGGGAATATCAGGGTTGGCGCGCCTACGCCAAGCTCGAGTTCATCGATCGGCTGGCGGCCGAGATCGGCGAGGCCAGACCCCTCGTGATCGACCGCACGCGCATCGAGGACATCGCCGATGAGTCGGCGACGCTGCGCCAGCATTACGAGCGCAAGTTGGCGCGCTACCGGATGCCGCGCCGCTCCGGCGCGGACGAGCTGCTGCTCAAGGTGTTCACGTCCGCCCCGAAGCGTCGTACGGCCCCCAAGGCGGCCACCGTGCTGCGCGAGATGCGCAATCCCCTGCGGCAGCAAATCGTCCGTTCCGGGGCCTTCAGCGAGTATCTGGTGCATCAGGTGCTGCGCCTCATGATCGAGCGCTGCGATGCGCTCGATCTTTACGTCCGCGGCCCCCGCCGGGAGCTCAAGGCGCACCTGGTTTGGGTGATCGCCCGCCTGGCTGAGTCCTATGAAGAACGCCAGCTGCCGAGGGTGGCGCTGTGAAGCGGAAACTTCGGGCCCTCGTGCTCGTGCATGCGACGCTCGTGCCGCCGGACTCGATCCGCGGCCTTCCGGAGAAGGAAGTCGACGAATGGCGCACCGAATACGACGTGATCTCCCACTTGAAGAGCGCGGGACATGAGGTGATGCCGCTTGGCGTGAGCGACAACCTGTCGGAGCTGCGCCGCGCCATCATCGATTGGAGGCCGGACATCGTCTTCAACCTTCTCGAGGAATTCGACGGCATCGTGACCTACGATCAGCACGTGGTCGCGTTTCTCGAATTGATGCGTCAGCCCTACACCGGCTGCAATCCGCGCGGCATGCTGCTGTCGCGGGACAAAGTGCTGTCGAAGCAGCTCCTGTCCTATCATCGCGTCCCCACGCCGCAATTCGTGGTGTTCGCCCGCGGCCGCAAGGCGCGGCTGCCGAAGCGGCTGCGATTTCCCATGTTCGTGAAATCCTCGACCGAGGATGCCTCGCTAGGCATCGCCCATGCCTCCGTGGTCTCGGACGAGCGCCAGCTGAAGGAGCGCATCGAGTTCATCCACGAGCAGACCCACTCGGATGCCCTGGTGGAAGAGTACATCGAGGGCCGCGAGCTCTACGTCGGCGTCATCGGCAACGACCGGCTGAAGGTGCTGCCCGTCTGGGAGATGCACTTCGGGTCGCTTCCCGACAGCCTCCCCGCCATCGCCACCCGCAAGGTGAAATGGGACCGCGGCTACCAGAAGAAATACGGCATCACCACCGCGGCCGCGGCCGAGCTCCCCGAAGGCACCGTCGCGCGGCTGGAGCAGCTTTCCAAGCGCATCTTCCGGGCGCTCCATCTGACCGGATACGCGCGCATGGATTTCAGGCTGCGCGATGACGGCGCGCTCTACGCGCTCGAGGCGAACGCCAATCCCAACCTGTCCGCGGGCGAGGACTTCGCCCAGTCTGCGCTCACCGCCGGCATGCACTATGCGGACGTGCTGCGCCGGATATTGAAGCTTGGCGTCGACTACCCCGCCGCGTGGCGGGGCATCGACAACTGAAGATCCTCGAGACCCCTGCGCCGGGCCTCAGCGGTGGGTCCAGCGGTTCATCCAGGCGATCGTGGTGTCGTACCACTGAATGCTGTTCGCCGGCTTCAGCACCCAGTGGTTCTCATCCGGGAAGTACAGGAACTCGCTGGGCACACCGCGCCGCTGCAGGGCGGTGAACACGGCGAGCCCCTGCTCGTAGGGCACCCGGTAGTCGAGCTGACCGTGAATCACCAGCATCGGCGTTTTCCACTGCGCGACGTGATCCACCGGATTGTATTTGGCGTAGCCGGCGGGGTTCGCATATTCCGGGCCGCCGTTTTCCCACTCCGGAAACCAGAGCTCTTCGGTCGAGTAATACATGCTGCGCTGGTCGAATATGCCGTCGTGGGATACCAGGCATTTGAACCGGTCGGGCCACGCACCGGCGATCCAATTGATCATGAACCCGCCGTAGGAGCCGCCGAGCGCGCAGGCGTCGTCGCCGTCGAGCCACGGGAATTGCTTGAGCGCCGCCGCCAATCCGAGCTTCAAGTCCTCGAGCGGCTTGCCACCCCAATCGCCGCTGATGGAATCGGTGAAGGCCTGTCCGTAACCGGTCGAGCCGTGAAAATCGATCATCACCACACCGTAGCCCGCGCCCGCGAACGTTTGCGCGTTCCAGCGCCAATGCCAGACGTTCGCCATGCTGCCCTGGGGGCCGCCGTGGATCAGAAACGCCACCGGGTACTTTTGATCGCGCTTGAAGTTCGCGGGCTTCACCACGTAGCCGAAGACGTTATCGTTGTTCGCGCCGGCGAAATTGAACTGCTGGTACTCGCCCAGGCGCCGCGCCGAGAGCTCCTCCTGGTTCAGCCGGGTGAGCTCACGCGGCTTGCCGCCGTCGAATCCCACCGAGTACAGATTGGCGGGACCCGCCAGACTGCTCGCGGTGTAGAACACCTCCTTCGGCCCGACACTGAATCCCTCAACGTCGCCGTCACCGGTGATGGCGGCCGCACGGCCGGTCGCGGCGTCGATCGCCCACAAGGGGTGCTGGCCCAGATGGTCGGCCGTCGCGAACAGCGTCCTGCCATCCCGCGACCACTTAAAGCTGCCGATGGAGCGATCCCAGTTTTGGGTGAGCGGACGTTTCGCGCCGCTCTTCAGATCAATGAGCACCAGATGCAAACGGTCCGATTCGAATCCGGGGCGGTCGCTCGCGAGGTACGCGAGCCGCGAGCCATCGGGAGAAAAGGCCGGCTGCTCGTCCTCGGCGGGATTGTCGGCGGTGAGATTGCGCGGCGTGCCGCCCGCGGCGGGAACGACGTAGATGTCGAAATTGGTGGACCAGGGCTCGCCCACCGCCACCGCGCGCACGGAAAAGGCCGCGAGCTGTCCGTCCGGGCTGATCGCATAGTCCTCGCGCCCGCCGAACGGCTTGCCCGGCACGTCGCCATCGATGCCCGCCATGAGATTGACGGGTGTTGCGCCGGCGACGCCCGAGGTGTCGAGCGGAATCGAGAACAATTGCGAGCGGCGCCCGTCGCTCCAGGTGTCCCAGTGCCGCACGAAAACCTTGTCGTACAGCACGCCATGCTGGCGATCATGCGCCACGGCGTCGAGCCGCTTCTTGGTGCACTGGAGCGTCGCGCAATCGGCGAACACCTCGGCCGTCACGAGCACGCGATCGCCCTTGGGGCTGATATGGAACGAGCCCACGTCGAGCGGCAGGGAGGTGACCTGGACCGGATCGCCGCCCGGCGCGATGCGCCAGACCTGGGACGAGTCGCCACGATTCGAGAGGTAGTAGAGGAAGCGGCCATCGGCGGACCATTCGGGCGAATTCGAATTCGCCTGCACGTCGGTGATCCTGACCGGCGCGGCGTTGCGCTTCTTCGTCTCGATCGTCCAGATCGCCGTGCGGCCCTTGTTCGCGTCGATGTCCGTGGTGCGCAGGGTGTAGGCGACGAGCTTGCCATCGGGCGAGACCGCGGCCTCCGAAATGCGTGCGAGCCGGACCAGATCCTGCACGCTGAACGGCGGGTCGGGTTCGGGCGCAACGGCGCGCGCGCTGGCGGGATTTCCCCAGGGCGACGCGGCGGCCGCGAGCAGAGCAAGTGTGGCTGTGAACCTAAGTGCGCGCATTCGAATTCTCCCCCAGGCGAAGCGTAATTCCCAATTGTAGCCTCACCCAGGCAAAATCCGTGCATGGCCGCCATACGTGTGATCAGCTTGGATTTGGACGACACCTTGTGGCCGGTGGGACCGGTGATTGCGGCCGCGGAACATGCGCTCCTCGACTGGCTCCGTTCGCGTCATCCGGCGGCCGCACGCGGGCACGACGTGTCTTCCATGCGGGCCATGCGCTCGCGCGTTGCGGAGGAGTTTCCCGAGCGCAGCCATGATATGACGTTCCTGCGGCACCGGGCTCTCACCGCGCAGTTCGCCGCGGCCGGCCTGCCCGCAGGCTTGAGCGACGAGGCGCTCGAAGTATTCCTGCACGCCCGCAATCGGGTCGAGTTCTACGACGATGTGCGGCCTGCGCTCGACCGGCTGCGCAGCCGCTACCGCCTGTTCGCGCTGAGCAACGGCAATGCGGATCTGCACCGGTGTGGAATAGGCGATCTGTTCGACGGTCACGTCACGGCGATCGCCGCCGGAGCCGCGAAGCCGGACGCCCGCATCTACGCGGTGCTCATCCGGATGGCCGGCGTGAGCGCCGCCGAAATCCTGCACGTCGGGGACGATCCGCTCGCCGACGTCGATGGAGCCCGGCAGGCCGGCATGCAAACCATCTGGCTCAACCGCGGTGGCGAGCGCGAGTGGCCCAAAGAGCTCGCGCCGCCGGCGCGCACCATCTCGACGCTCGCCGAGATTTTCTAGCTCCACGATGATGCACGCGGCGGTTGGCAGCCTACGCTGTCGATTGCTGATACGAAAAACACTGATTTTATCGGTGTTTTCCGACTTGAGTTCGCGCTTTGCCCCTTCACTTGCGGTACAGCTAGCCGATAGGATGGTCGTGGGCAATATGAGGACTTCCGAGCATGCAAGCGATGCGAGATAGATCCCTGGTGGCCGTCAGCTCCCTGCGCGAGTTCTTTCGTGACGCGTTTCACGAAGCGACCGAGCATCAGCACCTCGACATCGAGGAGCAATCGGAGCAATACGTCGTCAACCTTCTCACCATGTTCTCGCGTGCCGACGCGCTCTACGAGAAGACTCCCGATGGCCTGCGCATCAGGCCGCTCGCCCACATGCTGGCCGAGGCGCTCGAGGCTCCGAGCGCCCAGGCGCGGCAGCGCGCCCTGCAGCGGCTCGGCGACGTGTCGCTGTTCATCGCCGGCTTCTTCGCGAGGAGCTTCGCGCGCAAATTGATCGACATCGACTACCACATCGCGATGGGCGGCAACGCCTACAGCTCGCTGGCGGATTCCATGCAGCGCTCCGCTTCGGGCCGCAGCATCGCCGCGACCTACGCCGAGCTCTCTGCCAAGTTCCAGGGGTTGGTGGACGCGCTCAATGAGGTGAGCGAGATGTCCTACGTGCATACCGATGCGGACATCCTGCGGCTGTACGAGATCTGGATGAAGACCGGCAGCGCCCGGGCGCACGGCCTGTTGAATCGCCTGGGCGTGCAACCCGTCAAGCAGGGCGGTTTCTCGCGCTCCCACTGAGCACGGTCTCGCCGAGCCGCATGGTCCTTCAAGGATTGCAATCGCTGCTGAAACGCCTGTACGACGTGGAAATGGGGTACGACGTTTACGATTTCCTGGTGACCGATCGCCGCGCGCTCTCGGGGGTGACTCCCGCGAACGACCGGCGCGAGCCGGAAGAGGAACTGCTACTCGCCCAGACGCCGGACGGCGCGGGCGTATCCCTGTACATCGACCCGAGCGTGCTCTCGCGCCTGGAGCAATCCGATCCTATGGGAGCGCTCACCGAGGGCAACATCGCCGACTACTGCACCGCGCTCGAAGGCGTCAGCCATTTCGTCTATTCGGCCTGGCGGCTCGGCGGTGATGCGCCGGTGTCGCTGCTGGAGCTCGAGACCCAGGCCGAGGTGGACAAGTACGCCGCCACGGTTTTTCTGATCGCCGACCAGCAGGGCGGCGGCTATCCGGCGCACGTGCATCCACGGCTGTTCGATCGCGTGGATTTCGACCCGCGGCTGGAGCCGGAGCAGTACGAGCGCTATCGGACGGCGAATCGCTGCGCGGCCAATTTTTGCCGGAGCCTCGAGAAGCGCTTCGTCGGCCGCGGCGGCGCGCGGGTCGAGGCGATGGTGAGGGAGTTGCGCAAGTTCTATCGGTTGGGGCACACCGCCAAGCTCCGCTACGCGATGTCCTGAACGGGCCGGGCCTCCGCCTGGGCGACCCGCCCCCCGCTGACGCGTCTAGTCCTCGTCCTTGTTGCTCGCAGCCTGTTTCTTGAGCTTGAGCCAGTCGCCGAGCTTGCGAAGATCCGTTGCTTTCTTCGGCGCCTGCGCCGCACCGAGCTTGCCGCTGTCGTAAGGGTTGTAGCCCTTGACGGCGCCCAGGGGATTCGATTGCACCAGGCCGAGCGGTGTAGGCGCATCGTCCGCCAGGGAAAGCCCGCTGTTCTCGAGCTTCTTCAGGCGGTCGGTGGAAATCTCCCGCCCGAAGGCGCCGGTCGCCACGGACCACTCCCAGACCGCATTGCCGCGCTCGTCGAATTTCACGCGGCCGGTTTTATTCTCCTCCGCCGACGGCGACGCCCCGGCTTCGGGCTTGCCCGGCCCACCGGGGGGCTTGCCCGAGCCACTGGGGGGCTTGCCCGGGCCACTGGGGGGCTTGCCCGGGCCACCAGGAGGCGTGCCCGAGCCGCTGGCGGGCTGGGCGCTTCCTGCGCTTCCCGGACGATTCTTGGAGTTTCCAGTACTCATGATCCTTTTTTAGCCCATGGGGCCCTCAAGTCAAATCGACTTGATCAAAATCAGCGCAATTTCACAGAATGCAGGCGATGGCGGGCCCGCAGCAGCGCCATCGCGGTTTTCCCGTCGTTCCAGTCCCCGCTCGCCACGCGCTCGAGCGCGTCGTCGAACGGCAGCCAATCGATCTCGAGCTCCTCGTCGGCATCCGGTCGCGCCGTCCCGAGCTCGAGATCCTGCGCGAGAAACAAGTGGATCACCTCTGTGAAGATGCCCGGAGCCGGGAGGTACAGGCCGAGGGAGCTCCAACGGTGCGCGCTGACGCCCGTCTCCTCGGTGAGCTCGCGCACGGCGCAGGTTTCGGGCGCTTCGCCCCGGTCGAGCTTTCCGGCCGGAATTTCCCAGAGAAAATCGGCAATGCCGTGCCGATACTGGCGCACCACGCAGAGGCGCTCCTGCGCGTCCAACGCAACCACGGCCGCGGCCCCCGGATGGCGCACGAAGTCGATGTCGTATTCGCGGCCGTTCGAGTATTTCAGCCGCTCGGAGGAAACGTCGATCACGCGCCCCTTGAATTTCAGCTCGCTCGCGGTCGTGGTGGGTTTCAGCATGAGGGTCCTCGTGAATGCACAGGCGTCAAAGCCCGTCATCATCCCCGAAAAATCCCTGAAAAGCCGCCAGCTGTGATCTGGTGCCTCGCGCGGAGCATCAAAAATGCGCGATCCTGAAGGCGCGATCGACGTGACGTAATGTAATCTGGATATCCGTACAGTTCGACGGTATAGTTTTCACACATGATGAAGGCGAAGACAACGACGGCATTCGATGCCCTGAATCCGCAACAGCGGCGTGCAGCCACTTTCGGCACTCCGGGAAAGGACAAGGGCATCACCGCCGGGCCCATGCTCATTCTGGCGGGCGCGGGCACGGGCAAGACCAACACGCTGGCCCATCGCACCGCGCACCTGGTCCTGAACGGCGTCGATCCCGCGCGCATCCTGATGCTCACGTTCACCCGCCGCGCCGCGCAGGAAATGATCCGCCGCACCCAGACCATCGTCACCGAGGTGCTCTCGGATCGCGGCAAGATGGGGGATCGCAGCGTGATCACCCGGATGCTCTGGTCAGGCACCTTTCACTCGGTGGGCAATCGGATCCTGCGCTTGTTCGCGAAGCAATTGGGGCTCGACCCTTCGTACACGGTGCTCGACCGCGCCGATGCGGCCGACCTCATGGACGTGATCCGCCACGAACTGGGCTTCTCGAGCAAGGACAAGCGCTTTCCGCGCAAGGACGCATGCCTCGCGATCTACAGCTACCGGATCAACACGCGGTTGTCGCTCAAGCAGACGCTCGAGGAACAATTTCCCTGGGTGATGGAATGGGAGCAGGACCTCACCCGCCTGTATCGCGAGTATGTCGGCCGCAAGCAGAAGAACAACGTGCTGGACTTCGACGACCTGCTGCTCTACTGGCACGCGATGATGAAAAATCCCGCGCTCGCCCAAAGCCTCGGCGGTAATTTCGACCACGTGCTGGTCGATGAGTACCAGGACACGAGCTCGCTGCAGGGCGAAATCATCCAGGCGCTGAAGCCGGACGGCAGCGGCGTCACCGTGGTCGGCGACGATGCGCAGGCGATTTATTCGTTCCGCGCGGCGGCGGTCGAGAACATCCTCGGCTTCGCGGACCGCTACAAGCCCAAGGCCGAGATGGTGGTGCTGTCGCAGAACTACCGCTCCACCCAGCCCATCCTCGATGCGGCCAACGCGCTCATGTCCGAAGGGTCGCGCCAACATCGCAAGACGCTGATGGGCCTGCGGCAGGCCACTCAAAAGCCGAATTACGTGACGCTCGAGGACGCACAGGCGCAGGCGGAATACATCGTCGGCAAGCTCCTCGCCACGCGCGAGATCGGCGGCTCGCTCAAGCGCCACGCCATTTTGTTCAGAAGCTCCCATCACAGCGACGTGCTCGAGCTCGAGCTGACCAAGCGCAACATCCCGTTCGTGAAATACGGCGGTTTGAAGTTCCTGGAGGCTGCGCACGTCAAGGACATGCTGTCGATCCTGCGCTGGGTCGACAACCCGAAGAATTCCGTGGCGGGATTCCGGGTGCTCAAGCTGATCCCGGGCTTCGGGCCGGCTCATGCCAAGAAGGCGCTCGATTACTTCGAGGCGCAGGCGCTGTCGATCAAGAGCCTGGCGGCGTTCGACGCCCCGCAGCCCAACAAGATGGATTGGAAGCGTTTCTGCACGCTCCTCGAGAAGCTTGCCGATCCCGCGACGCCCTGGGCCGGTCAAACGGGCCTGGTGCGCGAATGGTACAAACCTCAGATGGAACGGCTCTATGAAGCCGCATTCAGCCGCGCCGGAGACATCGAGCAGCTGGAAAAGTTGTCCTCCCAGTACCCGACGCGCGAGCGCTTTCTCACCGAGCTAACCCTCGATCCGCCCGCCGTTACGGGGGATCAGTCCGGCATGGCCACGAAGGACGAGGAATACGTGGTCCTGTCCACCATTCATTCGGCCAAGGGGCAGGAGTGGGACTTCGTTTACGTGCTCAATGTGGCGGACGGCAACTTCCCATCGGAATTTGCGGCCGGCAAGCCGGAATTGCTGGAGGAGGAGCGCCGTCTGCTATACGTCGCGATGACCCGGGCTCGCAACGAGCTGCATCTGTGCGCGCCGCTGAAGTATCAGGTGACCCAGCAGGCCCGGGATGGCGACCGTCATGTGTACGGGGCGAAGAGCCGGTTCATGACCGACAAGGTGCTGGATACCTTCGAAAAAACCACGTATCGGAGCCTCTCGGGCGCCGAGAGCCTGCGAGCCGGAGACGCGGCAACGGTGGACGTGGTCGCCGAGCTCAAGGAAATGTGGTGAGCGCGCGCACGCCGCGCCCGGGCTCCTGAGAGAACCCGAGTCCGGGAGGTTTTCGTCGTCGGGGATCAGCCGGCCGAGGCGACCGGCTCGATCATCCGCAACGAATCACCAGCGGCGAGGTCCGCCGCCGCCGCCGCCACCCCCGCCGGGGGGTTTGGACCGGGGAGCCCGTTCCTGAGCCTCGTTCACGCGTAACGGACGGCCGCCCATCTGGAAGCCATTCGTTTGCTGAATCGCGTTTTGCGCTTCGCCTGCCGCCATGTCGACGAACGCAAAACCGCGCGGACGCCCGGTCTCTCGGTCGTTGATGAGCTTGACGGAATCGACTTTGCCGTAGCGCTCGAAAAGGCTACGTACTTCGTCTTCGGTAGCGGTGAACGGCAGGTTGCCAACGTAGATCGTCGTCATTCAACTTGTCTCACTAAAGATTTTCACTTCACCAGACGCCGCAGCTTCGAAGCCTCATGGCTGCATACGCCTGCACCCTTCGGTCGCGCACTTGAACCGTGTTGATGCCAGGGAACGACCTACGAGCCGATGCTACGCCAGGGAAATATTGTTGGCAAACGCGAAAATTCCAGCCTTTAACGCGTTTCCGGGGCCTGTTCGACCTCGAGGTAGGCATACCCGTTGAGCTCGTTCTCATAGAAGCGCTTGATGGTCTGCGCCTCGGTGATCGACATCCGGCCCTCCTGGATCGCCCGTTCGCAATCCCGCGCGATCCGGGGGTAGAGCTCGTCCGTGTCATATTCCATATATTGGAGCACCTTGGTGGCGGTATCTCCCTTGACCACCTCCTCGATCCACCAGCCTCCCCCCGGCTGCAGGCGGATGTGCACGACGTGGGTGTCGCCGAACAGGTTGTGCAGATCCCCGAGAGTCTCCTGGTAGGCGCCGACCAGGAAGGCCGCCAGGTAATAGGGCTCCTGTGGGATCAGTTCGTGCACCTCCAAGGTGCGCTTGGTGATGCGTGGATTGACGAAGCGGTCGATCTTGCCGTCCGAGTCGCAGGTGATGTCGGCGAGGACGGCGTTACGGCCGGGCTTCTCCCCCAGGCGCTGGATGGGCATGATCGGAAACAGCTGACCGATCGCCCAGCTGTCCGGCAGCGACTGGAACACCGAGAAGTTGCAGAAGTAGATGTCGCTCAGCATGTCCTCGAGGTCCTCGAGCTCCTCGGGAACGCGATTTTGCTTGCGGCAAAAATCGCGGATCTTGGTGCAGGTTGCCCAGTACAGCCGCTCCGCCAGGCCGCGCAGCTCCAGGCTGAGATACCCCCAGTTGAACATCTGCAGCGCCTGCTCGCGCGCCTGCAACGCGTCGTGGTAACACTCGACCAGCCGCCGTTCGTTCACGGATCGATAGCTGTCGAACAGGTCACGCACCGGCTGAGGTATTTCCTGTCCGCCCCGGTAGTCTTCCTCCGGGCGGCCGGTGATCTTGAATTGATCGAGCTTGGAAGCGCCCAGCACGTCGAACACCAGGATGCTGTGCTGCGCGGCGATGGCGCGCCCCGATTCGCTGACGATCATCGGATGCGGCACGTTGCGCGCATCGCACACGCTCTTGATGCGGTACACCACATCGCTCGCATACTCGTTCAGCGTGTAGTTCATCGAAGACTCGTAATTGGTGCCGCTGCCGTCGTAGTCGACGCCGAGACCGCCGCCGATGTCGATGTATTGAAGCCCCGCGCCCATGATCTTGAGCTCGGCGTATACATGCGAGAGCTCGTTGATCGCATCCTTGACGCGGCGGATGTCCTGCAGCTGGCTGCCGGGATGACAGTGCACGAGCTGCAGACAGTCGAGCATGTCGCGCTCCTTCAAGAGCGCGTGCAGGTCGAGGATCTCCGAGATGAACAGGCCGAACTTGGATTTCTCGCCGGCGGAATCCTTCCAGCGGCCGGCGCCGTCGCTCGCGAGCTTCACGCGCACGCCGATCTTGGGGCGCACGCCGTAGCGATCCGCGTGCTTCAGGATCGCGTGGATCTCCTCGAAGTTCTCCACCACCGGGATGATGTTGCGGCCGAGCTTCGCCGCGATGATGACGGCCTCGATGTAGCTGTCGTCCTTGAATCCGTTGCACACGACCATCCGGTCCGGAGCGTCCTCGGTGATCGACATGACGGCCAGGAGCTCGGGTTTGGAGCCGACCTCGAGACCGAAACCGAACTCCTTGCCGTACCGGTAGACCTCCTCGACGACCAGGCGCTGCTGGTTGACCTTGATGGGAAAGACGGCGGCGTAGCGGTTGCGGTAGTCGTTCTCCTGGATCGCGGTGCCGAAGGCTTCCGCGAGATGGCGCAGCCGGTGGGCGAGGATGTCGGAGAAGCGGATGACGACCGGCGTGTGCAGGTCGCGCGCCTTGAGGCCCTGCACCACGTCCAACAGATCGATCTCGCGATCCGGCTCCATGCTCGGCCGGATGACGACGTGCCCGTGCGCGTTGATCGAAAAGTAGCCCTTACCCCACGCCTCGACTTGATACAGATCGAGCGACTCCTCGATCTTCCAGGCATGGTTCGCGGGCAGCATCTTGGCGGGTATGTTCATGTGGCCGCACCATAACAAATTGGGGCTGCATGTAAATGACGGGCGTCACCCGCTGACAGGCGTCACCCGCTGACCGACATCACCCGCGGGCGACCGGCCGCTTGGGATCGCGAATCCATTCGCTCCATGAGCCCGCATAGAGCTTCGCTCCGGTCAGACCGGCGATCTCCAGCGCGAGGAGGTTGTGACAGGCAGTGACGCCGGAGCCGCACATGGCGATCGTGTCGGCCGGCGAGACTCCATTCAGCCGCTCGCGCCAGCGGCGCTCGAGCTCCTCGGGCGGCAGGAAGCGTCCGTCGCCTGCGAGGTTGGCGCTGAACGGATGGTTGACCGCGCCCGGGACGTGCCCCGCGACCGGGTCGATGGGCTCCACCGCTCCGGCGAAGCGTTCGGGAGCGCGCGCATCGACCAGCAACCGGTGTCCCTCCTTCATCAGCGCGGCAAGCTCGTCGGACCCGACCACCGCCTGCGGATCGACCCGCGGCGACGAGGAGGGCGGTGCCGAGTTCGGAGGCGCCGAGGCCGGCCCACCGGAGTCCGCGGCCTCTGTCGTCGCGCCCGCCTCGATCGCGCCGCCCGCGGCGCGCCAGGCCTTCATGCCGCCGTCCAGGACCGCGGCTCGGGTGTGCCCCAGCCAGCGCAGGAGCCACCACGCCCGGGCGGCGAACGAGCCATTCACTTCGTCGTAAACCACCACCTGCGAGCGCTCGCGGATGCCGAGGGCTTCGAAGCGCGCCGCCAACCGCTCGGGCGAGGGCAGCGGGTGGCGCCCGCTCGAGGCCGAAACCGGGTCCGACAGATCCCGATTGAGATCGACGTAGCGGGCGGTCGGGATATGGCCCGCGAGATACGCGCGCCCCCCGGCGTCCGGTGCGGTCAAATCGAAGCGGCAGTCAAGGATGACGAGCGCGGACGGCGGGGGGCGGGTGCCGATAAACGTCTGCAGCGTCGCGGCATCGATGAGGGTCTTGAACTCCACGCACCGAGCTTAACGCGCTGCCGGGAGGTGCGCATCCGCTACAATCGCCCCATGGCAATTACTCTTTATTGGGGCAGCGGAAGTCCGTTCTCCTGGCGCGTGTTGTTGGCGCTGGAGCACAAGGGGCTGCCCTACGAGTCCCACCTGCTGCATTTCGACAAGCAGGAGCACCAGTCCCCGCCGATGTTGAAGATGAATCCCCGCGGCCGGCTGCCGGTGCTGAAGGACGGCGACTACGTGGTGTTCGAATCGGTGGCGGTGCTCTACTACCTGGACGTGAAGTACCCTCAGGTGCCGATCTTCGGGATGAGCCCCGAGGAGGCCGGTGTCATCATGCGCGTGATCTGCGAGTTTCAGACCTATGCCGAGCCCTCATTGTCGAGAATCGTCAACGCGATTTTCAGCGACGAGGTGGCCGGGGCGTTCGACGAGCTTACCGACGCGATGCACGTGGCGGGACGCGAGGCGAGGACCATCGAGGGCCGCCTGAGCAAGGAGCTCTGGATCGTGGGCGAGCACTATTCGGCCGCCGACATGGTCATCTTCCCGTGGATCCAAACGCTGCGGCGGGCCTTGAACAGGCCGGCCGCCGCGGAGCTCGGCGCGCGCTTCCTGCCCATGGAACGAAACTATCCCGCCCTGGCGCGCTGGGTCGCCCGGATCGAGTCCCTGCCGGGCTACGACCGGACCTACCCTCCCCATTGGCGCGAGCCCTGATCAAGCGGCGCGAGTTCAGTCGGGCGCATTCGCGCGGAATTTGGGATTCTTGGCGCCGCCCTGTAGGCTGGCAACGGGCTCCCCGAGGGGCCTTCCACACCAACGACGGGGTAACGAAAAAATGGGAATGAAGTTATGAGCAGCCACGAAGTGCATGTGAAATTTGCGGGCAGGATCGTATTCGTCGGTTTCGGCAGCATCGGACAGGGAGTTTTGCCGCTGATCTTGCGTCACATAGGCACTTCGGCGGACCGGATCACCATCGTGACCGCCGAGAATGCGGGCCGGGCCGAAGCCGATCATTTCGGCGTCAAATTCGTCAAGACCGCCCTGACCCGCGAGAACTACCGCCAGACGCTCGAGCCCTTGCTGGGGCCGGGCGACTTCCTGCTCAATCTGTCCGTGGACGTATCGAGCATCGCGCTCATCGAGTTGGCGCGTGAGCGCGGCGCCCTCTATCTCGACACCTGCATCGAGCCCTGGGCGGGCGGCTATACCGACTCCAAGCTGTCCGTCGACGCCCGCAGCAACTACACCATGCGCGACGCCGCGCTGGCGCTGCGCAAGTCGCCGGGCGGCGCATCGAAGGACGCTCCCACGGCCGTGCTCACGCATGGCGCGAATCCCGGGCTCGTGTCCCATCTGGTCAAGCGCGCGCTGCTCAATGTCGCCCAAGACGTGGGTCTCGAGACCAAAGTCCCCACGACGCGCGAGCAATGGGCGAAGCTCGCCCAAACCCTGGATATCAAAGTGATTCACGTCGCCGAGCGCGATACCCAGGTGAGCAAGGATCCGAAGAAGCCCAATGAGTTCGTCAATACCTGGTCGGTGGACGGATTCGTGAGCGAAGGGGCGCAGCCCGCTGAACTCGGCTGGGGAACGCACGAGAAGCATTTCCCGGCGGATGGCGGCCGCCACGAGGTCGGATCACGCTGCGCCATCTACCTGAATCGCCCCGGTGCGAGCACCCGCGTGCGGACCTGGACGCCGAAGGCGGGGCATTTCCATGCCTTTTTGATCACGCACTCCGAGGCGATATCGCTCGCGGATTACTACACGGTCACCGAAGGCGGGCGCGCCGTTTATCGGCCCACGACCCACTACGCCTATCACCCGAGCGACAACGCGGTGTTGTCGGTGCACGAGTTCGCGGGGCGCAATTGGCATCTGCAGGGCTCGAAGCGGATCATGCTGGATGACATCACCGGCGGCATCGATGAGCTCGGGGTCTTGCTGGCGGGCCACAAAAAGAATGCCTACTGGTACGGTTCCCAGCTGTCGATCGAGGAAGCGAGGAAATTGGTGCAATACAACAGCGCCACCAGCCTTCAGGTGACGGTCGCGGTGCTGGCCGGCATGGTGTGGGCGATGGAAAACCCCCGCCGCGGCATCATCGAGCCGGACGAGATGGACTTCGAGCGACCGCTCGCGGTCGCCATGCCGTATCTCGGCAAGGTGGTCGGTGAATACACCGGCTGGACGCCGCTTTATCAGCGCGGCGAACTGTTCGCCGAGGACCTCGATACCGCCGACCCCTGGCAGTTCAAGAACGTCCGCGTCATCTGAGCGACGCAATGGGTAGGCGACGCAAAGGGGGCCTCAAGGACGGGGCCCGTACTCGATCGCGATCACCGTGAATGTCTGTATCCCCGCAGGCAGCGCCACGGTCACCGAATCGTCCAGCCGCTTGCCGAGAAGGCTCGAGCCGAGCGGCGAGTCCATGCTGACGTAGTCCTCCGCCATGTCGAACTCGTCCGGACCGACCAGCCGGTACCAGGACAGGCTCCCGTCTTCGCTCTCGAGCTGCACCCACGCGCCGAAGAAAACCCGGCCGCCGTCGCGGCGCGCACCCGGCGCCGCCACATCCACCACGGTCATCCCCTCGAGGCGCTTGCGCAGGAATCGAACGCGGCGGTCGATCTCGTGCAGGCGCTTCTTGCCGTAGGTGTACTCGGCGTTTTCGGAGCGGTCGCCCTGCGCGGCGGCGGCGGCGACGGAGGCGGTGACTTTCGGGCGCTCGTCATGCCAGAGCGCATGCAATTCGTCCCGCAGGCGCTGGGCGCCTTCGGGGGTGATGTACTTCGAACCGGGCTGGGTGGGCGCTCTATACCTTGACACGATGCAATAGAGGGGACTTGTTGTTAAGGGCGTGAAGCGCGTCCAAGCCGCAGGCAGATGACTGAGCGCCCGTTCACAGAATCCAGGCGCCCATTATTACTAAGCTTCGTCCCATGAGCGCCAAATACTACACCCACTTCATCGCGCAGTCGGACGGCGCCATCGAGTACAGCGAGTATCGAGGCGTGGTCGAATTGCTGGGGTCGCAGGGCACCGTACAGGGCAGCCGAGAGATCGCCCGGATGCTCGCGCGCAGCTTCGATCTCGACGAAATGGACATCCAAGTGCTGCAGTGGCACCAGCTGCACTGAACCGAAATCCCCTAGCGGGCTTTACTTCCCTTCATTGAAGTCCGCATCTCCGCCCCGAGCTCAACACTCGGGGCTTTTTTTTTCCGGTGGTAGACTTGAGCCGCAGGTCCCCGCGTCGAGGGACTGAAGGGGACCTTAAGATGCGCTTTTCCGTTGTCAGGACCGGGCTGTTCGCCCTCGGTGTCTTTGCCGCCGCTCTGCTATCAGGCTGCGGATACAACAATCTCCAGACCCAGGACGAGCAGGTCAAGTCGGCCTGGTCGGAGGTCATCAATCAATACCAGCGCCGCGCCGATCTGATCCCGAACCTGGTCAATACGGTGAAGGGCTACGCCGCGCAGGAGCAGACGGTGCTGATCGGCGTGACTGAGGCGCGCGCCAAGGTGGGATCGATCCAGGCGACGCCCGAGCTGGTGAACGATCCGCAAGCCCTGGCCAAATTTCAGGCGGCCCAAGGCGACCTGTCGAATGCCCTGTCGCATTTGATGGCGGTGGTCGAGAACTATCCGCAGCTCAAGTCCGACCAGAACTTCCGCGATCTGCAGGCGCAGCTCGAGGGCACGGAAAACCGCATCGCCGTCGCCCGCAACCGCTACATCCAGGCCGTGCAGAATTACAACGTCACGGTGCGCTCGTTCCCCGCCAACCTCACCGCCATGATGTTCGGCTACAAGCCGAAGCCCAATTTCACCGTGGAAAATGAGGCGGCCATCTCCAAGCCGCCGTCGGTGGATTTTGCGCCGGCCGCATCGCCCCCTGCCGCGACGCCGTCGACTGCCGCGCCCGCGCCGTCGCCCCCAACCGCGGCGCCGTCGCATTGACCGTCGAGTGACCACCCGGCTACGCGCTCGTCGAGCTCTGGCCTTCGCGGGCCTGTGCCTCGCCGCGCTTCTCGCCCACGGCGATGTGGCCGTTCCGCCCCTGACGGGCCGCGTCGTCGACCTCACCGGTACGCTCTCCGGCGGTGCGGTCAATCGCATCGAGAGCGAGCTGGCCGCCTTGGAGAAGGCAAAGGGCAGCCAGATCGCCGTATTGATCGTCCCCACGACTCAGCCGGAGGACATCGAGCAATACGGCATTCGCGTCGCCGATCAATGGAAGCTCGGGCGTAAGAACGTCGATGACGGCGCGATCTTGATCGTCGCCAAGGATGACCGGCGGACGCGCATCGAAGTCGGTTATGGCCTGGAAGGGGCGCTGCCGGACGCGACCGCCAACCGGATCATCGATGAAGCCGTCACTCCGCATTTCAAGCTGGGCGACTTCGACGGCGGGGTCGAGGCCGGCGTCGAGCGGATGATTTCCGTGGTCAATGGCGAGCCGTTGCCCGAACCCGACCGGCGCTGGGAACACCACGTCGGCGCCTGGGAGAATGTCCTGCCGTTCGCCCTGGTGGCAGTCGTCGTCGTCAGCGGCCTGCTCAGGTCGATATTCGGCCGGCTATTCGGTTCCGTCGCGACGGGAGGCCTGGCCGGAGGCATCGTGTGGCTCATCAGCCACGCCCTCGCGCTCGGTCTGGGAGTCGGCTTCCTGGCCTTCCTGTTCGCCTTGCTGCTCGGCGCGACCCGTGGCTGGTCCGCCGGCCAGGGCGGGTGGGGCGGCGGTTTGGGGGCCGGCCTGGGAGGGCTCGGCGGCTTCGGCGGCGGCGGGCGCGGCGGAGGCTTTGGCGGCGGCGGGGGCTTCAGCGGCGGGGGCGGGGGTTTCGGGGGCGGCGGCGCTTCGGGGAGCTGGTAGATGCGCCTGGGACGCTTGATACGACACCTTGTTGCGACGCACTGGCGCACCCGCCTATTGTTTCCTGCCGCCACCCTCGATGCCATCGAGGAGGCCATCGGCCGGACCGAGAGAACTCATGGCGGAGAGATCCGCTTTGCCATCGAGACCTCACTGACGCCATTGCAGATCCTCGGCGAGCTCACGCCGCGCGCTCGCTCGCTCGAGGTGTTCGCTCACTTGAGGGTGTGGGATACCGAAGCCAACAATGGCGTGTTGATCTACGTGCAGGTGGCCGATCACAGCGTCGAGGTGGTGGCGGATCGCGGCGTCGCGAGCCGCGTGGCACAGAGCGAATGGGATGCCATATGCCGGATGATGGAGGAACATTTTCGGGCCGGGCGGTTCAAAGAGGGGTCGATCGCGGGGGTGGAAGCGGTCGGCGCATTGCTCTCCCGCCACTTTCCCGCCCCGGCGGTGGTGCCGCCGTCGTTGGCGGGCAACCAATTGCCTGATCGCCCGACTTTGCTGTAGATAGGTCCCCCATGATTGCCAATCTCGCGAAAGTTTCCCGGGGTCGTATCGCCCTCGCTCTCGTTCTGTCCCTGAGCGCCGCGGGCTGCGCGTTGTTCAAGCCCGTGCCGCCGCCCCCGCCGCCGCCCGCACCGGCGCCGCCGCCCGCGCCGGAGCTGCCGAAGCCGACCGCCACCCACCGCTTCGAGCTGACGCCGGAAGGCGGCGACATCGTGGGCTACGTGCAGAAGACCGCCGTCGGCAAGGACGATACGCTGCCCGATATCGCCCGCCGCTTCGACGTGGGGTACGAGGAGCTGCTGCTCGCGAACCCGGGCGTCGATCCCTGGCTGCCGGGCGTCGGACGGGAGGTCGTCCTGCCGACCCAATTCGTGCTGCCGGCCGCTCCGCACGAGGGTGTGGTGGTGAACGTCGCGGCGATGCGCATTTTTTACTATCCGCCGCACAAGAAGGGCGAGCCGCAGATCGTCTACACCCATCCGATCGGCATCGGCCGCGTCGGCTGGAAGACGCCGGAGGGAACCACCAAGATCGTCGCCCGGGAGAAAGATCCCGTGTGGGTGGTGCCGGCATCGGTGCGCAAAGAACATGCCGAGGATGGCGATATGCTCCCGGCGGTCGTGCCCGCGGGACCCGAAAACCCGTTGGGCCAGTACGCGTTTCGCCTGAGCTGGCCGAGCTATTTGATCCACGGGACCAACAAGCCCTATGGCGTCGGCATGCGCTCGAGCCACGGCTGCATGCGGCTCTACCCGGAGGACATCGCCGTGTTCTTCGACCTCATACCGATCGGCACCAAGGTGACCGTGGTCAATCAGCCCTACCTGTTCGGCTGGCGCGACGGCACGCTGTATCTGCAGGCCTACGCCGTCATGGAGGACGACTCGCGCGATTGGAACAAGAACCGCAAGCGGCTGCTCGCGAATCTCATGAACCCCAAGCAGCGCGCCAAAATCGGCGATCGGATCGAAGGCGCCGACAAGGACATCGACTGGCAGCGGGTCGGCGATCTGGCCCACGCCGCGCGCGCGATTCCCGTGCCGGTGACCGGCGGCCAGGAGGGGCTCGATCAGGTGCTGGGCAATTCGGTCGTCGTCGAGAACACCTTGCCGGAAGGGTCCAACTGGGACGGCGAGTCAGGCTTGTTGGTGGACGAGAAAACCTATAACGAGACGATCACCGGAAAGAGCGAAGCACCGCCCGCCGCCCCGGCCGGCGCCGTGCCCGCGGCCGGCAGCCGATAAGCGCACGAGTGGCCGCATGATGCGCTCGAGTGTTGCGCGCCCGGCAATCGCCGCCGGCGCCCTCTGGCTGCTCACCGGCTCCGCGGCCACGGCCGGTGCTCCGGCCGCCGCCGGTTCCGACCTGGCGCCGATTCAAACGGGGCTGGATTACCACTCGTTCGCCAACATCGAGCAATTTCGCGTCACGCGCATCGAATTGGATTTGCGCGTCGATTTCCCCAACAAGGTGTTGTTCGGCGCCGTCGCCCTGCAGGTCAAACGCCTCGACCCGAATGCGACGCAGCTGGTGCTCGATACCCGCGATCTCGACATCCGGGAGGTGAGCGAGAAGCCCTCGAACGTGCTCGGCGCGCTATCGAAGAGCGAGACCACCTGGGTGAGCCGGCCCTTTCATTTCGGCAAGGGCGATCCGCTGCTGGGAAGCCCTCTGGTCATCGAGCTACCGCCGCTCAAGAAATCCACGGAGACGATCAAGATCGAGTACGTGACGTCGCCCACGTCGCCGGCCTTGCAATGGCTCACCGACAAGCAGACCGCGGGCAAGCATCACCCGTTCATGTACACGCTGTCGTATCCGATCGGCGCGCGCGGCTGGATCCCGCTGCAGGACACCCCGCAGGTGCGTGCGGCCTATACGGCGGTCATCAACACCGATGACGACGTGATCGCCGTGATGAGCGCCAGGAACGATCCCAAGGTCAAACGCAATGGCGAGTATTCCTTCGCCATGTCGGACCCCGTGCCCTCCTGTCTGATCGCGCTGGCGGTGGGAGATCTGCGCTTCAAGGAGACCGGGCCGCGCACGGGCGTGTATGCGGAAAAGCCGGTGTTGGAGCAGGCCGCCAAGGATTTCGCCGACACGGACACGATGATGAAATCCGCCGAACGCATGTTCGGGCCCTACCGCTTCGACCGATACGATGTCGTGGTGATGCCGCCGAGTTTCCCGATTCTGGAAGTCGGCAATCCGTCTGCGCCGTTCCTGACGCCGACCGCCGTCACCGGCGACCGGAGTCAGGAATCGCTGGTGGCGCAGGCCCTGGCGCAGGCTTGGGCGGGCGGCCTCGTGAGCGCATCCAGCTGGCGCGATGCTTGGATCAACGAGGGGTTGTCGCGTTACATGCGCAACCGGCTGATCGAGGAGCTGTTCGGGAGCCCCCGCGCGATGGCGGAGAGCTGGCTCACGCTGCGTTCGCTGCGTGACGACCTCGCCAAGCAGGGCGCCCTCGACCAAGTGCTTGCCGCGGACCTCAGGGGCCGGGACCCGGGCGCCGTCGGGAGAGAGCCCGCGTTCGAGAAGGCGGGCTTGTTCTTCACCTACCTCGACGTCAAGTTCGGCCGGGAGCGGCTCGACGCCTTCCTCAAGGGATACTTCGACCACTTCATGCTCAAGAGCGTCGATACGGATCAATTCCTTGCCTACCTCAAGGACAACCTTCTCGAGCGCTTCCCGGGCATCGTGACCCGCGAACAGGCGCTCGTCTGGGTCACCTCGACCGGCATCCCGGGCGATGCGCTCGTGCCCGTATCGACGGCTTTCGACGCCGTCGATGCGGCGCGAAGTGCGTGGCTGTCGGGCAAGGTCCCGGCCAAGAAAATCGACAGCCGCGGCTGGGAGACCCCGCAGTGGGTGTACTTCCTGTCCGGGATGCCCGCGACCCTGCGCCGGGACCAGCTGGCGGACATGGACCAGGCGTTCGGCTTCAATCGCTCCACCAACGCGCAGGTGGCAAGCGGCTGGTTCCTGTTGGTGATCCGCAATGGGTATCAGCCCGGGTATCAGCGCCTCGAGGAATATCTGGCATCCACGGGCCGTTCATCGTTGATCGTGCCGCTGTATGCGGAACTCGAGAAGACGCCGGCGGGCGCCACCTTGGCGAAACGGGTCTACGCGGCGTCGAAGCCTTTCTATCAGGCGCGCACCGTCGCCGCCGTGGATGCGGTGGTGCGCGCGGATGCCGGGAGCGAAGATGACGAGTGAGTGGATGAAAGTGATGCTCGAGGAGATCGAGCGCAAGAAACTGGAGGCCGAGCAGGCGCGGGCCGAGGAGGATCGGCGCTTCGCCGAACGCACTGCGGAGCGCGACGCCGGGGGGAAGACGAGGGTGCATGATCCCGCTCAAGGATGACCGTGCATCAGCCTCCCGCCCGTACGTCACCTGTTCACTGATCGCGCTCTGCAGCGCGGTCTTCATCTGGCAGCAGTCACTCGGCGAAACCGCGGCCCGGCACGCGGTCGTCGGGCTGGGTGCGATCCCCGCGGTTCTGCTGACCGATGCGCGCCTGCCGCCGGATTTCGACTGGATTCCCCGCTATGCGACGCCGTTCACGTCGATGTTCCTGCACGCCGGATGGTTCCATCTGCTCGGCAACATGCTGTTCCTGTGGATCTACGGAAACAACGTCGAGCATGCGATGGGACACGTGCGCTTCCTGGTGTTCTACCTGCTGTGCGGTCTCGCCGCATTGTTCGCGCAAGCGCTCGCGGATCCGCATTCGGCTTACCCGATCATCGGCGCGAGCGGCGCCATCTCCGGCGTGCTGGGCGCCTACCTCGTGCTGTTTCCCCGCGCGCGGGTGCTGACGTTGGTTCTGCTGCCGTTCTTTTTCACCACCGTGAGAGTCCCCGCCATGCTGCTTCTATTGGTGTGGTTCGCGGCGCAGCTGTTGAGCGATGCAGCAGTCGCCGGCGCCCACACCGGCGTGGCGTTTCGCGCGCACATCGGCGGGTTCGTGACCGGCCTCTTGCTGGTCGCTTTGCTGAAGCGCCGCGACGTGCGCCTGCTCGCGTCCTGACGCACTGACGCACTGACGCACTGACGCCCTGACGCTCGTGCGGGCGGCGTGTTTGCCCACTGTGCTACAGTACTGCCCGTCGCAACGAGGACCATATTTTGTGACGCCCAGCACCCTGGGCCTCCGGGTACAAGAAGAACGAGGCCCTGACCAGACCATCGCGCGATTGAGCACGGCGCGTACCGCGTTCGTGGGACGCACGCTGCGCGGTCCTGTGAATCGACCCGTCGCCGTCAGGAGCTTCGCCGAGTTCCAGCATGCCTTCGGCGGCCTCTGGCAACCGAGCCGCCTGTCGTACGCGGTCGAGCAGTTTTTCGATAACGGCGGCGGCGAGGCGCTCATCGTGCGCGTCGTGAACGGCGCCCGCGCGCCCACCCTCACATTGCGCGCCGGTGCCGGCGCGCTGACGCTCTGGGCGGCGAGTCCCGGGACGCGCGAGTTCCTGCGCGCGAGCGTCGACTACGACAACATACCGGCGGGGGACGTGGCGCGCTTCAACCTGACCGTGCAGCGCTTGCGCATGCAGGGCGGCAACCACGTCGAAGACCAGGAGATATTCCCCCAGGTATCGATGTCGCGGGACCACGAGCGTCATATTGCACAGGTGCTGGCTCAATCCGAGCTCGTTCGACTGCGTGGTGATCTGCCGACGGAGCGGCCGGATAGCACCGTGCATGCCGCGGGGTCGGCGGGCGCGGGATACGTGAGCTCCAATTCAGACGGTGACGATGGGGCGCCGCTCACCGACTACGACGTGATCGGCTCCAAGATCGAGCGCACCGGCCTGTTCGCCCTCGAGGAGTGCGATCATTTCAACCTCCTGTGCATACCGCCGCCGTCGCGCACCGAGGATGTGGGGCTGCCCGTGCTCCTGGTCGCGGAGCGGTATTGCAAGGAGCGCGGCGCCCTGCTGATCGTCGATCCGCCCTACGCATGGCACACGGCGGATGACGCGCTGCTGGCTCTGCGAGATTTTCCGCTGCAGAGCGAGAACGCGCTCATGTACTTTCCGCGCGTTCTGGCTCACGACAAGTTGCGCGGGCATTTCGAGTCCTTCGCGCCGTGCGGCGCCGTGGCCGGCATGCTGGCGCGAAGCGATGAAGCCCGTCCGATTTGGGGCGAGATGCGCATCGATGAGTCCGTGTTGCGGCCAGGGTTTCGTCCGGTCTGTTTGGTTCCGGAGGACCGGCGCGCGCGCCTTTTGCGTCGCGGCGTCAATACCTTGCAGGCCGTGCGCTCGGTCGGCCGCCCCGGCGCCAAGCCGCGCACCCTGGCTGCGGGCTCGGCGGGGACGCAGGATTGGCAGAACCTCGCCTCGCGACGACTGGCGCTTTTCATCGTGAACTCGATCGAGCGCGGGACCCGCTGGGTGATCGCGGCCGAACCCGGGCCCGAAACCGCCCATCTGGTGACCGCCCAGGTGCGCGCGTTTTTCGAGGAGCTGCACGAAGCGGGCGCGTTCGGCTCCCGGCGTCGCGAGGAGTCGTTCTACGTGGTATGCGACCGCCGGCGCGGCGCGCCTGGAGAGTTCCATTTCCTGATCGGCTTCGCGGCCGTGAGACCCATGGAGTTTCACGGCTACCGCATCGCGCATTCGGCATCGGGAACGAAGGTGCAGCCCGCCAGCCTCACCCGCGCGACGCTGGCCGAATTTTGTCCGGAAGAGCTGGACTGGGTCGACAAGCTGGCTATCCAGCTCGAGCCGCCTTGATCGAGAGGCGCCGGTCGAGTTCGGCCGCCAATGAATTCTTCGCCCGCCGTTCGGTCTCGAGCGGGGCCGCAGCGAGCCGGGGCACCCCGGGCAATTCCTCGAGGGCTTGGCGCGCGTAGCCGTACCCGGCCTCGATCGCGCGATCGAAGGCCTGCCAGTTCAGCAAACCGATCCCCGCCAGCGGGGGCTTCAAAATGACATCGGCGACCCGCGCCGCCGAGCTCGACACGTTATTGATCATGCCGGCGTGCATGAGGATCTGGAAAATATTGATGCGCCGCCGGCCACCCCGGCCGCGCGCGAAGAAGCGCCAGAACGGGGGGGCTTCCGCGGGGGCGAGATCGATCGAAAAGCTGCGGTCGGCGCCCGCGTCGCAGCCGATCACGTAGCCCGGCGCGTGACTCCGCATGAGGTCCACCGGCAGATTGTTCAGGGCCGCGCCGTCCACCAGCACCTGCTCGCCGTCGAACACCGGCGGCATGACGCCCGGAATCGCGACGGCTGCGCGCAGCGCCTTTGCGAGCGGGCCCTGCCGGTGCTCGAGCGCACGCCCGCTGGTGAGATTCGCACTGATGCAGAAATACGGCAGCCTCAAGTCCTCGATCGACATCCCGCCGTACTCTCGCTCGAGAAGCCGCAAAACCTTGCGGCCGCGCGTGAGAGCGACCAGCGGAAACGTGTAGTCATTCACGGGGTTGGTGTCCACGAAGCTTCGCCGGTAGCGCACGATCATCTCCTCGTCGCTCCAACCCATCGCAATGCCGGCGGCGATGATGGCGCCGATGCTCGCGCCGCCCACGAAATCGAGCGGCACGCGCGCCTCGCGCAGTGCCCGGATGACGCCGAGGTGGGCAAAGCCGCGGGCTCCGCCGCCTGAGAGAACCAAGCCGACACCATGTCCCGTCACGAGTCGCGTGAGCCGGGCGAGATCGGCGGTATCGACGAGGTGGTGATGAAGCGCCACGGGCAATGTCGGCAGCCAGCGGGCCGCCGCCCCGGCAACCAGGGCCGATGGATGCAGCAGCGCCAGTTCGACGTGCGCGCCGCTGCGGGCCGCGGCGTCGGCAACGCTGCGAGGCCAGTCGCGCACGTCTGCCTCGGCGCGTGCCAGCGCCAGTATCACGTCGGCCTGCCGGCAGCACTGCCGGGTCCAGCCGGAATCGCCGGGGTCGGCCACGTAGACCACGTAATCGTTCGATTCCTCGAGCCGGCTGAACCACTCCGAGGTGTGCATGCCCGCGCGCACGTCCCACACCAATTCCGCGCGGCCCGAGCGTCCGAGCTCCTCCACCCATCGCGCGGCGAACTCGATCGCATCGACCTCCTCGCTGTTGGGGACGACGGTGAATACGCGCGCGTGCGCGTTGCGGCGGGACGGGGAGTTGCTTCGACGCAGGCGACGAGCGCTCAACCTGGCGAGAGCGAGCGCGAATTTGCCCGAGATCGATGCGGCCGCGTCGATCACGGGCCCCGGGAGCAACAGGACTTCGGAATCGCGCAGGGCAATCACCGTCGCGCTGCGCGGCTCCCCGAGCAGCCAGGCCGCCTCGCCGACCAATTCGCCGCGCTCGATTTCGGCAGCGAACGCCGCGTGGCCCGGCACGCGCACGCCGAGCCGGCCGCTCGCGAGAAGATATACTCCCTCCGATGCGGAACCGGATTCGAACAGCACGTTGCCGGCCGGGACCGAGAAATGAACGGCGCCCGCGGCGAGCGCCTGGAGCACCACCAAGGGTACGTCTTTGAGGTCGGCGCTTCCCTCGAGGCAGTCGATCGAGCGGCGCAGCTCCTGGCGATCGTCCGGTAGTTCTTCCTCCAGAGCCATGGAGGGTTTAACGGCCGCGAGGGGGCCATTCTTTAACATTAATGAGGCGAGGTACGGGTTATGTCTTTGACGGTGGTGTTCTCTCACGGCAAGGAGAGCGGGCCCTGGGGCCGCAAAATCACCGCCATGGCGGCCTCGGTGGGCGATTTGGGGCTTGGGGTCGAGTCCGTGGACTATCGGGGGATGGATGATGCGACGGAGCGCGTCGAGAAGCTCGTCACGGTCGCAGGTCTTATTCGCCAACCCCTGGTTCTGGTGGGCTCGAGCATGGGCGGGCATGTGTCCGCCGCGGCCTGCGCCCGCTTGGCGCCGCGCGGGATCTTTTTGTTGGCACCCGCCTTCTACATGCCGGGTTTCGAGGCGCACACGCCGCAGGATGTGCGTTGCCCCACCGCCATCGTGCACGGCTGGCACGACGACATCGTGCCGGTCGACAACAGCATCCGCTGGGCTCGCGAGCACCACGCTGCATTGCATGTGCTCGATTCCGATCACCGATTGGAGGACCAAATCGAGGCGATCTGCTCGCTCCTGAAATCGTTCCTCGAAGCGCTCCCGCGCGGGGACGGTTAGTGCGAGTCCGGCGCCGGTGATTCCCGCACCGGCTGATCGAGTTTGGCCTGGGCGAGCTCGCGCAGACTCTCGCCCAGCCGCTCGCCGGTTCGCTTTCCCATGGCGTCGAACCCGGCTCCCATCGAGGCATTGTAGGCGCTCACATAGCGAATACCGGCTGGCGATTCCAGGAAGGACAACAGGCGCTTGAGGTCGGCGTCGCTCATGTCCCGGTACGAATAGGACAGGAAGCGGCGCATGGGCACCCGCATGCTCTCCTGTAATTCCGCGCGTCCTGCGTCGCCCGATTTCTTGGCGCGCTCGGCGATGCTGGTCTGATCGAGCCCGGAGCCGATGGCCGTGCCGACGGCCACGGCCTGCCCCATGCTCAGGAACACATCGACCGTCGATTCCGACGATCTCGCAGCTTTCTCGAGCTTTTCAATCACGGCATCGCGCTTGGGCGTGGACGGCGCGGTGAGCACGCCGTCCATCACCTTTTCGATCATCTCCTGACCCATGGTCGCGGAGGCGACATCGTCCGCCACCATCCGTTTCCCGAGATCGCTCGATAGAAAGGCTTGCGCCTTGGCGACGGTCGCGGAGTCCAAATTTTGCGCGAGCGCACTCAGTGCGGGCGCCTCGAACACATCGATGCGAAAGCCGCGCTCAGCGGCGGCTGTGACGGCCGCGAGCTGCTCGGGGGATAGTTTGGCGGAGGCGTCCTTTTCGAACATCTGCCGGACCTGGGCCGGCATCGTGGCGAGGGACGCTCGCACCTGTTCACGCACCTGAGCCGCCTGATAGATCGTCGCCGCGGTATCGATGTCCACTCCCGGGCCCGCCGCTTGGATCACTCCCGCGAACGATAACCCGCCGATGACCAAAAGCGCCGCGGCCCTTCGCACCATGCCTCTACTCCGAGTGACTGTTTGCATCGGGGAATTGTACACTCATCGACTCCGCGGGCCGGGTTACGAGGTTGGCAAATGCGCGTGCTCGATGGTTCGACTAGGTTGCTGGCGGTTTTGTTCACCCAAGAGCGCGGCGATTCTCCCCAATAAAGCGCGTAAAACCTCGAGCAACCCCATGAACCCTCTACGCGGCTTGAGCGGCGCCTGGCGCTGGGCCGTGCGCAAGACCCTGGGCCTTTGGGTCAAGGCGACCATCAAGCCCGACGACATCGCGGGGACACTCGCAGCCCGGGGGCGCCCGGTGTGCTACGTGCTGGAGACCGAAAGCCGCGCCGATTTCGCAGTGCTCGACATTGCGTGCACGAAACTCCAAATGCCGCGTCCGGATCGATGCTTTGCACTGGCGCGTCAGGGCTCGCTATGGAGCTCGCGCAGCCGCTCTCGAGCCCCCCGCTACCTGGTGCAGATGGTGGACGCCGCGGCGGCGGATCCCGACTTCGACGCCGACCTGGTCCCGGTCTCGATTTTTTGGGGCAGGGCACCGCACAAGGAACAGAGCCTGTGGCGGCTGCTGTTCGCCGAGAACTGGGTGCTGGTCGGTCGCTTTCGCAAGATGCTCAACGTGCTCGTCAACGGCCGCAATACGGTGGTGTACTTCGGCGAGCCCGTGGCGCTTCGCGAGGCCCTGCAGGGCTTGCCTCCGCCGCGCGCGGTTCGGCGGGTGATGCGCTCCTTTCGCGGCGTATTCCGGGCGCAGCGAGCGTCCACCATCGGACCCGATCTTTCGCACCGGCGGACCATGGTGGCGCACATCCTGCGCACGCAGGCGGTGCGGCACGCGGTGCGCCGGGAGATGCAAGCGCGCCGTGAACTGGCTGAGGCGGCTCGCGGCCGCGGGCGCGCGGGCCTCAGACGCAGGGCGCGGCGCCGCGCGGTGTTGTTGACCGCCCGCCAATACGCGATGGAGATCGCGGCGAATTATTCCCAGCCCTTCATCACGTTCATGGCCTCCCTGCTCAAGCGGTTGTGGACGTGGCTCTACGACGGCGTGGAGTTCGAGCATGTGGAAAAGCTCCAGGAAATCGGCGACGGGGCGGAGATCATCTACGTGCCCTGTCACCGCAGCCACATGGATTATCTGCTGCTGTCGTACGTCATCTATCTCAAGGGCTTTGCCGTGCCGCACGTTGCCGCCGGCGCAAATCTCAACCTGCCGGTGATCGGGCGATTCCTGCGCAAGGGCGGTGCGTTTTTTTTGAGACGCAGCTTCAAGGGGCACCCGCTCTACGCCGCCGTGTTCACCAAGTATCTGGGGTTCATGATGGAGCGCGGCCATCCGCTCGAATACTTCGTCGAGGGCGGCCGCAGCCGGACCGGGCGTTTGCTGGTGCCGCGCACCGGCATGTTGTCGATGACCGTACGCAGCTATCTCAGGGAGCCGAAGCGGCCGGTGGTGTTCATGCCCGTTTATTTCGGCTACGAACGGATCGTCGAGGGCCGAACTTATATCGGCGAGTTGTCGGGCCGCCCGAAGGAGAAGGAAAGCGTCATCGGCGTGATCAGGTCCCTGCCGGCCTTGCTACGCAGCAAATTCGGCAAGGTGCACGTCAATCTCGGCGAGCCCATCGTGCTCGACGACCTGCTCGACGCGTACAACCCGGGTTGGCGCGGCACCCCCTCGGGCACCCCGGGCGGCGCCGGGGACGATGCGTCGCCGCCCGGTTGGATCGCGGAGCTGATCAACGATCTCGCCTTCCGGGTCGTCAGCGGCATCAATTCGGCCGCAGCCGTGACGCCCGTCAACCTCGTATCCATGGCGGTGCTCGCGATGCCCCGGCAGGCGCTGCTCGAGGCCGATCTCAAGCGGCAACTCGATTTGTACCAGCGGCTGCTTCGCGATGCACCGTACGCGCCGCTGGTCACCGTCACGACGATGAGCGCCGAGCAAATGATTCGCTACGCGGAGTCGATGGGCATGCTGGAACGCCAGGCGCACCCGCTGGGGGACATCATGCGCATGACCGCCGAGCGGGCGGTGCTCGCCACGTACTACCGCAACAACATTCTGCATCTGTTCGCGATGCCCTCGCTCATCGCATGCTGTTTCGTCAGCAATGCGCGCATGCGCACCGAGGACATCAAGCGCCTGGCCTGGCGCGTCTATCCCTATATCCGCGCGGAACTCGCGCTGCGCTGGCCCGAGGAGGAGATCGGCGCGGTCACGGACTCGCTCCTCGATGCGCTGACCCGTTCCGGGCTGCTTCAGCCGAACGAGGATCGCAGCGAGTGGCGGCGTCCCGCTCCCACGTCGCTCGAGGCCATACAGCTGTCCCTGCTTGCGGAGACCACGATCCAGACGTTGGAGCGCTATTACCTCGTGATTGCGGTGCTGCTGCGGGCGGGCTCGGGGAACATCACCCACGAAGCGCTCGAGGAGCGCTGCCATCTGATGGCGCAGCGCATGTCGATTCTGTACGGACTCGATTCGCCCGAGTTCTTCGACAAGAGCTTGTTCAGGAACTTCATCGAGCTTCTCGGTCGGCGCCAGGTGGTGACGACGGCGCAGGACGGCTCGCTCGTGTTCGGGGAACCGCTGCTCGGTGTCGCGGCGGATGCGCAGCTCGTGCTCTCCGAGCAGTTGAGGCATGACATCCTGCAGGCGACATTGGGGCAGTAGGCCTAGTCCCAGCTCCCGCCGCGTCCCCGTTTGGTGGTCGAGCGCTTCTTCTTCGAGTCGATGCGCCGTTCCTTGGAAGCGCGCGTCGGGCGGGTCTTCTTGCGGATCTTGGGCTCGATCAAGGCAGCGCGGATGAGATCGGCGAGACGCTCGAGCGCGGAGCGGCGGTTTTGCTCCTGGCTGCGTTCGTCGCGGGCGGTGATCAGGATGGTGCCGTCATCGACCAGCCGCTGTCCCGCCATGCGCCGCAGGCGATGCTTGGCGGAGGCGGGAATGCTCGTGTTCCGATGCAGCAGGAATCGCAGCTGCACGGCGCTGGAGACCTTGTTGACGTTTTGGCCGCCGGGACCGGACGAGCGGATGAATTTCCACTCCAGTTCTTCGTCGGGAATCGCTACGGGCTCCGAAATGGCGGGCGGCACGGCGGCCCCGTCAATCGAGGTCGGTGCGCGAGTCGTGGATTCGAATCTCGCGCTGGGCCACCGGGATGGTGATCTTGTTCTCCTTGAACAGGGCCCAGATGGTGCGGTTGACCTCGGAGCGGACGTTGTTCACCCCTTCCTGGGGGTCGGAGATCCAAAATCGCAGCTCCAGCTCGATGCCGTGGTCGCCGAATTGCATCAAGCGCGACACCGGTGCAGGGTCGCGCAATACCCGCCTCTGTCCCTCGCACGCCATCAGCAGGACCTGGAGCGCGAGCTCGGGGTCGTCGTTGTAACTGATCCTGATCGGCAGCTTCAGGCGAATCCTCGGATCCGTATAGCTCCAGTTGATCACGGCGCTCGAGATCAATTGCTGGTTCGGCACCAGCATCTCGATGCCATCACGGTCGCGTACTACGACGTATCGGCCCCGCAGTTCCTGGACCCAGCCGAAATTCTCGGTGCTCGTGCCGCTCTGACCGGAGAGGCTGATGACGTCACCCGGTTTGATGGATCGATCCATCAGCAGCACGAAGCCGGAGACGAAGTTGGAGGCGATCGATTGCAGGCCGAAACCCAGTCCCAGGCCGATGGCGCCCGTGAGCACCGTCAATGCGGTGAGATCGACGCCCGCGGTATTCAGGCCGACCAGGATGCTGAGCCCGATCAGGAAGGCATTGGCGGACTTGGCGAGCCCGATGCGTGTCGACGGCGCGAGGCTCGACAGCTTTTTAAGGCGGCGGTCGAGCCAGCGGCTGATCCAGGCGGCGACCAGCACGAACAACGTGAGCGTGAACAGCAGCTTCATCACCGACCATACCGTCACGCGGGTTTTGCCGGAGGCGATGCCGATGCTGTCGAGGCCGGCGATGATCGGATCGAGCCACCCCAGGTAATCGGCGGCGAAGGCGAGCCAGATCGCGAAAGTCAGCCGATTCTCGATGTTTTGCAGCCACGACTTGTTGCCCAGGCTGATCGCAAACAAGAGTACGGCGATGCGGATCACCACGAACGCGCCGACCAGGCGCACCGCGGCGTCCAGGATGGTCACGTCGAAGTGCGCCGCATCGAGAATGCCGCGGGACAGGAGCACGAAACCCAGCACGACCACCGCAGGCAGTGCGACGAACACGACGTACGCGAGGATGTCGCCGCTCCAGAAAGCGATCGGTTGCGCTCGACGCGGCGGCTGGCGGTCGCGCAACAGCACGGCCGCCAGCCAGCCCAACGAGATGCAGACCCCCAACGCCGCGACCTCCGTGAGGACGTTACGCGTGAACAGGATCTCGAGGAAGGCCTGAAGATGAAGCCAGATTTCCTGGATCATGCGTTCAGGTCCGGTATCAGCTGGCTCTCCAGGCGCGCGATTTGGTCCTTGAGCATGAGCTTGCGCTTCTTGAGGCGCTTCATCTGCAGCTCATCGACCTTGAAATCCAAGGAGAGCCGGGAGATCACGTCGTCCAGGTCCCGGTGCTCGATTCGAAGTTGACGCAGCCGCTCGATGTTCTTGAACAAATCGGTGTTGATTTTGTTGTCTTCGTCGTTCACGAGTTCGCTGCTTGTTATGGAAGCCGGTGGCGCCACAGCGGGTCGATGCCATCGGGTAGCTTAGCCAACCGGCCCAAAGGATTCCAAGTTAGTTGAGGATCGTGAAAGTCGGAGCCCAGGGATCCCGCAAGCCCGAACCGCGTCGCGAGGGCGGCGTTCGCGGCGGCGTGCTGTGCGCCGTTGGCCCCGGTGACGATCTCGAGCGCCGATCCGCCCGCCGCCGCAAAGTCGGATATCAGCTGGCGCCGAGCGCCCGATGACAAGGTGTACCGGGCCGGGTGAGCGATGCAGGCATCGCCGCCCGAGGCGCGTATCGCGGCGACGGCTTCCTCGATCGCCGGCCAGCCCGCGGCGACGTGCGCGCGCTTGCCATGGCCGAGATATTTGCGAAACGCATCCTCGGCGCGATGGACGTGCCCGCCGTCCACGAGCGCCGCCGCCAGGTGCGATCGAGTCGGCACCCCCGGCTTCGCCTCGACCGCCGCCAGGAGTTCGCCGCCGGGCAGCCCGGCCTTGGTCAATGCGGCGCAGATTCTTTGCATGCGGACCCGCCGCCGCTCGGCCTGGGCGCCGAGCAGGTCTCGAAGCGTGCGCGATGACGGATCGATCCAGAGGCCGAGAATGTGAATCGATTGGTGCCGCCAGGCGACGGACACCTCCACGCCGGGGACCAGAGTGACTCCCAGGGGGGCCGCTGCCGCGCCGGCCGCCGCAAGCCCCGCGGTGGTGTCGTGATCGGTCAGGGCCAGGATCGCGATGCCGGCCGCCGCGGCGCGTTCGACCAGTTCGCCCGGCGGCAGGGAGCCGTCAGAGCACGTCGAATGCGTGTGCAGATCGACGATGTCGCCGACCCTCACGAGGGGTTTCCGGCCAGCCCGACGGCTTCCAGGCGGGCGCCCGACATTACGATGAAGCCCTGGGCACGCTCGAAACCATCGCTCGTGTAATCGAATGTGTAAGTCCGTAGCAAACGCCGTCGTCCGCGGTCGTCGCGGCGCCAGCGGAAACCCGCAAAGGCGACCGTCTCGTCGAGGAATTGCACCACCGCCCGGGAACAGGCCTCTCGTGCGATGCGATTTGCCGCTTCGCGCGCCCCGAGTGCGCTGTGCCAAACCTTGTACGCTATGCCCAAGCCTGAGGCTCCGATCATGAAAAACACGAGATCGATGCTCACGGCGCAGAGCTTACCCTGGATTTCCACCCGGCATGCCCCATAGAGGAGACATGAAACACTCCGAATTGGCCCCTGAAATGTCCCTCAGAGTCGATCCAAATGACATGGTGCAATATGTCCAGGCCTTGTTGAGCGCACCGCGTTTGGCGAGCGACCAGCCGGACTTGGACACGCCCATCGCGCGTGCCGCCCAGCTTCGCTGGGGCGCGCTCAACCGCGCCTTCGACGATGTCCGGCTTCATACCTGGATGCCGCCCCGCACTCGCGGCCAGATTCATGTGCCGGCCGCGCTGATCGCCGCGGCAGGTGTGGCGCGTCTCACCATGGAGGGTGATGAGGTGGTTTTCGACATACCGACTCTGCTCGACTCCACCTTGCAGTTCTGCGAGCCGGCGGGGCATGCCTGACCGGTGTTCCTCGCGGCTGCGCGCGCGGCGCTCACGGCTGCGACGGCGTCTGCGACCGCGTCAATACGCTCGGGTGACTAAAGGCGATGAAATCGCCATTGATGAGGCTTTCCCGGCAGTTGTAGCGCAATCGATGGCCGTCCATGCGGGTGACCTGGCCGCCGGCCGCTTCGAGCAGCGCTTGTCCCGCGGCCGTGTCCCATTCCGAGGTGGGGCCGAAGCGCGGATAGAGCTCGGCGTTGCCTTCGGCCAACAGGCAGAATTTCAGCGAGCTGCCGACGCCCGTCATCTCATGGGGCGGAAAACCGGCTAGATACGCCGCCGTTTCGGGACTCATGTGCGAGCGGCTTCCGACCACACGCAGCGGAGAGGCGGGAGCGGAGACGCGGATCTGGCGCACGGTGCCATGCTCATCCTGCCGAAAAGCTCCGATACCCCTGGCTCCCCAGTATGAGATTCCTTGCGCGGGCGCGGTGACGACCCCGAGCACCGGTTCGTGCTCGACAACGAGCGCGATATTGACGGTGAATTCCCCGTTCCTCTTCACGAACTCGCGGGTGCCGTCGAGCGGGTCGACCACCCATAATTCGTGCCAGGTTCGCCGCACCGGCCACGGAGCCTGGGCCGATTCCTCCGACAGCACGGGCACGTCGGGCGTCAATCGTCCGAGGCCCTCGACGATGATCCGCTGCGATTCCAGGTCCGCGAGGGTCAACGGCGAATTGTCGTCCTTGCGCTCCACCGTGAAGGCGCCGTCGTAGATCTTCATGATCGCCTCGCCCGCGCGGGCTGCGATCGGCAACAAGGCTTCGGTGAGGCCGCGGAGATCTCTCATCGGTTGGTATGATACTCAAATGTCCAGAGATGCAGGGCTCGATTGGTCGAGCATCGACACCGTCCTTCTGGACATGGATGGGACGCTGCTCGATCAGCGCTTCGACAACTGGTTCTGGCAGGAACACCTTCCCGGCCGATATGCCGAACTCCGCGGATTGCCCCAGGCAGCCGCCTGGGAGGTGCTCGCGCCGAAATTTCAGGCGGTTCGCGGCACCATGCAGTGGTATTGCATCGATTACTGGAGCGCGGAACTCGGGCTGGATATCGCCGCCATCAAGCGCGAGGCGCTGCACAGGGTGAGCTACCTGCCCGGCGCCCTGGACTTTCTCGGCAGGCTCAAAGCCAGCGGCAAGCGGCGTGTGCTGGTGACCAACGCGCATCCCGTGACGCTCGCGATCAAGAACGAGCAATCGCGCCTCACGGATCATTTCGATGCCTGGTATTCGACGCACGCCTTTCATGCGCCCAAGGAAGATGCTCTCTTCTGGCCGCGGCTCAACGCCAAGGAACCGTTCGTTCCGACGCGCACTTTGTTCATCGACGACAGCCTGCCGGTGCTCGATGCGGCGCATGCCTTCGGCATTGCGTGGCTGCGCGCGGTACGGCTGCCGGACTCCGGGCAGCCCCGCCAGGACACCGGCCGCTATGTCGCGGTCGACGGGGTGGCCGACCTCATGTAACGGCGGGGGCGCTGCCGCCGGACCCGCCCGATCCTGACCCGCCGGACCCACCGGGACGGCCTCGGCGGCGCCTGCGGCGCGCCGGACGCTCCCCGGCCGGTTTGTCGGCGGGAGCACCCCCGCCGCCGCCGTCCGGGGCGCGCGGCGCGGAATCGGCGCCAGGCGCGGGCCCGCGCGAGGACGGGCCGCTGTGCGAGGACGGGGCGCCGCGGGAGGAAGGGCCGCTGTGCGAGGACGGCGAGGAGCGACGGGGTCCGCCGCCTTGAGGCCGGCCGCCCGGACGATGCCCCCCGCCCGAGCGGGGTCCTCCGCCGGAGCGAGGCCCGCCGCCGGAGCGGCCGCCGCCTCTCGACGGGCCGCTGCGGGGAGCGCGCTCGCGCCATTCGGCGGGAGGCGGTGCGGTCACGGCGGCCAGGTCGGCCGATTCGATGGGCGCCCGGGGAATCTGGTGCCCGATGTAGCGTTCGATGTCGGGCAGCCCCACGGCGTACTCTTCGCAGCCAAAACTCAAGGCGTCGCCTTCAGCGCCGGCCCGAGCCGTACGGCCTATCCGGTGGACGTAGTCCTCCGGGTCGTTGGGGAGGTCGAAATTGAACACATGGCTCACGTCGGGAATGTGCAGCCCTCGGGACGCGACGTTGGTCGCGATCAGCACGGCAACGTCGCCGTTGTGAAAGTCGCGCATCATCTTCAAGCGCTTGTTTTGCGGCACATCTCCCGACAGCGCCTGGGCGACGAATCCGTTGGCGGTGAGCGTCCGCTCCAGAACCTCGGCAACACGCCGCGTGTTCACGAACACCATGGTGCGCCGCGCGTCGATCCGGCGCAGGAGGCCCATCAACAGCGGGATCTTCTCCTCGGTCGATGGGAAGTAAAGCACCTGCCGCACGCGATCGACCGTCATCTTGTCGGGCTCGATGCGGATCAACTCGGGGTTGTTCATGTGCTCATACGCGAGTTCGAGCACCCGGTATGACAAAGTGGCGGAAAACATCATATTCAAGCGAAGAGTCGGGTGGGGGAGCCGTCTTAGAATGAAACGGATATCCTTGATGAACCCCAGATCGAACATGCGGTCCGCTTCGTCGAGCACCGCCACTTGAATATGGCGCAGATCGAACACATGTTGCTTGAAATAATCGATGATGCGGCCGGGCGTTCCGACCAGGACATCGACTCCTTCCTCCAAAACGCGCCGCTGTTTTTCGTAGTCGACTCCGCCGAACACGATCGCATGTTTGAGTCCGGTGTATTTCGCGATGCCCTCGGCGTCCGAATGGATCTGCACCGCGAGTTCCCGGGTCGGCGCAATGACGATGGCGCGGGGCGCGTTGATCGGCCGATTCGGTGCGCCGGGATCGGTCAACAAGCGGTTGAACAGGGCGATCAGAAACGCCGCCGTCTTGCCGGTTCCGGTTTGCGCCTGGCCGGCCACGTCGTGACCGGTGAGCGCCAGGGGCAGGGTTTGCGCCTGGATCGGTGTGCAGCGGGTGAAGCCGAGTTCGGCGATGCCCCGCTTCAAAGACTCGGCGATATTGAGCGAATCGAAGGTCAACTGACTGAGATGGGCGTCTGACATTTTTCCTTTATGAGCAGCGGAAACTTGCAAAATGGTGAGGGACCGGTTAACAATACTGCCAATCAGGAGCCGGTCTATCCGCTCCCATCAACCGTATCATCGGTACCCTTTTAAGGTAATCAACACCGCTAAACCCGCTGTATTGTGCCCGAACGGCCGCGCATCGTCACTTCGCGCGAGTTCGGCCCCCTTTTTCCCAGAACCCAACCCCCGCTCCAAGTTCAAAATGAATCTCCAACAGGAGGCATATCCGCAGTGAGTAACCCAACAATCGTTCATACCAGCGACGCCACGTTCGACAAGGACGTGCTCAACTCGGAGAAGCCCGTGCTGCTCGATTTCTGGGCGGAATGGTGCGGACCGTGCAAGATGATCGCGCCCATCCTCGATGAGATCGCCGATCAGTACAAGGACAAGGTCCGGATCGCGAAGCTCAACATCGACGACAATCCCGCGACGCCGCCCAAATTCAACATCCGCGGCATCCCCACGCTGATTCTGTTCAAGAACGGCACCGTGGAGGCCCAGAAGGTGGGAGCGGTCACCAAGTCACAGCTCGCCGCCTTTCTGGACAGCAACCTGTGAGAGGCTACCTAGGCAATCAATCCCGCGGCCAGGGCGGCGGGCAACAGGGCGGCCAGGGCGGCGGCGGTGGCGGCGGGCGGCCGAACCGCTCGAATCGACGCAACGACCGCAACGGCAACACCAACGGCGGCCGTCCCCCGCAAGAGGATTATGGCGATCTGCCCGAGGGCGGCGATGACCTAGAGATCATTGCTCAGGCCGACCTCGCGCGCAGCCGCAGCTCGATGAACCTCACCGAGCTCAAGAAGCGCCCCATCAGCGACCTGGTGAAGCTCGCCGAGACCATGGGTCTCGAGAACATGGGCCGCTCGCGCAAACAGGACATCATCTTCGGCGTCCTGAAGGCCCATGCCCGCAAGGGTGAGGACATTTACGGCGACGGCGTGCTCGAGATCCTGCAGGACGGCTTCGGCTTCCTGCGCTCCTCGGATTCGAGCTATCTCGCGGGGCCGGACGATATTTACGTCTCCCCGAGCCAGATTCGCCGCTTCAACCTGCGCACCGGAGACTCGATTTCCGGGCTGATCCGTCCGCCGAAGGACGGGGAGCGCTACTTCGCCCTGCTGAAGGTGGGCGAGATCAATTTCGACTCGCCGGAGAGCTCGCGCGGCAAAGTGCTGTTCGAGAACTTGACCCCGCTGCATCCAACCGAGCGGCTGAAGCTCGAGCGCGGCAACGGCTCCACCGAGGACTTGACGGCACGTGCCATCGACCTGGTGGCACCGATCGGCAAGGGCCAGCGCGGGCTGATCGTCTCGCCGCCCAAAGCGGGCAAGACGATGCTCCTGCAGAACATCGCCACCGCCATCACCGCGAACCATCCGGAAGTGATTCTGATCGTGCTGCTGATCGACGAGCGGCCCGAGGAAGTCACCGAGATGGCGCGCACGGTCAAGGGCGAAGTGGTGTCTTCGACATTCGACGAGCCCGCGAGCCGTCACGTGCAGGTGGCCGAGATGGTGATCGAAAAGGCGAAGCGCCTGGTCGAGCACAAGAAAGACGTGGTGATCCTGCTCGACTCGATCACGCGACTGGCGCGCGCCTACAACACCGTGGTGCCGAGCTCCGGCAAGGTGCTCACCGGCGGCGTGGACGCGAATGCATTGCAGCGGCCGAAGCGGTTCTTCGGCGCCGCACGCAACATCGAGGAGGGCGGAAGCCTGACCATCCTCGCGACCGCGCTGGTCGATACCGGCTCGAAGATGGACGATGTGATCTTCGAGGAGTTCAAGGGCACCGGCAATTCGGAAATCCACCTCGACCGCCGCATCGCGGAAAAGCGTGTGTTCCCGTCGATCAACATCAACCGCTCGGGCACCCGCAAGGAAGAGCTAATCACCGATCCGGCGGAGTTGTCCAAGATGTGGATTTTGCGCAAGCTCCTGCATCCCATGGATGAGCTGGCGGCGATCGAGTTCCTGCTCGACAAGATGAAGGATACGAAGACCAATACGGATTTCTTCGACGCGATGAAACGGTAGGCGCGGCACATGGAATGGTGGGCATGGATCACGGTCGGGGCCATCCTGCTGGGTTCCGAGCTCACCTTCGTCAACGCCCAGTTTTATCTGGTCTTCATCGGGGGCGCCGCGCTGGTGGTGGGGCTCCTGGACCTCGTTGGAGCACCGCTCGCCGATTGGACGCAATGGGCGCTGTTTGCGGTGCTTTCCGCGGTCTCGCTCGTGGGTTTTCGCCGCCGGGTGTACGCGCGATTGGCTCGAAACCTGCCGGCGATGAACGTCGGACCGGAGGGTGAGATCGTGATCCTGCCGCAGATGCTGCCGCCCGGGGAAAGCTGCCGGCTCGAACATCGCGGCAGCTCCTGGAGCGCCGTGAACGGCGGTCAGACCACCATCGAGGCGGGAAAGCACGCGCGGATCGTGCGTGTGGACGGGCTCACGCTGGTGGTCAAGTAGGAGTCGCGCCAATGCCTTTGGTCTATGGAGTCATCGTCATCGCCATCGTGGTGGTCATCATCGTGGCCAAGACGGCCACGGTGGTGCCTCAGCAGAGCGCTTTCGTCATCGAACATCTCGGGAAATACAGCCGCACGCTTCAGGCGGGCTTTCATATTCTCGTGCCTTTCTTCGAGCGGGTGGCCTACCGCCACAGCCTCAAGGAGATCGCCACCGACATTCCGGAGCAGATCTGCATCACCCGCGACAACGTGCAGGTCGGCGTCGACGCGGTGCTCTACATGCAGGTCCTCGACCCGCACCTGGCGTCCTACGGCATCTCGAATTTCGGCTTCGCCATCGCGCAACTCGCGCAAACCACGCTGCGCAGCGAGATCGGCAAGATCGAGCTCGATCGCACCTTCGAGGCGCGCGGCGCCATCAATGCGAATGTGGTGGGTGAGCTCGACAAGGCATCCGCGGCCTGGGGCGTCAAAGTCCTGCGCTATGAGATCAAGAACATCACGCCGCCGAAGGACGTGCTTTCCGCGATGGAGAAGCAGATGCGTGCCGAGCGGGAAAAGCGCGCCGTGGTGCTGACCTCGGAAGGCGATCGCGACGCCAAGATCAATTCGGCGGAGGGCGACAAGCAGCGGGTGATCAAGCAGTCCGAGGCCAACAAGCAGCAGCAGATCAACGAGGCGGAAGGGCAGGCGCAGGCCATTCTCGCGGTGGCGAGCGCAACCGCGGAGGGCCTCCGCCAGGTCGGCCTGGCGCTCGCCGACCGCGGCGGCATCGAGGCCATGCAGCTGCGCATCGGCGAGGAATACGTGAAGCAATTCGGCAAGCTCGCGCAGGCCGGCACCACGCTCGTGGTCCCTGCGAACCTGACCGATCTCGCCTCCATCGTAACCATGGCGACCAGCATCGCACGCAAGCCCCAGGCTTGATGGACGACCGCAGCCGGGTGCCGATTCGCTTCGGCGAGTTCGTCGCGCTGTCGGCGGCCATGATGTCGACGCAGGCCATCGCGATCGACGCGATGCTGCCCGCGTTCCCGGCCATCGTCGGCGCGCTCAAAGTGGGCAATCCGAACCACGGCCAGTGGATCGTGACCACCTACATGGCAGGTCTGGGCACCGGCCAGCTCGTCTGGGGACTTCTGTCGGATCGCTTCGGGAGGCGCCCGATCGTGCTCGGCGGCATGTGTCTGTACGTCGTGGCGGCACTGGTCTGCGGCATGACCCGAAGTTTCGAGGCCCTGCTTGCCTGGCGCTTCGTGCATGGGCTCGCGGCCGCGAGCGCGACGGTGGTGCGATCCATTGTGCGGGATCTGTATTCCGGACGACCCATGGCGCGGGTGCTATCGCTCACTTTCGTGGTCTTCCTGATGGTGCCCGTGGTGGCGCCGAGCCTCGGTCAGGCCATTCTCTGGATGGCATCCTGGCGGTACATCTTCTTCGCGTGCGGCATGTTCGCATCGATCGTGTGGCTGTACGCCCTGCTGCGATTGCCCGAGACCTTGCATCCGCAGTACCGGCTGCCCCTGGACCCCTCGCATATCCTGCGCGCCGTCCGGATCGTGGTGTTGAACCGCATCTCGATGTTCTACACGCTGGCGACCACAGCGCTGTTCGGCGCGCTGATCGCCTACGTCGGCATGGTGCAGCAGATATTTTCCGACGTGTTCCATCGGCCGGGCATCATGCCGCTGATGTTCGCGCTGTGCGCGGGATTCATGGGCGTGGCCGCGTTCACGAATTCGCGGCTCGTCGGGCGATTGGGAATGAGACTCATCTCCCACACCGCGATTCTGGTGTTCATCGCCATATCGGTGCTGCACGTGACCATCGCGGCGCTCGGCTGGGAGCAGCTGTGGACCTTCGTGGTGCTTCAGGCCGCGACCATGGCGACATTCAGCCTGTCGGTGTCGAACTTCGGCGCCATGGCGATGGAGCCGGTCGGGGCGGTCGCGGGAGTCGGCGCATCGCTGCAGGGGTGCATCTCGACGGGAAGCGCGGCGATCCTTGCCGCGGTGATCGGGAGGGAATTCAACGGCACCACACTGCCGCTCGCCATCGGGTCCTTGTGCTGCGGGTTGGTCGCGCTCGGGTTCGTGCTGGCGGCGGAGCGGGGCCGGCTGTTCCGTCAACAGCATGCCGGGTCGGGGTAGCGCAGACACACGAATTGGCTATCATCGACCGATGATTTCACGGCGCGACCTGCTGAGGATCTCCGGCTTCGTCGGACTCGCACCGCGACTGACTGCCTTCGGCCAGGAAGCATCCGAGCCGGATTACAAGATAGAGATCGCCGCCACGACGCTCGATTTGGCGCCGCGACAGGCCCTGAAAACGATCGCCTACAACGGCCAGGTTCCCGGGCCGCTGCTTCGCTTCAAGGAGGGCCGACCGGTCACGATCGACGTGAACAACCGCACCGATCGTCCCGAAGTCGTGCACTGGCATGGTCTCTCCATCCCTCCCGCGGTCGACGGCGCCATGGAGGAAGGAACACCGGCCATTGCTCCGCACTCGAGTGCGCGCTACACATTCACCCCGCGCCCCGCCGGCTTTCGGTGGTATCACACCCACACCATGGCGATGAACGATTTGACCCGTGCCCAATACGGGGGGCAGCACGGATTCCTGATGATCGAGCCGCGCGAAAATCCGGCGCCGTACGATCAGGAGTTCTTTCTGGCCCTGCATGACTGGGGCGGCTACCTGCTTGCCAGCGACGACGGTGCGATGAATCCGAGCTACACGGTCGCGACGATCAACGGCAAGGCCATGGGATCGGGCGAGCCGTTGCGCGTGAGGCAGGGTCAGCGCGTGCTGCTGCATGTGCTCAACTCCAGTCCGACCGAGGTCCACTGGATCGCACTCGCCGGCCACTCGTTTCGTGTCGTAGCTCTCGACGGCAATCCCGTGCCGACCCCGCGGACGGTTCCCATGTTGAGGCTCGCCCCCGCGGAGCGGGTCTGCGCGCTGGTGGACATGAACAATCCGGGAGTCTGGGTTCTCGGTGAAGTGCGCAAGCACATGCATGCCCAGGGGATGGCGATTGCCCTGGAATACGAAAACAAGGCGGGGGGCCCGCAGTGGCAGCAGCCTCCCGAGCTCCTCTGGAACTACGAGCAATTCGCCGCATCGGCGGGCGCCGGCGCCGCTGCCGCCGGGCATGCGGCCGATCCCCCCACGATCATCCCGCTGGTCTTCGATGCCAAATTTCAAGGCCACGGCGCCATGGAGACTTGGACCATCAACGGCGCATCGTACCCCAATGCACGAGTGGCGCCCCTCGTGCCGGGGCGGCGCTATCGCCTGCAGTTCATCAACAACAGCATCGACGATCATCCGGTGCATCTGCATCGTCACAGTTTCGAGCTGCGCCGTCTCGGGGGCGCCGACATACGAGGCATCATCAAGGACGTGGTATTGGTCGATGCCCGGACCCGCATGGAGGTCGAATTCACGGCCGACAATCCAGGCGCCTCGCTGTTCCACTGTCATCAGCAGAATCACATGGACCGAGGGTTCATGATGCTTTTCGACTATGCCTGAGCGATCGACGCGCGCTGCGTGCCGGAGGTTCGCAGTGTTTCTCGCACTGGCTGCCGCTTCGTTCTCGAGCCGGGCTCAAACCAACTACGAGATCCAGGTGTATGGCGCCGAAACCGTGCCGCCCGAGACATTGATGGTCGAGCTGCACTCGAACTATACGCTCGACGGCCAGAAGTACGTCGTGGACGGCGTTTACCCGACCGATCACCAGGAACACGAGACGCTGGAGCTCACCCAAGGTCTCAACGATTGGTCCGAGGTCGGTTTCTACGTCTTCACCAGCGAGCAGGACGGACACGGGGTGCAATGGGTGGGCGATCACATCCGGCCTCGTGTCCGCGTCCCGGATTCCTGGGGATGGCCGGTCGGGGTGAGTCTCTCCACGGAGGTCGGCTTTCAGCGCTCCGCCTACTCGACGGACACGTGGACCTGGGAGGTCCGACCGATCGTCGACAAGTCAGTGGGACGCTGGTATTTCGCCATCAATCCGGCGCTCGAGCGCACCTGGCACGGCCCCGATGTGAGCCAGGGTATCGGCTTCGCCCCGAGCGCCAAAATCAGCTACGACTTCAACCGCGTCGTCAGTGGCGGCGTCGAGTGGTATGCCGACTACGGCGCAATCGCCAGGCTCGGGCCGATCCACGATCAGCAACAGCAGCTGTTCGTCGTCACCGATCTCAACGTGTCTGCGCTATGGGAGATCAACATTGGTGTCGGCATCGGCGCGACGGCCGCCACCGATCACCTGATCTTCAAGGCGATACTCGGCCGTCGCTTCGACTGGGGCCGGCATTCTCCCATCGACTAAGAGCCCCTGTTCTCGAACAGGGCGTTCATCGCCGGGTGAGTCGCGGCGCCGGCGAGGCCGTCGAAACTTCCCTGTTCCGCGATCTTTCGGGCTGCGCTCATGAATCCGCCCCAAGCCGCCCGCGCCAGAGCGCCGCCGACGCTCACGCGGCGCACACCCAATTCCGCGATTTGCGCGAGCGAGAGATCGCTCGGCCCACCGACCAACAAGTTCACCGGCTTGGGGTGCACCGCGTCGACCGTGGCACGGATATGTGCGGCGGACTTGATGCCGGGGGCGTACAGACAATCGGCACCGGCGGCGGCATAGGCCTTGAGCCGGGTCACGGTCAGCTCGATATCGGGCTGGCCCACCAGGAAACACTCGGCCCGGCCGATCAGCATCACATCGCCGCCGGCGGCGTCGATGGCGCGCCGCGCCGCGCGCAGGCGCTCGACGGCGATCTCGAGCGGATACAGCGACTCACCGCGGATGGAATCCTCGATCGAAAGTCCGGCGATGCCGGTCTCGACGGCGAGGCGAACGCTTTCGCCGACGCCGGCAGCATCGGCGGCGAAGCCATCCTCGAAGTCGGCGTTCAGGGGCAGGTCGGTGGCGGCGGCCATGTGTTGCAGATGTTCGAGGACTTGGCCGCGCGACAGGCCGTTGTCCGGGAGACCCTGCGACCACGCAGCGCCCGAACTCGTGCTCGCGAGCGCTTTGAATCCGAGACTCTGAAGGTACCGCGCACCGCCGGCGTCCCACGGATTAGGGATCACGAAGCAACCGCTCTCGTGGAGTTTGCGGAAGGCGCGCCGCTTGTCAGCGGGCGTGGTTCGGGATGGCGTCATGCAGTTCTCCTCGATCGATGCGCCGGACCGCGCAGGAAAAGCAGCCGCGATTGGCGTTGTGCAAATGAATGTACGCGGCTTCGGCGCGCGAGAACATCTTGGCAAGAACCTGGGCTACGTCGGGTCCCGGACACACCGCGGCGTCGATCATCTGATGCGCCGCGTCGTAAGCGCGGACCGACATGAGGCGGGTACGCACGTAGTCCGGAACGACGCCGGGCTCCAGCACGGCCCGTATCGCCGCCTTGCGCACGAAAATCGGTCCCGACGAACGGTAGGGCGAGGACGCCGGCTGGTGCTCGAACGGCAACAGCAAGAGCTCCTCGCCGATGTCGGCATCCACGAGACTCACCCGGCAGGGAAAACCGGGCTTGCGATCGGCGACAACGCGCCGCGCATCGATACGGGACAATTCCTGATCGGTCAGCGCGAACAGCGGGGCGAAGGATGCCTGCGGCAGACCGGCCAATTGAAAAGACGCCATGGGTACACCTCGAAATCATCCGATTTAAGATGGCGTCCATACTGAGACAGACCGCGGCACGAGTCTCGCCGCTTTCGGACATCGAATTAGCGCGCGTTGCGCTCGCGGACCACCGCGCGATAGCCGATGTCGTGCCGGTACTGTGCCTGATCCCAATGGATTGCCTCCACCAGGTCATACGCCTGATGCTGCGCATCCTCGACGGTCTTCCCCAGGCCGACCGCGCACAGCACGCGTCCGCCCGCGGTTACGATCTTCGCGCCTTCCCGGCGCGTCCCGGCGTGGAAAACCTTGCCCGGCAGACTTGCCGCCAAGTCCAGGCCCGAAATCTCATCGCCGCTGCGATAGCTTTCCGGATAGCCGCCCGCCGCCATGACGACGCCGAGCGCCGCGCGCGGATCCCAGGCGGTTTCCACGTCGTCGAGCGCATGCCCGAGAGCCGCTTCGCAGAGGCTCACAAGGTCGCTTTGCAGGCGCATCAGAATCGGCTGGGTTTCCGGATCGCCCAAGCGGCAATTGAACTCGATGACGTTCGGCGTTCCGTCCGCAGCAATCATGAGGCCGGCATACAAGAAACCTGTATACGGAGCACCGTCGGCAATCAGCCCGCGCAGGGTGGGCTCGATCACTTCCCGCATGATGCGCTCGTGGATCTCGGGAGTGACCAAGGGCGCGGGCGAGTAGGCACCCATCCCGCCCGTGTTCGGGCCCCGATCGGCATCGTCACGGCGCTTGTGATCCTGCGAGGTGGCGAGCGGTATCACCTGATCGTGCGCGGCGATGACGATGAAGCTCGCTTCCTCACCGCTCAGGAATTCCTCGATCACGATCGTGTGGCCCGCGGCACCGAAGCTTCCGCCCAGCATCGAGGCTGCCGTCTCGACCGCAGCCTCGTGAGTCTCGCAGATCACGACTCCCTTGCCGGCGGCGAGCCCGTCGGCCTTCACGACAATGGGGAGCCGCTGAGCTCGAACGTATGCCGGATCGAAGTCGGAGGCGGTGAACGTGGCATATGCGGCGGACGGTATGCGGTGCCGCTTCAGGAATTCCTTGGTATGGGCTTTGGATCCCTCCAGCCGGGCGGCGGCGCGGGTGGGGCCGAAGCAGGCCCGGCCCGCTGCTGCGAAACCGATCGACGATGCCGTCCACCAGCGGTCCCTCGGGCCCGACAATCGTCAGATCGATGCGCTCACGCTCGGCGAAGTCCAGCAAACGGTCGATGTCGGTCGCCGGGATGTCGACATTCACGAGCTTCGGCTCGAGCGCCGTGCCCGCGTTGCCCGGTGCAACGAATACGCGGGCCACCCGTGCCGACTGCGCGCATTTCCACGCGAGGGCATGTTCGCGGCCGCCGCCGCCAATGACCAGAACCTTCATCAGTGACGGAAGTGACGAGTGCCGGTGAACACCATGGCGATGCCGTGCTCATCCGCCGCGGCGATGACTTCGGCATCGCGCTTGGAGCCGCCCGGCTGAATGATCGATTCGATCCCGAGCTCCGCGATCACGTCGAGACCGTCGCGAAACGGAAAGAAGGCGTCGGACGCCGCGGTGGCGCCCTTGAGGGATAGGCCGGCGTCCGCCGCCTTGAGGGCCGCGATCTTACTGCTGACCACCCGGCTCATCTGGCCGGCGCCCACGCCCAGCGTGGCGCGTTCCTTGACGCAGACGATGGCGTTTGATTTGACATATTTCACCACGCGCCAGGCGAACAAGAGATCCTCGAGCTCCTCCGGCTTGGGCGCACGTTGGGTGACCACCCGCAAGTCCTCCACGCGCGCGGAGGCGCCGTCGCGGGTTTGCACCAGCAAGCCCCCGGCGACGCTCCTGTATTCGAGCGCCTGGGAGACCGGCTTCGATAGATCGCCGACTTCCAGCACGCGCACGTCGCCCTTGGCGGCGACGATCGCGAGTGCCTCGGCGGAGATGCTCGGTGCGAGAATCACCTCGACGAATTGCCGATCCACGATCGCCCGTGCGGTCGGCGCGTCGAGTTCGCGATTGAATGCGATGATCCCGCCGAAGGCCGAGGTTGGGTCCGTGCGATACGCGTTCACGTACGCCGTGGCGATGGAGGACGCCGTCGCCACGCCGCAGGGATTCGCGTGCTTCACGATGACGCACGCCGGGGCGTCGAATTGGCGCACGCACTCGAGCGCGGTGTCGCTGTCGGCAATGTTGTTGTAGGACAGCTCTTTGCCCTGCAGTTGCCGGGCCTGGGTCACCGAAGCGCCGATCGCGCGTGGATCGGTGTAGAACGCCGCCTGTTGATGCGGGTTCTCGCCATATCGAAGATCGAGGCGCTTGGGAAAGGAGAGATTCAGATCATTGGGGAACGTCGCCGATTCGGCGCCGATCGCGCCGGTGAAATAAGCGGACACCATGGAATCGTATTGAGCGGTGTGGGCGAACGCCTTGGCCGCGAGCTGTTGACGCATGCCGATGTTGGTGGCGCCTTGATTGGCCGCGAGCTCATCGAGGAGCGCGCGATAATCCGCGGGATCGACCACCACCGTGACCGAGGCATGGTTCTTGGCCGCCGCCCTGACCATGGCAGGGCCCCCGATGTCGATATTCTCGACAGCCTCGTCATAAGTACAATCGGAGCGCGCCACGGTCGCCGCGAACGGGTAGAGATTCACCGCCAGTAAATCGATGGGCTCGATATCGTGCTCGCGCATGACCTCCTCGTCCACGCCGCGGCGCCCGAGAAGACCGCCGTGAATTTTAGGGTGCAGGGTCTTGACGCGCCCGCCCATGATTTCCGGAAAGCCGGTGTGTTCAGCGACTTCCTTGACTGAAATACCGTGACGAACCAAGAGGTTGGCGGTACCACCGGTGGACAGAAGCTCGATGCCCCGTTCTCTCAGCTCGCGCGCAAACTCGACGATCCCGGTCTTGTCGGAGACGCTCAGCAGTGCGCGACGTACGGGCGTGAGCAATGTTAGTGCCTACTCGTTGATCCCGAACTCTTTGAGTTTCTTGCGTAATGTGCCGCGGTTGATGCCGAGGATGGTCGCCGCGCGGCTTTGGTTGCCCTGCACGTGACCCATTACGACCTTGAAGAGCGGCTCTTCGACCTCGCGCATCACCAATTCATACAGATGCGCAGGCTTATGTCCGTTCAACGTCTCGAAGTAGCACTGCAAGGCCTCTTCGGCTTGCGAGCGCAGCGGTACGCCTTTCCCATTGACCTTCAGGTCGCGACCGTTGAACGTCGCGGCGAGGTCCCTGCGAGCCTTGGCTTTCTTTTTTGCGACCATAGTCCCACCCGATTTCCCTGCAGATCATTCATTCTTATTTTTCAACTATGTGCGCTCATGCTGCGCGCGCCTCACGTGTGTCGTATTGATCCAACAACGTGGCCAACTGCTCCCGCGGCGTCTCGATTCGCACGAGGCGGTCCCGCAAAGCCTCTTGTCCAGGATGCTGCCGGAAATACCAACTCAAGTGTTTACGTGCCACTCGAACACCGGTCTCATCGCCATAAAAATCGTATAGGTCTTCGAGGTGGGCGCGCATAATATCACGGACATTTTCCTGCGCTAGATCCTCGCGCAATTTCCCCGTCCCGACGAAAAAATTGACTTCGTCGAAAATCCATGGCCGACCTTGCGCGGCTCGCCCGATCATTACGCCGTCGCAGCCCGTGTAGAGCAAAATCTCCTTTGCTCGCGCCGGTGAATCGATATCGCCGTTGGCGAGCACCGGGATTTTGACGCTGCTCTTGATCGCCCGGACGGTATCGTGCTCGGCAACTCCCAAAAACATATCCGTGCGTGTGCGGCCGTGGACGGCAAGTGCTTGAATGCCGCAATCCTCTGCGATGCGCGCGATGCGCATGCCGTTCTTGTGGGACGGGTCCCACCCGGTGCGCGTTTTCAACGTCACGGGCACGGTCACGGCCGCGACGACGGCCTCGAGAATGCGCGCCACCAAATCCTCGTCCTTCATCAAGGCAGAGCCCGACAGTCGATTGCAGACTTTTTTGGCCGGGCAGCCCATGTTGATGTCGATAATCTCCGCGCCGGCATCGACATTGCGGCGCGCGGCGTCCGCCATCATCTGCGGATCGAAGCCCGCGATTTGCACCGCACGCGGGCCGGGCTCGCCGCGGTGATCCCTGCGGTGCCGGGATTTCGGCGTATCCCACAGGCGCGCATCGCAGGTCAGCATTTCAGATGCCGCGAGCCCCGCGCCAAACTTCCGGCACAGCATGCGGAAGGGCCGGTCGGTCACGCCCGCCATGGGCGCGAGCACCACGTTGGAAGGAAGAGAGTACGGCCCGATCTTCAGCGTCACGAGCTAACTTCCGCCACGTGGCTGCTTCGCCTGCGGCGCCACGTCCCCGGCACACGCGATTCTTTGCTCGACGCCGCGGAGGCAGACATCGATCTCGAAGCCCTCCGCATCCTTGCCGGGATCGACGATGTCGAGCGTCGCGTCCGCGCGCTCTCCCGGCGCGAGCATGCGGGCGACCGGCTTGCCCATATACTCAGCGGGCTCGAAATCCCGCGTGCCGATCTTGGCGCCGAAACGGTTGGCCAACGTGACGCGCAACAATGGATACGGTTGCAGTTGCGCAGCCGTATTCAGGATGCTCGCGCGCACACGCAGGGTCCCGTTGGCGCTGGGATCACCGGTGACGCCCCATTGTCGCAGTTGATACGCGGAAAGGTTTGCGGGCGCCGCCACCGAGACACCCATCGCCGCGTAGACGCCGCGCAGGGATCCGCGCAACGGCGCGTGCGTCGCAAGCCACTCGCGGTTGGCGTGTATCCACTGCAGGCACAAAAGCAACGCGAGGATTACTGCCGCGGCCATCCAAACATTGAAAGGTATCGACCGATGCGGTGCCTGCGAAATCTCGGGAAGGGCGGCGGGCTCCGCGATTCCCGACAGCATTTCGCGCCGTACGTCCTCCGACACCTCGAATCCTCCGCCGATGATCGGTGAACCGGGCTCGTGAGGGGCTTCGCCCGCCGCCGTGCCTGGGCTCGGATCCGCTTTCCCCCCAGGGGTTGGCCGGTTCGATGTCGGTGACTCGATGAAGATGCGATCCAGTTCGCCCGGCGGCAGGGTGAACTCCATCGATCCGTCGCCGATCATGTCTTCGTCGGCTTGTGTCGAGGTCGATGAGGGTGCCGGGGCACGTGCGGGAATGGCGGCCGGGGCGGCGGCTGCGGGTTTTACGGTTTTAGGTGTAGGGGTGGGCGCGGGTTTGGGCGCGGGCGCGGGGGCGCGTGCCGGGGTCGGCGTCTGCGCCGCGTTCGGTGTCGGTGTCGGTGCCGAAGCAGGTTGCGGGTTGGGTTTTGAAGCTGGGGGCCGCGCGGGCGGTGGCGACGAGGGCGGTGCGGCCGTCGTCCTGGGCGGTGGGGCGCTTCGGGGCGAAGGCGCTTCCGCTTCCGGGTCCTCGACGAATTTCTCGATTACCTGCAGGCGCGCGAAATCGACCTGGTGCGAGTCGAAATCCTCGATGTCTATGATGTCATCGCTTTCCGATGGCGGGTTGGCCGGTCGCTTCAATGGTGGGACGGCTGATTCCAAAATCTCGTTGGCGCGCGTTTCCAGGTCGATAAGAGATTCCCCGGCTGGGAAAGCGGCGGGGTCCTCCGCAAGCCGCGCGAGCGCATTGAACACCTCTCCGCAGCGACCGCACCGCACCTGGCCGCCCGCGGCGCGCAGCACTTCCGCCGACAAGCGGAACACCGTCTCGCATTTTACGCACTGCGTGTACAAGCTAAGCCGTTCTCCGAGCGTGGATGCAGCACCAATCGTCGCGCCCAAACACCTGCACGATATCAAAACCGGAGGAGTACGCGGCTTTCACCGCGTAGGCTTGCGATTTCAGCAGTCCAGACAGTACGAGGTCGGCGCCGTCCTTGCACGCTGCCCGCAGCACCGGGAAGAGCTCGATCAAGGGTTCGGCAAGGATATTCGAGACGACCACGTCCGCGGCGGTGAGCGAAGGCGGCACGCCTTGTATCTCCAGCCGCGCTGCCACATCGTTGCGCATCGCGTTGTCGCGTGTGGCGATCAGCGCCTGGGGATCCAGATCGACGGCGATCACGTGGGATGCGCCCAGTTTCAATGCGGCAATGCCCAAGATGCCGGAGCCGCACCCGTAATCGATCATCGAGCGGCCGGCAAGCGGTAAGGCATCGAGCAGTTGAAGGCACAGCGCCGTCGTGGGATGCGTCCCGGTGCCGAAAGCCAGCCCGGGATCCAAACGGACCACCACGGCGTCCGGGTCCGCGGGCGGCTCATCCACGGTCGGACACACCCAGAGCCGCCTGCCGAAGCGCATGGACTTCCAATCCTGCAGCCAGACACGCTCCCAATCCCGGGCCTCGATCGCGCGCAGCGTCGCGGCGCCGGTGATGTGGGACCCCAGACGCGAGGCCAATTCGCCGATCGTAACGGCTGCCCGGTCGGCATCGTCGAAGAGCGCGCGCACCGACGTGTCACTCCACAACCTGACCTCACCGGGTTTGGGCTCGAGCACGGGATCATCGCCGCGGTCGACGAAGGTGACTGAAATCGCCCCGATTTCCTGAAGGGCCGTCTCGACCGCCTCTGAGTTCAGGCTCGCGAGCGGAAATTCGATCTCATAGAGCATGATCGTGCGGCATGCAGGTGCTCGACAGAGCGCCGTCGGTGCTCATTTCAATCCGAGCCGTCGCTCCAGATAATGGATGTCCGTGCCGCCCTGCCGGAACGCGGAGTGATTGAAGATCTCCTGGTGCAGCGGAATATTCGTCTTGATCCCTTCGACGACCATTTCAGCGAGTGCATTGCGCATGCGCGCGATCGCCGTGTCCCGCGTATCCCCGGAGGAGATGACCTTGCCGATCATCGAGTCGTAAAACGGCGGCACGTTGTAGCCCGTGTACACGTGGCTGTCGACGCGAATGCCAGGTCCGCCCGGGGAGTGCCACAGTCTGATCGGGCCCGGAGACGGGATGAACGTCTTCGGATCCTCTGCGTTGATGCGGCATTCGATCGCGTGGCCCCGAATTTGAATGTCGTTCTGGGTGTACGGCAACGCCTCGCCCGCCGCAATCAGCAGCTGCGCCTTGACGATGTCGATGCCGGTGACCAGTTCCGTGACGGGGTGCTCGACTTGGACGCGCGTGTTCATCTCGATGAAGTAGAACTCGCCGTCCTGGTAGAGAAATTCCAGTGTGCCCGCATTGCGGTAGCCGACTTCGCGGCATGCCCGAGCGCACCGTTCACCCATGGTCTTGCGCTGTTTGGCGGTGAGGCCGGGGGCAGGCGCCTCTTCCAGCACCTTTTGATGGCGTCTCTGCATCGAGCAATCGCGCTCACCCAGATGCACCACATTGCCGTAATTGTCCGCAAGCACCTGAAACTCGATGTGCCGCGGCCGCTCCAGGAATTTCTCCATGTAGACCTGCGGATTGCCGAACGCCGCGAGGGCTTCCGATTGAGTGACGCTGATCGCATTGAGCAGCGAGGCATCCGTATGGACCACGCGCATGCCGCGACCGCCGCCGCCGCCCGATGCTTTGATGATCAACGGGTAGCCGATGTCCTTGGCGATGCGGAAATTCTCGTCCGCGTCGGCCGCGACCGGTCCGTCGGAGCCCGGCACGCACGGCACGCCGGAGGCCTTCATCACCTTGATCGCGGAAACCTTGTCTCCCATCAGGCGAATGGTCTCGGCGCGCGGGCCGACGAAGATGAATCCGCTTTTCTCGACGCGCTCCGCGAAATCCGCGTTCTCCGACAGGAATCCGTAACCGGGATGGATGGCCACCGAGTCGGTGACCTCGGCGGCGCTGATGATGGCGGGCATGTTCAGATACGACAATGCGGCCTGCGGCGGGCCGATGCAGACGGTCTCATCGGCCAGCAGAACGTGCTTGGTGTTGAAATCGGCGGTCGAGTGCACGGCGACCGTTTTGATTCCCAGCTCGCGGCAGGCTCGCAGGATGCGAAGCGCAATCTCGCCGCGGTTGGCGATGACGACTTTCTCGATCATCGCGGCTATTCGATGATGAACAGCGGCTGGCCGAATTCGACCGGCTCGCCGTTCTTGGCAAGGATCGCCGTGACGCGTCCCGCTTTGTCGGATTCGATCTGATTCATCATCTTCATGGCTTCGATGATGCAAAGGATCTGTCCAACCTTGATTTCCTGGCCGATCTCCACGAAGGTCTTGGCTCCGGGCGCCGATGCCGAGTAGTAAGTCCCGACCATGGGCGAAGTGATGGTTTGATCGTCTATGCGCGGCTTGTGTTCGCCGGCGGCGGTTGCCGGCTTTGCCGAGGCAGGCGCGGCGGGGGCGATCGGTGCCGGCTGAGTTTGCAGGGGCCCGGCCGCCTGCTGCGCGCCCATCGCAACCCGCGGATGTCGGCTGATGCGCACCGACTCCTCCCCCTCCGAGATCTCCAACTCCGAGATGCCGGACTCTTCCAGAAGCTCGATCAGCTTCTTCACTTTTCGAATGTCCATCCGAGAACCCCTTCGAATAACTATCTGTTGTGTGGCTACGTCGCGGCCAAGCGCGCGCAGGCGGCGGTCAACGCGAGCTCGTAGCCGACAGGGCCGAGTCCCACGATGCAGCCGGCGGCGAGGTCGGACAAATAGGAGCGATGCCTGAATTCTTCCCGTGCGAATACGTTGCTCAGGTGAACCTCGATGAACGGTACGGAAACAGAAAGGAATGCGTCGCGAAGCGCGATGCTCGTGTGCGTGAAGGCGCCGGGATTGATGATCACGAAGGCGACCCGGTCGTTTTTCGTCGACTGAACTTTGGCGATCAGCTCATGCTCGGCATTGCTTTGGGCGGCGATCAGCTCATGACCCTGCGCTCTGGCCAGGCCCTCGAGCTTGGACTCGATCTCGGTCAGCGTCGACGCTCCGTAGATCTCCGGCTCCCGGCTACCGAGCAAGTTCAAATTGGGTCCATTGAGCAGAAGGATTCGCGCCATCGTCGATATTCAGGTTATCGCCACCTAAAAAGATGCGCGATATTAACCGGAAAGTGACCTGAATTGGCAAGCTTCTTACGCGAACTCCGCCGGAAGGGTGCTACCCGGCTTTGCTGGGCCCGAGCTTCTGGAGCCCCGCGGCAATCGTGCTCCGCGCCTGCTGTAGCACGATACGGTCCTGATCGAGATCCTGTACCACGGACAGGATGAGAGCGGCCTGGGGCTCATGGAGCTCGCCCACGTAGAGAGCGACCAATTCTCCGCGCCGGTCGGTGAAAACCGTAAACGGGAACACCGGAGCGTCGAAACCGAGCGAACTCGCCACGTCGAGCGCGTCCTGCTCGCCGATCAGGATTGGATATTCGATCTTGAGCTGACGTGCGTAATCGGTGACCGCCTCGCGACGATCGACCGCGATCCCGACCACTTGCACGCCCCGGCCCCCCCATTGACCCGACAACCCTTCCAGCAACGGGATTTCGCGACGGCAGGGCGCACACCAGGTCGCCCAGAAGTTGATGACCAGCGATTTGCCACTCCAAGAGGCAATCGGGGTCGATTTGCCCTTCAGATCACTCAGGGAGAAGGCAGGCAGCCGGTCGGGGATCTTCGTTGGCTGGGGAGTGGTTTCAGCCACGAGATCGCCTCGCAGCGGGGAGCCGGCCTCGCCGATGGCCGGCGGTCTCCCCATCGGCGCTCGGGGGAATCATCCGGCTCGACTCGATCCGCACCACGGCCCAAATCCCGACGATGGCGACCAGGAGGGCGCCGGCGACGCGAAATAGCCGATCGTTCATGCCGCCGGCAGGGGTAGCGTGCGCCCCTTACGGAGCAACAACCCTGCCAGGAGGAACGCCAGGGCCCCGCCGCCTATGGCAATGCCCTCCCATGAATGAGAGGCAGGCGGAGGCCCGATTGCGCCGCCTACCGGGGACAAAACCTTGGTGATGGGGGGATAACAAAGCCCCGCCTCGGCACAGCCCTGGTAAGTCACCCTAATTTGAAGCGGGTGGGCCCCGTAGTCGAAGCGATGGTAGGAGACAGTGCCCTCGACCTGCTGGGTATAAATCTCCTGGGTGCCGAGGTAGGGGTCGGTTTTGAGGATTCCCCGGGGGAGCGAAATGCCTGAAACCACCAAATCGGGGCTTTCGGCCGCCACGCTCATCTTGGCCCGGTACAAGTAGTAGCCGTCGGCTATCACCCATCGGACGCGCAGCGACCCGCCATCCAACTGGGCTCCCGCACGAAAGGCCACGTCGGGGGGCAGGAAGTCGGTTTCGTTGGATTCGATGCCGCGCATCCACCAAGGCCTGGCGACGGCCGAGCCGCTCAGGACGGCCAGCAAAGTCAACATAATCAAAAAGCGGTTGGGGCTCATGGGCGCACTCTATAATAACTGGACCCTAACAGGGCTCCCCGCAGCGAGAATCAGGTCGAAACGCCTCTCGCCCCTTGATTCCCGAAAATCCGTCGCTATTATTAGCAGCCACAGCCGGGGAGTGCTAACACTCCTGCCTATTAAAACCGTAACTCAGCAATCAGGAGTTTTGTTCTATGAAGATTCGACCCCTTCATGACCGTGTGATCGTGAAACGCGAAGAAGAGGAGCGTAAGTCCCCAGGCGGCATCGTGATCCCGGACACCGCGACCGAGAAGCCCATCTTCGGAAAGGTCATCGCCGTTGGTAAGGGCAAGATCTTGGAGACCGGCGAGATTCGCCCGCTCGACGTCAAAGTCGGCGACAAGATCCTTTTCGGCAAGTATTCGGGCACCGAAGTCAAGATGGATGGCGACGAGCTGGTCGTGATGCGTGAGGAAGACATCATGGCCGTGGTCGAAGGCAAGTAATCGCCTCGCCCCCCCTTATCGTTATCAAATCAATTTAGAGGAACTAGTCAATGGCTGCTAAAGACGTACGATTCAGCGACGACGCTCGTGGACGAATGTTCAAGGGTGTCAACATCCTGGCGAATGCCGTCAAGGTGACGCTCGGCCCCAAGGGCCGCAATGCCGTGCTCGACAAGAGCTTCGGCGCTCCCACCGTCACGAAGGACGGTGTCTCGGTCGCGAAGGAGATCGAGCTCAAGGACAAATTCGAGAACATGGGCGCGCAGATGGTGAAGGAAGTCGCGTCCAACACCTCCGATGAGGCCGGCGACGGCACCACCACCGCGACCGTGCTGGCGCAAGCCATCATCCGCGAGGGATTGAAGTCGGTCGCCGCGGGCGCGAACCCGATGGACTTGAAGCGCGGCATCGACCTCGCGGTCGCTTCCGCCACCGAAGAGCTGAAGAAGCTCTCCAAGCCCTGCAAGGACCCGAAGGCGATTGCGCAGGTCGGCACGATTTCCGCGAACTCCGACGAGAGCATCGGCAAGACGATTGCGGATGCGATGGCGAAGGTCGGCAAGGAAGGCGTGATCACGGTCGAAGAGGGCTCCGCTCTCGAGAACGAGCTCGAAGTCGTCGAAGGCATGCAGTTCGACCGCGGCTATCTCTCACCGTATTTCATCAACAACCAGCAGAGCCAGAGCGCAGAGCTCGACAAGCCGCTGATCCTGTTGGTGGACAAGAAGATCTCCAACATCCGTGAGCTGCTCCCGCTGCTCGAGGGCATCGCGAAGGGCGGCCGTCAGCTGCTCATCGTCGCCGAGGACGTCGAGGGCGAGGCGTTGGCCACGCTCGTCGTCAACACGATCCGCGGAATCGTCAAGGTTGCCGCCGTCAAGGCGCCGGGCTTCGGCGATCGCCGCAAAGCCATGCTGCAGGACATCGCGATCCTCACCGGCGGAACGGTCATCTCCGATGAAGTCGGTCTGTCGCTCGAGAAGGCGACGCTGAACGACCTCGGCGAGGCGAAGAAGGTGTTGGTCGAGAAAGAGAACACCACCATCATCGACGGTGCCGGCAAGGCTGCGGACATCAAGGGCCGCGTCGAGAGCATCCGTCAGCAGATCGAGGAAGCCACCTCCGATTACGACAAGGAGAAGTTGCAGGAGCGCGTTGCGAAGCTCTCCGGCGGCGTCGCCGTGATCAAGGTCGGTGCGGCCACCGAGATCGAGATGAAGGAAAAGAAGGCGCGCGTCGAAGACGCTCTGCACGCGACCCGTGCGGCGGTCGAAGAGGGCGTGGTTCCGGGCGGCGGCGTGGCGCTGGTGCGTGCGCTCAAAGCCATCGAGAAGCTCACGGGAGCCAACGAGGACCAGACCACCGGCATCAAGATCCTGGCCCGCTCGATCGAGGAGCCGCTGCGGCAGATCGTCACCAATGCGGGTGAAGATGCGGCCGTCGTGTTGAACCGAGTCCGCGAGGGCAAGGGCACGTTCGGTTACAACGCCGCGACCAGCGAGTACGGCGACATGATCGAGCTCGGCATCCTGGATCCGACCAAGGTCACGCGTCTCGCGCTGCAGAACGCCGCTTCGGTGGCGGGCTTGCTGCTCACGACGGAAGTCATGATTGCCGAGGCTCCGAAGGATGAGGAGCATGCGCACGGTGCACCGGGCGGCGGCATGGGTGGCATGGGCGGAATGGATATGTAATTCCGCCGCCGCCGCGAAAGCGGTGGACGAGCCGCGCAGGCGGTAGACGATACGGGCCTCGCCGATTTCAATGATCGGCGGGGCCTTTTATTTTATGCGGACTCAGCCCGGCGGCTGCCGCAAGATCCAGCCGTTGCCATCCGGATCCGCGAACGTCGCGTAGCGTCCCCAGGGCTCCTGCTTGATTGCGGTGAGGTTCAAGCCGCGCGCGGCGAGCTCTTTGTGATCAGCATCGATATCGCTGACGTTCAACATCACGCCCTGCAGGCCCCCCGGCTTCATGCCGTCGAACCAAGTGACCAGCGCGATAGTCGTGGAGCACCCGGGCGGCGCGAGCTGAATCCAGCTTTGTCCGTGACCCATCGGCATCTCGCGCAGCAAATCGAACCCGAGGACGTCCCGGTAGAATTGCTTTGACCGCTGTTGGTCGGAGACCGGCACGGAAACAATTTCGAAGGATTTTATGGCCACAGTGTTCTCCTTGCGATAAAAAGGACGCCATTGGATCCCAGAAGTCGGAATTTGGGAGCTGGGAGCTGGGATGAAACTATACTGGAGTCAGAACACGCGAGCGTTCCGCATCGCATGGCTGCTCGAAGAAGCCGGCTTGAAATACGAGCGCGTCGCCGTGGATATCCGTAACGAGAAATCAAAGAGCGATCCCGCCTTCCGAGCCGTTTCTCCGCTGGGCAAGGTGCCGGCGCTCGAGGACGGTCCGGCCCGCTTGTCCGACTCCGGAGCGATCTGCATTTACGTCGCGGACCAATACCCGCAGACCCAACTTGGGCCGGCTGTCGGGCATCCCGATCGGGCGAGCTTCCTGCAGTGGGTGACGTACACGAATTCCGTCATCGAGCCTTCGTTGGCGGAGAAGTTTGCGAAACTCGAGCCGAGGCCGGCGTCCTATGGATGGGGAAGTTATGACCTCATGATCTCGACCTTGCAGGGCGAGCTGTCAAAAAAGGAATGGATACTGGGCGCGCGCTTTTCCGCTGCCGATGTCCTGCTCGGCACGAGCGCGGCGTGGCTTATCAAATTCGGGCTACACTCGGGCGACGACGCGATCGCCGCGTACGTCGCCAGATGCAAGGCGCGGCCCGCTTGGCAGCGCGCCGAAGCTTTCGACTCGCCGTGATGACTTTGGGCGTGGCGGGTTAGTGAGCGCCCGTCAGTGAGCGCCCGTCAGTGAGCGCGCGTGTTTGTGGCGGCGAATCGCGTCGCTTGTTGCCGGCCGCCGCTCACGCGTTTCCGCTGAAACGTCCGGGAGCACGATAGCGTCCGCTTGGGCATCTGTATCCCGCTCCCGCTCCGCTTTGTGGCACAAGAGGAATACCGCGAGGTCGTAGTCCATCTGTTCCCCACGCCAGCGCGTCGCCGCGGTATCCGCGGTAATCGACAGGCCTTGTGCGCGATGAGCCGCCTCGAGCTCGCCCCCGTCATACTCGATTGGCGCATCGGGATGCATCGGATGGAATTCCTGCCCGTCCGGCTTCGAGAATCGCCAGGCGCCCCCGGAGGCGGATGCAACTTCAATCTGACCCTCATGCACCAATCGGTGATGCCACCGGCAGAGCGTGACGAGATTGCCAATCTTGGTTTCGCCGCCGTGCGCCCAGTGCTTCACATGATGAGCATCCAGGAACCTCGTGAATGTGCAGCCTGGAAATTGACAGCCCGGATCGCGCGCGGCGAGTGCTCTGCGAATGGCGGGCGGTATGCTTCGAGTCTTTCTACCGACATTGAGCACTTGGCCCTCACGATCCTCGAGCACTGCCACCAAGCTTGCATCGCATCCGATGCGACGGATCGTCTCGACGGGAAGGGTGGGGCCGTGCTCGATGTGACTTCGTCCCGGGGCATCAGCACAAAGAGTCTCGGCATCCACGTGCACGACCACCTCGTAGTGGTCCGCGGTCTTTGAATCCGCGCCACGGCGCCTCAGTGAGCTTTCCGCGACCCGCACCAACGCATCAGCCCTGCGGGCCGCATGGTCCAATGGCCATGTCTCGGTAGTGTCTACGTCGACTTCGGTATCGGGAATCTGTGCCATTGCGGCCTCGATCGCCTTCACCACGAGCGCTCCACCCAAGGCAGGAATGCGCGCCTTGAGCACCAAGCTTCCATCTTCGTCGTAATGATAGGAGAGAGCCCGGCTGGCCTGCTGGCTAGCCTCGTTCGAGAGCTCTTCGGCCTGCATCGCCCGCCTGAACAGCCGCACTGTCTTCTCGACATGATGGGCCGTGCCATGCAGCGCAATGTTCAAGAGATCCTTTTCCGTCGCCGGAGATGCAACGCGCGTCAAGGCTCGCACTTTGGAGTAGCTCAACTCTCCGCAGGCCATGGAGGCCGAAATCAGAGGGAGTTCCGATAAGGCGTGGGCTACGCGCACCTTCTCGCGAGCCGCGCCCAAATTCAGCCCGCATTTGAAGTTCAACCAATGCGCGCAGGAGGCCAACTTTCCGTCCCCCCATCCCAGGCGCCGGTCGAACTCGCGGATCAGCAACAGCCATCGGTAGTGGGCGGCGTTTAGGTGGCCGGCGAGTTCGGTGATCTGCGCCTCGAGCTCATCGATCGGCAGTTCTTCGGTGTTCAACGAGGTTCCGTCCATGAGGAACTCCATAACTGTTAATATATACAGTATAAGCTAAAATATGGATCTAAAACAAGGGATTGCGGCCGGAATAAACGGCGAAAAACAACAGTAAATCGGATGGACGACTAGCCGGCCAAAAACCTAGCCGGCGGGAAGGCTGCCCCCGTATAGCCGCCACAATCGCGCGACACGGGGACTCAGGTGGGAGGTGCCCGGCATGCTGGCAAAGGTGGCCTTCGCCTGGGCATAAAGGTTCAACTGCAGCTGTGCAAGACCCAGGTAGACGAGAGCTTCGTCCATCCGCGTGACAGATCCCTTCTGGAGACCTTGGTTGATGGCATCGATGGTTTTTTGATACTCGCCGAAGCCGTAGTACACCTCGCCGAGCTTCACGAGGAGCGCGCCGGCAGAGCTCTGGTTCGCCTCCGCCTCCTCCTGCGGAAGGCTCTTTTGGTCCGAATCGGAGCGCGTCTGCAGGGCGGCAAGCAAGCGGTTGGTACGTTCTTTGTGCTCGTCATTGATGACGCCCATCGACATCGCCTTGTCGAGCACCGCGGCCGCTTCGCCCGGCAATGCGGCATCGCCAAGGAGCTGAGCCATCTCGATGTAGTCGGTGTCGGCGTTCATCGAGTTTGTGTTGTACATGACTCGATAGATCATGAGCGTGTTGCGATCATCACGCTCATCCTGACGCTCGAGGCGCAGCAGCGTGTTCCAGTACGTGGTCTTGTTGGTCAGCTTGATCAGGTCGCTCAAAACCGCGTCCATTGCCGCCCTATCGCCCGCATTCGAAGCGCATTGCAGCTTGAACAGGTAGAGATTCTCCTTCGGAGTCTCTCCGGCATGGCGTGCGGCCGCAACGGCCTTGTCGGCCCAGATGGCGGAATCCTTGCAGTCCTTCATGAGATAGTAGCTCTGCGCGATGATGGCGAGATTCTCGTTGGTCGCCGTGCCGTTATCGACCAGGGCTTTGCCGTAGTCGATGGTCTTCTGATATTGCTGAGTGACCGCCGATATGCCGAACAGTGTGCGCGTCATGCTGGCGGTCTCTTCGGGAGTCGAATCGCCGGTTGCAATCGCCTTCTCGAATTCGCCCTGCGCTGCATTCAAGTCGTTGAGCTTGAGGTCGGCGAAGCCCTTGAAGTGATAAATGGTTTCTTTGTCGAAGGGGGTCAGGCCCGACTTCGTCCCGGCTTCCTCGAGATAGTTGAGCGCTTCCTGCCATTGTTGCGCCTGCAAGGCTTTCTGCGCGGCAGTCATCTCCTTGGCGATGACTCGGCTGATCATCCTAGGATCCGGCGCCCTCGGACCCGACACCCTCGGCGGTAGAAAATGTCCGACTAACAATGGCTCCTCCGGAGACGCTACCGGCGCCGAACCCGAATCCGATTGCGGCGTGGTAACCCCGGGATTCGCGGCGGCATCTCGTTGGATTGCCACCTGGCCATGGCGGTGCATCGCCGCGCTCGGAATTGCAACTTTGACCGCCCCTACGTTTGCGGCGGGCGCGGCATTCGAGCCGGTTTCACGGGCACTGAGCGCCGAACTCGGATCCGGGAATCTCGAGTGCAGGGAGCCACGGTAGCCCAACACTGCGATGGCGGCCGCCAGCGTAATGGCGATCGCCCCCCACAGCGTGGCCCCCATGGCATTGAGTAATCCCCGCATCGGATGCTGCCTTGCAAGGGAGTTCGTGCCAAAGTATAGCCATGACCTGGACCAAAGCCCAACGCAACGTCGTGATCGCGGCGTATCTCGGCTGGACGCTGGACGCGTTCGATTTCTTCCTCATGGTGTTCATGTTCAAGGACATCTCGGTCGAGCTGCACTCCAGCAAGCAAGTGGTGGTCACCGCTATCTTTCTGACGCTCGCCATGCGGCCGGTCGGTGCGTTCTTGTTCGGGCGCCTCGGCGACCGTTACGGCCGAAAGCCGGCCCTGATGTGGAATATCCTGGCGTATTCGGTGCTGGAGGTCGCCTCGGGATTCGCGCCGAGCATGACGACGTTGCTCATCGTTCGGGCGTTGTTCGGAATCGCGATGGGCGGCGAGTGGGGCTTGGGATCGGCTTTGGCCATGGAAAGCATTCCGGCATCGGCGCGCGGAGCGGTGTCGGGCCTTCTGCAGGTGGGCTATCCCTCGGGCTACTTTCTCGCGTCGCTGGCAGTGGATCTTTTCTACGATCGGCTGGGTTGGCGCTACATGTTCGTGCTGGGCGCCGTCCCCGCCGTTCTCGTGTTCTTCATCCGGATGGCCATCGACGAATCACCGGCGTGGAAGATCCAGCAAAGCACGCCGCGTGCGAGCGTCCTGGCCGTCCTCTCGCGTGAGTGGAAGCTCGCGGTCTATGCCATCATCCTGATGGCGGCGTTCAATTTCTTCAGCCATGGCTCGCAAGATTCATATCCCAACTTCTTGAAGGAGCAGCATCATTTCGACACGCATCTCACCGCGCTCCTCACCGCGATCGGCAATGTGGGTGCGATCTGCGGAGGGTTGTTCTTCGGCGCGCTGTCGCGAGAAGGTGGGGCGCCGTCGCGCCATCGTGATCGCGGCGCTCCTCGCGCTGCCGGCGCTGCCGTTCTGGGCATTTGCCTCGACGCCGCTGATCCTGGGCGCGGGTGCGTTCCTCATGCAAATTGCCGTGCAGGGGGCCTGGGGCGTGATACCGGCGCACTTGAACGAACTGTCGCCGCCCGAGATCCGTGCCACCTTTCCAGGGGTGGTTTATCAGCTGGGCAATCTCCTGGCAGCGGTCAATCTGAATCTGCAGCTCTTCATCGCCGAGGCTCACGGCAATAATTACGGGTTCGCGATGGCCCTCGTCGTTGGATGCGTCGCGTTGATCATCACGCTGATGATGGTATTCGGGCCGGAAAAGCGCGGAATCTCCATGACGGGGCGAGCAGAGCCGGATCGCGAGCCAGCCGCGGCCGGATCGTGAGACGGTCGGGGGCCGGATTGTGAGCTGGTCGGGGGCGAGCTCGTGAGCTGGTCGGCCGAACGATACGTCGCGTTCGAGGACGAGCGAACCCGTCCGGCGCGCGATCTTCTGGCTGCGATTCCGCGGGCGCAGGTGGCGGTCGCCATCGATTTGGGGTGCGGGCCGGGAAATTCGACCGAGCTGATTGCGGCGCGCTTCCCAGAGGCCCGAATCACGGGAATCGACAGCTCAGCGGACATGGTCGCGGCCGCCCGTGCGCGGCTGCCGGCGGCCCGGTTCGAGATCGCCGACGTTCGCGCGTGGGCACTTCGCGCCCGGGCAGTTCGCGCGTCGGCTGACGATGCCGGAGCCGGCTCGCAAGCCGCGAATTTGGTCTTCGCGAACGCTGTCCTTCAATGGGTGCCCGGACACGCGGAGCTGTTCCCGGCGCTCGCCTCCAGGCTTTGCCCAGGCGGATGGCTCGCGGTTCAGGTGCCCGACAACCTGGACGAGCCGGCGCAGAAGCTGATGCGGGAGATTGCGGACGACGGGCCGTGGCGTCAAAAGCTCGCCAACGCCGATGGATCGCGCGTGCGAATCGAGTCCGCGGCGTGGTACTACCGTCTGCTGCGCGACAGCTGTTCCCGTGTCGATGTGTGGCGGACGACGTATCACCACCCGCTCGCGGGACCGGATGCGATCGTCGAGTGGTTCAAAGGCACCGGTCTGCTTCCCTTCCTGGCGCCGCTCGATTCGGTCGAGCGTGCCGATTACCTGGTCCGCTACACCCGTGCAATAGAGCGGGCGTATCCCACGTCGTCGGATGGCACGGTGCTGCTGCCGTTTCCCCGACTTTTCATCGTCGCGAACCGGCATTAGCCGAACCTCGCGGCGAAATTCGGCTAGCTCGCGACGCGTCCGAACTCGGTGCGTTCAGCTTCACTGCGCGTAGCGCGGCTGCGCCACGTCGCAGACCACGGAGTTGCCCTCGTCGAGATGTTTGATGCTGAGCTTGCCGCCGATCGCGCTGGCCCGAAAGCGCATCGTGCGCATTCCGAGACCGACGCTCGCCGCGGGATCGGTTGAAGTCCACCGTCCGTTATCGAAGATCTCCATTCGGATGGCATCCTTGCGCACCTGCAGGTCGATCCGTATCTCGCTTGCGCCCGAGTGCTTGAGGGCGTTCTGCACGGCCTCCTGCGCGACGCGATAGAGGTGGTTTCGCGCCTTCAGATCGACGCGGATCAGCGCGTCGTGAGTGGAGTGGAACCGAACCGCGGTGCCGCTCAACGAGCTCCGCTGCGCCAATCCCTCGAGGGCCGCCTCGAGATTGCCGTCGCTGAGCGGCGTCAGGCCTTGGACGATCAGGCGCGCGTCCTTGATGCAATTCGAGGCAAGCGCGGCGAGCTCATCGAGATCCTCGGCGATCGCTTCGCGCTCGCGCGCGGCTCGATTCGCGAGCGCCCGCACCGACAGCGCCAGGCCGGTGAGCTCCTGGCCGAGCCCATCGTGCATCTCCTGACCGATGCGCAGCTGCTCGCCGGCAATTGCATCGAGGAGCGCGCGGCCGAACGCGCGCCGCCCGGTCACGTCGACGGCGAAGACCAGCTCGGCGGGTTGACCCGCGAAATCGATCGAGCGGCTCCATACTTCGACCTCGAGCACACGGCCGTCCCGGGTCAAATGACGGGTCTCGAGCGGCTCCGTGGGGATCGCCTGCGCCTCGAGCGGCTCGCTCGTCCATTGCGGCTCGCCGGGAGGGGTTAGCGCGCCGACGCTCATCGAGAGAATCTCCTCGCGGCTCCAGCCGTATTGCCGTTGCGCGGCCTCGTTGATCATCAGGAATTTGAGCGTTCGGCGGTCATGGACCCAGATGGGCTGAGGGCTGCCGTCGAAGATCTCGGCATAGCGGTGCTCGGCCTGCAATTTCGCGAGGCGCGGCGGAATCGCGCTCGGCGAGCAGCGCGGTGATGCTGAGACACACGAAATTGAGCGCAGCCACGAAGGTCCAGGTGATGACGAGACCTTGGAGTTCGGTGACGCCGCTGAACGCACCGCGATTGAATTCGAAGCTCAGGGCGGTCAGGGTCGAAATGACGAATGCCCCTGCCGCCGAGATCACCAGCCCGAAATGAATCGTGCCGATGATCATGAGCATCAGCGCGGCGAGCGCGATGAGGGGTCTGCCGATTTCGCCGGGCATGATGAATATTGCGATGCAGCATACGGCCGTGCCTGAAAGCCATCAAGATGGTTTCGCCCGGCCGATCAGCCAGCGGCCTGAAGCTCGATGGCACGGCCGCAATCAATGCGGGCGCGATCAACAGCACACCGGCGGTCACGTTTCCCCACCATCGTATCCAGCACATCGCAGGTTGCGTGGCTTCTGGCTTGCCCGTCACCAATACCCGATGCACGCGCATGCAGGAGCCACGAGCATGCCGACCGCGGCGGCGATCACGAACAAGGGAACGTCTTTCGCCCGCCGAAATCCCGGGTCGAAACCGCCCCGCTCCAACATCCAGCATGACAACGCCGCGCCGCCCGCGAGACCCACGCCTACGCCAAGGGCGCCGAAAGCGGCGAATTTCCGGCTAGATCGATGGCGGTGCCGGCCAGCAGCACTGCCGGCCATAGTCCAAAACCCCATCGACAGAGGGCAGCCACGGCGAGACCCGAAGGCAAGAGCATCAGCGGCAGGCGGCCGCCCATGCTGGGAACGCGGTAGCCCAAGTAGCCGGCGGCGAAGATCAGCGCGAACGCGATCGACGATCTTAGCAGCGAGGGCCTGATCATCCTCGATTCTCCGCGGAATCCTTCCGGCCAGGGCCCACGGTAAACCCGATCGGAATGTGATTCAATCCTCGATCACATGCAATTTCCGCCAAACGTTCCCGAGATCCTGCGCGAGCCGGTGCTTCACTGGTGGGAGCGCGCGCAGGTCAACGGCAGTTTGCGCGACTGCTACGAGTCATTGCCGGATGGACGCCGCGCGGAAATGGTGCGAGTCGTCGCGGCGAGCGAATTTGCGGCTTCGTCGTTGATCCAGGATCCCGGCGCTCTGGCATGGGTGCACGAGAATTGGATGCCGGAGGCCGCCTCCGCCGCGAACGCCGAATACGAGCGCCTGGCGGCTTGCGCGGCGACCTCGGCCGATGCACAGGAGCACCTGCGCCGCTGGCGGCGCCGAGAAATGCTGCGCATCGCCTGGAGGGATATCGTTGCCGCGGCGTCCGTGCGCGACACTCTGCGCGACGTATCCATCCTGGCGGATGCGTGCATACGGGCCGCCTCGCAGGCCGCGCGTACGCATCTTGCGGGCACCTTTGGCGTGCCGCGCACCGGCGCAGGAGCGGAGTCGCAACTGGTCGTGGTCGGGATGGGCAAGCTCGGCGGCCGCGAGCTGAATTTCTCCTCGGACGTGGACCTCGTGCTGCTGTTCGACGGCGCAGGCGAGACCGACGGCCCGCGATGCATAGACAATCAGGATTACTTCACCCGGTTGGGACGCGAGCTCATCCGCTTGCTGGATGCGCGCACGGAGGATGGCTTCGTGTTCCGGGTCGATATGCGTCTGCGCCCGTTCGGTGACTCGGGGCCCCTGGTGGTGAGTCTCGCCTCGCTCGAGGACTATCTGCATCAGCATGGCCGAGATTGGGAGCGGTATGCGTGGATCAAGGCGCGCGCCGTGGTCGGGGAGCGGGCCTACGCCACGGCGTACCAGGAGTTCGTGCGGCCTTTCGTGTATCGGCGCTACCTCGATTTCGGCGTGTTCGAATCCCTTCGCGAGATGAAGACCTTGATCGCCCGCGAGGTCGCGCGCCGCGACCGTGAGGATGACCTCAAGCTCGGAATGGGCGGCATTCGCGAAATCGAGTTCATCGTGCAGTCGATGCAGCTGGTGCGCGGTGGCAGCGACCGTCGGCTGCAATGCGCGAGTCTGCTCGACGTGATGCCGATGCTCGACGGAACCAAGTCATTGTCGACCGAGGCGGTCACCGAGTTGACGGATGCGTACCTGCTGCTGCGCAAGGCGGAGAACGCGGTGCAGATGATCCGGGACGAGCAGCAGCATTCGATTCCGTCGGAGCCGTCCGATCGCGCGCGTCTCTGCGTGAATTTGGGCGTGCCCGACTGGACCGCCGCGAGCGCCCGCATCGATGCCGCGCGCCGCTGCGTCACCCGACAGTTCGAATCGCTGCTGCTCGGCGGCCCGGAGGCTCAGCGAAAAGCCGGCGAGGAAGCGCTGGGATGGCTGGAGTCGGAAGGAGTCGATGTGGCTCAGGAACTGGCCCAAGGCGGATTTCCGGCCCCCGAGATACCCGCCGTCGCGAGGCAGCTGGAACTGTACCGCCATGCGGCGCCCTATCGCCGGCTGGACGAGGCGGGACGCCGGCGTTTACGCGTGATCCTGCAGCGCTTGTTGGACCGGGCGGCCTCGCACGCAGCGCCGGCCACCGTCGTAGAACGCGTCCTGCGGGTGCTCGATGCGATCGGCGCGCGCTCCTCCTACCTGGCGCTCCTGAAGGAGCAGCCGTCGGCGCTCGACCGGCTCATCGATGTCTGCGCGATCTCGGGCTTCCTGGCGCGGCAGATCGCCGAATTTCCGCTGCTGCTCGATGAATTGATCGATGCAAATGCTTTCGGCGAGTTGCCGTCGCGCGAGGGCTTCGTGCGCGAGCTCGAGGCGCGCACCGAGCGTTTGCCGGCCGACGATCCCGAACGCGAAGTGGAGGCGTTGCGCACGTTCCAGAAGGTCGCGGTGTTTTCCACGGCGCTCGCGGATCTCACCGGCCGATTGCCGCTCATGCGCGTGAGCGACCGCCTCACGGACATTGCCGAGCTCATCGTCAAGTGCTGCATGGATCTGGCATGGCAGCAGATGACCAAGACTCACGGTGTTCCGTTGTGCGGCGAGAACCGCGAAGCCGCGCGCACCGTCAAGGTGGCGGTGGCCGGTTACGGCAAGCTCGGCGGGTGGGAACTCGGCTATGGGTCGGATCTCGATCTGGTCTTTCTGCACGATTCAGCAGGCGAATATCAACAGACCGACGGTGCGCGGCCGGTCGACAATGGCGTGTTCTTCCTGAGGCTCGGACAGCGCATCGTGCACCTTCTCACCATGCATTCGGCGGCGGGCCGGCTCTACGAGGTCGACATGCGACTACGGCCCAACGGCAAGGGCGGGTTTCTCATGACGGGGATCGACGCGTTCGAACAGTATCAGCTCTATGAGGCTTGGACCTGGGAGCATCAGGCGCTGTTGCGCGCCCGGGCGGTGGGAGGAGACGAGGCGTTGTGCCGGCGCTTCGAGGCGGTGCGCAAAGCGGTTCTCTGCAAGGCCGTACGTCGCGACAGCTTGCGCAAGGACGTGTTGGACATGCGGCGGCGAATGAGCCGCGAGCTGGCCCAGACGGATCCGGCTCGCTTCGACATCAAGCAGGATCCGGGCGGCATCGCCGATATCGAATTCCTCGTCCAGTATTGGGTTCTGGCGGCGGCTGCCGAGCATCCCGAGCTCATCGCTCATTCGGACAACATCCGGCAACTGGAGGGGCTGGCGCGTGCGGGGATGGTCGATTCGGCGACGGCGCGGTGGCTCGAGGAAACCTATGTGAACTATCGTACAATCCTGCACCACCTGTCGCTGGAAGGCGGACAGCGGGTGGTGGAGGCCGGACCGCATGCGGCGACGCGTGCCCAAGTCCGGGAAATCTGGCGCGCAGCCTTCGAAACCGCCGTTAATTGATCAGCGGAGCGACGATCATGCCGATTCAACCCAATGCCCAGCATCAGTACAACGTGACTGCGGCCGACTTGCCGCTGTCGTGCCCGATGCCCGACATGTACCTGTGGAATTCCCACCCCCGCGTGTATCTCGCCATCGAAACGACCGGCTGGGCGAAGTGCTCGTATTGCGGGGCGGAATACACGCTGGTGCGCGCCGAGACCCCCGCGCCCCGAGCGGCGACGGCATAGATTCAGCTACTGATAGCTGGCGTAGGACTTCTCTTCGACCAAGGTCGATCCGAGCTTGATGTTGAGGCGGCGCTTGATGGCCGCACGCTCGTCGTTCTCGATGTAGACCGCGCGGGCGAGGCGCACGAATTCCTCGTCGAACGCCTTGTCGCGCTCCTTGTCGCGGATGTCGTCCTCGATGGTCCAGAGCCGCTCATTGACCGCGAGCAACGCGCCCACGTCGGCATCCACATCGACGCGCGCATAGGCCGAGGACTTCCAGGTCGCTTCCAACGCCTCGAGCTCGGCCCGCACGTTGGCGAGCTTCCTGGGATCGGTCATGCGTCGGGACTTGATGCGCAAGATGGTGATCTTGTCGAGCAATTCGCCGGGGGAAATCGGTACCTTGATGTCGCTCATGCGCGCATTTTAGCGAAATTCTACGCCGGCCGATGGTGATAAACTCCGCACACATGATGAACGGCCGACGCGTGGCTACTGCGAGCGGCGCCATCCTTGCCGATGCCGCCCTTCTCGACGCTGCTCGCGTTGATGGTGCGGGTGTCGATGGTGCGGGTGTCGATGGTGCGCGTGCGGCGCAGGAGCTTTTCGATCCCCGGTTCTGGGTCAGCCACGGGCGCATCACGCCGGTCGCCGGCGGGCGCGGCGCCGCCTGGTTCATCGATCATGGAAGCGAACAATGGGTGCTGCGCCATTATCGCCGCGGCGGACTCATCGCCCGGCTGTCCGGTGACCGGTACTTGTGGGCCGGGGAAGCCCGGGTCCGCGCCTTTGCGGAATATCGTCTGCTGGCCGACTTGGCGGCGCGGGGGTTGCCGGTGCCGGTGCCCGTCGGAGCGCGCTACGACCGGCACGGGCTCTGGTATCGCTGCGATTTGATCACGCGCCGCATCGCCGGCGCGGCCTCGATGAGCGGCGCGCTCGCCACCGCACCGTTGGGCGAGAGTACCTGGAGACGGGTGGGGTCGACGATCGCAGAGCTCCACGCCGCGGGAGTCGACCATGCGGATCTGAATGCGCACAACATTCTGGTCGACGGCCAGGGTGCGGTCAGCATCATCGATTTCGACCGCGGGAGGGTGCGCCGCGGCGGCGCTTGGGCCGGGCGAAACTTGAGCCGGCTGCACCGATCTCTCTCCAAGATTTCCTCCGGCCTCCCACCGGGCCGATTCTCGAGCGATGGTTGGCGAAGTCTGATAGCCGGATATGCGGAGCGCCGCGCGACCGACGAATGATTCGCGCCATCTACAGCTTGGTGATGTGGCTGGCGGCGCCGGTCGCCTTTGCCATCGTGCTCCTGCGCGGCGTGCGCGATCGCGCCTACTGGGAGCGCCCAGCCGAGCGTTTCGGTTGGGGCAGGCGCCTCACCGCGCCTGCGCTGTGGCTGCACGCCGTTTCCATGGGGGAAGTTGCGGCGGCCGTGGAACTGGTGCGCGCGCTGCGGGCTCGGCACCCGGATTGCCCCTTCGTGCTCACCACCTCCACGCCCACGGGCAGGGCGCGGGCGCGGGCAATTTTCGGCGACGATGTCGACATTCGATTTCTGCCCTACGACACGCCGGGCTCGGTGCGGCGCTTTCTCGACCGCGTCAGGCCCCGGGTCGCCATCATCCTGGAGACGGAGCTTTGGCCCAATCTCATACGAGATTGCATGCGCCGGGATGTTCCCGTGGTATTCGCCAGCGCGCGGCTCAGCGCGAAATCGGTGGCTCAATATCGCCGGCTCGGCCGCTTGTTCTCGGACACGCTCGCGGCGGCCGCGCTGATCGCCGCCCAAACTCCGCAGGATGCCGAGCGCTTCATCGCGGTGGGAGCTAGCCGGTCGAGGACCCGCGTGGTCGGCAACATCAAGTTCGACATGAGGCTCGGACCTGCGGTTCTCGAACAGGGCCGCGAACTGCGCCGCACCTGCCTCGGCAACAGACCGGTGTGGATCGCCGGCAGCACTCACGCCGGCGAGGAGGAACAGGTTCTCGCCGCGCACTCGGAACTGCGCCTCGAGAATCCCGATCTGCTGCTCCTATTGGTCCCGCGCCATCCGCAGCGGTTCGATGGCGTCGCCGTGCTGTTGACGCGCCTCGGGATCCCTTTCGACAGGCGCAGCGACGCGGCGCCGGTCAGGCCTGACGCGCAGGTGATGCTGGTCGATACGATGGGGGAACTCACGACGCTCTATGCGTCATCCGATGCCGCCTTCGTCGGCGGGAGCCTCGTGCCGGTGGGCGGACATAACCTCTTGGAGCCGGCGGTGCTGGGCGTGCCCGTGATCACCGGTCCGCATAACGCCAACGCCAAGGACATCGCGCGGTCGCTCATCGAGCAGGGCGGGGCCGTCGAAGTCGCCGATTCGCGCGCCTTGGCGGGCGCCCTGCATGGATTGCTTCAGGATGCGGCGGAGCGCGAGCGCGCCGTGCGGGCGGCGCGAGAGTTCGTCGACGCGCATCGCGGCGCGGTCGAGCGGCTGACCGAACTCATCGATCCATTGATCCGGCCGCCGGATCCGACGCCGGGGAAGAGTCTTTCAGCAGGCGATTGAGGCCCGTGAGCGTCTGCTCCGAGAGAATGCCGGCCGCCTGCTGGAGCTTCACCACGTTGACCATGTAGTCGTAGCGGCTGCGAGAATAGTCCGTTTGGGCTTGGATCCACTGGCGGCGCGAATCGAGAACCTCCACGGCGGTCCGGGTCCCCGCTTCGTATCCGGACTCGGTGGCGTTCAGCGCGGTGGCGTTCGATTCCACCGCGCGGCGCAATGCCTGCACGTGGGATATCTCCGATAACACCCCGAGGTAGGCGTCCCGCGCATCGTGCTCGGTCTGGCGTGCGACCCGCTCGAGGCGCTCCTTGGCCGCACGGTGCTGGTAGACCGCCTGTCGCACCTGCGAGGAGACCATGCCGCCCGAATAGATCGGGATGTTGAACTGGATGCCGATGGTGTTCTGGTATTGGTCGAGGCTCGTCGTGCCGTAGGGGGTGTTATTGGCGTTTATGTAATCCCCATCGCTGGTCAACCGGTAGCGGCTCGCCACCAGATCCAGCGTCGGGAAGCGACCGCCCCGGGCCGAACTCACGTTCTCCCGGGCAATGTCAGCCGCCAAGCGGCTCGATACCAGCGACAGATTCTGCTGCAAGGCCATTTCCACCCAGCGGTCCTCGCTGCTCGGTTCCGGGGTCATGAGCTCGAAGGGCTCGATCGGGCGGGCCAGCGTGTCGAAACCTTCGCCCGTGATTTCGCGCAGCGCTTCCTGCGCCGAGGCCAGCTGCCGCTTGGAGGCGATCACCGCTGCTGCGCCGCTATCGTGAGCGGCGCGAGCTTCCTGCACATCGGTGACCGCAATCAGCCCGACCTCGTAGCGCTTCTCCGCCTGGTCGAGCTGACGGCTCACGGATTCCAGGTTGCTGCGTTGAGCGTCGAGGTCATCCTGTGCGGCGAGCACGTCGAAATAGCGCTGAGCCACGCGCGCGATCAGATCCTGCTGTGCGGCTTGATAGTCCGCCTCCGCCTGCGCCACCTGCGCATCAGCGGTCTTGAGGGCCACCCAGTTCTGCCAGCGAAACAGGCTCTCTTTCAGATCGACGCCGTATTTGTGGGTGATCGTGGTCACCCGGCCGTTGAACGGGAAGCTCTCGACGATGGTGGGGCCGCCGGTCACTTGCACGGTTTCGCTCTGGTTCGAATTTCCAGCGTCTTTTTCCTTGGAGGAGGTGCCTGAGCCCGAGAGCTGGGGAAGCAGCGCCGCGAGGGCCTGCGGCTTCGATTCCAGGGCGGCCAGGCGCGTGGCTTCGGCCTCCTTGAGCTGGGGGTCATTTTGCAGCGCCCGCTGATATACGGCGAGCAGGTCTGCCGCCGGCGCGGCGCTCCAGCCCAGGCTCAAGCTCAAGGCGATCAGGAAGGACTTCATTAAGGTGTTATATCTGACTATATCACCTGGGTCAGTACTGGGGGATCGCGGGGTCGATATCCCGGGACCAAGCCAGAATACCGCCCGCCAGATTGAACACCGACCCAAAGCCGCGCGCGGCTAGAAACCGGGCCACCTGGAGGCTGCGACCCCCGGAGCGGCAGATCACCACGGTCGCGTGCTGCGGATCCAGCTCCGCCAGCCGATCGGCGATCTGTCCCATCGGAATATGGACGTGGGGCGAGGGAACCGGCGCAAGCTGCGTCTCCCAATCCTCCCGTACGTCGACCAGAGTCATGGCGTCGCCGGCCGAACGCCGGTCGAGAAACTGCTGCGGAGTCAGCTCCCCGACCATCAGAACACGAACGCGGGCGCCGCCGCGGCATTGATCAACGGGTCTATGACGGTCTCGAACAGGCTCTCCCGCATCCATTCGGTCTCATCGATTCTGCGCACCAGGACGGCGTCCATGACCGGTGCCGAGCCGACCACGGCGAACAGCCGGCCGCCGGAGCGCAACGCGCGCTCGAAGCGCGGATCGTACACAGGCATCGATCCGGTGACGGCGATCACGTCGAATTCGCCCAACGGCGCGCGATCGAACGCGTCCCGCGTCTCGAGTGTCACGCGCGCCTGGGGAACCGCCTTGAGATTCGCGGCGGCCTGCGCCGTCAGCTCCGCATGGATATCGATCGAATGGGTGGCGCCGCCGAGAAGGCTCATGGCCGCACTCAAATAGCCGGTTCCCGTGCCGATCTCGAGCGAGCGATCACGCGGGTTGATTCCCAGCGCCTGCAGGATCCGCCCCTGAATCTTGGGGGCCAGCATGCTCTGCCCACAACCGATCGGCAGCGGCGCATCCGCGAAAGCGAGCTCGCGGTACTTGGGCGGCGCGAACGCTTCGCGCGGAACCGCCGAGAGCGCATCGAGCACACGCGGGTCGAGCACTTCCCAGGTGCGAATCTGCTGATCCACCATCTGCTGCCGAGCGGCCAACGTATCCATAGTCTCTCTTCGTGATTAACCGATGATTATGGTCAATTTCCACAGGGGATGCCATGCCTGTGCGGTATTCTTTGGCTATAAACAATGAGGTCAGAGTTGCCTTCGTCTCCCATCGCCTTGTGGTTCCTGACCTCAGCTATCTTAGCCGCAGGCATCGTCGTGCTGTTGGGCTTGAAGCGCCGCCAAGAGCGCGCCGTCGACGACTTTTCCCGCCAGATCGAGAAGCTTACACGCGAAGAGGGCACCGCGGGCCGCCTCGGCACCGAGGGCCGGCCGCAATCGCTGGGACACCTGGGCGGCGCGGTCAATCAGCTGCTCGAGACCCTGGAGAAACGCGGCTCCAAGCTCAACGACCGCGAGCAGCTGTTCCAACGCCTGGTGGAGGCGGTGCACGATGCCGTCCTGGTGCACCGGAAGAGCATCTTGTTCGCCAACGCACGTTTCCTATCCATGCTCGGAATGAGCGCGGTCGACGTGATCGGCAAGCCGCTGGCCGATTTCGTCGCCCCGGAATACGTCGAGCTGGTGGAGAGCAACCTGCGCAGGCGGCTGGCCGGCGAGGCCGCGGCCGAGCGCTACGAGATCGAGCTCGTGGGAGCGCACGGGGAAGTCACACGAGTCGAATTGTCGAGCACGCTGGTCGACAGCGCGGGCGAGCCGGCGCTTCTGCTGACCGCGATCGAGATGCTGCCGGGCACGGAGAGCCCAAGCCGGGAAGCGACGAGGCCGCGCGCCATGGTGACGCTCGATGCGATGGGCGAAAGCGTCATCACGGTCGACGCCGAGGGCCGGATCGACTACGTCAACACATCGGCCGAGGCGATACTCGGCCAAACCTTCGATCAGATCGTCGGCAAGTCGTTTTCGGAGGTCGCATCGCTGGTCGACGAGACCGACCGTCGCCCGCTCGGTGACCCCGTTCGCAAGGCACTCTCCACCGGCGGCCGCGTCACCATGGGCAAGCGCGCGGTGCTCGTGCCCTCGAGCGCCTCGCCGGAGCGATCGGTCGAGATCAGCGTCACCCCGCTCAAATCGGGTGACAAGGACATGCTCGGGCTGGTGGTGGTCATGCACGACACCAGCGAGCTGCGCGGACTGACCCGGCAGATGACCTACCAGGCGAGCCACGACGCGCTCACCGGGCTGGTCAATCGGCGCGAATTCGAGCGCCGGCTGCGCGAAGCGATGGATGCCGCGCAGACGGGGGATGCGGCCCACGCACTTTGCTACCTCGATCTCGATCGATTCAAGGTGGTCAACGACACCTGCGGGCACACGGCCGGCGACAATATGCTGCGCGAGGTGGCCACCATCATCAAGGATGCGGTGCGCGACTCCGACACGGCGGGCCGCATCGGCGGAGACGAGTTCGCGTTGCTCCTGGTCGGATGTCCGTTGGAGAAGGCGAGGCAAATCGCCGATGACGTGGTGCGGGCGGTCGACGACTACCGTTTCGTATGGAAGGACAAGATCTTCAACATCGGCGTCAGCATCGGCCTGGTGGAGATCGGCCGCGGCGGCGGATCCATCGAGGACATCATGAATTCCGCCGACTCCGCCTGCTACGTCGCGAAGAAACAGGGCGGGGTGCATGTACACGTGTACTCCGCGCGGGAGGAGGCGAACGCCCGGCACTCCGGCGAGATCCATTGGCTGCAGAAATTGCAGGGCGCGCTGCGCGACAATAAATTCGAGCTGTATTACCAGCCCATCGTGCATGCCCACAGTTCGGTCTCGAACGGGCCCGGGCTCGAGGTGTTCGTTCGCATGGAGAGCGAGAACGGTGAACCCGCCGCGCCGCCGGCGGAGTTCATCCGGGCGGCGGAGCGCTACCGGTTGATGCCGCTCGTGGACCGGTGGGTGGTGCAGGCCGTGCTGTCAGCGCTCGGGCGCGGGGGCATGAAACTGCCGCCGGAACGCAGCGTCGCCATCAACATTTCGGGCCAGACGCTCGGCGACTCGGAATTTCTCGAGTTCGTGGTCGAATGCTTCGATCACACGGGAGCGAATCCCGAGGATATCTGCTTCGAAGTCACCGAGAGCGCGGTCGTGGCGAACCTCGATCATGCGCGGCGCTTCATCGGGGTGCTGCACGGCATGGGCTGCGAATTCGCGCTGGATAATTTCGGCAGCGGGCTCTCCTCCCTTTCGACGCTCAAGACCCTGCCAATGGACTACCTCAAGATAGACGGCTCGTTCATCGCCAATCTCGCCGTCGATTCGGTGAATCAGGCCATGGTCGGAGCGATGATCGAGCTGTCGCGCACCCTGAATTTCCGCGTCGTGGCGGAGCACGTCGAGGACCAGCTGTCCTTGGACACGGTGCGCGAGATGGGAATCGATTTCGCGCAGGGGTTCATCTTCGGGCGCCCACAGCCCTTATCGATGACCCCGGCGCCCGGCTGACGCCCGCGGGCGCCCAAGCAAATCAATCCCTTATAACGTGCCGGCAGGCGCATATAACAACTTGCTATGGCATTTCCCCCGCGCTTAGGAGGAAAATTCAACCGTTCCGGACATGAAACTCGAGGTGCCGCATGCCCATCTATGAAGACAACACCAAGTCCATCGGCCGTACGCCCTTGGTCCGAATCAACCGCCTCGACGCGTCGAGCTCCGCCATCGTGCTGGCCAAGATCGAAGGCCGCAATCCCGCCTACTCGGTCAAGTGCCGCATCGGCGCGGCGATGGTGTGGGACGCGGAGGAGCGCGGCGTTCTGAAGCCGGGCATGTCCATCGTGGAGGCCACCAGCGGCAACACGGGCATCGCGCTCGCCTACGCCGCCGCCTCACGCGGCTACGGGTGCGTGCTCACGATGCCCGAGACCATGAGCATGGAACGGCGCAAGGTTCTGATCGCGTTCGGCGCCAAGCTGGTGCTCACACCGGGCGCGAAGGGCATGAAAGGCGCGATAGCCAAGGCCGAAGAGCTGGCCGCGCAGGATCCCTCCAAATATGTGCTCATGAAGCAATTCGAGAATCCCGCCAACCCGGCCATTCACGAGAAGACCACGGGTCCGGAGATCTGGGACGACACCGCCGGCAAGATCGACGTGCTGGTATCCGGCGTAGGCACCGGGGGCACGCTCACGGGCGTATCGCGCTACATCAAGCACACCCAGGGAAAGAAGATTCTCACCGTGGCGGTCGAGCCGACCAATTCGCCGGTGATCAGTCAGACGCTCGCCGGTCAGCCTTTGGCGCCATCGCCCCACAAGATCCAAGGAATCGGGGCGGGATTCATTCCGAAGAATCTGGATCTGTCGCTCGTCGACCGGGTCGAGCAAGTGAGCAACGAAGAGGCGATATCCACCGCGCGCAGCCTCGCACGCGAAGAAGGCATGTTGTGCGGGATTTCGTGCGGGGCCGCCATGGCGGCGGCGCTGCGTCTGGCCAAGGAGCCGGCGCAGGCGGGAAAGACCATCGTCGTGATCCTGCCGGATGCGGGCGAGCGCTATCTGTCGGGTGCGTTGTTCGAGGGGCTGTTCGAGGACGTCGAGAAGATGCAGGCGGTCGCCTGAACTCCCCATGAGCGTCGCGGCCACACCGAAATCGCGGACGACGGCCATGGAGCATCTCTCCCGGGAGCTGCTCGACAGTTATCTGAGCGACGAGCGTGCGCGGCGCATCGCGCGGCGCTATCTGCCCTCACGCGAGGCGATTGCCGGGATCCTGCACGGCGTGCTCGATCTCATGTACCCGGGCTATTTCGGACGGGGCGATCTCGACCGCGAGAACCTGGGTGCGTACGTGTCGGAGTCGCTCGCAGTGCTCGCTCCCAAGATCGAGCGGGAGATGGAGCACTGCCTGTGCTATGGCCGCGAACACGATGCCGGGCGTCCCGAGGCGGGGCGTCCCGAGGCGGAGCGGTCGGGATTCGGCGAATGCGCGCCCCGCGCGCGGGATTTGACCGAAGTGTTCCTCAGCCGGCTGCCCGAGATCCGCGCGCTCCTGGTCAAGGATGTGCAGGCGGCGTATGACGGGGATCCGGCGGCGTCGAATCTCGACGAAGTGATTCTTGCCTACCCCGGCGTGCTCGCGGTCAGCGTGTATCGCATCGCGCATGCGCTGTACGATCTCGGGGTGCCCATGATGGCCCGCATCATGACGGAGTGGGCGCATTCCCGGACCGGTTGCGACATCCACCCGGGAGCGAAGATCGGGGCTGGATTCTTCATCGACCACGCCACGGGCGTGGTGATCGGCGAAACCACGGATATCGGCGAGGGCGTCAAGCTGTATCAGGGTGTCACCCTGGGAGCGCTGTCGCTGCCCAAGGATGCCAGCGGGCAGATCATCCGCGGCAACAAGCGGCATCCGACGGTGGAGGACGGCTCCACCCTGTATGCGAATGCGACCGTGCTGGGCGGCAAGACCGTGGTCGGTGCGAACAGCGTCGTCGGCGGGTCGGTATTCCTGACCCACAGCATTCCGCCGCGCTCGAGGGTGTCTCTGAAGGAGCCGGATCTCAGGATCGGGTCGCGCGAGGGCGCCGCCGAGCCCGACGCGATTTATTTCGACATCTAGTTACATCTTGCCGAGCAGCGGCACCAGCAACAACGCAACGATGTTGATGATCTTGATCAAGGGGTTGATCGCGGGTCCCGCGGTGTCCTTGTAGGGATCGCCGACGGTGTCGCCGGTCACGGCCGCCTTGTGGGTATCGGAGCCCTTGCCGCCGAAGTGACCTTCCTCGATGTACTTCTTGGCGTTGTCCCAGGCGCCGCCACCGGTGGTCATCGAGATCGCGACGAAGAGTCCCGTCACGATGGTGCCGATGAGCAGGCCACCGAGCGCCACGACGCCCGTTCCCGGGCCCATCAGCCAATTGATGACGAACACCAGCACGATGGGGACGAGTATCGGCAGGAGCGACGGCACGATCATCTCCTTGATGGCCGCCTTGGTGAGCATGTCGACCGCGCGCGAATAATCCGGCTTCGCGGTGCCCTCCATGATGCCCTTGATCTCGCGGAACTGGCGGCGCACCTCATTGACGACCGATCCGGCGGCGCGGCCGACCGCCTCCATGGCCATGGCGGCGAACAGATAGGGGACGAGACCCCCGATGAACAGGCCGATGATCACGGCGGGATTCGACAGGTCGAACGCGGTCACATGACCCGTGACTTCCTCGAGCTTATGGGTGTAGTCCGCGAACAGGACCAGCGCCGCGAGTCCCGCGGAGCCGATGGCGTAACCCTTGGTGACCGCCTTGGTGGTGTTGCCGACCGCATCGAGAGGGTCGGTCACGTCGCGCACCTTCTTGTCGAGTCCCGCCATCTCGGCGATGCCGCCGGCGTTGTCGGTAATCGGACCGTAGGCGTCGAGCGCGACGATCATGCCGGTCATGGAAAGCATCGCGGTGGCCGCGATCGCGATGCCGTAGAGCCCCTCGAGCTTGTACGAGGCCCAGATCGAGAGCGCGACCGCGATCACCGGCAGGGCGCAGGCCTTCATCGAGACGCCGAGGCCCGCGATGATGTTGGTGGCCGGGCCGGTTTGCGACGCGGCGGCCACGTGCCGCACGGGGCTGTATTCGGTGGCGGTGTAGTACTCGGTGATGACGATCATCGCGGCGGTGAGCCCGAGACCGACCAGCGTGCAGAGCCACATGGACATGGCGTGGTCGCCCATGATCTTTTGCGATATGACGTAGAAGGCCGCCGCCGAAATGAGCCCTGAAACGATCACGCCCTTGTAGAGCGCGTTCATGATCTTGCCGCCCTCGCCCGTCGACACGAAGAACGTGCCGACGATGGAGGAGACGATGGAGGTCGCACCGAGCAGCAACGGGAAGATCACCGCGCTCTGGCCCATGTCCGCCATCAACAGGCCGCCGAGCAGCATGGTCGCGACCAGCGTCACCGCGTACGTCTCGAACAGGTCGGCCGCCATGCCGGCGCAATCGCCGACATTGTCGCCCACGTTATCCGCGATCACCGCGGGATTTCGCGGGTCGTCCTCGGGTATGCCCGCCTCGACCTTGCCGACGAGATCGGCGCCCACGTCCGCGCCCTTGGTGAAGATACCGCCGCCCAAGCGCGCGAAGATCGAAATCAGCGAGCCGCCGAAGGCCAGGCCGACGAGCGCGCGCAGCGCAGCTTCCGAGTCGCCCAACAGGCGCAGCATGATGAGGTAATACACCGCCACACCGAGAATGCCGAGGCCCACCACCAGCATGCCGGTGACGGCGCCGCCGCGGAACGCCACTTTCAGCGCGGCGTTGATCCCGAGGGTGGCGGCCTGCGCGGTGCGCACGTTGGCGCGGACCGAAATGGACATTCCGATGTAGCCGGCCAAACCGGAGAAGATCGCTCCCACCGCGAAACCGCCTGCGCTCGGCCAGCCGAGTCCCACGCCCAAGGCGATGAACAAGATGACGCCGACGATGGCGATGGTGCGGTATTGCCGATTGAGGTAAGCGCGCGCGCCGGCCTGAATCGCGGCCGCGATCTCCTGCATCAGGGGATTGCCGGCGGGTTGCGCCAGGATCCAACGTACGGAGAAGGCGCCATAGACGATCGCGAGGATTCCGGCAGCGATGGCAAGATACAGGGCGTTATCGAGGGTCATTTCGCGTCCCACGGTTATGTTATTGAAAAATATGACTTTATTTGAGTCGGCGGCCCGGCACTATACCACAAAGGGGGTGCTTAGGCGCTTCGCGACGGGCACGCCCTTGAGCGTGACATAAGCGGGCAAACCCTGCCGATAGGGCGGATAGTCTTCGCCGCCGATGAGGGGCAGGAGATAACGGCGGCAGGCGGCGGTAATGCCGAATCCGTCTTCGGTGATGTAACTGCGCGGAAGCTTTTTCTCCCGGTTGGCGATCATCGCGAGCGGCGCCTGCCCGATGCCCCAGCGATAGGGCTCGGATGACTTGCGCACGATGGTGGGCATCACGGCGTTTTTGCCCTGCAACGCGAGCTCCACCGCGGCCTTGCCGACGGCATAGGCCTGCTCCACGTCCACCTTGGAGGCGATATGACGGGCCGAGCGTTGTAGGTAGTCGGCGACGGCCCAATGAAATTTGTAGCCAAAAGCTTCCTGCGTCATCTGAGCCACCACCGGGCCCACGCCTCCGAGCTGGGCATGGCCGAAAGCGTCCTTGGTGCCCGCTTCCGCGAGGAATTTGCCGTCGGCGGTGCGCACCCCCTCCGATACCACGACGACGCAGTAGCCGAACCGCTCGACGCAGGATTTCACCTTGGCAAGGAACTGGGTGCGATCGAAGGCGATCTCGGGAAACAGAATAATGTGCGGAGCATCGCCGGGGCGCTCGCCCGCCAAGCCTCCCGCCGCCGCAATCCATCCCGCATGGCGGCCCATGACTTCGAGCACGAACACCTTGGTCGAGGTGCGCGCCATCGACAGCACATCCAGCGCCGCCTCGCGGGTCGACACCGCGATGTATTTGGCCGCCGAGCCGAATCCGGGACAGCAATCGGTGATCGCCAGATCGTTGTCGACCGTCTTGGGGACACCGATACAGGCGATGGGATATCCCATTTGAACGCCGATTTCAGACACCTTGTGGGCGGTGTCCATGGAATCGTTGCCGCCGTTGTAGAAGAAATAGCCGATGTCGTGAGCCTTGAAAACCTCGATCAGGCGCTCGTACTGGGTGCGACTCTTGTCGATCCCCGAGAGCTTGTAGCGCGCCGAGCCGAATGCGCCTCCCGGCGTGTGGCGCAACCCGCGCACCGCCGCGGCGCTCTCCTTGCCGGTGTCGATCATGTCTTCGGTGAGGGCTCCGACGATGCCATGCCGCCCGGCATAGAGCTTGCCGATCTTGTCCCGGTGCTTGCGCGCGGTTTCGATCACCCCGCAGGCGGAGGCGTTGATGACGGCGGAGACGCCGCCGGACTGGGCGTAGAAGGCGTTCTTTTTCATAGGTCACACTGCGAAATACAAGCCGCGCAGGATAGCCGATCGGCGCGGGCGAGGCACTCGTTTGACGGTGGGAGCGTGCGAAGGTACGTTAGCGCGCTTTCAGGGACTATAAAGAATCATGCGAATAGTGCTTTTGGGAGCGCCTGGATCCGGCAAGGGCACTCAGTCTCAGCTGCTGGTGCAGGCGTATGGGGTCCCGCAAATCTCCACCGGCGATTTGCTGCGCGAGGCCGTGAGCAAGGCGACGGAGCTCGGGCGCAAGGCGAAAGCCGCCATGGACGCGGGCAAGCTGGTCGACGACGACACGGTGCTCGGCATGATCCGCGAGCGGCTGGCGCAGCCGGACGCGCAGAAAGGGTTCATTCTCGACGGTTTCCCGCGCAATATCGTCCAGGCCGAGGCGCTCGAGACGCTGCTCGAGGAACTCGGCCACCCGCTGCAAGCAGTGATCCTCTTGAATCTCGATCTGGGGATTCTGTTCAAGCGGCTCACCGGAAGGCGCATCTGCGAGGGCTGCGGCCGGGTGTTCAATATCTACACCTCGCCGGGCGGCGTGCCCCCGCACTGCGATAAATGCGGCGGGGCGCCGCGACTGGTCCAGCGCCCGGACGACAGGGAGGAGGTGATCGGCAAGCGGCTGGAGGTGTTCGAGGCGCAGACCAAGCCGCTCATCAAGCACTACGAGCAGCACCGCCTGTTGCGCATCGTCGACGCGGATGCGGAGGTGCAGACCGTGTTCAAGAGCATCCAGACCGCGGTCGGAGAGTCGCCGCCGCCCCAGCCGCCGATTTAATCGAGGGCGGCCAGCAACCGGTCGCCGATCTCCGTGCGCCGCCATCCCGACAACGCCTGGGTCTTGCGCGAGCCCATCGCCAACGCCTTGAGCTCTCCGCGAGGCGCCAGAATCTCAGCGCTGACCTCGAGTTCCTGCGCGCGCGCATCGACCACCCGCGCCAGTCGATCGATGACGGCTTTCTGCTCCGGCGTGGGTCGCGCATCGCGCACCGGCTCGGAGTCGTCGGCGGCGGCGCCCGGTCCCTCGCGCAGCGCCGCGAGGAGGCTTTCCGCCAGCGCATCGTTCAGCGGCCGCGGCAGGGAAAGTGCGGCATCGAGCGCGGGCCGCGTGTTGGGGCCGGCCTCCGCAACGCTGAATATGGCCGCATCGGACAGTATCCAGCCGCGCGGGAGGTCGCGCTCGCGCGCCATGGTCTCGCGCCAGATCGCGATGCTGCGGCCGCGCGCGCGCGCGGCCGGCGGCAACAGATTCAAATTGCGCAGCCGCTTCCAGGCCTGCGCGGGGTCGAGCTCGTACAACCGCGGATCCTCGAGCGACAGGCAATCCTCGGTCACCCAGTGCTCGCGCCCCAACGCGCGCAAGCGATCGGTCAGCCGGGAGGCGACCTCGTTCAAGTACTTCACGTCATCCGCCGCGTATTCGAGCTGCGCGTCGGTGAGCGGGCGCTTCGACCAGTCGGTGCGCGTCTGGCCCTTGGCGAGGGGCACGTCCAACAAGGTCTTGACCAGATCGGCGTAGCCGAGCTGCGGCTTCAATCCGACGCAGCCGGCCGCGATCTGCGTATCGAAAACCGGGGAGATCACGCGCTTGACGTTGAGATAGAACGCCTCGAGATCCTGGCGCGCGGCATGAATGACCTTGCGCGAACCCGGCGCGGTGAGCGCCCGCACCAACGGCTCGAGGCTACCGACGCGCAGCGTGTCGACGCACCAGACTTCGCCGGCGGCCGCCAATTGCACCAGGCACAGCTTCGGGAAGAACGTGCGCTCGCGCAGAAATTCGGTGTCGAGGCCGATCGACACCTGAGCTTCGAGGGTGCTCGCGAGCGGCCCCAGCGCTTCCCCTCGATCGATCCAAATCGCGTCGGCCATACCGTGATCCACGTGTACAATTTACGAATCTATCACGATCGAATCGTACGATGCTGCGACTTGCGAAGGCATTCTGGGATATCGCCTTGTGGCGGGCATCGCCCGCCCAATTGCCTGCGTCGCTTTTTCTGCTGTGCCTGGTCGCCGCGGTCGCCGCGATCGTCGAAGTGATCAGCGCCCTGGTTCCCCCGAGTCAGGGCGGCCTCATTCCGATCCGGCTTGCCTTGAGCGTGGCGCTGCCGCTGGCGTTCGCCTGGATGGTGCTCGCCGTCGCCCGGCGGCGCCAACGATTCCTGCAGACCGGCACGGCACTTCTCGGCGTCGCCGTCCTGGCCGAGCTGGTGCTCTACCCCCTGGGGTCGCTCCTCTATCTCATCGGCGCCGACACACCCGCCGCGCTGCCCGTCGGGATATTGCTGCTCGTCGGCCTCATCTGGTACCTGCTCGCCTGCGCGAACATTTGGCGCGCGGCCCTCGACGCGCGCCTGGTGCTCGGCGGCATCATCAGCGTCGGGTATTTGTTGCTGTCGATGTTCCTGGAACAGACCTTGGTCCCCGCCTCGTGACTCAGCACGTGCACATCCTGGGGATCGCCGGGACCTTCATGGGAGGCGTGGCCGCCATTGCCAAGGCCGCCGGATTTCGCGTCACGGGATCGGATCGCAACGTCTATCCGCCCATGAGCGACCAGCTCGAGGCCCTCGGGATCGAGCTGACGCAAGGCTACGGTGCGGAGCAGCTGGATGATCGGCCCGATATCGTGGTGGTCGGAAACGCGTTGAGCCGCGGCAGTCCCGTGGTCGAGGCGATGCTCGATCGCGGCGTCCCGTACACGTCGGGACCGCAATGGCTGGCCGAACGGGTTCTGCATGGCAAGCACGTGCTGGCCGTGGCCGGCACCCACGGCAAGACCACGACCTCGAGCATGCTCGCCTGGATTCTCGAGCACGCGGGACTCGAGCCCGGGTTTCTGATCGGCGGCGTGCCGGGCAATTTCGACACGACGGCGCGGCTGGGGGCGGGCTCCTGCTTCGTCATCGAGGCCGACGAGTACGATACGGCGTTTTTCGACAAACGCGCGAAGTTCGTCCACTACCGGCCGCGCACGGTGATCCTCAACAATCTGGAATACGACCACGCGGACATCTACCCCGACGTGGCCTCGATACGGCGGCAGTTCAACCAATTGCTGCGCACGGTGCCGGCGGCCGGCAGGATCGTCCAGAACGGCGACGACGCCGAGATCGCCACCGTCATCGGCGAGGGCTGCTGGACCCCGCGGGAGACGTTCAGCCTGAAATCGCCGGATGCGGGTTGGAGCGCCGCGCCGGCGCCGGGCTCCTCCTGGGGCGAGTTCAGCGTGCTCCAGGAGCGCCGCGAAGCGGGGCGCGTGCGCTGGGCGATGCTCGGAGAGCACAACGTCATGAACGCGCTCGCCGCGATCGCGGCCGCGCATCAGCTCGGTGTGGAGCCCGAGAGGGCGGCCGAGGCGCTGGGACACTTCCGGGGCGTCAAGCGACGCATGGAGGTGCGGGGGGTGGTCGGCGGAGTGACGGTGTACGACGATTTCGCGCACCACCCCACCGCGATCCAGACGACGCTCGCGGGGCTTCGCGCCCGCGAACCCCGGGCGCGGATCATCGCGGTGCTCGAACCCCGCTCCAACACCATGAAGCTCGGGGTGCATCGCGATCAGCTCGCCCCTGCGCTGGCCGTCGCGGACGCCGCCTGGTTGCTGAGCGCACCCGAGCTCGGGTGGGATTTGCGGGCGGCGCTCGCCCCGCTCGGCGCACGGGCGCATTTCGCCGGCAGCGTCGAGGACTTGGCCCTTGGCCTCGCGGCGGCAGCGCGGGCGGGCGATCAGATCCTGGTAATGAGCAATGGCGGCTTCGGCGGACTGCACGAGAAGCTGCTCACGGCCTTGCGGGCGCGGCGCGACCTGCCCACCCAGGCCGCGACGTAAGCGCGGACCGACATGGCGCCGCTCGCCCTTTTCCCGCTCAATCTCGTGCTGTTTCCGGACGGACCCCTGCCGCTGCGCATATTCGAGACGCGCTATTACGACATGGTCCGCCGTTGCATGCGCGAGGGGCAGGGATTTGGCGTGGTGGCGATCCGCGAGGGACACGAGGCGGGGCTCGCGGAAACCGACTTTTACGATGTAGGTACGCGAGCCGAGATCGTGGATTTTCACCAATTGGCGGATGGCCTCCTGGGGCTCTCCTGCGTCGGGCGGCAGCGATTTCGAATCCTCGCGCGCAGCCGCCAGGCGGACGGGCTGCATCTCGGTGAAGTCGAGTGGCTGAGCGTGGAGCCCAGCGTCCCCGTGCCGGCACGGCACGAGCGCCTGTCGAAGCTGCTCGGTACGGTGCTGCCGCAGCTCGGCGAGGTGTATGTGGGCTTCGCCATGCGGCTCGACGATGCGGCGTGGGTGGGCCACCGGCTCGCGGAGATATTGCCGATACCGCTCGCCGACAAGCAGCACTACCTGGAGATGGATGATCCCGTGGAGCGCCTGGACCGGCTGGCGGAGATCGCGCCCTCGACGTCTTCGCCGGACGCGTAGGGTACCCAGGCGCGGCGCGTGAGCCACAACGCCACCCCGATCGCGGCACTCCAAGGAAGCACCCAGTAGCCCAGCAGCCCGTCGAATTTGCCCACCCAGGCCGACGCGTGCGCGTCAGGCCCCGGTGCGGTGGCCTCCTGCAGCATGCGCAGCACGACGACCCAGCCTGCGTGCAGGCCGATGGCGGTGCCGATATTGCCGGTCAACACGCGGGTGAGGCTCAACACGAGGCTCACCGCGAGCCACGCCGCGAAGGAATCGAACACCAGCGACGGCGTGGAGAGCGGCGCAAAGGATCGGGCCAGAAGATCGAAGCCGCTCGCCCAATGCAACTCGTCGACCGGAATGCGCGCCTTGGCGAAGAAATGCAGGACCGCGAACAGCGGCGCGGTAAGCAAAACCGCCACCCATTGGCCGGACTCCCGCTCGATCGCCGAGTGCATCGCGCCGCGCATCACCGTCTCCTCGATCAGCGCGACGGCGATGCCGGAACTCAAGCCGACGAGGAGCAGCTTGAGGACGGAGTGCGTGCCCGCGCCGATGCGCCAGTGCATCGCCAAGAGCAGCGCTGCGCCGGCCGCCGCGGTCGCCATGCCGACGATGCCGGAGATCAACGCAACCGTCACGAACCGGCGCCAGGGCAGGCCGTAACCGAGAGCCCGCTTCGAGCCGACGCCGAGATGCCGGCAGAGCCAGATCAGGCCGCCGGCCGCTGCGAGCATGGCGACACGGCTCGCGACCCGGTGAAACGGCCACGACGCGACCTGCGAGGTGAGCTCGTAGACAGGGTAGGCGATGAGCGCGGTGGCGAGGCCCGCCGCGACGAGCACACCGAAGAACCATGCGAATGCCCGCATCGCGATGGCCGGTCGCGGGCTACGCGGAGGTCAGGCTGTCGAAGGTTCGTGCGGCGGCCGCGATGGTTGCGTCGATGTCGGCGCTCGAATGGGCCGCCGAGACGAAGCCCGCCTCATAGGCGGACGGCGCGAAGTACACACACTCTTCCAGCATCCGATGGAAAAAGCGCTTGAATCGCTCGCTGTCGCAGGCCATCACCTTGGCGAAGCTGTCGACCTTGCGTTCTTCCGTGAAAAACAGCCCGAACATTCCGCACACATGGTTGGCCGCGAGCGGTATACCCGAGCTCAAGGCCGCATCGCTCAGCCGCTGGACGAGGATGTCCGTGGTCGCGTTCAGGTGGGCATGGAAACCCGGGGCCGAGACGAGCTCGAGTGTCGCGATGCCCGCCGCCATGGCCACGGGGTTACCGGACAAGGTGCCCGCTTGATAGACGGGACCGAGCGGCGAGAGCTGTTCCATGATGTCGCGCCGGCCGCCGAAGGCACCCACCGGCATGCCGCCGCCGATGATCTTGCCGAGGGTGGTGAGGTCGGGCCGCACGCCATAGAGCTGCTGCGCGCCGCCGAGAGCGACTCGAAATCCCGTCATGACCTCGTCGAAGATCAAGAGCGCGCCGGACTCATCGCACACCTCTCTCAAGGTTTCGAGGAAACCGGGGGCGGGCGGAATGCAATTCATGTTGCCGGCGACCGGCTCCACGATCACGCAGGCGATTTCCCCGCCGATCTGCCGGAACGCATCCCGTACCTGGTCGGAGTCGTTGTAGTTCAGGGTCACGGTGTGCGCGGCCAATGCGCGCGGCACCCCCGGCGAGGTGGGAACACCAAAGGTCAACGCGCCCGAGCCCGCCTTGATCAGCAGCGAATCCGAATGGCCGTGGTAGCACCCCTCGAACTTCACGATGGTCTCGCGTCCGGTGAATCCGCGGGCGAGCCGGATGGCGCTCATGGTCGCCTCCGTGCCGGAGCTGACGAAGCGCACCAGCTCGACGGAGGGCATGAGCTCCGTGACCCTGCGCGCCAGCACCGTCTCGAGCTCGGTGGGTGCGCCGAAGCTCAGGCCGTCGGCCGCGACGCGGCGCACCTCCGCGATCACGTGGGGATGCGCATGGCCGAGGATCATCGGGCCCCACGATCCGACATAGTCGATGAACCGCCGGCCGTCGGCGGCGACGACGTGAGCGCCCGCCGCCTGCTTGAAGAAGATCGGCTCGCCGCCGACGCCGCGAAAGGCCCGGACCGGCGAGTTGACGCCTCCGGGAATGTACTTGCAGGCCTCTTGATACAGGCTCACCACGTTTCTCCTGACTTTGTCCCGCCGCTCAAGCCGGCATCGCGGCCGGCGGAAGCCCGAGCCGCACTTCCAGTCCGCCATCGCCGCGATTCGCAGCCTTTGCCGACCCCCCATGCGCGCGCATCACCTGCGAGGTGATGGCGAGACCGACGCCCTCGCCGCCGGAGTCGCGGTCGCGCGATTCCGCCACGCGGAAGAACGGCTCGAATATGCGCTCCAGGTCGCCTGGCGGCACGCCCGGGCCGCGGTCGCGAATCGTGACCGCGAGTCCGCCGCTGCCGCCCTCCACAGCCACCTCCACGGCGGCGCCAGGAGGACTATAGCGCACGGCGTTGCGCAGCACGTTCTCGATGGCGCTCCTCAGAAGCTCCCGGTTGCCGTTCACCCAGGGTCCCGCGGCGCCCGTGATCGACACCTTGCAGCCCTTCACCGCGCCCTCGAAGTTGGCGTCGTGAACGACTTCCTGGATCAATTCGTCCATGTCGAACGGCTCGCGCTCGATCGGTGCATCCGTACCGTTCAGCCGCGCGAGGCTCAACACCTGGCCGATCAAATCGTCCAGGCGCTCGATTTCACGCTCCAGGCGATCCAGCTGACGTTCGGGGTCGCCGCTCGGCTGCCGCGCCAAGCCCACTGCCAGGCGCATCCGCGCGAGCGGCGAGCGCAGCTCGTGCGAGATGTCGCGCAGCAGGCGCGTGACCGCGGCGCGATTGGCTATCAGGCCGTCCGCCATGGCGTCGAAATCGCGGGCGAGCACCGCCAATTCATCCTTGCGATCCTCGAATCCCGCGCTGACACGCAGGCCCTTGCCGCCACGCGCGTCGAGATTCTCGCTGGCGAGCGCCCGGGCTCCCTCCTGAATGCGGCGTATGGGAGCGCTCAGGTGCCGCGCCAGCCACCAGCTCGCGAAGGCGCTGACCACCAGCGCGATGCACAGGATCATCAGCGATATCCCCGGAAGGCTCAGGGCGCCGAAGAGGCTCGGCCGGCGCGGCACCAGGAGCACGGTATAGGTCGATCCATCCGCGCCCACGATCTGCGGCGCGGCACGTTGCGGGCGGAAATTGCGCGACCCGGGCTCGCTCATCGATTCGCGGAGGAAATAATCGAGGCGCCGGGAGGCGCTTTCGGACAGGCGCCGTCCGAGAATGTCGCGGCCGTCGGGTTCGATGATGTAGAGATCGCGATCGGCGGCCGGATGCTCGTTGTCCGACAGCCATTTCTTGAGCGCGGCGACGCCGCCCTTGCCGAGAACCTCGGAGGCCTGAATGGCGAGGGCCGCCGGCCGGCGCTGCAGCTCGCGCGACTCGTACTCGCGGGCCGCCACGGTGAAGGTGACCGCGATGCTGCCGCCGACGATGAGCGCCATCGCAATCCAGAACAGCACGAAAATCCGGACAAAAAGGCTGTGCATGTGCGGCTACGGCGGCGCCATCGTGAGGGTGTATCCCGAGCCGCGCACGTTCTTGATTTCCGGGTTCTTGCCGGACTCGAGGTTCAATTTGCGGCGCAGGTTGCTGATGTGGGTGTCGATGCTGCGATCGTAGGGGACGAGCTTGCGGCCGAGCGCCTGTTCCGTCAGCGCCTCGCGCGATATCACCTGGCCCGCGGAGCGCATCAGGAGCTCGAGCACCCGGAATTCCGCGCCGGTGAGCGTGATCGTCAGATCGGCGACGCGCACTTGGCGCATGCCCGCGTTGAGCGTGATCGGTCCCACGGCGATCTCCTCCGAGGATGCGCCGCGCGAGGTGCGGTTGGTCGCGCGGCGCAGGATGGCGCGGATGCGGGCAACCAATTCCCGCGGATTGAAGGGCTTGCTGAGATAGTCGTCGGCGCCGAGCTCCAGTCCGACGATGCGGTCGACGTCATCGCCGCGCGCCGTCAGCATCAGGATGGGCGTGTCGTATGAAGCGCCGAGCTCGCGCAGCACGTCGAAGCCGCCGACGCTCGGCAGCATCACGTCCAGGATCAAGATCTCGAAGTCGTTCAGCTTGAGCTCGGCGAGGGCGTCAGCGCCGTCGTGAACGCTCTTCACCTCGAAGTGCTCGGCCTGCAGATATTCGGTGAGCATCTGGCAGAGCTCGCGGTCGTCATCCACCAACAGCACGCGTGCGTCGCGCGGCGCGGCGGGCTCCGCGGGCGGCTTGTTCGAAATGATTGTCATATCCTGTAATGCCTTGTTTCAACGCCTGATCAGACTAGTTTCCTCGCCATCATTGGCCTTCGTAAACCAATTGACAATTCTTTGCATGTTGACTACGCAACATTGCGTCAACGCCGCTGGGGAGGGGGGCGTTTAACCGTACACTGTTCACCACTGCACTCCCAGGAGAGATTCGAATCATGGTTACGCTACGAAAGGCAATTCCCGTTTTATGTCTGGCGACCTCGCTCGCGGGCATCGCCGCCTACGCTCAGACGACCCCCACCGCCCCTGCGACGAACACCGCGGGCGCAGCCGCGGGCGCACACGAATGGCACCATCACGGACATCGTGGCGGCGGTTTTTTCTTCGTGTTGCACAAGCTCAATTTGACCGCTGAGCAGAAGTCGCAGGTCAAGAGCATCATCGCGGGCGAGAAGAGCCAGTTCGAGTCGCTGCACGCGAGCTCGAAGGCGAATCGCACCGCGCTCGCGATCACGCCGCCAACCGACCCCGGCTACCCGGCATTGATCGAGACCGCGAAGAGCAATGCGGCGACCCGCATCAAGCTGAAGAGCGAGACCTGGACGGCGATCTACAGCAACGTGCTCACCAAGCAGCAGCAGGCAGCGATCCCCGGGATCGTGGCGGCCGCTCAGCAGGCGCGGGAGGAACGGGTGGCCGCTTGGAAGGCGGCGCATCCGCAGGCGACGGCGCCGACCGCCGAGTAACGGGCGGGTTCGGCGCCGACGCAGGTCAGCGCTGAACTGCCGCGATGCCGTCCTTCTTGAGAAGATCGATGACGCTGTCGCGGCCGACCAGATGAGCGGTGCCGACGATGACGAGGTGATTCTCGTCATCGTCGAGCAGCCTCTCGATCCGCGCGATCCACTTGCGGTTGCGCGACACCAGCAGCGATTGATAGACGGCGGGGTCGCGCCCCAAGTCCGACTTGAGCTCCGTCTCGAACCAGCCCATGTCGCCGCTCTGCCACGCGCGCACCATCTCGTTCACTTCCTTGGTCAGATCGTGCGCCTGCTCCAGGCTCGATATCAGATAGTTCGCCTGGGTTTCCATGGGCATGCCCTCGAACAGCGCGAGTTGATCGTGCCCCGTCTCGAGGCCTGCGATGCTCTTGCCGTCGGTGCGCGCACGCCCCGAGAAGTACATCTCGACGCCGCTGGCAGGGTCGAAGCCGAGCTGCATGAGCTGCATCTGTGAAATGGCCTCCGCGACGAACCAGGGGGCGAATTGATCGAAGGTCGACAGCTCGAGTCCCACGTCGTGGGCGAGCCCCTCGGCATGCGCATAGCGTGCCGTTCCCATGATGTCGTGCAGGTTCTTCCCGTCCGTCAGCGTTGCGCTCGCCAGCATCTCGGATTGCAGGTCCGCCGACTCGAGCTCGCTCGGATCGATTTCCATGATCAGCGATTTGGCGCTGCGGTACGCGTCGAGCACCGCGGGCGCGAGCGGGTAATCGGTGGCGCGAAGCGTATGGATGGAGCCGAGCAGATACACGGTATTGTGCTTGCCGTGAATTTCCCACAGGCAATGCAGGGTCGAATCGGCACTCGCGGTCGACGCTGCGCCGAGGCTCCAGCAGAGGAGCGCCCAGCCGAGAAGCGACTTGAATTTCACGATGGGGGGGGTCAGCGGGCGGCCGAGGCGGCCGAGCGCACCTGAAGCGATTCGGCCCAGCGGATCTCGCTGTCGATGCGGCCGTCGGCGTGCAGCTCGAACGGGCGATAGGCGGGCGGCCGAGTGTCCACCGCGTAGCGGTCGCTCATCGGCAGGAATTGCGCGCCGGTCGAAGGGGTGGCGAACAGCCGGACCGGGCCGCGGTTGCCCTCGTACTCCTGGTGCACATGACCCCACACCACCGCCCGGACATTCGGATGAGCGTCGATGACCCGCCAGAACTCATCGCGGTTCGCGAGACCGATCGTGTCTATCCAGCGGCTGCCCATCTCGACCGGATGGTGGTGCAAGCACACCATGGCATGCTCGGGCGAGGCCGCCAGCGCCCGATCGAGGCGTTCCAATTCCTGCGCAGTCAGGCGTCCGCCGACGTGGCCGGGATCGCAGCTGTCGAGCATCACAAGCTGCCACCCGTGGGCCGAGTAGGTGCCGCACACCTGGAACGGAGCGCCCGCGAGCGATTGGCGCATGATGACGGGCTCGTCGTGATTTCCGGGAATGCAGAGCACCGGCTTTTGCGAGCTGCCGAAGATGCTGCGGAAACGCAAATAACCGGAAGGGTCGTCCTGCACGAGGTCGCCGGTCACCAGCAGCGCCGCGTGGTCGGGCACGCTCGCATAGGCCTGGTCGAGCACCTGGTGCAGGCTCGCATCCGTCACCACGCCGCGCAGCGCGCCGGCGGCGCTGCCGTACAGGTGCGGATCGGTTATTTGTAGAATTTTCATGCACGGAAATCCTAGCAAAGGGTCCCTGGAGCGACGGTGAACTGGGTCATGACCGCAGATTTCCGCCCACTACATAACCCAGACTGCAGTTGTGTGAATGCGGTTCCACGCAAATGGAGACGTAGATCCCGATATTGATGGAGGGGGGCGCATCGGGGACAATACCGCCCCGCTTAAGGAAAAGAAGTCCTCCATGCCCACGCGCCGCGAGCTCGCCAACGCCATCCGCGCCCTGTCGATGGATGCCGTCCAAAAGGCCAATTCGGGCCATCCGGGCGCCCCCTTGGGCATGGCCGACATCGCGGAGGTGTTGTGGCGCGAGGTGCTTAAGTTCAATCCGGCCAACCCGCTCTGGCTGGACCGCGACCGTTTCGTGCTCTCCAACGGGCATGCCTCCATGCTGCTCTATTCGGTGCTTCACCTCACCGGATACCCGCTGTCGATGGATGAGATCAAGAATTTCAGGCAATGGGGATCCAAGACGGCCGGGCACCCGGAGCGCGAGCTGCACCTCGGGATCGAGACCACGACCGGCCCCCTCGGGCAGGGATTCGCGAACGCGGTGGGCATGGCGCTCGCCGAGAGATCGCTCGCCGCCACGTTCAATCGCCCGGGTCATACCGTCGTCGATCACCATACCTATGTGTTCATGGGCGACGGATGCGTGATGGAGGGCGTGTCGCACGAAGCGGCCTCCTTCGCGGGCATGCAGAAGCTCGGCAAGCTGATCGCGATCTATGACGACAACGGCATCTCGATCGACGGCAAGGTTCAGGGGTGGTTCACGGACGACACGGCCCTGAGATTCGAAGCCTACGGCTGGCACGTCATCCCGCACGTGGACGGCCAGGATGGCGAGGCCGTCGCCAAGGCCCTGGCGGCCGCCCGCGCCGTGAGCGACAAACCGTCGCTGATTTGCGCCAAAACCACGATCGGCTGGGGCGCGCCGAACAAGCAGGGCACGGCTGCCATGCACGGCGAGGCCATGGGCAATGAGGAGATCGCCGCAACCCGGCTGCGGCTCGGCTGGACTGCGCCGCCGTTCGAGATTCCCGCCGAGATCCGCGCGGCCTGGGACATGCGCGACAAGGGCGCCAAGGCTGAGCAGCAGTGGCGCACCCGATTCCAGGCCTACAAGGCCGAATTCCCGGCACTAGCCGCCGAACTCGAGCGGCGCATGGCGGGCGATTTGCCCAAGGGTTTCGGCGAGATCCTGAGCGCCAACGTCAGCCACGCGCAAAGTGAAGGCAAGTCGCTCGCGACCCGGCAATCCTCCAACGCCTCCCTGAATGTCCTGGGGCCGTCCCTCCCGGAGCTGTTCGGCGGCTCGGCGGATCTCACGCCCTCGAACGGCACCCTGCGCAAGGACTCGGTCTCCCTGTCGCCGGACGCGCCCGCCGGCAATTACGCACACTTCGGTGTGCGTGAATTCGGCATGTCGGCGATCCTGAACGGCATCAGCGGCCACGGCGGGTTCATTCCCTACGGCGGCACGTTCCTGACGTTCTCGGACTACGCGCGTAATGCGCTGCGCATGGCCGCGCTCATGAAGCTGCGCGTGCTATTCGTGTACACGCACGATTCCATCGGCCTGGGCGAGGACGGTCCGACCCACCAGCCCATCGAGCAGCTCGCGGGCCTGCGCGCGATTCCTCACATGGACGTGTGGCGCCCTTGCGATGCCGTCGAGACCGCGGCGTCTTGGGGCATCGCGATCGACAATCGCGATGGCCCGACCTGCCTGATCTTCACGCGCCAGGCGGTCACGCACCAGCCCCGTCGGCCCGATCAGGTCGAGGCGATCAAGCGCGGCGGCTACGTGCTGATCGATTCCGAGGGTCCGCCCGAGGCCATCGTCATCGCCACGGGCTCCGAAGTCGGAATCGCCTCGGAGGCGGTGAAAAGCGCCCAGGCGAAAGGGCGTAAAGTACGCCTCGTCTCGATGCCGAGCACGACGACCTTCGACCGCCAGGACGCCGCGTACCGGGACAGCGTGCTGCCGCCGTCGGTTTCCCGGCGGGTGGCGGTGGAGGCGGCAGCGCGCGAGCCGTGGTGGCGCTACGTGGGGCTCACCGGTCAGGTCGTCGGCATCGACCATTTCGGCGCCTCCGCGCCGGCGAAGGATTTGTTCAAGCAGTATGGGTTCACGCCCGAGCACGTGCTTCAGGCCATCGACAAGGTGATGGCGGGCTAGGAACGCGATTCAGAAACGAGGGGAGCGATTCAATGGCGATCAAGGTGGGCATCAACGGGTACGGACGCATCGGCCGAAACATTCTACGGGCCCTGTACGAAGGAAAACACGCGGGCGAGATCCAGATCGTGGGCATCAACGACCTGGGCGACGCCAACACCAATGCCCACTTGACCCGATTCGACACGGTGCATGGACGTTTCAAGGGCGACGTGCACGTCGACGGCGACGCCATGGTGGTGAACGGCGACCGTATCCGCGTGATCGCGCAGCGCGATCCGGCGAAACTCCCCTGGGGAGAGCTCAACGCCGATTTCGTGCTCGAATGCACGGGTCTTTTCACCACCAAAGCCAAGGCATCCGCACATCTGACCGCGGGCGCGAAGAAGGTGTTGATTTCGGCTCCCGGCGGCGAGGATGTGGACGCCACCATTGTGTACGGCGTCAATCATCAGCGCCTGAAATCCACCGATTCGGTGGTTTCGAACGCCTCCTGCACCACCAACTGCCTGGCGCCGCTGGTCAAGGTGCTGCATGAAGGCATCGGCGTCACATCCGGCGTCATGAATACCATCCACTCATATACCAACGATCAGGTGCTGACGGATGTCTATCACTCCGACCTCAGACGCGCACGCTCCGCGACGATGTCCATGATTCCGACCAAGACCGGCGCCGCCGCGGCGGTGGGCCTGGTTCTGCCGGAGCTCAAGGGAAAAATCGACGGGTTCGCGATCCGCGTACCGACGATCAACGTGTCGCTGGTCGACTTGAGCTTCGTTGCGGCGCGCAAGACGACGGTGGACGAGATCCATTCCGTGGTGAAGGCGGCGTCCAGCGGCCCGCTCAAGGGCATCCTGGCTTACAACGATCAGCCGCTGGTATCGGTCGATTTCAACCACGACCCGGCTTCATCCACGTACGATGCGACGCTGACCAAGGTGATCGAGGGCACGCTGGTCAAGGTGTGCTCCTGGTACGACAACGAGTGGGGCTTCTCGAACCGCATGCTCGATACGCTCACCGCCTGGTCGAAGGCCGCCTGAGCTCCCCCCAAGCTAACGAGGATCCACGCATGAAGATCATAAAAATGACGAGCCTGGATCTTGCCGGCAAGCGGGTTCTGATCCGGGAGGATCTGAACGTGCCCATCAAGGACGGCGAGGTGGCGAGCGATGCGCGGATCCGCGCGGCGCTGCCCACCATCCAGGCGGCATTGGCCGCGAAAGCGCGGGTGATGCTGATGTCGCATCTGGGCCGCCCGCAGGAGGGCAAGTTCGCGGAGGAATTCTCCCTGGAGCCCGTCGCCCGCCGCCTCACGGAGCTGCTCGGCGTTCCCGCGCCCTTGAAGCGCGACTGGCTGGACGGCGTGGTGGTGGCGCCGGGCGAGGTGGTGCTGCTCGAGAACGTGCGGTTCAACAAGGGCGAAAAGAAGAATTCCGACGAGCTTGCCCAGAAAATGGCCGCACTTTGCGATGTCTACGTGATGGACGCTTTCGGCACCGCGCACCGCGCCGAGGCGAGCACCCACGGGGTGGCGAAATACGCGCCGATCGCGTGCGCCGGCCCGCTGCTGGTGAGCGAGCTCACCGCGCTCGAGACGGCGCTGGAAAAGCCGGCGCGGCCGCTGCTCGCCATCGTGGCCGGCTCCAAGGTGTCGACCAAGCTCACCGTGCTCGAGACGCTGCTCTCGAAGGTGGATCAGCTGATCGTGGGCGGCGGCATTGCCAACACCTTTCTCGCGGCGCTCGGGTTCAACGTCGGCAAGTCGCTGCACGAGCCGGACATGCTGGATATCTGCCGCCGCTTGATCGATCAATCGCAAAAGCGGGGCATCGTGATTCCGATGCCCACCGACGTCGTGGTGGCCACGGAGTTCTCCGCGGTCGCGGAAGCGGACGTGAAGCCCGTCGGCAGCGTGCAGGACAATGAAATGATCCTCGACATCGGTCCCGACTCGGCGGAACAGCTCGCCGGCCTCATCGCCGGCGCCGGCACCATCCTTTGGAACGGTCCGGTCGGCGTGTTCGAGTTCGATCAATTCGGCGAAGGCACCCGGGCCCTCGCCAATGCCATCGCGCGCAGCAAGGCCTTCTCCCTCGCCGGCGGCGGCGATACCTTGGCGGCCATCGAAAAGTACGGCGTCGAGGACGGCATTTCCTACATATCGACCGGCGGTGGCGCGTTTCTGGAGTTCGTCGAGGGCAAGAAACTCCCGGCGGTCGACATCCTGGAAAGGCGCGCGGCGTGAGTTTCATTCTCCGCCGGGCCAAGATCGTCGCGACCCTCGGTCCCGCCACGGACGACTCGCGGGTCATCGAAGACACGGTGCGCGCCGGCGTCGACGTGGTGCGGATCAATTTCTCCCACGGCGCGCTCGCGGACCATGCCCGCCGGCTCGACCTGGTGCGCCAGGCCGCCAAGCGGGCGGGCCGCCATGTCGGCGTGCTCGGCGATCTGCAGGGGCCCAAGATCCGGGTGGAGCGCTTCAAAGCCGGCAAGGTCATGCTCGCGGACGGCGCGCCGTTCTCCCTCGATGCCTCGCTCGAGGTCGACGCCGGAGACGACCATGCGGTCGGCATCGCCTACAAAAAGCTGCCCACGGATGTCAGCGTCGGCGATATTCTGCTGCTGAACGACGGACAGATCAGTCTCCAGGTCCAGTCCATCGAGGGTCCGCGCATCAATACCCGCGTGCTCGTCGGCGGCGAGCTCGGGAACAATAAAGGCATCAACCGCCAGGGCGGCGGATTGTCGGCCGGCGCCCTCACCGACAAGGATCGCGAGGACATCGGCATCGCCGCCTCGCTCAAGGTGGATTACCTGGCAGTGTCCTTTCCGCGCGACGGTTCCGACATGAACGAGGCCCGCAAGCTGTTGCGCGCCGCCGGCAGCGATGCGTTGCTGGTCGCGAAGATCGAGCGCGCGGAGGCGATCAAGAATCTGGCGGATGTCGTGCGGGCGAGCGACGCCGTGATGGTTGCGCGCGGCGATCTGGGCGTCGAGATGGGCTTTGCCGAGCTCGCCGGCCTGCAGAAGCAGATCATGCAGGAAGCCCGCCACCAGAACCGCGTGGTCATCACGGCGACGCAGATGATGGAATCGATGATCACCGCCACCATTCCGACCCGCGCCGAAGTCTCGGATGTCGCCAATGCGGTCATGGAGGGCACCGATGCCGTCATGCTGTCGGCTGAGACGGCCGCCGGCAAGCATCCGGCCAAGGTGGTGGAGGCCATGGCGCAGATCATCGTCGGCGCGGAGAAATACCAGGGAGCGCACGTGCGCATCCGCCAGCGCACCACCGGCTATTTCGACCACGCCAACGAGGCGATCGCGTCGGCGGTGATGTATACCGCCAATCACATGCACGTGCAGGCCATCGTCGCGCTCACGGAGTCCGGAGAAACGGCGCTCTGGATGTCGAGGGTGCGCTCGGACATTCCGATCTATGCGTTCACCCGGCAGGAGGCGACGCGCAATCGCGTGACTCTGTACCGGGGCGTTTACCCCGTGGCGTACGACGTCACGGACAAGGACCGCGAGGCATTCTATTTCTCGATTTTCAAGCAGCTCCTGGATTTGAACCTGGTGAAGGAGAAAGACCTCATCATCCTCACCAAGGGCGAACTCACCGGCGTGGCCGGGGGCACGAACTCGATGCAAATCCTCAAGGTCTTGCGCAAGTAAACGGCGGACGCACCGGCCATGCAGACGGAATTCCGCGGAACGGATCGATACATCGCGACCGAGGAATTGATGGCCGCGGTGAACGCCGCGATGGTGCTGTCGCGTCCGCTCCTCATCAAGGGCGAGCCCGGCACCGGCAAGACGCTGCTCGCGGCCGAGATCGCCCGCTCGCTCTCGATGCCGCTCCTCGAGTGGCACATCAAATCGACCACCAAGGCGCAGCAGGGACTGTACGAGTACGACGCGGTGTCGCGTCTGCGGGACTCGCAGTTGGGCGACGCCAAGGTCAAGGACATCCGCAATTACATCCTCAAGGGGAGCCTCTGGGAGGCGTTCGAGAGCGAGGTACGTCCGGTCCTCCTGATCGACGAGATCGACAAGGCGGACATCGAATTCCCGAACGATCTGTTGCGCGAGCTCGACCGGATGGAGTTTTTCGTCTACGAGACCCGCGAGACGGTGCACGCGCGGCATCGGCCGGTCATCGTCATCACCAGCAACAACGAGAAGGAGCTGCCGGACGCATTCCTGCGCCGCTGCTTCTTTCATTACATCCGCTTTCCGGACGAGGCCACGATGACCCGCATCGTGGACGTTCATTTCCCCGGCTTGAAGCGCGAGCTCCTGCGCGAGTCGCTGGCGGCGTTCTTCCGCGTGCGCGAGACACCCGGCTTGAAGAAAAAACCGACCACCTCCGAGCTTCTCGATTGGATCAAGCTGCTCGTCGCCGAGGACATCCCGCCCGAAACCCTGCGCGGCGACGATGCGAAGAAGCTTCTGCCCCCTCTCTATGGGGCGCTCTTGAAGAACGAGCAGGACGTGCATTTGTTCGAGCAGCTGCTGTTCCTCAACCGCCGGAATGCTCGTTAGGTTCTTTCTGCTGCTGCGGGGCGCCGGCGTCCCGGTGTCGATCACGGAATTGATGACCCTGCTCGAGGCTCTCCAGCGGGGCCTGGGAGAGTCGAGCGCGGAGCGCTTTTATCATCTGGCGCGCACCTGCCTGGTCAAGGACGAGCGCTTCTACGATCGATTCGACCGCGTGTTCGCCGCCCATTTCAAGGGCGCCGAGGATGTGTTCGAGACGCTGTCGCGCGAGCTCCCGGCGGATTGGCTCGAGAAGCTCCTGGTGAAGGATCTGACCGATGCCGAGAAGGCTGAGATCGAGGCGCTGGGCGGCTGGGACAAGCTGATGGAAACGCTGAAAAAGCGCCTCGAGGAACAGCAGGAGCGCCATCAGGGCGGCAGCAAGTGGATCGGAACCGCCGGCACGTCCCCCTTTGGGGCGTACGGCTACAATCCGGAGGGTGTGCGCATCGGTCAGGACGGATCGCGCAATCGCCGCGCCGTGAAGGTGTGGGACCGGCGCGAGTTCGCCAATTTCGACGATACGGTCGAGCTGGGCACGCGCAACATGAAGCTGGCTCTGCGCCGGCTGCGGCGCTTTGCGCGGCGCGGCGCCCCCACGGAGCTCGCGCTCGCGGATACCATCGATGCGACCGCGCGCTCGGGCGGCTGGCTCGACATCAAAATGGTGCCGGAGCGGCACAACGTGGTGAAAGTCCTGCTGTTGCTGGATGTGGGCGGGTCCATGGAAGACCACGTCAAAACGTGCGAGGAGCTGTTCTCGGCGGCGCGCACCGAGTTCAAGCACCTGGAGCACTTCTATTTTCACAACTGTCCCTATGAGGCGCTGTGGCGCGACAACCGGCGCAGGTTCCGGGAGCACATCGGCACCGTCGAGCTCATGCGGACCTATGCGTCGGACTACAAGCTGATCTTGGTGGGCGATGCCACCATGAGCCCCTACGAGATCACCACCGCGGGCGGCAGCGTCGAGCATTGGAACCCCGAGCCGGGGAGCGTATGGCTCGAGCGCCTGACCAGGGCCTACCCCAAGTTCGTGTGGATCAACCCCCAGCCGCCCGCCCATTGGCGCCACACGGCCTCCATCGGGCTGATCCGCGACCTCCTCGAGGACCGCATGTACCCCTTGACGCTGTCGGGGCTGGATAATGCGATCGATGCACTCGGCTGAAGGGCCTGTTCTCGGCTAGGCTTTCGGTTTCATGAACGCAATGCCGCAGAGACCCGACGCAGCGACGCTCGGCTTGGTGCTGACCGGGGGCGGCGCGCGCGCGGCGTACCAGGTCGGGGTGCTCAAGGGCATCGCCGAGCAGCTCGGGCGCGGCGCCCGGAGCCCCTTTCAGGTGGTCACCGGCACCTCCGCGGGCGCGGTCAGCGCCATTGCCCTCGCATCCGACGCCGCTCACTTCCGCCACGCCGTCTACACCATCGAGAAGGTATGGCGCGAATTCCGCGTGCACCACGTGATCAAGGCGGACGCGGTCAGCGTGCTGCGGTCGGGTCTGCAATGGATTCTGGCGCTCACCACCGGGGGGTGGCTGGTGCATCCGCCGCGCTCGCTGTTCGACAACACGCCGCTCTGGGAGCTGTTGCGCAAGAATCTGCATTTCGAAGGCATCCCGCGCGGCATGTACAAGCAGCACCTGCGGGCGGTGGGCATCTGCGCAACGAGCTATTCGGACGCCGATTCGGTCACCTTCTACGCGTGTTCCGGCCCGATCGAGCCCTGGACGCGGGCGGCGCGCAAAGGCGCCCGGGTCCAGCTCACCCTGGACCATTTGATGGCGAGCCTGTCGATCCCGTTTCTGTTCCGCCCCATCTTCCTGCACCAGCAATATTTCGGCGACGGCGCGATGCGGCAGACCTCGCCGTTGAGCCCGGCGATTCATCTCGGAGCGAACCGGCTGCTGGTCATCGGGGTCGGGGACCCGTCATCCGCAGGCCTCGGCATGCCGGCCATCCGCACCGAGCCGACCTTCGGCCAGATGTTCGGCTTCATGCTCGATTCGCTGTTCATGGACCAGCTGCAGGCGGACCTGGAGCGCATCGAGGCGCACAACGAGGGCGCCAAGCTCCCGCACATCGATTGCCTGGTGTTGACGCCCTCGAAGGATCTTTCGGATATCGCGCGCCGCCATCGATCGCAGCTGCCGAGAAGCCTCCGGGCGCTGCTCCGGGCGATGGGCGCGAACTCATCCAAGCCGGCCGCGGGGACGCTGTTGAGCTACCTCTTGTTCGAGCGCGGCTACACGCGCGAGCTGATCGCGCTCGGCCTGAGCGATGCGCGCGCAAGGGCCGAGGAGATCCGGACGTTCCTGGCACAGGGCGATGTCATGCTTTCTGCAGCGAGTCGTGCCGGGTGAGCACCTGCGGATAAATGCTGCGGAAGTGCCGCGCCAGCTCCTCGGCGATGTACACGGACCGATGCTGGCCGCCGGTGCAGCCGATCGCAATGGTGAGGTAGCTGCGGTTCCTTTCAGCGAACTCCGCTATGCGCGCGGCGAGGAATTCAGTGAGCGCGCCGATCATCGCGCGTACGCTGTCGTGGGTTTCCAGGAAGGCGACCACCGGCGCGTCGCGCCCGTTCAGACGGCGCAGCGCCGGCTGCCAATAGGGATTGGGGAGGCTGCGGACGTTCGAACACGAAATCGGCGTCGCCCGGAATCCCGTGCTTGTAGCCGAAGGATTCGAACATGAGCGCGAGGCGCCCTTCGGTGCGGCGGTCGATGCGCTCGCGGATCAGCTCGCGCAGCGCATGCACGCCCATCCCTGAGGTGTCGATGGTGAGGTCCGCCGCGGCGACGATCGGCTCCAGGAGCTTGCGTTCGGATGCGATGGCCTCGCGCAGACTCACATCGCCCGAGACCAGCGGGTGCTTGCGCCGGGTCTCGGCGTAGCGCTTCAGCAGCACCTCGTCGCTTGCGTGCAGGAACAGGACTTCGCAGCCGATGCCGCTGCGGCGCAGCTCCCCGACCAGCGCCGGAATGGTGTCGATCTCGTTGGGGCGGTTGCGGGCGTCCAAGCCCACCGCGGTGCGCGGATAGACTTCGTCCGTGCCGCGGATGGTGTGCGAGATGAAGGGCTTCAAAAGCGCCGCCGGTATGTTGTCGACGCAGTAGAAGTCGATGTCCTCGAGCTGGTGCAGAGCCACGCTCTTGCCCGAGCCCGAGAGCCCGCTGACGATGATCAGTCGCACGCGTCTGGGCAGGTCACGTCAGGACGAGGATCGCGCCTTGATGACCTCGTCGGCATGGTGGTCCGAGGCCTTTTCCTTGTGCTTCTTGACGCATCGGTCGAGCTTGTCGGTGAGCGCATCGATGGCGGCGTACATGTCCCCATCGGTTGCGTCGGCGTAGATCTTGGTGCCGCGGAGCATCAGCGTCGCCTCCGCCTTGTGCCGGAGCTTCTCCACCGTGAGGACGCAGTGGACATCGATCAGCTGCTCGAAATGTCTCGAGATGCGCTCGAACTTCTTGATGACATAGCCGCGAAGGGCCGGAGTTACTTCCACATGATGACCGCTGAGATCGAGCTGCATGAGTCCTCCTACGTCTGAAAACCGTCTTATCGATGAAACTTAAGAGGCGCGGGCGGCCGCGCGCTTGCGTTCGTTGGATGGGGCGATCTGCATGCCCTCGCGGTACTTGGCCACGGTGCGCCTCGCCACCGGGATGCCCTCTCCGGACAGAATCTCCGCGAGCTTGCTGTCGCTCCAGGGGTTGTCGGGATTCTCCTGGGAAATCAACTTCCTGATCTTGGCGCGAATGGCGGTCGAGGACATCCCGGTGCCGTCGGCCGCCTCGACGTGGCTTGAAAAGAAGTAGCGAAACTCGAACACGCCGCGCGGGGTATGCATGTATTTGGCCGTGGTCACGCGCGAGATGGTCGACTCGTGCATCTCGACCGCCTCGGCCACATCCTTGAGAATCAGCGGCACCATCGCCTCCTCGCCCTGATCGAAGAAGCCGGTCTGCCGCTGCACGATGCAGCGCGCCACCTTGATCAGCGTTTCGTTGCGGATCTCGAGGCTGCGCATGAGCCATCGGGCCTCCTGCAGCTGGGTGCGCAGCATCGCGTGATCGGGGGCGCGTGAAATCAAGTTCGCGTAACTCTGATTGACGCGCACGCGCGGCACGGTCGCCTGGTTGATCTCGACCACCCACCCGTGATCGGTGCGGCGCACGAACACATCCGGAATGACGTACTCGGCCTGGGCCGGGTTGACGGCCGCTCCCGGGCGGGGATGGCAGGAGCGAACGAGGGCGAGCGCCATTTCCAGATCGCCCTCGCTGCAGCGAAGCTGTCGGCGCAGCAGCACGAGCTGCTGGTTGGCGACCAGATCCAGATGCTCGAGCGCGACGCGGATCGCGATGTCGCGTGCGGGCGTGTCGGGATGCAGCTGGCGCAGCTGCAACGCAATGCATTCGCCGAGACTGCGCGCACCGACCCCTGCGGGCTCGAGCGACTGCACCTGGGCGAGAACGCGTTCCACATCTTCGGCGCTCGCCTCGATTTCGGGCTTCAAGCTCTGGCGGATCTCCTCGAGATCGTCCTTGAGATAGCCGTCGTCCGTGATGGCATCGGTGATCACCCGCGCGATGGCGAGGTCGACGGGGCTCAACCTCGCGAGCTCGAGCTGCTCGATCAGCTGTTCCTGAAGCGTTTGGGCATGCTGGTCGCTGAAGTCACCGCTGCGGTCGTCGTCGCCCGACCAGGGGCTGTCCGAGGGGCCGCTCGCCTGCTCGCCCCAGGTGTCCTCGGCGATCTCCACCTCCGGCTGTTCGGCCGGCTCGGCCGCCGCCGCGTTGCCGTCGAGCTCCGCGTATTTCTCCTCCGCGGCGTACTTCTCCTCGGCCGGGCCGGGGATATCCTCGCGCTCGCGCACGCCTTCCGGCGACGCGTCGAGGGCAAGCTCGTCTTCGGCCTCGAGCATCACGTTGGTCTCGAGGGTTTCCCGCACGTGGGCCTGCAAGTCCAGCGAGGGCAGTTGCAGCAGCCGGATGGCCTGTTGCAGCTGCGGCGTCATGGTCAGCTGTTGGCCGATTCGGAGCTGCAAACTTGGCTTCAGCATTTTTCTTTAAACCGTGCCTACAGTTTGAAGTCCTGACCCAAGTACACCTCACGGACCTCTCGGTTGGCAAGAATCTGATCCGCAGATCCGGAAGTCAGCACCGTTCCCTGGCTCACGATGTATGCACGCTCGCAGATGCCGAGGGTCTCCCGCACATTATGGTCGGTAATCAGCACGCCGATGCCCTTATCAGATAAGTGCTTGATTATCCTTTGGATATCGGCAACCGACAACGGATCGACCCCGGCAAACGGCTCATCCAGCAGGATGAACCGGGGATCCGCCGCCAAGGCACGCGCAATCTCCACCCGCCGGCGCTCGCCGCCCGACAGGCTCATGCCCATGCTGTCCTTTACATGTCCGATGTGAAGCTCTTCCAGGAGTTCCCCGAGACGCGTGCCGCGTTGGGCCTCGTCGAGACCCGGCCGGGTCTCCAAAATAGCCATGATATTGCTTTCGACCGACATGCGGCGGAACACCGAGGGCTCCTGCGGCAGATAGCCCACGCCCAATTGCGCCCGACGGTGCATGGGGAGCCGGCCGATGTTCTTGTTGTCGAGGTAGATTTCCCCGTGCTCGCAGCGGGTCAGCCCGACGATCATGTAGAACGCCGTGGTCTTGCCGGCGCCGTTCGGGCCGAGCAGGCCCACCACCTCGCCGCTCTCCACCTCGAGCGAAATGTCCTTGAGGATCTGACGTGATTTATAGCTTTTGGCGAGATTAAGCGCCCGCAGGACGCTCATGGTTTGGAGGGCGGCGGCGTCAGGATGATGTGCACCCTTTGCGAGCCCTGTTCGGCGGGGTCCGCGACGATGGTTTGTGCGACGGCGTTGTACCGGAGCATTTCTCCATGAATCTCGTTCTGGCCGTCGCTCAGCCAGGCGTTCTTCGAAAGCCGCACGATCCCCTTGCTCGCGTCGTAGTCGATGGTATCCGCGTGTCCGTGCGCGACCTTGCCGGTTTTCTCAATGAGCTGCTGGAACTGCGCCGGCTTGCCGTTCGCCACGGCCTTGCCGAGGAGCTTCTTGACGAAATTCACCGTGGCGTCGTCGGCGGTGAGCTGCCCCTGCTCCATGGTGATTTTCACGTTGCCGCGGAAGATCCAAAGGCTGTTGTCGAAATTTCCACCGAGCGCCTCGCGCGAGGCCTGGCCCTGGTCCGCGGTAACCGAATTGGTGCCCTGTGTGATGTGGGGCTTGCGGAAAAATACATTGTTGTTCTTGAGATCAAGCTCGAAGGATTGCGCGTCCAGGGTAACAGGCTCCGCAGTCTCTTTGGGCGCGGCCCAGCAGCATGGGACAGCAGCCGATAGGCTGCCCGCCGCCAGAGCGGCAACCAACAGCGTGCGCGCACGCGGGCGGATTTTAGGGTTGGAATCGGCCATTGACCTTCGATTCTAGGCGCACGGTGCGCTCTTTCAAATTGGCGATGAGACCGCGCCCGGTCAACGCATGCGCACCGAAATCGATGCGCACCTCGCTTTCGGTGGTGGCGATGCCGCTATTCACGTCGTAGCGCAACGTGTCGGTGTGCAGGACGGCGGGGGCGGAGCGGTCGGTCGAGGTCTCCGTCAGCTTCACGTTTCCCGCGACATCCACGATCTTGCCGCCCGTCTCGAGATGCCCCGTGTCGCCCAGCATGACCCAGTTTTGGCCGTTGGGGGATTGATAATCGACGCGCACATTGGTCAGCGCGACCTCCGGCCCGTGATCGACCTGGTCGATGCGGTCGGCGTGGATGCGGATGGAGGGCGCGCCGTTCGCATCGTAGTCTGTCAGGATGGCGCTTTTGAGATAGTACCCCGGCAGGGCGGACGCCGGGCCGGTTTGCGCGGGCCGATGGCTGGGCGAGCTCAGGATCCAGGTACTGACCCCGAGCGCGATGACCGCGAACAACGTGAACAATCGGAAGGCCATTCAGCGCCGCCCGCCGGCGCGCGCCCGCAGGATCGCATCGCAGAGCTCGCGCACGGCACCCTCGCCGCCGGGCGCCTTGCTGGTCCAGTGAGCGGCCGATTTCACCAGCGGATGCGCATCCGCCACCGCGGCGGCGAAGCCCACGGCCGACATCAGCGGCAGATCGGGCGTGTCATCGACGAGGCACGCCGCGGCTTTCGGGTCGATCTCGAGTTTGCGCGTGAGATCGGCCAGCGCGGCCACTTTGTCGCGGCAAGCCTGCACGACATGCCGAACGCCGAGCTCGCGCATGCGTGTCGTCACCGCGGCGGAGCGCCGGCCGCTGATCGCCGCGACCGCGACCCCGCTCAGCATGAGAAGCTTGATTCCGTGTCCGTCGCGCACATGGAAGACCTTGAGCTCCTCGCCCCGGGAGGAGAAATAGAGGCGCCCGTCGGTGAGCACGCCATCGACATCGAGCACCAGAAGCCCGATCGTGTGGAGCGGCGCGGCGCGGCGGGCCTTCAGTTGGCCGGGTCGCCGGGCGGTCAAACCACACCTGCGCGCATCAAATCGTGCACGTTGAGCGCGCCGACCACCACGTCATCGTCATCGACGACGATGAGCGAGGTGATTCGATGGGTCTCCATGAGCAGCATGGCCTCGACGGCGAGCGTTCCGGGATGTATGCGCTTGGCGGTGCGGGTCATGACCTCCTGCATGCGCGTGCCATGCACATCCGCCGCCCGGTCCCAGGCACGCCGCAGGTCTCCATCCGTGAACACCCCCAGCACCCGGTCGTCGCGGTCGACCACGGCGGTCATGCCGAGGCCCTTGCGGGTCATTTCCATCACGCCTTCCGCAAGCGTCGTTTCCGGAGCAACTCGCGGGATGGCCTCGCCGGTGCGCATCACATCCCGCACGTGCAGCAACAGGCGTCTTCCGAGGGCGCCGGCCGGGTGCGAACGGGCGAAATCCTCCTCGGTGAATCCCCGCGCCTTGAGCAGGGCCACCGCGAGCGCATCGCCGACGGCGAGGGCGGCCGTGGTCGAGGCGGTCGGAGCGAGGTTCAGCGGGCAGGCTTCGGCCGGCACGCCGATGTCGAGGTGCACCGTGGCGATGCGCGCCAGCGATGAGCCCGCGCTGCCGGTAAAGGAGATCAGAGGCACTCCCAGCCGCTTGATCGCCGGTACGATGGTCAGAATTTCCTCGGTCTCGCCGGAGTTGGACAGGGCGAGAACGGCGTCGTCGCGGGTGATCATGCCCATGTCGCCGTGGCTGGCCTCCCCGGGATGCATGAAAAAGGCCGGGGTTCCGGTACTCGCCAGCGTGGCGGCGATCTTGCCGCCGATATGGCCCGATTTGCCCATGCCGGTGACCACGATCCGCCCCCGGCAGTTGAGACAAATCCGGCATGCGCGTGCAAAATCGAGCCCCAAGCGCGGGAGCTGGGCGCGCAAGCCGTCGATTTCGACCGTGAGCGCCTGGCGCCCGAGATCGATGAGCACTTCGTCCGTATACACGGCGTCCGTAAAGTCAGGGTCCATCGACGAATGATACAACTTGAGGGCAGGGCATGAATCCACAACAGATCGCCGATCTCATCCAGCGGGGGCTGCCGGGCAGCCGCGCGTCCGTTTCGAGCGAGGACAACGTTCATTTCGAGGCAGTGGTGATCGCCGAGAAATTCGTCGGCTTGCGCGCCATTCAGCGCCACCAGCTGGTGTACGCCACGCTGGGGCCGGCGATGGGAGGCGAGATCCACGCGCTCGCGCTCAAGGTGTACACGCCGCAGGAATACACGGACCGTGGATAAACTGCAGATTCAGGGCGGCATACCACTCGAAGGCGAGATCCGCATGTCCGGCGCCAAGAACGCCACCCTGCCGATCCTGGCGGGCTGCCTCCTGGCGGACGGCCCGGTGACCGTGTCGAACGTGCCGCATCTGCAAGACGTGACCACCATGATCGAGCTCCTCGGGCGCATGGGGGTCTCGGTGACCATCGACGAGAAAATGCGCATCGAGGTGGATGCATCGACGATCAAGGAGCATTTCGCGCCCTATCAGCTGGTCAAGACCATGCGCGCCTCGATCCTGGTGCTGGGGCCCCTGCTGGCGCGCTTCGGCTCCGCGGACGTGTCCCTGCCGGGCGGCTGCGCGATCGGTGCGCGCCCGGTCAACATCCATGTTGCGGGCCTGCAGGCCATGGGCGCGGACATCCACATCGAAAACGGCTACATCAAGGCGCGCGCCCAGCGGCTCAAAGGCGCGCGGCTGGTGCTCGAGACCGTGACCGTCACGGGGACCGAGAATCTGATGATGGCCGCCACGCTGGCCTCGGGCGAGACCATCCTCGAGAACGCGGCGCGCGAGCCCGAGGTGGTCGACCTCGCGAATTTTCTTATCGCCATGGGCGCGAAGATCAAGGGTGCGGGCACGGACCGGATCGTGATCGAGGGCGTCGAGCGGCTTTCGGGCACGACTTACGAGGTGCTGCCCGACCGCATCGAAAGCGGCACCTATCTCGTGGCGGGCGCCATCACCGGCGGCCACATCCGGGTGAAGAATACGCGGCCCGAGCATCTGGATGCCGTGATCATCAAACTCGAGGAAGCGGGCGCCAAGGTGGGACGCGGCGACAACTGGGTCGAAGTCGACATGCGCGGCAAACGGCCGCAGGCGGTCGACATCCGCACGGCCCCGTATCCGGCATTCCCCACCGACATGCAGGCGCAGTTCGCCGCGCTCAACACCGTGGCGAACGGTGTCGGCACCATCATCGAGACGATTTTCGAGAATCGCTTCATGCACATGCTGGAGATGCGGCGCATGGGCGCCGAGATACGGCTCGAGGGCAACACGGCCATCATCAAGGGGGTGGAGCGGCTGACCGCCGCGCCGGTGATGGCGACCGATCTGCGCGCCTCGGCGAGTCTCGTTCTCGCGGGCCTCGTCGCGGACGGAAAGACCGAAATCGAGCGGATCTATCACATCGATCGCGGCTACGAGGCGATCGAGGAGAAGCTTCAGCAGCTCGGAGCGCGGATCCGGCGCACGCCGGGCTGACACGCGCCGATTGACCTTGAGCCGTGCCGCCGGTCATTGAGGCTTGAGGCGTGTCGGCCGCTCGATGATGGGGAGTTTGAGCTGGTAAGCCTCGTGCGCGTGGCGTCCCGCGAGCCGCACCTCCGAGCCCGGCTTCAGGGCTGCGAGCTTGCTGACCAGATCCTGGGAGCTCTTGACGGATTCGCCGTCGAGCGTCGTGATGAGATCACCGGGCCGGACGCCTGCGTCGAAGGCGGGGCTTCTGACCAGGATGTTGACCACGGTGACCCCGCCGCCGGCGATGCCGAGCTGCGCGGCCTGCTCCGGGGACAGGTCCTGCGGCTCGAAGCCGAGCCAGCCGCGCACGACATGGCCGTGGGCGAGGACTTGCTCCATCACGCCGCGCACCAGATTCACCGGAATCGCGAATCCGATGCCCTCGGGCCCGCCGTAGGTCCGGTTGAGCACGGCCGTGTTGATTCCCACCAGATCGCCGCGCGCATCGATCAGCGCGCCACCGGAATTTCCGAGATTGATGGCGGCATCGGTCTGGATGAAGTTTTCGAAGGTTGCGAGCCCCAGCTGGCCGCGCCCGGTGGCGCTCACGATGCCCTGGGTCACCGTCTGGCTGAGCCCGTAGGGATTGCCGATGGCGAGCACGATATCGCCGACCCGCAGCGTGTCGGATCGACCCATGGGCATGACCGGGAGGTTGCCGATCGACAGGCGCAAGATCGCCAGGTCGGTATCGGGGTCCTGGCCGACCACGGCTGCCTCGGCGATGCGCCCATCCGCCAGCTGCACGCGGATCGAGTCGGCACCGGCGATCACGTGCTGGTTGGTGACGATGGTTCCCTTGGAGTCGACGATGACCCCGGATCCCAAGCTGCGCTCCACGTGCTGGCGGTAGCTCGGCCAATAGTCACCGAGCAGCTGGTCGAGCGGCGCGGCTTGCCGCCGTTCCGTGACCACCCTCGCCGTGTAAATGTTCACCACGGCGGGGGCCGCACGAGCCACCGAGTCGGCGAAGCTTTGCATGACCACGACGGGACGCACTGCATCGGTGGGCGGCAACGGCGCGGCACGCATCGCGGCAGGAGATTCCGACACGCCCAGCAGAGCCGGCTTCCACCAAACCACCAAGAACGCAATGGCAAGGCCGACGACGGCTGCTCTCAGCAAAAAATTCGCGAGGACGCGTGCGTTCTGCAATCCGACTCCTTTACGCTGCGCCAAGATTGCGTGTTATCCGTGTATAATGAGCCCGCGATATGGTATGCGGAACACTGCATCCTCAAGTCGTCTACATGGAAATTCTTATACATTTGCGTTCTTGGCGGCGTCCAGAATACCGACATTGACGAACGGCCAGTGGAGCAAGCAGCGGATGGCGAACTGTATGAGGATAACGAATGACCGGGGATAGCGTTGACCGCGGCCCGCTCGATGCCCCGCTGGATCACAGCCGTCGACGCTTGTTGACGGCGGCCACGGCCGGTTTCGGCGCGGTGGGGCTGGCCTTCGCGGCAGTGCCGTTCATCTCGTCCTGGCAGCCCAGCGTGCGCGCCAAGGCGCTCGGTGCGCCGGTCTCGGTCGATGCCTCGAAACTCGAGGACGGCCAGATGCTGAAGATCTCGTGGCGCGGGCAGCCCGTGTTCGTGGTGCGCCGGAGCAAGGCCGTCCTCGACTCGCTCGGCGGGCACAACGATCGGCTGGCCGATCCGAATTCCAACAATTCGATCCAGCCGGCGTACATCAAGGATGCCGGGCCCGCGCGCGCGCGAAACCCCGAGTTCTGGGTGGGATTGGCGGTCTGCACGCATCTCGGCTGCTCACCGCTCGGCGCGTTCGAGCCCAACAACGCATTCCAGGTCGCGGGCACGGATCTCGGACAGGATTGGCCGGGCGGTTTCTATTGCCCGTGTCACGGCTCGAAGTACGACATCTCCGGCCGGGTGTTCAAGAGCATGCCGGCGCCCATGAATCTGACCGTTCCTCCCTACACGTTCTCGGGCGACGCGCGGATCGTGATCGGTGAGGACGAGACTTCCAAATCGTCCTGATCGCCCGTTGGGCTCGAGGTTGAGTGATGGCCGCAGCACCTGAATCCACCGCCGGCAATGGCTTGATCGCCTGGATCGACAAGCGTTTTCCGCTGACCGCCCTGTGGAAGAGCCAGGTGGCCGAGTACTACGCGCCGAAGAACTTCAACTTCTGGTACTACTTCGGGTCGCTGGCGCTCCTGGTGCTGGCGAATCAGCTGGTCACCGGCATCTTTTTGACCATGAACTACAAGCCCTCGGCGAGCGAGGCGTTCGGCTCGGTCGAATACATCATGCGCGACGTGAACTGGGGCTGGTTGATCCGCTACATGCACACGACCGGCGCATCGGCGTTTTTCATCGTGGTCTACCTGCACATGTTCCGGGCGCTGCTGTACGGCTCGCATCGCAAGCCGCGCGAGCTCTTGTGGATATTCGGCTGTCTCATCTTCGTCGCGCTGATGGCCGAGGGCTTCATGGGCTACGTGCTGCCCTGGGGCAACATGAGCTTCTGGGGAGCACAGGTGATCACGTCGCTGTTCGGGAGCCTGCCGCTGGTCGGCGGGACCCTGGTGGACTGGATCCGCGGCGACTACGTCATCGGTGATGCCACCCTCAATCGATTCTTTGCGCTGCACGTCGCAGCGATTCCGATCGCACTGATTTTCCTGGTCATCGCGCATCTGATGGCGCTGCACGAGGTCGGCTCGAACAATCCCGACGGCATCGAGATCAAGAAGCACAAGGATGCGAACGGCCATCCGCTCGACGGGATACCCTTCCACCCGTATTACTCGGTGAAAGATCTGGTCGGCGTCATGGGATTTCTGGTGATTTTCGCCGGCATCATCTTTTTCGCCCCGACGTTCGGCGGTTTGTTCCTGGAGTCGCCGAATTTCTCCCCGGCGAATCCCCTGCAGACTCCGCCGCACATCGCGCCCGTTTGGTACTTCACGCCTTTCTACGCGATGCTCCGCGCGGTTCCTTCATTCGCCGGCACGCAGGTCTGGGGCGTGCTGGTCATGGGCGCCTCGATCGTCGTTCTGTTTTTCGTGCCCTGGCTCGACCGGTCGCCGGTCAACTCGATCCGCTACCGGGGTCCGCTCTACAAGATCGCGCTGGCCATTTTCGTGGTGTCTTTCGTGATCTTGGGGCTCTGCGGCCTGAAGCCACCGTCCGGGATCTATCCGCTGCTCGCCAAGATCTGCACGGCGCTGTATTTCGCGTTCTTCATGCTGATGCCCTGGTATACGAGCATCGACAGCGTAAAGCCGGTGCCTGAGAGGGTCACGGGACATGGTTAAGCGCTGGCTTTCGATCGCAGTGGCGCTCCTTCCCTGCGGGTTCGCGCTGGGCCAGGAGGGGGGCGAAATCCAGGTGCAGCGCGCTCACACCGAGATCAGGGACGTGGAGTCATTGCGGCGCGGGGCGCACGATTTCATGAGGTATTGCTCGGGATGCCATTCGATTGCCTATCTGCGCTACAACCGGATGGGCACGGATCTGAAAATTCCCGAGAAGGAACTTAGCGCCAATCTGATGTTCACATCGCAAAAGCCCTTCGACGGAATCGTGAGTGCGATGCCGGCGGATGCCGCGAATTGGTTCGGCAAGCAGCCGCCGGATCTGTCCCTGATGGCCCGGGAGAAGGGCCCGGACTACATCTACTCCTACCTGAAGGGGTTTTACGTGGATGACACCCGCCCCTGGGGTGTGAATAACGTGTACCTTCCCGGTACGGGCATGCCCGACGTGGTGGCCAGCGTGCAGGGCCTGCAACGGCCGGTCTACAAGAACGAAAAGGATGCGGACGGCAGCGACCACATGGTCCTACAGGGAGTCGATGCATTGTCCAAAGGCAGTTTGTCGCCCGAGGAGTATGATGGCTTTGCCCGGGATATCGCCAACTTCTTGGATTATGCGGGCGAACCGGTCAAGGCGAAGCGCCAGTTGCTCGGCGTGTTCGTCACACTGTTCCTGCTGGTCGGGTTCGTATTGGCCTATTTGTTGAAAAAAGAATACTGGAAGGACGTACACTGACCCTGCAGCGGACCTCCGGTTTGTCCTTGCCTTCAAGGAGATCGCGTTCGTGGCACGTCGCTCGGTGATGACCCTATTCTCCGCGCCGAATGACCCTTGGAGTCATCGGACCCGGCTCGTGCTCGCCGAGAAAGGCATCGCCATCGAGCTCGTCAATTGCGACCTGCACAAGTTGCCGGAAGATCTGCTCGACTTGAATCCGTATCACAGCGTCCCGACGCTGGTCGATCGGGACCTCGTTCTATACGATTCGCGCGTCATCATGGAGTATCTGGACGAGCGTTTCCCGCATCCCCCCTTGATGCCCATCGACCCCGTGACCCGGGCCCAGTTCCGCGTGGCTCTGTACCGCGTCGAGCGGGACTGGTACGGGCTGGCGCACGACATCGAGCTCGACCGCGAGAGCAAGACGGCGGCGCACAGCCGCAAAGTGCTCAGCGAGGCGATATGCGCGAGCGCGGAAGTCTTCAAGGCGAAGCCGTTTTTTCTGAGCGACGAGTTTTCGCTGGTCGACGCCAGCATCGCTCCCATTCTGTGGCGTCTGCCGTACTATGGCATCGAGTTGCCGTCCCAGGCCCAGCCGATCATCAAGTACATGAACTCGATTTTCGCGCGCTCGACGTTCCGCGCCTGCTTGAGCCCGGTGGAGCGGGAGATGCGCCATTGAAGCCCCGCCGACCCTATCTGCTGCGTGCACTTCACGAGTGGATCAGCGACTCGGGAGAAACCCCCCATATCGTCGTGGATGCGGCCGCGGAAGGGGTGGTGGTGCCCCGGCAATATGTCAAAGACGGGAAGATCGTCCTCAACGTCAGCTTTTCGGCCACGTCCGCCTTGAAGCTCGGCAATGATGCGGTGAGCTTCGAGGCGCGCTTCGGCGGAGCCTCATTCCAGGTCCATGTCCCGGTGCGCGCGGTTCTCGGCATCTATGCGCGGGAGACCGGGCAGGGCATGATTTTCCCCGAAGGGGATGCCGATCCGGATCCCACCGACAATCCGCCCGCCACGCCGGCCTCCGGCAGGGCCGCGCCCGCCGCCAAGCGGCCGAAGCTGCAGGTGGTCAAGTAAGTCAGCCCGCGCGGAAAGCGTCCTTGATCCAGGCGATCTCGTGGACGCCTTGCGGGAGTCCGTCGATGGCGATCACGTCGAAGCGCATGAGCCGGTGGCGCAGGTCTTGCGAGGTCTGCAGGACGTAGCGAGCCGCCCTGATGATCTTGCGCTGCTTTGCGGGCGTCACGGACGCCAGTGCCCCGCCGAATTGGCGACGCGCCCGCTGACGCACCTCGATCACGGCCAGAAAGGGGCCGTCGAGGCACAGGATGTCGATCTCGCCGCCCCTGCACCGAATGTTTCGGGCGAGGACGGTGATGCCGCGGGCGGTGAGGTGGCCGACGGCCAGTTCTTCAGCCGCGTGGCCCCGGGCAAGCCGCGTGTGGGAAGCGCTCGGCGGGTGGGAAGCGCCCGGCGTGTGGGGTGGGGCATCCATCCGCCGATCATGCGCGGCGCCCGCGGCTCCCGTCATGGGCCGAAACTTGCCGCTTTCTAAAGATTTACAGCGGGGAAAGATTTACAGCTGGGCCGGTGTTCCGTTCCTGATTTGCGCCCAATCGAGCTCGCGTCGGATCCGATTGTGCTCGTCGAGCGAGAGCTTGCCGCTCACGCCCGAAATACTGGTGGTCTGGCCGATGGATTTGGATTGCAGCGCCGGCACCAGCCGGTATGCATCGAAGCCGAAGGCATAGAGGCGATCGAGCCGGGTGGTGCGCGTGGGCCATGCCGAATGCACGCTGTCTCGGATTTGCGCGGTTACGGGGTCCGCCGAGACCATCCAGGGCATATCCGGGAAGTAGAGGCCGTCGAGATCGGTATTGGCGCTCGGGTTGGGCTCGAAGCTGTCCGAGGTGGCATAAACGGGGACGTCGCCGGCGAAATTGAACTTGAGCTGCGGGACGATCAGCCGCGAGGCACCCGGGCCACCCTCGATGAACACGAAATCGGCATCGCGATGGGTCGACGGCTCGCCCTTGACGCCGTGCACCTGCAGCGTCTGTTTGATGATATCGGCGAAGTCGGCGCGGCTGGACTCGTAGCGGCCGCCATCGAGGATCGTGCCGCCGTGCTGCGTCAATTCCTGCGAGAAGGCCGCCTGCACCCGGGTTCCGAGCTCGCCGTCGGCGATGATGGTCACGCCCTTGAGCTTGCCTTCGGCCACCAGGCGTCGGGCGACGATGCGCGCCTCGTCCTCGGGCAGGAGCGCGAACTGGTAGAAGCCTTTTCCGGCGTTCACCGAGTCGCCGAGAAAGTTGAGCGCGAGCTCCGGTGTCTTGCCGCCATTCAGCGGCACCACCGCCGCCACGTCTTCCTTGGTGAGCGGTCCGACGACGAACGCCGCTCCGTCCTCGAGCGCGTGACGATAGGCACCGGCGACGGTCTCGGCCGCCACATCGTAGATCTTCAGATGCGGCCGGGCGGCGGGATCCTGCTCGAGATAGGCGGCAATGAAACCGTCGCGCACGGCGACCCCGACCGGCTCGGCCCGACCGGACAGCGGCAGCAGCAGCGCTATCTCATCGGGAAACCCGGTGGCGACGGCGATCTGATTCTGCGCGAGCATCAGCACGCTGTCGTTGGCCGGGTGCTGCGGATGGGCGCGTTTCCAATCCGCCAGGGCCGCTCCAGCCCGCATGGGGTTGCGCGCCATGTCGACCGACACCGGTCCGAGCGCCAGCCATCCGGCCACGATCGGGTCCGTGTTGGGCGGCGCCTTGAGCGGGAGGCCCCGCTCCGCGGCCTCGCGAATCAAGCCGAAGAGCTCCTCGCGGCTCGCGTGCAAGCTCGCCGGATCCGGCAAATAACGCTCCCGCTCGACGAATGCGCGCGTGCCCTCGAGCGGATGCCCCGAGAGGAATGCCGCCTTGCCGCGCAACCAATAATAATTCTGGGCGAGATCCGCGGACGTGGGCACGGGGATCGAATCCAATTCGCGGATCGCGCCGGGGCCGTCGCGGTCCGCCACGTCGATCTCGGCGGCGACCAGCGCCCGCGAAGCGGGCAGCGTCGTGCGCGCCTGCGCGGAGACCGCCGCGTACGCCTGCTTGGCCGAGGCGATGTCGCCGGCGAGGACCCATTGTTCGGCGCTCAACAGCTCGTAGCCGTCGCGATCCTGGGAAGATTGCGCGGCCAGATCCGCATAGGCGCGGGCCGCGTCGGCATGCCGGCCGTCCTGCGCGAGGCGCTGCGCCCGCTGTGGGCTCGGTCCGGCGGCGGTTTCATCCGACTTGACCAGGCTGCAGCCGGCCGCAGCCAACGAGAGCGCCACTATCGTCATCTTCCAGGTCGTCTTCCAGGTCGTCCTCCAGAGGCGTGGACGTTCAGAGACAGCTGCCATACCCTGCATTCCCCGTTTCAACGCTTGAGCAGGCAGTATAGTGACAAACGCGGCCTGGGGTCGTCTCTACGTCGTGGCGACGCCGATCGGCAACTTGGGCGATTTCTCCGCGCGCGCGCGGGACACGCTCGACTCGTGCAGCCTCGTCGCGGCCGAAGACACCCGACGCACGGGGACACTGCTGCACGCCTTCGGGCTCTCGAAGCCCATGCTGTCGCTGCACGAACACAATGAAGGTCAGCGAGTCGCGGAGCTCATCGACAAGATGCAGGGCGGCGCCAGTATCGCGCTCGTCAGCGACGCGGGCACTCCCGGCATCAACGATCCGGGCTTCGATCTGGTGCGCGCCTGCGCCGCGACGGGGATCGATGTGGTCGCGATCCCGGGCCCATGCGCCTTGATCGCCGCGCTGTCGATCGCGGGCCTGCCGACGGATCGCTTTTGCTTCGAGGGATTCCTGCCGGCGCGCGGCGCCGCGCGGCGCTCGCGCCTCGATTCCCTGGCGCTCGAGACCCGTACGCTGGTTTTTTACGAATCGCCGCACCGCGTGCGCGACGCGCTCGAGGATTGCGCGCAGAGCTTCGGGGGCGAGCGGCCGGCCGCGGTCGCGCGCGAGCTCACCAAGATGCACGAGACGGTTTATCGAGGAGCGTTGTCGGAACTCGCGGCCCGCGCCGTCGCCGAGGCCGATTTCGTGCGCGGAGAAATCGTGCTGGTGATCGCGGGCGCATCTCCCGCCGCGCTCCAAGGGACGGGAGCCGACGGACACGGCGGCGCGCTCGACCGGGTGCTCGCGCCGCTTCTCGATGAGCTTCCTTTGAAGCAGGCGGCGCATCTGGCCGCACGCATCGCGTCGGTGCGCGACAACGAGGCTTATAAGCGGGCGCTGGTGCTCAAAGAGGCGTATGGTGCGCGCTAAGAGTCGGCCAGGCAGCCGCTGCTCTCGACGGTTTCGGCCGGCGCGGGTGGAGGAAAGTCCGGGCTCCGACGGGCGAGGTGCCAGGTAACGCCTGGGGGACGTGAGTCCACGGAAAGTGCAACAGAAAGATACCGCCTAAGCGCCGCGCAAGCGGCGCCGGTAAGGGTGAAATGGTGCGGTAAGAGCGCACCGCGGTGGTGGCAACATCAACGGCACGGCAAACCCCACCTGGAGCAAGACCAAATAGGGAAGCGAGCGGTGCTCTTGGCCGCTACATGTGGCCCACATGGGCTTCCGGGTAGGTCGCTTGAGTTGCGCGGCGACGCGCATCCCAGAGGAATGGCTGTCCACGACAGAACCCGGCTTAACGGCCGACTCTTTTTTAGCGCTGACGCGCGAATTTAACGGCGTCGAAGCGACGCCGGACTTGAGTGTTCAGAGACGAACACTTTGCGCCAAACCGATAAAACAAAACAAAAAGAAGAACAACAGCGGCATCGCTCTGCGCGCTGATTAACTAAGTCCCATAACAGGTTGATTCGAAACGGCTACCTTCGGTGTCGGTCGTTGCGGACAAAATGTGATCTAAGTCTCTGTTGTCCCGAGTTTTTTTTAACTTATCCCGTTGACGTGTGCCGGAGCGCTGCCTATAGTGGAGTCCGGTGGAAAAAAGTGGGAGAAAATGGGTCGCTCGACCCATCAAGCGATGTTCCGGGGCGCCAATAAACTCACTCTCGATATCAAAGGGCGCATGGTCATGCCGACCCGCTATCGGGAGCGGCTGCAAGAACGCTGCGGCGGGAAGCTGGTGGTCACCGTGGACAAGGACCAGTGCCTGCTCGTGTACCCCATGCCCGATTGGGAGGAGATCGAGCGCAAATTGATGAAGCTGCCGACCTTCAATGAGAGGGCGCGCCGGCTGCAGCGGCTCATGGTCGGGTACGCCACGGAACTCGATCTCGACGCGCAAGGCCGGGTGCTGTTGCCGTCGAACCTGCGCGAGTTTGCCTCGCTGACGCGCGACGCCATGCTCATCGGTCAGGGGCTGCGCTTCGAACTGTGGGATGAGGAGAAGTGGAATCAGCGGCGCGATGAGTGGTTGGCGAGCGAGGAGTCCGCCACCGACCTATCCGCTGATCTCGAAACACTGTCGCTTTGAGCCCCGGGGGCGAAGCGACATCGATGCTGGAAGGCGCGGGACACACGGCGGTATTGCTACCCCAAGTGCTGGCCGCTTTGAACATTCGGGCGAGTGGCACCTATCTGGATGCCACCTTTGGGCGGGGCGGACATGCAGGGGCGATTTTGGAGAAGCTCATCGCTGACGGTCGGTTGCTTTGCCTCGATCGCGACCCGGCGGCCGTGGCCGATGCCGAGGCTCGATGGGGACGAGACCCGCGCGTCAAGATCTTCCACGCGCCGTTCTCCCGGCTTGCGGCCTGCGCCGATGCGGTCGAGCCCGGCCTCAAATTCGACGGCATCCTGTTCGATCTCGGCGTCTCCTCGCCGCAGCTCGACGATGCCGAGCGCGGCTTCAGCTTCATGCGCGACGGCCCGCTGGACATGCGCATGAGCCAGGGGCAGGGCCAGAGCGCCGCGGACGTGGTCAACGGCGCATCCGAAGCGCAGCTCATCCGCATCTTCCGCGATTTCGGCGAAGAGCGCATGGCCCCGCGCATTGCGCGCGCCATCGTCGCCGACCGGCAAGTGCGGCCGTTCGAGCGCACCCTGGAGCTCGCCGAGATGATCGCGCGCGTCGCCCGCTCACGGGAGCGGCACAAACATCCCGCGACGCGCGTGTTCCAGGCGCTGCGCATTTACGTGAACGCCGAGCTCGATGAACTCAAGATCGCGCTCGACTCCGCCCTCGAGCGCCTCGCGCCGCAGGGCCGCCTCGCGGTCATCAGCTTTCATTCGCTCGAGGATCGCATGGTGAAGCAGTTCATGCGCCGCCACGCGAGCCCGGATCCGGTATACGCGGGCTTGCCGGACATCCCGGCCCAGGCGAGGCCCAAGCTCAAGCTGGTGGGCAAATCCGTCGAGCCCGACACTCGGGGAAACCGAGCGCAATCCGCGCGCGCGCAGCGCGCGGCTGCGCGTTGCCGAACGCCTGGGTCAAGGAATCGCCGCATGACGCTGAGCAAGCTGACGCCCAAGCCGCTGACCCTCGGGAAACTTCTGCCGCTGGTGCTGCCGCTGCTCTGGCTCGCGGTGCTCGGGTCCGCGGTGCAGGTGATCTATGCGCGCCATATGGCGCGTGCGCGATTCGTGCGCCTGGAACAGCTGAATTCGCAGCGCGATTCGCTCGAGATGGAATGGGGCCGTCTGCAGCTCGAGCAGAGCTACTGGTCCTCGAACGCGTTCGTGGAGCGCGTCGCCAATGCGAAACTGCAGATGAGCCTGCCGCAAACACGGGACGTGCGGATCGTGCGGCCGTGAAGCAGCGCCTGAGCGAAAGCGCCGCCGGCGCCGCGACCTACCGCTGGCGCTCCGCCGTCATTCTGGGGCTGGTGGTTCTCGGCGCGGTCGGCCTCGCGGCGCGCGCGGTCGAGCTGCAGTTGATCGATCACGGCTTTCTCGCCAAGCAGGGCGACGACCGTTCGATGCGCGTGGTCAAGATCGCAGCCCACCGCGGCGCGATCACCGACCGATCCGGCGAGCCGCTGGCCGTGAGCACGCCGGTGGACAGCGTCTGGGTCAACCCGCAGGAGCTGAACGACAACATCGATCAGCTTCCCCGGCTCGCCAAGGCGTTGAAGCAGGATCAGCAGGTGCTGGCGCGCCGCGTCACCTCGAACCTCGATCGCGAGTTCCTGTATCTCGAGCGCGCCATGCCGCCCGAGGAGGCGGCTCATATCAAGGCACTCGGGATCCCGGGCGTGTATCTGCAGCGCGAATACCGCCGCTATTACCCGGCGGGCGAAGTGACCGGCCACGTGGTCGGGTTCACCACGATCGACGATCAGGGCCAGGAGGGCCTGGAGCTCGGCTACGATCAGCTGATGAACGGCGAGGATGGGGCGAAGCGCGTCATCCAGGACATGCTCGGGCACCGCGTCGAGAACGTCGAGAGCATCCGCGCCGCGCGGCCCGGCCGCGACTTCGTCACCAGCATCGATTTGCGCATTCAATACCTGGCCTACCGGGAATTGAAGGAGGCGATGCAGGACTATCGCGCGAAAGCGGGCTCCGTGATCGTCATCGACGTCGACACCGGCGAAGTGCTCGCCATGGTGGACCAGCCCTCGTACAACCCGAACGATCGCGAGCAGTTGAAGCCCGCCCTGTATCGCAATCGCGCGGTGACCGACATCTTCGAGCCGGGCTCGAGCATCAAGCCGTTCATCATGGCGGCCGCCCTGGCGTCGGGCCAGTACCGGCCCGACAGCGTCGTCGACACCTCCCCGGGCTTCATCCAGGTCGGAAACAAGGTGTTCGAGGACGAGTCCAATCTCGGAGTGATCGATCTCGCCACCATCCTCGCGAAGTCGAGCAACGTCGGCACGGCCAAGGTCGCCTTGTCGCTGAAGCCCGAGCAGATCTGGGACACGCTTTCGAGTCTGGGCTTCGGGCAGGTGACCGGCTCAGGCTTTCCGGGCGAATCGGCCGGCATGCTGAGCCACTACTCGCACTGGCGGCCGATCGGCATCGCCACGCTTTCGCATGGCTACGGCCTGTCGGTGACGCCGCTGCAGCTCGCGCATGCCTATGCGACCATCGGCGCCGGCGGCATCAAGCGGCCGATCTCCTTCGAGCGCCTGCCGGCGCCCACGCCGGCCCATCCGATCCCGGGCGAGCGGGTGATGGATGCCAAGGTGGCGCATTCGCTGGTGCAATTGATGGAGCAGGTGATCGCCAAGGGAGGAACCGCGACCCGCGCCTCGCTGGTCGGCTATCGGGTATCCGGAAAAACCGGCACCGCATTCAAATCCATCGCAGGCGGCTATTCCACCGACAAAATCATGGCGGTGTTTGCCGGGCTGGTGCCGGCCTCGCACCCGAAACTCGCCACGGTGGTGGTGATCGACGAGCCGAGCCGCGACGTGCACGAGGTCGGCACGCTGGCGCAGGGGGGCACCGTTGCGGCGCCGGTATTCGCGAGCGTGATGTCCGGCGCCCTGCGCCTCATGGACATCCCGCCCGACGATCTGCAGAACGTGCCCGCGGCGACGCTGGTACAGGCCAACGCGGCCCCATGAGACACCTCACTCACCTGGCTGCTCGACGGCATCGCGGCGGTGCCGGCCAACGACGCGCAGGTCGCGGACCTCGCGATCGACAGCCGCGAAGTCCGACCCGGCGGCTTGTTCCTGGCGCTCAAGGGGCGCCACTCGCACGGGCTGCAATTCGCGGCCGAAGCGGAAGCGCGGGGCGCCTGCGCCGTGCTCTGGGAGCCGGGGCCCGGCATCGAGGCTCCGAGCTTTTCGGGGCCCTTGCTCGCGGCGCCGATCGCCGGCTTGAGCGACCTCGTGGGCCGGATCGCCGACCGCTTCTTTCAATGGCCCTCCGCGAACCTGCGCGTGGTGGGCATCACCGGCACCAACGGCAAGACCACGTGCGCCTATCTGCTGGCGCAATCGCTGGCCCGTCTCGGGCAGAGCTCGGCTTACATCGGCACCATCGGCTGGGGTCGTCTCGGTTCGCTCGAAGCGCCCACGCACACGACACCCGATGCGGTGAGCGTGCACCGCATGCTCGCCCAGCTGCGTTCGCAGGGCGCGCGCACGGTGGCGATGGAGGTCTCCTCGCACGCGCTCGATCAGGGCCGCGTGGCCGGCGTGCGGTTCCATGCGGCCGCATTCACCAATTTGACCCGCGATCATCTCGACTACCACCCCACGATGCAGGCCTACGGAGAGGCCAAGGCGCGATTGTTCGCGGCGCCGGACCTCAAGCACTTGATCATCAACATCGGCGACGGATTCGGCCGCGAGCTCGCGATGAAGCTCGCGGGCCGCGCGCCGCTCACGGCCGTCTGGGTCGGCGGTTCGAGCGATGCCTGGCTCGCCGAGCGGTCGCTGCACGCGGATCGAGTCGTGCCGGACCTGCTCGGGATCTCCATGGATATCGACGGCAGCTTCGGCAAGCTCCATATGGCGACCCGGCTGCTCGGGCGCTTCAACGCGGAGAACGCACTGGTGGTGCTCGGTTGCCTCGCATCGCTCGGCATTCCCGTGAAGGAGGCCGCCGCCGCACTCGCCGGATGCACGGCGCCGCCGGGGCGCATGGAAGTGATCGAGTCGACCGCCCAAGGCAAGCCCAAGGCGGTGATCGATTACGCGCATACGCCCGACGCGCTGGCGAAGGCGCTCGGCGCGCTTCGCGAGCACTGCCGGGGACAGCTTTGGTGCGTGTTCGGCTGCGGAGGCGACCGGGATCCGGGCAAACGGCCGATGATGGGCACGGTGGCCGATGAGCTCGCGGATCAGATCATCGTGACCGACGACAATCCGCGCTCCGAGGATCCCGCCGAAATCACCCGCGGCATCGCCGGCGGAATCAGCGCGCATCCCGCGCGCATCGTGCACGACCGGGGCGCCGCGATCGCGGAGGCCTTGAATGCCGCCGGCTCGGCCGACGTCGTGCTCATCGCGGGCAAGGGACACGAGGATTATCAGATCTACGGCGCATCGCGCCTGCGATTCAGCGATCGCGATGCGGCATCGAAAATTCTCGGGGTCGCGGCATGAAGCGCACGCTTCAGGAAGCGGCTCGGGTGGTCGCGGGCGCGCTGGTCGGCGCGGATGGCCCTTACGGGGCCGTGTCGACCGACAGCCGCACGATCGCCGCCGGGTCGCTGTTCGTCGCGCTGCGGGGACCGAAGTTCGACGGGGGAGAATTCGTCGCGGCGGCGGCGCAGCGCGGCGCAATCGGCGCGCTGGTGCAGAAGTCGGTGCCGGGCTCGAGCATCGCTCAGATCGTCGTGCCCGACCCACTGGCCGCGCTGCAACGGCTGGCTGCCGCTTGGCGCGCCTCATTCGCGATTCCCATCGTCGGTGTGGGCGGCAGCAACGGCAAGACCACCGCCAAAGAGATGATCGCCGCGATCCTCGCGCGCCGCGGCCCGTGCATGGCGACCCACGGCAATCTCAATAATCACATCGGCGTGCCGGTGACGCTGATGCGCCTCGAGGCCTCGCATCGCAGTGCGGTGGTCGAGATGGGCGCGAATCGCATCGGCGATGTCGCCGAGCTCGTGCGCTTCGCGCGCCCGACGGTCGGCTTCATCACCAACGCGGGCGCCGAGCACCTCGAGGGTTTCGGAGATCTCGACGGCGTCGCGCGCGGCGAGGGCGAGATGGTGGCGGGGCTCGAGCTCGAGGCCGCCGCCGTCATCAACGCCGACGACTCGTATGCGGATTATTGGCGCAATGCCGCGACCGCGTCGCGCATCGTCACGTTCGGCGTCACGCGCCCGGCCGACTTCTCGGCGGTGAATCCCGTGCAGACCATCGAGCAGGCGGAATTCGTCACGCGCTTCACGCTCAGGTGTCCGCTCGGCGAGCGCGCGGTGGTGCTCAAGGCGGGCGGTGCGCACAACATATCGAACGCACTCGGTGCGGCTGCCGCGGCCGCCGCGGCCGGCGCCTCGCTCGAGGACATCGTCTCGGGCCTCGCGGATTTTCGGGCGGTCCCGGGCCGGCTGCAGCTCAAGGCGGGGCTTCGCGGCAGCTGGATCATCGACGATTCCTACAACGCGAATCCGAGCTCGGTGCGCGCCGGCCTCGATGTGCTGCGCGGCGTTGCCGGAACCGCCTGGCTGGTGCTCGCCGACATGGCCGAGCTCGGACCTCACGCGGCGGACAGTCACGCCGAGCTCGGCCGTTACGCGCGCGAATGCGGCGTGAAGCGGCTGTTCGCGCTGGGCACCGAGAGCTCGCGGGCGGCCGAGACGTTCGGCTCGGGCGCGGAGTGGTTCGCGGACGCGGACTCCCTGATCCGTCGGCTGCAGGCGGAGATGGCTCAAGGGGTGACGGTGCTAGTCAAGGGCTCGCGCGTGAACCGTCTGGAGCGGGTGGTCCAGGCGCTTGGGCCGGGGGGCTGACCGATGCTTCTCTATCTGACCGAATATCTCGCGCATTCTTATTCCGGCTTTCACGTCTTTCAGTACCTGACGCTGCGCGGAATTCTGGCTGCGATGACCGCACTCGCCATCGCCCTGTTGATCGGCCCGCACATGATCTCGGCGCTCGCGCGTTACCAGGTAGGCCAGCAGATACGCACCGACGGACCGCAAACGCATCTCTCCAAATCCGGCACGCCCACCATGGGGGGCGGCCTGATGCTCGCGGCGATGGTGATCGCGACGCTTCTCTGGGCGGATCTCTCGAGCCGCTTCGTGTGGATGCTGATCGGCGCGACGCTCGCGTTCGGAGGCATCGGGTTCTACGACGATTACTTGAAGCTCGTCGTGGGCAACTCCAAGGGGTTGGCGGCGCGGTACAAGTACTCTGGCGCAATCCGTCGCCGCGCTTTGCATCGCCGCGAGCCTGCATTGGAACCACCAGACGATGGCGGAGATCTCGCTGTACGTGCCGTTCTTCAAGACGGTGGCGCTGCCGATGTCCACCGCGGGCTTCATCGCCTACGCCTACTTCGTCATCGTCGGCACCTCGAACGCGGTCAATCTCACCGACGGGCTCGACGGTCTGGCCATCATGCCCGCCGTGATGGTGGCGGCGGCGCTCGGCGTGTTCGCCTATGCCACGGGCAACTTCAAGTTCGCCACGTATCTGCAGATCCCCTACATTCCGGGAGCCGGCGAAGTGCTGATCTTCTGCGCCACCATCGCGGGCGCCGGGCTCGGCTTTCTGTGGTTCAACTCCTACCCCGCCGAGGTGTTCATGGGCGACGTGGGCGCACTCGCCATCGGAGCGGCGCTCGGCACCGTCGGCGTGATCGTGAGGCAGGAGATCGTGCTCTGCATCATGGGAGGCGTGTTCGTGCTCGAGACCGTCTCGGTGATGCTGCAGGTGGCCTCGTTCAAGCTCACGGGCAAACGCATATTCCGCATGGCGCCGCTGCATCATCATTTCGAGCTCAAGGGATGGTCCGAGCCGAAGGTCATCGTGCGCTTCTGGATCATCAGCTTCCTGCTGATGCTCACCGGCCTGGCCACGCTGAAGATCCGATGACGACCCACGGCATGAGCGTGATTGTGGGCCTCGGCAAGACGGGCGCATCGTGCGTGCGGTATCTCGCCAGGCGCGGCATACCGGCGGCGGTGACCGATTCACGCCGCGATCCGCCCGGACTCGCGGAGCTCGGCGGCCTCGCCGCGAACCTCGACCTGCGTCTCGGCGGGTTCGATCTGTCGCTGCTCGACGGCGCCTCGCAGGTGGTGATGTCGCCGGGTGTGTCGCTCGAGGAGCCGATCGCGGCCCAGGCGCGCGCCCGCGGCATCGAGGTGCTCGGCGACATCGAACTGTTCGCGCGCACGGTGCGCGCGCCGGCGTCCGCGCCGGTCATCGGCATCACCGGCACCAACGGCAAGAGCACCGTGACGAGCCTCGTGGCGCGCATGGCGGCCGCGGCCGGCAGGCGGGTGCTCGCCGGCGGCAATCTCGGCAGGCCCGCGCTCGACCTCCTGGCCGAGCCCGTTCCCGATCTGTATGTGCTCGAGCTGTCGAGTTTCCAGCTCGAGACCACACGCTCGCTCGACCTGATCGCCGCCGTGGTGCTCAACGTGACCTCGGATCACATGGACCGTTATGCGTCGATCGAGGCCTACGCCCGGGCGAAGCAGCGGATTTTCGAGCATGCGGCCACGATGGTGTTGAACGTCGACGATCCCCAGGTCATCGCGATGCGCGACGGAACCTCAGGCGGCGCCCGGCCCGCCCGTGTGCTGACCTTCTCGGTCGAGCGCGCGGATGCGGACTTCACGCTGGTGCGGCGCGGATCCGAGAGTTTCCTCGCGCGGCGCGGCGAGCCCATTCTGCCGGTGAGCCGCATGAAGATCTCCGGCGTCCACAACGCCGCCAACGCCCTCGCGGCGCTGGCGCTCGGCGAGGCCGCGGGGCTGCCGCTGGCCGCGAGCTTGAGCGCGCTCGAAAGCTTCCCGGGCCTCGCCCACCGATCGCAGTGGGTGGCCGACATCGGTGGCGTGCGCTACGTGGACGATTCCAAGGGCACGAACGTCGGTGCGACCCTGGCCGCGGTATCCGGCCTGTCCGGGCCGCTGGTGCTCATTGCCGGTGGCGAGGGCAAAGGCCAGGACTTCGCTCCGCTCGCGGCGGCGTTCCGCAGCAAGGTCCGGCACGCGGTGTTGATCGGCAAGGACGCGCCGGCCATCGAGACCGTCCTCGCAGGAGTCTGCCCCACCGAGCGGGCGGCGACCATGCAAGCCGCGGTGGCCGCCGCCGCCGCCGCGGCACGCCCCGGCGACACGGTGCTTCTGTCGCCGGCCTGCGCGAGTCTCGACATGTTCCGCGACTACAACCATCGGGGCGACGAGTTCGCCGCGGCGGTGCGCGCGCTCGGAGCCGCCGCATGAGCGCCACGACCATGTCCTACGGAATCCGGGCGCGCGAGCGGATGCCTTTCGCGTGGGATGGGGTGACCCTCGGCCTCACGGCCTCGCTCCTGCTGGTCGGGCTCGTCATGGTCACCTCCGCCTCCATGTCGATCGCCGCCAAGGATCTCGGCGATCCGTTCTATTTCCTGGAGCGCCAGTTCGTGTTCGGCCTGGTGGGCGTGCTCGCCGGCTGGGTCATGACGCGCGTGCCGGCGCAGCTCTGGGACAAGTACAGCTTGGGGCTGCTGCTGTTCGCGATCCTGCTGCTCTTCCTCGTGCTCATTCCGGGGCTCGGCGCGACGGTCAACGGGGCGCGCCGCTGGATGCGCATCGGTCCGATGAATTTCCAGGTGTCCGAGCTCGCCAAGGTGCTGGTGCTGACCTGGGTGTGCAGCTATTGCGTGCGCAAGCGCGACGAGCTCACCCACACCCTCGCCGGCCTCGCGAAGCCCGTGGCCCTGCTCGGCGTCGCGGCGATGCTCCTGCTCCTGGAGCCCGATTTCGGCGCCGCCACGGTGCTGTTCGCCACCGGCTTCGCGGTGTTGTTCGTGGCCGGCGCGCGGCTTCGCTACGTCATCCTGCTGGTTTCGGGCACGGCGCTGGCCTTCGCAACGCTCGCCCTCACGTCCGCCTACCGTGTGAAGCGCCTGATGGGATTTCTGCATCCCTGGGACGATCCGTACAACGGCGGCTTCCAATTGACCCAATCCCTGATCGCCATCGGCCGCGGCTCCTGGTTCGGCGTCGGCCTCGGATCGAGCGTGCAGAAGCTGTTCTATCTGCCCGAGGCGCACACCGACTTCGTCTTCGCCGTGCTCGCCGAGGAGCTGGGGCTGATCGGCGTGATCGGTGTGCTCGCCCTGTTCCTCGCGCTGGTATGGCGCGCGTTTCGCATCTCGCGCATGGCGGCGCAGGCGGGGCTCGCCTTCCAGTCCTACGTCGCGCTCGCCTTCGGCGTATGGCTCGGCCTGCAGGCCATCGTCAACATCGGCGTCAACATGGGGGTGCTTCCGACCAAGGGTCTCACGCTGCCCCTGTTGAGCTATGGGCGGAGCAGCCTGCTGGTGAGCCTCGCGTGGATCGGAGTGCTGCTGCGGATCTATCACGAGGTGAAATGCACGTCGCGTTCCGCGGTCATGCGCACGCCCGGGGGCGCGCGATGAACGGCCCGGTGATCGCCTGATGATCATGGCCGGCGGCACGGGCGGACACGTATTTCCCGCCCTCGCCGTCGCCAAGGTTTTGCGCGAACGGCAAGTGTCGGTGGTGTGGCTCGGCGTGCCGGGAAGCATGGAGGCGCGCCTCGTGCCGGCGAACGGGTTCCCGATCGAGTGGGTGCGGGTTGCCGGCATCCGCGGCAAGGGTCTCAAATCCTGGGTCATGGCGCCGTTTCGGATCGCCGGCGCCGTGCTCGCCTGCATCCGAATCATGCGGCGCGTGAAGCCCGCCGTGGTGCTGGGCGCCGGCGGATACGTCAGCGGCCCCGGCGGCATCGCGGCGTGGCTGCTGTCGATTCCGTTGCTGATTCATGAGCAAAATGCCGTGGCGGGCATGACCAACCGCTGGCTGGCGCGCGTCGCGACGCAGGTCCTGGAGGCCTTCCCCGGCAGCTTTCCCGCGGGAGTCCAAGCGCGCGCCGTCGGCAATCCGGTGCGCTCCGACATTGCGGCTCTTCCCGATCCCGCGGCGCGCTTCGCCGGCCGCGGATCGCGGGCGTGCCTCCTGGTGTTCGGCGGCAGCCAGGGCGCGCAGCGGCTCAACGTCATGGTGCCGCAGGCACTGTCGCTGCTCGATCCTTCCAACGCGCCCCGAGGTGCGCCATCAAGCCGGCGCGCGCGGCATCGACGCCGCCCGGGCGGCTTATCTCGAATTCGGCGTCGAGGCCCAAGTTCTGCCTTTCATCGAGGACATGGCGGCCGCCTATGCGTGGGCCGATCTGGCGCTCTGCCGCGCGGGCGCCATGACCATCGCCGAGCTTCAGGCCGCCGGCCTCGGCGCATTGATGGTGCCTTTCCCGGGTGCGGTCGACGATCATCAGACCCGGAACGCGGAGGCGATGGTTCGCGCCGGTGCGGGCCGCATCCTGCAAGAGCGCGACATGACGCCGGACAGCCTGAGCGCCGGGATCGCCGAGCTCACCCTGGACCGGCCGCGCATGCTCAAGATGGCCGAAGCCGCCCGCTCGCTGCGCAACATCGACGCGGCGGCGCGGCTCGCCGATTTATGCCTCGCGGCGGGAGGCGCCGCGGCATGAACGATCGCATGCGCGCCATCCATCTCATCCACCTGGTCGGCATCGGCGGCTCGGGGATGGGCGGCATCGCCGAGGTGCTGCTCAATCTCGGCTACGAGGTGCAGGGCTCGGACCTCAAGGCCAACGCCGTGACCGCGAGGCTCGCGCGCCTCGGCGCGAAGATCTTCGTCGGCCACGCCGCGGAGCATCTCGGCAAGGCGGACGTGGTGGTGGTGTCGAGCGCCGTCAATCGCGAAAATCCGGAAGTCGCCGCCGCGCTCGCGAACCGCATTCCGGTCGTGCCCCGCGCCGAAATGCTCGGCGAGCTGATGCGATTCCGGTATTCGGTGGCGGTCGCGGGCACTCACGGCAAGACCACCACCACGAGCCTGGTCGCGAGCGTGCTCGCCGAGGGCGGTCTCGACCCGACGTTCGTCATCGGCGGACGGCTGAAGAGCGCGGACAGCAATGCGCGGCTCGGCGCGGGGCGCTACCTCGTCGCGGAGGCGGACGAGAGCGATGCATCCTTCATGCACCTGCAGCCGATGATCGCCATCGTCACGAACATCGACAACGATCATCTGGGCACGCACGAGGGGGATTTCGCGCGGCTCAAGCAGAGCTTCGTCGAATTCCTGCACAACCTGCCGTTCTACGGCCTCGCGGTGCTGTGTGCGGACGACGCGGAGGTGCGCAGCATTCTCAGCGACATCGCGCGGCCCATCGTCACCTACGGCTTCGGCGAAGGCGCGGACCTGCGTGCGGTCGATGTGGAGCGCGCGGGGCTGCAATCGCATTTCACGGCGCTGCGCGAGGGGCGCGCGCCCGTGAGACTCACCGTCAATCTGCCCGGCCGGCACAACGTGCTCAACTCGCTGGCCGCGGTCGCGGTGGCGACCGAGCTCGGCGTCGCGGACGCGGCCATCCAGCGGGCCCTCTCCAATTTCCAGGGGATCGACCGGCGCTTGCAGCAATTGGGCGAGATCCACTGGGCCGGCGGCTCCGCCATCGTCGTCGACGACTACGGGCATCATCCGACCGAAGTCGAAGCGACGGTGGAGGCGGTGCGGCAGGCCTGGCCCAACCGCCGGCTGGTGCTGGCGTTTCAGCCGCACCGATTCACCCGCACCCGCGATCTGCTCGACGACTTCGGCCGCGCCTTGAGCGTGTGCGATGTGCTGCTCGTGACGGAAGTCTATGCCGCCGGGGAGGCGCCGATCGCGGGGGCCGACGGGCGCGCCATTTGCCGGGTCGTGCGCACGCGCGGGCGCGTCGAGCCGGTATTCGTGGAGCGCGTCGACGAGCTCGCCGAGGCCCTGCGGCAGGTGCTGCACGACGACGACGTGGTGTTGACGATGGGGGCGGGAAACATCGGCGCGGTCGCCGCGGATCTCAAGAGCCGCTTCGCCGCGGGGGCCACGGGCGCGGAGCCTGCAGCATGAGCGGCGCCGGCGGCAACGCGAATGGACATGCGGCCCGCGTGCATGGGCTCGGCCCCGAGTTCGCCACGCGGGTGCTGCGCGACGTGGCCATGTCCAAGCACACCTCCTGGCACGTCGGCGGACCGGCGGACCTGTTCTTCACGCCGCGCGACATCATGGATCTCTCCTCGTTCCTGCGGCAGCTGCCGCCGGACATGCCGATCCTGTGGATCGGCCTCGGCAGCAACCTGCTGGTGCGCGATGGCGGAGTCCGCGGCGCGGTGATCTCGACGCACGGAGCGCTCGCCGACATCGAGCGCTCGAGCGCCACGCGGATCCGCGCGGGCGCGGGCGTACCCTGCGCGCGCATCGCCCGCCAATGCGTCAAATGGGGCTTGGGGCCCGCCGAATTCTTTGCGGGCATTCCGGGGACCCTCGGCGGGGCGCTCGCCATGAATGCCGGCGCGTTCGGCGGCGAGACGTGGCGTCACGTCATCGAGGTGGAGGTCCTCGACCGGCGCGGTGTGCGGCACGTGCGCACGCCGGCCGACTACCGGATCGCCTACCGCAGCGTCCAAGGGCCGGCGGAGGAATGGTTCATCGCCGCGCGCCTCGAGTTCGAGCGCCGGCCGAGCGTCAGCGAGGCGGCCATCCGCGAGCTCATGGAAAAGCGCAGGCAGAGCCAGCCGATCGGCGCGTGGAGCTGCGGCTCGGTGTTCACCAATCCCCCCGGCGATCATGCGGCGCGGCTGATCGAGTCGGCGGGCCTCAAGGGATTTCGCATCGGCGATGCGTCGGTGTCCGAGAAGCACGCGAATTTCATCATCAATCACGGCAACGCGAGCGCCGCCGACATCGAGGCTCTGATCCTGCACGTGCAACGCACGGTCGCGGCGCTGCACCACGTCGATCTCACCACCGAAGTGCGCATCGTCGGAGAAGCGGCATGAGCCGGCTCAAGACGCTGACCGGCACGCGCCGCGCCGCGTCGAGCGCCGACTTCGGCAAGGTCGCCGTGCTGCTCGGCGGCGACTCGAGCGAGCGGGAGATCTCGCTGCTCTCCGGCAACGCCGTGCTTGCCGCGCTCAAGCGCCGCGGCGTGAACGCCGAGGGCTTCGACCCGGGCGAGCGACCGGTCCAGGAGCTCGTGAGCGGCGGCTTCGATCGCGCCTGGATCGCGCTGCACGGTCCCGGCGGCGAGGACGGGGTGATGCAGGGAGCGCTCGAATGGCTGGGCATCCCTTATACCGGCTCGGGCGTGCTCGCCTCCGCGCTCACCATGGACAAGCTCAAGACCAAGCGCGTGGTGGTCGGCGCAGGTCTCACGGCCCCGCCGTACGCGGTGCTCACCGGGCCGAAGGACCTCCCGCGAGCGATGGAAGAAGTGGGTCTGCCGATGATGGTCAAGCCCGCCTCGCAGGGCTCGAGCGTGGGCATCACGAAAGTGAAGGCGGCGGCGGAGCTCGAGGCCGCCTACCAGGAGGCGCGCCGAGTCGACCCCATCGTGTTCGCGGAAGCGTTCATCGAGGGCGACGAGTTCACGGTCGGCGTGCTCGGGGAGAGTGCGCTGCCCTCGATCCGCATCGTGCCGGCGACCGAGTTCTACGACTATCAGGCGAAGTATTTCCGCAACGACACGCAGTACCACTGCCCGAGCGGCCTCGACGCACGCGCCGAGGCGGAGCTGCAGGCCGCCGCGCTCGCGACCTTTCGCGTCACCGATTGCTGCGGCTGGGGACGGGTGGATTTCATGCGCGAGAGGCGCACCGGCAAATTCTTTTTCATCGAGATCAACACCACGCCCGGCATGACCGACCACAGCCTCGTGCCGATGGCGGCGCGCCAGGCCGGCATCGACTTCGAGGAGCTCGTGTGGCGGGTGCTCGAGTCGAGTTTCATGAGAGAGCGCACATGCTGAACAAGCTCATCCGGCGCAATCGATACAAGAGCAAGAATCGCAGCAAGGCGGAGAAGCCCGCCTGGCAGTGGCCACCGGGGTTCGCACACGTAGTCGTCACCGAGTGGAGGAGCTACGCGCGGCGCGCGGCGCTCATCGGCCTGGTCGCGGGAGCGCTCGCGGCGCTCGCCTGGGGGCTCGACCGCCCCGTGCGCGTGATCTCGATGGACGGCAGTTTCCAGCGGGTCTCGCCGGGACAGATCGAGAAGGCGGTCGCCCCCTTCGCCCACTCGGGATTCATGTCGGCGGACCTCGATGCGATCGAGCGGGCGGTCGAGGCGCTGCCCTGGGTCGATCACGCGCAGGTGCAGAGGCGCTGGCCGAACAGCCTGCATGTCACCGTGGTGGAGCAGATCGCCGCCGCGCGCTGGGGCGAGTCGGGCCTTCTCAATACACGCGGAGAGCTGTTCGTGCGCCAGGCGGCGCACGTGCCGGCCGAGCTTCCGCGCCTGTCGGGCCCCGAGGGCACCGAGTCGCAGGTCGCGGAACGCTACCTCGCGACCGAAGGGCGCATGCAGGAGGCCGGCATGCGCATCGCGGCGCTGCGCCTCGACGAGCGCGGCGCCTGGGAGATGGACCTGGATTCGGGAGTGACGGTGCGGCTCGGGCGGCTCCAGGTCGACGAGCGCATCGACCGCTTCATCCGCACCGCCTCGCAGGTGATCGCGCACCGGCTGACCGACATTTCGTACGTGGACATGCGCTATTCGAACGGCTTCGCGATCGGCTGGCGCAACGTTCAAACGCCGGCGACGTTGCCGGCCAAGCACACCGACGACACCGATGCCTGAAGGAAACAGTGCCGAGTATGGCTAAACGCTCCGACCGAAATTTGATAGTGGGTCTCGACATCGGCACCAGCAAGGTGGTCGCCATCGTGGGCGAGCTGAAGGCGGACGGTGAGCTCGAGATCATCGGCATCGGCTCGCATCCGTCGCGCGGCCTGAAGAAGGGCGTGGTGGTCAACATCGAGTCCACCGTGCAGTCCATCCAGCGGGCGGTGGAAGAGGCCGAGCTCATGGCGGGCTGCGAGATCCATTCGGTGTACGCCGGCATCGCCGGCAGCCACGTGCGCAGCTTGAACTCGCACGGCATCGTCGCGATCAAGGACAAGGAAGTGGTGCAGGGCGATGTCGAGCGCGTGATCGATGCGGCCAAGGCGGTGGCGATTCCCGCCGACCAGAAGATCCTGCACGTCCTGCCGCAGGAATACATCATCGACGCGCAGGAGGGGATACGCGATCCCATCGGCATGTCCGGGGTGCGCCTCGAGGCCAAGGTGCACATCGTCACCGGCGCCGACAGCGCGGCGCAGAACATCGTGAAGTGCGTGCAGCGCTGCGGGCTCGCGGTCGACGACATCGTGCTCGAGCAGCTCGCCTCGAGCTATGCGGTGCTCACCGAGGATGAGAAGGATCTCGGCGTCTGCGTGGTCGACATCGGCGGCGGCACCACCGACATCGCGGTGTTCGGCGGCGGCGCGATCCGGCACACCGCGGTGATCCCGATCGCGGGCGATCAGGTCACCAACGACATCGCGGTTTCCATGCGCACGCCGACGCAATACGCCGAGGACATCAAGATCAAGTACGCCTGCGCCCTGTCGCAGCTCGCGAACCCGGACGAGACCATCGAGGTGCCGAGCGTGGGCGACCGGCCGCCGCGGCGGCTCGCGCGGCAGACGCTCGCGGAGATCGTGGAGCCGCGCTACGAGGAGCTGTTCGCGCTGGTGCGCGACGAGCTGCGGCGCGCGGGCCTCGAGGAGGCGGTGGCGACCGGCATCGTGCTCACCGGCGGCAGCTCCAAGATGGAGGGGGCGGTCGAGCTGGCCGAGGAGGTGTTCCACATGCCGGTGCGGCTCGGCGTGCCGCAGTACGTGTCGGGACTCGTCGATGTGGTGAGCAATCCGATCCACGCCACGGGGGTGGGGCTGCTGTTGTACGCGAAGAGCAATTTGGAGGTGACGAGCGCGCGGGAAGCGCCGCTCCTCGCCGGAGGCGTGAAGTCGATTTTCGAACGAATGAGAGCTTGGTTTCAGGGCAACTTTTGATCTCAAGCCGAATATGACCAATACAACCGACAGGAGAACTTGAATGTTTGAACTAATGGACTCTTTCAGTCAAAGCGCGATCATCAAGGTGCTGGGCGTGGGCGGCGGCGGCGGCAACGCGGTGTCGCACATGGTCCAGGCCGGCCTCGAGGGCGTGGATTTCATCTGCATCAACACCGACGCACAGGCGCTCAAGCACTCGAAGGTGCGCACCGCGCTGCAGATCGGCTGCAACATCACCAAGGGCCTGGGCGCCGGCGCGGACCCGGAAGTCGGGCGCCAGGCGGCGATGGAGGATCGCGACCGCATCATCGAGCTGATCGAGGGATGCGACATGCTGTTCATCACGGCGGGGATGGGCGGCGGCACCGGCACGGGCGCGGCTCCCGTGGTCGCGCAGGTGGCGAAGGAGCTCGGCATATTGACGGTCGCCGTGGTCACCCGTCCGTTCGAGATGGAGGGCAACAAGCGCGGGCGGGTCGCCGACCAGGGCATGCTCGAGCTCTCCAAGTATGTCGATTCGCTGATCACCATTCCGAACCAGAAGCTGCTGTCGGTGCTCGGCAGCACGACCACGCTGCTCGATGCGTTCAAGGCGGCCAACACCGTGCTGCAGGGCGCGGTCCAGGGCATCGCCGAGCTGATCACCCGGCCCGGCTTGATCAACGTCGATTTCGCCGACGTACGCACCGTCATGTCGGAGACCGGCATGGCCATGATGGGCTCGGGCGCGGCTTCCGGCGACGATCGTGCGCGCGAGGCGGCCGAGGCGGCGATTTCGAGCCCCCTGCTCGAGGACATCAATCTCGCCGGCGCGCAAGGCATCCTGGTGAACGTCACCGCGGGCATGGATTTGTCGATCGGCGAGTTCCAGGAAGTGGGCAACGTCATCAAGCAGTTCGCCTCGGACGATGCGACGGTCGTGGTGGGCACGGTCATCGATCCCGACATGGCCAATCAGATCCGGGTGACCGTGGTCGCGACGGGGCTTGGAAAGCCCGTGGCGCGCTCGGTTCCGCAGCCGATGCAGACGGCGATGCAGGCGGCGGTGGCTCCTCAGCCCACCATGCGGGTTGTGCGACCCAGGTCACCGATGGCGCCGACCGACTACGCCATGCTCGACAAACCGACCGTGCAGCGGCAGCGTGCCGTGGGCGATGGCCTGCGGGCGGAAAGCGAATCGGAAGATCTGCTCGACATTCCGGCGTTCCTGAGGCGGCAGGCGGACTAGGTCCGCCCGCTCGCCAGGGGGCGGGCGGTGAACGGCGAGGGCGCCCGAGGGTCTAACGAGGGGAACTGAGAAGTTCCCCGCGTCCGGACGGGCGCCGCGCCGAGATGCAATGGGGATGGATGACGCGGGCGGGTCGCGCTTTAGCCGGTGTGGCGCCTGTGATACCTTGGTGACAGTTAACTTAAGGCTTGAAATAAAGCCCGGTCCCACTCGATGTTGAATCAACGTACCTTGAAGAATTCGATACGCGCCACGGGAGTGGGGCTGCACACGGGCAAGAAAGTCTTGATGACGCTGCGCCCGGCGTCGCCCGATACGGGCATTGTGTTCCGGCGCACCGACCTGGGCCATTCCCCGGACATCAAGGCGGATGCCCAGAACGTGGGCGACACCATGATGGGCACGACCCTGCAGAGCGGAGACGTCAAGATCTCCACCGTGGAGCACCTCTTGTCCGCGCTGGCGGGGCTCGGCATCGACAATGCGCTGGTGGAAGTGAGTGCGGGCGAAGTGCCGATCATGGATGGAAGCGCCGGACCGTTCGTTTTCCTGCTGCAATCGGCGGGCATCGAGGAGCAGCGCGCGCCCAAGCGCTTCATCCGCATCCTCGAGAGCCTGCAGGTCGCCGACGGGGACAAATGGGCGCGCTTCGATCCGTATGACGGGTTCAAGGTCAACTTCGAGATCGAATTCGACCATCCCACGTTCAAGAAGCATTCCCAGGTGGCGTCGATGGATTTCTCCACCACCTCGTTCCTTCGAGAGATTAGCCGCGCACGCACGTTCGGCTTCATGCGCGACCTGGAGAGCCTGCGCTCGCGAAACCTGGCGCTCGGCGGCAACATGGACAATGCCATCGTTCTGGACGATTACCGGGTGCTGAATGAGGACGGTCTGCGCTACGAGGATGAGTTCGTCAAGCACAAGATCCTGGATGCGATCGGCGACCTGTACCTTCTGGGGCACAGCCTGATCGGCGAGTTCTCCGGCTACAAGTCGGGACATGCGCTGAACAACAAGCTGCTGCGCACCCTCATCGACACCGAGAGCGCCTGGCAGGAAGTGACCTTCGAGAGCCTGGCCGAAGCGCCGATTTCCTACGTCGCGGCCGCCGCCGCGAGGGCCTGACGCACCTCATTCCTGCGGAGATTTGGGCTGGACCGCCGGAGCGGTGACCACCTTGATGCGTACGCGCTCGATTTCGACCCCCATCGCCTGACCCACGCGCAGCCGCAGCATTTCGGTCAGGTAGCGCAGCCGGGTCGCCCAAGCGGCGTTCACGACGCCGACGATGAGCACTCCTTTATCTATGCCGGCGGTCGCCACATGGGGCGATATTTCTTCGGGCAGCGCGGCAATGACCTGGTCAAGGACTCGGGAACGCGCCAATACGCGCGCTTTGAGGCTCGTGAGGCGGTCACTACCACCTTCGAATAATCCCTTGATATCCTTTGATTTTCGCACTGCAGCACGCATTTGAGCCCGAAGAATCAGCACCCAAAGCGTGCTTATTTCCTTGTTTTCATGAACTTAATTTTGCATAGTCTACCCCCGTTTCGTTACCACCCAATGAGACCGCGATGAATGTGATATTCGTCGGCCGCAAGACCGGTCGCGTGAAGCAGTTGGACTTACGGCATCCGCTGGTGGTGGGCGCTGCCGTGCTGCTGGTGATCGTGATCGTCGGCGGCGCGTTTTCCATCGGCATGGGACTCGGCTCGCGCAGCCGGGGCAGCAATGCGCTGAGCCAACTCGGTGGATGGTCGGCGGAATTGGTCCGAGAACGGGCCCAGATCGAAGACGTTCGACGGATATTGCAGGAAAAAGTCAACGCGTTGGCGATGCGCGTAGGGCAGATGAACGCCAACGTGATCCGCCTGGACGCGCTGGGCAAACGGCTCACCCGGATGGCCAAACTGGACGACGGCGAGTTCGACTTCGGTAACCCGCCCGCCTTGGGGGGGAGCGATACCGCCGACGGACAACCCGCGCAGATTCCCGACCTCACCGCCATGGTCGATGATTTGCAAAGCGAGCTGTCGAGCCGCGAGCAGCAACTCGGCGTGCTCGAGAACATGATCCTGACCCGTGAGCTGAACAAGCAGGTCTACCCCGAGGGCCGCCCGGTTCAGGACGGCTTCATCTCCTCTTATTTCGGTCGGCGCGCCGACCCGTTCACGGGTTATCTCGCAGTGCACAAGGGACTGGATTTTGCCGGTCCGGCGGGGTCCAAGGTCTCCTCGGTGGCGGCGGGGCTGGTGACGTTCGCCGGCGAGCGGGCGGGGTTCGGCGAGATGGTGGAAATCAACCACGGCAACGGGCTGGCGACGCGTTATTGCCATAATGAGAAGATCCTGGTGAAGCAGGGCGATATGGTCGCCAAGGGGCAGGAAGTGGCGCTCATGGGGTCGACGGGGCATTCGACCGGGCCGCATTTGCACTTTGAGGTGCTTAAGGATGGGGCGCAGGTGGATCCGTTGAGGTTTATTGGCGGGGAGCGTTAGGCGCGAAGACCGCGCCCTTACACTCTGTCGTTCGCGCCGCGGGCGCTCCCTCGGGCACTAACGGGTTCCACCCCTGGGGTGCGAAACGTTTTACCGGGGGTTCGGTCTATCCGTACAATACCCGGTTTTTCCGACCCGTTTTTGAAGGACGCCCCCCGCGTGTGGAAGCTTTTGACGCAAATTTTCGGCAGCCGTAATCAGCGCCTCATCAAGGAGCTGAGCCGCCGGGTGGCCGATACCAACCTCCTCGAGCCCGAAATGCAGGCGCTCAAGGACGACGATTTCCCCGAGAAGACCAGGGAACTCAAGGCCCGCGTGGCGGGCGGGGCCACGCTCGATTCGCTGGTTCCCGAGGCGTTCGCGCTGGTGCGGGAGGCTTCGCGGCGCAAGCTGGGCTTGAGGCATTTCGACGTGCAGCTGATCGGCGGCCTGACGCTGCACCTGGGCAAGATCGCCGAGATGCGCACGGGTGAAGGCAAGACGCTGATGGCGACGCTGCCGGCGTACTTGAACGCCCTGACCGGCGACGGCGTGCATGTGGTCACCGTCAACGAGTATCTCGCGCAGCGCGACTCGGACTGGATGGCGCCGGTGTTCCGGTTCCTGGGCCTCGAGGTCGGCGTGATCAAGAACGCGCAGTCCCAGGAAGAAAAGCGGGCGGCCTACGCACGCGACATCACCTACGGGACCAACAACGAATTCGGCTTCGATTACCTGCGCGACAATCTGGCGTTCCATCTGCAGGATCGCGTCCAGCGCAAGCTCTCCTTCGCCATCGTCGACGAGGTCGACTCCATCCTGATCGACGAGGCGCGCACGCCGCTCATCATCTCGGGACCGGCCGAGGAGAGCACCGAGCTCTACATCAAGATCAACACGCTGATCCCGCGCCTCACCCGGCAGAAGGAGGAGAACGGTCCGGGCGATTACGCGGTCGACGAAAAGACCAAGCAGGCGACGCTGACGGAGGACGGCCACCAGAAGGTCGAGGACCTCATGGCGGAGCACGGCCTGCTGCGCGAGGGCGAGAGCCTGTACGACGCCACCAACATCCGGCTGATGCACCACCTGAACGCGGCGCTGCGCGCCCATGCGCTGTACAAGCGCGACGTGGAATACATCGTGCGCCAGGGCGAGGTCATCATCGTCGACGAGTTCACCGGGCGCACGATGCCGGGGCGGCGCTGGTCGGACGGCCTGCATCAGGCGGTCGAGGCGAAGGAAGGGGTGAAGGTCCGCGAGGAAAACCAGACGGTGGCCTCGATCACCTTCCAGAATTACTTCAGGCTGTATTCGAAGCTCTCGGGCATGACCGGCACCGCCGACACCGAGGCGTTCGAATTCCAGCAGATCTACGGCCTGGAAGTCGCCGTGATTCCGACGCACAAGCCGATGATCCGCAAGGATCACTCGGATCTGGTGTTCCTCTCCGAGGGGGACAAGTTCCAGGCGATCCTCGAGGATATCCAGGAGTGCGTGAAGCGCGGACAGCCCGCGCTGGTCGGCACCACCTCGATCGAAACCTCCGAGCGGCTGGCGAAGCTCCTGGCCGGCGCCAACATCCCGCACGAGGTGCTGAACGCCAAGCAGCACGAGCGCGAGGCGCACATCGTGGCCGAAGCGGGCCGGCCGGGCGCCGTCACCATCGCCACCAACATGGCGGGCCGCGGCACCGACATCGTGCTCGGCGGCAGCGTGCAGGCGCAGATCGAGGCGCTCGGAAGCACCGACGAAGCCCAGGTCACCGAGATTCGCGAGGCCTGGCGCCGGCGCCACGACCAGGTGCTCGCCGCGGGCGGCCTGCACATCATCGGCACCGAGCGCCACGAGTCGCGGCGCATCGACAATCAGCTGCGCGGCCGCTCGGGACGCCAGGGCGATCCCGGCTCCAGCCGGTTCTATCTCTCGCTCGAAGACAACCTGATGCGCATCTTCGGCGACCCGACGCGCATGAAGGCGCTCATGACCCGCGTCGGCATGAAGGCCGGCGAGGCGATCGAGAGCGGCATGCTCACCCGTCAGATCGAGCGGGCGCAGCGCCGGGTGGAGCAGCACAATTTCGACGCGCGCAAGCAGCTGCTCGAATACGATGACGTCGCCAACGACCAGCGCCGCGTCATCTACCAGCAGCGCACCGATCTCATGGGTGCGGAGAACGTCGCAGAGGCCGTCAAGGGCATGCGCGAGGATGTGGTCGCGCAGCTCGTCGATCAATCCATGCCGCAAGGCGTGGCCGTGGAGCAGTGGGACGTGCGCGGCCTCACGCAGGCGGTGGAGCGCGATTTCGGCCCGACGCTGCCGATCGAAGACTGGGTGAAGGGCGACGAGGCGGGCAACGTGACCGAGCTCAAGGCCCAGATCGTGACGGCGCTCGAGAAGGCCTACGATCAAAAGGAGGCCGCCGTCGGCGCGGAATTCATGCGCTACATCGAGAAGGAAATGATGCTGCGCACCCTCGATACCCACTGGCGCGAGCATCTCGCGGCGATGGACTACATGCGCCAAGGCATCTATCTGCGCAGCTACGCGCAGAAAAATCCGAAGCAGGAGTACAAGCGCGAGGCGTTCGAGCTGTTCTCGGCGATGCTCGATCGAATCAAGTTCGACACGGTCACCACGGTGTCCAAGATCCAGGTGCGCAGCCAGGCCGAGGTCGAGCGCGAGGAGCTCGAGCGCCAGCAGCGCCTCGCCCGCGCGCTGCAGATGCAGCACGCTGAAGCGGTCTCTCCCATCCAGGTCGGCGCCGCGCTCGAGGAGGGTGCCGCGCCGCCGCCTCCGCCGCCGGGATCCAATTTCCCTCCCCCGGGCGCCGGCGCGGGCGGTGCCGAGTCTCGCCCTGCGGCGCCGGGCGCGGCGCCGTTCGTGCGGCAAGTGCCCAAGGTCGGCCGTAACGAGCTCTGCCCCTGCGGATCGGGCAAGAAGTACAAGCACTGCCACGGCGCTCTGCAGCAAGCGAGCGGCTGACGATCGAGACGAGGGGAGCGCTTCCGGGACCCGCGATCCACGTGGTCGCCGCGGCCGTGATCGACGCCCGCGGGCGCGTGCTCATCGCGCAGCGGCCGGCGGGCAAGCACCTGGCGGGCCTATGGGAGTTTCCCGGCGGCAAGGTGGAGCCCGGCGAGACGCGCGTGGATGCCCTGCGGCGCGAGCTGCAGGAGGAGATCGGGATCGCCATCGAGCAACCGCGGCCGCTGCTTCGCCTGAGGCACAGCTACTCCTACGGCGACGTGCTGCTCGATGTCTGGGTCGTGCGCCGCTACCGCGGCGAGCCGCGCGGCCTCGACGGCCAATCCTTGCGCTGGTGCAGCCGCTCATCGCTGCCTACCGCGGGACTATTGCCGGCGGATCGACCGATCATCGGCGCGCTGCGGTTGCCCGAGCGGCTGCGGGTGGTCGAGACACCGTATTATCGGGTGCATGGGTTGGAGGATTTCATGGCGCGGCAGTCGGAGCGCAGGCCGCCGGATGGCGGCCGGCCGCTTCGCGGCGTGTCGTGCCGGACCGGCGAGGAAGCGCGTGCTGCGGTGAGCGGAGGGGCGGACTTCGTCGCGCTGGATGAACCCGTCGATCCGACTCAGCTTGCCAACCTGTGCGAAACCGTCCCGGCACCTGTGTACGCGCGGGGCATGCCGCTGGGCCGCGTGTGGTCGCTCGGGGCGAGCGGCGTCAATGCCCTGGGTTGAGGGGCGATCGAGATGTCATTCGGGTATCGTCACCCGCGGTGTAATTCCCAAACGCCGGGCCTTACGCGCAAACTTCTTGTCGTCAAAGGATGCAACGGTGTCGCAATCCCGATAGCTGGCATGATGCAAGGCATCCGCCAGCTCGAGCCCGCCCTCGCTGCAGGAAAGCGCACGAGCCACGCACTCACGATCCTCGACGGTGACCTGCGGCAGGCTCATGAGGTGATTCATGACGGCGGCGATTTGCGCGCGCGAAAAGCCGTAATAGCCTCGCATCACCCATTCCAACTCCAGCAGTGCCGTCTTGCATACCGCCAACGGCTTGCCCGATTCCATCAGTCGACGTGCCGCTGCACTTTGCCTTGATGCTTCGGTATCGCCCTCGTCCCCAATGTAGTACCGCGCGAGTACGTTGGTATCCAGGCCTATCATCTGGCGCGTCCTCGCTTCCCGGTCCCAAGCAAGCTGGATGGGTCGAATTCCGCCGGCAGCGCCGGCCGTTTGCTCTTGAGCATCCCGAACCCGCCAGCGACGACGTCCGCGGGCCTGCTGACGACGCGCATTTCCACATGGTCGCCGACCAGGATGAATTCCACTTTGCTGCCCTGCCTCAGACCGAGGCGCTGCCGAAGAGGCTTTGGAATCGTAACCTGGCCCTTGCTCGTCACCGAGGTGATTTCCATAAACGGCTCCTGGTAATACCTGGTAAGAATACCATCTTCATGGGCTCGGCCGAAGCGGGTAATCTGTCGCGTCAATGAGAATTTGCGAGAATTTGGTCGAAGGAACGCGGGCGGATGTGCTGGATGCGGCGGCGGTTGCTTATCTAACGCTGCCGCTCGGCATCTTCCTGATCGGGTGGGTTGAGATCTGGGCCGCTTTGCCGCTTCTTGTGGCGTTGACGTATGCGCTGCGGCCGCTCAGCACCGCTTCCCACGAATGGAGACTGCAGCGGAGCCTGGCGGGCTGGCAGGTGGCGCTTGCGATCGCGGTCGGCTGCGCCTGGGCATCATTCGGCGGGACCGGGCACTGGGTCTTCGCCAATGCCGACTGGCACATCCGGGACGCGGTGCTGCACGATCTCGTGACGGGCGCATGGCCGGTGGGCTATGGTGCCAAGGACGGCGTCCCGACCTTGCTCAGGGCGCCACTGGGATACTATTTGCCCGCCGCGCTGGTGGGCAAGGCGGCGGGACTCGCGGCCGCGCATGTCGCTCTGACGATATGGACCGCGGTGGGAGCGACGATCTTTCTGATGCAGGTACTGTCGCTGATGCCCGGCAAGCTCGGGGCGGCTCTTGCGAGCGTGGCGGTGATCGTGGCGTTCAGCGGGCTCGATGTCGTCGGCACGGTGCTGCGCGTGCCGGCTGCGATCGAGCATTGGGACGTCACGAAGCACTTGGAGTGGTGGGCGGGCCGCTATCAATATTCATCCATGACCACACAGCTTTTCTGGGTGCCGAATCACGCGCTCGGCGCCTGGCTCGGAATCGGGCTCCTTTGCCGTCAACGGGGCGCGGACGCGGTGGATGCGCTCCTGCCCATGACTGTGGTCGCCGTCGCGCTCTGGTCTCCGCTCGCCGCCCTGGGTCTCGTGCCCTTCGTGCTGCTCCGGGTGTGGCAGGTGTCGATAGGCGAGCGCTCGAGCCGATTGTTCCATCCCCGGGTCTGGGCACCCGCACTCGCGGTGGGGCTCGTGGTCGCCGCCTACTTGACGCTCGATGCAGGCCGCATTCCCAAGGGCTGGACCATCGGCCACGAAGGTTTCGGTCCCGGCGCCATCGCCGAAGATCTTTGGAGACAGGCGCAATTCTTCCTGCTGGAAGCGGGGCTTCTGGGCTTGGCCATCCTGAGCATTCGACGATCGGCCGCCGTGGTTCTGGCGTTGTGCGTGCTCGCGGTGCTGCCGGTCGTGAGCTTCGGCGCCGCGAATGACTTCGTGATGCGCGTTTCGATTCCGAGCTTGACGGTGCTGGCGATCGGCGCCTGCCTCGCGCTGTTCGCCGGTGCGGCCACGGCGGCGCCCGGCAGGCTTCGGCTCAGGCAGGCGGTGTTGGTCGGGCTGCTGCTGCTGGGCGCGGTCACGCCCTTCCAGGAGTTCGCGCGCGCGACGACCCTCGCTGCGTGGCCCGCGAATCTCGACGCCACGCTGATCGATGCCGCGTGCGGAACCTTCCCGGCGCACTACATCGCGCGACTCCGGGACCAGCCGATCGCGGCGTTGTTGCGGTCGCCGCACGCGTTGCCTGCGCATGCGCATGCGCATGCGCATGCGCAGGCGCCGGACCAGACGACCTCGGGCGACTGTGAAAACCCGGCGCTTCGCCTGGAGCGCCGACGAGCGGAGGGCGTGCGGTGAGCGCTCGAGACGCCCAGGATTCGCGGGACGACGTATCGCGGGACGACGTATCGCGGGACGACGTCTCTTTGTCCGATCTCGCCCGACGCGCGCGCCGCCGGTTGCTGCGCATGCATTACGAAAGCCGCATCGGACATCTGGGCGGTAATTTGTCGGCCATCGACGCCATGATCACGCTGCATCACCGCGTGCTCGATCCGGAGGATCGGTTCATCTTGTCCAAGGGCCATGCCGCCGGCGCGCTGTACGTGACGCTGTGGAGCCTGGGCGTGCTCTCGGATGCGGATCTCGCCACGTTTCACGCGGATGGAACGCTGTTGGCCGGGCATCCCGTGCCTGGGTGGAGCAGGCACATCCCGGTCGCCACCGGCAGCCTCGGGCACGGATTTCCGGTGGCTCTCGGCATGGCTCTCGCGCGCCAGATCCAAAACGAGCCGGGCCGAATCTATTGCCTGACCTCGGATGGCGAATGGCAGGAAGGCTCGATGTGGGAGGGGCTCATCTTCTGGGCCCATCGGCAACTGCGCAACATCACGGTGCTCATCGACCTGAACGGGCTGCAGGGATTCGGGTCGACCCGCGACGTGGCATCGATGCACGATCTTAAGTCACGGATCGAGAGCTTCGGCGTGCAGACGGTCCAGGTCGATGGCCACGATCATGAGGCGGTCGCTTCTGCCGCGAGCACTCATCCGGGCGCGGTGATCCTGCTCGACACCGTCAAGGGAAAGGGGGTGTCGTTCATGGAGAACCGGATGGAGTGGCATTATCTGCCGCTGAGCGCGGAGCAGTACGCCGCGGCGCTGGCCGAGCTCGCATCGCCGTGAGGGACGCATTCTGCAATGCCATGGTCGAGCTCGCCGCCCATCAGCGCTATTTCTTCCTGACCGGTGATCTGGGATTCATGGCGCTCGAGCCGCTGCAGAAGGCGCTGGGCCCGCGCTTCATCAACGCCGGGGTGGCGGAGCAGAACATGGTGTCGGTCGCCGCGGGCATGGCTGCCGTCGGCGGGAAATCCTGGGTTTACAGCATCGCGCCCTTTTGTTACGCGAGGCCGTTCGAGCAGATCCGCAACGATGTCTGCCTCAACCGGCTGCCGGTGCGCCTGGTCGGCAATGGCGGCGGCTATGCCTACGGCTCGATGGGAGCGACGCACCACGCTCTCGAGGACTATGGGGTGCTGTTGACCTTGCCCGCGCTGCGCGCGTACGTACCGGCGTTCGATGGCGATGTCGCACCGATGGTGCGTGCCATCGCGGAACGCGACGCCCCGGCGTATCTGCGCCTCGGGCGCTCCGACGCGCGCGACGAATCCGCGGTGCCCCCGTATGCCGCGTGGCGTCGGCTGCAGCAGGGCGGAGCGGGGGTGTTGGTGGCGGTCGGACCGATCGCCGGCGGCCTGTGGAGCGCCACGCGCGAGCGGCCGCTCGCGGAGCGGCCGGCCCTCTGGGTGGTGAGCGAGCTCGAGGGGGATTGGCGCGCCGCCGCGCCGCCGCCGGCATTGCTCGATGAGCTCGCGGCCGGCCCGGTCCTCGGCATCGTCGAGGAGCATGTGGCCCACGGCGGCTTCGGGCAGCAATTCCTGCACTTCCTGGCGCTCTCGGGCCGCTCGGTGGGGCGCGTCGTGCATGCGCATGCGCAAGGGTATCCGTCGGGCCGGTACGGCTCGCAACGCTGGCATCGGCAGGAGTGCGGGCTCGATGTGCCGGCCATCCTCGGCCTGCTCGCGGAAAGGGCGGCCGCGTGAGCCCGACGCACAGCCTGGCGCGGGAGCTGCACGGCCCGGTCCTGGTATTGGGGGCCAGCGGCTTCATCGGGGCGAATCTCCTGCGGACGCTGCTCGAGAGCCGCTCGGACGTGTTCGGCACGGCCTCGCGCGATCCCGCGTGGCGGCTCTCGGACATCGACCCCACACGGGTCATCACGGTGGACCTGCTCGCGCGCGGGAATCTTCGCCCGCTTCTCGATCGCGTGCAGCCGGAGACGGTCTTCGATTGCGTGGCCTACGGGGCGTATTCGTTCGAGCAGGACGCCGAGCGGATGTACCAGACCAACGTGCTCTTCAAACAGGAGCTGATCGAGGAGCTCATCCGCCGCGGGACCCATTGCTACATCCATGCGGGCAGCTCCTCGGAGTACGGCGCGTATGCCGCGGCGCCCGAGGAGAGCCGGGCGCCTGCGCCCAACAGCCATTATGCGGTGACCAAGAACGCCGCGGCCGGACTCGTGTACTTCTCGGGCAAACATCGCGGACTGCGCTGCGCGAGCTTGAGGCTCTACTCGGTCTACGGGCCGCTCGAGGATCGCTCGCGCCTGATTCCCACGCTGGTGGCCGAGGCCGCCGCACAGCGTCTGCCGCCGTTCGTCGATCCGGACACCTCGCGCGATTTTCTCTACATCGACGATGCGATACGCGCCTTCTTGAGTGCGGCCGTGTTGCTGCGGCCGGGCCGGTATGGCGAATCGTTCAACGTGGGCAGCGGGGTGAAGACCACCATCCGGGAGCTCGCGTATCTCGCGAAGCGGGAGTTTCGCCTGGATGGCGAGCCCGCGTTCTCCTCGATGCCGGCGCGCCCCTGGGATGTCGGGGATTGGTACGCGAATCCGGCGCGCGCGGCCGAGGCGCTCGGCTGGCACGCGGAGGTGGCGCTCGAGGAGGGCTTGAGGCGTACGGCCCGCTGGTATGCGGAGCTCGCCGACGTGGCGCTCTACGAGCGCGCCTCGAAAAAGCGGGCGCTCGACAGCGTCTACAGCGTGACGGCGATCATCGCATGCTACAAGGACGGCCAGGCCATCCCCATCATGGCCGAACGGCTGGAACGCGTGTTCAACGAGCTCGATGTCGACTACGAAATCATTTTCGTGAACGACGGCAGCCCGGACGATTCCGAGGAGGCGATCCGCGCCTTGAGCGCGCACAATCCGCGCATCGTCGGCATCACGCATTCGCGGAATTTCGGATCCCAGGCCGCGTTTCGCAGCGGCATGGAGCTTGCCTCGAAGAACGCCGTCGTGCTCATGGACGGCGACCTGCAGGACCCGCCGGAGCTCATCCCCCAATTCGTCGCCAAATGGCGCGGGGGCTACGAGGTCGTGTACGGCGAGCGCACCAAGCGCGAGGCGCCGTGGTACATGCAGATCGCCTACAAGGCGTTCTACCGGGTGTTCGACTATTTCTCATCGGTCCCCATCCCGCACGACGCGGGGGATTTCTCGCTGATCGACCGGCGCGTGGTGAAGTGGCTGCTCGCCTGCGATGAACGCGATTTGTTCCTTCGGGGACTGCGCGCCTACGTGGGGTTCCGGCAGACCGGCGTGCCGTATACGAGGCCCGAGCGCATGTTCGGACGCTCGACCAACAGCATGCTGAGGAACTTCGGCTGGGCGAAGAAGGGCATTTTGTCGTTCAGCCGCGCACCGCTGGATGCGCTCACGTTCGCGGGCGTCGCGCTGGTTCTGATCTCGGTGGTGCTCGGCGCGGCGCAATTTTTCGCCCGTGTATTCCATCCCGAGCTCGCGCCTCGCGGCATCACCACGGTGGTGCTGCTGATCATGTTCTTCGGCTCCTTCACGATTTTCGCGATCAGCCTCATCGGGGAGTACATCGCCAAGATTTTCGAGGAGGTCAAGGCGCGCCCGTCGTTCATCCGGCGACATCTGATCCGCGGCGGCGAGATTCGCAAGGCGGGCGACGGTGGCTGAGTGGTCGCTGCCGCGGGAGGATCTCGGGCTCAGGCTGCGGGCGACGGGCGATGCGGGCCTCGGGGCGGAGGCGGGCGGCGGCGGTGACCGGGGCGGCGGTCGCGGCGGTGCCGCCGGCGGCGCGGAGGCTTTCCGACCGCCGCCGCACGAGCGGGCGCAAGGCCGCGCCGCGCGGCTCCGGGTGAGACTGCGTCGAACGGCCGATTTGCAGTTCGGGTCCATCTGGCGGGACCTCGAACAATTGTTGCCGCGCGTACGGGGAGTGTTGGCCGACGTGGGCGCGGGCGCCCAGCCATTCCGCGATTTCCTGTCGCCCGATGTGCGCTACATCGCGGTGGACCATGAGGATGCTGAACGACGGTTCGGATACCTGACGCCGGACACCCGATACTTTCGCGGGCCCAAGTTGCCGCTCGCGGATGCGGAGGCGACCGTCATCTTGTGCACCGAGACCCTCGAGCATGTGCGCGACACCGCGCCATTTCTCGGCGAGCTCCGGCGCGCGCTGGTGCCCAGCGGGCTCCTGATCCTGACCGTGCCGTTCGCCGCGCGCTGGCATTTCGTGCCGCAGGATTTTTGGCGCTTCACCCCGGCCGCGCTCGATTACGTGCTCAAGGCGGCGGGGTTTCGGGAGGTGCGCGTGTATGCGCGCGGCGGGGCGCTGGCGGTGGCCTGCTACAAGGTGCTGGGATTCATCCTGTTGATGCTGATCGGGGGCGGTCGGCGCGGCGTCTCAGCGTTTCTCTGCAGGGGGGCGGGAGTCCTGCTGCTGCCGGTCGCGGTGCTCGCCGTCACGCTGGGGAATATCGGAATCCGATTCCCCGGGGCGGCAGACGATACGCTGGGGTACACGGTCCTCGCGTGCTGACGGTCCGGCCGTGCCCCGTCTGCGGGGACACCGACGATTCACACGAGCGCTTCGCCGAGAGGATCGATCGACGGCGGATCGGCGAGCTGTCCTACGCGTCGCGCAAGGAACCGGAGTTCATGAACCTGCGCATGGTCGTGTGCCCGCGGTGCGAGCTCCTGTACGCCCCGCGGGTGCCCGAGCCGAGCGAGCTCGCCCGGGCCTATGCCGACACCGGATACGACAGCGCCGCGGAGGCCGAATACGCGGCCGCGAGCTACGCGCAGGCGCTGCGCCGGAAGCTCGGCGAACTGCCGGATCGCGGGGCGGCGCTCGACATCGGCGCGGGCAACGGCGCGCTGCTCGCGCATTTGGGCGCGCTCGGGTTCGCCGAGGTGGCCGGCATCGAGCCCTCGCGGGCGGCGGCGGACGCCGCGGCCGGGACGGTTCGGTCCATGATCCGCGTCGAGCGCTTCGATCCGGAGCAGCTGCCGGAGGACCTGCGGCAGGGCCATTTCACGCTGGTCATCGCCAATCAGACGCTCGAGCACGTCGAGGATCCGTTCGCCCTCTTGAGCGCCGCAAGGCGGCTGCTCAAGCCCGGGGGCGCATTGATGATCGTCTCCCACGACTACCGACACCCGCTCATGCGGCTTCTGGGCCGGCATTCGCCGATCATCGATATCGGACACTTGCAGCTGTTCTCGCGGTCGAGCCTCGGGTTCGCCCTGACCCGGGCGGGATTCGGCAACGTCGCCATCGAGCCCTTCGCCAACCGGTACCCACTGCACTATTGGACGCGGCTGCTGCCGATTCCCCGGGCGATCAAGCGGCCCCTGTATGCGCGGCTCCGGCCGTCGAAGGTTGGCCAGCTGATGTTCGAAGCGAGTGTCGGCAACCTGATTGGGTGGGCGAGGAATTAGGGCGCGGCGCCCGCCAAGTTGGCGTCGAAGAATCGCAACATGGTCGCATATGCGTGGCGCCCATCGTGCTGGCGGATCAGGCCGTGCTTCGCACCCGGATAGACCATCACCTCGAAGGGCTTGTTCAGATCCTGAAGCTTGCGGAAGAGTTTGGTGCTGTGGAGAAACAGCACGTTGTCGTCCGACATCCCGTGAATCACCAGAAGCTTGCCGCGCAGCCCCTGTGCATAGGGTAGGACCGAGCTCGCGTCGTAGCCCGCGCGGTTGTCCGCGGGCCGGCCGAGGTAGCGCTCCGTGTAATGCGTGTCGTACAAGCTCCAGTCGGTCACGGGCGCGCCCGAGACGCCGGCCCGGAAGATGTCCGGCGCCTTGAACATCATCATCAGCGTCAGGTAGCCGCCGTAGCTCCAGCCCCAGACGCCCAAACGGGTGGCGTCGACGAAGGATTGCGAGGCCAGCCACTTGGCCCCCGTCACCTGATCCTCGACCTCGACCTCGCCCAGCCTGCCGTGAATCGGCGCCTGAAAGGCCGAGCCGCGAAAAGCGCTCCCGCGATTATCCAGCTGAAAGACCACGTATCCCGCGCGCGTCAGGATTTGCGTGAAGCTGCTGCCGGTCCACGCATCGAGCACGCGCTCGACGCTGGGGCCGCCGTACACATCGATGATCGCGGGGTAGCGCCGCGCGTGATCGAAGTGCGCCGGTTTGAACAGGCGGTATTGAAGCAGCTGGCCGTCGGCAGCGGGCAGGGCGCCGAATTCGGGCACCGAGTTGTCGGCGAGATAAGGAGCGTCGGGATGGCTGGCATCCAGCCGGTTCTCCACCAGGTAGGCCATCAAGTGGCCGTCGGCGGAATGCAGGCTCACCTGGGGCGGTTGGGTGACGCTGGTGAAATTGTCGACGTAAAAGGCGGCGTCCCGCGCGAACGTCACGCCGTGTACCCCCGGCTCCTGGGTGATGCGCTCGATGCGCCGGGGATCTTTCGTGTCGAGCGAGGTGCGGTACAGCTGCCGCTCCACCGGGCTCTTCTCGGTGGCGGAGAAATAGATCCGGCGATGCTTCTCGTCGATGGCCTTGATGGCGCGGGCGCGGAAGTCATCGACCATCCAGGGGCCCTCGGTGAGCCGCCGCACCAGGTGTCCTTGGTAGTCATACAGGTACAGGTGCAGAAAGCCGTCGCGCGCCGAGGCCCACACGAATTCCTTCGACTTGTGCAGGAACGAGAGCTCGTCGTTGAGATCGATCCAGGTGGCGCTGGTCTCGGTCAGCACGACCCGGCTCTCGCCGGTCTCGACGTTCGCGAACAACAGGTCGAGCCTGCGCTGGTCGCGGCTTTCGCGCTGAATTGCCAGGGTCTTGCCGTCCGGCAACCAATTCACCCGGGCGACATAGATATCGGGGTCCGAACCCAGGTCGATCCAAGTCACCGCCCCGGTGTGGATGTCGCTGACGCCGAGGCGAATGAGCACGTTCGGTCCGCCCGCAGTGGGGTAGCGCTGGGGAAAAGTCTCGACGTTGTCGGCCGAGATTTCGAACCGCCGGCTCTCTTTCACGGGAGTTTCGTCGACGCGTGCGAAGGCGATATGGCGCTCGTCGGGCGACCACCAGTATCCGGTGCTGCGATCCATCTCCTCCTGCGCGACGAACTCCGCCATGCCGTTCTTGATCACGCCGCCCCCATCCTGGGTCAGCGCCTTGTCGGCGCGGGCAGCGAGATCGTAGACATGCAGATTCTGGTCGCGGATGTAGGCCACGAAGCCGCCGTGCGGCGAGATGCCCGCATCGGTGACGAAGCCGGCCGTGCCGGCCGTGATCTCGGTCAGCGCGTTGGCGGGCGATTTGGCGA
>CAVVKU010000017.1:0-135507 GCA_963748995.1 uncultured Gammaproteobacteria bacterium | reverse complement strand
GAATAGACCGCGGATTGCACGGAATCCTGATGTCCGCGCAGCACCGCGAGCTGCAGGCCGCTGTACGCGTCCCAAATGCGTGCGGTCTTGTCGGAAGAGGCGGTGACGATCCGCCTGCCGTCCGGCGAATAGCCAGCCGACTGCAGGGGTCCGGCATGGCCCGCGAGCACCAGGATCGGCGCACCCGTGTGCGCATCCCAAATGCGTGCCGTGTTGTCGAGAGAGGCCGTCAGCAGGCGCTTCCCATCCGGCGAAAAAACGGCGGCGGACACGGCCTGCTCATGCCCCGATATCACTGCAAGCGGCGTTGCGCGGCGCGCATCCCAGATCCGTGCGGTATTGTCGAACGAGGCCGTGGCGAGATACCGGCCGTCCGGCGAGTACGCAGCATAAAGAACGCTGCGGGCATGTCCGGACAGGACGGCGACCGGCGCGCCGGTCCGCGCATCCCAAATGCGCGCAGTGCTGTGGGAGGAGGAGGTGGCAAGGTAACGGCCGTCGGGTGAGTAATCGGTGGACTCGACCGGGCCATGGTGCCCGGCGAGCACTGCGAGAGGTGACCCGGTGTTCGCATCCCAGATTCTGGCGGTCCCGTCGATCGATCCTCCGGTGGCGATCTGCCGGCCGTCCGGCGAATAAGTGGCCGTGATGACGAAGTCGCCGGCACCTGCGAACGCGGCCGAAGGTGCGCCCGTGCCTGCATCCCAGACGCGGATGGTCTTGTCCAGCGAGGCCGTGACGATATGGCTGCCGTAGGGCGAATATTTCGCGAAGGCAACGCCGTCCCGATGCCCTCTGAGCACGGCGAGCTGCGTCCCGGTGCGGCCCTCCCACACGCGCGCCGTGCCATAGTCCGATGCGGTCACGATGCGGGCGCCGTCCGGTGAATAGGCGGCGCTTGGCTTTCGAGCCGCGGTGTCCCGTAGCTCGGCCACCAAGCTGCCGTGGGCTCCCAGATGCGCGCCGTCTTGTCGTCTGACGCCGTCACGATGTCTGGGAGTCGGCGAAAAACGGGCAACTTCACCCGATCGACGTGTCCGTTGAGCACGCTCAGCGGAGCGCCGGTCAGCGCATCCCAGACGCGCGCGGTTTTGTCGCTCGAGGCGGTGACGATCCGAGTGCCATCCGCGGAATATGCGGCCGACACGACCATGCCGTCGTGCCCGCTCAGACTCGCAGCGGGGCGCCGGTGCGTCGTCCAGATCGCGCGGTCTTGTTGCGCGAGGCGCTGACCAGCCGGGTCCCGTCCGGCGAAAACGCGACCGATTGCAGGGCACGTCGTGGCCGCGCAGTGCGGCGATTTCCCCGCCGGTGCGCGCATTCCAATTGTCGCGGTCTTGTCCAGGGAGGCGACGGCGATGCGCGTGCCATCCGGCGACAGCGCCGCCGCAATCGGCAGCACTCGGGTGCCGAGTACTGGCGATGAGTGTGGCGCTGGCGCATCCAGAGACGTACCGTCTTGTCCGACGAAGCGGTGATGATTTTGCCGCCGTCGGCCGAGTAGGAGGCGCTCAGACCGCGCCCCGATGACCCGACAGCAGCCCGAGTTGGGCACCGGTATCGGCATCCCAGATGCGCACCGTCTTGTCGCTCGATGCCGTGATGATGCGCGCGCCGTTGGGCAAGTAGGCGGCGCAGATGACTCAGTCCTCGTGGCCCGAGAGCACCGCCAGCTGGCTGTCCGCCGCCCGGGTGTCTTGAAACACGCTGATGGCGGCGGCGGCCCGCGCGCTGTTGAACGCGGGGCTCGTCGACGCCTCCAGAATGATGTCCTGCGCACCTGTCACGTCCGCGTCCTTGAGCCGTTGCCCGCCGCCTGCGTCGATCGCCGTGATTGCGCGCGCAGTGCCTGTGCAGCCTGGAATTGCGCCTCGCGTTGTTTGCGAACGGCGACGAGTCCGCGCGGGATGCGATCAATGCGAGCACCGTGATTGCCAGGACAGCGGCCGCCGCAAACGGTCGCGCCGGATGATTTTGCCGATCTGGTAGACCGTATTGGCCGGGCGTGCCAAGACCGGCTCATGCCGCAGATCGCGGCGCAGATTGGCGGCGAGCTCCGCCGGCGTGCCGTGACTCCGTCGCGGTCGCGCTCCAATGCCTTCGCGCGATCAAGTCGAGATCCCGCGCAGCTCGCCGGCCCGCTGCTTCGGCTCGGTGTCGCGCGCCGCCGAGCTCTCGGTCGATGTCTCGCGGTCGGAGCGAACTCTGCCGCTGGGGCGCGGCGGCTCATCCTCGCGCAGCTGCCGCAGCCGTTCATGTGAGCGAGGGGCGCTGCCTGCGTTTGATCTGAACGGCTCCAGGCCCGTCAGAAGTTCGTACAGTATCAGCCGAGGGAGTAAACGTCGGTAGGATGATGAGATCGAATTTGTCAGGTTCCACCTGCTCGGGGCTCATGTAGCCGGGCGTTCCGAGGAACTGGCCGAATTGGGTGAACGGCTGCTCCTGCGGCGCCCCGAGGATGCCGCCTTGGACAAGCCGAAATCGATAATGCGTGGGACGGGTTTGCCGTCGATGTCGCGACCAGGACGTTGGCGGGCTTAGATCGCGATGGATGATCGCCTTTTGATGCGCGTGCTGCACGCCATCGCAGGCTTGCCGGAACGGCGCCGGCTTGCCTGATCTTGAGTCGGTGCTCGTCGCAGAACCGCGTGATCGGGACGCCGGGTACTGTTTTCCGTGATCCGGTAAGGCTGTCCGGGCGGTGTCGCGCCGGCCTCGACCACCTTGGCGATCGGGGGATGTGCCGTGATCGCCGGCGATTGACGCTCCGTCCGGAAGCGCTCAGGCTGTGTCGTCGTACATGCCGGCCTTGATCGTTGCCAGGCGACCTGGCGCCGCAACGGCTCGATCTCTGGCCAGCCGTACCTTCCCATACCGCCCTGGCCGGGCTCACGCATCAGCAGAAATCGGTGCGCGAACAGCTGACCGGCCGCGAGCGGCGCTGCGTCCGGGGGATTGAAGTCGAGTGCAAAGCCACCGGTCAACCGCGGGCGCGGGAATTTGGACTCATGCCGTCGCCAACCGATAACAAGGATTGAACTTTTCGGCGCGCAGTAACGCATCCGTTGCGCACACCTCATCGAGGAACCTGGCGCGTGACTCCGGTCCGGGACGCCGCTTGGTCCGACGGGTGCTTGGCGCGAGCCCAGCTGGCGGAGCTCATGGCGCTCCTGCCCGCCGCATTTCGCGACGCAGCCGGGTCCCCGCCATGGACCATTCGCGTCGACCGTTGCCAGCGAGATCCCCAGGACCGTCGAAATGTCGGAGGAGGACAAGCCCCCGAAGAATTTCATTTGGACGATGGTGCCCTGGCGATCATCGATCCGGGTCAACTCGGTTGGCATGGTCCAGCGCAACCAGTTCGGCGTTGTCCGGTTTAGGCAGTTCGGCAATGTCCTCCAGCGCAATGCGGCATCCGCCATCGCGTTTGCCGGCGCCTCGGTTGCGCGCATATTGCACGAGAATCTGCCGCATCAAGCGGGAGGCGATGGCCACGAAGTGCGCCCGATTCTGCAGCGCCGCCGGCTGGCTGCCGATCAGCCGGATGAACGCCTCGTTCACGAGCGCGGTGCTCTGCAGCGTGTGATCCGCCCGCTCGGATTTCAGGTGAAAGTGCGCGAGCCGGCGCAGCTCCTGGTAGATCGCGGGCGCAATCGCATCGAGGGCTTCCTGGTCCCCCTTGACCCATTGCTGCAATAACCCGCTGATCTCGCCCGAGGGTATCGACATGGATCCTCTCTTCTTTTTGTGAATTCAGCCTATTCGTGACCGTTCGGCGCGTCAATCGGCATGCGCTGCTCGCGAGCCAGCGGTGGGCGGCGAGTGGTGTGACATATTCCGGGGCGACGCTGTGTTGGGAACCATTTCTTTCCGAGCGGTGAGGGGTTTCGCACCTAGTTTGCACATATCTCCGTAGGCAAGCGGAAGGGCCGCGACGCACGACGGAAGGAACGAGCGGTGAACCGCCCGGAAAGAACACCATGAAAAATCTCTTGCACCCATCGTTCACGCCACTCGTGGCGCTGCTCGCCTTGCTCCTCGGCACGGCAGCTTTGGGCAACACCCCGGCGACCGCACCGCCCCTCGAGGAATCCCTGGTCTATTCGTTTACCAACACCGGCGATGGTGCGTATCCGGGTGGAGGGATGATTCTCGGGAGTGACGGCAACTTCTACGGCACGACCTGCGGTACGGCTTTCGGTGCCGGCGGCCCGGGCGCCAGTTCCTATGGCAGCGTGTTCAAGCTGACGCCAGGCGGCATCTTGTCGACCATTTATACGTTCACCGGTGGCAGCGACGGCAACTGTCCCGCCTGGGAGTTGGCGGAGGGGCCTGACGGCAATTTCTACGGCGTGACGACAGGCGGCAATGCAACCACACCGTATGGCACGATCTTCAAGCTCACTCCGGGCGGCAGCCTCACCGTTCTCTACGCCTTCTGCGGCACGGTCAACTGCGTCGTCGATGTCGGCCCCAAGTCGCCCGGCTTCTTGGGCCAGCAACCCGCACTGACACTCGGCAACGACGGCAATTTCTATGGCACGTTCCAAGGCGGCACCTGCGGCCAGATCGTTCAAATGACGCCAGCCGGCGCACTGAGCGTGGTGCACAGCTTCAATTGCACATCGGACGGCGGTACGCCGGAGCCGGGTCTGCTGCTCGGTTCGGACGGCAATTTTTACGGGGTTGCTAAGACCAGCACCGACTCGACCGGTTCCACCGAGGTCGGTGAGCTGTACAAAGTCACGCCGGGCGGTGCGCTGTCCGTGTTGTATGAGTTTTGCTCGAGCGCGGGATGTTCATCCGATTACGGCCAACCCGTTGGCGCTCCGGTCCGCGGAGCGGACGGCAATCTGTATGGCGTGGCCAACTTTGTATCCGGCACCGGGGTGGTATACGAAGTGACGGCGTCCGGCGCGGTGACGATCCTCGCCTCGATCTCCTCGTCGAGCTTCGATTGGACCATGCGCTTGGCCGGCACCGACGGATCCATCTATGGCGGCGGCGGCAACTACGTATTTCGCTATACGCCGGGCGCTGGCATCTATTATTGGAGCGCCGCGGGAAATTCGAACCAATACGGTGCCCCAACCGCCCTGGTTCAGGATGCCGCGGGCACTTTTTTCGGACAAAGCAGCGAGGGCGGAAACGACGAAATCGGCTCGATCTTCACCGCATCCTTGCTCGGCCCTGGAGTTACGCTGTCCGCCAGCCCTGTCACCTTGACGCTGGGGCAGGCAGCAACGCTCACGTGGTCCTCGACCGGCGAAACCACCTGTGCCGCGAGCGGCGCGTGGAGCGGCGCCAAGGCTACGAGCGGCGCGCTCGCGGTCACCCCAACAGCATTGGGTGCCAATTCCTTCACGCTGACCTGCAACGGTCCGAACGGATCCGCGACCACGGCCGCGACGGTCACGGCGGTAGCGCCCGCGCCGACGGCGACGATCAGCGCAACCCCGGGGACCATCACGCTGGGACAGAGTGTCACCGTCGACTGGTCTTCGACGAATGCCACGAGCTGTACGAGCAGCGGGGCCTGGAGCGGTTCGAGGAGCGCGAGCGGTATGGTGAGTTTCACGCCGAGCTCGAGCGGTACGGCCACCTTTACGGTGGCCTGCAGCGGCGCAGGGGGTGTCAGCGCGCCGGCCAGCGCCCGCGTGCAAGTCAACGCCGCGCCGACGCCGACGGCGACGATCAGCGCAACCCCGGGGACCATCACGCTGGGGCAGAGTGTCACCCTCGACTGGTCTTCGACGAATGCCACGAGCTGTACGAGCAGCGGGGCCTGGAACGGTTCGAGGAGCGCGAGCGGTACGGCGAGTTTCACGCCGAGCTCGAGCGGTACGGCCACCTTTACGGTGGCCTGCAGCGGCGCAGGGGGTGTCAGCGCGCCGGCTAGCGCCCGCGTGCAAGTCAACCCCGCCTCCGGCCACGGTGGAGGCGGCGGTCTCGGCATGGGGACGTTGTTGGGATTGGGAATGCTGTTAGCCCAGCGAGTATTCCGCAGCATGCGCCGAGGTTCTGGAATCCGCTGCAGGAGGTCGACCGCTTGACAGCGATAGATGCCAGAGGGTTGGATAGGGGTTATGAAGCGGCTCTCCTGGTCGGCAGCGCTCGGTACGCTGGGCGTGTGGTGCCTGCTCGCCACATGTTGCCTGGTCGGCGCAGGGTCGATCGGCGCACTGTCATCGTGCGCTGTTGCGCCCGACCAGCGTCATTATGCGGACGGCTTCGTGCTTGGTCGCCCCACCGGCGCCGCAGGTCGAGGTGATCGGCACTCCCCCGCAAGCGGGTTACGTCTGGGTGGGCGGCTACTGGGATTGGGTGGGCGGACGGCACCAGTGGGTGCCGGGACATTGGATCGCGCCGCGGCCGGGCTACCACTGGGTGGCGACCGAATGGGTGCGGCAGGGCGATGGCTGGCGCCTGCGACGAGGTCGCTGGCAGCGGAACTGATCCAGCGGAACTCAGCGCTGCCCCGGCCAGGGAGCCGGCGTCAACAACTCCTTCAGCGGCCGATCCGAGACCGCGTCGAACCAGTGTTCAATCAGGCGAAACGAGATCGACAGCGGTGGCGGGAGCTTCGGCGTTCCGCTCACGATGTCCGCGCGCGTGAACCAGCGAGCATCTTCCAGCTCCTGATCCTCCAGATGCACTTCATGGGTCATCGCCTGCGCCGTGAATCCCAGCATCAGCGAGCTCGGGAACGGCCATGGTTGAGAGGAGTGATATCGCACTTGTTCCACCCGTACGCCGGTCTCTTCGGCGACCTCGCGCACCACGGCGTCCTCCAGGGATTCTCCCGGTTCGACGAATCCCGCGATGGTCGAATACCGGCCCGGCGGCCACACCGACTGCCGTCCCAAAAGGACGCGCGCCCCGTCGCTCACCAGCACGATGATCGCCGGATCGATGCGCGGGAACTGTTCGTGGCGGCAGGTGGGGTTGGTGCACACGAGCACGTGGCCGGCTCGTCCCGGCACCGTACCCGCGCCGCACCGCCCGCAGTGCCGGTGCATCCGCCGCCAATGGATCATCGCCCGGGCATAACCCAGCAGTCCCGCCTGATCGGCCGGCATCAGGGCGGCCACGGTGCGCAGGTCCTCGAATCGCGCGCCCTCGGGCACTGCGGCCGACTCCGCGCCCTCGATTTCATAGGCGAACATCGGCGCGCCGCCAAACCTGCCCAGCAAAATGAGACTCTCGCTGTTGCGCCGCTCCGCCGGGATCTCCGAGAGCTCCAGAAGCACCGCGGCGGGCCCGTCGGCGATGAGGCTGCGCGAGTCCCATAGGGGCACGACCCGGCTGCGGGCGTCCGACAGCGCATCGTCGAACCAAGCGGGGTCGGTGCGCAAATGCGAGACCCGCTCGAGATACGGTCCGGCAAACACGTTTCTCGTCTGCATTCGAGAATTCTAACAGGGCGCGGCCTCGACTCGCGCCGCGCGAGTGCCATGAGCAGGAACCAGGCATGTTCGAGGGAGATGCGCACCGGTGAACCCCGATCGCGGGGGCGCCATCCGCCATCATTGGGATAGCCGCATCGCGGTGGCGGGTTTGCGTCACGCAAGCGGTTATATCTCCCATGACCCATGGCTCCCTCGCCTGGCACGGGGCGATGGTCTGCTTTTACGGGAGATCAAAGGAGGAAAATGTCATGTCGAGCACACTCAAGCGGAACATCCTGATCGGATCGATGACGCTCATGGCCTCAGCCGCCTTCGCGCAGCAGCCGCCGGACGTCGTTCCCAGCGACAACTCCGGCAACACCGCGATGGGGAATGCGGCTCTGCTGAACCTGATCAACGCCAATGGAGGCAATACGGCCGCGGGTGCCAGCGCGCTCACGCACGACACCACCGGTTCGTACAACTCCGCGTTCGGCTACCTTACGCTTTTTAACAACTCGAGCGGCATCTACAACACGGCTGTCGGCGCCGAGGCACTTTACTTCAACACCAGTGGAACGCTGAACACCGCGATAGGCGCGGGCGCACTGAATGCAAATACGACCGGCAGTTACAATGCGGCGCTCGGACAGAATGCGCTCCTGAAAAATACCTCCGGGCAGAAAAACACCGCGAGCGGATATGAAGCGCTCTCGTCCAATACCACCGGAGGCGGCAATACCGCCGACGGCGTCTGGGCGCTTCTCGCCAACACGACCGGCTACTCGAACACCGCCAGCGGCTTTCAGGCACTCAGCGAAAACACCACCGGTGCGTATAATTCCGCGATCGGCGAGGGAGCACTCGGCTACAACCGCACGGGCAGCTACAACACCGCCAGCGGAGCCACCAGTATGGATAACAGCACCTCGGGCTCGAGCAACACCGCCCTCGGCTACGGCGCGCTCTGGTCCAATGACCGCGGCAACAACAACATTGCCGTCGGCTACAATGCCGGCACCCAGATCGTCGGATCGAACAACATCGTCGTGGGTAATGCGGGGGCGACCTCGGACAATGGCGTCATTCGTATCGGCGACGCCACCCTACAAACGGTCACCTACATCGCCGGGATCGAGAACTCCAAGGTGACGGGCAGCGCGGTATTCGTGACGCCATCGGGTCAGCTGGGCGTTCTGGCCTCCGCGGAACGCTATAAAACGGCGATCACTCCCATGGGCGCCTCCAGCAAGCCGCTGCAGCAGCTTCGGCCGGTGTCCTTCCACCTCAAATCCGATCCATCGGGGCCCGTGCAGTACGGCTTGATTGCCGAGGAAGTCGCCCGGGTCTATCCGGAATTGGTCACCCGGGACACGCATGGCACTCCGCAGGGCGTGCGCTACGATGAACTCGCTCCGCTGCTCCTGAACGAATTGCAAATGCAGCAGCACCGTAACGCCGCCTTTGAACGGCGTCTCGCCGCGCAAGACCGAAGGCTGCGCGAGCTCGACCAGCGGCTGGCATCGCTCGACGCACTCCGCTCCGGCTCGCACGCTGCGGTTCATGAGCCCGGGGCCGAGGCGCCGCATTTGGCGGCGAATACGCCCTGAGTGCGCCGGGGTTAAGGTCGCCGGTGCCTCCCAGCCGCATGCGCCAAGACCGCGAAAATCGCATGCGGTAGCGATTGGCGGGGCACGATCCGGGAAATCTAACAGGGCGCGGCCTCGACGGCCGCCGGCAGCGGGGCTCCCGGCGGCTCGCAATTGGCGCACGCGGATCGTCGCTTGGCCAACAGATCCTTGAGCCGTAGTCCGCCGCATACCGCGCATCGAGCCGCGCCGATCTCCTCGCGCCGGGCGAGTGCCATGAGCAGGAACCAGGCATGCTCGAAGGAGATGCGCACCGGGGCATGCAGTTCCGTGTAAGCCTCGTACGCCTGGCAGAGCAGCGCCCCTGAATCGAGCGAGCCGACCCGATACCGCGATTCGAGCCCCAGAGTGGTGGCGTACAGCAGGCCGTATGCGATGAACAGGCTCGCGAGCTGTGATGCCTGGAAGGAGAGCTCGGGACTTCTGAAGAAGAACGCGCTCTGCCGCGGGGATTTCCCCCGATGGCGCAACACCGAGTTCGACTCGCTCGCGAGCACGTAGCTGCGGTAGAGCTTCCTGATGCGATCGTCGCTCAGCCCGGTCCATTGACGGATCGTGAAGGTGCGGGCCTCGTGACGGATCAGCCGCAGAGCGAGATCCAGCCGCTCTCGATCCCGGGTGTAACGGTCGTCGGACACTCTCATGGCGTACTCCTTTGGCATTGCAATTCGCGGTTTTCAGGGCACAAAAGAATTTGACTAAAATTAATCACAAAGTTAGCGTGGCTGCCAAGTGGTTTCTTGGCGTGATTGACGACGGATTCGGCACGAAATGCGGCATGGTGGCGAAATGCCGCATGGCGGCGGCATGCGCAGGCGGCGGTAGGGAGGCGGTATGCACGAGGCGTGGGTCGGCGGTTGGTCGGGGCAACCGAGCTTTTCGGTCGAGCTGCTCGCCCCCTTGCACGACTTGAACTTGAGGTTTCTGGACCTGGTCGGCTCGCACCAGGGCGGCGCGGGAAGCTGGGGGGCGGCCGGCTCGCTCGACCTGCCGGGCGGCGCATCCGCGCGGCTCGGGCCCATGACCGCCTCGCAGAGGGCTGCCGCCGCGCATTGTCCGTACGCGCTATTCGATCTGCGCTTTCACGACGAGGCTCATTGGAATGCCCGCCTCCAGGGTGCCGCGCACTGGCGGGTCGCGGACGAGGGCGCGGAGGAGGACATCGCGAACTTCGTGCGCCTTGCGCTCTTCTATGCATGGCACGTCGCCACCACCACGCGGCATGCCGCGCGACTGCTGCTCGGCATGAGCGAACGCACCGCGGGCGCGTTTCGCGCAACGACGCTCAACTGTCTTCCGACCCTGGTTGCGAGCGAAACGGCGAACCTGTCGGTGCGATTTCTGGACAGCGGCGTGTATTGGAGCGCGTTGGTGAGCGCCGCGGTGCGCCGGGACGACCAGAAGCTGCGCAGGATCCAGCTTTTCGGACTGCAGTTGGCGGCCGCCGCCCAGTTGCCCTGATGCGCCGGCCTGCAACGCGCCCGGCTCGACCGTGCCCGGCACCGGGTTGCGGCCGGCGGCCCCGGGGGTTTAGTCTACGCGGCTCCTATGAACGCCCTCGTGTTACGACAGCTCACCAAGGTCTACAAGAACGGGATCAAGGCGCTGAAGGGCATCGATCTGGAGGTGGCGGAGGGCGATTTCTTCGCGCTCCTGGGCCCGAACGGCGCGGGTAAGACGACGGCGATCGGAATCATCACGTCGCTGGTGAACAAGACCTCCGGCACCGTCGAGGTGTTCGGCTACGACCTGGACCGCCAGCTCGAGATGGCGAAGTCCTGCATCGGCATCGTGCCTCAGGAAGTCAACTTCAACATGTTCGAGTCGGTGATCACCATCGTGGTGAATCAGGCGGGCTTTTACGGAATTCCCCGGCGGCTCGCCAAAGCGCGCGCCGAGAAGTACTTGAAGCAGCTGCAGCTCTGGGAGCGCCGCAACTCCGTCGCGCGCGCGTTGTCCGGCGGCATGAAGCGGCGCCTCATGATCGCGCGCGCGCTGATGCACGAACCGAAGCTTCTCATCCTGGACGAGCCGACCGCCGGGGTCGACATCGAGATTCGCCGATCGATGTGGGAGTTTCTGCGCAAGATCAATGACGCGGGGACCACCATCATCCTGACCACGCACTATCTGGAAGAGGCGGAAAATCTCTGCCGCAACGTCGCCATCATCGAGGGCGGCCGCATCATCGAGCGCGACACCATGGCGAACGTGCTGCGCAAGCTCCAGACGGAGACATTCGTGTTCAACCTGGGCGAAGCGCTGACCACGCCTCCCGAGCTCCCGGCCTACAAGACGGTGCTCACCGACGACCACACAGTGGAGGTCGAGGTCTCCAAGGGGCAGAGCTTGAACGATATCTTCTCGCAGCTCTCCTCGCAGGGCGTGCGCGTGATCAGCATGCGCAACAAGGTCAACCGTCTGGAGGAGCTGTTCATGCGCCTGGTCGATGACAGTGTGCGCGCGGCGGAAAAGGCTTCCTGAGCCGGCATGGACAATTCCCTCACACGCATACAATGGATCGGATTCGTGACGATCGTGTTCCGCGAATTCCATCGCATCGTGCGCATTTGGGGCCAGACCATCGTGCCGCCCACGGTCACCGCGACCCTGTATTTCGTGATCTTCGGAAGCATTTTCGGCCGGCGGGTGGGGCTGGTCGGGGGCTACGGTTACATGCAGTTCATCGCCCCCGGCCTGATCATGATGACGGTGATCACCAACTCCTACGGCAACGTGGTCTCCTCGTTCTTCGGCGCCAAGTTCGGAAAACATCTGGAGGAGCTGCTCGTCTCGCCGCTTCCCAACTGGCTGATCCTGTTGGGCTATGTCGTCGGCGGCATGCTCCGGGGGCTGCTGGTCGGCCTGGTGGTCACGGTGGTCGCGCTGTTTTTCACGCGCCTGGCCGTGCAGCACGTGATGGCGGTGCTGTCCGCGGTGCTGCTCACCAGCCTCGTGTTCTCGCTCGGCGGCTTCCTGAACGCGCTGTTCGCCAAGAACTTCGACCAGATATCCTGGTTTCCGACCTTCGTGCTCCAGCCGCTGACCTACCTGGGCGGCGTGTTCTATTCGATCACGATGCTGCCGTCGTGGGCGCAGGTCGTCTCCCACGTCAATCCGATCCTATACATGGTGAGCGCATTCCGGTACGGATTCCTGGGGTCGACCGATGTCGACTTGCGGCTCGCCTACGGCATCATGGTCGGATCCGCGGCCGTCATGTTCACGCTCGCCGTGGTGCTGTTGAACAGGGGTGCGGGCATACGGGAATGACGGACACGCCCGTTGTCGTGTATCGTGGGCGCCGGCTGTCGAGATTATTCTTAAGGAGTCGAGTGATGAACGAAGAAAAGCAGCAAAAGTTCACCGCCAAGGTTCGCCGTGGTCTTGTATGGATTCACTCCGTCGCCGGCGCTGAGCTCGCGAAGAAGAAAGCCGAAGCCACCGGCGTGCGCATCGAGGGCTTCACCGCCTCGGAGCTCGCGGACGTGGAGTCCGCCCTGACGTGGATCAGTCAGAACAAAGAATCGAGCAGTTCCACTCCCGCCTGATATCGGCGGCGCATCATTCGATGTTTCCATTTCGCGACATGCGCCGCGCCTCTCCGCATGCCCGGGGCGCGAGACCTGCGACTGCTTGACGGCGGCGCGGACTCGGACAGGGAGTGGGATACACTAGTGCCATGGGTCAGAAGCGTGCGTTAGTCGTCGATGATTCGAAGTCGGCTCGCGTGATCTTGAGCAGGATGCTCGAGAAGTACGACATCGAAGTCGACATGGCCGAATCGGCCGAGCAAGCCATCGAATATTTGAGGCACGATCGGCCCGATGCCATCTTCATGGATCATCTGATGCCCGGCATGGACGGTTTGCAGGCCGTGCAGGCGATCAAGAGCAATCCGCAGACCGCCATGATCCCGATCATGATGTACACCTCCCAGGAGGGAGAGCTGTACGTCGGTCAGGCTCGCGCGTTGGGTGCGATGGGCGTGCTGCCCAAACAGGTGCGACCCGTCGACGTCTCGAAGGTGTTGTACGAGCTTCATCTGCTGCCCGACCGCCGCGATCTGACCGAGCCCGCACTCGTGCCGGTAGAAATCGGCGCCGACATCGGCGGCGACAAGAACCTGGTGGCGGCGAACACGGCTTCGCCCGCCGCGCACGCGTCGCAGCAGATATCGCAGGATTGGGGCCGGCGCATCGAGGCCGCAGTCAAGCAACAATCGGTCGATCTGCGTCGCTTCGTGGTGGCGAGCCTCGACAGCCTCGCGGCCCGGTTCGAGTCCGACTTGCGCAGCGCCGTACCGGGGCCTGTCGCGGTGCCCACGCCGGTGGTCGAGGCGCCGCAAGCGCCCGCGCGTTCGGCGTGGCCATGGATCGGGGCAGCGGCCGCCGTCTGCCTGTTGGCGGGATTGTCGATCTTCCTCTGGATGTCGACGCGCGATGATCTGGCCAGGGCGCACGCGGAGCTCGCCGAATTGAAGGCCGCCGACGCGGAGCTCAAGCAGACGAGCGATCGACTCGCCGACTCGGTCAAGGATCTCAGCGCGGCCGTCGCCGCGGGCGCCGCGGGCGGGGCGGGCTCGGCGCAGGCCTCGAGCGCACCGGGTGCCGGAGCCGGCCTGCCGCGCGCGGAACAGGTTCCCTACGGCGAGCTGCCTTTCGATCGCGGCCGCCTGGACGTGCTGCGCGACGTGCTCACGAAACTGGAAGCGCAGAATTTCCGCGGCGTGCTCAAGGTCACGAGTCTCCCCGGCATGTTCTGCCTGGCCGGCAATGCATCGGATGGATTCGCGCCGGCACCCGCCGCGCTGCCCGCGAGCAAATGCGACCTGGTCGGAAATCCCTTCGAGGAATCCCTTTCCGGGCAGCAGCGTCAGTCGATCGCCTTCGCCAACCTCGTGGCCGGCGTGAGGCAGAGAACCGCGGGCGCCATCACCGTCGCCGTCGAAAATTCGGCTTCGCCACGGGCGGCGACGCCCTATCCCGCGCGCACCGAATCGCTTACCGCCGGCGAGTGGAACCGCGCGGCGGCGGCCAACAACCGTGTCGAGTATGCCGCGGAGCCCGCGCCCTAGAACGCGACTCTGACGAAGAACACCGGTCCCTTGGTGTTGAAGTCGAACAAACCGGAGTTGTCGGTTTTCACCGAGGCGAGGTGCGCCTTGACCTCCGTGTAGCCGAGCCCGAAGGAGACATTGGGCCGGAACCGGTAGAGTGCGTCGAATTCCGCGATCCCGAGCGAGCCGTCGAGGTCCTTGACGTGCAAACTCAGGTATTGCACCCGGCCGTCGAAATAGAACCGCTTGCTCACCGCCCAGGTGGCCGCAACGCCGGGCGTCGGAATGGGGCCCGCCTCGTCCTCGCTTTGATCGAGGTGCACGGCATCGGTCGTGACCTTGGCGGTTGCCTGGATCTGCACCGCGGAGATGCCGAGTGTGGCGGCAAGCTCCAGCTTCTCGCCATGCCAGAAGGAATAGCCGTAGGTCAACGTGAGCAGGCGCAGGTCGAGCTCCGACTGGAGCGGATCGCCGGGCTGGAGCACCACGTCGCGGAACACGATCGGTTCGGCGATGACCGCGCTCCCCGTCCGATCGAGCGTGAAGTAATCGAGCCAGAGCCGGTTGCGCTCTCCCGCCCGCACCATGACCTGGAATTTGGGCTCGAAGTCCGACGGATCGAGCCCGAACTGATTTTCGCCGTCGATCGTCGTGCCTTGCACGCCGGTGCTCGAGTCGACCCGCATCGTGGTCGAGGATGACAGGTGCATCGCCCCCAGAGTCACTCGCACCCGATCGTCGGTCGGACTGAAATAGTCCCCGTCGGCGTGCGCGACGCTCGCGAGCAGCGCGAGTCCCAGCACGGGCATGACGGACTTGATCATGTGGCTCTCCTCAATACCAGCTCATCCGTGGCGGCACGCCGGGGTTTCGCGGCCAGCGATGGTCCGATTAGTTTCAGAACTTGCGCCGCAGCGGCGCGCCAACCGGTGAGTTTGCCGCCGTAGATGCCGAGAACGCGCGGATGCGGATCACGGTCGGTGGTAAAAATCGTCTCCCGAGACCGGTCGAAGGCCTTTTCGGATGCCGCGGGCAGGACCCGAAGGCCCGCGAAGCGCTCGCGGATGTCGGCCCGGGTCATGCCGGCCGCCGAGGAAAAGTAGTGCCGTGCGACGTTGAGCAGGTACTCCTCTTCCTCGGGCAGGGGCCGCACCAGGTCCGGATCTCCCCGGTAGGGCGTCTCGGTGGTGCCGATCAGCGTCTCGCCCTTCCACGGCATGATGAAGATGGCGCGCCCGTCGGCGGGGCTTTCGACGTAGTAGATGCCGGCCTTGACCCGCATCGGCAGGACGATGTGAGTGCCCTGCACCAGATCCACGGCGGGGACCTGGATGGCCGGCGTCACGGCGCGCGCGACCTGGGTCGCCCAGGGGCCGGCTGCGTTCACGAGAACCCGCGCGCGGCAGGCGGCCACCGCGCCGCCCTGGTCGAATTGGACCTCGACGCCCTCGTCGTCGAGGCTCGCTCCGAGGAAGGTCGCGGGCATGGCCAGTTCCCCGCCGAGCGAGCGCGCGGAATCGACCACCGCGCGGGTGAGCGCCGCATCGTCCGTTTGCGCGTCGTAGTAGCGGATCACCGCATCGAGGTTGCGCGTTTGAAGTCCATCGAGTTGCGGCCAGTCCCGCTTCGCAACGCTGCCGAAACCGGTGCCGCGTCCGAATCCGCCGAGCAGGGCATAGAGCGCGAGCCCGATCTTGAGCTGCCACGGGCGCCGGCGGGTATCGGCATAGACGGGAATGAAGAAGGACTTGAGCTCAACGAGGTCGGGCGCGATGCGCAGGTGCACGGTGCGCTCGCGCAGACTCTCGCGCACCAGTGAGAACTGGCCGGATTCGAGATAGCGCAGCCCTCCGTGGATCAATTTGCTGGATCGGCTCGAGGTGCCGCTGGCGAGAGCGCCCTTCTCGATGAGCAGGCCGCTGTGCCCGGCCGCCGCGGCGGCCTGCAGGACGCCGGCACCATGGATGCCGCCGCCGACGATGATGACGTTGTATTCTTTCATGTAACTCGTGTGGCGTTTGGATAAGGATGAGGTAATGCACGCGAACACACAAAATATCGCATCTGTGTCGCCATTCGCTAACAGCTTGGAAGCGCCGGGTCGCGGCGCGGACGCGCGCAGCTCCGGAGGCGCGCTTTTTCAGGGGTCGTTGTTGCGTTTTTCTTCGAATTCCAGCGGCGGCTCGCCCGAAGTCACCACGATGTCGCCATCGACGATCGCGCCTTTGGCGATCGCGATCGTGCGTGCGCTGACGCTGCCGCGGATCACGGCGGTATAGCCGATCTCGAGTTTACCTTTGACCGCGAGCCCGCCCGTGATCTTGCCGGCGACCACGGCCTCGAGGGCTTGAATGTGGCCGTTCCATACCCCGGTGGCCGCGAGATTCAATCCACCGCCGAGCTCTCCATCGCCGTGCACCTCGCCCGAGATCACGTACTCGCCGTCGCCCCGCAGGTCCCCGATGATGACCGATCCCGCGCCGATCACGGTGGGGGCCGCCGAATGCAGATCGAAGAAACGGCGCTTGGGCTCGCTCATGATTCGGGTTTTATCCTAACCAGCCGTGAGCTGATGTGACGAGCTTGGCGTCGCCGACAGACGCCGCAAATCGAAGTAGAATGGCTGTTTCGGCGATTCGTCCATTCCGAGAAGGGAAAATGCTCATCAACAAAACTGTTCTTGCGATCTGTTGCGCGGTATTGATTGGGATCGGGGGCTGCAGTCGGCAGCAGAGTGATTGGCAAAAGACCCGCGAAGCGAATAGCACGGACGCCTATGAGCAATTCCTGAAGAAATATCCGAGCGGGGAATTCAGCGCCCAAGCGCAGGCCCGGCTGAAGGAGATGTACGAGCAGCGCGATTGGGAAAAGGCGCGCGATGCGGACACGCCGGAGGCTTATCAGGCCTTCTTGAAGCAATACCCCGAAGGAAAATGGACCGAGGAGGCCCGGATCCGGGTGGAGAATTTCACCCTGGCCCAGACGCCCGCGGGCTCCGGTGCGGCGCCCGGCGCCGCCGGGGGTTCGGCCGCGAACGGTGCCGCCATGACCGGCGGTCCGCCTCCAAACGGTCCGGCGATGAAAGGCGGCCCGCCGCCCAACGGCCCCGCCATGACCGGTGGCCCGGCGCCCGGCGCGGCGTATGAGGAAAACGAGGCCCCCCCCTCGGCACCTGCGGCGAGCCACAAGCCGCACGGCCTCCCGCCGCCGGCCTCCTCGACACAGGCTCCGGGTGAATCGGGCAGGTACGCCGTGCAGCTCGGCGCGTTCAAAACCGGTCACGCGGCGGCCAGGAAACGTTGGGAACACCTGCAAAGGGAATACCCCAAATTGTTCGCGGGCTTGTCCTCGAAGGTGCTTCCCAAGAAAACCGGAGGCGGGACCCTGTACCGTCTGCAGGTGGTCGACTTGAGCGAATCCCATGCGCACAAGATCTGCAAGGCGTTGAAGGCCAAGTCACCGCCTTGCGTCATCATCCGCCCCGGTCACGGTCGCAGTTCGTCACGCGACTGACAATTCTTGTCAGTCGGACGCGGGTCGATTTCGCTAAGTAGCTGAATCTATTGGGGTCCGGCGGCTGGCACGCCGATTGCTACATTGCTCTTGTCGAGCTTGCTCGCAGAACGTTGGAACTTCGGATGCAATCGGTGGTGATCGGGATGTTGATGCCTGAAGGCAGCTCAGGAGCTGCTTTGCTGGTCCGCCGCTCCGACGGTCAATTTGCGGTCGAACGAATCGACGTGCGAGTAGCCTGCGCCGCGCGCGCCGCCGCTAGGTGGTCGAGCAAGGGCGCAGCCGACGCGGATGCTTGGGTCCAGTCGACGGGGCTCGAAATGACGTTGCCGATGTCTTGATGTTTGTGTTCTCCCTTTGGTTGTAACTTAGGCGCCGCGATTAAGCTTCCCCGCTCGCGGCGCCTTTTTTTTCAATCGAAAATGGCGGCCTGGGACAGGATGAACGCATACTCCAGCGCCGTCTCACGGTAGCGCTCGAAGCGTCCCGATTTTCCGCCGTGCCCCGCGTCCATTTCGACGTGCAGCACCAACAGATTCCCGTCGGTCTTTTGTGCGCGGAGCTTCGCCACCCATTTGGCCGGTTCGTAATACTGCACCTGACTGTCCCACAAACCCGTGGTCACGAGCAGCGTGGGATAGCGCTGCGCAAGCACGTTGTCGTAGGGCGAATAGGACAGCATGTAGCGGTAATACTCCGCCTTGCCCGGATCGCCCCACTCGTCGTATTCGTTGCTCGTGAGCGGGATGCTGTCGTCGAGCATGGTCGTGACCACATCGACGAACGGCACCTGCGCGACGATGGCGCGATAGTCATCGCCGCTCATGTTGGCGACCGCCGCCATCAACATTCCTCCGGCGCTGCCCCCCATGGCGAACACCTTGCCGGGGTGCGCAAAGCCGCGCGCCACGAGCTCGTGGGTCACGTCGATGAAATCGGTGAAGGAGTGCCGTTTGTTGAGCAGACGCCCGTCGTCGTACCAGGCTCTGCCCATTTCCTGGCCGCCGCGGACATGCGCGATGGCGAAGACGAAGCCGCGGTCGAGAAGGCTCAATCGCGACGCTGAAAAGTACGGGTCCATGGACAGGCCGTACGCGCCGTAGGCGTATTGCAGGAGCGGCGCGGTGCCGTTGCGCGCGACCTCCTTGCGATACACGATCGACACCGGCACCCGCGCGCCGTCGCGAGCCGCCACGAAAATGAATTCCGTCGCATACTCCGCCGGATCGAAGCGTCCTAGGACCGGGTCGCGCTTCAACAGCGTCCTCTCGCCGGTGATGATGTCGTAGTCGTACACCGTCGCCGGGGTGGTGAGCGAGGAATAAACGTAGCGCAGCACGTGGGTGTCGATCCGCGGATTCACGGAGAGGCCCATGGTGTAGGCCGGTTCGTCGCTCGCGATGAAGAACTCGGGAACCGCCTGGGACCCAAGCGGGTGAATGCTGATCTTCGAGAGGCCGCCCGAGCGCACCGACACCGCGAGGAACCGCTCGAACACATCGAAATCCTGGATGAACGTGTCGTCGCGATGCGGGACCACATCGCACCATGCCGAGCGATCGGCCGTCCTGCCGATCGGAGCCTCCATCAGGCGGAAATTGCGCGCCTGCCAGTTGGTGCGGATGATGAAACCGTCGCCGAGATGATCGATCTGGTACTCGTGGTCGCGCTCGTGGGGAAGAAAAACCGTGAACGCGAGCGCCGGATCGTCCGCGTGCGCGTAGCGCCATTCCGAGGAGACGGTGCTCTCCATGCGGATGAAAATGAACCGGTCGGACTTGGACTTGTCGACCCCGGTGTAAAAGCTGGTATCCGTTTGTGTGAACACCGTGGGATCGAATTGCGGGTCCTGCCCCACGCGATGGCGCTTCACGTACAGGCCGAGCAGGGTCTCCGAATCCTTCTCGACGTACAGGACCGTCTCGTTGTCGTTGGCCCAGGCGATATCCGATTCGACGTTGACGATGGCATCCTCGAGGATGCGTCCGCTCGTCAAATGCTTGAAGCGCAATTCGTACTGGCGGCGGCCGACGAAATCCTCGCAAAACGCCGCCCATTCCGAGCTCGGCGAGATCTCCAGCGTGCCGATCTGATAGTAGTCCCGTCCCGCCGCGCGCCCGGCCGCCGCCCGCTCGTTGCAGTCCAGGACGATCTCCTCCGCTGCGTCGCGCGTGCCCCGATGCCGCACCAGAATGGGGTGCTCCTTGCCCGGCTCGAAGCGGGTCGCGTACCAGAAGCCGTTCTTGAAGTAGGGGACACTGGCATCGTCCGGTTTCAGGCGCGCGATGATCTCCCCGTAGAGCTTCTCCCGCAGGCCCGCGGCGGGCGCCAGCGCCCGTTCCTTGTAGGCGTTCTCGGCGTTCAGGTAGGCGAGCACCTCCGGGTCGCGGCGCTCGTCGTCCCTGAGCCAATAATAGGGGTCGTTCCGCTCGCCATGCGGCGATGCGACAACGTGGGGCCGAACGGGGGCCCGGGGCGGGTCGCCCGGAGGGGTGGCGGACGCCGCTTCTCTTTCGTCTGGCGTATCTCTATCGTCTGGCATGTCGCGATCTTGTCCTGGCACGGCGCGGGAGTATAGTCAGCGAGGCGTTGAGCCTTGGATATTCGCCGGAATTCGATGGGGGTGTCTCGTGCAAACCGTGAGTCAATTGTTGCTCGGCAAAGGTAGCCAAATATATTCGGTGGCGCCGACCGACTCGGTGCTCCGGGCGATCGAGATCATGGCCACGCGCCATATCGGTGCGCTCCTGGTCATGAACCAGGGGACGCTCGCCGGCATCATCTCCGAGCGAGATTACGCGCGAAAGGTCATCTTGAAGAATCGGTCTTCCCACGACACGCCGGTGAGCGAGATCATGACCGCGCCGGCGACCACCGTCGGCCCGAAGGACACGGTGCATCACTGCATGCAGGTGATGACCGAGGGCCGCTTCCGGCACCTGCCGGTCGTGGAGTCCGGGCGGGTGGTCGGCATGCTGTCGATCGGCGATCTGGTGAAGGCCGTCATGGAGGAACAAAGCGCCCAAATCGAACAGCTCGAGCGCTACATCGCCGGCTGAGCGACTTGTTGGCGGCACCCCGCGCGCCGTATCATGGCGCCATACATAGGCGCGCCTGAAGGCGCTTGCCCCGACCGGCGCGAGCGTCAGGACCCTGCCCCGAATCCGGTGTGAGCCGGCGTTAAGTGATTGTTTTATAGACATCTCTGAGCTGAAGCGCAGGGGTACGGCTTTCTACGGGCGTGTGATATGGCGAATGAGGCAAATCAAGTGGTGGATCCGCGCGCCCAGGATTGGGGCCTGTATCGCCGCGGGTACGAGCGGGATTCGTGCGGTTTTGGATTGATCGCGAGTCTCGACGATCACGCCAGCCATTGGGTGGTGCAGACCGCCATCACCTCCTTGAACCGGCTGACCCACCGCGGCGCCATTGCGACCGACGGCAAGACCGGGGATGGCTGCGGTCTGCTCATCAAGACGCCGACGCGCTTCCTGCGCGCGGTCGCTCAAGAGGCGGGCCTTACCCTGCGTCCACAATTCGCGGCGGGCCTGGTGTTCCTCAACCGCGACCCGGTCAAGGCGGCCGAGGCGCGCCGCGTGCTCAACGTCGAGATCGAGCGGGAAAAGATGCAGGTCGCGGGGTTCCGCGTGGTGAACATCGACCCGAGCGCCTGCGGGGACGAGGCGCTCAAGTCGCTGCCGCACATCGAACAGATTTTCGTGAATTCGGGCGCCGATATCGACGAGGCGGCCTTCAACCGCCAGCTCTACATGGCGCGCCGGCGGTCCGAGAAAGTCCTCGAGCAGGCCGACCCGGCGTTCTATGTCCCGTCGCTGTCGGCGAGCACCATCGTCTACAAGGGCATGGTGATGCCTCAGCACCTGGTGGAGTTCTACCCGGACCTCGCCGATCCGCGCATGGAGGCCTCGGTCGCGGTGTTTCACCAGCGCTTCTCCACCAACACGCTGCCCCAGTGGCGGCTCGCGCACCCGTACCGCTACCTGGCCCACAATGGCGAGATCAATACCGTGCAGGGAAATCGCTCCTGGGCGGTGGCTCGCGGCCCCCTGTTCCGCTCGCCGCTCCTGCCCGACCTCTCCGATGTGCTGCCGGTGGTGTCGCTCACGGGGTCGGACTCCTGCTCGCTCGACAACATGCTGGAGCTGTTGCTGGTGGGCGGCCTCGATCCGATGCACGCGATGCGCATGCTGATTCCGCCGGCCTGGCAATCGGTCGACATGATCGATCCGGATCTCAAGGCCTTCTACGAGTACTACGCGACGCACATGGAGCCCTGGGACGGCCCCGCGGGCATCGTGCTCACCGACGGAAGGTTCGCGTGCTGCACGCTCGATCGCAACGGGCTGCGCCCGGCGCGCTGGGTGATCACCAAGAACCGCCACATCACCATCGCCTCCGAAGCGGGCGTGTGGGATTACAAGCCGGAGGATGTCCTCAAGAAGGGCAAGCTCGGGCCCGGCGAGATTCTCGCGCTCGATCTGCAGACTTCCGAGCTGATGGACACCAAGCAGGTGGACGACCTCTTGAAGAGCCGGCATCCCTACAAGGTCTGGCTCAAAAAGGGCGTGCGCTATCTGCAGACCGATCTGATCGACCCGCGGCTCGCCGCCGAGCCGTTCGATCGGGATACGCTGGCCGTGTTTCAAAAGATGTTCAACGTCTCGGTGGAAGAGCGCGACGACATCATCCGCGTGCTCGCCGAGGACGAGAGCGAGGCGGTGGGCTCGATGGGCGACGACACCCCCATGCCGGTGTTGTCCACCAAGGTGCGCTCGCTGTACGACTATTTCCGCCAGGCGTTCGCGCAGGTCACCAATCCCCCCATCGACAGCCTGCGCGAGAGCATCGTGATGTCGCTGCAGACGCAGATCGGCCAGGAGTGCAACATCTTCGTGCCGCTGCAGCAGCACGCCGAGCAGATCGTGCTCTCCTCGCCCGTGCTCTCGCAGCGCAAGCTCCGCCAGATCATGGGCCTCGAGGATGCGGGCGTTCCGCACGAATTCATCGACCTTCAGGCGGACTTGGGCCTAGATCTGAAAAGCGCGATACTCGCGGTCTGCGATCAAGCGGAGGCCGCGGTGCGCGCCGGGAAGCTCGTGCTGCTCCTGTCGGACCGCTATCCCGTGAAGGGCAAGGTGCCGATCCATGCGCTGCTCGCCACGGGCGCCGTGCATCATCGATTGGTCAAGACGGGCCTGCGTTGCAAGTGCAATATCCTGGTCGAAACGGGCACCGCGCGCGACTCGCATCACTTCGCCTGTCTCTTGGGCTACGGCGCGACGGCGGTGTATCCGTATCTCGCGTATCAGACGCTGTTCGACCTGATGCGCAAGGGCGCCATCACCGACTACGATGCGCGTCAGGAACTGGGTCGGAGCTATCGTCGCGGCATCCGCAAGGGTCTGTTCAAAATCATGTCCAAGATGGGCATCTCGACCATCGCCAGCTACCGCAGCGCCCAGCTGTTCGAGATCGTGGGCTTGGGCTCGGAGGTCGTGTCGCTTTGCTTCGAGGGTTCCGACAGCCGCATCGAAGGTGCGGATTTTTCGGATCTCAAGGCGGACGCCGACTACCTGGCGGAACGCGCGTGGGATCCGACGGAAGGCGTGAGCCAGGGGGGGCTGCTCAAGTTCATGCATGGCGGCGAGTACCACATGTACAACCCGGACGTGATCGCGACGCTCCAGTCGGCGGTGATGAGCGGCGACTACGGGCAATATCGCGAGTACGCCGCGCTCGTGAACGGACGCCCGGTGTCCTGCATCCGGGACCTGCTCAAGCTGAACTCGGGCCGCCCGCCGATTCCGGTGGAGGAGGTCGAGCCGGAGAGCGCCATTCTGAAGCGATTCGACAGCGCCGGCATGTCCTTGGGCGCACTGTCTCCCGAGGCGCACGAGGCCCTCGCCATCGCCATGAACCGGTTGGGCGCCCGCTCCAACTCCGGCGAAGGCGGCGAGGATCCGGCGCGCTACGGCACCGAGAAGAATTCCAAGATCAAGCAGGTGGCGTCCGGCCGATTCGGCGTCACGCCGGAATACCTGATCAACGCCGAAGTGCTGCAGATCAAGATCGCGCAGGGGGCGAAGCCCGGCGAGGGCGGGCAGCTTCCCGGCCACAAGGTGAACGAGATGATCGCGCGGCTGCGCTTCGCGCGGCCCGGCGTCGGCCTCATCTCCCCGCCGCCGCACCATGACATCTATTCCATCGAGGACCTCGCGCAGCTGATCTTCGACTTGAAGCAGATCAACCCGCAGGCGCTCGTCTCGGTGAAGCTGGTGGCCGAGCCGGGCGTCGGTACGGTGGCGGCCGGCGTCGCCAAGGCCTACGCCGATCTGATCACGGTCTCGGGCTACGACGGCGGCACCGGGGCGAGCCCCTTGTCCTCGATCAAGTACGCCGGCACGCCGTGGGAGCTCGGGCTCGCCGAAACGCATCAGACACTGCGCGCCAACGGGTTGCGGCATCGCGTGCGGCTGCAGACCGACGGCGGCCTGAAGACCGGCCTCGATGTGATCAAGGCGGCCATCATCGGGGCCGAGAGCTTCGGGTTCGGCACGGCGCCGATGGTCGCCCTCGGCTGCAAGTACCTGCGCATCTGTCACCTCAACAATTGCGCGACCGGCGTCGCCACCCAGCACAACATCCTGCGGGCCAAGTATTTCATCGGGCTGCCCGAGATGGTGATGAATTATTTCAGGTTCGTGGCGCGGGAATGCCGCGAGATCATGGCCTCGATCGGCGTGCGCAGCATCGCCGAGCTCATCGGCAGCACGCAGCTCCTCGAGATACTGCCGGGCGAAACCTCCAAGCAGAAGAAGCTCGACCTGACGCCCCTGCTCGCGAACTCGGCGCTGGTTTCGGACGAGCCGCAGTACTGCACCGACAGCCGCAATGCACCCTTCGACAAGGGCGTGCTCGGCGAGCAGATGGCCCTGGACATGCGGCGCGCGATCGAGACCCAATCCGGCGGCGAATTCACCTATTCGGTCAGCAACTACCATCGCTCCATCGGCGCGCGCGTGTCCGGCGAGATCGCCAAGCGTTGGGGCAATGCCGGAATGAGCCCGGCACCCTTGATCGTCCATCTCAAGGGCTCCGCCGGCCAGAGCTTCGGCGTGTGGAATGCGGGCGGCCTGCATCTCCTTCTCGAAGGGGAGGCGAACGATTACGTCGGCAAGGGCATGGCCGGCGGCAGGATCGTGCTGAAGCCGCACGCGGCCTCGAGCTTCGTGGCCCGTGACACGGTGATCATGGGAAACACCTGTCTTTACGGGGCGACCGGGGGCGAGCTGTACGCCGCGGGAACCGCCGGCGAGCGTTTCGCCGTGCGCAACTCCGGGGCGCTCGCGGTGGTCGAGGGCACGGGCGATCACTGCTGCGAGTACATGACCGGAGGCGTCGTTTGCGTGCTGGGGCGCACCGGGGTGAACTTCGGTGCCGGATTCACCGGCGGCTTCGCGTATGTGCTCGACATGGAGCGCGATTTCGTCGACCGCTACAACCATGAGCTGATCGACATCCACCGCGTGTCGCCCGAGGGCATGGGCACCCACGTGCAGCATTTGCGCGGACTCATCGAGCAGCACGTGGAGGCCACCGGCAGCGTCTGGGGCACGCAGCTCCTGAACGATTTCCGCACCTACATCGGGCGCTTCTGGGTGGTGAAGCCCAAGGCGGCCGCGATCGCCTCGCTCCTCGTCAATCTGCGCCGCGCCGCCTGAGCCGCGCGGGCAGCGAGGATAAAAGCCATGGCCGACAATTACATGCAATTCCTGGATGTTCCGCGCCGCGATCCGGAGAAAATTCCGCTGGAAGCGCGCATGGTCGAATTTCGTGAAATCTATTCGCAGTACGGCGCAGAGGCGGCCGCCGAGCAGGCGAGCCGGTGCTTGGGCTGCGGCAATCCCTTTTGCGAGTGGAAGTGCCCGGTGCACAACTACATCCCCAATTGGCTCGCGCTCGTGAACGCCGGAAAATTGTTCGAGGCGGCGGAGCTGTCGCATCAAACCAATTCGCTGCCCGAGGTGTGCGGGCGCATCTGCCCGCAGGACCGGCTCTGCGAGGGCGCCTGCACGCTGAACGAGGGCATGGGCGCCGTCAGCATCGGATCGATCGAGAAGTACATCACCGACGAGGCGCTCAAGCGCGGCTGGAAGCCCGACATGACGCACGTGGTGCGCACGGGCAGGCGCGTCGCGGTCGTCGGCGCCGGGCCCGCGGGCCTCGCCTGCGCCGACGTGCTGGTGCGCAACGGTGTGACGCCGGTGGTGTTCGACCGCTACTCGAAGATCGGCGGACTGCTCACCTTCGGCATACCGCCATTCAAGCTCGAGAAGGACGTGGTCGAGAAGCGCCGCGAGATCATGCAGGGCATGGGCGTCGAATTCAGGCTCGGCGTCGATGTCGGCCGCGACATGCCATTCGCGCGCCTGACGGAGGAGTTCGATGCCGTGTTTCTCGGCATGGGAACGTACCAATACGTGAAGGGCGGCTTCGCCGGCGAGGATCTGCCGGGCGTCCACGAAGCGCTGCCGTATCTCATCTCGAACATCAATCGCGAGCTCGGCCTTCCGTCCGCGGACGGCGCGGGCTTCATCGACATGCGCGGCAAGGAAGTGGTCGTGCTCGGCGGCGGCGATACCGGGATGGATTGCAACCGCACCGCAATCCGGCAGGGCGCGAGCAGCGTGACCTGCACCTATCGGCGCGACGAGGACAACATGCCCGGCTCGCGGCGCGACTACAAGAACAGCAAGGAGGAGGGCGTCACCTTCCTCTTCAACCGGCAGCCGGTGGAGATCGTCGGCGCCGACCGCGTCGAGGGCGTGAAGCTGGTCCAGACCCGGCTCGGGCCGCCGGGTCCGCGCGGCCGCCGCATCGCCGAAGTCGTTCCCGGCACCGAGGAGACCATCGCCGCCGACGCGGTGATCGTCGCGTTCGGGTTTCTGCCGAGCCCGCAGGACTGGTTCGAGAGCCAGCGGATCGGCCTGCACCCGAATGGGCGGGTGCGTGTCTCGGGGGTGTCGCCCATCAAGTTTCAGACCACCAATCCGAAGGTGTTCGCGGGCGGGGACATGGTGCGCGGCTCGGACCTCGTGGTGACGGCGGTTTTCGAGGGGCGCGAGGCGGCGCAGGGCATCCTGCGTTTCCTCGGGGTGCGCAAAGCCGACAAGCAATAGCGCTCCGCGCCTACAAGGCGCGAGATGCGGGTGTCACGTTCGCCTGCCATGGTAGGCGTCATGCTCAATCAACTCGATCCCGCGTCGGCGCTCGCGGTCGGATTGCTGATCTTCTCGCTGGTGATGGTGATCCTGTTCGAGGCCACGAACGGCTTCCATGATGCCGCGAACGCCGTCGCCACGGTCATCTACACCAAGTCGCTGCAGCCGGGGCAGGCGGTGGTGCTGTCCGGATTGCTGAATTTTCTCGGCGTGCTGATCGGCGGCATCGCGGTCGCCTACGCGCTGGTCGAGCTGATACCCGCGGAGGCACTGTCGCCGCCGGATGGCGGCCCGGCCGTGGGGATGCTCGTGGCGGTGTTCTCCGCCGCGCTGTCCTGGAACATCGGCACCTGGTGGCTCGGCCTGCCGAATTCGAGCTCGCACTGCCTCATCGGTTCGTTGATCGGCGTGGCCATCGGCAATGTCTTCGCGCGCTCGCGCAGCTTGAGCGACGGGGTGCACTGGGCGCAACTCTGGAAGGTGCTCGAGGCGCTGGCGATCTCCCCCATCCTCGGGTTCGTGCTCGCGGGCCTGCTTTATTTCGTATGCCGCAAGACGCTGCACGATGAGCATCTCTACCGGCCGGCGGGCGACACGCCGCCGGTCTGGTGGATGCGGGGCATCCTCATCTTGACGTGCAGCGGCGTGAGCTTCGCGCACGGCACGAACGACGGCCAGAAGAGCATCGGGCTCATCATGCTCACCATCATCGGCCTGTTCCCGTCCACCTATGCGCTCAATCCCCATGCCGATGGTGCGTTGGGGCAGCTGCCCGCGATTCTCCGTCAGGCCGAGCCCTTGATCACGAAGTACGGCGACGACGAGAGGCAGACGGCACTTGACGCGGCGCACTCGATCGAGCGGCGCATGCGGGCCGAATCGGCCGAATCGGCCGAAGCGGGTCCGCCGGTGCCGCCGCCCCCCGGGCTCGGCGCTGACAAGACGCCCGATACGCAGAGAAAAACGGGCGTGCGCGATGAGGTGTACCGGGTCATATCGCAGCTCAAACACGCCGAAGACTCGAAGGGCATCGATCCCGCGGAGAAGAAACAGGCGCAGACCCTGTCGAAGCAGCTGGGCAGTTTCGTGGAATATGCCCCCTGGTGGGTCCGGGTCCTGTCGGCGGTATGCCTCGGGGTGGGAACCATGATCGGCTACCGGCGCATCGTGACCACCCTGGGAGAGCGGCTGGGCAACGTCCATCTGACCCCAGCGCAAGGGGCCTCCGCGGAAGTGGTCTCTGCGCTCTTGATCGGTACGGCGGGATTCACCGGGCTGCCGGTGAGCACCACGCACATCGTGACTTCGGGCATCGGAGGCACCATGGTGGCCTCCGGGGCGGGCCTTCGCTATGGCATGATTTCCCGCATCGCCATCGCCTGGGTGCTGACGCTGCCGATCACGATTCTCATTGCCGGCGGCCTTTACTACATATTGACCAGCCCAAAGTTCTAAATCGAAACCGCATCACGGAGGCGGCTTGGGCCAAGCGGCTACAATTCGCCGATGACGCTGATGCCGCGACTCCATGGTCTTGCCTGCACCGCGTTTCTGACCGCGGGTTTGCTCGCCTCGGCGCCGTCCGGCGCCGGCCCCTATGCGGACGATCTGGCCAAATGCATGGTGAGGACATCGACCCCGGCCGATCGCGCGGAGTTCGTCAAGTTCCTGTTCAGCGCCATGGCGCAGCATCCTGATGTGTCATCCATGGCGAACATCCCCCGGCGGCAGATGGAATCCACCGTCAAAGCGAGCGGCGAGTTGATTCAGCGGCTGCTGTTGCAGTCGTGCCGAACGGAAACGCAGCAGGCCATCCACTACGAAGGCATGGAGGCGGTGTTCTACAGCTATCAGTTCTATGGACAGGCGATGGCGGCCGAATTGTTCGGCAACCCGATCGTGGCGGCCAAGATGAAGGATCTGAACAATTACCTGGACGCGGACAAGTTCAAGGCCTTCGCGGAGGCGGCGGCGGCCGGTGAGACTTCGGTCGGCACCGTCACCCCCAGCGGCGGGTCGCCGGACGGCCCGGCTGCGGCACCGCAGGGACCTGCGGTTAAGCAACCCTAGTCAGCGGCACCGCGCTTCTCGTCCTTACGCAAGGAGTCCCCGGCGGCTGTCTGCCGGGGACTCCAACCTTCCATCCTCGCGACGGCTCAATGTCGATGGAACAGATCCGACATGACCTCTGCGCTTGCATCGCATGCATGATTGAGGCAAGGCAGCCCGAAGCCGGCTTCCAAGGTCTTCAACAAGGAAAAATGGGTGTAGAACTTGTCGCTCTTGATCGCGTAGCCATCCTGGTCATTGGTGTCGACCAGCAGCGCGACCTGGTTGGTGGTCGGATTGACGCTGTAGTCATTCTCGTCCCAGACGATGACCAAGGCATTGTTGCCGCGCTTCCACGCGGGTGAGCCCTTGATGGCCGTGACCAGCTGTTCGAGAGCCTGATCGCCCTCGTACATCAGCGCCGGGTTCAGCCCGACGAGCGTGCCATTGTCGTTGGGGTCGTAGTCGCATTCCGGACCCGCGGTCGCCCCGCTCCTGCCATGCTGGTCGTGACATTGGTTGGGAACGATGTAGACCAGGCTCGGCAGCTCGCCCTTGGCCAGGTCCTCGTACAGTCCGGTGCGACCGCCAAATCCGACCACGTTCTTCAGGCTGTTACGGCCGTCCGTGCCGGCCTCGACGCTCGCAAAGTAGGCAAACGGGTTGTGCTTCGCTGCGTAGAGCCCCTGCACGGTGCCGTTCACTGTCCCCGTCTCATCGCCGCCCAGCACCGGAATGGTGAAATTGCTGGTCGTCGAGGTCGTGGCCGGCGGCACCGGGGGATTGGCAATCAAAGTGAGGTTGGAGAACAAGCCATCGGCGGTGTTCACCCCGTCGGCGCCCGAGGGGGGCAGCGACTCCTCGTAGGCCTTCCAGCTCAAGCCGTATTCGACCAGCTGATCGGCAATGGTTTTGCCCGTGGTGTTCGACACCGCGGCAAAGGAGACCTTTCCGTCGACATCGATGTCGCAACCCGCGCCGGTGGTCGGGTTTCCCGGCGGACTGGGTTCATTGGTGCAATCGAGCGCCGGGGTCGCCGCGTCCGTGCCGGTTCCCTCAATCGGGCAGATCGGTGTGGATACCGACTCCAGCGAGACGGAGCCGTTGCTCAAATTGGTGGCGCAATTCGTGCTGTGCCAATTCGGCGAATTATCGTCCCGAATACCGAAGTTCGAGCCCCCGACGATTTCCAGATAATTCGTCAAACTCGGATGACCGACCGCAAAATAATGGGTGGCCAGATTCGCGCTGTTCGCGAACCGATTGAAGAATGGCATGTTCGGATTGCCGATGACCTGACCATAGGCATGATTTTCCATCATGATCAAGAAAACGTGATCGAGATGCGAGACGCCGTGCGGTATGGGACCTTCGGCGGCCAGCGCGCCGCTGGCCAGGGCGCCGGCCGCCAATCCCGCGAGGACCCCTTTGGATAGCCCGTTGATTTTCATTGTGAAACTCCTGACTGAACTGAAAACGATAGGTATGGACGATTGAGTTGCAGGCCGGCGCAGACGGGCGCGGACCGCGACGCACAAGCTACGGCGCTTGCGTGAAAGATCGATGACACCGGCGGGGAAGCCTCCCTCGCATATCGAGGTCCGAAAATGGCGAGTATTGGGCACCTCGTTTGGCTAATCTGGCGCCATGCTCCTCGACCCCGAAGCCTGTTACCGCGCCGTCCGCTCCCGCGACCGTCGATTTGACGGGCGCTTCTTCACCGCCGTCGCCTCCACGGGCATCTACTGCCGCCCGATCTGTCCGGTGCGTCCGCCGAAACGCGAGAACATGAGGTTTTATTCGAGCGCGGCGGCGGCGGAGGGCGCCGGATACCGCCCCTGTTTGCGCTGCAGACCGGAGCGCGCTCCGGGGTTCGCGAGCGTGGATGCGGCGAGCCGTCTCGTCGGGGCGGCCATTGCAGGCATCGAGGAGCATGCGGTGTCGAACGGCCGGGTGGGCGATCTCGCCGCCTCTCTCGGCGTCACCGATCGTCATTTGCGTCGCGTCACCGAGGCCGAGCTCGGTGTCTCGCCCGTGGAGCTCGCGCAAACTCAGAAGCTCTTGCTCGCCAAACGGCTGCTCGGCGAGACCTCGCTCAAGCTGACCGACATCGCGTTTGCCTCCGGATTCGGCAGCGTGCGCCGCTTCAATGCGCTGTTCAAGGCACGCTATGGTTTGAACCCGCGCAGCTTGCGGCGCGCGGCCGCCGCGACGCGCGGTCTCACCTGCCAGCTCGACTTCCGCCCGCCGCTGGCGTGGGATGATGTCCTGGCCTACCTGAAATTGCGGGCGGTTCCCGGCGTCGAGTGGGTGGATGCGACGCATTATCGGCGGACGGCGGCGATCGGCAATGCGCGCGGCTGGATCGGCGTGTCGCTCGCGAAGACCGGCCTTGCGCTCGAGGTCGAAGTGTCGCCCACGCTCGCGCCGGTGATCGGCGCGGTGATGGTGCGCGTCAAGCAGCTCTTCGATCTCGGCGCCTCGCCCGAATGCGGTCCATGCGCTGTTGTCGCAGGATCCGCTGCTCGCACCGGCTGTGAAGCGGGTGCCGGGATTGCGGGTGCCGGGCGCATTCGACGGCTTCGAGCTCGCGGTGCGCGCCGTCCTCGGGCAACAGGTGTCGGTGAAAGCGGCGACCACCATGGCCGGACGGTGGGCGGCCGCCTTCGGCGAGCCCATCGCCACACCCTGGCCCGAGCTCGGCCGTCTCGCGCCGACAGCGGCGCGCATGCTCGAGGTGGCCGAACACGAGATCGGCGCGCTCGGCGTCATCGGCAGCCGTGCGCGCTGCCTCATGGGGCTCGCGCGCGCGGTGACGGAGCGTCGCGTGGTGCTGAGCCTCGCCGCGAACGTCGAAGAACAGATCGGCAACTTGCTCGAGCTTCCCGGCGTCGGCCCGTGGACCGCGCAATACATCGCCATGCGGGCGCTGCATTGGCCGGATGCATTTCCCGACGGCGACCTCATGCTGCAGCGGGCTGCGGGAACCGGACGCAGGGAGTTGCTCGCGCGCGCCGAAGCCTGGCGGCCCTGGCGGGCCTACGCCACTCACTATCTCTGGCGCACATTGGGAGTTCATCCATGAACAGCTATACGTATGTCGAAAGCCCGATCGGACGGCTCCTCCTGTCGACCGACGGCGAGGCGCTCACGGGCATCTACATGCACCTGCCCGACGGGCCCGCGCCCGAGATGAAGGGATGGGCCCGCGATGCGGACGCTGGGCGCGCTGCCCGACGACCGCGCGCCAGCTCGGGGAATATTTCGGCGGCCTGCGCCGGGACTTCGATCTGCCGATGCGCCTCGCCGGCACGGAATTTCAGCGCCTGGTCTGGAAGCATCTGGCGGACATCCGTTATGGCGAAACGATGAGTTACGGCGAGCTCGCCAAGCGCATCGGCAACCCCGAACGCCTCGCGCGCCGTGGGCCTCGCGAACGGCCGCAATCCCATCCCGATCCTGGTCCCCTGCCATCGCGTGATCGGCGCCGACGGCTCGCTCACCGGATATGGCGGCGGTCTCGAGCGCAAGCGCTGGCTGCTGGCGCACGAAGGGACGGCGAGCTTCAGCCTGGAATACTCACATTGAGCCCCGGCTAGATCATCGGCAGGACCACGGTGAAAGAGGCGCCGCTCGCATCCGCCCAGTTGGCGGCGCGCGCGGTGCCGCCGTGGAACTCCGCGATGAGCCGCACGATGTAAAGGCCCAGGCCGAAATGCGGCCGGTCGCCGTGCCCCTCTCGATGCTCGAACAGGGATTCGAACAGACGGCCGAGCATGGCCTCCGGAATCGGCGGCCCGTCGTTGGCGACACCGAGCTCGTAATTGCTCCCCGACCTGGCGAGCCGCACGGTGATCAGGCCGGACGGCGGGCAGAAATCCACCGCATTCTCGACCAGCTTGTCGAGCATCTGGGCGATCAGGTCCGGCGCCCCGAGGAACGGGCAGGCATCCGGGGGCGTGTCGAGCTCGAAGCGGGACGACGGGAAGGCGTCGCGATAACCGGCGATGGCGGCGCGCAGCAGCTCGCACAGGTCGAAATTCAACCGGTCCGCCTGCTTGATGCTCTCCTCCACCCGCGCAGCCGCCCCGAGGGCGCTCAAGATCGACTGCAGGCGCGACACGCCCTCGCGGGCGCGGATCACGAAGCCGCGCTGGTCGGCGCGCAGGCCTTCGGACTCCAGGTTGTCGAGCGAGGAGCGCACGATGGTGAGCGGCGTGCGCAGCTCGTGCGCGAGCTTGCCGCCGAGCGTGCGCAGATATTGCGTGTGCTCGTTGAGACGCGCCAGCACACGCTCGAAGCCGCGGGCCAGCGCGCCGATCTCGTCGGATCGCCCCGATTCCGGCATCTCCAGGCGGATGCTTCCATCGTTGCCCACCGCGGAATCCGCGGCCGCGCGCAGTCTCCCGAGCCGCAGCGCGATGACGGTGGCGACGCTGAACGCGAACAGGGCGGCGAGCGCGGTCGCCAGCAGGGTGAGGTTGAACAGATGAGTCAGCGCCCGGTCCCGCGGCGCCAGCAGCTGATCGCCCGCCTGTTCCAGGACCACGGCGCCGCGGATGTCCTCTCCGATCTTGATCGGCGCCGCGGCCGTCAACACGAGTTCCTGATTCCCCTGGGACCGCAGCCACTCCGCTGCCGGGTGTCCGGCGAGCGCGGCGGCGACGCTTTTTCCGATGACGCGATCGGGGCTGGAGGCCATCAAGGGCCATGAGGAAGTGTCGACGGAGACGAAGCGGCGGTACCAGGCGGCATCCGCATCGGCTTCCCCCTCGTCGCCGGCCGTGGGTTCGATGTGGCCCGTGACGCCTAGCTTCAGGCCATTGGAGTCGACCACGGTCGCGCGGGTGCCGGAGCGGATGAACACGGCGAGCATGTCGCCGAGCCCGGGCGTCGACATGAACAGTCGTCCGCCGTGCGGCGGATCCGGCACCTTGAACCCCGAGGTCTTGCCCGCACCGTCCCGGGCCTCGACCCAGAGCCGGGGTCCGACGAGGCTCAAGGGCACCCTCGCCTCCAGATGATAGCCATGCGCCGCCTCCAGCCAGAACGCCTGGATGCGCGGCTCCGGTACGGCGCGCTCGATGCCGTCGTCGCCCTTGACCGATCTTTGCGCTTGAATCAGCCCTTGTGCATTCGAGGCGAAGAAGTAGGTGTCGGCGATGCCGCCCTCGCGCTCGAGCGTGAGATCCACCCGGTCGAAGCGGTCGGGATCGGATGCAATGCCCGCGGCGGACGGCGCGGCCGCATGCGGATCGTAGACTTCGAGGTAGATGAAAAGATAACGGTCGGTGTTGGCGAGCAGGATTCGCGCCTCCGATCCGCCCGCGCCCGGCAGCGCCGCCGGATCCGCCGCGATATCCCAGTCCTCCCGATATCCGTCGAGCAACGGCTGCACGTGCAAGGGGAACACGTAAGAATCACCGTCCTTTTTCGAGAACGGCTCGGTGTCGTCCGCGTCGCGAAACACCCGCTGCGGCTCTGCGGCGAGCGCATGCGCGATCGTGTCCGCGCTCGCTTCCAGCGCGCCCTCCTGCGCCATCCGCAGCGTGCTCTCGAGCTCGCGGGCGTACTGGCAGCCCGCCCACGGCAGGATCAAGGTGGTCAATGCGACCATCAGGAGTTGTAAGCGGATGCTCACTCGACCCAGCGGTAGCCCATGCCGTAAACCGTCTGGATGGCATCGAAGGCCGGATCGACCTCGATGAATTTGCGGCGCAGCCGTTTGATGTGGGAGGTGATGGTGTTGTCGTCCAGCACGACGTTCGCGGCGTCCATGAGCTGCTGGCGGTTCTTCACGTGTCCGGGATTCTTGGCGAGCGCGTGAACGATCCAGAACTCCGTGAGGCTCAATGTCACGGGGGCGCCGTTCCAGGTCGTCTGCATCTTGTCGGCATCGATCGCCAGGGCGCCGCGCCGTATCGCCTCGGCGCCGCCTTCCGGCTGGCGCAACGCGTCGATGCGCCTGAACAAGGCGGCGACCCGGGCCGCGAGATGGGGCAGGCTCACGTCCTTGGTCAGAAAGTCGTCCGCCCCCAGCCGCAGGCCCGACACGGCATCGAGTTCGCTGTCCCTCGCCGTCAGAAAAATGATCGGCAGCTCCGCCGAGAGATTGCGCAGATCGCGGCACAGGTCGAAGCCGCCCTCGGCCTCGTCCTCGAGCGATATGTCGATGATGGCGAGGTCCGGCAGCCGCACCCCGAAAGCCTGCATGGCGGTTTTGCGGTTGGCGTAGGTCTTCACCTGGTAGCCGTGCCGCGCGAGCGCAGCGGCGTAATTCTCCCGCAGGGCCGGCTCATCCTCGACGATGGCAATGTTCTTCTTCACGGGCCCGATCATAGCCGATGCCGGTAATTTCAGGCGTGGCTGCGCCCGCAAACCGGCGTCCGCCACAATTGGTCAGAATCCGCCCGGGCCGCGCCTGAATTCGTCCGAGAGGGCGCAAGAGTTCGAGGCCATCCTCGATCCCACTGGATCATAACGAGGAGCCGCTCATGCTGACGACGAACCTTTCGGCCAACCCTTCGGGGAACCCATCGGCGAACACTTCATTCGGAATGCCGGCCGCGCTCTGGTCGCAGCGTCGCGAGGCATCGCTCAACTGGCTGGCGCTGGGACTCTTGCTCGCGGCGTGGAACGCGGTCGATGATTCGGGCTCGCCGCAACGTCGACCGGATTCCCTGCGCGCGTATCCTCACGTGACGGTGCGCACGATGACGCGGATCGGCTGAGCGGACTCGGCAGCAGCATCGAAATATGTAGTTTCTCCACCAAGGGTCACAAAAGCGTCAAGGAATTGTAAAGCTTGGTATCTCTAATGGCGCGGCGTCTATGCTCGCCACCGATACCAATAAACAGATACTGAAACAGATACTGATCGTAGATCGGGATGTGGTTTCCGTCGAACCGCTCCGTCAGAAGCTTTCCGACGAGGGTTTCGCCGTGCGCGCGATCACCGACGGCGATGCAGCCCTGCTTGCGATATCCGAGCGGCCGCCGCACCTGGTCATCGTCGATTGGAACATGCCGGGCCTCGCGGCCCTGAACCTGATCAAGGGCGTGCGCGGGGTGCGACCGGCGCAAGCGGTGCGGCTCATCATCCTTTCCTCCTTGTCGGGGGAGCAGGACGTGATCAACGGGCTCAATCTCGGAGCGGACGATTACATCGCGAAACCGTTTTCGCTGCGCGAAGCCGTGGCGCGCGTCGGGGCGCTGCTCCGATCGCATCCCCTCGACCGCCAGCAGCCGGCCCTGTCATGCGACGAGCTGGTACTGGACGCCACCACCAACCGGGTCACCGCGCGCGGCAAGCCGGTCAACCTGCGGGGCGTCGAGTACCGGCTGCTCGAATTCCTGATGGCGCATCCGGGCAGAACCTTCAGTCGCACCCAACTGCTCTCGCAGGTCTGGGGGGGCGATCACGACGTGGATGAGCGCACCGTGGACGTGAACGTGCAGCGTCTGCGCAAGATCTTGAGCGACCCGGGCTACGAAGCCTACATCCAGACGGTTCGCGGCTTCGGCTACCGCTTCTGCAGTCCCACACAAGTGTGAGCTGATCGACTATTTCGCGTTTTACGCGATCTTCGCGGCGTAAGTGCCTTTGCTGTAAACAAATCTTCTTCCGCGAGTCATCCCGCCGTCACAACAAAAGCCGAATCTGGCCCCCCGAAGTCCTATGACTTCGGAGGTAAGCATCATGGTCGAGCGAAATGTCCCGCCCCCGCTCAAATTGCGATCCGTTTTCATCTCGGACGTCCACCTTGGGTTCAAGGGCTGCAGCGCGGAGCTGCTGCTCGACTTCCTGCACAACGTCGAGATGGACACGCTGTTCCTGGTCGGCGATATCGTCGATGTCTGGAGCATGAAAAAAACCATGTTCTGGCCGCAGGCGCACAACAACGTGGTGCGCACCATTCTCGGCAAGGCAAAGCGCGGCACGAAGGTGATTTTCGTCCCTGGGAATCACGACGAGGTCTTCCGCGAGTTCGACGGAGCGGTGTTCGGCAATCTCGAGATCCATCGGGAGTACGTGCACGTCGCCGCCGACGGCCGGCGCATGCTCATCCTGCACGGCGACGAATTCGACAGCGTGGTGAAGTTCAGCCCCTGGCTGGCGAAGCTCGGGAGCAGCATCTATGACGTGCTGCTGGCCGCCAACCCGTACATTCACTGGTTCCGGCGCAAGCTCGACCTGCCGCACTGGTCCCTGTCGGCCTACCTCAAGAACAAGACCAAGTCGGCGCTCCAGTACATCGGCAGCTTCGAGGACTCCGTCGCGCAAGCCGCCATCAAGCGCGGCGTGGACACGGTGGTCTGCGGCCACATCCACCGGGCGGAAATGCGCGACATCAACGGCATCCGGTATTGCAACGACGGCGACTGGGTGGAGAGCTGCACCGCCCTGGTCGAGGACATGAATGGCCAATTGCGGATCATCGACTGGCCGAAGCTCAAGGAAACCATCGAAGTGCCTGCGACATTACCCGTGGAGCACGCCGCGTGACGCAAATGCCACCCAGCCTTCACACTTCTGTCAAATCGGGGCGCTCTAATTCGCACATCGAAGCAACGACCATGAGCGATGTGTTAGAACCATGGAGTCATCCTTGGCATGCCCTTCAGCGCACGCTGGCGAAAGTCGCCGGCGCCGATGCCGTGGCGTATCTGCCGGCCGGCGGCCGATCGGCGGCCGCCGGAAAGCGTGCCACGGATACCGCGAACTGGCTGGTGCGCGCGCACAGCGCCCCGGCCCCGGTGTTCTCCACCCCCCGTTAATCGTCGAGCCCCCACCCGGCGCAGGCCCCTTCCCGGGGCCTTTTTTGTTCCATCCAACCTGAAAGGCGACGTCGCATGAGCAGTCTCGATTTCGATCTCGACATGCAGATGAACCATCTGGAATCCGAATGGCGACAGGGATACGAGGCGAGCATCGTCGCTCGCGCGGAATATCAGGCCCTCGCGGCGAACCGCAAAACCAAGGCGGCGGTGCTCGACGCGGCCCGCGAGCGGCTGGACCGGGCGGAGGCGCTGAAGGCCAGGATCATGGTCAAGATCGAGCGGCTCGAGGAGCGCTTGCTGAGCGCGGATTGACGATCGACGGAGAAGGCATGTCCATTCACATCACCGCAGGCGATTTCGCGGAAAATCTGCTCGAGCGGCGCTGGTTTGCCTCCATGGCCGCGGCGCGTGCGAAACAGGCGGAGTGCCGGGCGCTGCTCGAGGTCGTGGAGATTGCCAGGGCGTCGTGGCGGGACTCGCGGGCGGAGCTTATGAATCTGGAGGCGCTGCGCGATGCCCTCGGGGAAAAAATGGCCGAGCTGGTCAGCGAGCGTGCCGCGCTCCGCGAGCTGTTCGCGGACGAGGCCGACGCCGGGAATCGCGGGCCCGAAGCAAAGAATCCATCCAAGGTGCAGTCGGCGGCATAAAGGCATTGGCCAGCCGACGCGAGCCGCCGGTCAGGACCCGTCTTTGACCTGACCCTGCCGCGCTCCGACGGCGGGCGCCGCTCCGATACGACAGCATCATCTGCCCGTCACACATCATTGAGATAGTGGTCGGCCATGTGTGGAATTCTGGGCTTACATAATTCGAACGGCGTCGCGCAGCCCGGTGAGCGCTTCGCGGCCGCACTGGATCGGCTGCGTTCGCGCGGTCCCGACGACTCGGGAATCTGGCACGACGAGCGCGTGGTGCTGGGTCACCGGCGCCTGTCCATCGTCGATCTGTCGCCCACGGGTCGACAGCCCATGGAGTCCTCGGACCGGCGCTACGCCATTGTCTTCAACGGCGAGATCTACAATCATCGCGAATTGCGTCCCCTGCTGAGCCCGCTCAACGGCTGGCGCGGTACCTCCGACACCGAGACACTGCTCGAAGCTTACCGCACGTGGGGCGTCGGTTGCCTGAACCGGATCAACGGCATGTTCGCGTTTGCGATTTGGGATCGCACCGAGCGAACGCTGTTCGCCGCCCGCGACCGGATGGGGGTGAAACCCTTTTACTATACCGAACGCGGTACCAGCATCGCGTTCGCTTCGCGCCCCAGCGCATTGACGGCCTTGCTCGACGATGGTCTGGATATCGATCCGGAGGCCTTACGGGTCTATTTGGAGCTTGGTTACGTAGCGGCTCCGCTGTCCTTTCACCGGGGTGTTCAGAAGCTGCCTCCCGCGCATTACCTGCTGGTCGACCCGCGCGGAACCCGACGGGTGCGCTATTGGGATTTTCGCTGCATCACGCCTGAGCGGTCGTGGTCGTCGCGCAAGGAGGAAGACCTTGTCGAGGAGCTCCAGGCACTGGTATCGGACGCGGTGCGAGTTCGTCTCATGAGCGACGTGCCGCTCGGCGCCTTCCTGTCCGGGGGGGTCGACAGCGCCCTCATCGTCGCCGCCATGAAGTCCGCCGGTGTGGCGCATCCGAAGGCGTTCACCATCGGTTTCAACGACCCTCGCTTCAACGAGGCGCCGGCTGCGGCGAAGATCGCCGAGCGCCTCGGCATCGATCATGTGGTCGAAATGCTGGATGTGAACGACCTGCTCTCGCTCCTTCCTGAGTACATCGAGCAATTTGACGAGCCGTTCGCGGACAGCTCCGCGTTCCCCACCATGGCGCTCGCGCGCCTCGCTCGACGGCACGTAACGGTCGCCTTGAGCGGGGACGGAGCGGACGAATTGTTCGGCGGCTATCACTACTATCCGTTGATGACCCGCATCAGCCCGGTCATGAGCTGGCGGCGGCCGTGGAAGCGCCGCGTTCAGAAGGCGTTGCGCATGCTTCCAAGCCATCGGAGCAGGCTTCTCGCGGGAGCCCTCGACTCGACGGGCAACATCGCCCTGTTCAATTATTTGCGCAGCAGCGGCAAACATTTCCCCACTCTCATCAGCGGCGATGTGCTGCCATCGACGTCGGGCTCGGAAAGCTGGTTCGAGCAGTACGCCGCGGGATTCGCCGTCGATCTGCCGGCCGCGGAGACGGGCATGCGCCTCGACGCGGGCATCACGCTGCCAGGCCTGTTCCTGCAAAAGGTTGACGTTGCCACCATGGCCTTTTCGCTCGAAGCCCGTTGTCCGATGACGGACTACCGGCTGGTCGAATGGGCGATGCGATTGCCGGCGCAATACAAGATACGCGACGGACAAACCAAGTATCTTCTGAAGAAGGCGCTGTGCAAACATCTTCCCCGGGAACTGGTATATCGGCCCAAGATGGGGTTTGGAGTACCGATTGCCCGCTGGCTGCGGGAGCAACCCCTACGGGAATGGGCGCAGTCTCTGGTCCATGACGACGGCTTGATGTCCAAGCTGCCGCTCGATCGCGCCCGGGTGCGCGAGTTGCTGCGCCAGCAATCCAGCACCAAGCAAGAGTCGCATCCGCTCGTATGGAGTTTGCTGATGTTGCTCTGCTTCGTGCAGCGTTACGGTAGCCGGGAGGCTTTGCCCGCCATTCCTTATCGAGAAGTCGCGTGAGCGCGGGCACCCACCCGCGCAAGCGGGTGTTGTTCCTGCTCACGGAAGTGTTCGCGAACGGCGGCATTCAGCGCTTCAACAAGACGCTGCTTGCCGCGGCCGCCGAGCACGGGGTGAGTTGCCATGTGCTCACCCTGAACGATCGTACGACCGAGCCGGCTCGGTTCCCGGATGCGACGGTGACCGCATTCCGCGGCGATCGCAAGCGATTCGCGATCGCGGTCCTGCGTGCGCTGTGGCTCGGCAACTACGATTGCATCCTGGTGGGGCATGTCAATCTTCTGGGTCTCGCGGTCGGCGCCTTGTTGCTGATGCCGTTCAAGAGGGGTGCCAAGGTTGTGCTGGTTGCGCACGGCATTGAAGTCTGGTACGGCATTCGTCGAGTGCGGCGGTTCGTACTGACCCGCGCGCACCGGATTCTCTGCGTCAGCCGATACACCCGGCAGCGCCTCCTCGAGCAGGCGCCGGCGCTCAAGGCCGAGCGCCTGACGATTTTTCCGAATGCGCTGTCCGAAACGTGGCGCGACGCCGTGGGGTTGGAGTCGGGTCGCCCGTTGCCGGGCCGCTTCATCGTGTCGGTCACCCGCCTGGAGCGCGGAGATCGATACAAGGGCATCGTGACGGTCATTGAAACGCTGGCCATGCTCGAGGATACGTCCCTGCACTATTGCGTCATCGGGCACGGAGACGATCTGCCATTCTTGCAGCGGGTTGCGGAGCGCCAAGGTGTCGCGCAGCGCGTCCATTTTCTGCGGGGGGTGAGCGATGCGGAGCTGATCACCCTCTATGGGCGGTGCGCCGCCTTCGTGCTCCCCAGCGGCAAGGAAGGCTTCGGCATCGTGTTCCTGGAGGCGATGTATTTCGGAGCACCGGTGATTGCCGCGGCGGAGAAGGGCGCGCTCGATGTGGTCCAGGACGGCGAGACGGGCCTCCTGGTCCGCTTCGGCGACACCGTGGCGCTGAAGGAGGCCATCGAGCGGCTGCAGCGCGACCTCGCCTTGCGGGAGCGGGTGATAGTGCGCGGGCGCGCGACGGTGACCGAGGGCGGTGCATTCACCTTCGCCCGCTTTGCGCGCCGTTATGCGGACCTTCTCGGAATCCCCGCTCCGAGCCGGCCATGAACGCCATCTCGGTGCTGATACTGACGCTGAACGAGGAAAGCAACCTCGCCGAATGCATCGATTCGTGCGCCTGGTCGGATGACATCGTTGTCTTCGATTCCCTGAGTCAGGATCGAACCGCGGAAATCGCGCGCGACAAGGGCGCGCGGGTGTTCGAGCGCCGCTTCGACAACTACGCCGCGCAGCGCAATGCCGCGTTGACCACGGTGTCCTACCTGCATGAGTGGGTTCTCATGGTCGACGCCGACGAGCGGATTCCCCAGGATCTGGTCGCGGAAATGCAGACCGCCGTGGCCGCGGCGGGCGACGAGGTGGCGTTGTTCCGGATGCGCCGCAAGGATTTTTTTCTCGGCAAGTGGCTGCGTCGAAGCAGCGGCTACCCCAGCTGGTTCGGGCGTCTGGTCCGGCTCGGCCGGGTCCGCGTGGAGCGCGAGGTCAACGAGGAATACATCGCCCTGGGGCGGGTCGAACATCTTCAGACACACCTGCATCACTATCCCTTCAACCGCGGCATCGCCTACTGGTTCGAACGGCATAATCGGTACTCGACGGCAGAGGCGGTTGCGAAGCTGAGTCTGCATCGCGGCCGGATCGATCTGGCCGCACTGTTCAGAGGCGACCCCATCGACCGGCGGCGCACCCTGAAGCAGCTCCTTTACTACGTGCCGCTTCGGCCCCAGATCGTATTCTTCTATCTCTATATCATCCGTTTGGGCATTCTGGACGGCAGGGGCGGCCTGTATTTCAGCCGCATGCGCGCAAGCTACGAAATGTTGATCGATTTGAAAGTGGCGGAAGCGCGTCGCCGTCAAGAGGGGTCCCCGGTCTGAGTTGCCAGCAGCTCGCTCCAGCGATCCAGAGCACGCTGTCCCGTGTAGCGCTCCCGGTAAAGCCGCAGGGCGTTTTCGCTCAAGAGCGCGCGGCGATGGGGGTCGGATTTGAGCTCGGCGATATGCCGCGCGAGCTCTGCGGGCTGCCCGATCGCAACGCCGAGACCCGCTCCGGCCGCTTCGATGACACGCGCAACTTCCCCATCGGGGTCACCGATGAACAGCACCGGCCGCCCGCAGGCAAGAATTCCATAGAGCTTGCTGGGCACGATCAACCCCTCGAGCACCGGCAACAGGCTCAACCAGTGCACATCGGCGGCGGCCAGGGTATCGCTCAGCGCGGCCCGGGGCTGAAGCGGCAGGAATTTGAAGTTGGCCAGACCGCGGTCGAGCACGGCCTGCTGGAGCGCGACCATGCCGGCGCCCGCGCCGATCATCAGAAATACGATGTCCGGATCCGCGCGGCATAGCGAGGCGGCCTCCAGCAGCGTCGCGAATTCGTGCGCCCGGCCGAGGTTGCCGGAGTAGCCCACCACGAAGCTCCCCTCGAGACCGAGCCGGGCGCGAAGCTCGCTCGGAGCGCGCTCCACGGATCCGGCCTCCGCGACCGCCCAGTTCTCGATGATACAGAGCTTCGACGCTGAGACGCGCCGAGCCAGCAGGTCTCGCATCCGCACTCCGAGCACTACGTTGACGGCGGCGGCGCGCAAAGAGAGGTCCCGCAGGCGACGCAGCCCGGCGTCGAACCATGCGGGAAGCGGGTTTGCGCCGAGCAGGGTGGCGATTTCGGGGAAAACATCGTGCAGCCAGTTCACCAGGCGGGCCCGCTTGAGGACAGCGACCGCCGCCGCAATCAGGGAGATCAGCGGCGGGTCGGTCTCTGCGACCAGCGTATCGCCGCTGGAAACCAGCAGCAGCAGCCGAGCGGCGCTCGATATGTAGAAGGAGGCGTAGTCGATCGCGCGACCGGCCAGGTGATCGCGGCCGAAGCGGGTCGTCCAGACACGATGCACCGTCACCCCGCGCACCCGCTCCCGCGGCGTCAGTTTCGCATCCGCGCGCTCGTAGCGCTGGCGCGAGCACACCACGTGCACCGTGAAACCCCTGTCGGCCAGCCCGAAGACGAGATCCGACAGCATTTGACTGGTCGCCGACTGGTCCGGGAAAAAGTAGCGGTTCACGAAAACCACTTTGGGCGACGCCGCGCGAGGGCTCATTGGTGCGCCTGCGCCGGACGGGCATAAGGACGCGCCAGCGGCTCGCCGACGAACAGTCCCTGGCCCGGCATCTTCACGCTCTTCCAGTAGGCCTCGAGGACGGTCTCGCCGCGCAGGTAGTGGCGCATCAACACGGCGATGTCGGGAAACTTCTCCAGATGATTGCAGGGCTCGGTGACGTTGCCATAGGAGGCGGTGGCACCCGCATCGAGCCATTCGAGCACCGAGGTCTGGCTGCCGCCGCTCAGCACGCCGCCGGTCGAGGTCAGGTGGTCCGCGACGGCACCGGCGCGAAAATGAATGTGGGGCAGTTCCTCGACGTGCGCGCTGCCCGTGAAGTATCCGATCGCGCCGTTCACCGGCTGCCGGACCGGCGCACTCAGCTCGATGGTGTCGAGTTTCCCTTCCACACTCGATTCGACATCAGCATAGGTGGTCGCGCGCACGTTTCGGTTCGGGTCGGACGTCCGCACCAGATACAGCGTGCCGCGCGGCGCGCTGCCGTCGGAGGCGATCCCGCGCTCGATGAGCGCCTGCGCCCGCGCCGGATCGACGATCGGGATCAGCATCGCCGGCAGCCATCCGACGGTGTCGGCGGGAAGCCAGCCGTCCTGGTCGAACAGCGGATTCGAGGTGGTTTCGGCACAGCCCGGCTCGCAAAACGACGCCCGGTAGCCGGCGGCCATGGCGGTGGTGATCGACATGCACCCGACCGCGAACGGGCGCGACCAGACCAGTGCCAGCGATTGCACCTCGCCCGGCAAACGGTCCAACGCCTGCCTGCGGATGCCCGCGAACGGCTCGGGAGCGATGCGTTCGGCCCACCCCAGGCGGATTCCCTGCACATTGGCGGCCGGCACCGAGCGCAGGCCCGCATAACGGCGTGCGATCGCGGCCGCCGCGGGGTCGTCCAGGTTGTAGAGCACACCCAGCCGGTCTGCGCTCAAACTCTGCGAGCAGGCCGAACCCGCAATGAGGCTCAATGCCGCCGCGAGAGCGCCCGCGATAATCAGCCGCAATTCTCACCGAGGCCCGTATCGATTCCGGCACTTGCGACGCCCGGCCGGCCGAACAGCGCCATCGCTCCGAGCCGCCTGCGATCCTGCAAGACCAGCTGCAAGACGCGAAGATCGACGGCGGGCAGCTGCTCGGCGAACGCATATACGAGCGACAGATCGCAGAGCTGGTTGATGAGGCGCGGAATACCGCGCGTGCGGCCATGAATGAAGCTGACCACATCGGCGGGGAACAGAGCCGCGTCACCGCCCGCCACCGACAGGCGATGCGCGATGTAGGCCCCCGCCTCCTCCAGGGAGAGGCTCCCCAGATGGAAGTCCACGGACACGCGCTGCGCAAACTGCTCGAGCTCGGGCCGCTCGAGCTTTTCGCGCAGCTCGGGCTGTCCGATCAGGAACACCTGCAGCGCGACATCCTGCTCGGAATTGACGTTTGACAGCAGTCGCAGCTCCTCGAGGATCGCGCTCGACAGATTGTGCGCTTCGTCCACGACCAGGAGCGTGCGCCGGCCCTTCGCGTACTCGCCGATGATGAATTCGATCAGCGCCTCATATTGCGCGGTTTCGGACACCTCGCCCGGCCGCAGCCCGAAAGCGGTGGCCGCCCAGGGATGGATCGAGCGGAACCGTGCATGCGTGTTGCTGATCAGCCCGACGCTGAGATTGTCCTGGTGGTGTCGCAGGAATCGTCGCAGCAACGTGGTCTTGCCCGAGCCGATCTCGCCCGTGAGTACGCAGAACGGCGCCTGCGACTCGAGCGCGTACTCGAGCATCGTCAGCGCCGCCTCATGCTGTGCCGAGGGGTAAAGGAAGGCCGGATCGGGGCTCATTGCGAACGGCTTGGAATCGAGGCGGAAGTGTCGTTCGTACATGGCGCTAGCCGTACGCGGAGCCGGTGCCCGTCGCCTTGTTGAGCACGGTGCCGACGATCGGCGTTTTGTGCAGCAGCTCCATGCAGCGCAACAGTTCGTCGCGTCGCGTCGCGTGCTCCGCGATCACGACCAGGGCGCATTCGACCTGCGGCAGGAAGGCGAGGGCGTCATCGCTGCCCAGCACCGGGGGCAGGTCGAACACGATGATCCGCTCCGGATAGCGCCCGTTGAGGTCGGCGACCAGCGCCCGTCCCTGCGGGCCCGCCAGTGCCTCCGACGAGTGATCGAGCGGACCGCGCGCCGGCATCACCACCAGGCGCTCGAAGCTCTCGGGATGATGCAGGCACTGGTCCACCCGGGCGTCGCCCCGCAGCACATCGTCCACGCCATACGCAGGCTCGATGCCGAAGATGTCGGCGATGCTGGGGCGCTTGAGGTCGCAATCGACCAGCAGGGTGGTGTGATGGCGGTCATGCGCAAGACTCGCCGCGAGATTCACGGCGGTGGTGGTCTTGCCGTCCCGTGCGCCGGGACTCAAGATGGCGATGGAGCGCCAGCCATGCTCTTCCATGCGCTGGATGACCTGGGTGCGAAGCATGCGAAACGCCGATGCGACCGCATCGCGTCTGGAAGGATGGATGATTCGATTGGCCTCGAGGGTCGCGAAATCCGGCTGGAAGACCTGCGTATCCGTGTAGATGATCTGCGCGGGCAGCACCGTTCGCGCTCGCTGTCCGCCAGGGGGCACGCTCGCCGGCCTCGGCATCGTCGCGGGCTCCGGCGCAAGCTCGCGCTGCTGCCGGGCCATGTCGAGCGCCTTTCGTATGCGGTCCATGATTCACGCTCCGAAGCGTCGGGCCAGACTGTCCCACAGGACGTTGAGCGGCCGGACGAAAAAATGCACGATGCAAAGGGCCGTGACCAGGCTCGCCACCGCACCGGTCCAGGCAAAACCGACCTTGCGCCGGTGCCGGCGCCGGTCCGCCGCGGTGATGATGGCGGGAATCGCCGCGAGCGGCGGCACGCTCAACAGCTGACGGATCTCGTTGACACCGCGCACAGACGGATCGAAGGCATCCTTGGCATAGACCGCACCGGTTCCTAGGCCGACACTCAAGAACAGGCCCGCCGCCAGGATCATGATCCGATTGGGCGAGATGGGCTTCTCGGGCGGCAGCGGCGGCTCGATCATGGTGAAGCGCTCTCCCTTGCGCTGGGTCTCGAGATTCTCGGAGACCTGAACTTCCCCCTGCTTGCCGCGCAGCTGCTGATAGCGGAGTTGCGCGTTCTCGAGGTCGCGCGCGAGTTCGCGGTAATCCCGCTCGACGGCCGGCGCTTGAGCCAGCCGGCGCTCGTACTCATCGAGCTTCGACCTGAGCTCATCGCGCTTGGCCTCCGCGCCCTGCTTTTCCACCGTCGCCGAGTCGAGCTGACCCTTCACCTGGATATAAACGGGATTGTCCGCGCTGGACTCGACCACCGGCTCGCCCTGGGTCGACGATTCGGCGGCGAGATCGCTCTCGAGCTCGGCGACGAGGTGAGTCAGGCGCACGACGTTGGGGTGCTCCGGCGTGTACTTCTCGCGTGCGCGTGCGAGCTGCGCGCGCGCCTCCTCGAGGCGCCGCGACGTGTCGGCCCTCGTGGTGTCGCGCGCCTTGGCGTGCTCGGCTTTCTCTTCCGCCTCCAGGCCGGCGATCTCCCGCTCGGTGTTGACGATGTCGGGGTGTCCGGGTGCATAGCGTGCCTTGTACTCCGCCAGCTCCGAACGAAGGGCCTTGAGACGGTCGGCGACCCCCATGACACGCTGGCCGGTATCGGAGAACACCTGAGAGGTCGGATTCAGCTGGGCCAGCTGTGCGCGCAGCAGCACCTGCTGCGCATCGAGCGCCGCGATGCGGTTCTCGGCGTCCCGCAGGTCGAGCTCGGTGCGATCGCTGATCTGCACGTTGATCTGCGCGAGATCGGGAAGGCTGTCCTTGTGCTTCTCCTTGTACAGTGCGAGTTTCTTGTCGAGCTCATCGATCCGCGCCTCCTGCTTGCTGGTCTCCTCGGAGAAAAACGCGGTGGTCTGCTCCGCGAGCTGGGTGCGCGAGGTGAGATTCTCGTTGAGATACAGCGTCGTCAGCTCGTTCGCCACCTTCAGGGCAAGCTCCGGCGAGCGGTTCTGGTAGGAGACGGTGAAGGCGATCGTCGCCTGGGTGGGCCGGCCGCTGCGCGGGTCGATCACGTCGGCGCTGATCATCTTGAGCGCGATGTCGCTGCGCATCCTTTGCAGCAGCACCTCGCGAGGCTTCGATTCACGGATGTCGGGATAGAGGTTGTAACGATCGATCAACGACGTGAGATTTTGCGTCGTCATCACGCGCTGGCTGATGATCTGCACCCGCTCGTCGGCGAAGGAGGTGATTGCGGAGCGCACCAAATCCTGCGGAATTTCCTGTTGCTCGATCAGTATGGTGGCCGCCGCCCGGTAGATCGGCGGCCAGAGGATGGCGGTGGCGATCGTCAGCACGAGGCCGAGGCCGGTCACCGCCAGGAGGGTGAACCGCAGGCGCCAATAGCGGCGAAGCTGCGATCGCCAGTCGGTCGCGGTCGGCACAGCCGGGGTTGCACTCATCTACAGATCCTTTCGGTAGAACTGTCTGGAGATCTGCACGCTCACGCCGTTCGAGGTGCCGGTGATCGCAGGTGACCCATAGCGCTGCAGGATCTTCGTAGTCTGCAAGGTCACCGACCATTGCTCGGTGAGATGCCAGACGGCGGACAGCGCGGTGTAGTAGTAGCGCTGTTCGTAGGATCCGGTTCCCCGGTTGAGGGGATAGCTGTTCGTCTGGTAGCTCGCGTTCGCGCTGTAGCTCCACCGCTCCGACCAGGTGTAGTTCAGCAACGCGCTGACGCTCTCCTGCCGGGCTAGATAGGCGAATCCCGTCGGCGCCAGCGCGCGCGAGACGCCCAGATTGAGCGCGAGGACGTCGCTCTGCCGCAGCAGACTGGCGGAATACACCGTTCCGTTCTGCGTAGAATCGATTTGCTCGAGGAGATATTTTCCGAAGAAATAGTTGTATCGATTCTCCGCACGCGAATAACCGGCGGTCGTCTTGAGAAGCCAAATTTCGCTCAGCTGGCGGTCGAAGCCGAGCTGGAGGCTGGCATTGTTGCTGGCGCTCACGCCATCGAGCGCCTCATAGCGTCCCACCGCTCCGATCAGGCGGACGGAATTGAGCTCGCTCGCGGCGTAAGCCAGGGCCGGAGAGAAGGTGGTGTAGCGATAATCGACCAGCGTGCCCAGGATTTCGCCGTCGTAGGAGGTGGGTGTCGCCGCGTCATTCTCTGCATAGAGGGCCCGGGACGTGTTCCCAGCCAGCTGCACCTGAAGCCGCTCGCTCAGCAGGTGCTGCCAATTGATGCCGAACGCCGATGAATCGCGCCGCACCCCGACGCCATTGACGAGCTCGCCGGCATAGAGCAGTGAGGAATCGCGGTAAATCGCTGCCGTCACGCTGGTCGAGCCCAGCTCGTCGTTGAGCTGCGCGCTGGAATCGAGGTGGAAGAAGTTCGAGGTCACTCCTGAGTAGCCGCTTGCATCGCCGTAGCGGATATTGGGTGTCGCCGTGAAGTGAAAGGCATCCGAGTCGTAGTTCACGGGCGCGTCGAGCACCACGGCTGCGTTGGTCTCCGATTGCGCGGCGCCGGCGGCGAGCACCGGATTGGAGGAGTACTGTCCCACGATGCCGATGAGGGGCTGCGTGCTCCACGGCTCGCCGAAGACCCTACCGCTGGTGCAAAAGGCGCTCACGGCAATTAGGCAGGGTAACAGTGCCCTCACGGCACGATTACCGTATCCCCGCTTTGTAAAAGGACGTTCTGCTCGAGATGACGACCCTTGGCGACATCGCCATAGCGGAACCGGATCGACGTCTGGCCGGATCCTTCGCGATGGAGCACCCGGATTTTATTGGTGCTTGCGAAGGGCGTCGTGCCGCCCGCGAGGCTCAGCGCCTGCATCACGTCCGTGGGCCGCAGCAGCGGAAAGTCTCCGGGCTTGTTGACCTTGCCGATGACGAAGATCTGGTTGCCGTTCGGCGCCTTGACCGAAACGGTCACGACTGCGTCGGGTATGAGCTTGCGCACGCGTTCCTCGAGCGCCTTGCGCAGATCATCCGTGGTGAGTCCCGCGGCCGTCAGGTCCCCGGCCAGGGGAAAGGAGATGCCCCCGTCGGGGCGTATCAACACCTCGCTCTGCAGGTCCGTCTCTTTCCAGACCACAACTTGCAGCAGGTCACCCGGCTGGAGCCGGTAGCCCGCCGTGGCGACCGGCGCTGCGGCGTGCGCAGCATGAGCCATCAGGATAAATGTGACGAAAGAATGACAAAAGAATCTCAAGCCGCGCATAAAATCCCGTACCGCCCGAAGGCTGGCTCCCCCACGCCGAAATAGGGCCGCGAGTGTAGAGCCCCTATGTGAGAGTTTCATTGCAAGCGATTACGAATCGCCTGCAAATGTCATCCGCGCCGATCGACGGGTTGATTCGGCCTTAGCTGCGGACGGCGGCATCGCCTCGAGCGCGGCGCTGCCAGAAGAGCACACCCAGACCGGACAGCAGGAGCGCAAGGGATGCCGGCAACGGTACCGGCAGCGCACCACTCGGCGTGAACTGGACGTTGAGCGAGTACAGGCCCATGTCGAGCGGACCTTGGGCCGTGCCGAACCACTGGGCGTAGACCAGGCCGCCGTTGACATGAAAACTGTCGGACCCGGCGCCCATCTCCGGCCCGAGGAGGCTCCCGTTCCCCGAGCTCAGAACCATGTTCAGGCTGGCGAGTTGCTGCGGCCAAACGTCGTTCGTGAGGGTCACGGTCAAGGTGCCGGGGCCGGTGATGTTCAGCGCTTGCACGAAGGACTGCTGGCCGCTCAGGAATCCTGACTTGTCATACAGCACTTCCGATGCGGCGGCCGTGCGAGCGCCGGCTGCGCCGAGCAGACAGACAGCCAGGCCAAGCAGATGTCGGATGTTCATGGTGCATCTCCTCTCAGTTCGTTGGATCAAGCAGCCGTGCTTTGCACCGGGAACGCGATGTCACCGATGGGCTCGGCCTCGCGGCCTTTGGCTTCCTCATTGCGATAGATGTATTTTTCGTAGAGGTAAACGCGCAGGGAATGCTTGGGCGAGTCGGCATCCTGCGGCGAGCCGCTTCGGCTCAGGCGCATCACCAGGTAGGGCTCCCGAAGACCGCTCATGGCGAGCAGGGCGATATCGTCGCGGTCGACCCGCGCATCGTCGCGGGCCCGCTCGTTGATGATGCCCTCGAGCCGATAGGCATCGAGCTCGAAGTGGCGGATCAGCTCGTCTCCGGACTCGACCAGCACCGGAAGAAGATTTTTGCCGGTGATCGCCTCATCACACAGCGGCGAGATCCGGTTCAGCATCGATTTGATCGCGAAGCGGATGACATCGGATTCCCGCACGCCGAGGCGCTGGGCAATTCGCTTGATGTTCCGCACATCGCTTCCCCCGAGCCGAATGGATACCGCCTGCTTTCTCCTGTCGACCACGAGTCCCCTCCCTCTCGATGTCCCCATCCCGCAGCGCATCGTAGAGTGAAAGTATTTCGTGCGCATGGCAGTCAAATGACGATTGCCCCAAAAGCGGGTGCCACACGGTATTCGAAAGGACCCGGTTCATCGACACTCGTCGGCCAGTCGTCATCGGTCAGTGGTCATCGGGGCGGGCGCGGCTGCCGCGCATGGACGGATTTCACGCAACCGCAATATGGCGGGAGTACACACAAAGCCGCGTCTGCGCGCGGAACAATCGCGCATGAGGCTGGATCGGCCCCCAAGGTTCAGCAGCGGTGAGCGCAAGCCGCCGCCGCGCTCTCGAACTCGTGGAGATCCGCCGATGCCGGGATATTTCGATACGTTGAGGGACGAGATAGAGCCCTTGGTGCCGCCCAATCCCTCGATGGTCATGGACATCGGCTGCGGTGAGGGCGTGACCTCGCGCTGGTTGAAGCAGATCCGTCCGAATAGCACAACCGTCGGCGTGGAGATCGACGCGACCGTTGCAGCCGTCGCCGCCTCCGTCGTCGATTCGGTGCTGGTCGCAGATCTGAATCAGGGCCTGGGCGCCCTGGCCGAATACGAGGGCCGGGTCGATCTCCTATTGCTACTGGACGTTCTCGAGCACCTCCAGGATCCCTGGGCCCGGTTGACGGAGTTCAAACGCCTGCTGGCGCCGTGCGGGGTCGTGATCGCGAGCATCCCGAATGTGCGTAATCTCAAGGTCCTGGGGCCATTGCTCTTCAAGGGAGAATGGCGATATCAGAGTTCGGGCATCTTGGATCGCACGCACCTGCGCTTCTTCACCCGACGTGCGGTGCTGGAACTGTTCTCCGATGCCGGGTATAGGATCCAGCAAGTCGCGTTCACCGGGCCGCTGCAGCCGGGTCGCATCAAGTCACTGTCCGGCGGTGCTGCCTGCATAGCCAACTTCGCGCTCGGCGGGGCGCTCAAGGAATTCGTTGCGCATCAGTACGTGGTCCGCGCGGTGCCGGCGGGATGACCCTCGACGTTCCCGGGGTGCTGCTGACCGCGCTGGTGCGGCGCATCGGGGTGGCCGCTTGCGCGGCCGCACTCACCTTGGCCGCGGGCGTTGCGTGCACCGGGCCGCAGCACCCGGAGGCGTCCGGCGCGGTTACCGCGGAAGCAACTGCGGCCTCCGCCTCGCCCGCCACGAGGGTCGCGTCCCGCACCGCGGCACTCTCGCCCGCGCAAACGTTGGGGGATGTCAGGGCCTCGGCCATGGATGCCGGTGCCGTTGCCGCCAACTGCACGATGGCCCAGCTGAGTCCATCCAATACGGCGGCCGCCAACGTCTCCGCCTACCTCGCCGCCGCAACGACCGCGCTTGCCTCGACGATGGGCAACGTGTGCCTTCCGGGCGGGACATTCGCCTTTGCAACGGTAAGGCTCACCACGGCGCACAGCGGGCTTCATACGATCGGGACGGCTCCGACGCAAACGTTCATCCACAATCAGCCCTCCTTGGGCTACAGCTTGACGGGTGGCACGATCCTCAAGGGTGCTGGCCCGGGTTCGGGTCCGGCCTTCACGTTCGTCGGTGCAGGCGGAGCCGCGGCCCGCTGGGCGAGCGGCTTCTTGACCGATGTGAGCTTCGAGAACATCGGATTCGACAGCTGGGATCGGCAGTTCCTGTTCGGCGGTACGAGTCTGCAGGGAGTGGCGTACTCCAAATTCAACAATTTGTACGGTACCGATATCGGTGTGCGGGCTTATGACTTCATAAACTCCGTCTCTCTCTGGATGGATGAGCTGTTTGGCTACTTCCCCGGCTCGGGAATCAGGCTTGCCGATGATCTCGACAACAGCGTGTACGGGAGCACCACCAACTCCTACGCCGGCAATCTGCAGTTCACACTGACGAGCTTTGCCGCGGAAGGCATAGTGCTCGAGGCAACGGCGATCGGCACGGATGGTTCACAACTCAACGAGATTGAAGGCGGCTATTGGTTCGTTCAGCGTCCCGGCCAAGCACCGCAATCGCAAGCCGTGCAGATGTCGGTCGGTTCACCGACGATCGGCGTCTCGGGCAATGCCTACTTGCCGGTCGGAATGCCGGTCGGATTCACGACCGGCGCAAATGGCTTCGTCGCCGGGGAGACCTATTTCGTCGTCGCCAGCTCGGCAACGAGCATTCAGGTTTCGAACACCTACGGAGGGCCGCCGGTTGCGGCGACGGGCAGCGCGACCTCAACCATCCTGTCCGTCGGCGCCGAAAATATCGCGCTGCGCGGCCTCGGGGTGGAAACGTCTTCGAATGCCGGCAGCGTGTCGAACGTCCACATCGCCCAGGTCGACAGCGAGAATTCCTCGGGAAATTGCATTTTCCTCCAGGGCGTGAGCGGCGCGGATATCGTGCTCGCGGAGTGTCCCGCGATCACGATTGCCGGGGTCGCGTTGCGCGACGTAAACGGGGTCACGATCACCAACAGCGGCAGTGACGGCCCGACTCGGGATGCCGATGGATACGGTCACCAGGACAACACCTGGATCGGTGCCTACATGGCACCGGATGTTCAGTCGGACGGCTTCTTGGGACAGGGTGAGGCTGTCAATTCAAGCGGGTCGGTCGGCTATCATTTGGCGCTGGCACCGACGCTCGCGGGCGTCGCCTCGCCCGGCCTCACAGTCCGCGGCACCGGCGGGGACTATCTATATTCTGATTTTGGCATAGGGCAGCCCTACTTCGTCGATGGCAACTACAATGCAAATTTGAACCCGAGCGAAAGCGGAATTTTCGCCTACGCGGGACCGGGCGGAACCTGTACTTTGCCGGCGATCGAGAACACCTCGTACACGACCTCCATCGTAGGCCTGCCGTATTGGTTCACGAACGTCGGGAGCGGCCCGTGCAAGCTCGTAACCCAGGCAGCACAGACCTTCTCCGGTTTGGTTGGCGCAACCTCCATTACCGTCCCAGTCGGCGGAACCGTGGCGGTGTCCGCCGAGCCGTTCGGCAGCGCCTATACCTGGCACGTGCTCAGCTTCGTTCAACCGTCGCAGGTGCGATATGGCACGTTGTCGTTGCCAACGACAACGGTCGCTTCCCTCCCTGCGTGCGGCGCAGGGCAGGTCGGCCTCCTGTATTCGGTCTCGGATGCGCGATCACCCACCTACAATGCACCGGTGGCGGGCGGAGGCAGCGCGAGCATTCCGGTGTTCTGCAACGGCACGAGCTGGACAGCGCATTGAGCGCGTGCCGGGGCTAGATCCACCATCGCGGCAGCACGCGCCGTGCGACGGCCCTCACGCCGTTGACGGCGAGCTGCGAAGGGTGGGAGTAGGAGCGGCCGCGATGGGCGGGAAAGCCCACAGGCCTCGCGTTGCACGGAAAGCGCATGATCACCTTGCGATGCGCCGCGAGCGCCGCCAGCTTGCGGTAGTAGATCGCTTCCATGTGGGTGATAGCGCCCGACTCGAGATCGCGGTAGCACTGCTGCAGGTGGGTCGCGTACAGATGGTGCGAGAACAGGATGATCTGCGTCGTGACTTGAGGGTGCTCGTGCCGCCTCAGCAGCGTGCGCCATGCGCGCGCATCGGCCGCGGCGTCGAAGTCGGGCGGCAGGCGATCGAGAAGCCGCGTCAGACTCGGGAATGTGAAGCGCCCCGACACTTTGATCATGTGGCTCGTCCGGGCGCGCAGCTCGCTCTGATTCAGCCCGAAATCGAGCATCCGCAGCTCCGCGTAGCCGTAATGGCCGCCCGGGGGATACCAGTTGCAATCCAAGCTCACGAACTCGACCTGCTTGCGGAGGGGATTCTCGCTTGCCGCAATTTGCTCGAGCTCGCCGAGGGGGTAGCGGGTATTTTCGATGAACAGCACGTTGCGGATCCGGGCGTCGGGAAACGCCAGCCAGAACCGCAGGGCCGATTTGTAGTCTTCCAGCCGCACCCGCGGATCGGCACGGTGCAGCTGGTACGCGCCCTGGCTCGGGTCGATGCAGGCCGTCATCACCAGCAGGAACCGCTCGCTCACCATGAGATCCCGCGCCCCGGTGCTCGGATGATTCACGATCCAAAAATGCTCCGCGACCTACGACCCTCCGCACGCTATCGCCTTACTGTGACGCCGGCATGACCGGGGGTATGACGGCTCCGCGGTATCGCCAAATGAAACTTGATGGATTGTCATTCAATTGTCGCAACCAACTGATTATCTATCCGCCCTATTGAAGAACGTCGTCCGCAGCGCGGGCGCCTGCGATGGACAGACGAGCAACGAAACGCTTCCTCGGACAATCCGGTTGGCTGGCCTATGGCGCCCTGAATATCGCGGTCGTGATCGTGCTCCTGCTAGGCGCCGCGTTCGGCGGCGGCAGTCTGGCCGAATTTCCGTACGTGATCCTGCTGTTTGCGATCTGCTCGAGTCCGCTGCCGTTCATCACGCGCCTGAACGATCTCTATGCACTGCTCGGCGTGGTGATGGCGATCAATTTCATTTCCTTCGGACTCGCCGACGCGGTGGGCATGCTGTCTGCGCCGACGGTGGTAACGCCGGATAAATCTCTGATCGATGCCGGTGAGGCCGTGCTGGTGGTCGGCCTGCTGATGCAGCTGCTTGGCGGTCACGTGGGCATTCGTCTGGCGGCTCGCCGCGGGCCGCCAGGGGTTGCGAAGGATTGGCGCCGGTCAATCCTCGTGCCCGTTGGGCTTCTGCTCTGGACGGCCGGCTGCGCCGCGACGCTGTATCAGTCGCTGGTGGTGCAACCGACCAATACCAGCGAAGCGGTCATCGCGGGCTTCGCCAAGCTCGGCCTGTGGAATACGTCGCTCCTCATCTTGATGGAGAATTACGCGGGTCCGCTGGGGCTGGTCGTGCTGTCGTACTGGTGGAGCAAGTGGGCGCAGCGCAGCGGCACCTTGCTCATGCTCACGATCGTCGTCGCGCAGTTCGCCGTCGGCTGGGTGGTCGATACGAAGGAGACGGCGCTCAATGCCCCGTTCGTAATGCTGCTCACCCGGTTCGTGGTGACCGGTCGCGTTCCGACCCGCTGGCTCGTCTGTTCGGTGCTCGGGGCGATGCTCGTGTTTCCGGTACTGGCCGCGAAGCGGGTCATCATGACCGAGGGTCTCGGCTTGACGCGTGTCCAGGCCCTCGAGCACATGGGAGAGATCATCGAGCGGGCCATCGAGGAGCGTAATCTCGCCCGCAGCAGCAACAAGTACGAACAGAAAGCCGGCTCTTTTCTGGAGCGTCTGAACGACAAGGCGGCGGTCGAGACCTTCGCCGAGCACGTGGGCAAGGACCACCCTTACCTGATGGGGAAGCCGTTCGTCCAAATGCTTTACGCGTTCGCCCCGCGGATCATCTGGTCGGACAAGCCGGGCGAGAATTCCGCGCAGCTGTTCAACCGGGAGTTCCACCTTTCGGCCGACCGCGACACGTTCATTTCTCCGACGCATCTGGGCGAGCTCTACTGGAACTTCGGCTATCCGGGCGTGGTCTTCGGCATGGGGGTCATCGGCATGTTGCTGGGCTACGTGTTCGCCCGCTTCGATCCGTCGCGCGGCACCTCGATCACCGGGGTGCTCGTGCTCATCGTCACCTTGTACGAGCTTGCCCTGCGTCACGAAGGACAGATCGAACTCGAGTACGTGGTGTGGATGCGGACGATGGTCCTGCTCGGGTTGCTGCATCTCGCCTTCGCGCGCCGGGTGGCACCGACCGACGAAGTGGCGCGAGGCAAGTTGGCGCTTCCGATGCCGGCGCGCGACGGCCGGGAACCTGTCCTCTTCCCGAATCTGCTGCGATGAGAGACGACGCCGGCATCCCATCAGCCGGATGATCTATGTCGGCGAGCCGCCGATCAGGCCGAAGCTCGACCAAGCGCCGGGCGTGCCGTCCGCGGTGCAGATCCATCCGAGCGGTGCGCCGACGGCCGGCTCGGCATTGTAAAGAATGGCGCCGCGCCGCCACTCACCCTGGTGCGGCGGGGCGAGGCCGCGGCCCTGCGCCGGATTCCAGGCATTGTTCAGCTCGGTTCCCGGTGTGCCATTCGGCCCGAACTGCGGGCGGGCGCCGGCGTTGCCGGTCAGCCGCAGGGCGGCCAACTGCCCGGCGGCGGCGGCCGAAAACCGATAGCTGGCATCCGCGGCGCCGTCGACGATGTTATCCGCGATGGTCAGCTCCTCGAGGCGCGCTCCGGCCGCCGCGGCGAGGCTCAGGCCGCAGCGGCCGCCGTTGATGATGTTGCCGCTGAACCGCAGCCCTTGCAGAGTGGTTGCGCCATCGAGCGCGTCGAGCCAGATCGTGTTCGACCCGGATCCCGTGAAGCGGTTGTTCGCGATGATGATCCGCTGCAGCGTGTTGGCGGGAAACGCCGTCTTGATGCAGATGCCGTGAGTCGCATCGCCTTGCACCAGGTTGCTCGACACGATGACGTTGTTCGAGCGGCTGATCTCGATCGCCCCAGCGCCCGTCGGCTCGCCGTTGTACGCGAGCACGTTATCCGAGATGCTCACCCCGCTCCCCTGGTGGCATAGCGCGCCGCAGAACGCGTTGTACGAGAAGTTGTTGCCCGACAGTACGATGCGCTCCGCGGGAGGCCCGTAGACGTTGGTCTGCCAGCCGTGAAAGCGGTTTCGCTGTGCGAGGTTGCCGATGAACACGTGGTCGACCGATGGGCTGCCCGGCGCGGTTGCCGAGATGAATCCCGCGCCGGCGTTGCCGAGCGAAGTTGAGGCGCTGCACGTCAGCCGCACGGCCCCGATCGCAAATCCGGTTGCGTCGTTGTTGCGGGCGGAGCATCCCTCGATCCGCAGATCCGTTTCACCCCAGCCGCGATTGGCGTTGCCCAGATAGAACCCCCGGAACTGCGATCCCGGCGTGGAATCGCGTGCGACGCAGCCGAGCCAGCGGTTGCCGACACCCCGACAGGAGGCGAGCTGCCCCAGCCCGCCGGGACGCCCGCCGTGGGCATAGGCTTCCACCAGGCTGATCGTGCACGATTCGCAAGTCTCGAGGCCAAGGCCGATGCAGGAGATGCCGTTGCCGTCGAGCTCGAGGTCGCTCACGTGGGCGCCCTGGCACTCCTGCAGCAGCAGACCCGTGGGTCCGAACGGCCCCAGGGCCTGCCGCGGAACCGCCAGCCACTTCAGTATTGTGCCGCTGCCCTGGATACGCACATTGCGCAGGCGTCGCAAAGCGATGCCGGGCCACCCGGGAGACCCCAGGGCGATCACCCCGCCGGGTAGCGTCAGCACCGAATCGTCGGTCAGGGCCGCCACTGCTCGAAGCAGCGCCGGCGCATCGTCGGTGGATCCGTCGGCGACCACGCCGTGAGCGGCCGCGTCGACTCGCGCACTGCGCTGCACCGGCGGCTCGCCCGGGACCGCCGCGGCGAGCGCGCTCGTCGAAAGAAGGCCGCCCAAGGCGCTGCGACGCGAAATGCGACGAAGCGCCGCATCGGCGCGTGTGTATGAGGGCTCTTTCGGGCTCATGGAGATACTGCGGGCGCGAAGTCCAGCCGGCCTTGTATCACAGATACGGTGCGCCGCGGCGCTACACAAAAGTGACACATCGCGATGATACTTTGCGCGCCGGCGCGAAACCAGGTCGGATCCATGCGAATTCTCTACGGCGGCATCCTCAACCTGGGTTCGACCACCGAGCATCGGATGCGGGCGCTGTGCCGCTCCGTGGCGCAAGACGTGGCCGAGTTCGACTATGATCCCTACCTCGCGACTCCGAACCCATTGTTCGGCCGGCTGCGCGACCGATTGCTCGTCTCGCCGGGAATCGCCGCGCTCAACAAAGCGCTCGTGTCCCGGGTCGAGACGCAAATGCCCGACTACGTCTGGCTCGACAAGCCGGTCTTCGTTCATCCGCGCACGGTGCGCCGCCTGAGCGAATTGGGAGCGCGCATCATCTCCTACATGCCGGACGACCCTTACGGTCCGCGGCGCGATCCGGTGTGGCGGCTGTTCAGGGCGGCCCTGCCGCACTACTGGGCGCACGTGGTCACCCGCGACGTGACGCGCCGGGAATTCATCGCGCGCGGCGCTCGCCGGGTGATTCACGTGCCGTTCGCCTTCGAGCCATCGATCCATTTCCCCGCGCCGCCGGCCGTACCGGCCCGGCCGCGGGAGTTCGACGTGATCTTCGTGGGCTCGCCCTACGATCAGCGGGCGAGCTGGATCATGCGGCTCGCGCAGGAGAGTCCGGGCCTGCGGATCGGTCTGTTCGGCCCCGGCTGGCACAAACATGCGGCGGCGCTGCGCGCGGCCGGACTCGAGTGCGGGCCGCCGGTGTGGAACGACGCATATCGCGAGACTGTGTGGCGCTCACGGCTCGCGCTGTCGTTCATCACCCGCTCGAATCGCGATGAGCTCTCGCACAAGGCCGTCGAGATTGCCGCGTGTGGTGTGCCGGTGCTGGTCGAGCCCTCGCCGCTGCACAGCCGCGTGTTTCACCACGGACAATCCGCATTTTTTTTCGCCGAACCCGCGCAATTGTCGAACGTCGTGCGCGAAGCGCTGGCAATGAACGGGGAACTCGATCGCGTCGGGCGCGCTGGCGCCGCGGCGGTACGCGCCGCCGGGTTGTCGAACGACCAGGTTCTTACCGGCATTTTCAGCCAGCTGCCGGCGACGCCGCCCGCGGCGGCTGCCGAGGCGACGAAGCTCCCGTGAGGAGGATCGTGCTGCCGGGCACCGGACGCCGCACCTCGCAGCTCGGGTTCGGTTGCTCCTATCTCACACCGGAGAATGCCGCGGTGCTGGACGCCGCCTTCGAGGCGGGCATCCGTCATTTCGACGTCGCCCGGGCCTACGGCCGCGGACTCACCGAAGGCATCGTGGGCAAGTTTCTCCGCCGTCACACGGCGGAGGTCACGGTCACCAGCAAGTACGGCATCACGCCGCCGTTCAGTCATCCTTGGCATGCATGGGCGCGCCGCGCGCTGAAGCCGGTCGTGCGCCGCCTTCGCCGCCGCCCCGTACTCGACCAGCGGCTCAGCGCCGTAAGCGCATTGCAGACCCGCAGGGCCTCGTTTCGCGGCCGGGATGCCCGCGACTCCTTGCAGCTGAGTCTGCGCAATCTCGGCCTCGCCCGGATCGACCTCTTCTTGATGCACGAGCCGGTCGCCTCTGACCTGCGCGACCCGGAGCTCGTCGAGGTGCTGCGTGCGGCGGTCGCCGACGGCCGGATCGGCGCGTTCGGTATCGGCGGCCCGGCGCGGCATCTGGACGAGCTGCTCGTCCGGCATCCGGAGTTCGGCGGTGTGCTGCAATACGAGTGGACCGCGATCGAAGCGAAGCGCTCCGATGCGGATTCCTTTACGGTGCTCTATCGTGTCATCGGCGGTGCGGTGAAGCGGTTGGAGGCCGCCCTCGCGGAGGACGAAGCTCTGCGGCGGCGCTGGTCCGACGAGGTCGGGCACGACCTCGCCCCCGGCGCGGCCGCCGGACTCATGTTGCATGCGGCGGCTGCGCTGCAGCCCGAGGCCATGATCTTGTTCTCCTCAACGCAACCGCAGCGCATCCTCGACAACGTCCGGATGGTCACCGACACCGACCTGACCGGCGCGGCCCTGCGCCTGGTCGACCTCGCGAAGCGATGGGCCGCAACCCAATCACCGCTCGAGTGATGGCCATCCGGCAACGAAGCTTTCTCGGTCGGGTGACGGTCGGCATGTCAGGGCAGGCGTTTTCCCGCCTCATCCAGGCCGCCTATACCATCATGCTCGTGCCCCTGCTGATCCGTGCATGGGGCCTCGAGGGGTACGGTCAGTGGATCGCCTTGACCGCGCTGACCTCTTATCTGGGCCTGTCGAATTTTGGTCTGGTGACCACGGCGGCCAACGAGATGGTGATCGCGAGCAGCGCCGGCGACGAGGCGCGCGCGCGCCAAACCTTCCAGGTGTCGATCAATCTGGCTCTGTACGTCGTATTGCCGATCATTGCAGCCGTGGTGCTCGTGCTCGGCCGGGTGCACGTCGGCCGCGGACTTCACCTGACGCAGATCGGTCCGTCCGCGGCGTACACCATCATCGCCTGCATGGGTGCGGCGTTGTGGTTTCAGACGCTGCGCGGATTGAACGTCGCAGCCCTGTACGCCGCCGGCTCGTACGCATTCGCCTATTACGTTCAGGGCGTCATCAAGCTCATCGAGCTCGCCGGCATCGCCGTGATCGTCGGGGGCTTTGCCGGCTCGCAGGCGGCGGCGGCCATGGTGATCGCGACCGCCGCTTTCGCCGAACTCGTCGTCGTCGCGGCCAGCGCGCGTCGCGCCGCAGCCTGGGCGCGCTTCGATCCATTCGCCTTCGATCGGGCGTGGCTTGCGCGGCACGTCCGGCCGGCCGTCGGCTTCATGGTGTCCAATTTCGCGACCGGCGGGCTCATGAGCCAGGGGCCGCGGGTGGTGCTCGGGGCCATGCTCGGCGGCCAGGCGGTCGCGGTCTACGCGGTCTACGGCACGGCCATGCGCTTCGTCGATCAGCTGCTGCTGACGCTGGTGCTGCCGCTCGAGGTCGAGATTGCGCAATGCGCGGGGCGGCGCGAGCTGGCGCGAATTTACGCGTTGATCATCAAGGGCACACATGTTTCCTGGGCGATGTATCTGCTGGTGGTGTGCGGATTGCTGCTGTTCGGCCCGTTGGTTTTCCGCATCTGGACCACCGACAGGATTCCCTTCAGCTATGCACTGATGGGGCTGTATATGGGCCTCTCGGCGGCCAACCTGCTGGGCCGCGTGAGCCTGCACGCACTGATCAGCACCAATCGGCTGTACGGCATCTCGTTCGCGCTGTTGATCACGGCTGCGGCCGCCATCGGCGGCGGAGCGCTGCTGGCGCGCTCGATGGGGATTGGCGGCATGATCGTGGGGGGCGCTTGCGGCGAGGCCGTGAATGCGCTGGTGGTGATCGCGGCGACCGCACGCTGGCTCGGCCGGCCGGCCTCAGGCATGCTGCGCGACTTGCTCGATTTCAGGGGCTCGCTGGCATTGATGCGCACGCAGGGGACGGCGTTGCTGTCACTTCTGGTGCGCGGCCGATGAACGTCTGCGCACGTGCGCGTGCGTCGAGACAAGCGGCAAGCCGCACGGCCAACGCGATCACCGTATGGGTGGGATTGGCAAAGCCGGCGCTCGGAAAGACCGAGCTCGAACACACGTAGGCGTTCGTGGTGCCGAAAATCCGCAGATCCGGATCGACCACACCCTCGGTGCGGCTTCGGGCCATGCGGGTGCCACCGATATGATGATAGCTCTCGCGGAAGCGCCGGGTGAGCTCGCCGTCGTCGTGCTCGATGTCGGGATCCGCGACCCATTCCCCGAATCCGCGCGCCCGAAAGGCGCGCTGCGCGACGGCGAGAAAGGTGCGGATGGAGTGCAGCTCCAGCGCAGCGGTGCGCCAGGCGACGCGTGCACGCAGCAACCCGCTCGCGTCGCGCTCGCCGGTCAGCTCGATCGTGCCGGTGGAGCGGGGCGATTGTTCGCACTGCACGCTCAGCCGCAGCTCACGCACCGCCGTCCGGCCGATGGCATGACGGGCATAGGGGATCTTGTGCCACAGCAGGGTGGGCGCATGCCGGGCAAAGTGCGCGATCCGCGCGGCAGACAGCGTCCGCAGCTGCCGCGTCCGCCACATGCGGTACGTCTCGTACGCCTTCCACAGGTCATCGACGCCATCATGGGTCGCCGTCACCGTGCCGCAGACGTCGAGAGTCTGATGGCGGGCCTGGACCTCCCGGTTCAATTTCATCTTGGGTTGGTACAGGAGTCCCTGGGCCGCGAAATAATCCAGGTACTTCGGGTCGGGCAGGGATGCCTGACGGAGCGTGGCAACCATGCACGTGATGTGATCCTGAAAATGCCGTCCCAGGAGCGCGTTCGCGCCCCATGGTGTACCACCGCCGCGGCGCGATGGCTGCAACAACAGCCGGCACACTTCGATGCCGCCCATGGCAAGCACCACGGCTGCGGCCTGGAACGCCGTTTCCACGCCGGCGGCGTTGCGCGTCCGCACGCGGCGCACCGTGCCGCCCTCATCGACGCTCATCTCGCAGACGGCGGCATGCAGGAATACGCAGATGTTGGCGTCGCGGCTGATCGATGCGGCGTGCAGGCGCGCCAAATCGGTGGTGGGACACCAGCGCGACACCGCGGCGTGCAGCTCGCTGCCGAGGTCCGGCCGGGGCCAGCCGCGTGCCGCCCACAGGGTGTCGAGATCGGGCGGGTCGGTGTGGAGGCCCTCGAGCTGCAGCGCGCGCGCGTACGCCCCGGACAGGTCAGCGGCGCAAAACGGCCAGGCGCCGCCGGCGACGCCGGGCCGCTCCCTGAAGACGTGCTCGTCTATCTCGAGCACCTGTCCGCCCCACTGGGTGGTGGTGCCGCCGAACACCCGGGAGCGTCCGTTGTACAGTCCCGTGAAGGGCAAACCGACGGATTCGCCGGCATAGTCGGCCTGGGATCGAGCCTCGAAGCGCTTGCCGCCCGCCTCGAGCAACGCCACCCTAATTCCGCGTCGCGCGAGCTCGATCGTCAGCGAAATGCCGGCGGCCCCGGCGCCGACCACGCACACGTCGAAACGCTGTTCGCGCGGCATGACGTGCCGATTCAGGTCGATCATCACAGCGCGCATGGCAACGTGGCGGCGATCTCCCGGTAGAGGGTTTCCATTTGTAATGCGACACCGTCCCAGGAAAGTTCCCGGCGCGCGGTGAAACGTCCGCGCTCCCCCATCAGCCGTCTTCGAGCCGGATCGTGCAGCAACGCCCGGATGGCCTCCGCAAGGATTCTTGGAGCGCCGTCCACAACGACACCGGCGCCGGACTCGGCAACCAGGCTTGCCAATCCGACCTGCGCGGTGACGACGACCGGGCAACCCATCGCCATCGCTTCGGCCACGACGTTGCCGAAATTCTCCGAGTAGGACGGCAAGACGAACAAGGCGGCATTCTCGTACAACGCCCATTTATGATCGTCCGAGACCATGCCGACGAACCGGATGCGGCCCTGCACCCGGTTGTCGATGGCCAGTCTTTCGAGCTCGCTCCGGTAGCCGTTCTCGTCGTTGCCGGCGATGATCAGGGTCAGTTCGGGCACCCACTTCCAGGCCGCAATCAGCCGGTCCAGTCCCTTCTTTGCGTCGATCCGGCTCAAGAACAATGCATATGGTTTGCTGATGTCGGCAAACGGGCCTGCTGCCAGCGCGCTGTGGTTCGACGGCCAGCCAACGCCGTTCGGGATGGAACGGATCTTCGGCGTGCTCAATCCGAGGCCCACGATTTCCGTTCGTTCGATCTCTGCGGTCACATGCAGGCCGGCCGACTGTCGGATGGTGCGCTGCTCGATCAGGCGTATCCAGAGCGATTTCGCCAGCCGGCTCTTGCGCCGGATCACCTCGGCGCCGAGCATGCCGCGGGGAGATAGGAGATAAGGGACGCCGGCGCGGAAGGCGATGCGCGCCGCGGCCCAGGTGGGCCAGAGAAACGTGGAATGCAGGTGCACGAGATCGAAGGTCGAGATCTCCTCTCGAAGCGCATTCGCCAGGGAGGGACACCAATACAACCGGCGCATGAAGGGTACACGGAAATAGCGGACCCGGACGCCGTCCAGATCGACCGAGTTGCCGTACGGCACGTCGAGATCGCCGGAACCATCCACGGACGAGGTGTAGACATGCACCTCGTGACCGCGCTGTGCGGTGGCCTTTGCGAGGGCATGCACCGAGCGGATGGGTCCGCCGTATCTGACGGCCGGAAAGTACGTCGGCACGACGTGGAGAATGCGAAGCCGCCGGACGGCCGGAGCGGGCTTTAGGGAGGCGGTCGGCCCCAGGGTTATTTGCAACATTTGAGCCGCCAGTCTGATCGACGTGCGTGACAAGGATCTTACCTGAGCGTCGATTCAGCCCCGCGTTGGCGCATGTCACGGCCCTGAAACATGAAATTGCGATCTTCGCGGCCATGTCCGTCGAAGCCCTCGCACCGCCCGTGCCTCCCGGCACGGTGTGGAGACTTTCCTCCGCGGTGGTAGCCGCGGTCTGCGCCGCGTTTGCGCTCTCGCTGTGTGTCTTCTGGGACGGGCTATCGCGGATGTGGGGCTGGTGGATCGACAGCCCGGAGTACAGCCATGCGCTGCTGATTCCGCCCATTGCCGCATTCCTCATCTGGCAGCAGAAGGATCGCCTGGAGCGCGTCAGCTTCAGCGGAAGCTGGTGGGGCGTGTTGCTGGTGACCCTCGGCGGTGCGCTGCTGGTCATGGGTCAACTGGGGACGGTCTACACGCTGATCCAGTATGCCTATCTGGTGACCGTGTTCGGTCTGGTGCTTGCCCTCACCGGTCCGGCAGCGTTCCGGCTGCTGTTCATGCCGCTATTCATTCTGCTGTTCATGGTGCCGCTGCCGCAGTTCGTGCTTGCCAACCTGTCCATCAAGCTGCAACTCCTGTCCTCGAAGCTCGGCGTTTTGTTCATGCGGTTGTTCGACATCAGCGTGTATCTCGAGGGCAATGTGATCGACCTCGGCGGATACAAGCTGCAGGTGGCCGAGGCCTGCAACGGGCTGCGCTACCTGTTTCCGCTGATGACACTCGGTTTTTTGATGGCCTACTTTTACAAGGGCGCGACATGGAAACGCATCGCCCTGTTCCTCTCCAGCATCCCCATCACCGTCCTGATGAACAGTTTCCGCGTCGGCACCATCGGGGTGATGGTGGAGAACTGGGGCATCGGCATGGCCGAGGGCTTCCTGCACGAGTTTCAGGGCTGGGCGGTCTTCATGGCAAGCGCTGGGCTGATGCTCGGCGAGATAGCCCTGTTGAACCGCATCGGCCGGGAGCCGGGAACCTGGCGGCAGCTGTTCGGCATCGAGTTCCCCGCCCACTCGCCGCGCGGCGCGCCCATTGAAAGGCGCACCTTGTCCAAACCGTTTCTCGCCGCCTGCGGAATGCTGCTCGCCTTTGCCGTCATGACGCTGGCGTTCCCCCGGCCGGCGGAGATCTTTCCAAAGCGCGAGAGCTTCGCGACCTATCCGATGGATCTTGGGAGCTGGACCGGCAGGCCGGAGCCCCTGGCCGGCCTGTACCTCGATGCCTTGAATCTGGACGATTACCTGATGGCCGACTATGCGAATTCCGCGGGCCATCCCATCAACCTGTACATCGCCTACTACGACTCGCAGCGCAAGGGCGAGGCCGTGCATTCCCCGCGCTCCTGTCTGCCGGGCGGCGGATGGCAGATGGAGGAGTTCGGCCAACGCACGCTCGACGCCCGCGTCGCGGGCGAACCGCTGCGCGTCAACCGCACGCTGATCACACTCGGCGACCAGCGCGAGCTGGTTTACTATTGGTTCCAGCAGCGCGGACGCGTGATTACCGACGAGTTCGCCGTGAAGTGGTATCTGTTCTGGGACGCATTGACGCGTCATCGAACGGACGGCGCGCTGGTGCGATTGATTGCGCCGATCCCGCCGGGAGGCGATCGGGCAGCCGCGGATCGTGAACTGGTGGACTTCGCGGCGCGTATCGCGCCGAGCCTGCCGCGATACGTACCCAACTGAGCGCGGGTACACGGCGCCTGCGCCCCATGACTCGCGCTTTTACCCTGCAACCGGCCACGGTGACGATGTCGAACCGGGCGCTGCGTGTTTTATGGGGCATTTGCTGGGGATTGCTGTACCGGCCTACACCGCGTCCCATGCATGCCTGGAGACGCATGATCCTCAGGCTATTCGGGGCACACATCGCCGCCGGCGCGCATCCCTATCCGGCTGCGAAGATCTGGGCGCCCTGGAACTTGACCATGGAGGTCTCGAGCTGCCTCTCGGATCACGTCGATTGCTACTCGGTGGCGCACATCACCATCGGCGCCCACGCCACCGTCAGCCAATACTCCCACCTGTGCTCGGCGAGCCACGACTACCGGGTACCGACCCTTCCCATGGTCGCCGCACCGATCGTGATCGAGGCGGATGCCTGGGTCGCGGCTGCCGTATTCGTCGGTCCTGGTGTGCGGATCGGCGAGGGCGCGATCGTCGGCGCCCGTTCCACGGTTACCAAGGATGTGGCGCCGTGGATGGTGGTGGCAGGATCGCCGGCGACGGTGCGGGGAGACCGGCCGAGGTTTAAGCGCGGCCCGAATGGAGCCGTCTCGAGAGCCTGACCTGCCGTCTCAGCCGCATGTCACGGCCTCGCAACATGAACTTGCGATCTTCGCCGCCATGTCCGTCGCCGCGCCCGCCTTGTTGCCAATGGTCCTGACCCGGATCGCGCCGCCCGCGCGACACGTGTCCAACTGAGCGCGGGTATGTTGTTCGTCATGCCTTTCATCGTGGCCATGGTGGTGACCATGGCCTGGATGCCGGTATTCGCGAAGCTCGCGTCCCGTTGGCGCGTAGTGGACCATCCGGGGGCCCGCAAAGTGCACGCCGCGCCGATCCCGCGCATCGGCGGACTCGCCATGGCGATCGGCGTGCTGATCGCCGCACTACTGTCCATACCGTTGGGAAGCCACGAGCGCTATTTCCTGCTGGCGGCCGCCGTGCTCACCGTATTCGGCTATCTGGACGATCGCTTCGATCTGGACCCGCGGATCAAATTTCTCGGCCAGTTCATTGCCGCGGGAATCGTCATTCTGGGCGGTGATATCCAGATCCACTCGGTCACCCTCGACGATCGGGTGTTTCTGCCGGCATGGATCTCGGTTCCCCTGACCTATTTCTTCCTGGTCGGCATCACCAATGCGATCAATCTGGTCGACGGGCTCGACGGGCTGGCCGGCGGCACGACGTTCTTGTGCCTGTGCGCGCTCGCGATTCTTGCCTATCACAGCGGTCAGGTCTCGTGCGCGGCGCTCGCGCTGGCCTTTGCCGGAGCAATACTCGGCTTTTTGCGCTTCAACACCTTCCCGGCCAGCATCTTCATGGGCGATGCCGGCAGTCAGCTGCTGGGCTTCGCCGTCGGGGTGCTGAGCCTGCGCGCGACACAGAGCGGCAACAGCATGATCAGCGCCGCGATTCCCGTGCTGCTGCTCGCCCTCCCGATCCTCGACACCCTCAACGTGATGACCCAGCGGATCAGCGAGGGACGCTCGCCGTTCAGCGCGGACAAGAATCACATTCACCATAAACTCCTATCCTTCGGGTTCGACCACCATGAGGCGGTGATGGTCATCTACGCCATCCAGGCCGATCTGTTCCTGCTCGCGTACTGGATGCGCTATGAATCGGATCTGACCATCCTGGCGGTGGTTTCGCTGTTCTTCGTGGGCACCATCATGCTGCTGCAGGTGGCCACGCGCCGGCGCTGGCGCTTTCGCTCCGCGCGTACGGCGGCGCAGGACTCCCCGCTCGTGAGAATGATCAAGACCTTGCGCCAGCCGCAGGGACTGCCCCGCTGGTCATACGCCATCATTGGCGTGGCGATCTGGGGATATGCGCTCATCGTCATCGCCGAGACCGCGAATGTGAGCCGCGACGTGCGCCTTCTCCTCGTGGCCCTGCTCGCCGTGGCGGCCGCCGGTTTCGCGGCACTTCGGCAAAGACCCCTGATCACGGTGGAAAAGGCCGTGCTGTACACGACCGGAGCGGTGCTCGTTTACCTGGACAGCAGCTCCGTGCAAGGCGGGCCGTCGTTGCATGCCGCCGCCTGGGTCGCCATCCTGGTCATGGCGGTGGGGACCCTGGTGCGCCTGCAGTTTTGCGGCGATCGGCGCTTTGTCCTGACTCCTCTGGATCTGCTCGTGCTGTTCGTCGCACTGGTGGTGCCGAGCCTGCCGGACACGCTTGGACTGCCGGATGGCGGGGCGCTTGGGATAGCCAAGCTCGTGGTGCTGTTCTACGCGATGGAGGTGCTCGTGAACCGCCTCGATCTGCCGGTGCTGTGGCTGCGGATCATCGCTTCGACCTTGTTGGTCAGCCTGGTCGCGCGCTCCTTGCTGTAGGTCCGATCCGAGGCCGCCGTGAGGACACCGCGTATGGCGGTTCGTCACACGTTCGTCATGTGAAGTTCGTAGCCTGTCGCTCCGCTCCCCTCCGGACCATAAATCATGTCGGTGCGTTCACTCGTAAGGCCCCTGTTGCTGCTGCTCGGCCCGGCTGTCTTGTCGGTTGCGGGCTGCGGTGGCGCAGAGGCGCGCTTCGCGCGACATCTGGAAAAGGGCGAGGCGTTCCTCGCCGGCGGCAATCTCGACAAAGCCCGGATCGAATTTCAGAACGCCTTGCAGATCGCACCGAAGAGCCCGAAGGCGCGCCTCGACATGGGCATGGTCGACGAGAAGCTCGGCAAGCCGCGCGAGGCCGCACAGTTCTATCAGGGTGTCATCGATGTGAACCCGGACGATGTTCAGGCGCGCGCGCGGCTCGCCCGGCTGTACTTGTTCTCCGCCGCGCCGGATCAGGCGCTGGAATTGATCCGGCCGGCCCTCGAGAAACATCCCGATGACGCGTCGTTGCTGACGGTGCGTGCGGCAGTTCGTGTGCAGCAGAATAACCTCGATGACGCGGTCGCCGACGGGCAGCGCGCGGTGATGCTCGATCCGAACAGCGAGGATGCCGTTGCAGTGCTCGCCGGCATTTATCGGGCACAGAACGAGACTGACAAGGCGCAATCGCTCCTCGAGCAATCGGTGCAGAAGATTCCCGCCACCGTGGATCTGCGCCTGGTGCTCGCGCAGATCTACCTGCAGGAGAAGCGTCCAGCCGATGCCGAGGCGCAGCTCCTGAAGCTGGTCGTGTTGCAGCCGCGCGAGAAAGCGCACCGCGTGCGGCTCGCGCAGTTCTATGCGCAGCAGAATCAGGTGGAGGCGGCCGAAAAGGTCCTTCGCCAGGCGGTCAAGGACATGCCCGACGAGCGCGATCTCAAGCTCTCGCTGGTCAGTTTCCTCGCAGGCCGGCGCAGTCGCGATGTCGCGGAGCAGGAACTCCGCGGCATGATCGCCGCGGCTCCCGAGGATTTCGAGCTGCAATTTGCCCTCGCATCTTTTTACCAGGACGGCAAGGAGCCGGAGAAGGCCAAGGCCGTCTATCAGGGCATCATCGACAAGGAAGGTCTTGCGCCCCCGGCACTCACCGCCCGCGACCGGCTCGCGGGCATCAGACTGCAGCAGGGCGACGTTGCCGGCGCGCTCGCTCTCGCCAACCAGGTGCTCGCGAAGAGCCCGCGCGACGACGATGCGTTGATGGTCCGCGGCAACATTGCGCTCGCCCGGAAGGACCCGCGGGCCGCGATCGCGGATCTTCGAGCGGTGCTGCGCGACCAGCCAAACGCGGAAGGGGTGGTGCGCACGCTCGCGCGCGCGCATCTCGCCAACGGGGAGCCCGCCCTGGCCGAGGAGACGATTCGCCGCGCCACCGAGGCCGATCCAGGCAATGCCTCGCTACAGCTTGATTTTGCACAGCTCCTCGCCCAGCTCGGCAAGGCCGAGCAGGCGAAGCCGATCATTGCGGAACTGGTGAAGCGCCATCCGGACGATATCGCGGCGCGCGATGCGCAGTACCAGATGGCAATGGCAACCCGGGATCTCGACGCGGCGGCGGCGGCGGCAGATGCGCTGGTGACACTGCGGCCGATGCAGGCGGGCGGCTACCTGTACCAAGGCATGGTCGCCGAGGCAAGAAAGCACGACGAGGAGGCGCTGCGCCTGTTCGATCAGGCCGCGAAACTCCAGCCGGATGCGACCGAGCCGCTCGAAGCGGTGGTGCGCGTGCTGGTCAACATGAAGCGGGTTCCGGACGCGATCAAGCGGCTGGATGAGTCGGCGTCGGCCTATCCGTCGAGCTCGTTCGCGCTGGTGATCAAGGGGGAATTGCTGCTGCGGGCGGCACGCACTACCGAGGCCAAGGATGTATTCAAGCAGGCTATCGCGCGGACGCCCAAATGGTGGCCGCCGTATCGAGGGCTTGCCGCCGCGCAGCTCGCCAACAAGGAGGATTCTGCCGTCGCCATCGCCACATTGCGCGGCGCAATGCCACTGGTCGATCAGAACGAGCAGCTGGTGTTGCAGCTTGCCGCGGTTCTCGAGAACTCCGGCAAGCAGGATGAAGCCATGCAGCAGTACGAGGAGGTCATCCAGAAGGATCCGCAATCCGAGGTGGCCGCCAACAATCTGGCAATGCTGCTCGCCACCTATCGCACGGATCGGGCGGACCTCGACCGCGCCAAGGAACTGTCGGCGCGCTTTGCAAATTCGCCAAACCCTTCGTATCTCGACACCTACGGCTGGGTGCTCTACAAGCGCGGCGATACCGCAGGCTCGGTGCCGGTACTGACGAAGGTTGTCGCCGCGGTCCCCGACGCGCCCCTGTCCCGCTACCACCTCGGCATGGCCCAGTCGGCGGCGGGAGATGCCACCGACGCGCGCGACAACCTGACACGCGCGGTCAAGTCCGGTGCGCAGTTCACCGGTCTGGACGAGGCGCGGGCGACCCTGGTCAAGATCTCGAAGCCGCCGGCAGCCGACTCGAGTCCGCAGAGCTGAGCGCGATCCGAACAGGCCAGAAGAGATTTTCGTGCGAGATCGGAGGGGATGACTTATGCGGTGGCTTGATCAACGCGAGCCGGTCGCGGTGTGCCGGTACATGCTGCGGGGTCTATTCGTGGTCGGTTTGTGTCTGCCCCTGTGGGCAAAGGCGCAGGTCTCCGACCCCGTGCCTCCGGCCACGAATTTGGTTGCGGTGAGTGGCGCCCCGGCGCCGACGGAGGAGACCTTCACCATCGCGACGGCGCAGAATTTGACGGTGACGTTCACAGATTTCAAGATACCGGCACCGCTTACCACCGCCACCATCGTGGTCACCCAGGGGTCCACGCTCGTGGGCACGGCGACCATGTCGTCCCCGGCCTCCACCGCCTCACTGGCGCTGCCGGGAGCGGTCGGGGCATATACCTTGCGTGTAATCGGAACCCCGAATAGCACCAGCGGTGTCGGAACATTCAACGTGTGCGTTGCGCCGACGTCGAGTCCCTCGGCCTGCATTCAGAGTGCTTCCATCGCGGGCAATATCACGGAGCAGTCCACGCCGGCCAACCCGACCGTGTCGACGAATGTGATCACCGTAACGGTGAACACCGCGGGGACCTACACGTTTAACTATGCGGACGACCAATTTCCCGCGCCGCTGGCGGCGGGAACTTTCAGTCTCGCGCTCTTCCAGGGTAGCCAGCCCGTCACCGGCGCGGTGCCGCTTCCCGCATCGCCCGCCGCGCTTCCCAGCCTGCCCGCGGGCGTGTATACGCTTTTCATAGTTGCGCAGGCCGACCCGACGGCGAAAGCGGGGTTGTATAGCGTCACGGTCACGGGTCCGGCGGGTATCGCGCCGCTGTTGAGCGCAACCTATCCGGTCGGACAGATGCAGCCCGGCACGACCGTGAAAAATCCCGGCGCCCAGTCGCTCACCTTGACGGTCACAGACTTCGCATTCCCGGCCGCGCTCGCGAGCGCGAGCGCGCTGGTCACCGCCGGCGGCTCTTCGCTCGGAATGGCATCGGCGGCCGCCGGCGCCGCAACATTGACGGCAGCCCCGGCCGGCGCAGCGCTGCAGGTGTGGAGTTACGGCGCCGCGGGAACGGCGGCTGGGACTTATGAGGTCGATCTCGCCTCCACGACCGCCAGCGTGCTGCAGTCCGCCGCCGGTGTGAACGTCACCGGCTCCTATGCGTACGCCTTCGTGCCGTCGAGCCCGCTCGCGGCCGGCAGCTACCGGGCAACGGCCAGCGATTTCCAGTTCCCGGCCCCGCTGTCGAGCCTCGCGTTCGCGGTCGCTCAGAACCATGCTGTCCTCAAGCAATCGAGCGCCGCAGGGTCGGTGAGCTTCACCGCGGCCGCCGGTCGCGTGGTGCTCCTTGCCGCCGCCGCGCCCGCCGCCGGCGTCAACGGCCTGTTCGACATCAATGTGCAGAACAGCTCGAGCGCCGTGGCGTTCGATCAGATCCAGACGGTGAGCCCCGTCAGCGGCTTCATCTCCCAGCCGATCACCCTTGGAACCTCTGGAAACTACAACGTCACCTTGACGGACCTGAAGACACCCGCGGCGTTCTCCACGTTGGCGCTGGTGGGTTCGAGCGCGGGTAACGTGCTCGGCAAGATCTTCGGCGGTGGAACCTTCCCGATCACCGCCACGCCAGGCGATTACCAACTCACCGTCGTCGCGATCCCCGCGTCCTCGCAGCAGTACGGCCTATACGGGCTGTCGGTCGTCAACGCACCGCCCACTGTCACGCTGTCGGCCTCGCCGGCATCGGTGACCGCGGGCGGCGCGGCCACCCTGACTTGGACCACGACCGGTGCCACCGCCTGTACCGGCAGCGGCGGCACGTTCACCGGCAGTCAGGCCACCGGCTCTGGGAGCATCGCCGTCTCGGTGGCCACGACCACGACTTACACGCTGAGCTGTACCGGCCCGGGCGGCTCCGCCTCGAAGAGCGTGACGGTGACGGCCACGGCCGCCGTGACTTCCTCCGGGGGTGGAGGCTCGCTCGACCCCGCCGCGATCGCAGCGCTTGCGCTGCTCTTCATCGCCCGCGCGGCCCGAAGCGGGCGGAGTGCGCGCGCCGCTGCACGCAGCTGAAAGCCGGACGTCGCGCCTGCTTCGGGACCCGGTGCCGGCTATCCGAGCTTCTCTATGACCTTCGCGGCCAGCGTCTTCTCGAGAGCCTGATTGCGCGCATCCACCTCTTCAGATGGGACGAGATCCGATCTCACCAGAATTTGGAAATAATGCGTCCCAACCTTGACGGTCAGCAGCGGCGGCACACGCATCGGATGCGTCACGATCGCGTCGTCTCCAATGCCCTTTTCGGATGCCGCCATCGGCAGGGTCCTCAGCTTGTCGAACTCCTGTGCGGTGATGATGGTCAACAACACGTTTCGACCAGGACCGGTGGGCTTGTTGCTTTCTCTCCAGTTGCACATGCCCGGTTCGGAGGCGAGTGGCCGCACTCCCGCTTCCACGCGAATGCCGAGAGCGGCTGACACCTGGGACCGCGTCAACAAACTGCACGCATCGATGGAACTTGCGGAAACAGGCTCCGATACCAGCGCGGCAGCCAAGGCGAGCAACGCCGCCGAACCCGACAGAATTTCAAAGCCCTTAAAATTTCGACTCATCGATTTGACTCCCGGGGAATGACAGATTGATTGGCGAATCGCGGCTCAGCCGCGGTCCGAGCCGTTCGCGCGCAGCTCCTCGGCGATGATGCTCTGGAATTTCTCCAGCGGCACATTGCCGTCGAGCGGGCGACCATTGATGAAAAAATACGGTGTGCCGGAAAGGCCCAGCTCCTGGGCCGCCTTGGCGTCCGAACCGAGTGTCGCGACGGGGGCGCCGCCGCTGAGGCACGCCGAAAATTGGCCGACATCCAATCCCAGCCGCTGGGCGGTGTCCTTGAGCGCATCAGGCGCGAGCGAGGCTTGGTCGGCATACATCGCGTCGTGCATCTCCCAGAACTTGCCCTGTCGATCTGCACACACGGCTGCCTCCGCGGCGCCCTGGGCCTGCGGATGAATCTGGGTCAGCGGCAGATTACGAAACACGAGACGCACCTTGTCCGGGTATTGGTCGAGGAGCACATGCAGGGATGACTCCGCGCGCTTGCAGTAGGGACATTGAAAATCCGCGAACTCGACGATGGTGATCGGCGCCGTCGCCGGACCGCGGGCGGGGCCCGTGGCTGCGACGGCGATGCGGAACGGGCCGAGAAACGACTTGATGCCATGCTTGGCACGGAGTGCATCGTAGAACTCCCGCGCCGCGGTCTGCTTGCGCTGATCCGCCAGGTACTCGCGCATTTTCGGTGCCATCTGCTCGTAGGGCTCCCGGATGCGATCACGGTTCCGATCGTAGAAGGCACGGACCTCCTCATCGGTGGGCGCGCCGGCCTTCGGATCCCCGAGCACGGCCTCGCTGCTCACACCGCGGGCTTTGGCCTCGTCCGCCACGGCCGCCTCGTCCAGCCGCTGATCCAGTTGCCGCTTTAACAGGTCATGGCGAGCCTTCTCGTACTTGAACTGCAGTTGATGCTGCTGGGCCTCGAGCTCCCATCGCAGCTGGTCAAATGCGGCTTGATCTGCCTGCACGATGATTGTTTCGGTGATCGGTTCGGAACCGACGGTGGCGATGGGAGCGGCATCGTGGGCGCTCTGCGACCGGGCGGGCTGCAGCGTCATTGCGCAACCGGCCCCGAACGCCAGAAATACGGTCAACAGGGCCTGCCCTGAGCGGCGTCGGGTGGATGTCGGCACAACGGTGCGGTTTGTCATACGTTCGTATTCCCTCGCAGAGATCGTGGCACGCCGCTCGTCGAGGCGCGTAGGTGGCGAATCGTAAGGCGCAATTGCTACGGTTTTACGAAGCGTTCGCCGCTTCGGGCGCAACTCACCCGCTCAGTTGCATGCGTGCCCGGCGTCGAGCGGTGTTGCTGAATATTCACACTTCAATCACATCGTTGACACTCGCTCCCCGGATCATGCCCAGCAATTCCACGACGGAGGTCTCCTTCTCAAGGGTCCCAAAGTGGAGATCGATCACAGATTCGGGATGACGCGGCTGTCCGCTCGGGTTCGTGAAGCTTTAAGCCTCTAACTCACTTAACAGTTCGGGAGAACACATGAAGTTGCTCAATAAATCCATCGCCGCCGGCGTGACGCTGGCGCTGGCCTCCGTCGCCGCACATGCCCAGTTGACCGGCCCTGTCGCCATCAACGAGGGATCCCCTCCTGGCTCACAGGGTCTCTACCTGGCGGTGTTCAACACCGCGGCCAATACGACGGAAGTCGTCAACCTGGGTGTGAACTACTCGCAAGTCACCAGCGCGAGCGGCGCGCTCACGCCGACCGCGCCGAACGTGGCGTTCGCGCTTGCCACCAATCCGACGGGCGCGAGCGGCAACGTTCTGCAGCTCAACTTCGGCCAGGTCGCCGGCTTCACCGCTGCGGGCGGCAACATTTTCGGCGGCTCGAGCGTCGCGAATGACAGCTACATGGTGCTCGGCGCCAGCACGCTCACGGGTGGCGGCATGGTGGTGACGGATTCCTCGACGCCGGTCATCTCGGGCAACGCCCTGGGCGGCGTGCAGGGAAAAATCAACAGCGAAATCTCCTCCTGGGTGTCCGCGGCACCGACCACCGGTGACCTGATCGATACGACCGGCTCGGCCACGTTCAGCGTGGAGTCCGGCGTTCTGTCCAACGGCACTTTGCTGGCGGGATCGAACTATTCGCAGACCGTCGGTCAGGCCGTCGGCTTCTACAACGTGGTGTCCACCGGTCGCAATCAGGACAGCATCAATGGCTATTCGAACGCGAACGGCACCGGCTTCTGGTTTCTCTCCAGCACGGGCGATCTGACCTACAACATCGCCTCCGGTGGCACCGCGCCGGTTCCGCTTCCTGCCGCGATCTGGCTCCTCGGCAGCGGCTTGCTCGGCATGGCGGGCATCGCGCGCCGTCGCGCGGCCGCCTGAACTCCGGTATCCGTTTACCTCAACTTTAAACAGGAAAAAATCATGTCAATTCTCAAGCATTCCATCCGTGCAGCGCTGGCGCTGTCGGTGGCGACCGCGGGCGTGCAATCCGCCTCGGCACTGGACATCAGCGCCTACAATTCGAGTGTCGTGAACGTCTATCTGAGCGGATCCACCGCGGTCGACGGCACGATCCTCAACAGCCTGATCGCCACGGTCGCCCCGACCGGTCTGTGCGCCGCCGGCAGCGTCGATGTGTACTACATCGGCACGGCTTCCTCGTACACCAATCGCATGATCTTCTGCTCAGCCTCGGGCGCAGTGACCTCGAGCGCGGGGACGCTCACGGCGGGCACGCCGATCGCGATCTTCAAGGAGTCCAACGTCGGATCCGTGAACGGTGTTACACCGCTGTACCTGACCGCCCAAGGGCAGGCCAACGGTCTGAGCTTCATCAATCCGGCGGCGATCACCGACTCCAATTGCGCAACGGTGGCGACCGTGGCCGCCACCACCAAGCTCGGCGCCTATACCAACCATTCCGGTTGCCCCGCGACCGCCACGATCAATGCGAATCCGACCGCCGGATTTGCGGACGTCGAGGCGGAGATTCTGCGCACGCCCACCAACGGCACGGTCAATGCGTCGGCCACCAATACCTACCTGAGCAAGGTGGGCACGCTCGATCAGATCTGGACCGTCCTGTTGACGAAGAACGCGTATTACGCCCTGCAGGCCGCGGAAGGCTACACATCGCCCTCCGACAGCCCCGCCAATGCTCCGTCGCTGTCGAAGGAGCAGGTTGCCAGCCTCCTGAGTGCGAATATCGTCAGCTGGAGCCAGCTCGGCGTCAGCTCACCCGCCGACAACAACGTCTACCTGTGCCGTCGGGACTTCGGCTCGGGCACCGAGGCCTCCTTCGAGTCCGAATATTTCGGCCAGCGTTGCAGCACCCTTCCGTCTGAGAACATTCCGGTCGAAGACGGCCAGTACGTGTTCGCAGCGGGCAGCGGCAGCGGCGTCCGTGGATGCCTGCAGGCGTTTTTCTCGGGCGGCAGCATCACTCCGTACTACGTGCCGGGCACCGACACTCCGGCGCTTCCCGGGCAGAATACCCCCGTGGCCGAGCCGGGCAGCCAGTTCGCGATCGGCATCAACAACGCCGAGATCTCCGCGTCCAACCTCTCCGGTGCGAACGACTCGTTCCGGGCCATCGCGATCGACGGGTCGGGTCCGACGGTGGCGAACGTGCAGAACGGGGTCTACCCGTACTTCAGCACCGGCGTCGCCTACAGCATCAAGACGGGCACCGGGGTTCCCTCGGGCAACCCGAAGCTGGTCGCGAGCGCGCTGCTCGCGAAGCTGGGGCATCCTGCCTTCACCGCCGTCAGCAATTCCGGCTACACCGGTGTTGCTCCTTGGAGCGGTGGCAGCCTGTCCGACAAGGGCAGCTTGTCGGCGGGCGATGCGTCGCCGGCGGGTCTATACCTGGCGAGCAATCCGGTGACGACGATTCCGTCGACCAGCGCCTACGCGGCGACCAACCCGGTCAACGTGTACACGAAGAGCGCGAGCTTGACGGTGAACAACTGCGATTATCCGGTGTTCGATTCGACCGACCTGCCGGCGACTTCCCCGGAGAAGAAGCTGTTGGGCACGACCGACGTGAACAACTAATCGCGGCAATTCCAGGCACTTCGGATCGGGTCCACGAGGACTCGAGCGGGCCACCAGGGCAACCTGGTGGCCCGCTTTTTGGCGCATCGAACGCCGGACTTAGGCTCGTTCCCAAGCCATGCAGGCGGCGTTCCGGGTGCCGCCCTTTCTTCGGGAATGGAACGCCATGTTACTGAATTGTCACACTTCAATCACACCAGTGACACCCGCACCCAAGATGATCCACCCCCTGTCGACCCGCAGGCATTCTGCCGGAGCGACTTCCATCAAAAATAATCGGCCGACCATCGTCGTGCCGGATTGAGTGGATGCAAAGACTCGGCGGATCTTCCGGTCGAACACCCGGTTATCTGCATTTTATTTGGTCAGAGACAACAATTTGCGCGGCAAGCATCGAGTCCTCAGGGGAATGCTCGGAATGGTCATCAGCGTCTCTTCGTTCGCCGCAACCGGCCAGTCGAAGGGTGCCGAAGCGGCTGGGCCGCCCGTGGCGCCACCGGCGGCCAAAGCTGAGGCGACGTTCGACATCACCGAGTTTCGCGTTCTCGGGACGAAGGTGCTGCCGCAGACCGCGATCGAGAAGGCCGTGTACCCGTTCCTCGGTCCGAATCGCACCATCGAGACCGTGAAACAGGCGGCCGATGCGCTCGAGAAGGCCTACAAGGACGCGGGTTACAGCGCCGTATTCGTCGATATTCCCGAGCAGCAAGTGGCCGACGGGCTCGTGCGGCTGAAGGTCACGGAGGGCAAGCTCGAGAGCGTGCATGTGCGCGGCGAGCGCTACTATTCGCGCCGCCAGATCCTCGCGGCCCTTCCGGCTCTCGAGCAGGGCAGCTCACCGTCGTTTCCGGCGCTTCAGAAGGAGCTGACGGAATTGAACGCGCGGACCCCCGATCGGGTGGTGACTCCGGTGCTCAAGGCGGGCTCGGAGCCCGGCTCCGTCGACGTCGACCTCGATGTGAAGGACAAGCTCCCTCTGCAGGGATTCGTGAGCTACGACGACCGGCACACGGCGGACACGACACCCAATCGCGCCACGGTGGGTCTGAGCTACGACAATTTGTGGGGGCGCCAGGATACGTTCGGGCTCATGTATCAGACGGCGCCCGCGAACACGAGCGATGCCGAAGTGCTGATCGCCAACTATCTCGGGCACATCGGCTCGGGCGACAGCGAGGCCGCGCTCTCCTATACGCGAACCTATAGCAATGTGCTCGCGCTCGGTACCTTGGGCGTGCTCGGCAAGGGTTCGATCTATGGAGCGCACTGGCTCAAGCCCATCGACAGCTCCGCGACCGGCTCCCAGAACTTGAACCTCGGCGCGGATTACAAGGATGTGCTCACCTCGGTGCTGCCGGACAGCAACGGCAGCGCGAGCAGCACGACCCCGGGAGCGGTGACGGCCCCCGTCAAGTACGTCAACTGGTCGGCGGTCTACTCGGGTAACCGGGCCCGCGGCGCCTTTCTCTACTCGGCCTCGCTCGGCTTCAACGTCGGCGTCAGAGGGCTCATCAACAGCAGCGATCAATTCGAGAATGCTCGCTACAACGCATACCCCAACTATTTTTATGTGCGTATGGGATTTGGCGCCACGCAGCCGCTCCCCTGGGGACTCGCCTTCCAGGAGCGGCTCAGCGCGCAGTGGTCGGACAGTCCGCTGGTCAACAATGAGCAATTCTCCCTGGGAGGTGTCGACACGGTGCGGGGCTACCTCGAGGCCGAGGCACTCGGTGACTCGGGAGCCACGGGCGGAGTGGAACTGCACAGTCCCCCGCTCGGCCCGCACGTCGGCAGTTTTTTCGCGCCGCTGTATTTTTTCGTGTTCGTCGACGGCGGAGTGGCCACGCTGATCGATGCGCTGCCGGGGCAGCACGAGAACATCACCCTGTGGAGCCGTGGTTTCGGCGTGCGGCTCGATAATCCGCAGGGCATCAGCGGCTATCTGGACTACGCGGTGCCCGAGCGCGCCGGCGTACGGACACTCAAAGACGATTCGCGCATCGATTTTTCCTTGCGCTACAGCTTCTGACCGGGAGGACGACGTGCGCGAACGACCCCGCTTTTTCACCTTCCTGAACGTCGCCTGCCTGCCGTTCGCGTGGTCCGCGGCATCGGCGGGGACTGCCCTGCCGGTGCCGTGCGCCGCGAGCGCCTGCATCAACAGCAAATTCGGTGCCGCGGGTTTCGTGAGTGCGGGCACGGCGACCGCCACTCAGTCGGGTTCCAAGCTCACGGTGAACCAGACCTCCAGCAACGTGACCTTGAACTGGCAGAGCTTCAACATCTCGGCCAACGGCACGGTGCAATTCGTGCAGCCGAGCGCCTCGGCCGTGGCCCTGAACCAGATCAACGATGTGAATCCGAGCCAGATCTTCGGCGCCCTCAACGCGAACGGCCGGGTCTTCCTCATCAATCAGAACGGCATCGTGTTCGGGAGCGGCGCCCAAGTGAACGTTGGCGGGCTGCTTGCCTCCACGCTGGACATTGCCAACGCGGCGGTATCCGGCGGGCTCATCGCCCCGGGCTCGAACGGCAATCCCGCGTTCCAGGCATTCTCGACCGGAACGACGGGCGGCGTGACCATCTCCCCGCGCGCGAGCCTCCAGACGGCCTCCGGGGGGCAGATCCTGATCTTCGCACCGAGCATCACCAATGAGGGCTCGATCAGCACGCCGGGCGGCCAAACCATGCTTGCCGCAGGCGATACCATCTACCTTGCGACGCAATCGGATCCGTCGCTGCGCGGCCTTCTGGTACAGGTCGGAGGCACGGGCGGGGCCGTGACGAACGGTGCGGCGAGCAACTCGGCCGTCAAGTCACCCGAACAACTGGTCGGCCAGATCCTCGCCACCGATGGCAACGTGACCCTCGCCGGCCTTGCCGTCAATCAGCTGGGCCGGGTGTCGGCGACGACCAGCATCAACGAGAACGGCAGCATCTACCTGCAGGCGGTCGACCACGGCACCATCGGTCCGTCGGGCGCTGCCGGCGTGAGCGGCACTCTCAGTCAAACCAACGGAACGCCCCAGGACGGGACCGGCGGACAGCTCACTCTGGGCGCGAACAGCGAAACCGAAGTCACTCTCGATGCGAGTTCCGCGACCACCGTCAACAGCGTTCCGCAGCTGCCCTCGCGAATTGCGATGACCGGCGCGAGGGTGCAGATCCTGTCGGACAGCGTCACCCGCGCGACCGGCGGGCAGCTCAGCATCACGGCTGCACAGTCCCCCGGCGTATACACGGCAAGTCCCGACGGCAGCCGCGTCTATGTCGCCTCGGGCGCCGACCTGGACGTGTCGGGCGCGAGCATCGTGCTGCCGGTGAGCGACAATGTCATTCCGGTGCAGCTGCGCGGCTACGAGCTCGCGGACAGCCCGTTGCAGCAGAACGGGCCTTTGCGCAGCCAGACGGTGTACGTGGACATCCGCACCGGCACGCCCCTCGCCAACATCAGCGGCGAGGTCGCGGCCATCGGCTACAACGTGGTCGAGCGAAACTTGAACGGCGGCACCATCGCAATTAACTCCGCCGGGGATGCGATTCTGGCACCGGGCTCGACCGTCGATGTGGCGGGCGGGCAAATCCAGTATACGGGCGGATACTTGAAGACGACCGATCTGCTCACGACCACCGGGCAGGTGGTGCCGATTGGCTCGGCAAACCCGAATGTGTCGTACGTCGGCATCGCCAACTCGGCGACTCTGAGTGACCCCAAGTGGGGCACATCGACCGCCTACGAGGCGCTCCAACCAACCTGGTCCCCCGGTTACATCGAGGGTAAGAATGGTGGAAGCCTCAGCGTGTCGGCACGCCAGTTCGTGCTCGACTCGACGGTGGACGCCAGTGTGCAAAGCGGCTTGTATCAGCGCAATCCGGATACGGCGGTTGCCGCGATCAATGCGCCCTACGATACCAACACCTATCAGCCGTATAACCAAGTGCCGCTGCCCGCCTCGCTCGTCATCGGCACGCCCGGCGAGGCCAACGCGGACTTCGTGGTCGACAATGTCACGGTGACCCCCGGCCTGGTGCTGCCGACCCTCCTCAATGCCAACGGCACCGCCCTCAATCCGTCGAGCGATCCGCTGCCGGCGAGCTACACGGCCTCTGTGCTGCGGCCCGAGCTGCTCGGCACAGGCGGGTTTGGGTCGGTCACCATCTATGCCAATGGCAAGATCCTCTTGCCGGCCTCGGTCGCCGTGGAGCTTCCCGCGGGCGGCAACTTCAGCGTGACCGCGAGTGCGATCGACATCGAGGGCCAGATCACTGCGCCCGGGGGAAACATCACCGCATTCGCAGAGCCGACGGCCGGAGCGGCGCTGGCCGAGCCCTTCGCGCTCATCCTCGGTCCGAAGGCTTCGCTATCCGCGGACGGCGAATGGGTCAACGACAATCCGCTGCTCTATCCCACCGGCAATACCGTGCCGCTCTTCATCAACGGAGGTAATGTCTCGCTTGCCGCCGTTTCCATCAATAGCGCGAACCCTGGCGTGGAGCTTGCGCCCGGCAGCCGCATCGACGTCTCCGGCGGTGGGCAGATCACCACCGGCGGCGGGTTGAATGCGGGTGCCGGCGGCACGATCAGCATTGGCGCGGGATTGCAAGGTGATCCGCTTCAGGGCGGCACTCCGAGCATCGCGATGGGCGCCACGCTCACGGGCTATGGAATATATGAGGGCGGCACGCTCGATCTCACCGATTCTGCGGTATGTATCGCTGCCGCCAACTGCCGCGGAGGAAACTCCGCGACTCTCTGGATGACGCCCGCGCAGCTCGCCTCAGGCGGCTTCAGTGACTATGCACTTACTGCCGATCAAGGCGGCATCACGCTCGCGGACGACACCACGGTCACCCTCCGGCAGAGCAACCTGGTACTGCCCGCAGGGTATGCCGGCCTCCGGAATATGACATCGTTGATCGGGACCGCGGGAATTGCCACGCTTCCGGATCAGCTCCGGCAACCGGTGAGCCTGTCGCTCAGCCAGGTCGGCGAGACCAGCACCGCAAGCGTCAACGGCGTCAATTATTTCAACGTCACGAACGCGACGCCCTCGCTGACCATAGGCGCCGGATCGCAAATCCTGGCGGATCCGCTCGCGAGCCTTTCCCTCTCGTCCGATGTCCGCATCATCGAGGATGGTACGCTCAGCGCTCCCGGGGGGACCATCTCTCTCTCGCTGCTTGCGAGTCAACCGGAAGCCACCTACAACAACACCCAGGCGATTTGGCTCGGCCCGCAGGCGGTGCTCAATGCAGCCGGGGTGCCGAGGATCTTCCCCAATAGCCTCGGACAACAGACCGGGGAGATATTGCCTGGCGGGACTGTGACCTTGACTGCGTCCCGAGGCTTCATCGAACTGTTGCCGGGCTCTCTGATCGACGTGGCGGGCTCCGCGGGGGTGATTGCCGAGACGCCTCCCGGCGGCGGCGCGCTGCGCAGCGAGCAAGTCGCCTCCGGGGGCGGCCTGATCGATTTGACTGCATCCGATGGCGCCGAGCTCGGCGGCCAGCTCGAGGCGGCCGCCGGCAAGGCGGGCCCTGGATTGCCGCAGCCGTCGGGCGGCACTTTCAGCCTCACCCTCGACACGAGCGGCCGCAATGATCTCGGCGCGACCGCCCCGGGCCTATATGGCGGGAGCACCTCGTTCCCCGGCTATGCCGGCATCACCTCGAGCCAGATCATCGTGAGCGCCGCGCAACCGCCCATCGTCATCGATCCGGGTCTCGGCATCCCGAATGCGCTCGCGGAAAACGCCTATGTATCGGCGAGCGCTCTCGCGGCCGCGGGCTTCGACATCGTCAACCTCAAGGCGACGCCGCTCTCAATCTTCTCCGATTACGCACCGTTGCCGGGGCGCATCGACTTCGTCGGCAACGTGACCCTGAGTGCCGCCGAATCCATCACGCTCGACGCCGGCGTGTATTCGGTCAGCCCCGGGTCGACTGCCCGGGTGACTGCGCCGTACGTCGAGTTCGGCGATTCGAATGTAACGTTCCTGAACAACGTCACTGCCGCGAACGCCATCGGTGCCCCCGGCGCCCCGACCGGTGGGACACTCGATGTGAGCGGACACTTCATCGAGCTGTACGGCACCAGCGCGCTGCAGGGAATCGGCACGGCAAGCTTCAGCTCCAGCGGCGACTTGCGGGTCCGGGGACTTTTGACCAGCACGAGCGACACGGCCACCACCTTCGACGGCGCGCTCTTCACCGATGGCAATCTCAATCTGACGGCGCAGCAGATCTATCCGACCACGTTGTCGCAGTTCGTGATTTCGGCGGACCCCAGCAGCGTTACCGCGCCCACGGTCAACGTGATCACCGTGAACGCGAGCGCCGGGACCGCGGCCACGCCGCTATCGGCCGGCGGCGCCTTGACCTTGAGCGCCGGCACGGTTATCCAAGACGGTGTGCTGCGGGCGCCCTTCGGCGATATCACCGTGGACGCCGCCTCCTTGGTCCTTGGCGCCGGCAGTCTCACCTCGACCTCCGCCAGCGGCCTCAGCATCCCCTTCGGCACCACCCAAGGCGGCATCGACTGGGTATACCCGCTGCCGAATGGCAACTCCGTGATTTACGGCACGGACGGCATCGCCCCGCCGTCTCAGCAGGTCACCTTGCGAGGCGCGAAAGTCAATGTAAACAAGGGCGCCACCATCGACGTGGCGGGCGGCGGTGACCTCGAGGCTTATGAATGGGTCGACGGCACCGGCGGCACGAATGACGTGCTGTCGAATAGCTCCACGAACGGGGGCCGCCCCGGACAATTCGCGATCCTGCCGAGCTTGCGCGGCGGGGTGTCGCCATACGATCCGAACATCTCCAACGGCACGACCCTGCAGGTCGGGGATTCGGTCTATCTCTCGGGGATGCAGGGACTGGCCGCCGGAGTCTACACGCTGCTGCCGGCGCGCTATGCGCTGCTGCCCGGCGCGTTCCTCGTGACCCAGGCTTCCGGCTATCAGGATATCCAGAGCAGTCAGGTGATACCGGTGCTGGGCGGCGGCGACATCATTTCCGGATACCAGACGGTCGCGGGCACGCCGTTCGGCGGCTCATACGGCGAATCGCGGACTGGCGGTTTCGAGGTCGTTCCAGCCTCCATCGTACTTCAACAGGCGCAGTACACGATCACGAGCGCGAATGAGTTCTTCGCGAATCAGGCGCAAAGCGCCCACGTGTCGTCGCCGCGCCTGCCGCTCGACAGCGGCGTGCTTGCGCTGGTCGCGAGCGACGCACTGACGCTGGGCGGAGCGCTCGACACGACGGCGCCGAAGGGCGGCCTTGGCGCCGAGGTGGACATCTCGAGCGCCGATATCCTGGTCGCACCGACCGCCGTAGCCGGCCAGGCCGGGCAGATCGTGTTGACCGCAGGGAGCCTCGACGCCCTCGGCGCACAGACGTTGCTCCTCGGCGGCTTGAACAACGCCGGTTCCATCACGACGACAGCCCAGACTGTGCAGATCGGCTCCGGCGCCGCCCTAACCGCACCCGATGTGATACTCACGGCGCTGAACCAGGTGACCGTCGAGGGCGGCGCTTCCGTCACCGCGGCTGGATCGGCGCCTGGCTCCCAAATCTTTTCGCTTACCGGCGATGGCGCATTCCTGAATGTGAGCGCTGGGCTGCAGAGTACGGTTACGCGAGTAAACCCCGCAGGCCAGGCTGGCATCCTGGATCTCGCCGCCGGCTCGACGCTCGCCGCTCCGGGCGGCTCGGTGTACCTCGAGGCCACGGACAACGTGGCGACGGCGGGCCATTTGTCGCTCGCCGGCGGGGATCTCGCGGTGCAATCCTCGGGCATTCTCCTCGGCAACGCCGTGCCCAACACGACGGGTACGCTGCTGAGCTCGGCGCTGCTGGGCAGCGCGAGCCTGCGCAGCCTGTTGCTGGTAAGCGCGGCGCCGATCGACATGAACGGCAGCGTGACGGCCAATGCCTCGGACATCATCGTGGATGCGCCGGGGTTCGTCGATGTCGGCACCAACGATGTGGCGACGCTCAACGCAAGCAAGTCGATCACGCTGCAGAACAGCCAAGGAACGAGTTTCGCAGCCGGCAGCGCGGGCACGGGGACGCTGCGGCTGGACGCAGCAAATATCATTCTCAACGGCGGGTCGGTGACGGCGAGCGGATTCGATCTGGTCGTCCTGCGCGCCACCGACGCATTGACGGCCACCGCCAGCAGCGCGTTGGGCACCGCCGGGAGCCTGTCGCTGAGCGCTTCACAGATCACCACCGCAGCCGACGTTTCGCTCTCAATGACGGCAAACGGCGCGGTATCGCTGCTGGCGCCGGCAAAGCGCACGGCGCTTGCGGCGGCGGCTCTCGGTGGTTCCTTGAGCGTGACGGGCTCCAGCATCGACGTGGCCACGGAGATCGAGCTGCCCTCCGGGCGTGTGGGCCTGACCTCGACGAGCGGGGATCTGTCGATCGAGAGCGGTGGCTCGATCAATGTCGCCGGAGTTGTTCAGCAGTACGACGGCGTGTCGGTCGCGAGCCCCGGCGGGTCCGTATTGCTCGCATCTGCCGGCAATATCACGCTCGCAAGCGGCAGCAGCATCGATGTCAGCGCCGGCAAGGGCGGCGAGGCCGGCTCGCTCTCATTGTCCGCGCCTGGAACCGGCGGAACGGGGGGCAGCGTCGTGGTGGCGGGCAACCTGGCGGGGTCAGGCACCGCAGGCGAGGGCGGATCCTTCAGCATCGACGCTCGGGCGTTCGATTTCGATGCACTCAATTTACTGCTCAACGCCGGCGGCTTCACCGGCGCCCGCACGGCGCGCCTACGCGGGCCCGGGGACTTGGAGGTTCTTGCGGCCGGCAGCAACGATGCCAATGCGGTCACCGCCTCGCAGGTCGAGCTCGAGGCCGACCAGGGTAGCGTGCTCGTAAATGCGGGCGCCCTGATCGATGCCTCCGGCGCCCATGGCGGCCAGGTCGTGCTGGCAGCCGCGAACAACGTGATCGTCAACGGCAGCATCGATGCGCATGCGACGCTCGCGGGCCAAGGCGGCGGCACCGTGACGCTCGAAAGCGGGGACGCCGCGGCCGGCAGCGGCACGAGCCAGATCCTCGTCAACGCCGGCTCGACGATCAACGTGAGCGGCGCGGGTCCGAGCGCGGACGGCGCCGCCGGCGCGGGCGGGAGCGTCTTGCTGAGCGCCCCGCTCGCCACCGTGCAGAGCTGGCTCGACGGCACCGGCGGAATAGCGCTGGCAGGTCGGATCGCGGGCGCGAGCCGCACCGCCCTGGTGGCAAATCACGTATATCAAAATACGAGTGGGGTGATCGAGAGTCAGGACATGAGCACGTATCAGTCCGACGCAACGGCGTTCATGACGGCCGCCTCGACAGGGCCCGCTGCAGCGATCACCGCGGCGGCCGCGAGCGCCTGCAATTGCGGCTTCGAGCTCGAGCCCGGCGTCGAGATCGACGCGGCGGTAAGTGCGGCGAATCCCACCGGTGCCCTGACCCTGAACACCCCCTGGAATCTTTATACCTGGCGCTTCGGCGCGGACAACGTGCCGGGAGTCTTGACCTTGCGCGCGCAGGGCGGGATCACATTCGATGCCTCGCTCTCCGACGGGTTCGCCGCGACCTCCGGGACCGGCGCATTCACCCTGCCGACCACGGCATCGGATTCGTGGTCCTATCGCATCGTCGCGGGTGCGGACTTCACGGCAGCGGATCCGCAGGCGGTGCTCGCACCGAATGCCGCGAATCCGGGCACCGTGACCCTTTGTGACGCGCTCTGCGCGGCATCGATCGGTGCAACGAGCGCCGTCACGAGCCGCGACTATGCGCCCACGATGGTGCGAACCGGCGATGGGTTCATCGACGTGAGCGCGTCGGGAGATCTGGTTCTCGGCAGCCAGGCGGCGCTGCTCTACACGGCCGGCGTCGCCGAGCCGGGGGTGATGTTCTCCACCGGCCGCTTGGGCCGCGGCAGTGCGCCGCCGCTTGCCTATCCGATCGGCGGCGGCGACATCCAGGTGAGCGTCGCCGGGGATGTGCTCGGTGCGCCCACCGATCAATTCGTGAATGCCTGGCAGTGGCGCCTGGGCTCGGCGGTCAACGATGGCATCGCTCCCGCCCTGGCGACGTCCTGGACCACCAATTTCCAGGATTTCCAGCAGGGCATCGGCGCCCTGGCCGGCGGCAACGTCGCGATCCGAGCCGGCGGTGACATCGACAATCTCTCGGTGTCCATCGCCACGGTCGGCGTGCCGGTCGGGGGGGCCATTGCGGGCGTGAGTGCGCCGGAGGTGTTCGGCGGCGGCAATCTCATCGTCGCCGCGGGCGGCTCGATCCTCGGAGGCAGCTACGATGTGGGCCGGGGTCAACTGAGCTTGATCGCCGGTGCGGACGTGGGCCCGACACCCGCGACCCTCAACGGCGGCACGGCAGGGGCGGCGCCCATCATCGGCCTCGGCGATGCGAGTCTCGCGGTCACGGCACGCGGCAACGTGCAGGTGGCCGAAATCTTCAATCCCACCTTGCTCGCGCAGGGCATCTTTCAACCGGTCACCCCCGCTCCCGTATATTTCTCGACCTATGGCGCGGACTCCTCGGCGAATTTGACGGCGGTCGGCGGCAGCGTGACGCTCGATGATGAGTCGATTGCCGTCGGGAACGCGATCTCGAGCTCATTTCTCTCGGCAAATGGCGTGCAGCCGTTCCCCCCCGGCGGCGGGGGCGTGCTCGACACGCTGCCGTCCTCGGTCAATCTGGTGGCGCTCAGCGGCAACGTCAATATAAGCCGCAGCCTCGTCACGTCGCCGTCGTCGAGCGGTAATCTGCAGGTTTTTGCGAATCAGAACATCACGGTTGGCAGTGCCGACGTGCTGATCGTCCCGGACGCGGATCCGCGCGGCCTTCCCTCCGCGGGCTCCCCTGTCAATCAGAACGGACTCGGCATCTATAGCGATATCGAGGGCGCGCTGTCTTTGACTCTGCCCGATCAGCACGCTGCGGTCCCCATCTACGCCGCCGCCGATGCAGCGGGCACTCTTCAGCCGGTGCGCATCGTTGCGCTGAACGGCAGCATCGATTTCCCGTTGAGCACCGGTACGCCCGATGGAATCTGGGCCGCTAAGCCCGTACAGATCGTCGCGGGCGGGGACATCTCGGGCCTCAATCTCGTCGCGCAGAATCTGAGCTCATCGGATGTCACCTCGATCCTCGCCGGCGGCAACGTCACCTACCCACAGGAGCGCGTGGCGAGCGGGCAGGTGCTGGCGGACGCGAGCGGCATCGCGATCGACGGACCGGGCGAGCTCGAGCTCACCGCCGGCGGCAACGTGAACCTGGGCACCTCGAACGGCATCATCACCCGCGCCAATCTCGTGAATCCGGTCCTGCCTTCGACGGGTGCGAACATCAGCGTACAAGCCGGCATCGGCGCCGCGTCGCCCGCGCAATATGCTGCCTTCATCAATACTTACATCGACAATTCGAGCCAGTTCGATTCGAATCTGACTTCCTACATCGAGAGCATCGACAACCTCAGCGGCCTGACGGCCGCACAGGCGAAGCGGATCTTCAATGCGATCGGTCCCGAGCTGCAGCGCGTCTACGTCGAGGACCTGTTCTTCGACCTGTTGCAATACTACGGCAGCAAGGAGGCCGCGTCCGGGAACGGCGATTTCAGCGGCGCGTTCGCGGCGATCAGCAAGCTGTTCCCGGGCGCCAACCCGGCGGCCGGGTCGACCAACCCCTACCAGGGCAATATCAACCTCTACTTCAGCCAGATTTACACCGAGCAGGGTGGCAACGTTTCCCTGCTCGCTCCCGGCGGCGGCATCGACGCAGGACTCGCGCTGGCACCGGCGAGCTTCGGCATCGACAAGCAGCCCGATCAGCTCGGCATCGTCGCGGCGACCACGGGTAACGTCAGCACCTTCACCTACGGAGACCTGCAGATCGACCAGTCGCGCCTGTTCGCGGCCAATGGCGGCGACATCACCGTGTGGAGCACCGACGGCAACATCGATGCCGGGGCCGGCGCAAAAACCTCGATCTCCGCGCCCGAGGTCAACATCGCCTACGACAGCAACGGACAGCCGACCACGAGCCTGCGGGCGGCGATCGCGGGCAGCGGTATCGAAGCGCTCGCGGCCACGCCCGGCGTGAGCCCCGGGAATGTGTACCTGTTCGCGCCGCGCGGGGTGGTCAATGCCGGGGATGCCGGCATCGTTGCCGGCAATCTGACGGTCGCGGCGACGGCGGTCATCGGCGCGAACAACATCACCGTCTCCGGCACTTCGGTCGGCGTGCCGCTCGCGCCGCCTGCACTCGGCGCGAACTTCGCCGGGGCCTCCTCGACGGCAGGATCGACCGCGGCCGCGGCGGAGAACTTCAATGCCTCGTCCGGAAATTCCGGCGGCACGCCGGTGGCTGACGCGGCGATCGGCTGGCTAAACGTCTTCGTCACCGGCCTCGGCGAAGCGGATTGCAAGCCGGATGACCTCGAGTGCCTCAAACACGAAGGCACGAAGGCGCGGCCGCAATGAGACAACCGGCTGCCGGCGTGAATCGATGTGTAACAGACAGATGTGTAACAAAACAATCACGCATCGCGGCCACAATGGCCGGACAAACTCATCCAAATTTCCACTCAAGAAGGATGGCATGAACCGTTGGGCTCGTAGAGCTGCGATAGCGATGATGCTCGCGCCCGTGTTGGCGCTTGCCGCCGGCTCGTGGTGGAACAATGACTGGAAGTACCGCAAGGAGATCAGCTTCGATCTGTCGCCGACGGGCGCCGACATCGCGGGCCCGGTGCAGGACGCACCGGCGCTCGTGCGGCTCTCGCTCGCGAACTTTGGCTACTTCAACGACACCAAGCCCGACGGCTCCGACTTTCGCCTGGTCGGCGGCGACGACAAGACACCGCTCAAATACCATTTCGAGAAGTACGACCCGCAGGATCAGATGGCGCTGTTGTGGGTGCGCGTGCCGCAACTGGCCGGCGGTGCGAAGAGCGACAAGATTTACGCCTACTATGGCAACACCGATGCGCCGCCCGGTGCCGACGTGGCCGGTACCTACGATGTCGCGCAAACGCTGGTGCTCTCCTTCTCCGACGCCTCGAGCCCGCCGAAGGACTCGACCGCGTACAAGAACGACCCCTCGGCTTCCACCGCAGAACTTTCGCCGGCCGGTCTGATCGGTGGCGAGGCCAAGTTCTCCGGCAAGGAGAGCATCACGGTGCCGGCGAGCGCGTCGCTGCGCCTCGTGCCGAGCCAGGGGTTCACGGCATCTGCATGGGTGCGTGCCGCCCAGGCGCAACAGGCCGTGCTCATCGCGCTGAGCGAGCAGGGGAAATCGCTCGAGCTCGCGCTGGACGGGGCGCGCGTCGTCGCGCGCGCGAATTTCGGCGGGGTGCCGGTGACGGTGACGCAGGGCGCCGACTTGAGTTTCGGGCAGTGGCACCACGTCGCGTTAAGCGTCGGCAACGGCAAGCTCACGCTGTACGTCGACGGTGCACTCGCGGGAAGCGCGCCGGTCACGCCCGTAGAGCTTGGCGGCGAGTTGACCATCGGTGCGGCGGCCGGCGCCCGGTTTTTCACCGGCGAGATCGACGAGGTCGAGGTGTCCAAGACGGCGCGCTCCGCGGATTGGATCAAGGCGGGCGCGCGCAGTCAGGGGATGGACGGCAACCTGTTGGTCTACGGCGCCGACGGCCAGCGTGAGAGCGGCGGACAGGGCTCCTACTTCGTGACCATCGCCAAGAATCTGACCGTCGACGGCTGGGTGGTGATCGGCATCTGCATGGCGATGCTGGTGATCGCGCTCATCATCATGGTCATCAAGGCGTTTTTTCTGTCGCGGGTCGAGCGCGCCAATCGGCGGTTTCTCGCCGATTTTCACAAGCTGAGCGGCGATGCCACGGCGCTCGACAACCCGGGCGAGGGCGCCGAGGAGGATCTTGATGGGGCGCCCGAGTTGTCCTCGAACAAGGGAAAGTACGGCGCTTCGACCCTGTATCGGCTTTACCATCAAGGCGTGCGGGAAGCGCAGAAGCGCGTTGCCGGGCAGACCGTGAGCGCCGCGCACCTCGCCGTGCTGTCCCCGCAGTCCATCGACGCCATCCGCGCGACCATGGATGCGACCCAGACGCGCTTGCAGCAACGCCTCTCGAGTCAGATGGTGCTCCTGACCATTGCGATCTCCGGCGGCCCGTTCCTGGGACTGCTCGGCACCGTCATCGGTGTCATGATCACTTTCGCCGCCATCGCGCTCTCGGGCGACGTCAACATCAACGCCATTGCGCCGGGCACCGCGGCCGCGCTCGCCGCGACGGTTGCGGGCCTGTCCGTGGCCATCCCCGCGCTGTTCGGCTACAACTGGCTGAACACACGCATCAAGGGCATCGGCGCGGACAACCGTGTGTTCGTCGACGAGTTCGTCACGCGGCTCGCCGAGCAGTACAGCTAGGAGCGCCATCGTGTCCGGATCCATCGACGGCGGCGACAAGGATGTCTACGACGACATCAACATCACCCCCATGCTGGATCTCGCCTACGTGCTCATGGTGATCTTCATCATCATGACCACCGCCTCGGTGCAGGGCATCAAGGTGAATCTGCCGAAGGCGAGCGACACCCCCTCGCTCGCGAAGCCGCAGACCAAGGCGATCACCATCACGGCGGACGGCACCATGTACCTCGACACCTATCCGGTCACGCTGCCCGAGCTCGAGGACTTGCTGCGCCAGTACAAGGCGGTTAATCCGGCGCTTCCGGTCATCGTCAAGGCTGATTCGACGGTGTCATATCAGAAGGTGATCGACGTGCTCGATGTGGTCGGCAAGCTCGACATCACCCAGCTTGGGCTAGTCACCCAGCGCATCGTCAAGTAGCGCCGCATGGCCGGCAAGGGCAGGGAACGACGCTACCTCGCGCGCCTCGTCGGCGGGGCGCTCGCGCTCTTGCTGCTGGTGGGATTCGTGTGGTTTGTGCGCACCATGATGGCGGCAAAGACCGGCAAGCCCGACCGGCAGATTCAGACCGTGCAGATCATCCGCCCGCCGCCACCGCCCCCTCCGGACCAGCCGCCGCCACCGCCGCCGCCGGAAAAAACCGAGGAGGCGCTGCCGAAGGACAACCCGGACGAGCCGCCGCCCGACAACTCACCGCCGCCGGCCGGACCCCTCGGGCTCGATGCGCAGGGCGGCGCCGGGGAGGATGCCTTTGGCCTCGCGGCGCGCGCGGGAGGCAGCGACCTGGTCGGCGGCAACGGCAACGCGGCCTTTGCCTGGTACACGAATCGGCTGAAGGACGTGATTGTCGAGAAGCTGTCCGCCGACACGCGCCTCGGACAGAAGAGATTCTCGCTGTCGGTACGCGTCTGGATCGAGGCGGACGGGCGCATCAAGCAGGTGAAGTTGTCGAGCAGCACCGGAGACGGGACGCTCGACAAGGCGATCGAGTCGGACTTGAGCTCCCTCTTGAAGCTCTCCGACTCGCCGCCGCTCGAGATGCCGCAACCGGTCAGTTTGAAGATCGTTTCCAGAAGTTGACCTGAGATCGAAGGGAGATCCATGAACATGTTCACCGCCAAGCTCGTACGGGCGATGACGGCATCCGTCGCGCTTGCCGTGGCGCCCGCGCTTGCCTGCCATGCGGCGGACGAGCGGCAATCGCTCGAGGAGCTGCGCAATACCGTCGTCAATCTCCTCCAGGCGCTGGTCGATCAGGGGGTGATCTCGCGCGACAAGGCGCAGCAGATGGTCAAGGCGGCCCAGGACAAGGCTGCGGCCGATGCCGCAGCCGTCGCAAAGAGCGATGAGGGTGCGGTGCGCGTGCCGTACGTGCCGCAGATCGTCAAGGACGAGATCGCCAAGCAGGTCGCCGACCAGGTGAAGCCGGACGTGGTGGCCAGCGTCGTCAAGGATGCGAAGCAGGAAGGCTGGGGCGTACCCGGGGCGCTCGCGGACTGGCTCGGTCGCACCCGCATCTCGGGCAATGTGACGTTGCGCGAGGAGGACGTGATCTACGCCAAGAATAACGTCCTGAACTTTTACCCGAATTATTACGCGATCAACCAGGCGGGAGGCTACCAGCAGGCGGGATACAATGCGTATGAGGACGTGAACGTCGATCAGGTACGCTTTCGTGGCCGGGCCAGACTCGGCGTGGATTCCTCGATCTCCGACTCGGTCAGCGCTGGATTCCGCGTCGTGACCGGCAATACCTCGGACCTGGTATCCGAGACTCAGACGCTGGACGGCACCGCGCCATACGCCTTCGGCCTCGACGAGCTCTATATACGCCTTGATGAGCGCAACGCGCAAAAATTCCCGTGGCTCTCAATGGTGGGAGGCAAGTTCGTGAATCCGTACGGAACGCCGACGGACCTGATCTTCCACAAGGACTTGACGTTCGAAGGGGCCGCTGTCACCGGACGGCTCGGGCTCGGGGACGGGAGTGCCGAGCAATCGCACCTATTCGTCACGCTCGGCACCCACCCGCTGCAGGCCATTGAGCTCTCCACCCAGGACAAGTATCTGGTGGCCGGCCAGATTGGCGCGAATCTGCGCCTGACCCCGGAAGGGCAGCGGCTGCTGCTCAATGCCGGCTTCTTCGATTACTTCAATGTGACCGGGCGCATGAATCCGCTCGACAACCCTCTGTACGACTACACCGCGCCGCAGTTCCTGCGCCAGGGGAACACCTATTTCAACATCATCAACTCGCCCAACTCGTCTGATTTCCTGTTCGCGCTTGCAGCCAAATATCGGCTCGCGGATCTGAATTTGACCTATCAGCTTCCAACGGGACCGTTCCTGTTCATGGCCACGGCTGATGCGGTGAGGAACCTCGCTTACAACACGGCCGAGGTGTCGGCCAATGTGGGTGGCTACGTTGCCCCGCGCACGAAAGGCTACCAAGGCGAGCTCAGCTTCGGTACACCGGCCGTGATCACCCCAGGCGCCTGGCGCGCGCTGCTCGGCTATCGATATCTGCAGCGAGATGCGGTAATCGACGCTTACACGGACTCCGATTTCCACTGGGGCGGAACGGATGCCAAGGGCTGGTACTTCGTCGGCGACTACGGTCTCGCGAACCGCATCTGGATGCGGCTTCGCTATCTGAGCTCCAATGCGATCGACGGTCCTACATTGGGGATCGATACTTTGCAAATCGATCTAAACACCAGCTTCTGAGGGGCGACCATGGCCATTCGAGATCCCCAATTCTCCCGCGCCCTGTGTCTCGCGGCAGCCTCGCTCGCGTGCTTCGGTGCCGGTGCTCAAGTCGAGCGCAGCGGCGGCAGCGAGTCGCAGCGGATCATCGCGCAATATCAGCAAGTCGCGGCCGAAAAAACCGCGCTCGCCGCCCAGCTCGAGCAGACGAAAAAGGACCTTGCCGCCTCGCAGGCCGACCTGGCCTCGACCAGGAAAGAGCGCGACGCGCTGAAGATTCGCGTCGGCGCCTCGGCCGCGGTCGCGGGCGAGGTCGCCCAGCTCACCGCCTCCCGGGACGCTGCGGAGAAAAATCTTGGCGCTTACAAGCAGCGCATCGAGGAGCTGATCGGCCGTTATAGGGACCTGGCGACCAAACTCAAGGACGTGGAATCGGATCGGAGCAAGAAAGCCACGGATCTCGCCGAACGCAATGCAGCCTTCGACAAGTGTGCCGACAGTAATGCGCAGCTCTACGACATCACCACCGAGGTGCTGGACCGTTACGAGCACGTCGGCCTGTTCACCAAGGCGAGCGCCGCCGAGCCGTTCACGCGGATCACGCGCACCCGCATAGAAAACCTTGCCGACGAGTACCGGCAGCGCGCGCAGGAAAGCAGAACGCAGAAGCGAACGCCCGCTCCGCCGGCCGCTCCGCAGGGGTCAGGCCGATAGGGTTCTCGGGCCGGCCGGTCTCAGAATTGCGCTTCTCTGCGGCCGCGCGCCAGCGCCCCAAGTCCGCCGATGCCCGAGAGCAGCAGCCATGCGGCTGCGGGTAGAGGAACCACCGCTCCCACCTTGGCGGTGAGATTGTCTCCCGCATAACCCAGCGATAGATTCGCGGCGCCTGACGAGGTGTAGGCACTCGCCCCGGTCACGGTGAAACTGCCCACGATTTCCCCGCCGGTCAGGCCGCCGACGAGTGAGCCGCCGGTGTAGGTGAGGGGACTGGAGGCGACCACGTAATTGAACAGTGAAGTACCGGAGGACTGCATCACCAGGTCGGTAAATGTGGCGGTCACCAGGGGGGCGCTTCCCGTGTTGCCAATGCTGATGATTCCGTCGGTGTAATCGTAAGTGTTGGGCTGCCCGTCGGCGGCCGTGAGCGCCGCGCTGTAGGTGGCTGTGAGCGTGAAGGTGGCCGGCGTTGCGAGACTGGTGACGTTGCCCGGGCCGTTGATGATGCTGATCGCGGTCCCCTGCATCGTCAGCGTCGGTGTCGCGCCCGTGGCGACGACTCCCAGATCTGCGCCCTGCTGCACCACATCGATATAGGGGTAGCTCACCGTGGCGGCGCCCGCGGCGCTCATCAGCCCGCCGCCGACCACGGCGGCGCCGATCATCGAGCTGAGTGTCGTGCGATTCATGCTATGCAGTTAGAACCCGTTGTGTAACCGCCCAATGACAATTGGGCTAAATTTTGCTCACGCACCCGCCGGATGCCGGCGGCGCCACGTGGCGGCACCGATCACCGCAAGCCCGGAGAACAGCAGTGACATCGAGGCCGGCACCGGAACCGGCGTGGTCGCCGATTCCACCTGTCCGTTGATTTGGCCGCTGAACGACGACTGATACATGGTCGACGAGAAATTGGTCGACAGGTCGAAATCGAGCGCGATCACGTCCGACGGATCGGAAAAATACGAATATGCAAGCCCGCCGGTGGGGTGCAGGTATCCGGTCAATACGCCGGAATTACCACCGTCGAATCCCGATATCTGCATATTGCTCAACGTGCCCGTCAGCACCGGCGAGGAGGCGGTTCCGCCGCTCCCGTTACCCAAATAGAGCGCCGCCTGGTAGCCGTTGGGGGTCGTGAACGAGGCTGTCGTGGCGAAGCCGTTATCGCTGACGCTGCCCGCCACCAGGCTCATCGATAGCACCACCTCGCTGCCCGCGATATTGCTTCCGGGCTGTCCGGTCGGGACCACGGCGAACGGAGCGGGGAGGCCCGTCGAACTGATCAACTCCGCCCCTTGGCTGCCGGTGTTCACCGACAAGGTCTGTCCGCCGGCTGAATAAGATATCGGACCGTTGAAGTAGTAGTCCGCGACAGTGGACGCGTGCAACAGCGGGCTCGTGGCAACTCCCAACGCCAGGGCGCTCAGAAAGGCGAGCGGCCGGAAATTAATTCGCATGATCATCCCTGCGCACGACGCGATTGGCGCGAAGGATAGGCGACGGCCGGTACAGCCGCGTGACCGTTTTATGACAGTTTCATCGCAGCCTGTCGAGCGTCCAAGCAGGCTCCCCCAAGCGCCGCCACAGATAGGCCCACAGCCGTGCCGTGACACGTCGGCGAGATGCGCACAAAATCTGTCCATGCGATGCAGCTACCATCCCGACTACCAGGCCCCGCCTTCCGGCGGGTTTCCGATGAGCAAACATCCCCTGCTCAAAGAGCGCCTGTTCGCCGAGGGCATCCTCGCGGGCGGCGACCTTCTGGAGCCTGAGACGATCGCCATCGACGTGGCCCTGCGGGTGCACCGGCGGGAATATCTGGACAAGCTGCAATCCGGCAATCTTTCTGCCGCGGAGCTGCGCCGCCTTGGGCTCCCCTGGTCCGAGGCGCTGTGGCGGCGCTCGCGCCTCGCCTCGGGCGGAACCATGCTCGCCGCGCGCACTGCGCTCGCCGACGGCCTGGCGGGCAACCTCGCCGGTGGCGCGCATCATGCGTTTCCCGACCACGGCGAGGGTTTTTGCATTCTGAACGATGTTGCGATCGCGATCGCGCAACTGCGTTCAGAGCGCGCTGTCGCGCGGGCGGCGGTGATCGATCTGGACGTGCACCAGGGCAATGGAACGGCAGCGGTTTTCGAGGCGGTACCCGAGATCTTCACTTTCTCGATGCACGGGGAGCGCAACTATCCAACCGCCAAAATGCGGTCCACGTTGGACGTGGCGCTGCCAGACGGGACGGGAGATGCCGACTATCTCGACTTGCTCGGCCGGCATCTGCCGTCAGTGCTCGACCGGGCCGGCGCGGACCTGGCCTTTTACCTGGCCGGCGTCGATGTGGCGGCCGGAGACCGCTACGGAAAGCTGGCGCTGACAGAAGAGGGTATCCGCCGCCGTGACCGGCTGGTCATCCGCGAGGTGCGCGCCCGCGGCGTGCCCCTCGTGATCGTATTGGCGGGAGGGTATGCGTCGAGTCCCGCCCGCACGGCCGAACTGCATGCGCATGTATTTCGCGAAGCGGTGGCCTTCGAGCGCGGCGCGAACGCCTGACCAGGCGAGCGCTGATCGCCGCGCGTGCCTCAGGTGGCAAGCGCTCGACGGATCAGCGTCAAGATCCCGCCCTCCCGATGGCGCGGCAACACCATGCGGCGCAGCGCGTGATCCAAAAACCCCGCGAGCACCATGAGTCCCCACGTTACGAAATTCGCGAAGACGGACCAAACGCGCAGCGGCGCGACAAAGAACAAGACCAGGATCGCCGTCGCCAGCAGACAATAAAAAATCGCCCATGCCAGGGTGGCACGGCGCATATAGGCGATCTCATCCGGCGTGAGCGCGCCGTACATTTGGTGGGCCAATTGCGCACAAACGGGGACGCGGGAACCGAACAGGGATCGGGCGAAGAACAGAGCCACCAGACCGTAGATGCCGCATTGCTGCGCGAGGTCCGACCATGCGTAATGGCTCTCGATGAACGGCCATGTGAGATATAACAGCGCCGCCGACAATAGCGCGCCGATCAGCGCTGCGGCACGCCAGCTCCAGAGCCACATCATCAAAAGGCCGATCAGGAGAACCGGACCGATGGAGAGGACGGCGCCCAAGGTCCTGGCATGCGGGTTGGCAGACGACGCGCTGTACTGCGAGAGCAGCGCATAGCCCACGAACAATCCGGCGACCACTCCCCATCGGCCCCACCGCTTGGCAGAGGAGGTGTCATCGGCCGGCTGATTATTATTCGATAGGAGCCCCAACAAGAATTCCGCTGCGGCCAGTCAACCGCGGAAGTCTATCAGTGTCGTATCGCCTGCCAAATCTTCAATCAGGCCGCGGCCATCAACCCCTTCAACTTGCTGATGGCATTGCTCTCGACCTGGCGCACGCGCTCCGCGGAAATGCCGTACTCGTCGGCAAGCTCGTGAAGCGTGGCCTTGTCGTCGGTCATCCAGCGGCGCTTGAGGATATTCCGGCTGCGCTCGTCCAGTTTCTCGAGGGCGATGCTCAGCCGATCCGCAGAATCCTCCTCCCACTCTTCGCGCTCGACCTCGATGGCCGGGTCGGCGTTGCTCGCAGGCAGGTACATGGCGGGGGAATACGCTTCCTCCTCGTCGGACTCCGGCGTGGGATCGAAGGACATGTCGCGCGCGGAGAGCCGCTGCTCCATCTCGCGCACATCACTCACCTCGACGCCGAGATCCTTGGCGACCGCCTGAGTTTCCTCCTCCGACAGCCACGCCAGGTTCTTCTTCATGCGGCGCAGATTGAAGAACAGCTTGCGCTGGGACTTGGTGGTCGCGACCTTCACCAGCCGCCAGTTGCGCAGCACGTATTCATGGATCTCGGCGCGGATCCAATGCACGGCGAAGGACACGAGCCGCACGCCGACCGTGGGGTCGAAGCGCTTCACGGCCTTCATCAAGCCCACATTGCCTTCTTGCACGAGATCGCCCATTGGGAGCCCATATCCCAGGTAGCCGCGCGCGATGTGCACGACGAACCGCAGGTGCGACAGCACCAGTTGCCGCGCGGCGTCGAGGTCCCCCTCGGTCCGGAAGCGGGAGGCCAGCGCGACCTCATCTTCCTTGGAGAGGACGGGGATCTGCGATACGCGGTCGATGTATCCATCCAGGCTCCCGACGGGGCCGGCGAACACCAATCCGGTTTGTTTAGCGACCAGGGCTGAACTTGAACTCATACACGTCTCCCGACTAGGGGGCAATAATAGCACTCCTAACGTTAGAGTGCTAACGACCTCAAAAGTTCTGACCTATAACTGTATGTAGAACAGATGCTTAGGGCTCGATGGCGCGAATATGACGCGTTGCGGCAATCCACGAGCCCAACCAACCCAGAGCGACCGATAAACCCAAGATGCGAACGATGGCTCCAAATCTCAAGCCCGTCAGTTGGAACTGGCTGCCGTACAACGCAGCGAGGCGACCAAGCGGCCGCGACAACACCGCAACGGCGATCGCCACGACGATAACTGCACCGATTCCGCCGCCGAGGCCGTACCAAACCCCGCTGTAGAGGAACGGCCGGCGCGCAAATCCGTCGGTCGCACCCACCAACTTCATGACCTCGATTTCATCGCGGCGGTTCAAAATATCGAGCCGGATGGTGTTGCCGACGACGAGCACCACGCTCAATCCCAAGCAGGCCGGCCGTGAGCCAAAGCACCCGTCGCATGACATCGAGCATGGCGTTCAGGCGCTGCACCCATTCGGTGTCCAACTGCACCGTGTCCACGTCGGGCGCGGCCTCGATGCTGGTCTTGAGCGCCACCGTCGCATCGGAGGTGCTCGCCGCGAGCGTGGGCGTCACGATGAGGGTGTTCGGCAGCGGGTTGCCCTCGAGGGCATCGAGCGCCTTGCCGAACCCCGAGGAACTGCGGAACTCTGCGAGTGCTTGGTCCGCGGTGATGACCCGGACCGCGGCCACGTCCGGGCGTGCCCGGAGCTGCTTGGCCAGGGCGTTGGCCCGATCCGCATCCGCCTGCTGCGTGAGGTAGACCGACAGCTCGAACGCCTGGTTCCAGTTGGCGGTGGCGGTCCGGGTATTCTGCAGAAGCACGGCGAAGAACAGGGGCAGCGCCAGCGCGACGGCGATGACCGCGATGGTCATGGCGGTTGCCAGCGGATGTCGGACCAGTCGGCCGAGCGATCCGAGGAGAGTTTGTGCATGCCGCGCCAGCCAGGCATCGAGAGCGCTCTTCATACCACGCGGCCCTCCGCGAGCACGATGCGCTGAGCGGCGAAATGATCGATCAGCTGCAGGTCGTGGGTTGCGATCAATACGGTCACGCCGACATCGTTGAGGCGTTTGAACAGCTGCATGATCTCGAGCGCGAGTTCCGGGTCGAGGTTGCCCGTGGGCTCGTCGGCGATCAGCAGCATCGGCTTGGCCACGATGGCGCGCGCGATGCCGACCCGCTGCTGCTCGCCCGTCGAGAGCTCCAGCGGGCGGCTTTTCTCCTTGCTGAGGAGCCCCACCTGGTCGAGCGCGGCGCGCATGCGCTTGTCGATCTCGCGCCGGGGCACTCCCGCAACGATCAATGGCAACGCGACATTCTCCGAAACAGGACGGTCGTGGAGGAGCTTGTGATCCTGGAACACCACCCCGATGAGCTGACGGAACTTAGGGATGCCGCGGCCCTTCAGGGCGGAGGTGTTCTGATTGTTGATGAACACCTGACCGCGCGTCGGACGCTCGATGAGCGCGATCAGCTTCAGGATGCTGCTCTTGCCCGCGCCGGAGTGTCCGGTGAGAAAGGCGAGCTCGCCCGCCTCGATGTTGAACGACACGCCCGCCAGGGCGTCCCGCCCGTTGGGATAGCGCTTGTAGACCTGATCGAAGCGGATCATCCGGTCTTCAGCAGCGCCGAGACGAATTCGGACGCATTGAACACGCCGAAGTCCTCGGTGTCCTCGCCGATCCCGACGAAGCGGATGGGAATGCCCAGTTTCTGTGCGATGGCGAGCACGACGCCGCCCTTGGCGGTGCCATCGAGCTTCGTGACCACGAGCCCGGTGACTCCGAGTCCCTTGTGGAATTCGGTCGCCTGGGCGACCGCGTTCTGCCCGATGGTGCCGTCGAGTACCAGCAGCACCTCGTGAGGGGCTCCTGGATCGAGGCGCGCCAGCACGCGCTTCACCTTCTTGAGCTCGTCCATCAGATGAGTCTGCGTGTGGAGCCGCCCGGCGGTGTCGGCGATCAATACGTCGATGTGCCGGGCTCGAGCCGCCTGCAGACCGTCGAAGATCACCGCGGCGGGCTCGGCCCCCGAATGCTGCGCGATGATGGGCACGCGATTGCGCTCCGCCCAGATCGTGAGCTGCTCCTTGGCGGCGGCGCGAAAGGTGTCCCCGGCGGCAAGCATCACGGTGCGGCCCTCGGCCAGAAGTCGATGCGCCAATTTGCCGATGGTGGTGGTCTTGCCCGCACCGTTGATGCCGACCACCAGGATCACATAGGGCTTGATGGCGGCATCGATGACCAGCGGCCGCTCGACCGGCTGCAAGATCTCGAGCATGGCCGAGCTCAATGCGCCGAGCAACGCGTCCACGTCACCCAGTTCCTTGCGTGCGACCCGGCGGCGCAAATCCTGAAGGATGCGAGTCGTCGCCTCCATGCCCACGTCGGCGGTGATGAGGCGAGTCTCCAGCTCATCCAGTATTTCCGCATCGATCTTGCGCCCGACCGGCAGTAAATCCTTGATATCCGTGGTGAGCCACGCCGGGCCCACGTTCAACTTGGCGCGCAGTCGCTTGAAAAAGCCGCGCACGCCGGGCTTTTCGGCTTCGTTCGTCATAGGTCGCGAAGCTTAACAGAGGACCCCGAGCGGCGAGCCCGGCGGCACGCCACCCCGGGGGTATGATGCGGCAGTGACAGCCCGCAAAACCGACAAACCCCGGAACACCGACAAACATCGGAACGCCGGCAAGCCCCGGAAAGCCGACGACTCCCGCCCCGCAGCCCTCGGCTCCGTGCGCATCATCGGTGGAACGTGGCGCGGACGGCGAGTGCACTTTCCGGATTCGCCGGGGCTTCGGCCGACACCCGATCGGGTGCGCGAGACGTTGTTCAATTGGCTGCAGCATTCGATCGCCGGCACGCGCTGCCTCGACTTGTTCGCCGGCTCGGGGGCGCTCGGCCTCGAGGCGCTGTCGCGCGGGGCCCGGGAGGTGGTGTTCGTCGAGCCCGCATTCGCGCCCGCACAGATGCTGGCCGCGGAGCTCAAGCGGCTCCAGGGCGGAGCTCCCGGACGTTCGAGCGGCAGCATCATCCAAACGTTCGCGGAACGATTCCTTGCCACGCCCGCAGAATCGGCCGGTGATCCGCCCGGCGGTGCCTCCGGCGGCGCGCCCGGCGTCGCCTCCGCGCGTGCCTTCGACGTCATATTCCTCGACCCGCCGTTCGGCTTCGACGCGCTGCCGGAATATGCCCGGCTGATCGACGCCGGCGGCTGGGCGGCGAGCGGCGCCTGGATCTACCTCGAGAACCCGCGCTCGGCCGGTCCGCCGGCCATTCCAGCTCATTGGGAGCTCGTCAAATCGAAGTCCGCGGGCGAGGTGGGGTATCATTTGGCGCGCGCAAACGTCGAGATTCGCCATGAATAAAAGAACCGCCGTCTACCCGGGGACCTTCGATCCGATCACCAACGGTCACCGTGATCTGGTGCGCCGTGCCGCCAGCATTTTCGACAAGGTGGTCGTCGCCATTGCCGCCAATCCCAACAAGGCGCCGATGTTCTCCCTCGAGCAACGCGTCGACATGGCGCGGCGGGTGCTCGAGGATGTCCACAACGTGGACGTGCGCGGCTACGCGGGCCTGACGGTCGATTTCGCGAGACAGAACGGGCTCTCGGTCATCGTGCGCGGCCTGCGCGCGGTCTCGGACTTCGAATTCGAGTTCCAGTTGGCTAATATGAGCCGGCACCTGTCGCCGGAAATCGAATCGGTCTTCATGACGCCGCAAGAGCAATACACGTTCATATCGTCGACCCTGGTGCGCGAGATCGCGGTGCTCGGCGGCAACGTGTCCGAGTTCGTTCATCCGCTGGTGGAAGTCGAATTGAAGCGGCACCGCAAGCTTTGATCCGCTCCGCCGCGTTCTTCGCACCGTGTCTCGCCGCGCTGCTTCTTTGGGCGCCGCTATCGCACGCAGATGACACGGGGCGGCCGCCGTCCGCCGCCCGATCGATCACTCCCCCCGCGGTCGCGCACAAGGGCGCCATCGCGAGCGCCTATCCCTTGGCGAGCGAGGCCGGTCAGGAGATTCTCGCGCACGGCGGCAATGCCTTCGACGCCGCGGTGGCCGTGTCCGCCGCGCTCGCGGTGGTCGAGCCCACGAGCTCGGGCTTGGGCGGCGGCGGATTCTATCTGCTGCATCGTGCGGCCGATGGCCTGGAGACCATGGTGGATGCACGCGAGAAGGCTCCCGGCGCGGCAACCCGCGACATGTACCTCGATGCTTCGGGCAACCCCATCGCGCACGCGTCCACGAGGGGCGCGTTGGCGGCCGGCATCCCCGGCGAGCCCGCGGCGTTCGACTATCTCGCCCGAAAATTCGGCAAGCTTTCCCTGAAGGTGAGTCTCGCACCCGCGATACGGCTGGCGCGCGAGGGCTTCCCGTTGTACGCGCGCCTGCAGAGTGCGATCTCCTACAAACGCGAAGGTTTGCTGCTTTCACCGGATGCGGCCAGGGTGTTCTTGACCGCCGACGGGAAGGTGCCCGAGCTCGGCGCGATCATCAAGCAACCGCAGCTCGCTGCGACGCTCGAGGCGCTCGCCGACAAGGGTTCGAGCGGCTTTTACTCGGGACGGGTCGCCGAGGATCTGGTGACCGGAGTGCGCGCAGGCGGCGGCATCTGGACCTTGAAGGATCTCGCCGACTACCGGGTGGTCGAGCGCAAGCCGCTGATCGGCGAGTACCGGGGAGCGCGCATCGTGTCCGCATCGCCGCCCTCCTCGGGGGGCGTCGCGTTGCTCGACGCGCTCAATATCCTGTCCGGAGTCGACCTGCGCAGCAGCGATTCGGCCACGCGCAAACACTGGATCATCTCGGCCATGCAGCGCGCATACCGGGATCGCGCGGTCTATCTGGGCGATCCGGATTTCGTGAAAACGCCGGTGGCGCAATTGGTCAGCAAGGATTATGCCGCCGGCCAGCGATCGAGCATCCGCCCGGACAAGGCCCTGCCGAGCGACATGCTTCCCGGCATCGAGACCGCGCCGGTCGGGCAGGACACGACGCACTTCTCCGTTCTCGATGCTGCCGGCAACCGCGTTGCGGGGACGCTGTCGATCAACCTGTTCTTCGGCTCGGGCGACATGATTCCGAACACCGGCGTACTGCTCAACGACACCATGGATGACTTTTCGATCAAGCCCGGCACGCCGAACACGTTCGGACTGGTCGGCAACGCGGAGAACGCCATCGCCGCCAACAAGCGTCCGCTGTCCAGCATGACGCCGAGCTTCATCGAGACCCCCAAGGGCCTCATGATCATCGGGACTCCCGGCGGCAGCTACATCATCAGCATGGTGATCCTGGGGACGCTCGATTATTTGAGCGGCATGAGCGCCCAGGAAATCGTCGCGGACCCTCGCTACCACCATCAATATCTGCCCGACGTGGTCGAATACGAAAAAGGCGCGCTGACGGACGATGAGATTGCGCGCCTCAAATCCATGGGTCATGAGCTGGAACAGGGCGACCGCCGTTGGGGCAACATGGAGGTCATCACCTGGGATTTCGGCAGCGGCAAAGTGGCCGCCGCTTCGGATCCGCGCGGCGAGGGCGAGGGGCTGGTTTACTAGGCTAGCGCTGGCAGACGGCACACCAATAGGTCGAGCGCTGACCCTGCGTGAATTGCTTGATCGGCGACTTGCAGATCCGGCACGACTGTTTCGACCGCTCGTAGACAAAAAGCTGCTGCGAGAAGTAGCCGGGCGTCCCTTCGGCGTTGACGTAGTCACGCAAGGTGGTGCCGCCGATTTCGATGGCCTGGGACAGCACCTCTTTGATTGCGCGCACCAACGCCTTCGACTCTTCGCGGGTGATCCGGCGCGCCGCACGCCGCGGCGAGATGCGGGCCCTGAACAAAGCCTCGCTTGCGTAGATGTTTCCTACACCGACCACAATGTGCGAATTCATGATGAGATGCTTGATGGCCACGGAGCGTTTGCGCGTGGCACGGTGCAGATACTGCGCATCGAAGTCCGTCGACAAGGGCTCGGGCCCAAGCTTTGCGAGCAGCGGATGCAGCAGCGGGTCGCCCACCACCCAATGAAGGCTGCCGAAGCGCCGCGGGTCGTGGAAACGAAGCACCTTCCCAGAGTCCAGGATCAGGTCCCAGTGATCGTGCGGTCGCGGCGGCGTGCCCGAGGGCAGCATGCGCAGACTCCCCGACATGCCGAGATGCACGATCGCGGTGCCGGAATCGAAACCGATCAGGATGTATTTGGCGCGCCGCTCGATACTGCGGATGGATTGGCCGCGGAGCCAGGATTCGAATTTCTTCTCGATCGGCCAGCGTAAGCGGCGCTCGCGCACCACGGCCTCGATCACGCGCCGCCCGAGGAGCCCGGGAGCAATGCCCCGGCGGGTGGTTTCTACTTCAGGGAGCTCGGGCAGGAGCGGGCCGCTCCGTACTCGGCGTTACTTGATCTTCGATTCTTTGTAAGCGACGTGCTTGCGCACGACCGGATCGAATTTCTTGGTCTCCATCTTGTCCGGATGCAGGCGCTTGTTTTTGGTGGTCGTGTAGTAATGACCGGTGCCGGCGGAGGAGACGAGCTTGATCTTATCGCGCATGACGAATGCTCCCTTGGACCTTTAGACCTTGACGCCGTCGGCGCGAAGATCCGCCACGACGACCTCGATGCCGCGCTTCTCGATGGTGCGAAGACCGCGCGTAGACACCCGGAGGCTCACGAAACGCTTCTCGCTTTCCAGCCAGAACCGATGGGTATGGAGATTCGGCAAAAAGCGGCGACGCTTGCGATTGTTCGCATGGGACACCGTGTTACCGGTTTTCGGGCCTTTGCCCGTGACCTGGCAGACTCGCGACATGATCTTGACCTTACGATGGACGCCGAGAAGAGCCGTGCTTTATACCAGCAGGGGATCGGCGAAGCAATCTCACTCGCTGCGCCGTGCATCGGCGCAGCGCAAGCCGGCCCCGCAAGGCCAATCCTACGTTCGAAGCCGTTGTCCAGTTCTTCTGTATGAATATGATTTGTAACAATAATATATTAGGTTAGGCCGGTGCGTGGTCCACTTGGCAGCATTGCGCTCCTCGGCGTCCTCCACGGTTGCGTCCAGTCGCAGTGGCCCGCCGGCTGCCATGTGGAATCCGGTTGGCTGGACGCCACCAACGGCTGCTCCGCCCGAGCCGGCTATCCCGACTGCTATCGGGTCTGTCCCGACGGCTCGCGTGTCCGCGTACAGAACATAGGCGATGCCCCCAAGCAGGCGTCGCCCGGCAACGGTACCGCACCTGGCACGCAGGCTGGGCATCACTGACACTGGTCCTTCCAGTGAGGTAATCCATTGTTTCTACGAGTGGTTCCTCTGTAATACTGGACATATGAACAGTATTACGACCCCGTCGGCGGAACGGAGCTTTCGGCATGGTTGCAACGTTTCCGCGCAAACTTCGGACACTTTGTAGGGTCCCGCTACATTCGTTTGCAAATCCCGCCTGTGAGCGGGAGCCCTCAAATGAGCCCCCGCTCCGCCAGCGATACGCACGCCCCATCTCCGACGATGAGATGGTCCAGCAGCCGGATGTCGACCAGCGCGAGCGCCTCCTTCACGCGCTGAGTGATGAGCTCATCCGCCTGACTCGGCTCTGCGATTCCCGAGGGGTGGTTGTGCGCGACGATGACGGCGGCGGCGTTTCTCTGCAGCGCCAGCTTGACGATCTCGCGCGGATGCACGCTCGCGCCGTCGATGGTGCCGCGGAACAGCTCCTCGCAGTGCATGAGTCGATGACGCTTGTCGAGGTATAGACAGCAGAAGACTTCATGCTCCAAGTGGCGCAGCCGGGCGCTCAGATAATCGCGCGTGGCTTTCGGGCTTCCGAGCAGCGGCCCCACCCGCAGCGGCTCCGATAGCTGGCGGCGCGAGATCTCGGCGGCCGCCTGGATTTCGGCATATCGAGCGAGCCCCAAACCCGGTCCGGCGCAAAAGCGCGCGCGGTCGACCGCCAGCAGGTGCCGGAGCGATCCGAAGTGGGCGAGGATCGAACGGGCCAGATCCAGCGCGGACTGCCCGGCGGTGCCGTTCCTCAGCAGGATGGCCAGCAGCTCGGCGTCCGAGAGAGCACCGGCGCCTCGCTCCAGCAGCTTCTCACGTGGCCGTTCAGAGCGGGGCCAATCTCGAATCGCCATGCACGCGAGCATGGATGTGCGCGGCCCTTTTCACTAGCGGCATTTTGCGGGCGAGCGCGGAGATTGGCTACGCGTGTCCCGAGCTGCCGAACCCCCCGGCGCCGCGCGTCGTGGCATCGAAGTCCTCGACGACTTCGAATTCCGCGCGCACCACCGGCACGATCACCATCTGCGCGATCCGGTCGCCGGGATTGATGGTGAATGGCGTCGCGCCGCGGTTCCAGCACGACACCATCAGCGGTCCCTGGTAGTCCGAATCGATCAACCCCACCAAGTTGCCAAGAACGATCCCGTTCTTGTGACCCAAACCCGATCGCGGCAGCAGCAACGCCGCGAGCTGCGGGTCCTCGACATAGATCGACACGCCGGTCGGTATCAGTTCGGCCGCGCCCGGCGGGAGCACCAAAGGTCCCGCCAGGCAGGCGCGCAAATCCATGCCGGCCGAGCCGGCCGTTGCGTGCTGGGGCAATGGAAACTCCCGCCCGATCCGCGGATCGAGAATCTTGAGCTTGATCTTGTGCGGCATCAGCGGCGGATTCGCCGGGTGCGCAGGCGGCCGCGCTGGTCCGCCGTGGCGCTGCGGCGCTTGCGCGATCCGCGCCGGGGGGCGCCGTCGGAGGGGGGAAGGCGCTTGGCAATCTGCGCGATCAGCTCGCGGGCGACGGTGAGCTTCGGCGCGCGGGCGATCTCGAGTTTGCCGCCCGGCCAGATGACGGTCAGAGCATTGTCGTCGCAATCGAAGGCGAGCCCATCGCCCACCTGGTTGGCGGCAATCATGTCGAGCTTCTTGCGCTTCAGCTTGGCTCTGGCGTTCTCTTCGACATCGTTGGTCTCGGCCGCGAAGCCGACCACCAGCGGGCGCTTGCTCATTTCGGCGACCGACTTGACGATATCGGGCGCGGGTTCGAGATCGAGCGTGAGCGCGGCGCCCTGTTTCTTGATCTTCTGCTTGGCGACGGCGACCGGCTGAAAATCGGCCACTGCCGCGGCGGCGACGAACACGTCCGCCTCGGCCACATGGCGATGCACCGCGGCATACATTTCTCGGGCGCTCTCGACGTTGATGCGCGTGATGCCCGCAGGTGTCGGCAGGTGCACCGGTCCGGTGATCAACGTGACGTGAGCGCCTGCTTCGCGCGCGGCCGCCGCGACCGCGAAGCCCATTTTTCCGGAACTGCGGTTGGTCAGGTAGCGCACCGGATCCAGCCGCTCGCGGGTGGGTCCGGCGGTGATCAGGAGATTGACCCCGGCCAACAGGCCCGCATTGGCCGGCGGCTCCAAGAGCGTGCTTGCGAGGACGTTGGGCTCCCACATGCGCCCGACGCCGACCTCCCCGCACGCCTGATTGCCCGCCGCAGGTCCTAGAATGCGGATACCCCGCGATTCCAGGACGCCGACATTGGACTGCGTCGCCTTATTGGCCCACATCACACGGTTCATCGCCGGCGCGATCACCACCGGTGCCTCGGTCGCCAAACAAAGCGTGGTCAGAAGATCATCCGCCCGGCCCCCGGCGAGCCGGGCAATGAAATCGGCGGTGGCCGGTGCGATCAGCACGAGCTCTGCCCAGCGGGCAAGCTCGATATGGCCCATGGCGGCCTCGGCCGCCTCGTCCCACAACCCGACCCGGACCGGGCGCCCGGAAACGGCTTGAAAGGTCATTGGGCTCACGAATTTCTGCGCGGCCTCGGTCATCACCACCTGGACCTCGGCGCCTTTTTCAATCAGCCGGCGTACGAGATCGGGGCTTTTATAGACGGCAATCCCGCCGGTGACGCCCAGCAGGATGCGGGTTCTGGCTGTCAATGGATGCCCTTCAGCTCTTTGAAACGTGAGATATCGCTATCGAATTGGCGGCTCATGGCCGCCGCTTCCGAGCGCTTCTCGCGAAGGTTCTCTTCCTGCGTGATGATGTCGCTGCTGACTCGCACCAGGTCTTCGGCCAATTGGTCGGTCATGGGCGGCGCATTCGGGTCGGAGCTGTAAGGCTTGAAACGGGCGCTGGCGCCCCGCAGGCCGGTCATTTTCTTGTTCAGCGTATCGAGGAACTGACCGGTCACCTTGATTTGGTCCGAAAGCAGCGCGATGCGCTGATCGCGCAAATGTTCGATTTCCTGGACCGAGACGTAGGAGGCGAGCAGGTTCTTGTCACGGCTCGCGCGCTGTGCCGCATCGGCTCTTTTCTGGTCCTCATCCGCCACCTGGTCCGGAGTCTTCTGAGCGTCCGTGTGCTCGATCTCGATCCCGTGGCCGTTGATGACCCGGTGCTCCTGGGTGGCGTATTCAGGCGGGATGCGATCGCCGTAATGGGTTACGCCCTGCTCGTCCTGCCATTCATATACCTTCCGGTCGGAACCAGACGACGATGCAGAGCCCGCGGGCGCCGCCGCCGCAGCGACAAGCCCGCGCATAGGAGCCAGATGAGCTGTTTCAAACGCATACCCCCTCGAGACCGCGCGCCATTTTGAGCCGCGCAACCTCCGTTTTCCAGGGCGTATTGCTCAATCTGTGAGGCCATAGCGGTCCCGGTAGGCTTCCATGCCGGCGAGATCCGCCTCGCGTCCGAGGATGCGCATGTGCTGCATCAGGTCCGACAGACTGATGACCGCCACCACCGGCATGCCGAATTGCTCGCGTACCTCTTGGACCGCGGACAAAGGGCTCACCGCCCCGCGCTCTTGCCGGTCGAGGGCCAGCAGCACCCCGGCGGGGTGGGCGCCGGCGGTCCGGATGATCTCGATCGAGTCGCGGATGGCGGTTCCGGCGGTGATCACGTCATCGACGATCAGGACCCGACCGTGCAGGGGACTGCCGACGATCTGTCCACCCTCGCCGTGATCCTTCGACTCCTTGCGGTTGAAGGCGAACGGCAGATCGATGCTGTGATGTTCGGCGAGCGCCGCTGAGGCCGCGGTTACCAGGGGGATTCCCTTGTAGGCCGGCCCGAACAGCATGTCGAAGCGGATGTCCGAAGCCACGATGGCATCGGCATACGCTTTGCCCACCGCCGCGATGGCGGCCCCCGAGCTGAACAGCCCGGCGTTGAAGAAATACGGGCTCTCGCGGCCCGACTTCAACTTGAAGCTGCCGAACTTCAGCACGCCCAAGCGCGTGCACAGTTCGATGAAGTCGCTTTGATAGGGGAGAGTCATACCGCCGGCAGTCTCGCAAGGCAGGTCGCGCTTCGCAAGGGCCGCGCCTGGTATCATCGCGCGCGATGCTCATCACCCGCACCCGCAACCGCGCCCAGATTCTTTGACGCATCCTGCGAAACCAACCCTGCTCCAAGCGCTCGGCGACAAGCGCATGACAGCCGTATTGTTCCTGAGCTTTGCGTCCGGCCTGCCCTACAATCTGACCAATTTCAGCCTGCAGGCGTGGCTTGCGTCTTCCGGTCTCGCGGTCAAGACCATCGGTTTTCTGTCGCTCGTCGCATTGCCTTATAACTTCAAGTTCTTATGGGCCCCGTTCCTCGACCGCTACGTACCACCGTTCCTGGATCGGCGGCGCGGCTGGATCGTGGTTTTCCAGGCATGCCTTGCGATCTGCATCGGCGCCATGGGGTTCTGTTCTCCAACGACCGGCCTGTACGTGCTGGCCGCGGTCGCGTTCGGCGTGGCGTTCTTATCCGCCTCGCAGGACATCGTCATCAATGCCTATCAAGTGGACACGATTCCCGCGAGCGAGCGCGCCCTTGCCGCCGCCGCGACCACATTCGGCTATCGCACGGCGGCGATGCTGGCCGGCACCGTGCTCGTGGTCATCGCCGGCCATCTGGGGTGGCGGGTCGCTTTCCTCCTGGTGGCCGCGCTCATGGCCGCCACCCTGTTCATGACCTTCTGGGCACCGGCGCCGCGCGTGCCGAGCCATCCGCCGCGTACCCTGATCGATGCCATCTGGCATCCGCTGCGCGAGCTGTTCGGCGCCAAGATCATGTGGGGATTCCTGGCGCTGGTGCTGCTCTACAAGGTGGGCGACGCGCTTGCTCTCAGCCTCTACAGCACGTTCATGCTGCGCGGCATGGGCTTCTCGCTGGACGAGCTCGGCATCGCCGGCAAGCTGAACATGACCGTGTCCACCATCATAGGCACGACGTTCGGCGGCCTCATGTACATACGATGGGGGACGTTTCGCTCGCTGCTGATATTCGGCATCGCCCAGGCGCTCACCAATCTGCTCTATATGTGGCTCGCGCTGGCGGGCCGCAAGGTGTGGCTGCTGGTGCTCGCCACGTCGGTCGACACCATGGTCGGCGGCATGGGTCAGGCCGCCTTCGTGGCGTTCTTGATGTCGCTCTGTTCGACCAATTACAGCGCCATGCAGTATGCGTTGCTCTCGGCGATCGGCACCCTGCCGCGGAATCTCTCGGGCGCGGCGGCGGGCGTTCTCGTTCCCGTCGTCGGATGGGCGCGCTTCTTCATCATCACCTGCCTCGCGGCGACGCCCGGACTCATTTTGCTGATCTTCATGCGGCGGCCCTTGAACGAGCTCGCCGCGCGCGACACGGCACGGAGCGGCGCCTAGAGCGCGACGACAGGGCCCGGTGCGCCGGCAAGCCGGACTTCAGCGGCGCAGCGACCGATCCTGAGGGACCGACCAGGCGGTACGCCCGGTGTCCTCGAATTCCCGGTCCAGATCCTCGGTCTCCACATCGATGGCGCCCGACCAATCTTCAGGAGCGTTCGCCATGTCGATGAGTTCGTCGAGCAGCTGTTCATTCCAGGAATCGAATTCGACTTCGGTGACGCTGCCGTCGAAAAATTGGATTTCGATGGTCTCATCCTCTTCGTCGATGGCGACCACTTCGAACAGCTCGTTGGTATTGCCGCGATACCACTGACCTACGATCGGCTTCACAACGTTCATGGGCCGTCTCCGTCTGTTATGCTCGACTCCATTCAACTCCCAATGAATCCTTCGCGCAATCGGAAAATTTTGCGCGAAGCAACAACTCTGAACTTGATCCAGCAATTCATAAAATTCTTCGTGGTCTTTTTCGTCGTGGTGGAGCCGGTCTCGCTCATCCCGTTGTTCGCGGGTCTGACGGAAGGGGCGAACCAAGCCTATAAGCGGCTCATGGCCTTCAAGGCGTCGGCGATCTCCCTCGGGATCTGCATCCTGTTCGCCCTGGTGGGGGCAAAGTTTCTCGACGTCATGGGGATTTCCCTTAACTCCTTCCGCATCGCCGGGGGCACGCTCCTCTTCTTGATCTCGCTCGACATGGTATTTGCGCGCACGTCGGGGACGCGATCGACCACGCCCGAGCACGAAGAATCCATGAAACGCGAGGACATCTCGGTGTTTCCCCTCGCGTTTCCGTTCATCGCCGGACCGGGCGCGCTTGCGACCATTTTGTTGACCGCAGGCGAGGTCGGGGGGAGACCCGTGCTGTTCGCCGGATTTTTGGGGGTGGTCGCGCTCGTGATCGCGGTGTGTCTCGCCGTGATGCTGGCCGCGCCCCGGCTCATGAACGTACTCGGGGTCACCGGCGCGGCCGTCATGAATCGCCTGTCGGGCGTGATTCTCGCGGCGCTTGCGGTGCAGTTCATCACCGACGGCATCCGCGGCAGTTTCCTTTCCTGAGACCGCCGATCTGCGGCTGGGCGCCGGCTATCGCCCGGTCTTGACGTAGGCGAGATCCCAGACGCCGTGCCCGAGGCGCTCGCCGCGGCGTTCGAACCGCGTCGGAGGACGGAAATCGGGTCTTTGCACATAGCCGCCGTCGGCGCTTTGCGAGACCAGCGCTCCGCAGCCGTTGCAGACGGTACGCATCTGTTCGGCATACTCCTGCCAGTCCGTCGCGAGCCGCAGCATGCCGCCGGTCCGAAGCTTGTTGGCCAGCGTCTCGACGAAAGCGGCGTCGATCAAGCGGCGTTTATGGTGGCGCTTCTTGTGCCAGGGATCGGGAAAGAAGACGAGGATGGTGTCGAACGAGCGATCCGCGACGCTGCTGGTCAAGACCTCGACGGCATCGTGGCAAACGATGCGCAAGTTGGACAGGGTTTGCTCCCGGGCCTGTAACAAAAGCCTCCCGACCCCCGATCGATGCACCTCGATTCCCAGATGGTCGGTCTCGGGATGCGCCCTGGCCAGCGACCCGATGACCTCCCCGGTGCCGAAACCGATCTCGAGACAGCGCGGTGCGGACCGGCCGAAGACCTTGTCCAGGTCGAGCGCCCGCCCGTCGAAATCCACGCCGAAGATCGGCCACAGGTCGGCCAAGGCCCGTTCCTGCGCCTGGGTCACCCGTCCGGCGCGTAACACGAAGCTGCGAATGCGGCGTGGTGCATGCATGGGTGAGAAGTCTGCCTGATATCATCGATTCATGCGCAAAACCTGGCTGGCGGGAGCGATCCTGATCCTCGCGGGTTGCGCGGGGCTGCCGCAGCACGTCAAGAAGTATCCGAGCGTCGCGCTGCAGACGCCGCAGAACACCGAGCTCGCCCGGGTCGTGCAGCGGAGCGAGGACGGCACCAGCAAAAACCTCTCGGGCATCCGATTGCTGGCATCGGGCGAGGAGGCGCTCGACAGCCTGATCGCGCTGGCCGACCACGCCCAGCGCACCCTCGATATCCAGTACTACATCATTCATCAGGACGAGTCCGCCCGCATCCTCCTCGAACACGTGCGCGAGGCCGCGGATCGCGGCGTGCGGGTGCGGGTCCTGGTGGACGATCTCAATACGGCGGGGGAGGACCGGCGATTCCTGCATCTGGGCCATCACGCCAACATCGAGGTGCGTGTCTTCAATCCCTTTCCCGGCGGCCGGTCTGCGACCTGGAGCCGCATCCTCACTTCGATCTCGGACATTCCCAGAATCAACCACCGCATGCACAACAAGCTGTTCGTCGCCGACAACGAGTTGGCCATCACCGGCGGACGAAACATCGGTGACGAATACTTCACCCTCGACAAGCGCAGCAATTTCATCGATCTCGATGTGGTGGTCGCCGGGCCCCTCGTGGCGCAGTTGTCGGCGTCGTTCGACGCATTCTGGAACAGCAAGTATGCCTACCCGATCGCGTCGCTGGCTTCGGCGGACGGCGTCGACAATGCCGCCCAGCCGCCGCCTCCCGCCGCGTCGAACGACGATGCCAATTGGCTCGGGCGGGAGCTCGACGCCGGGACGCTTCAACTGGACTGGGTGCCCGCGACGGTGCTCGCGGACCGGCCGGCCAAGATCGCGAGCGATACCTCGCCCGACGAAGAGGTCACGATCGCCAACAACATATCCGAGCTCATGCGCTCGGCGCAGCACGAGGTGCTGGTGATCTCGCCGTATTTCGTCCCCGGCGAGGAGGGCGTCGAACTGATGCGCGGCCTGATCGGCCGCGGGGTGCATATCCGCATTCTCACCAACTCGCTCGCCTCCACCGATTCGCCGCTCGTCCACATCGGCTATTCGCGCTACCGGATCGCGCTCCTCAAGATGGGGGTGGAGCTCTACGAAGTGCGGCCGAAGCTCGGCCAGAAGCGGCTGAGATTCCATCCGTTCAAAAGCTCGAACGCGAGTCTGCACGCGAAGGCGCTGGTCATCGATCAGCGAACCGTGTTCATCGGATCCTTGAACATGGACGGACGGTCGGCGCGCTTCAACAGCGAGCTCGGGCTGGTGATGCGCAGCCCCGAGATCGCGAAGCAGGTGACCGCCCTGATGGATGACCTCACCGAGGAAGGCAGCTACAGGCTGTCGCTCGATGGCAGCGGGCACATCGTGTGGTCCTTCGGCGAAGGCGATGCCGTGCGCACCTGGCATACCGACCCGGAAACGACGCCTATGCAACGCATTTCCTTGGAGCTGCTCGCCCCGTTCGCGCCGGAGAAGCTGCTCTAGGCGCGGGCGCCCCTACGGCGTGATGCGCAATGTCGCCAGGTAATCCTTGACCTTGGCGCGGAATCCCTCGCTGCTGGTTACCGTGGCGCCCCCGGCGAGCACCAGGATGAAGTCGCCGCGCAGTGTACGGTTCACCTCGCGCACGTAGTTCATGTTGACGAGGCACGAGCGGCTGATCCGCAGCATCGGCTGCGACTTGAGCGCCTGCTCGGCCTGGGTCAGCGTGCTGCGCGCGTGGAAGTTGTCCCTGCCCACGCGGATGCTGACGTAATTGCGGTCGGCTTCGATCATCTCGACCTGGGGCACATCGATGACGTGCAGCTTGCCATTGAATTCCGCCAGCAGGCGCGGCCGATCCTCGGGCACCGCGCGAGTTCCGCGCTCGAGTTGCGCGAGCAGCCCGGCGAGGACTGCCTGACGCTCTTCCACATCGCTCTTCGAGATGCTTCGGCCGTATTCGCGCGAGCGTCTTGCGGAAGCGCTCCTGGTCGAACGGCTTCAACAGATAATCCACCGCGCACACCTCGAAGGCCTCGAGCGCATAAGTGTCGTAGGCGGTCACGAACACGAGCGAGGGCATATGCTCGGGCTCGAGGGCGCGCGCGAGGTCGATGCCGTTCAATGGATCCATTTGAATGTCGAGAAACAGGAGATGCGGCCGCTTGGCGCGGATTCCCGCGAGAGCGGTCTCGCCGTCGGCGTACTCGCCGACCACCTCGAGGTCCGCCTCCGCCTCGCAAAATTCGCGCAGCACCCGGCGTGCGGCCGGTTCGTCATCGACGATGATGACGTTCACTACGCGGCTTCCCGCGACGCGAGACGGGCCGCGCTGCGGCGATCGGGCGCGGCGCGCATCCAGGGCATCGTGATCTCGCTGACCCATTCCCTGCCGGAGGGTCCCGCGACGAGCCGGGCGCGGCCCTCGAACTGAACGGCCAGCCGCTCGCGCACGTTATTGAGACCGATGCTCTCGGTGCCGGCCTGTTTGCCGGCGGCGATGGTGTTGCTCAGCTTGAGGATCAGGGACTCGTCGGTCCTGATCACCGCGATCCGCACCTCGACCGGGCCCTGATGCCCGGCGAGGCCGTGAACCACCGCGTTCTCCACCAGCGGCTGCAGGATCAGGCTCGGCACCCAGGCATCGACGATATCCTCCGCGGGCGGCAGCTTGATCGTCAGGCGGTCGGCGAAGCGCTTCTGCTGCAGCTCCAGGTACAGGCGCACGAACTGCAGCTCATCGGCGAGCCGGGAGAAGTCGCGCTCGCCGGCGTTCAGCAATCGGCGCAACAAATCCGCCAGCTGCACGACCATGGCCTGGGCGGATTTGGGGTCCCATTCGATGAGCCCGCGGATCGTGTGCAACAGGTTGAACAGCGTATGCGGGGAGAGTTGCATGCGCAGGGCCGCCAGGCGCGCCGCGCTCCATTCGCGTTCGAGCGCGCTGCGCTGCAATTCCAGATTGCGGAACCGCGTATACAGCGACGAGCCCGTCACCAGCGCGAGGCCGAATCCATACGTCGGAATGAAACTCACGAAGCTCGCGAGCCACAGCGACAGCATCATGGGATCGCTGAAGGGACCGTGGCCGCCCGCCTGCTGATGGAATGGCGAGTCGCCGACGATGTACTCGGCCACGATCATCGCCGGGTAGGCGAGTGCGGCGAAGACGAAGCCGAGGACCGCCTGCAGAGGTACGGCGATCAGCACCGGACGCCACTGGATCTTGAGGGAGGCCTGGTAGGAGATGATCACGAGCGGCAACAGCAGCAAATGCTGCAGCACACGCGCATCCCAAGGCGCGAACAATGCCAGGTCCGTGACCTTCGCAATGCCCGTCCGCATGCCATAGGCGTAGAGCACGTTCGAGAGCGTGACGTACGCCCAGAACACGAACACCAGCGTGAAGAACTGGCACCGGCTGAGGCCGGAAGCGTAGCGCTCCGCGGAAAAGCGTTCCCCGTCGGTCTCGGGATCTCCGTTCATGGGCGCCAGCCTAGCGCAAACCCGGGGTCTGCGAGGAGAGGCGGGGCCCGGCAGGGGACGAATCCGTGGTTGCGAGGGACGACTTCGAGGGCGGCCCGCAGACTACGGACCCCCACCAGGCGTTTCATAGCGCTGTCGGCAACCACACTCAGGAGATTACGTTATGAACCCCCAAGCCCCCAAGGTTACCCTCGCGATGATTCTCTGCGGCATCGTCAGCGCGGCGGGCATGGCCGCCGCCGGCGCCGCCACACAGGACGAGGAGGTCCCCAACCAGACCGTGAAATACGACTCGGCCAGTCTGCTGACGGATACCGGTGCGCATGTCGTGTACCGAAAAATCGTCTACGCGGCCGAAGCAGTATGCCCGGCCAATCCCGGCAGTCTCATATTGAGCGGGGCCGTTCAGGAATGCCGCGCGCAGGCGATCGCAGCAGCGGTGATGAAAATCAACAACTCGAGACTCGCGGCGATTCACGACAGCGCGTCGGGGAAGGGTTGAGCGTGGTCGCGCCCCGCCTCGCCGAGGGGACCGGTCGGGTCACGGCGAGGTCGGGCGCGCTTTTTCCGCGGCGTGACGCGCCACGCCGTCCATGATTTCCCGGTGCGCAGCGTCCACGCCGGCCCAACCCACCACACGCACCCACTTGCCCGGTTCGAGATCCTTGTAATGCTCGAAGAAATGCTGGATTTGTTTGAGACGCATTTCGGGCACGTCGTCGATCGACTTCCAGTAGCTGAACAGCGGGCAGATGTCGTCGGTAGCCACGGCAAGAACCTTGGCATCGCCGCCGGATTCGTCGTCCATGCGCAGCAAGCCGAGCGCGCGGCAGCGCACGACCACACCGGGCAGCAACGGAAACGGAGTGTGCACCAGCACATCCACCGGATCCTCGTCTTCTGAGATCGTCTGAGGGACGTAGCCGTAGTTGGCGGGATAGTGCATCGCCGTCATCATGAACCGATCCACGAAAAGCGCGCCGGAGTCCTTGTCGACTTCGTACTTCACGGGGTCAGCGTTCATGGGAATCTCGATGATCACGTTGAATTCCCCGGGCAGCCGATCGCCGGCCGTCACGTTGTTGATGCTCATCTGTGTGTCATTCTCCGAATAATTTTTATTACCAAAGTTGCCACCGGTCGAATATCAGCACATAGGCGGCAAGCAGCGCATTGGTGGTGCCATGCGCCGCAATGGACTCGCCGAGCTTGCCGGTGCGCATCGCGAGCGCCCCGTAGGCCAGGCCGGCAGCAATGCCCGGCAGCCATAGAGCCCCGTGCATCAGGCCGAACGCCAGCGCGCTCACCACGAGCGCCGGCCACCGGGCCGCAGAGAAGGGTACCGTCTCGAACCGCCGGCTGACCAGCCTTCGCATCAGATAACCCCGATAAGCGAGTTCCTCGGCCAGCGGTACGGTGCCCACCGCGGCGAGCACCCGGCACACGATCCACAGGATCCGCAGCGGCTCGGGCAGCATCGCCAGGGCCTCCGGGGCGGCTCCGGCCGAAGCGCCCGGCGGCTGTGCGAGGACGGCGGCGGCTCCGAGCCAGAGGCAAAACACGGCTGCGCCCACCGCCGGCCCTCGCCAGCTGAAGCCCAAATTGGCGCCCCCGTAGCTTTGGCGGAAAACCCACAGGACGGCCAGTGCCGCCAAGAACCGCAGCGGATATAGGTATTCGAATCCCGCCGACAAGGCGTGCGAGACCATGCCGGCCGCGAGAATCGCCAGCAGCGGCATCAGGTAGGCGGCCGTCGGATTGACCGCGGGGACCGGGCCCGCCGCCGCCGCCGCCCCGCTCGCCGCCGCGGCGGCGGAGGACCCGCTGCGGGTGCGATGCGCTACGCGGCTCACCCAGGGGGTGTTGTGGGCGAGCACCGCGATGCCGAAAGCGGTGAGGTTGAAGGCGATCCATCCCGCCTGGGAGTGGAAGCCCAACAGCGCCACGCGCTCATAGCCCGCGTTGCCGATCAGCACGATCGCCGCGATGCGGACTGCGTTCAACAGGAATATCACGATCACGCCCACGGGAACGATCAAGAGCGCCCGCGGGAAAAAATAATCGCGGCGGAACAGCCAAAGCCATCCCGCACAGAATGCGAGGAGCAGCCCAATGCCCTCGAGGCCGGAACAGATCTCGGCAATCTGCACGGCGAACCGTGGGGTGCCGAGCACCAGGCTCCCGGGATCGCTGTGAAGGTCCGGCAGCAGCGGCTGCAACAAGATTCTGACGATGCGAAAGGTGATCTCTGCAGCGGGTCCCCAGAGCAGTTGACTGGCCTTGATGGCGGCGACGGCGGCGGCCGCCGGCAACACGGCGAAGAAGGGCAGTCCCTGCGTCTGGTGGACGACGCGCCTCCAAACGTCGAATGGCGCCAGCGCCGCAAACAGCGCCAGCACGGCCGCGAGCGCACACGCATGCCAGGCGATGGCCAAAACCGCGAAGGCGGTGTCGGGCGAACCGCCGACCGCCGAACCCGCATAAATTCGTGAGGAGAGGTACACGAACGGGACGACGAGCGCGATGTGAACGCACCCCCAGTGCGAACGTACGGGGGCACGGTCAGCCGCCGCCGCGGCCGCTGCGTACACAGGTGCTCGCAGATACGCGAGCATCGCCAACGATATGCCGTACGCGATGATGAACCGGAACAGCCAATGCTGGACGGTGTGGACGACCTCCGCACCATCGCTGAGCGAGCTCAGAAAATTCGCTTGAATGAAGTAGCTGGCGAGCACGGTTTCGGCCGCCAGCACGGCCACGATGACGCCGAGCCGCGCCGTCAAGCCGAAACGGGTCGGCGGTGACGCGATGTCCGGTACCGGGGTGCTCACCCAGGAAGTTTAGCCTCAAGCACCCGCGGCCGCCCGGAATGCGGCAGGTACAGTGACGCGACTCTCAGTCGATGGCGACGGCCCGCGGATTGACTCCCGCACCGAAAGGCGAGCCGGCAACCTGCGTCAACGCACCGGTGGTCGAATTGAGGGCATAGACCGAGATGTCGTTGGAGTTCTCGTTCGCCACGTAAGCAAACAGTCCGGCAGGGTCGATGACGATGTTCAGGGGAAACGTGCCCGACCCGGTGCTCGATGCCGCGGTCAGCGCGCCGGTCGACGGGGTGATGGAATAGCTCGTAACTTCGTTCGTGCCCGTGACGTTGGCGGCGTAAAGGAAACGGCCCGCCGGGTCGATCGCCAGGGATTCCGGGCTGGTGCCGGTGGACAACGGAGAACCGGACAGCGCCGCCAGGGTACCCGTGCCCGTGTTGATGGAATACATCGAAATGGTGTGCGCCGTCTCATTCGCGACGTAGGCGAAGGTTCCCGTGGGATCGACGGCGAGTGTCAGAGCGCCGGCGCCCGCCGCGAAGGGCGAGCCGCCGATGGCGGCCAAGGTTCCGCCGCCGGGCTCGATGGAGAAGGCGGCGACGGCGCCGGCGGCATAGTCCGTGACGTAGAGGAAGTTGCCGCCGGGATCGGTCTTCAGCGAGGTGGGCTCGTCGCCCACCGCGAAGGGCGAGCCGGTGATCTGGGTCAAGCCACCGCCGCTTTCGATCACGTATACCGACACGGTGTTGTCGGTCTTGTTGGCCACGTAGAGGAATTGATCAGAGGGCTCGACCAGTATGGCGAACGGTCCGTTGCCGGCGCCGATCGCCCCTCCCGTCGCCGTGAGCGCCCCCGTGCTGTTGTCGATGGCGTAAACCGACACGTCGGCGGAGCCATTGTTGGCGACGTACAGATAAGCGCCGTTCGGGTCTACCACCGCCGCCACCGGCGTCGTCCCGGTCGAGGCGAAGGGTGAGCCCGCGACCGGCGTCAGCGCGCCCGTCGAGGCGTCGATGGAAAAAGCGGAGATCGTGTTGGATGTCTCGTTCGGCACGTACGCAAATCGCCCGGCCTGCGAGCAGCTGACGATCACATTGTTGATGTCGGCGGTGCCGATCGTGCCCGAGCCGTTGTGCACGACGCAGGTCTGCGCGGGATTGGACGGTTGGCTGCGGACCGTGACCGAGTACGCGCCGCCCTGATCGATGCCTGACGAAAACGCGAAGGATCCGTTTCCGGTGACGGTCAAACTGTCACCGGAGTTGTTCTGCAGGACGAGGCCCGTGCCGCGCACCCCGGTGACGGTCCCGCCGACGGTGTAGCCGCCGCCGACGTGGCACGCCGCCACCGCAAGGGCTGCGGCGGCCGTCAGGAGTCCACCTCGAACGATGATTCTTACGGAGCCGATTGTTTTCATGATGTCACCCAAAGGCCGCTTGCGGCATCGCCCAGCTACAGACCATGACCGCCGCGAATCATTCCGCAGTTCGCGAGAAGGCTGCGTAAAGAAGTGTATAGGCGGTCTCAGTGCTCTCCGTGCCATGGTAACCGGTCCCTCGCCGCGCTGTCTCCAACAAACGACAGAGGGCGTTTCGTGAACCAAATTACAGATAATCGTTCCAATTGGGGTTACAACAAAGACCTCACATGGAACAAAGCATGCTACGAAAACTGGGCTTCGCGTCGGGTACGGTACTGATCGGCGCACTATGGTCGGCCGTTGCCTGCGCCACCCTGGGCGAGCCGGAAACCTCCCTGACGGCGGAAACCCAGCTGAATCGAGCGTCCCTCAAGGAGTCGGATCACGGCTCTTATCGCGTCCATGAGATGCAGCTCCCCTCCGGCACCGTGCTGCGCGAGTACGCAGCAGTCGACGGCAAAGTTTTCGCGGTCACCTGGAACGGCCCTTTCATCCCGAATCTGAAGCAATCCCTTGGCGGCTACTTCGCCGAGTTTTCGGCTGCGGCCCCCGCCGCGCACGGCACCCGCAAGCATCTCCTGGTTCGCCAGCCCGATCTGGTAGTCGAGTCGGCCGGCCACATGAGGGCTCATCACGGAATCGCTTACTTGCCGCAGGCCCTTCCCAGCGGCGTCTCCGTCGGGGACCTGCAATGAGCACATTATTGGCACCCGCGTTTCGGGGCTGCGCCTTGCTTCTGTGTCTTGCGCTGATGTCGTGCGGCGGTGGCGGCGGCGATTCCCCCAGCTTGAGTTCCACGTCGGGCGGAACGGGTACGGTCACACCGAGCGCCAACGTCGTGAGCGTGACGGTGGGCGCCGGACCCGCCGGAGTGAACGCGATCAACACCCTGTATACGACCGTGACGGTATGCGTGCCCAACACCACGACTTGTCAGACCATCGATAATATCCAGGTGGATACCGGTTCCTACGGGCTGAGACTTATTGCCGGCGCGCTCTCGCTCACCTTGCCCGTCGCCACGGCCGCGAGCGGAGGCGGTCTGGTGGAGTGCACCCTGTTCGAAGACGGTTATAGCTGGGGCCCGGTGGCCCTGGTGGACCTGCAAATCTCGGGTGAGTCGGCGAACAACGTACCCGTGCAGCTGATCGGCGATTCACGCTATCCAACCGCGCCGACCGACTGCACGACCGCGCTCAACCCCGCGCCCGAGAACACCGTCGCCGAGTTCGGCGCCAACGGCATTCTCGGTATTGGACCATTCGTACAGGACTGCGGCAGCGTTTGCGCGTCGAGCATTCCCGAGCCCATCGCGTACTATGGGTGCACGACCGCCACGGCATGCACCGGCACGCTCGTGCCGCTAACCGCCCAGGTTCAGAACCCGGTCACGCTGTTCGCCACCGACAACAACGGCACCATCATCACGTTGCCCTCGGTCGCCTCGACCGGCGCCGCGACCGTCACCGGATCGTTGATCTTCGGCATCGATACCGAATCGAATAACGGATCGGGGACCGAGACCGTCATACCCGTTGCCGACACCGGATACATCACTACGATGTTCGATGGCACGACCTTGGCCGAAAGCTTCATCGACTCCGGCTCCAACGCGACGTACTTCAGCGTCCCGGCGGGCTCCCCCAGCATCACGCTGTGCCCCACCACGGGCGGCGCCAGCGCGAACAGCCCCACCTTCTACTGTCCTACGAGTCCCGAGACGCTGACGGCCGCATTCGTGCTGAGCAACAACTCGATGGTGAACGCGAATTTCGAAGTGGCGAACGCATCCACCGTAAGCAATTCGGTCACCGCATACCCCGGGCTCGCCGCGACGAGCGTCACCGCCGGCAGCTTCGACTGGGGCCTGCCGTTCTTCTACGGTCGGCGGGTCGCGAACGTGATCGAAGGCGCGACGACTTCCGCCGGAACGGGGCCCTACATCGCTTACTAGGACCTGTGTCACAGGTCCTAGTCTCACGTTAGACTGCCGCACCATGATGAGTACGGCCGCCCTCAGTCTCGACTATGTTCCGATGGACCAGATCGGGGGGAAGCCCGCGTCATGGTGGCGCAACGTGCTCGGCGTCGCCGGCTTCTCCGCACCGCCACTCATCGATGCCACACAGGTTCCCGTCGCAGCGAGCATGACGCCCTCTCTGGGAGCGGTCACCGGCAGTTTGTGCGAAGTCTGGCGGGTCACCGGGCCCGTCGATGCCGAACTCTCGTCCAGGCACGGCCGGGTGCACTATCGGTTTTGCGACGACTTTCTGTTCGGCACGCTCACCTTCGACGAGAACGTGATCGAAGGCGACTCGTCCGCCCTGTCGCAGGCGACCATCAGCGCCTATCGCCAGATCTTCGAGGTTCTGGAGAAGACCGGAAACCGGCATTTGATCCGCGTGTGGAATTACCTCCCGGAAATCAACCGCGAGGCCGATGGCGACGAACGCTATCGTCATTTCAACGCCGCGCGCCAGAGAGCATTTCGCGGCGTCGGGCGGCCGACGGAAGTCAGCGTACCGGCGGCGTGCGCTCTGGGTTCCCCGCCCGGGAGCCCGATCTCGATTTATTTTCTTGCCGCCCGCGAAGCGCCCAAGATGATCGAGAATCCGCGCCAGACGAGTGCCTATCGCTATCCGCCGAAATTCGGAATCCACAGCCCGAGTTTCTCGCGCGCGTGTGTGCTGAGCGAATCGGCGGGCACGAACCTGTTCGTGTCGGGGACCGCGAGTATCGTCGGTCACGAGACCATCCATGCGGGTGATGTGTCGGCCCAGACCCGCGAGACGCTGGTCAACCTCGATGCGTTGCTCGAGGAGGCCAATCGAGTGGTCGGAATGCGCCGCTACTCGCTCGACGGGCTGAAGTTCAAGGTCTACGTGCGGCGCCCGCGCGACCTCGAGACCATTCAGAGCGCGCTTTCCGCGAGCTTGCGGCCCGCCGCTCCCATTCTCTATCTGCAGGCCGATGTCTGCCGCGAAGATCTCTTGGTGGAAATCGAGGCTACGGGTGAGACGCCGCCGGGATAGCGCAGCGCGTATTCCTCAGGCGAAGCGGTGGAACAGCCGTCCCGCCCATTCGTAGATCGCCCCTTCGGAGCGGGATAACGCGTGAACCGCGGGCAGGAACCAAAACAATCCCGGGTCGTCGCGGGTCACCATGTCGGCCGGCGCGGCCGTGACCTTGAAGCCCGCCGCCGTGAAATCGCCGGCAGCCCGCGTCATATGCGGGCTCGACGTGACCAAAATGATCCGGTCGATGCCGAGCGGGAGAAGTATGCGCGCCGACAACTGCGCGTTCTGACGCGTGGTCCATGACGCGTTCTCCACCCAGGTGACCGGTATCTGCAGATCTTCCTCCATGAATCTGCGCATCGACGCCGCCTCCGGTGGAGCGCCCGATATCAGCACCGGAAGATGCGTGGCGCGTGCGACCCTGGCGCCCTCGATCAGGCGCAGATCGCCCGTGATGCTCGGCGTGTCCGCGCCCACCTCGGGAGCGTCGTGCCGAAATCCACCTCCCAGTATCACGATCGCGCGAGCCTCGGCCTGCGTGGGGGTGAGGTGGGTCGGATCGAGCGCCGGGTAATCCTCAGCCGAACGGCCGATGGCATCCGCAACCCACGGCGTGGAGAGCAGCCACAGACCCGCGATGCTGACCGTGCAGAGCGCAAAGGCGAGGCGTGGGCGCCGCCGCCAGACGATCAGACCGGCGAGGCCGATCAGCAGCAGCGACGCCGGCGGCATAACCAAGTCTCTAAAGATGATTCGCAATGCGAGCAGAATCAATGACAATACCTCTGCGGTGGGGAGAAAAACGAGGACTAGCCATGCAGCATACCCGGCGGGATCTGATCAAAACTCTGGCGGCGATGCCGCTGATTCGAATCAAGGGACCGGAACCCGACATTATCTTGTACAACGGACTCGTGTCGACCATGGAGGCATCGGATCCCGACGCGACTGCCGTCGCCATCCAGGAGGGCCGATTTCTCGCGGTCGGGATGGATCGGGAGATCCTCGCGCTGGGGACGGCGAACACAAGGCGTATCGACCTCGGGCGGCGGCGGGTGTTCCCGGGTTTCAACGACGCTCATGCGCATCCCTGGGAGAGCGGACTCGCGGCATTGAAGAAAGTTGCCTGCGACAAGTCGTCGATCGATGAGATTTTGGCGGCGCTGCACGCCCGCGCCGCCGAAACGCCGCCGGGACACTGGGTGCTCGGGTATCTATACGACGACGGGAAAACACCGCGACTGCTGACCCGCGCCGACCTCGATTCCGCCGTGCCCGACCATCCGGTCATCGTGACCCACCGGGGCGGTCATACCGGCTACGCCAATTCAGCCGCGCTGGCGCTCGCAGGCGCGAAAGCCGGAATGTCCGACCCGGCGGGCGGTCGTTTCGAGCGCGACGCGAACGGCGAACTCAATGGCCGGGTGGCGGATAAGGCGCTCGAGGTTGTGCTCGCCAAGGTTCCGGACGATCTGACCCGTGACGACCATCGCCGCGCCGTCGCCCTGATCTCGAAGCTCTACGCCAGCCACGGCATCACGTCCGTGTGCGAGGCCGACACCAGTCCGTCGGGGTTGCAGGCCTATCAGGATGCCCGAGACTCAGGCGACCTGAAGTACCGGGCCTATTGCCACATGGGCGTCGACTACCTGGATCGCTACATCGAGGCAGGCGTGCACACAGGATTCGGCGATGACATGGTGCGCATCGGCGGCGTGAAGCAGTATGCCGACGGCTCCATCTCGGAGCGAACGGCATGGCTGGCCGATCCTTACATCGGCATGCCGGACTACACGGGGGTCGAGCTCGGTACGCGCGAGAGTCTGTACCAGCACTCGCGCAAGGCCTGGCTCGCGGGCTTTCAACTCGCGACTCATGCCAACGGTGAGCGCGCCATCGATCGCATCCTCGGCGTGTACGAGGATCTCAACCGCGAGTTCCCGCGGCGCGATCCGCGCTTTCGCATCGAGCATTGCACGGTGGTGACGCCCGCCCTCATCGCCCGCATGCGTGCCGTGGGTGCGATTCCCATTCCGTTCGCGGGATACGTGAATTTTCATGGCGACATCCTGCATTTCTACGGCGACGATCGGGCCGCCCGCATGTTCGCGTACCGATCCTTCATCGACGCGGGCCTGCGGCCGCCGTCCTCGTCGGACTACACGGCGAGCCCTCCCGATCCGATGCTCTGGCTTTACTCCGAGACCACGCGCCGCGACCCCACCGGCCATGTCTGGGGCGAGCAGCAGCGCATCACGGTGAACGAGGCGCTTCATTCCATGACCGTGAACGGCGCCTACGCCTCCTTCGAGGAGCACCAGAAAGGATCGATCGTGCCCGGGAAACTCGCCGACCTGACGGTCCTCGAGCAGGACCCTCTCGCCACTCCGGCAGAATTGTGGCTCGGGATCAAAGTCCAGCGCACCATGCTGGGAGGGAAGTGGGTCTACGAATCGTGAGCCCAGGGGGCCACGCGGGGGCTGCCGGCCGCCTGATTGGAGCGGCCTTGCCTGGCGCGGGAGAGGATGATTAAATCGGCATGAAGCGGGCGTCGTATAATGGTAATACCCAAGCTTCCCAAGCTTGAGCCGTGGGTTCGATTCCCATCGCCCGCTCCACCTCCAGCCAGCGCTGGCCAATGCCAGCGAGTGAGTTCCACTAGCAGCCTCGTGCAATAAGTTGGCGGACGTTCGCTGGCATTGGCTTTGGCTTCACACGAGAGCCTCTGTCCAAATCTGCGTGCTATTGCCTCGAACTGTAGCCGGTCGGCTGCTTACTGAAGCGGTTTCGTCATCTGTGCGAAGTCCGTTCGCTGCGCCTCAAGCGCGGCGACGATGTTGCAAGTCAAGTTTCTGGAGCTGGGCTACATCGTCCATGCCGTCGCCCGACGACTTCCTTCTGTGCAGCATCTTGGGGCGAAAGGAGCATTGCTTCCAAATGAGTTACTCGAATCAATGAGTTGTACGCGTATGTGGCCCCTGCGTCTGATTTTTGTGTGAAAAACGCAGCCACAAGAGCCAACGCAGCCATGCTTATGGAGATCCGCGTCGATGGCGCTCGTCGCAAAATCCGAGTTATCTCAACTTGGCAAATCGCGCTCATACGTCTAATGGACGGACTCCGAAGAGGTCCGCCGTCACCGCCTAAAGGCATGAGACCTAGACGTGGCCGGCGGCCCTTAATATCAGATGCGCAATCTCTTCGGGGTGTGAGATCAGCGACAGGTGACTCGCCTTGATTTCAAGGGTTGTCGCACCCATGCGCTTGGCCATGAAACGCTCCAGGTCCGGATTGATGGTCCGATCCTCGGTTGATACGGCGTAATAGCTCGGTTTCGACCGCCAGGCCGCTTGCGTGGTCTTGCCCGTCAGAAGCGCCTTGTGGAACGGCTGCTGGACCGCGTACAAAGCTCGCGCTTTGTCCTTGGGCAAATCCCCGGCGAAATCGCGCAAGAATGCCTCCTCGGATAGGCGCCCCACATCCCCGTCGAAGACAATGCCGGCGGTTGCCGGCGGCGTGGGAAATGTCTTTGCCAGCGCCCCGTAGTCTTCTCCCGCATCCGGAGCGCGCGCCGCGACATACACCAGCGCGGCGACGTTGGGATCGACGCCCACTTCGGTCACGAGCATGCCGGAAAAGGAGTGCCCCACCAAAACGGTCGGACCATCCTGTTGGCTGACGACACGCCGAGTCTCGGCAACTGCCTCTTCCAGGGTCGTCAACGGATTCTGGACCGAGGTGACGTTGAGGTTCTCGCGCTGCAGGCGGCCAATCACATCCAGCCAGCATGAGCCGTCGGCGAACAGCCCATGTACAAGTACCACGTTGCGCACCGGCTCGCTGACCTTGGCGATTGCCAGCCTCGGCAGAACAGCTGCAGCGGCGGTGGTTGCGGCGAGCAAAGCCGCGAAGTCTCGGCGAGTAATCATGTTCCATGCTCCTTTAACGTCTGATGATGATGGAAAAGTGAATGTCCATATGACCGGTACGCGGCTCGATCTCACGGCCGCACAGTGACCGCAAACAGGTTCACTTCGAGTTGCTCCCGCGCCGCGGCTACCCGTACATCTTCCACGGCGCCATAGAAGCCGTACCCAGCGCTGTTCACGAGAACGTCAACCCTTCCGCGTGCGAGGTTCACTTCTCGAACGAGAGCGCCGATTTCGGCGGCCTGTCGCAGATCGATTGGATGGTAGCGAAGCGATATATTCGATTCCCATCACCCGCTCCACTTTTACTCGGCTTACGGGTTCGCATCAGATCCGTCACTAAGACGGAGTTGGCGCTCATTTGAGCTGCGTGTTCACGATCGGCAGGATGGAAGCGACGCGCCATCCGGCAGCAGTGCGGACCAGCGTCTGACTGATGAGGAACGTGTTGTCCTGTGCGGGCTTTCCGGGCAGGCCACGGGTGAAGGTGACGGGTACCACGATCTGCAGGGCATCTTCGGAAAGCGCGGTCGATCGGAAGTGGCTCATATCAGGCTTAAGATGCCACGTCCCGGCATAGTAGTTGGTCAGCGTATCTACAATCGCCTTGACCCCCCTCACTTCGATTCCGCGAGTGAACCACAGCGTATCCGGAGAGTCCCTCAGCAGCGATGCTACGGCCTTGGCATCATGCGCGTTCTGGGCAGCGACGAACTGTGTGAAGAAGACACGAGCATCGTCATCGCCGGAGGCCGCCGAGGCGGGCTCGATGGTTATGGCGGTCGCCGTCAGGAATAGCAGCGCGCCGTGCAGGACGACCAGACGCAAGCGTGCGAGCAGTCCTAACGAGGGATTTGAGGCATGGATGAAGGCTTTCATGTCGTGACGTCTACCGCTTCTTGGCGCGTTGTGCTCCGGTCCAAAGCGAGCCCGGGTTGGCGCGATCAGGGTGGAGCTCAAGCATCGCGTCGTAGAGCTCGCGCGCCGTCGTCGTCGCGTCATCAAGACGATTGAAATCTCGCATGTACTGCCGAGTCCGCCCGATGTCGCCGGGATCGTCGTTGTTTTCCGGGACCTTGTGTCCGGCGATGACTGTCGTCGGCTTCAATGCCTCGAGTTTGTCGAGCGCGGCAATCCACTTGAGTCGGCTATGCGTATCAGTCTCGGCGAGATAAGGATGAATCCCGTTGTAGACCACGTCCCCTGCAACAATCAGCCCCTGCGATGGAACGTGCAGGCTGGTCGAACAGGCGGTGTCAGTCCAACCGGTATCGACGGCCACGAGCCGGTGCCCCTCCAGTTCCAGCTCGTTGCCGTCGAGCGGCTCGGCCACCACCTGGCGCTCGGCAATCTGGCCTGGAAAGAGCTTGCGCCAAAAGCCGTCCATCCACTCAGGTCCGAGCTGTGTGCGCATCGCCTCCACGACCTCGGATGTCGCGAGTGCCTTCGCATGCGGAAAACGATGCAGGAGCAGTGGGAGACCGAAGAAATGGTCGCCATGTCCGTGAGTGACGTAGATGGCAGTGAGGTTCCTGCCGCTAGCAGCGACCCAATCCACCAAGGTCCGCGAGTGCTCGATCGTCAGGAAGGCATCCACCAGGACGGCGTCCCGCTGGCCTGCAATGAGGGTGGCGGAGTTCGCCACCCACGCCAACGCCTCCTTGCCGGGTGGCAGATCGCGAGCGAGGCCGGGGCGCTTTGTTACCAGCACCTTCCAGGTCAGAGCGGTTCTGCTGCCTGCAGCTGTGTTCATGGGCTTCTCCGTATTCGTCACGAGTCTTGACTGATGCTGCCGTTTACGTCGATCCTGTGGGCGGCCTTCGCCCCACTCCAGAGCGCGCCAGGATTGACGCGATCAGGGTGGAGCATCAGCATCTGATCGTAGAGTTCGCGCACCGATGTGGTCGCCTCAACCACGCGATTGAAATCTCTGAGGTAGTCTCGCGTCCGGCCGATATCGCGGGGATCATCTTCGTTCTCCGGGATCTTATGACCAGCCACAACCCTTTGCGGATTCAGGGAATCCAGCCTGTCGAGAGCGGCAATCCATTCCAGGCGGCTCGGCGCGTCAGTCTCCCCAAGATAAGGGTGAAGGCCGTTGTAGACGACATCCCCTGCAACGATCAGGCCGACGGACGGGACGTGGAGGCAGGTAGAGTGGGCAGTATCGGTATGTCCCGCGTTCACGACGACGAGCTTGTGGCCCTCCAGCTCCAGTAGACCACGGTCCAGCGGCTCGGCTACCAACAGCCGCTCGGGAATCTCTCCTGGGAAAAGCCTGCGCCAGAAACCGTCAATCGAGGAGGATACCAGCTGCGAGCCCATTGCTTTTACGACCTCGGGTGTCGCGACTGCCTTCGCATGCGGAAAGCGCTCCAGAAGCGGTGCGAGCCCGAAGAAATGATCGGCATGCCCGTGAGTGACGTATATGGCAGTGAGGTTCTTGCCGCTCGCGACGACAAAATCCAACAAGGTCCGCGATTGCGCGATGGTGAGGAAAGTATCGACCAGCACAGCGTCCCGCTCACCGGCAATGAGCGTCGAGGAGTTGGCGACCCACTTCAGCTCCTCCTTTCCGATGGGTGTATCGCGGGTAAACCCGCGGCGCCTAATCGTGAGCACGTTCCACGACAGGCCAGAATTCGCACTTTGAATCAAGGCCATCGATACCCTGCGATATGCTTAGGAGTGAGCACGCCAGTTCGCCTGATCTACAATGGATTGGCGACTGCAGGCAAAGTAACCAAGGTACATTGCGACAGCAACGCCAAAGACGCCTACAGTTCCAGCCATCTTCCTGGGGAGATACCAAAGACTGCGATCATCCCCGCAGCCGACTAAATGCGGCCGTTGGCTCTTGCCCTCCGTCGGACCCTTTGTGGCGGTTCGCCGAATACACGCACGAAAGCGCGACGCATCCGTTCCCGATCGTGGAACCCGTTTTGCCGGGCAATGACCTCGATCGAATGTCGCCCTTCCTGGATCTGAGCGCGCGCGATTTCCACGCGCAGTCGTTCCACGGCTTTAGCCGGAGATCGGCCGGTCTCCTGCCTGAAAACCCGGGTAAACTGTCTGGGACTCATCTTCGCAGCCTTGGCCATCGACTCGACAGTGATCCGGGCGCTGATGTGGTTTCGTGCATACGCGAGCGCTTCCTGCACCCGGCTAGACTTGGTTTCCATTTCAAGCATCGCGGAGCTCTGAGAAAGTGCGCCGACACGCCGGAATGGGAGCACCAGGTCCTTGGCAACATCGCGGGCAACTTCAGGGCCGAGGTCTTCTTCGACCATGGCAAGGGCCTGGTCGATACCGGCCGTCATTCCGGCCGAAGTCCATATTGATTTATCGACCACGAACAGTTGATCTTCCACGAGAGTAACTTCAGGATAGCCTCGCCGGAACGCGTCGGCGAAGAACCAGTGCGTCGTCGCCTTGCGGCCGTTGAGAACGTCTGCATCGGCCAGATAGAAAGCGCCGGTGCAGGTAGCAGCGACGCGCCGTGACATTCGGGCGGCTTTCTGTAGATACTGACGCAGTCCGGGCGTAAACTGCATTTCGCCGCCACCGCCAATGATCGTTGTATCAAACACGGCTTCACTGAAGGCCTCGGTTTGCACGACGACCCCTGACGAGCTTCGGATGGGACCACCCATTTCCGACAGAAGCCTCAGATCGTAATGCGGTGCGCCAACCCTGGCATTGGCAGCCTCGAACACCGACATGGCGCCGAAGCTCATCACACCAAATCCAGGGAAAAGGATATAGCCGACCAAACGCAATCTGGGTACCTCTCCAGTTGGCTTCCAATAGCGGCCATACTCTCGGCAGGCAAAAGAACTACAAGTCGCCCACGCTGATAATCATACCCGTCGCCGAATACCTTTCAGGTGGACTACCTCTTAAGCCAGCGCTGCGCTAGAGCGCCGTCGGGCTGGCAGTTACCATCGAGCGCTACCGACATAGCGAGGCGCCTGCAATGGCAGCACTGCCCTGCAATGGCCGCATTGGCCGGCGTCAGCTGGTAAGACAGTGCTTTTCGCACGCAAATCACACGCAGCAGGCCACTTTGCCCGCAACCGATTGATTTTCCGCCAATAACCCCAGGGGAGCGATATATTCGATTCCCATCGCCCGCTCCATTCTCAGGCAACGCCAGGCCGTGTAAGGCTATCCGATTGGCGTCAACACATTGATCCGATTGCATGTGGCTGGACTCGACGAGGTGGAAACCGCCAACGGCAGCAGTTGGCCGCGAGCGCTCAATCTGCCTGATCACCTCAATTTGTGCTGAGGATGGCAGCGCCCGGACGGAATACAGTTGCATGATGGCCAGCACCAGGTCAGTTACTGTCGATACCGACGCGATCATGCGGAACATCCTTGTCATTCGTGGCCGGCGGGTACTGCTTGATTCTAACCTCGCCGCTTTGTATCAGGTGGCGACAAAGGCGCTTACCCGTGCAGTGCGTCGCAATCCGGGTCGCTTTCCGGCTGATTTTATGTTCCAACTTGCGGTCGAGGAGTCTGCTTCTTTAAGGAGCCAATCTGGCGCCTTAAAGACCGGGCGCGGAAAGCACCGGAAGTATGCACCGTACGTTTTCACAGAACAGGGGATCGCCATGTTGTCCTCCGTCCTTACAAGTGAGCGCGCCGTCGAAGTAAACATCGAGATCATGAGGGCATTTATCCGTCTGCGACAGGCAGTGTCAACGCATGAAGACTTGGCGCACAAGCTCGTGGCGTTGGAGAGCAAATACGATCGGCAGTTCAAAGTGGTGTTCGACGCGATCCGTAGCCTGATGCAGAAGCCCGAGCCCAAGCACCGGGGAATCGGTTTCACGGCAAAGATCAACGAATAGGGATCGCGGGTGATATTCCCTTCCCACCTATCGGAGTGGTGCCCGAGCCGAGTGCGAGGAGATTCCTTCGCTTCGTGGGAGAGATTGCTGCATTGTCCGCCCATCGGAGATTTGGGCGAGATGGCGCCGTAGCCCTTCGTTGCCCCTCATACCGCTAAAATTCACACGCTAATCACACTTGGAATCCGCAATCGCACCAAACCGCTTGTTTTCAAGGCTCCGAAGCGCCTCCCGCGAGGGTTCGATTCCCATCGCCCACTCCACTCCCAGCCATCGCTGGCCAATGCCACCCTTCGGGATGCCGAACCGACATCGTTCGACGCGACCATGCTGTTCGAATGGTTATCTATGAAACCACTCTTCCCCACAGGATGACGGGCGTCCGCCGCAACCAGGTGTCGGTCGTCAATTGCTCGACCACGAAGTGAGCGACATCGGCGCGCGCTTTCGCACGAGCCAGCGCCACTACGAAGTGACCGCTCTGCGCGGCGTCGCGGACGATGAGCTGGCCGGTTCCGCCGGTTGCGCCCAAAACTAATATCTTCATGTTTGACCTCGATCTTTTCTGATGGGCTCGGTGCGGGTCACGTGGTGACGGCCTGCCGCGCCGCCGCGAACACATCACGAGGAGGCGTTGTGCCGGCGACGTGCTCGGTGCCCGCGACTCCGAGGTCGATCCATCCTGCATTCACGGCCTCGAACATTTCTTCGGCAGGTCCGGTGTGGCCCTTCGGGATGCCGAATTGCTCCAACGCCTTCGCCCACCCTGCACGCGGGACTGCAAAGGCTTTCACGTCGAGATTCAGGACTTCACCCAATTGCTCCGCGACTTCATCCGCGGTGACCATCGAACCAAGCTCGACGGCGCGCTGCCCTGACCATGCTGGCCCGGTCAAAAGGGTTGCGACCTCCGCGCCGATGTCGTTCGTCGCGACCATGGTCGATTTTCGGTTTGTCGGATTGTAGTAGACCGGTCGCGTTCCGCCCCGGGCGACCTGCAAGCCGGTAGAGGAAATTTTCGAAGAATCCACCGGCGCGCACAAATGCGATTGGCGATATCAGATCGCGAAAACCTTGCTCCAGCAGCGACAAGGCCGTGATCATCCCAAGCCCGCTGGTCCTGTTCGCACCCATCGACGAAAGCGCTACCACCCGCGGCGGCGCTGCCTTGGTAGCGCCTCGATGTAGTTCGCAATCACGCCCTTGGCTTCTTTGTAATCGGGCGAGGGGGCCCAGACAGCCGGCAACATGACAAACGCTCCTTCGACGCCTTTGAGCGCCCGCTCGATGGCT
>CAVVKU010000016.1:0-78775 GCA_963748995.1 uncultured Gammaproteobacteria bacterium | reverse complement strand
TACGCTGCTTAAGATTTCATCTCACCCTTGATGAAAGCCATCAAATCAGCGTTGACGCGCTCCGGATCGATGATCGCAATACCATGGGCGCCGCCTGGGTAGACCTTGAGAATCGCGTGCGGAACGATAGAGGGTACCCGGCGCGCGGTCGGACCGATTGGCACGATCTGATCGTCTTCACAATGCAGGACCAGTAGCGGCTTATCGCACTTGGCGATATCCGCAGTGTAGTCGAGCTCCCAGCTGTAGGTGGTTTCATACTGAGCCTTGGCACCGCCGAGCAGGCCCTGAAACCAGAACAAGTCGCGCATGCCCTGAGTTGCAGGGGAATTTGGGCGATTCGTGCCGAAGAAGGGTGCCGACAGCTCCTTGTAGAAAGATGAGCGATCGTGTGCGACTCCGGCACGGATGCTGTCGATAACAGATTTCGGAACGCCCCCGGGTACCCCCTCCTTTTGCAGCATCATCGGTACGATCGTATCGAGCAGCACCATCTTTGAAACGCGCGATGTCCCGTGACGTGAGATATAGCGCGCCAACTCACCGCCTCCGGTCGAATGCCCAACCAGGACCGCGTCGCGAAGATCGAGACCGTTCATAATGGCATCCAGATCGTCCGCCCAGGTGTCGACGTTGTTTCCGGAACCAGGTTGATCGGAATAGCCGTTACCCCGCCGGTCGTGGGCGACCGTTCGGTAACCTTTGCTGTTGAAGAAAAGCATTTGTGCTTCCCATGCAGCCCCGGTCAATGGCCAGCCGTGCGAAAAGACGATAGGGGGGCCCTTGCCCCAATCACGATAGTAGATCTCGGTACCGTCACGGGCTGCGATCCTCGGCATGAATGTCTCCTTAATTTGTTGGGCGGCCGGCGCTAAGCCATTCCAGCGCTCACTAGGGCGCGACGCTGGACTGAAGATGCGACACCCTACTTTCCTGCGACACGCTGTGAATGTCAATGATGGGTGGCCCTCGCCGCCTTGGGCGATAAGCTCCCGCACCTGCTCGGCGCGTTTCTGACCTCTTGCATCACACCGTATAACCCAGCCGCTCGATCACTGGCTGCAAGATCGGAATGATCGGCTGCAACTTCGGCAGATAATGGCGGTAGCGGTAGCGCGAGCGGTCGTATAGTTTTTCGGTCACCTGCGCGTAGCTCGCGGTGCGTGCATAGCGGCGATTTTCATGAAACGCCAGGCATCTGGGATCGAACTTCTCACCGATAAAATCGAGCACCTCGCTGCCCTGCGCCGACCACAAATACGGCCTACGAGTCGCTCGGCGCAGGGGGCGTCTGGCAGGCGAAGGGCATCACCGATACGGATGGCGGCATGGGCGGCGTTACGATGAATGTGGTCAACGTATCGACGCTCGCGGATTCTGCCCTCACCACGACGGGAGGCGGCGTTTATCACATACCGGCGCATTACGAGGCGTTTCTAATCGAAGTGGGTACGGCAAAGATCGGGTTCGGAGGGTTGTTTCCAACGAATTCGACAGAGCCACAGAGGGGTCTCGCCTCCGATGTCGCCGGTAAATTCATTATCGAGGAGGCGGACACGAATACGAACGTAGCCTTCTAACGGGGTGGCGTCATCGCTCTATTTCGAGCCGGCGCCCAACGGCCCGGATGAGCCCGCGTTGATATCGGCTTTCGAGCAGATTCTCGAGGGCGGCACGCAGGCTTGTACGTTGCCCTAAAGGCGTATCGCGCACGAGATGCCGTGCGCGCGGAGGCGGTGAGGGGTTGCGTGACGAGGGGCTCCTCCACTCTGCGCTGATCGTCGGCTGAATCATTTCGCGTGAAAAAGTAGACTTTTCGCATCCTGGTCGCGCGATACCTTAGTACTGATGACTTCGCCGCTGGATTTGGCAATATGGCCTGGCACGTTGAGAAAACCCACCTGCTCGAGGCTCACGTCATGGCGCAAGAGACCTTCCCGATCGACCTGAGCAAATTGAAGCCGCTCAAGCTCGATCCAGCGGTCGCATCACTTTCGGAAGATGCCAAGGCGACGCTACGGCACAACATTCAGTTGTGCCGGGACGCCATCGTTTTTTTCACTGCGTTGGCGGGGGCGAGGGGACTCTCGGGACATTCCGGCGGTCCGTACGACACCGTCCCCGAAGTCATGATCGTTCGCGCCTTCATCGATCATGGCGCGCCCATCGTGCCGGTTTTCTACGATGAATCGGGGCACCGTGTGGCGACGCAATATCTGCTGAGCGTATTGAACGGCGCGATGCCGGCCGAGCGGCTGCTGCACTACCGAGAATACAACAGCGGGCTGCCGGGGCATCCGGAAAAAGGCCTGACGCCGGGGCTCGAGTTCAGTTCGGGCCGCCTCGGGCATCTGTGGGCATTCTGCAATGGCGTTGCCATGGCGAATCCCGGCAGGGCGGTGGTCCTGCTCGGCTCCGACGGCAGCCAGATGGAGGGCGATGATGCCGAAGCGGCGCGCCTCGCGGTGGGCAAATCGCTGAACATCAAGGTGCTCATCGATGACAACAACGTGACCATCGCGGGCCATCCGCAGGAATACATGACCGGCTACGACCTGACGCGGACGCTGTCGGGTTATGGACTGACGACCGAGACGACCATGGGCGAGGATCTCGACGCGCTGTACGTCGACTTGTGCCGCGTCTTCAACAATCAACTGCCGCATGCACTCATCATCAAGCGTCCGATGGCTCCCGGTATCAGCGGCGCCGAGGGCAACCCACATGCGCACGATGCGCTCAAGGCGGATGTAGCCATCGCTTACCTGGAAAAGCGCGGCGGCTACGATCAGGCGATCGCCTTGCTCAAGGCGGCCAAGCCGGAGAAAAGCCCCCTGACGTATCGAGGCTCGTCCGGCGTCGGCAAGAACCGCGATGACTTCGGCAAGCTGATCAATGAAATGCTCGATGGCATGAACGAGGCTCAGCGCCTGGCGAGCGTGCGCGTGTTCGACAATGACCTCGAGGGCTCCTGCGGGTTGCATCACATCCGCAAGAAGTACCCGCAAGTGTTCGTGCGCGGCGGGATCATGGAGCGCGGCAACTTCTCCGCCGCGGCGGGCTTCGGCTCCTCACGCGGGAAGCAGGGCGTCTACGCGACTTTCAGCGCGTTTCTCGAGATGTGCATCAGCGAAATCACTATGGCGCGGCTCAACTTCTCCAACGTGCTGGCGCACTTCAGCCACAGCGGCAACGATGACATGGCGGACAATACCTGTCACTTCGGCATCAATAGCATGTTCGCGGACGGCGGCCTGAAGCCGGGTCATGGCGAGGACATCACGCGCCTGTACTTCCCGGCGGACCAGTTCCAGTTCGCGGCGTGCGTAAAGCGCATCTTCAACGATCCGGGCCTGCGCTTCCTGTTCAGCACGCGGGCGCCGGTGCCGGATCTTCTTGGTGAGGACGGTAAGCCTTTCTATCAGGGCAAGATTTTCGAGCCCGGCAAGGACGACCTGCTACGTAAGCCGGGCGCGAACGGCGGCTTCGTCGTTTCTTACGGGGAGGCGTTGTACCGCGCGCTCGATGCCGTGATCGGCCTCAAGGAGAAGGGTGTCAATGCAGGCCTCGTCAACAAATCGACGCTCAACGTCGTCGATGAATCGATGATGCGAACCCTCGCCAAGGCACCTTGGGTGCTGGTCGTCGAGGGCTGGAACGTCAAGACGGGACTTGGCAGCCGCTTCGGCGGCTATCTGCTCGAGGCGGGATTCAAGGGCAGGTATGACCACCTCGGAACGCACCTCGAGGGAAGCGGCGGCCTGTGGCAGCAAATGGGCTATCAGGGTCTGGACCCGGCCGGGATCGGCGCGGCGATCAGCAGATTGAACTCGGCGGCCTGAAGGAATTGTGCAGGCCGGGAGCTTTGAGTTCCTGCGCCGCAGCGACAACCCCATCATCGATATCTCTGCCTCGCCCGGGGTACAGCACCAGTTTCCGATGAGGAGCGCCCGATCGAGCAGCGGCGGCCTGCCGTCGAAGGCCGCCGGCGGGCGAGGGGCCTTTAGATCCACACGTCATTGACGGCGGTAAGCTCACCGCCCGCGCGGCCGGTATTGGTGACCCCGCGGGGCTCGACCAGCAGCGCGTGGCATTCGGAGTCTGCGCGCGTGCGGTGTTCGACGCCCCTTCGGACCACGAACATTTCGCCGGCCCCCAGTTTCACGAGATTGTCTCGAAACTCGATTTCCATGGTTCCGAACAAGACAATGAATACCTCATCCGTGTCCTCGTGATTGTGCCAGACAAAATCCCCACGGAATTTCACCAGTTTGAACTGGTAGTCGTTCATTTCGGCGATCACTTTTGGAGCCCAATGATCTGAAAATAGCGCGAGTTTCGCGGCAAAATTAATCGCTTGGTGGATGCTCATGTTCGCCTCTCGAGTATGCGACATCGTCAATAGGTGCCAGTGTCAATCCTTACTTTCGACGCAGTTCTCAGTTCCCGCTGCGCAGCAACATCCTACTAGAACCCTGTGATGTAACGCGCATTCGGCGGCGCCGCCGTGCTGCACACTTCGGTGATCCTAACGAAGTGCAGGGAACGGCTCACCATGATCAATGCCCGCCAGCTTCTGATTCGAAGCACCGCAGGATCGCTCCTATTGTTGCTGGGGGCATGTGCGTCAATCATTCACGGTACGCATCAGGATGTCGGCATCAGCAGCGCTCCCACGGGTGCGGCGGTGACGATCGACAACCTTCCTTCCGGGAACACACCGGTTATCGCCAAGCTGACCAGAAAAGACAATCATATCGTCAGGATTGAGATGGCAGGCTATCAGCCGATCGACCTGACCTTGACCCGCGGCGTGAGCGGATGGGTCTGGGGGAATGTGGCGTTCGGAGGCCTTATCGGCCTTGCGGTCGATGCCATCGACGGGGGGATGTACAAACTCTCGCCCGACCAGTTGACGGCATCGCTTACCGCCAAAAACGCATCGGTGCGAAAGGCCGGGGACGGCATATACGTATTGGCTGTCCTGAAGCCTGAATCGGATTGGGTTAAGGTTGCGCAGCTGCGGGCTCGCTGATTAGGGTGTCCGCCGGAATGGGGATGGCGCCAATGACCATGGCGCCTTTGGCGGCGCGACTTATCTCCAACCACGATTGGAGAACGTCCCTCCAGATCCTCGCCGCGCTCGCCGCTGCCCTCATGATTCCGGTAGCGCTACTGGTGCGTCGGCCGCCGGGGTTGAACCTCGAAACCGTCGCCCCCGGAACGCCGGAAGAGACGCAATCGGGCATCACCCTTGCGCAGGCCACTAGATCGCCGTGCCGTGGCGACCTTGTTTGGCTTCGTCTATGCCGGCGTCATGCCTCTGTATGCCGTATTGGTGCGCGGAAACTTCCCGCTCCGGATGATGGGAACGATCATCGGCGGAACGACAATGGCGGGTAGTCTCGGCATGGCGACGGGCCCGCTGGCTGGAGGTTTGATCTACGACACATTCGCCGGCTACCGAGGGCTCTACCTCGGTGCCGCGGCTTTGGGCATCTGCGCCTTCGTAATCGCGTCAACCTTCAAACCCTACGCCGCCAAGCCGGCCCCGGAGCCGGCACGCGCCGGAATGGCCTTCTGACCGCTCGCGTGCCGTCGATGCGTAAATCCAGTCCGGCCGTCGCCCGGCGACTCAGTTCAAGAGCCCGAACACCGCGACGCTATTGCGGGTTGCGACGAATACCTTTCCATCGGCGACCACCGGCGCGATGTTCTTGTTGCCCGCGCCGAATTGGTCGCGCCCATTGGACGCCTGGTTGCTGTTGTACAGCTCCGTGGCAAGATTCGTGGCTGCATAGGCATGGAGCACGGCGGGCGCGGTGTTCTCGTATGCCCAGACGATCGCATTTTCCGTGCCATTCGCCGAGACGACCGGAAAGGTTCCGGGATAGGTGAAGTGTGTGGAGCTCTGCGATGTCGGTGCACTGGATAGCCGCGCATTCGTCAGCGAAAACGCCATCAATGGGCCGCCCTGCGGGCCGTAGTAAATGCTGGAATTGAAATAGGCGGGCGTCGACCAGACTCCGTTGCCCAACACTCCCGTGAGCTGTTGCCAGATGTTGTTCCCCACCGAGGTGAACTTGCCCATGTCGTTGCGATCGACGACATAGATGTTGCCGTCCTTTCCCGCCCCGACCGCCAATTGCCGCATGGTGCCATTGGTGTCCGTCATGTCGGGCAACAGCATGATGCCGCCGGAGCCCAAATCGACATCGCCGCTGGACTCGGCGACTTCGCCCAACATCGTGAAGTAATCGGCCACTGCGAGCGTCCCACTCGACGAGGAGATCTTCACGAATGAGTTGCCGTAATCTCCGCCGGTGGGAAACCCGGCGCCGGTGAGCGTCGTCTCGAACCGGCCATTCGCGGTCAGGACGTACACGTTGCCCGCTGAATCGGCGGCCGGGCCGCCCCCGCTCATCCAAATCGAGGGGCCCTGGCTCGCAAATCCGCTGCCGCTCGCATCCGCCGCGACATTGAGAACGTGGGTGATCTCGAGCGTGGCTGCGCTCAGTACGATGATCCAGCCGCCATAAGGGCCATTGTCGCAATGCGACGCCCAGCTCGTGTAGACGGTGCCGTTGTTCAACAGCAGCGCAGCCCGTTCCTTGTATTGCCCCGGCGCAAACATCGTTGCCCCGAATGTCGCCGCGATCTCGGTCGGGCTGCCCGCCAGTTCCTGTCCCGTCGTGATGTCCAACGCGTGCAGCCGCTGGTGGTAGGCGGACGAAGCATCCTTGGTCATGGCGACGACAAACATCGTGCCGTGAGCCCCTGCGGTCCGATCGATCACGGGTGTGGAGGTGATGCCGATTTCCGGTGTGACCTGGGAGCAGCCCCGATCGTCGCTGGTCGTTTCGCCCGCGCCGAGAAGCGAGACCTTCCAAAGGGCCGTCCCAGTATCCGCGTCGAACGCGTAGACCGAATCGTGCTCCGTCGCGACGAATACCACGTTGTGGCTGCCGCCCGTCACCGATAATTGCGAAAGGTAGAGCGGTTGCGCGTCGACCAGTCCATCCACCATGAGGTTAAAGCGCTTTCCAAAGGTGGCGGTGGTTACGTTCGAGGGCGTCAGAGTGGATTCGGTGAGATTTTGGCCGGTGCGCATGGCGTCGTATTTGTACGTCACGACATCGGTGCCCGAGGCGGTTGCGGCGGTCACCGTCAGCGTCGCGGCGCTGCTGGTCACGCTGCCCGCCGAATTGGTGGCCGTCACCGTGAACTTGGCGCCGTTGTCCCCGAGTGCGGCATCGGTAACGGTGTAACTCGAGCCGGTCGCTCCCGTGATCGCGCTGCCGTTTCTTTGCCACTGATATCCCAATGGTGCGGTACCCGAGACGGTCACGTCGAAGACGGCAGTTTGCCCGACGCTGACGGTTTGATTCGCAGGCTGCGTCTTGATCTGCGGCGCGCTGGTGGAAACCGGCGGTGGTGTCGTGCCGGAACCCGTCGTGCTTGGGTCCGTCGAACCGGAGCTATCGGAGCCGCCGCATCCCGCCAGCCAAGGGACGATCGCAAGCCCTGCGAGAAGCCACCCGTGTCGAATTGTCATAATAAAGAGCCAAGAAAGGACATGGCATCAGGATCGCAACAAGAGGAGCGCAAGTACATCGTCGGTGAAGCGCGACGTAAACGCCGCGCCGGCCGTCAAGCGACCGTATCGAACGATTGCCGGATCGATGGCGACGTGGTGTTCTCTCAGGCCGCTTTGACGGTCGCCTGCAGCTCATCCTTCCGGGCGGCCAACTCCTCACCCAGTGCTCGCAGATCCATGCCGGATCTTTTCGCCTCGGCGAACATCCCGCCCGGCTGCTCCTCCTCTTTGACATGATGTTTGATCATCTCGGAAAGCACCGTCACCTTGGCGTCAAAGTAGTCATCGCTGGGCGACATGCCCTGGATCTCGTCGATCAGTTTCTTGGCGCCGGCATGCTCGACCACGGCTTCATGGTGGGTCGCCTTATCGCCGGTGGCTTCGATGAATGCCGGATAGAAGATTTCTTCCTCGATCGTCGTGTGCGTGGTGAGCGCGTCGCAGATCAGGGTCGCGAGTTGCCCCTTTTTCTGCGGATTCTTTGACTTCGAAAACTGGGAGAACCAGGCTTCCACCTGCCGATGATCGGCCTTCAGCAGGGCGACGGCATCGGGCTGTTTGCCTCGCGTCCGGGCGGTGGATTTGGTTCCTCTTTGGCTCTTGCTCGCCATGGCAATCTCCCTCGATGACGTGGGTGGGTCTCGACTCGTGGAGGCCATGATCGCGGGCGTTCGGCGCAAGCGACATAGGCCGGTCCCCCAAGTCAGCGTCAGAAGGCGCCGATTGAGCCGGCAAAAAATCGGATCGACGAGTCCGCGTTCCGCGACCTGATCGAATGCAAGGTGATTCCGGGACGGTCATCCGTCGTCGGCTGCGTCACAGGTCAAGGTTCGCGTAGTTTCCCTTTGTTTAGTTCCCCCAGCACGTCGCGGCTGTCCCGGTACCCGTGGAGGTTTGCGCGCCCAGCTGATTGACGCTGAGCGAGGCGCACGTCGTATCGCCGACCTGCAACCCGAAGGTGTTGGCCGTGATGATATAAGTGCCGGGTACGTTGCCGTTGCCCTGGTTGGGATCTGGGCTTGACACGGTCACCTGGTAGTAACCGCTGCCCACCGTGATGGGCCATCCGCCTGCCCCGTACCCGAGATCCGACGGCAGAGCGCTGTAGGCATTGGAGGTGCTGAAGAGCTTCTCCTCCCGCCCGGCCAGATCCAGGAGCGCGCTGCGCGCGTCGGTGCGCCGCGATTTCTGTACCTGGCTGGTATACGCCGCCGCCGCGATGCTCGCCAGGATTGCAACGATCGCGATCGTGATCATGAGCTCGATCAGCGAAAAGCCGCGGCTCGATGTCCTTTTCGCCAGCGCCTTGGGCTTCATCATGCGGAACCTCTGCGGATGTGTCATCGCTGTTCGATCCAGGTCAAGCGCTTCGATTTGGTGATGGAGGGATTCGGCGCATTCTGCGTCCCCGGCACGCCGGGAATTGTCTGATAGACGATGTATGAAGTGCCTTGCGAGGTGATGACGTTATAGACGCTGCCCGTGGCATTGGTCTGCGCGCCCGCCGCGCCGGGGTCGTTAACGACGGTTCCGTTCGGGTTGACGAAGTTCGGGAATGCATTGGCGAATACACCACCGTTGAGGATCGAGAGCCTATAGGTGTAGCCGATGTCCGAGTTGCTCTGACAGGAGGTTGCGATGTTGTTCGCGGGCACGGTGGAATTGACCTCGAACAGGCCCTGGTTGATCACCGGATTGTAAATGACCTGCTCATTGGCGCTCGGGAGGTTTTCATACCAGCCGAACTGGTTGTTGGTGCCGTTGCAGGTGGTGCTGCCCTGCCAGCACACCGTGGCGTTGGTTCCGTCGACCGTGCCATTGGTGTTGGCGGTGAGGGTTTGCGCCGCCAGGTTCGTGTAGCTCAAGGTATACGGCGCGGCAAGGCCCGTGGCCGCGGTGGTGGCCGCAAGCGCCTGGTGCGGCGCGCCCGGATTGAGGCTGTTCCAGCCGGACAGATTCCAGTCCCACACCCCGTACAGAGTTTGAACGCCGCTGGCGTACTGCACCGGCGCCAGGTTGGTGATCTGCGTGCGCTGCCCGGTGCCGAATTCGAGCAGGACGCGCGGCGCGCCCCCTGTGAGGATCGTGGACACGAGGCCCACGGAGCCGGTGATGGGCTGATTGCCGCCGAAGGCGATGCCGGTGCCGCTCGGCACGTCACCGGAGACGTTCTGGGTCAGGACCACGGTGGTGCCGACCACGCTCTGCACGTAGGTGCCCGACGCAATGTTCGTGCCGCTCACCAGCTGGCCGGCGGAGACGCCGCTGACCGAGGCGAACAGCAGTATGTTGCCGGAGGGCGTGTCGGCATTGGTGGCGAGCGAGGTGCCCTGAAATTGCGTGGTGAACAGCGGCGTTCCGAGAACACCCCAGGAGGCGGGGTTGTTGCTGGTCAGATCGAAGCGCCACAGGTTGCCGTGAAGATCGCCGGCGTACACGTAGTCCATGACGTGATCGCCGTCCGCGTCGAAGGGCGTGACATAGGCGATGCCGTTCGCCCCCGCGTTTCCGGCGGTCAAATAGTATACCGTCGATGGGTTGCCCGTGATCGGGTCGACCAACATGATGAAGATGCCGGCGTCGCCGCTTTGGCTGCCGAAGCCGTTGCCGAAGATCAGCGCCCAGTTGCCGCTGTGCAGACGGCGGATCACCGGTGTGCCGAAGGTGTTGCCGAGGCTTTGGCCGCAGTTAGGCACGTTGGCGCAAGTGATCGACCCGGAGTTCCACTCGCCGATGACGGTGCTCGAGGCGCCGCCCTCGCTGAAGCTGGGATTGGTGATGTCGAGCGCATAGATGGCCTGGCCGCCGACGCCGAGCCCGCCGACCAACCACGAATGCCAGGTGCCGTTGTAGAACAGGTCGCCCGTGCCCGGGGTGGCGTCGACAAAGAAGTTGTGGCCATATTGAGGGTGCGAGTAGTCGAGCACCGGCTCCGTGCATTCGGCGTTGGCACCGACCGCTGGTGTCACGCCATGGATACCCTGCACCACCGTCTGGGTGGTCGCGTCGTTGGTGCAGCCCCCACCGGCGGAGGCGAGCGCCGCACTCGCGAGCATCGACCCCGGCATGTAGGCCAGCACTTCCTTACCGTCGTTGGGGGTGGTGGCGTTGGCGACGAAAGCGCCCGTGGCGCTGAAGCTACCGGCACGGAAGCCGTGCAGGAAGCCATCGTCCGAGCCGACGTAGACCACGTTCAGGCGCGTCTGTTCCGTCGCGCTGAATTGCACATAGTTCTGCGTGCCGGTGTTCTCGGGCATCGCCGTGCCGTAGAGGCGATCCTGCCACATTGCGGTGTACGGCGAGCTCGGCGGTCCCACCCAGACGGGACTCGAATCGACGATGTCGCCGAGAATGGCGTCGCGGGCTCGGTATAGACCGGCGCCCGACGAATCGATCTCGTTGGTACGGTCGCCGCGCAGGTAGCTCAAGCGGTTGCTGGTCTGTGACGAGTCTCCGTAATCGAGCGCTGCCTGCTGCGCGGCGTTGAGGTTCCCCCATTCGAAGGGAATACCGACATTGTTCACCGTATCCCAGGTCAGCATCACCCGGCTGATGGGCGCGGGCGACCCGTTGGTCGATGCCGTCGAGCTGCAGCCCCCGGTGGCCGCGGGGGTGCTCGCGTAGGTCAATAGGCAGGAAGCGTCCCAGTTCGCTGCGGTGCTGACGGTGACCACGCCCGACGTGTCGATCAAGGCGTTTGCCGTCACGGTGCCGGTCCAGTCGCTCGGGTTGTAGGAGGCGAAGTAGGCTTGCGTGCCCGTCTCGACCGGTGCTTGCTTGACGTTGGCGGTGGCGGAGCTGCCTGACTGTTTGTAGGTCGTGGCCTTGAAGCACATGATCTCGTGAATGTTGCTGGCGCCGCCGTCCGATCCGGCGAACCCAACACGAAAGCTCGTCGGCAAGGGGCCATTCGAGGCCGTGATGGATTGGTTGCTGATGAGATAGGAGTAAGCGCCGCCGCCCACGCTATAGGAGAAGCTGAGCAAGCCGCCCTGGGTGATTTTCAGATTGTAGAAAATCGGCGTCGCAGCGCCGCGCGTCATCGCGCTCTCGTTGGCGATCTTAAAGCTGCTGAGCTCCTTGTAGGCGTTGAGAATGGGCGCATAGTCCAAGATACCCGCGGTATTCGCCGGATTGGTGAGCGTGGCCGTTCCCGCCGGGCTGGGCGCGCTCACCGTGCTGTAATTGTAAAGGTTGCCAGTGCTGCACGTGTTCTGCACGGCGTACTGTGCGTCGACATTGCCCGTGCCGGATGCGTAAGTCGAGGGCGCGGTCTCGGTCGGGGTGGTGATCTGCGTTGGCGTTTGGACCGGCGTCACGGTTTGCGCGGCGCTCACCGCGGTGGCCGGGCCGGCGACCGCGGCTGCGCTGTCGGCGGTGGCCGCTGGCGCGGCGGTGGCGGCGGGCATCGCGGTGGCGGCGCTCATCGCGGTGGCGGCGGGCATCGCGGTGGCGGCGCTCATCGCGGTGGCGGCGGGCATCGAGGTGGCGGCGCTCATCGCGTTCAGGGCACCGGGGGTGCTGCCGTCGGAGCAGTTGGGGCCGGTGTAAGTGGTCCCGGAAGGACAGCAATGCGACGAGCTTACGATGTCCCCGGCCGGGCAGTAGCTGGTTCCGCTGGTGGCGTCGCCGTTGGGATAGCAGAGCGTGCCGCTGGTGGTGTTGTTGATGGTCTGGCCCGAAACGCAATAATAAGTCGCGCTGTGGGAGTCGCTGTTCGGATAGCACGCCGTCCCGGCCGTGTTGATGGTCTGGCCCGAAGGGCAGTAGTCGTTGGTCGTCGTGTTGACGGAGTCGCCGTTCGGGTAGCAGGCCGTCCCGGCCGTGTTGATGGTCTGACCGGAGGGACAGTATTTGTTGGTGGTCGTGTTGACGGAGTCGCCGCTCGGGTAGCAGGCCGTCCCGGCCGTGTTGATGGTCTGACCGGAGGGACAGTATTTGTTGGTGGTCGTGTTGACGGAGTCGCTATTCGGATAACAAAGCGTGCCGTTGGTGGTGTTGTTGATGGTCTGCCCAGAAGGGCAATAATAAGTCGCGCTGTGAGAATAGCCGCTCGGATAGCAGTCCGTACCGCTCATGGTTTGGCTGGACGAGCAGTAATAACCCGCGCTGTAGGTGACGCCCGAGGACGGATAGCAGACGTAGTTGCCGGAATTCGAGGTGATGGTGTTTCCGCTCGGACAGTAGTGTCCCGCGCTGTACGGAAGGCCCGTGGGATAGCAGCCGTAGACACCGGCATTCAGGGCGATCGTGGAGCCGCTCGGACAGTAATAGCCCGCACTGTAGGACAGGCCCGAGGTGTAGCAGACGTAGCTGCCCGAATTGTTCGCTATCGTGTTGCCGCTCGGACAGTAGTATCCCGAGCTGTAGACGGATCCGGTCGGATAGCAGGTCGTGCCCGTGAGTGTGTAGCCGGTGGGACAACTATTGTTGCACGTTCCGGTGGTGGAATTGTAGGTGCCGGTTGCGTAGCCCGCCGCAGGGCAGGAATTGCACATGGCGGTACCGGCATAATAAGTCGAACCCGTTGCGCACTTGTTGGTGTTCGTGCACATCTGCGTGGTGGGATTGTAGGTGCCGTTCACGCTCGCACAACTGTTGCAGGTATTGGTTGTGGAATCGTAGGTGTTGTTGGTGGGGCATGCATTGTTGCACAAGCCGGTGGTCGAGTCGAAGAACGATCCGCTGGTAGAGCAGATGTGGATGCAATTGCCGGTGGCGGCGCTGTAGGTGCCGCCCGCAATGGTGCAGGAGGTCGCGAGCGAGACCGGATAGTAGGGCGCGGCCCCATTGTTCGGGTTGTTGCCGTACGCCGCCGTGAGCGAGGACCATGCGACGTTTCCCGCGCCGCGCAGCCCGATGCGGCCGGGCCTGTAGCCATAGCCGTAGGCCGAGTTGTCGCCGCCCGCGACGTTGGTGCCGGTGTAGCCCGACACCAGGTAAGTGCCGTTCAAGAAGTTGCCGTACTCGTCGATCCCCAGGCCGAGATAGCCACCGACCAGGCCGTCGTGCGGCGTGTTGGAGTTCGAGCACGCGTACGCGAGACTGCCGCCCCAGGCTCCGAGGCCGGCCGCCTGCTTGCCGTCCTGCAGGAAGAAGCTTATGCCGTCCGCGCCGTCTGCGTACGAGGCCGCAAAGGTCCCCGACCCATGGCCCGAATCGCCATGGTAGGTGACTGTCTTGAAGGTCACCTGAAACCCCTGGTTCGTGGGGAATGTGCTGGACGACAGAATCGCGCCCCGCTCATTGTGGCCGTACTTCTCGGAGCCCGAGATGTTCATGGAGCCATTGGTGAAGCGCAGCGCGCCGTACCCCGTGACGCTGCCGTCCGCGTTCGTGACCACGGGATCCGCCACCTGCCCGGCGACATTCGCGGGCGCCGTGCTCGATCCCAAGTAGCCGTTGTTGCCGCCCATCATGTACGGATCGGCGTTCGCCGCGAGATTGTAATAACTCCCCAGCACGGAGGTGCAGCCGGGTATCAGGCCGGGATTCGAGCCGGGAGCCGACGTCCCCGCGGTCAAGCACGCGCCGCCGAAGTAGTACCAGTTGTTGACGGTCGTCGAGGTGGTGAAGTCTTCACTGCCGAAGGTCGATTCTTGGGCCGGGCTCGGGCCGGCTGCAAGCAGCGAGATCAGCAGGAGGCTGACGAGAGCCAGCCAGCCGCGTTTAGTACTCATGGTCTTGCCGTCCTTCATATCGTGGGGCTGTTCGAGGTGGTGTAGACAGCGTAGGTGCTTTCGACCTCCGCCACCGTTGTGGAGGTGCCGCCGTAGCCGTACGCGTCGACCTGATAGATTTCGCCGGGGATGGTCGGGTCGGCCGACGGACCCATATCGGAGATGTAATACGCCGGTAAGCCGTAGTACGTGGGATTTGCAAGGTTCGCGGCGCTCACCGATGGCGTGGCGCTTTGCAACATGCCGGAGGGCTGGAAGGTCACGCCGACCGGCGCGCCGCCGATGGTCCATGGGACCGTGGTCACGTCTCCATTGGGTACCACGCTCTTCAGCGCGGTCGCCGTATTGCAGATCTGGCCCTGGCCGACGGTCCCATTGAGCAGCCCGGCGACGCACGCGACCGGCGCCTGGGCGGCGCTGTTCATCAGCCAATTCTCGGCGAATTGCTGCGCGGACACCGCCGCCGACAGGGCGCGCTGTTTCTCGCGCATGTTGCCGGCGATCTTCTCCTGCATGCCGAAGCTGCGGAACATGCTGAGTGCGATGATCGTGACGACTATCAACAGCAGCAGGCTCGAGACCAGCACCATGCCGCGTTGCGCCCTGTGGATGTCGTTGGAATTCTTCATTGGATCGGCCCGGATTGATTCATGACGCCGATCACACGCTGCAGGCTGACGGTCGGCTGGTTGACGTTGTTGGTCGGTTGACTCGCGACGTACATCGGGTTGGTGAATGTCATCTGCACGAGTGCGGAGATCACGCTGCCCCACAGATTCAAGCCCGTGACCTGGGCCGCGCTCATGTAGGTGTCGGTGTTGTTCCCGGTGGCCGCCGCATTCGCTTTGACACCGTACAGCACGGTCAAGCTGGTGATGCCGCTCACCAAGTTATACGGTATGCCGTTCATGGTGCATACGAGTTGGTTGCCGACGACCTGAAAAGAGTTGACATACACGGTGTTCACGCCGCCCACGGGATTCGATTGCCCGCTGCAGTTCAGGATGCCGTCGCCCGGGGCAGTCATGTAGCGAACCGAGATCTGATCGCCGGGGGGCGCGCCGCCGGAGGCGCCCCAAATCGCCTGGCCGGTCGCAAAAGGCGGCGCTGCGCCGAGTGACGAGGTCAGCGTATTGGTGGTGGGATCGGGGAAGTAACCCGTGGACTGGACGACATCCGACATCATCGTCATCGCCATGCGCTCGCTGTCCTGGAGTTGCGAGAGCTTGTTCTGATTGCCGAACACGGTTCGATTCGCCTGCACGATGGTGAGCAGCGCGCCCAGCAGAAAAATCCCGATCAGCAGAGCGATCAAAATCTCGATCAGCGTGAATCCCCGGACGTAGCGCGGAGTTCGAAATCCGGAATTTGCGGTGCTCATACGCTCAAGGCTCCACGTACAGCGTGTAAGTCGGCGCGAACGTCGCCTGGTTGGTGTTCTGGAGGCTCTGTGAATTGACGGAGACGGCCTTTTCGTTCCAGGTGACCTGGATCGTACAACTCACGGTCGCGGTGACTGCGCTGGTGGTACAGATGATCGTGGTAATCGGATTCGAATTGCCGAGCATCCCGTTGAGCGCAGCCGCATACGTATGCAGATCGAAGGCCGCGAGCGTGGGATCGCCAAGGTTCGCAGTACCGCAGGGTGTATTGCCGGATCCGAGCACGCAATAGTTGGCCGTGGTGGCGGTATTCGCCAGTGTGGCGTCGCTGATGGTCGTCCCCGTGATGGTGAGCGGGGTCGCCACGAAGTTCCCCGACCAATAGCCGCGATCGGCGTGCATGCTCGCGGCAAGGCCCGCGACTTGCAACGCCACCAGCGAGCGCATGCTCGCCGACCCCGTGCTCGCGTAGGCGAGTGCCTGGAGTTTGGCTATGCCGAGCAGGCCGATCGAGGTGACGACCAGTGCCACCATCACCTCGAGCAGCGTGAAGCCGCGCGCCCGCATGCCCGTGGAGGATCCGCCGCTCGATGCGTTATCCGGCCTCATGTGCAGGTCACTCCGTCGTAAATCTCCGTCGCCATCTCGCCGCTCAAATTGACGGACAAGCAGCGGGTCCAGGCGGTGGTGTTGGTGATATCGTGCAGCGAGATCAACGTGCCGTTGGCGATGCCGACCGCGTAGCCCTCGCGGTTGAAGGTGATGATGGAAACGCCGTTCGATGCGTTGAAGCTATCGGTGCTCGAGAACGGCTTTTGCATCCGCAGGATGGTCTCGCCGGGGTCCACGACACCCACATCGGTTGGATCGGAAAACACGATCCAGCCGCCCTGCCAGGCGGTCGATCCCGTGCAGGTAAGGCCGTCGCTGGATATGCAGACCGTGACGGTGCGTCCTTCCTTGACCGCCTCGGCGCGCGCAAACTGCAGATCGCCGAGCAGACCGTTCACTTCGCCGGCGATGCGGTTGGAATTTGTGACGTAGCGGAACGACGGGATCGCGATCGTAAGCAATATCGCCGCAATGCTGATGGTGATGAGCAGTTCCAGCAGCGTGAAGCCGGCGGCGCGCCTGCAAATCATCTCGCCTTCCCCTACAGGGAGACTGGATGCCCCATCCATGGATATTTTGGTGATCACGAGGCCGATGCTAGTGGTCCCACCTTGCGCGAAGCTGACAAGTTCGGCCGGCCCGGAAGAACTGTGAGAGGGCTCACGGGCGAAATGGCGAAAACGAGGAACGCGACACGCGATCCCGCCTGTACGCAATCCTGCAGGTGCCGAAAATTCGAGATCTTGCGCACACCACGACAGGGATGCGCGGGGAGGGGCTTTCTGGAGTACCCTCGGGTCATGAAGTGCGACTCCCCCTCCCTGGTGGCCGACATGCGCGCCGGAATTGCCACCCTGCAGCTCAATCGGCCGCAACAGCTGAACGCGCTCTCCGAGTCGGTGCTCGAGGCGTTGCAAGGGCAGCTCGACGAGCTGTCAAGCGCCCCGGACTTACGCTGCGTGATCCTGGCGGCAACCGGCCGGGCATTCTGCGCGGGTCACGATCTCGAGGAGATGCGCCGGGCACCGACTCTCGAATACTACCAGTCATTGTTCGCCCGCTGCAGCCGGGTGATGCAAAGTATCCGCGCCCTTCCGGTACCGGTCATCGCCCAAGTGCAGGGCATTGCGACCGCGGCGGGCTGCCAGCTGGTGGGAAGCTGTGATTTGGCCATCGCGTCGGAGGATGCACGATTCGCCGTGTCGGGGATCAACGTCGGATTGTTCTGTTCGACCCCGGCCGTCGCGTTGTCGCGCAATGTCTCCACGAAGCGGGCGTTCGACCTCTTGGTCACCGGAAAATTCATCGACGCGGCCACCGCGCTCGATTGGGGTCTCATCAACGAGGTGGTTCCCGCCGCTCAGCTGGAGGCGGCAAGCGCCAGCAAAGCGGCTGAGATCGCGGCCAAGAGTCCCTCGGCGATCCGCCACGGAAAAGCGTTGTTCTACCGTCAACAGAGCCTGCCATTGGCAGACGCCTATGCGTTGGCGGGCGAGGTCATGGCTCGAAACATGATGGAAGCGGATGCCGGCACGGCAATCGATGCATTTTTGAGCCGGCGCAAGCCGGCCGGTGGTGATTGAAGGGTCGCGAGAAGGGTCACAACCACTCGCCCACCTCCATCACGGCAGACGCCTTTACGCGGCCCGCGCGGACCGCGACGCCTTCCGCCCTCAGGCGACGGGATTGCTCGCGGTAGTGGCGGGATGTTTTCGGGAACACGATCCGGCCGCCGGCGCCGACGACCCGGTGCCACGGAAGATTTATGCCCTCCGGAGCCACTCTCAACGCAAAACCTGCCTGGCGCGCGCGTCCCGGCAACCCGGCTGCCCGAGCCACGCCACCGTAGGTGCAGACCTGTCCCTGCGGGATCCGGCAGACCACGTCCCAGATGGCCTGCAGCGCCGGATTGTTCTCGCCGGTCGGATGCGCGCCACGCCCGGCGCTCTTCGCGCTCAATGGAAAGAACAAATCGGCGATCGGCTTCTTCCGGCTCATCGCGGGTGCGGACGCTCCCGACGGTGCGCTAGCGGCGCGGGTAGGGCGTGCCGTCCTTGTGCACGTACCCGCCGTCGTCCTTGAGGAAGCGCATATCGATATCCGGGTAGTCACCCTCGTCGTCTTCGATTTTGCGCGAGCCGACCTCCAGAACCACGGCGTCCCGATCGGTTCGATTCTGCAGGTGATGGCCGTCTCGAACGCCGGCTTTGAAGCCGGCGCAATCGCCGGGACGAAGAATCTCCTCGCCCGCGTCGGTGACCAGCACCAGCTCGCCCTCGAGAAGGTACACGAACTCATCTTCCGCCGAATGCCAATGCCGCTGGCTGGACCACGCGCCGGGCGCGAGCCGCATGAGATTCACTCCGAAATCGGACAATCCCGCCGCATCGCCGAGTCGCTGGCGTATGCGATCCGCGCAGGCGCGGTCGAACGGCGCGGGGTATCCCGAGCCCCTCACTTGGGGCACCTCTTGAAGATTGATTCGCTTGCCCATGCCGTCGCTCCTCACGCGAAACCTCGAGTTCGCGGTAATCTAAGCGCGTTATACACCTGGCAGTCGCGGATCGAAACCGCTGGTATGGGAGCACCGATGAGTTACGTGGAACGCAATCTCCTGCCGAACGAGCAAATCACCTATCGGGCAAGGCTCAACCGCATCATCTATTTCCTTCCGGATTGCATTTTCGTGGTCGCCATCCTGGTGGGTCTCGGCGGCGGTGGCTGGATCGCCGCGGGGGTCGTCGCGGCCATCGGCGTGGTGCTCTTCATCCCGCCGTGGATCCGGTCGGCCAGCTCGGAGTTCGCGATCACCAATAAGCGCGTCCTGATCAAGGTGGGCCTCATACGCCGGCACTCGCTCGAGCTGCTGCTGCAGAAAGTGGAGGGAATCGGTGTTGATCAGACCGTGCTGGGGCGCATCCTCGGCTATGGCACGATCACCGTGTCGGGCGTCGGTGGCACGAAGGAATCGTTTCGCACGATCTCCGATCCCCTCGAATTTCGACGGCAGGTGCAGGCGAGTCTTTCCACGAGCCCTTAACCGGTTGCGCCCGGGGGCTGGCGCCGCATCCGGCTGATGCCCCAGACGAAGTAGCCGAACGCGACGAAGGCCGCGAGCAGAATCAGCGAATTGATCGCCACTCGGGGATAGCCGAGCACGGACACGTCGATGAACGGGTAGGGATAGCTCTGCAGCCAGGCTCCGCGGATCAGGGCATAGGCGAAGTAGGCGGCTGGGTAGGCGCACCAAATCAGCGGAGCGCTTGCGCGAAGGGGAGGTCCCGGGGACAGTGTCCAGTGCAGCAGCGCGAGCAGGGGCACCGCGTAGTGAAGGTCGATGTCGGCGAGCTTTTGCAGTCCCTGCGGCGACCAGACTTCCCTCAGCAGGAAGTGATAGGACGCGCACACGAACACGATGGAAGTCGTGGCGCATCCCGCCAACGTGCGCTGGGCCAGCGTCTTCGCCCCTGGGCCGCCGCCGGCTACCTGCGCGGTGCTGACCAGGGCCACGAACAGGTTGGTGAGAATGGTGAAGTAGCCGAAGTACATGATCAGCGCACCGGCCACCGAGGGGTTGTCCGAACGATAGGTCAGTCGGATCGAGAGGACGAGCTGCAGCCCCAATCCGAGCCACGCGGCGAGAGCGACGGCGATGCCGGCGATGCGCGCCCTCACCACCCGGCCGCCTCGCCGTCCTTGCGGAAATCGGACCCGCCGCGATAGTAGCCGTCCACGGCTTCGATCACCTGAACGCCGCCCATGTCCGCGCCGTTCACGGCTTTGACGTGATGCCCCATGGCCGCGAGCTGCGAGCCCAGAAGATCGTAGAGCGGAGTCTCGAGGTCGAGCTCGTTGGATATCTGACTGTGCCGAAAGCGCGCCAAATCGGCCGCCGCCTGCACGTTGGCCTTCAGGTCGAGCACGTCGACCAGCAGTTGCGCGTGGCCCTGTGCCTGCATGTCCCCGCCCATCAGCGTCACCGTCATCCTCGGCGTGCCATCCTCGCGCAGGACGAACCCCGCCGACAGGGTGTTGAACGGCCGCTTGTGGGGAGCGATGGCGTTTGGACTGTGCGGATCGAGCGTGAACAGGGCGCCGCGGTTGTGCAGCACGAACCCGTAGCCCGGGACGGTGATGCCCGAGCCGAACTCGTAGAAATTGCTGTTGACCCAGGACACCATGTTGCCTTCGCTGTCGGCTGTCGACAGCACCACGGTGTCGCCGGGCATCTTGACGTTGCTCGGCGGACCCGGAGTGGACGCGCGAAGCGGATCGACCCGGCTGCACAGCGATGCCGCATGCGACTCGGAGAGCAGCAGGTCGAGCGGCACCGGGACGAAGTCCGGGTCGCCGTTGTAGCGCAACAGATCGGCGAACGCGAGCTTCTTGGCTTCGACGAACAGGTGCCAGTATTGCGCGTTCGCGGGTCCCAGGGAGGCGAGAGTCTCACCCGGTGTCCAGCGCGGCACGCACTCTGCCAGGATGTTCAAGATCTCCTGAGCGGCCCAAGCTTGTGAGGGCGGCGGCAGCTCGAGAATTTCATGTCCATGATAGTGCGATCGGGCGGGCTCCACCCACTCGCCATGATAGCCGGCCAGATCCTCGAGCGTTAGGGTGCCGCCGAGCTGCTTGGACTTCGCGACGATCGCCCTGGCGATCTCCCCGCGGTAGAACTCATCCGCTCCATGCGCCTCGAGCAGCCGCAGCGTGCGGGCGAGATCGGGGTTCTTGAACCATTCACCCGGCTTCGGCGGCCGGCCGCTCAGATACCACGTCTTGATCGAATCCGGATCGAGATCGGTGCAGCATCCCTTGAGCGGCAGCGCTTTGGGCAACACCCAGTCGCTCGCGATGCGCTCCGATATCGGGAACCCGCCCTCGGCATAGAGCGCGGCAGGCTCGAGCACTTCTTTGAAGGCGAGCTTGCCGAAACGCCGCTCGAGCGCCTCCCATCCCCAGAGGCTTCCCGGAACGGTCACGGCCAGGATGCCGTTCACCGGCATGCCGGAGGTCGGGCCCCAGTTATGGGGATCCCAGCGATAGCCGAGCCGGTTGAACCGCTCCACGGTCGCGCCGGTCGGCGCGGTGCCGCTCGCGTTCAGCACATACACCTTGTGCTCCTTCGCAACGTAGACCATCGCGAACAGGTCCGAGGCGACCCCGACCATCATCGGTTCCACCACGCTCAACGTGGCGGCGGTGGCCACGGCCGCATCGACCGCGTTGCCGCCCTGCATGAGCACTCGCAGGCCGGCCTGCACCGCGAGCGGCTGACTGGCGACCACCATGCCGTGGGGCGCCATGACCTCGGAACGGCTCTGCGCGGGCCAGCCCTCGGCGCGGACCCCGCGGACGGCGCTGCAGAAGGGAGCTCGCGGAACCGTGTCGCAGTTGGCATCGGATTGCGTGTTTTGCGCTAGGCTTGGATTCGCAGATAGCGCGGCTGGGCCGAGGAGGGCGACCGCGCACAGGTTTCCCACGAACGTATTGAGCCCCATTGATGGTCCCCCGATTCGCCGATCCGCTCCGCACCTGGAGCCCGGCCCGACATTAGCAAATGGAATCCGCAGGTGCACGGATTCGAAGGACGCTGCTTGAATCAACCCAGGGATGCTTCGCCCGCTCGGAGCCGTCTGCGCGCGCTGTTGGCGGCCAAGAAATTCGCACTCACCGCCGAGATCACTCCGCCGGTATCCAGCGATCTGGCCGAGTTGCTGGCGAAAGCCGCGCCCCTTAAAGGACTGGCGGATGCCGTCAACGTCACCGACGGGGCAGGCGCCCGGCCGCACCTCGACTCCATGGTGGCCGCGCTTGCGCTGTTGAAGGAGGGTCTGGAGCCCATCCTGCAGGTGACCTGCCGCGACCGAAATCGCATCGCCTTGCAGAGCCAGCTGCTCGGCGCCGCCGCGCTCGGCATTACCAATCTTCTGCTGCTCAAGGGGGACGATCCCCGCGCCGGAGATCAGCCGGACGCCAAACCGGTCTTCGATCTCGATACGGCGGCGCTGGCCGCGACGGCTGCCGGCATCCGCGATCGTGGGGAGCTGCCTTACGGCCGCAAGGTGGGCGGGTCCGCCGATTTTTTCATCGGTGTTGCGGACTCCCCCGTGGATCCTGCGCCGGACTGGAGGCCGGTCGGCTTGACCAAGAAGCTCGAGGCCGGGGCGCAGTTCGCGCAGACGCAGTTCTGCATGGACGCGCCGATTCTGCGGCGCTACGTCGCAAGACTGCGCGAAAGCGGCGTCGGGGACCGCATACCGCTGCTGATCGGCGTCGCACCGTTGGCCTCGGCGAAATCCGCGCGCTGGATCAAGCAGCATTTGTTTGGATCGATCATTCCGGAATGGATGATCGAGCGGCTCGAGCGGGCCTCCGATCCGCAGGCCGAGGGCCGCGCGCTCTGCGTGGATCTGCTCAAGGAGTATGCAGAGATACCGGGCGTGAGCGGCGCTCATCTCATGGCGCCGCTCAACGAGCGAGCCATCTCCAGCGTGATCGAGGTGTTTCGAAAATCGAGCTGAGCTCGCCTGAGGTGCGCCGGTCGATAGAAATAGAATTTAGATTATTTATATTTCCTAACTTATTGAAGTTATATTAATAAGTTAATTTATTAACTGCTCATCGAGCAGCCTCGCCGCGTGAATCGCGGCGCGCTGCGCACCGTCCGCAATCTGATGTCGGCAGCTGGTGCCATCGGCCACCACGATCGCATCGGGCGCGGCGCGCAGGGCAGGTAAGAGGGTGAGCTCCGCCATCTGCATCGAGACATCATGATGGGCCGCCTCCAAGCCGAAGCTGCCGGCCATGCCGCAGCACGAGCTTTCGATCAGCCGGGGTTTGGAATCCGGAATGAGCTCGAGAACCTCCAGAATGGGATTCACCGCCGCGAACGCCTTCTGGTGGCAGTGGCCGTGTACCAGTACGGGGCGTCCGGCGGGCTTGAAGCGCGCCGAGAACCGGCCCGCGCGCAGCTCGCGAGCGATGAATTCTTCGAACAGCATCGACTGGGAGGCGATGCGTTGGGCGCTCTCCCCGAAGCCCATGACGAGCGTCTCGTCGCGCAGGGTCAACAGGCAGGAAGGCTCCAGCCCGACGATGGCCATGCCGAGGCGCGCGAACTCATCGAGTGCGTCGATCAACTCGCGGGCCTTGTCGCGGGCGCGCTCGACCATGCCGACCGCTAGGAACGTCCGTCCGCAGCAAAAGTGCCCCGCGGGGCCTGCCTCGCGGCGCTTGTTCAGTGCGTGCACACGATAGCCGGCGTAGCGCAACACGCGCGCGGCGGCCATGGCGTTCTCGCGCTCGAAGGTCCCATTGAAGGTGTCCACGAACAACACCACGGCCTTGGCTCCCGACGAGGCCGCCTCGAGAACAGCCTCACGACTCGCCCAGTCGCCCGCGCCGGGATCGCGCCAGAAGGTGTCCCTGCGCCAGCGCGGCAACGAGCGCTGGGCCGAGATTCCCATCAGGCGCTCGCCGAGGCGGCGCGCGCCGGGGAGCGTCTCGCGCAGGTTCGCGATCCACGGCCAGCGGCTCGCCAGGGCCGAATAATCGGGCAGCCGCGCGATCAGCCGGTCCTTGAGTGAATAGCCATGACGCGCCTTGTAATGCGCCAGGAACTCGATCTTCATCCGCGCCATGTCGATGCCCGTGGGACATTCGCGCTTGCATCCCTTGCAACCGACGCAGAGCGCCATAGCTTCGTGCACGGCGTCGCCGGTGAGCGCGTCCGGGCCCAGTTTCCCCGACAACGCCAGGCGCAGCGTATTGGCGCGCCCACGCGTGAGATGCTGCTCGTCGCGCGTCACCCGGTAGCTCGGGCACATCGTGCCGGCATCGAATTGACGGCAGTGCCCGTTGTTGTTGCACATTTCGACGGCCTTTGCGAAGCCGCGGGTGGTGTCGCCGCCCGTTCCGGGTGCGGTGACCTTCTCGGTGAGAGGGTCGTTCTGCACGTCCCACGCCGACCAATCGAGCACGGGCTCGAGAGTGATCGTTCGGTAGGGATTGGCGGCCGACGGTGGCGCGAATCGAAACAGCGTCCCGTCGTCCATGCGCGGCGGGTCGATGATCTTGCCCGGGTTGAAAAGCCCCCGCGGATCGAGCTCGCGCTTGATCTCGCGAAACGCCCGGTCCAGCGCATCGCCGAACTGCCACCGGATCCATTCGCCCCGGCAGATGCCGTCGCCGTGCTCGCCGCTGTAGGCGCCTCGAAATCGACGCACCAGCGCCGCGGCCTCCTCGGCGATGGCGCGCATGCGCTGCGCGCCGCCCTCGGGGCCGTCCCGGCGCATGTCGAGAATCGGGCGCACGTGCAACGTTCCCACCGAGGCGTGCGCATACCAGGTTCCATGGGTGCCGTGCCGTGCGAAGATCTCGGTGAGCGCGTCGGTATAGTCGGCGAGGTGCTCGAGCGGTACCGCGCAATCCTCGATGAAGCTCACCGGCTTGCCGTCACCCTTCAGGCTCATCATGATGTTGAGGCCGGCTTTGCGCACCTCCCAGAGGTTTTTTTGCGCGTTCGGATCGGCGAGACTGACCACGCTTCCCGCAAGCCCGAGGTCGGCCATCCGCTCGACCAGCAGGCCGAGTTTCGAGCGCAGGGCGGCAAGATCCTCGCCGCTGAACTCGACCAGCAGAATGGCTGCGGGCCTCCCAATCAAGGCCGCCTCGAGGTTCGGCCGATAGCTCGGGTTCTCGAGGCCCAGATCGATCATGATCCGATCGACCAGCTCGACGGCGGAGGGGCCGAGCTCGACTAGGTGCTGGGCGGCCTCCATCGAGCGGCGAAAGCTCGGGAAGTTGACCACGCCCAAGACCCGGTGCGGCGGCCGCGGCGCGAGTTTCAAGGTGAGCGTCCGGGTGTATGCGAGGCTGCCCTCGGAGCCGATCAGCAGGTGGGCCAGATTGACCTGACCATCGACGGTGTACGGGCGCTCGCTCTGATTGTCGAAGATGTCGAGGTTGTATCCGCCCACGCGGCGCATCACCTTGGGCCAGCGCTCGACGATCTCGCGCCGGTGACGCTCCGCCAATCGCCGCACGAAATCGGCGAGCGCCGCGGCGCGCCCCGTGAGCTTGGCGAGCGGGCCGAAATCGGCGCGGGTGCCGTCGGCGAGCCAGGCGCCGACGCCGAGCACATTGTGCACCATGTTGCCATGGGCGATGGAGCGCGAGCCGCAGGAGTTGTTGCCCGCCATGCCGCCCAACGTGGCTTGCGCGCCGGTCGACACGTCAACCGGAAACCACAGACCCAGCGGAGCGAGGCGCGCGTTCAAATGATCCAGCACCAATCCCGGCTCGACGACGGCGGTCCGATTCGCCGCGTCGATGTCGAGCACGCGCCTCATGTGCTTGCTGCCGTCGATCACCAGCCCGGCGCCGATGGTCTGACCGCACTGGCTCGTGCCGGCGCCGCGCGGGATCACGGGTACGCGCAAGTCACGCGCGATATCGAGCGCCGCACCGACATCGGCATCGTCGGCCGGGACGAATACGCCCGCCGGCATGATCTGGTAGATCGACGCATCGGTCGCATAGCGCCCGCGGGCGGACGCGTCGAACTGCGCCTCCCCGCGGGTCTCGCGCCGCAGGCGCCGCTCCAATGCCGCAACGGTATCCGGCGGCAGCGGCTCGGGTCCGGCCGCCGCCGAACTCTCCCGGGTCACGGGATCATCCACTGCGCGACGTATTGCTGGATGACGACGATCAGCCCGAGAAGCAGGGTGAGCACGATGCTGTGAACGAAGGTGCGTGCGAGCACGCGACCTTCCTGGCCGCGCAGGCCGGTGACCGAAATGCCGGTGGCGATGTTTTGCGGCGAGATCATTTTCCCCATCACGCCCCCTGATGAATTGGTCGCCGCGATGAGCACCGGATTCAAACCGAGCTGTCCCGCCGCGACCACCTGGAGCTTGCCGAACAGCGCGTTGCCGGACGTGTCGCTGCCGGAGAGGAACACGGCGACCCATCCGAGGAATGCGGACAGCATCGGGAAGAAGACGCCCGCCGAGGCGACGCCGAGGCCGAGGGTGTAGTTCATTCCGGAGTAGTTCATCAAATAAGCCAGGCCGACGATCAACGCGACGGTGAGGATCGCGAATCGGCTCTGGCGCCAGGTGCTCGCGACCGCGCCGAAGAAGCGGCGGGGGCCCACGCCCACCCACGCGGCCGTGATGATGCACGCCAGGAGGATCGCCGTTCCGGTGCCGAGGGGCTGGAAGGCCCAGTTGGCCGCGTAGGGTTTCTTGTAGAGCGTGATGAACACGGTGTTGTGCAACCCGGGCCAGTGGATGGTCTGCTGCCCGACGTTGGCGACCTTGAGGTGCGTCCATACGATCACCACCACCGAGACCACCACCCAGGGGATCCAGCCCTGCCAGCCCGGGACGGATTGCGAGGCGCCGCTCACCGCGGGCCGATGGACGGCGAACGCGGGATCCACGGCCGGCGTCCAGACCTTCAGAAAGCCGAGCGTCACCACCAGCGACACGAGCGCCGCGAGCACGTCGGTGAGCGAATAGTCGAGATAATTCGACGAGACGAATTGCGCGAGCGCGAAGCTCAAGCCGGCGACCAGCAGCAGCGGCCACACCGCGCGCACCGAGCGCAAGCCCCCATACATGCTCATCACGTAGAACGGCAGGATGGCGGCGATGAAGGGAAGCTGCCGTCCGACCATCGCGCCCAACTTTACCGCGGGCAGATCCGTCACCTGTCCGAGCACGGTGATCGGCGTGCCCAACGCCCCGAAAGCAACCGGTGCGGTGTTGAAGATGAGCGTGAAGGTCAGCGCCTCGAGCGCCGGCATGCCGATGAGAATCAACAGCGCGCTGGTGATGGCCACCGGTGTTCCGAATCCTGAAATGCCCTCCAGCAGGCAGCCGAAGCAGAAGCCGATCACCACGAGCACGACGCGCCGGTCGTTCGGAAGATGCAGCAGCAGCCAATCCCGAAACGCATCGAACCGGCCCGAGATCACCGCAATGTTGTAGAGCAGGAGCGCGGCGAAGACGATCCACATCACGGGCCACAGCGCGAACACGGCCCCCGCGGCGATGCTGTCGAGCGCGAGGCTGACCGGGAATTTCCAAAAGCCGATCGCGATGAGGAACCCCACCGCCAGACCCGCGAGCGAGGCTTGCCAGGCGGGCCGCCGCAATATGCCGAGCGCGATCAGCACGGTTGCGATGGGCAGGGCAGCCACCAGGAAGGACGGGATCAAACCGCCGCCAACCGGCGTCAGTAACTGATTGAACATCGTGATTCCCCTGCGGTGATATCCTATGTACGGGAATAATAAACGAGTAATGCCCGATGAACCCCTATGGTCGCCGTTTTGGCCGGTTGAAGCGCGTCATCGCGGCGACCGCCGCCGTCACCTTGTGCGCGGTGGCTGCCGCGGCCGCGCCCAAGCGCGCGCTCGAGGTCGAGGACGTTCGACCGGCTGGCAGCGGTCGATGGCGTGGTGTGTTCGCGCGACGGGCGCGAGATCGCCTACACGGTCGAGCAGTCCGATCTGGACTCCGATGAGCGCAAGACCGCCATTTGGATGGTCGGCTTCGACGGCCAGCACGACCGTCGGCTGACGGAGCCCGCGGAATCGGCGTCGAATCCGAAATTCAGTCCGGACGGCCGATATCTTTCCTTCATGGCGGCGCGCGCAGGCGATTCCAAACCTCAGATTTATCTGCTCGACCTGCGCGGAGGGGAACCTCAGGCGGTTACCGGCGTGAGCGGCGAGATCGCCGATTATGACTGGTCGCCGGATGGCCATGCTCTGGTGGTCTCCAAGGCGGGGGACGAGGGCAGCGCCAAGACGCCGCCGCCGATCGTCATCGACCGGCTGCGCTTCAAGGAAGACCGGACAGGCTACCTGACCGCCACCGAGCGCAAGCAGCTCTACCTCGTGGACGTGGCGACCCGGCAGCTCGCGCCGCTCACGGCGGACCGTCGCGTCGACGACACGCTGCCGGTCTATTCCCCGGACGGCAAGACCGTGGCGTTCTTCAGCACGCGCGACTCGGATCCGGACCGAACCGGAAAACTCGCGCTGTATCTCCTCGATGTGGGATCACCGAACACGCCGCGCAAGCTCACGGAGTTCTTTGCCCCGAACAAGCCGGCGCTTGCATGGACTCCGGATGGCACGCGGCTCGTCTACACCTCGGGGCTCGAGCCGCGGCTCAATGCCTACATTCAGGATCGGCTGAACGTGATCGCCGTGGCCGACGGCAAGGTGCGAGTGCTCACCGAGCGGTTGGATCGTGCGGTGGCGTATCCGGCGATGTCGGCGGAGGGTGACGCCGTGAATCTCATCCTGGAGGACGACGGCTCCGAGATTCCGGTCACGGTGCGGCTCGATACGGGACAAATGCAGCGGCGGGTCGGCGGCAAGCTGTCGGCGACGAGTCTCTGCGCCGGGGGAGGCCATGTCGCGGTGGTCGCCTCCACCGACAGCACGATGCCCGAGGTCCAGGCTCTCGAGAACGGCGGTCTGCGCAAGCTCACCGCGCACAACGACGCCGTGCTCGCGCAGCTGTCGCTCGGAGCGGTGGAGGATATTTCCTTTCCGAGCCGCGACGGCACCACCATCCACGGAATGATCGTGAAGCCGGCCGACTATCAGGCCGGCCGGCTGTATCCCACCATCCTGTGGATTCACGGCGGGCCCAACGGGCAGGACTCCCATGGATTGGTGGTGGACACCTATCCACTGCAGCTCGAGCGTCAATGGTTTGCGGCTCATGGGTACGTGGTGCTGGCGGTCAACTATCGCGGCAGCAGCGGGCGGGGCGGGGCGTTCGCCAGCAGCATCGTCGCGGACTGGGGCCACCGGGAGGTGGCCGATCTGCTCGGGGCCGTGGACTATGCGGTCCGCGAAAAGATTGCCGACCCTCACCGGTTGGGGGTGGGCGGCTGGAGCTACGGAGGCATTCTCACGGATTACCTTATCGCCTCCGACACCCGGTTCAAGGCCGCAATCGCGGGCGCGGGCAGCGGCAACCAGCTGTCGATGTACGGCAGCGACGAATATGTCATGCAATACAATGCGGAGCTCGGGCCGCCCTGGGCGTCCACGGATCGATGGCTCAAAGTCTCCTATCCGTTCTTCCACGCCGAGCGCATCAAGACGCCGACGCTGTTCCTGGGCGGCGACAAGGACTTCAATGTCCCGGTTGCGGGCGGCGAACAGATGTACGAGGCTCTTCGGACATTGGGCGTGCCCACCGAGCTCATCGTCTATCCCGGCCAATATCATCTGCTGACCCGGCCGAGCTATATCAAGGATCGCATTCGGCGCTATCTCGACTGGTTCGATCGATATCTCGCAGCCCCGCGAAGCTGAATCCGGGCGCCCCAGGGCGGCCCGCCGGCCCTGCGAATTGGCTCACAAATCCCGACCAAGCGGCTCGTTGCGACGCCCGATTGTGGCGGTGCAATGCAAGAACTGTGATTCATCACCGCCCAGTTTTGGTGCGAATCCCCGACCCTTGGAGAAGTCGCGGTAAACCGCAGGAGATCCTGTCCTGCGGCGAATCTGCACGGATGATTTTCAAGGGCGAGATCCATGACCCCGGCGGCAAATAGCGCGGTCGCGAACGTTGCGGCCAAACAAGACTCGGGCCTGAAATCGGCGCCGCCCCGCGCGACCCAGCTGTGTCTGGTGGTCCACGATGATCTCGAATTACGGCTGCGCCTCGCGAGCCTCGTGCGTCGCGCCGTCTCCACGCTCGAGGCCGACTCCTTGTCGATCCCGGGACTCGAGAATCTGTCCGTCGAGCAGCTGCGCTCCTATCGCGCGGTGCTCGTGATCGTCGAATTCATGAAGCAGAGCGGCTCGGATCCGCTGGCGGTTGTAGCCACGCTCCATGCCCGGGCCCCGCTGGTTCCCATCCTGGTATTCGCACGGCACGGCGACGAGCGATCCGCTGCCCGCGCCATGAAGTCGGGCGCTGTCGACTACTGGCCGATTCATTCGGTCGACGTGGGAGAGCTGGCCACCTCGCTGCAGACGGTGCTCGGAACGGGCGGTCCACCCGACCTGCAGAGCTCGATGAAGCCGCCGGCGAGCATCTCGCCATCCGATGCAGCAGGGCTCCCCGACGTTCCCGGATACCGGCTGCTCAAGCAGATCGCGCATTCCTCGTCGGCGACGGTCTACCTCGCACGCAACAGCGACCTTGCGCAAATGGTCGCGCTCAAGGTCCAGACCATCCGCGGCATGCCGAGCGTATCCGACGAGGACCAGCAGCGATTCGCGCGCGAATGCGAGATTCTCTCCAGCTTGAATCATCGCTCCATCGCCGATGTGATCGACTTCGGCATCACACCGGATTATCTCTATCTCGCGCTCGAGTATTTTCCCTGCGGCAGCATGCGCGAGCGGTTGAAGAATCCGGTGAGCGAGTCCGATGCGCTCAATTACGCGAGGCAGATCGGCGCCGCCCTGCAGGTGGTCCACACCGCCGGCATCATTCACCGCGATCTTAAGCCCTCGAACATCATGCTCACGACCGACAATCGCGTGGTGCTCATCGACTTCGGCTCGGCCCGCGCCCAGCTCGTCAGCCACGATCTGTCGCGCTCCGACCTGATGACCGGCACGCCGTACTACGTGTGTCCGGAGCAGATCAGCGGGCAGGATCCGGATCAACGGGGCGATCTGTACAGCCTCGGGGTCATTTTCTACGAGATGCTGGCCGGCAGATTGCCGTTTACCGGCAACTCGCTGTCCGACATCTTCGACGGTCATCGCGAAGGGGTGGTGCCGCCGCTGCCGGCGACGCGCGCGCGCTTCGAGCCGCTGATCCGGCGCTTGCTCGCCAAGAGCCCGCAGGAGCGGTTTGCGACCGCGCAAGGCTTTCTCGAGGCGCTCGAAACGATCGCGCCCGCGAGATTGGCGTAGGAGTGCGCTGAATGAGCAACGCGGCCGCCAGGCAAGATACGGAAGCCGGCCAGGCAAGATCGGCGGGGTCCGGCGCGCCCAAAAAGGCGAAGCTCGCAGCATTCCTGGTCACCGGCGATGTGGAGCTCTGGCCCCAGGTCGGCGCCCACCTTCCGACCAAGCTCAGCTTCCGACAAATAGATTCCGTCGGCGAATTGATGGACGCAGTGCCGTCGGACACGCCGGCCGTGGTCATCTGGGACGCGCGCGGTTGCGCCGATAAGAGCGCCGATCTGTCGAGGATCCAGGCTCATTCCACCCGTTTTGCCATGCTCGTGCTGGACGACGATGACTCGGCGTGGGTGTCGGCGATTCAACATGGACAGATCGTCGCATTCGTGGCAGTGCCCATCGACCAGAGCCGGCTCATCGGGGCGTTGGGGGGCGCCTACGAAGAGGTCAATGCACGCGTCGCGCTCCTGGGCGGGCAGCCCGCGTCGCGGGGTGGGGCGCGCGCCGGCAAGCGCATTTCCGGTAAGCTGATTGCGGCGGTGGCGCTGGCAATTGCCGCGGCCATTGCGGCCGCCATCCTTCTGGCCATTCATGGCACGGGAGGCGCAAACTCCGCGAACGCCCCGCCCGCGGGCGGCGGCACGCCGTCGACGCACGCCGCGGCGGAGCCTCCTACCGCGGCTTCCTCGTCTCCCACCGAGGAGGCGATCGACACGCTTATCGGCCGGGCGCAACGCGCGATGCGCGATCGGCACTTCATCGATCCGGCGGAGGGCAGTGCCCTGGCGCTGTATAGAGCCGCTCTGGCGATCGATCCCTCGAGCGGGGAGGCGCACCAGGGACTGCAACGTCTGGCGGAGGTTCTGCTCGCCCGGGTGCAATCGGCGCTGGACGAGCGGCAATTCGATGCCGCGCTCCAGGCACTCGAGAATGCCCGCAGCATCGACCCCTCCGACAAGCGGTTGACGGCGTTCGACGAGCGAATCGCGAAGATGCGCGCCGAGCTCGGTCCGGCGGAAATCATGGCGGCGATCAACGCGCAGAATTTCGACCGCGCGGCCCAGCTCATCGATCAAGCGGCCCGGGCGAAGTCGATGGGCGAGTCGAAGCTGAATCAACTGCGCGAGGATCTGCGCCGTCACCGCGCCGACACGGACGATACGAGGCTCGTCGCGCTGATCGACGCGCGCATGCAGCAGGATCAATTGGCCGATCCGCCGAATGACAGTGCCGTTTATTACCTGAGCCAGGCGCGCAAGGCCGGCGCCACGTCCTCGGCACTGCAGGTGCAATTCCGCGAGCTCTCGCGCCGGCTGACGCTGGCCGCGCGCAGCGCGATCGCCCAGCGGCAGCTCGATGAGGCGGATCGCTTCGCCGCCGACTTGCGCAGCATCGGCGTGCCGCTTTCCCAGGTGGCGGGACTGCAGCGCGATATCGGCGTGGCGCGGGCGCAACGTGCGCCGGTCGCCGAGCCGGAGGCGCCGCGCTTTGCCGATCTCGTGCGCACCCGTCTCGCGCAAGGCAGCGTGATCGAGCCGCAAAACGACAGCGCGCTGCACTACCTGAACCAGCTCAAGGCGACCGACCCTCAGAACGTGTCGATCGGGCCGCTATCGAAGGCCGTGCAGACGCAGATAGTGGCCCAGGCGGGTGAATCGCTCGATGCGTCGCTCCCCGGCCAGACGGAGGCGCTTCTGCAAATCGCGTCCTCTCTCGGTCCCTCGCCGGAGGCGGACGCGCTTCGCGACCGTCTTCGCGCTCCGGGCGCCGGCGCGATCGTGGGGCCCCGGGAGGTCGCGGAGGCCTCGCTCACGCGCACGCGGCCGCTGCAAATCGAGTACCCGTCCTATGCGCTGTCCAAGAAAATCGAAGGTGATGTCGAAGTGGGTTATACGGTGACGCCCAAAGGCCTGGTCTCCGACCTCAAGGTGATCAGCGCGGACTCGCCGGGGGTCTTCGATATCGCCGCGACAAGTGCCGTATCGAGGCTGCGCTACAAGCCGGTCGTCGAGGCCGGCAAGCCGATCGCGGTCTCGACCAAAATTCTCGTCAAGTTCAGGGTCGCCAAATGATTGGAGTAGTTCGATGAATCTGCGTTTGCCGACGCTGCTGATACAGAAATTGTCGCCGGAGCGACTGGTCGTGCTTGTGATCGCCCTCGGCTTGAGTTTCGGTGCGGTCGTGCTGGTGCCGGGTCTCAAGCTCGCGAGCGAGCTGGTCGACACCTCGGCGTCCCTGAAGTGGGTCGGTGAGCAGCAGCGGTATACGACGGTCATTCGCGCCTCCCTGGAGACGATGCGGGATCGCTTGACCGATCGCGGCTACATTCAAGAGTCGCTCGACCAGCTCAAGGACTCGAGCCGCAAGCTCGACGAGGCGGTGATCTCGATGACGGCACCGCGCGCCGCCGGTTGGTTCTCCGCGATCGGACTTCTGGGCCGCGCCGGGCAGTCCACTGCCGGGCGTCACGGACAACCCCTGGCGCAGGCGTGGGCCAAGGAGAAGGCGGCGCTCGATCCGGTGATCGCATTCGCCGGACTTCCTTATGCGGACAGCGAATCGTCCGGCAGCGTGCTGAACGCTCAGGGGCGGGACCTCGAGCGCAATCTCACGGCTGCGATCCGCACCAGCCGCCACTCGTTGCCGGAACTCGACGCGCAGTTGGGCGCGGTGGGCAGCGAGCTGCAGGCGGGCAACGGGCGGGCTGCCAAGCAGCTGCAAATCGCGATGCTCCTCGGACTGCTCATTGCGGTCGGTCTGGTGGCGCTCATCATGCTGCTGCTCAATGCGCGCCGGCAACAGGATGCGAAGCTGCGCGAGGCACGACAGCAGACCGCCGACATTCTGCGCACCGTGAAGGAGGGTCTGTTTCTGCTCGACGAGAATCTGGTCATCGGCAGCGCCTATTCGGGCGCCCTGGAGACCTTGTTCCAACGCAAGGACATCGCGGGGCTGGGGTTCGATGCGTTGCTGGAGGGCATCGTTTCGGAGAAGACCCTGACCACCGCGCTGAAGTTCGTCAAGGTGCTCTGGGCCGAGCGCACCAACGAGAAGCTGGTGAAGTCCATCAATCCGCTCGGCGAAGTGGAGGTGCACCTGACGACGGGCCAGGGCAAAGTGGACACGCGGTACCTGGATTTCGAGTTTCATCGCGTGCGCGTCGATGGCAGGATCACCCACGTTCTGGTGTCCGTGTCCGACGTGAGCTCCCGGGTGGAGCTGGCCCGGGAGCTGCAGAGCTCCCAGCAGCAGGCGCAAGCCCAGGTCGATACGCTGCTCGGCATCCTGCAGATCGATCCCAATCATCTCTCTTCCTTCCTGAGCGATTCGAATGCGGCGATGAAGATGATCAATGCGGTCCTCAAGGAGCCGGCCCGCGAGGAGAGCGCGTTCCGCAAGAAACTCGATACGCTGTTCCGACAGGCGCACTCCGTCAAGGGAGAGGCCGCGGCACTGGGGCTGTCGTCGATCGAGAGCCGCGCTCATCTGTTCGAGGACGATCTGAAGCGACTGCGCGAGAAAAGCGATCTGTCCGGGAACGATTTCCTGCCGCTGGTCATCAAGCTCGACGACCTGTTGACCCATCTGCAATCGGTGAGCGATCTGGTGTCGCGCCTGTCGAAATTCCAAATACCGCGCGCCGAGGCGCCGACCTTCCAGGGCGAGGCGCCCGGGATGCGGCGCGACCAGCCGGCCGGCGCGGGCGCCGCGGCGTCCGATTTGGAGGCGACCGGGCCGCTCGGCTCCGACGGCGGCCTCGGATCGGCGCTGCGGCAGCTCTGCGAACGGGTGGCCGCCGACTGCGGCAAGGAGGCGAGGGTCCATTGCCGGGGACTCGACCAGATCCCCGAGGATTACCGTCGCATCGTCAAGGACATTTCGATCCAGGCCGTGCGCAACGCCGTCGTGCACGGCATCGAGGGCGCGCAGGCGCGGGCGGCGGCGGGGAAGCCCGCGCAGGGCGTGGTGCGCGTGGACTTCAAGGGTACTAGCGACGGCAGCTTCAAATTGAGCGTCGAGGACGACGGTCAGGGCCTGGCCACCGAGCGCATCAAGGAGGCGGCGGTGCAGAAGGGGTTCATCACGGCGGATCAGGTGGACTCCCTCGACGCGAAGCAGACGCTCGGACTGCTGTTCCAGCCCGGATTCTCGACCTTGGAGAGCGCCACGAAGGATGCCGGGCGCGGGGTCGGCATGAACCTCATGGCCGATCATATGCGCCAGATCGGCGGGCGCGTGGGCGTCGCAACCGCCCCCGGCAAGTTCACGCGGGTCACCATGACGTTGCCGCCGCCGATCAAACCGCAAGACGATACGGTGGCCGCATAACATGGACACCGGCACGGCAAACGGCTCCCTGAAGCTCATGATCGTCGACGATTCCAACATCATCCGTCGGCGCATCGAACGCTCCCAGCAGATCGACCGCCTCGAGGTCGTCGGTTCCGCGGGCAACGGCCGGGATGCCGTCGACCTGTTTCGCCGCACCCGGCCCGATGTGGTGACCATGGATCTGACCATGCCGCTGATGGACGGCATCGAGTGCGTGGAACAGCTGGTGGCGATCAACCCCCGGGTGTTGATCCTGGTGGTCTCGGCGCTCGCGGACAAGGCCACCGCAGTCGAAGCCATCGAGAAAGGCGCAAATGGATTTTTGTGCAAGCCATTCACCGATCGACAGCTCAACGATGCGCTGGAAGAGCTGTTGCGGGAGGCCTGATGCTCAAGGAAGCGGAAATTCTCACTTTCGTCGAAGGAACGACACATTACTTCGAGACCTCGGGCCAGCAGGCGGCCACGGTGGGGTCGCCCTATCTGGTCACCGACGGGCGACCGGGCACTTACGAGTACACCGGCGTCATCGGGATTTCCGGCGCGCGCAAGGGCATCGTCTACTTCACCGCTCCGCGCGGCATGCTCACCGTGCTCTTGATGCGGATGCAGGAGACGGACTGCAGCGAGGAGACCATCCTGGATCTGGTCGGCGAGGTCGCCAACACGATTTCGGGCAATGCGCGGCGCGATTTCGGCAAGAGCTTCGTGATCTCGGTGCCGACGGTGATCGCGCGCGATCCAGACAAGGTTGCCGCGCCGCATTCGCGCTCGTACGTGATCCCGATCAACTGGCGCGCACATTCGGCCAAGCTCGTGGTCTGCCTGGAATAGGACGGGCGCGGGTCGAGCAGCCCCCATTTCGATTCTTTCAGGCAATACGGCTATCATAGGGGGATGGGGACGACCGACGATGCGCATGCGCTCTGGCAGAAGGATAAGGATCACTTTCTGCATCCCTGGACCCATTTCGACACCTTCAAGCGCGAGGGCTCGCTGGTCATCCGGGAGGCCGACGGCGCCTACATCACGGACGCCTCAGGACGACGCTACCTCGACGGAATCGGCGGCCTATGGTGTGTGAACATCGGCTACGGTCGCGATTCGATGGCGCGGGTCGTTGCCGACCAGATGCGCAAGTTGAGTTATTCGAACACCTTCGTCGATTGCACCAATGAGCCGGCCGCCGAGCTTGCCGCGACGCTGGCGCGGCTGGCTCCGGGCGCCCTGAACCACGTCGCTTACTCGGTGTCCGGATCCTGCGCCAACGATACGGCCGTGCGCCTCGCCCATTTCTACCATTCGCGCCGCGGAGAGCCCGGAAGGCGCACGATTCTTTCGCGCTTCAACTCATATCATGGGTCGACCTATCTCGGCATGACGCTCGGCAACCGCGAAGGCGACCGCTCGCCGCATTTCAGGTACATCGACGAACTCGTTCATCATCTCTCGGCGCCCTATGCCTATCGACGTCCGGCCGGCATGAGCGAGGCCGCCTTCACGGATGGACTGGTGGCGGAACTCGAGCAGACCATCGATCGCCTCGGGGCGCACAGCATAGCGGCCTTCATCGCGGAACCCATCCAGGGCGCGGGCGGGGTCGTGCCGCCGCCGCCGGGATATCTGCCGCGCATGCGCGAGATCGTGGCGAGGCACGGCATACTGTTCATCGCGGACGAGGTGGTCACCGGATTTGGCCGGATCGGGCACTGGTTCGCATCCCAGGATGAGTACGGGATCGAACCGGACATCCTGGTGTGCGCCAAGGGCCTCACGTCCGGCTATCTGCCGCTCGGCGCCACGTTGTATTCGGACGCCGTGCACGAGGTGATCTCCGCACCCGATAACGATGCCTGGTTCACGCATGGTTTCACCTATTCGGGACACCCGGTGTGCTGCGCGGCCGCCCTGGAAAACATCAGGATCATCGAAGACGAGGGATTGTTGGCTCACGCCCGCACCACGGGCGATTATTTCGAGGCTCGGTTGAAGGAATTGTTGGCGCTCCCCATCGTGGGCGACGTGCGCGGGCGCAGGCTCATGATGTGCGTCGAATACGTGGCGGATAAGGCGACGCGCGAGCCGTTTCCAGAGGCCGCGAATATCTCCCGGCGCATCGCGCAGCGTTGCGAGTCCAAGGGGTTGCTGGTTCGTCCGCTCGGCCACCTCGACATCATGTCTCCGCCGCTGATCTGGACGCGGCGGGAGTGCGACATTCTGGTGGATACCCTGGGCGAGGCGATCGGCGAGGTGACGAGCGAGCTGGAGGCTGAAGGATTTTGACCTAGCTCTCAGGCCGCCGCCGACTCCGACGAGAACTCCACCGACTTCGCGGCGGCATCGATGGTGTTGAGCAGCACCGGCCGGCGCCAGACCCGCTTGATGTACTCGAGCACCTTGAGCGAGCGCTCCGCATCGAGTCCGCGGCCGTCGAGTTGCGCATCGTGCATCAGGACGAGGGTGCCGTCGTTGCGGATTTCCGTCACCGCCACCCGGGGTGCGCCGAAATTGTACTTGTCCATCAGCAGGCTCTCATGCAGTTCGTCGATATCCGCGGCGACCACCTTGATAGGACCGCTTTGACGGCGCTGAAAGCGGAACAACCCCATTTCCGTGGCGACCTCGCGGGTCAGATGATTGCGCAGAAAGCTGAAATCATCGTCCTCGCGCATGATGCGCCGCGCCGCCTCGACGCCGGATTTCTCGATGATCTCCTCCCATAGCGTGAAACCCAGATGATACGGATTGATGGACAGCGAAACCTGCTCGCCGGTCGCGACGGGCCGCACCACATCGGAATGGCATTTGATGGCGTCGAGATAGACGTCCCCGGGGATGAAGTCCGCCTCGCGCAGGAGCCGCGCATGCCAGTAGGAGGCCCACCCTTCATTCATGATCTGGGTGGCGAATACCGGATAAAAATAAAACGATTCCTCGCGCACGGCGAGAAAGATGTCGCGCTCCCAGCTCTCCATGTCGGGAGCATAGGTGGCGATGAACCACAAGAGGTCGCGCTCGGGATGAGGGGGAAGAGGGGCCCGGGGCTTCCTCGTGGAGGCTGAGGCCGCGACCGCGGTGTCCAAGGTCTCGTAGCGCGAGCGAAACGCGTCGTCGCGGCGCTCCGTGGCGGCGGGCCCGTACTCGGGGTAGCGCTCGCGGCGCAACGGCTGATCGAGGTCGACGTATTGCTCGAGCGAGAGCGCGGCGTCGAGCACCTGTTCCACGGCATTGAAGCCGTGGGTCTCGATGTCGCGCTCGATCTGGCGGGCGTGCGCCGCGGCATGTTCGATGATCTGTGCGTTGCCCTGATCCTGGCAGCGCCGAAACTGCATGTTGTTCTTGGAAAAATCCGCGTGCCCGAGGACGTGCGCGGTCACCAGCACGTTGTCGGCAAGGCCATTGCTCGCCGCGAGGTAGGCGTGGCCCGGATCGCCGGGAAACACCACCTCGAACAGGCGGGAGTAGCCCATGTGCCGCTGCAGGAGCTGGTAGATGTAGCGCGCCCCGAAGGACCAGTGCGGCATGCGCACCGGCAACCCGTAGACGGCGATCTCGGTCATGAAGCTGTCCGGAACCGCCTCGAATATGACGGGCGACCAATCGAGCCCCAGCCGTCGGGCGAGATCCTCGATCTGCGGCACGTGGCCCCGCCAATCGGTCGTCATGGCGCGCCCCCGATTCCCTCGCCGGCCGCCTCCGCCTGTGCTTCGGCGCTGAAGAAATGCCGCACCGCCGGCGCGACATCGTCCGGCCCGGCGATGGTGCAGCGGCTGCACGGCAGCCCCTCGTCGATCGCCGATTGAAACAACGAGCTGATCTCGCTCAGGGAACCGCGTATGCCGGTCGCAATCTCCACGTAGCCGGCGTATCTCGCGACTTGTGCGATCGCATCGAGCGCCGTGTCCGCGAGAGCCCGGTCGTCCGAGGCGTTGTCGCCGTCGGAGGCGTAGAACAGGTACACGTTGCAGGTCGACGGATCGAACCGCTCCTCCATGATCTCATGCACCTTGACGAGACCCACGGAGGCGACCGTGCCGCCCGTGCCGGTGACCTTGAAGAAGTCCGGCTCGTTGAATTCCCAGGCCTCGGTCGTGTGCGCGACGAACACGATGTCGAGCGCCTTGTACTCGCGCTTGAGGCCCGCAGCGACCCAGAAAAAGAATGTCTTCGCCAGCTGGCGGTCCCGGTCGGACATGCTGCCCGAGACATCGAGCAGGAAGAAGACCGCCGCACGCAATGCCGGCTGGCGGCGCCGCGCCAGCTGCCGGTATCTCAAGTCCTCGTCGGTGAAGGCCGGGGAGGTGGAATCGTGGGCGCGGCGCTTGACCGATTCCTTGAGCGAGCGGCGGCGATCGAGCCGCGAGCGGGCGCCGCGCCGGTCCCAGCCCTCGCGTCTCCACTCCGCTTCCTCCGTGGCGCCTGCGCGCGGCTTGAGGTTGGGCAGCTTCAGATCGTCCCACAGCCAATCGACGATGTCGTCGACCTTGAATTCGAGCATGAGCTCGATCCCGCCGCGATCCTTGCCGCCCGCGCCCTTCTGGCCGGGGCCGCCGGTGGGGTTGGCCTGTCCGAGTACGTCGCCGGGCTTGGCGTTTCCCTGACCGACTCCCTGCGCGTCGCCGTTGGACAGCAGCCGGAAGCGGTAGTGTTCGAGCATGCGTACCGGCACGCGCACGGTGCGGGCGCTGTCGTTGATCACATCCGCGCCGGCCACGATCTGCGGCAGATGCGCCCGCACCGCTTCGCGGATCTTTTCGTTATGCCTCAACCAATCCCGCGCACCGCGCGAGAACAGTTCATACCAGCCATTGAGTGTCTGCGACCCGCTTCCTGTCGAGTCGGCGCTCATCGGGTCTCCGTATGCGACTTTCCGTTCATGCAGCCAGCACCTATTCCTGAGACAAGAGAGTGGTCACGTAGTTCAAGGCCTCTTGCGCGCTGTGCTCGTCATATCCATACTCGCTGACGAGGCGCTCCTGCACCACGGATATCTTTTTGCGCGCTTCCTCGTCCGGCCGCGTCGTGGAGGTCACCAGGCGCAGCACGTCGCGGCGCTCCTCGAAGAGATATTGCTCGATGGCCTCGCGCACCCGCGCGTGGCTCGCCAGGCGGAACTTCTCCCCCGCCTTGAAGGCGACCATCGCTTTGCGGATCACTTCCTGGCGGAAGGATTGCTTGCCGGATTCCGAGACCTTGATCTTCTCCTCGACCGAGCGCATGAAGCGCTCGTCAGGGGCGCGGTTCTCGCCGGTCATCGGGTCGGTGACCTTGCGCTGATCCAGGGAAGCCTCGATCTCGTCCAGATATTTCTCGAGGAGCTGCTGCGCCTCATCCTGGAAGGAGGCGAACAGCGCGCGATGCACGTCTTCCTTGACCCAGCGGTTGTAGAACTCCTTGCGGGCCGTCACCAGGTGATCGAACCAGAGCTTCTTCTGCTTGCCGTCGATGCGCGCATCGCTCTCGATGGCGTCCTTGAGCGCGAGCAGCAGTTCCATGCTCGTCAGGCTGTGCGAGTTGCCCCGGGTGATCGCCGTCGACAGCGCGTTGATCACGAAGCGCGGGCTGATGCCCGAGAGGCCCTCGTCCGGGGATTCGTTGCGCAGCCGGGCCGCTTCGGTGTCGGAGAACCCCTCCACCGCCTCGCCTGCGAACAGCCGCACCTTCTTGGGCAGGTCGAGTCCTTCGCGCTCGGGCTTGACCTGCCGGGTGAGAATGGCGAACACGGCCGCGAGATGCAGCACGTGCGGATCCAGATGGGTGTTGCGGAATGCCGGCGCGCCATAAACCAATTTCTTGTAGATGCGCGCCTCGTCCTTGTACGAGAGCGCGTAGGGCACCTTGATGATGACCATGCGGTCGAGCAGGGCCTCGTTCTCCTTCTCTTGAAGGAAGCGGTTGAATTCGGCGAGGTTGGTGTGCGCCAGGATGGTCTCGTCCAGATAGATGAGCGGAAATCTGGCCACCTTGACGTTCTTCTCCTGCGTCATGGTCAGAAGCAGGTACAGAAACTCGCGTTTGACCTTCAAGATCTCGATCATTTCCAAAACGCCGCGGCTTGCTGCATAGACCGCGCCGGACCACGACCAGGCGCGTGGATCCCCCTCGTCTCCCACGTGGGCAACCTTGGACAGATCGACCGACCCGACCAGGTCCGCGATATCGGCGGTCGAGGGATCATGCGGAGCGTATGTGCCTATTCCGCAACGCGCGGCCTCGGATAGGAAGATCCTCTCCACCGGCATGCGCAGATAATCGCCCTCGCACTCGCGGTCGATGTAATCGCGGGCCCAAGGAGAGATCTCGCCTGAGATGCTGACGCCGTAGGCGTCGCGAAACTCCGAGCGCAGGCTGGTCGGAATGACGTTCAGGGGCGACTCGCGCAGCGGCGAGCCCTTGATGGCATAGAGCGCCCCCTCGTCCGTGCGGCTGTATTCCTCGAGGCCCCGCTTGAGCAGGATGGCGAGGGTCGATTTGCCGCCGGAAGGCGGTCCCAGCAGCAACAGGAGCCGTCGGCCCACATCGGATCCCGCGGCTGCGGCCTTGAAATAATCCACCACGCGCCGCAGGGGCTCATCCACGCCGAACAGCTCGCGCTTGAAGAGCTCGCGGGCTTTCTGGACATCGTCTCCCTCCGCATCACGGCCGTGCCAGAGAAGCATGTCCCAGATGTACTCGTGACTCGTGCGCGTGAAGGTCGCCGGGCGCGTGGGCAGTATGTGGGTGAGGAATTCGGCGAGAGTTCCCTCCCAGCGCTGCGCGCGGTGCTCCTTGCTGAATCGGTTCAGAGAGTCCAAGAAATCCGCTGGACTGGACTCTTCTTTTAGCTGTGATACTCCCATCGTCAACCTCCGCTCGGGATTTGAACTGGGCACAAGCCGGCATCGATGCTCGACTTAAGTAAAAGACAACTCGTCCAAGTAGAACGTGATCGCGTTCAACTCTATAGGAATGTTTTATGTTAGATCGGTCACAGCTTCAAGTTGTTTCATTGAGACGCTTCTGAATCGTCCAATGCGCGTCAAGCAGAGCCCATGCGCGGCAAGCATGAGGTCATCGAGAAGCGATGCGATCGAGCTTCGCAAATCGCAAAGCAACAACGTGGCGCGGCGCCGAAACGGTGCGCGGCGCGACGAGAGGTGCACGCGTTGCGTGCATCTCAAGTCGTGGAAGCCGTGGCCTTCTGTGTAAGTTGCGCGGAATCGCGCCCCTTCGCCTGAGCATCGTCGATGAGATGCAGCGTGCGCCCGAAGAAACTATCGTGCGCGCCGGCGTGCCCGATGTAAAGCACCCCGGTGTGTGCGAGCTCCTTACCGAAGAGGTCGAGGACCCGGGGCACGACGTCCCTCTCGAGCGCATCGATCGCCTCGCTGATGATCAGCCAGGCCGGTGCGTGCAGCAACGCGCGCACGAACGCCAGGCTTTGCCGGTCTCCGTCGCTCAGCACGGCTTCCCAGTTGCGCGCTTGGTCGAGCAGCGGCGAAAGCCGCTCGAGACCGAGCCGCTCGAGCGCCTTGACGCAGGTTTCGTTGTCGAACGCCGCGACTTCCGAGGGGTAAGCGAGCACCTCGCGCAGGGTTCCGGGCGGAAGGTATGACATGCGCGGCAGATAAAGTGTCGTCTCTGCGGCATGCCGGGCGATCCGTCCTGCGCCCCACGGCCAGAGCCCGGCGAGCGCCCGGAACAACAGGGTCCGTTCTGCCCCGCTCTCGCCTACGATGAGCACGTGCTCGCCGGCTTTCACCTCCACGTGCGGTTCCGAGAGCCCGGCCCGGCCTGCCGGCGAGCAAATTTCGAGCCCATCGATGTCGATCTTGCCGGGCTCTCCCTCGGCGTACTCGATCCGGCTCTCGACCTCGTGCATCTCATCGCAGGCGAGAAGCGCCCGGCGGAAGCTGGCCACGCGCAGCAGCGTGGCGCGCCAGTCGGCGAGCGTCGAGAAGTTGTCGACGAACCAGCGCAGCGACGATTGCACCTGCACGAATGCGCCGGAGGCCATCATCAGGCCGCCGAAGGACAGCTCGCCGGCGAAGTAGAGGGGCGCGGCGACCAGGATCGGCGCGACCAGCGTAAACCAGCCATAGCCGGCCGTCACCCAGGTCAGATTGGTCGTTCCGATGACCAAAAGACGCATCGCCTGCAACACGCCCTTCAGGTCGAGCTCGATTCGTCGTGCCTCGTCCGGCTCCCCGCCGGCGAGCGTGATCGAGTCGATATGCTCGTTCACGCGCACGAGGGAGAAGCGCAAATCCGCCTCCCGGGCATAGCGATCTGCGTTGCGGCCGATCAGGCTTTTCCCTACCCAATAACTCAGGAGCGAGGCCGACCCGGAATACACGATCGCCGCCCAGACCATGTACCCGGGTATCGAGAAGGCACGCCCGCCGACGTGAAACACGAAGGAGCTCGACAACGACCACAGCACCTTGATGAACGTCGCGAGCAGCAGCGAATCCTGCACCAGGCCGATCCCCAGATCCGCCGACAGCTCGGTCAGGTGGCGCGCATCCTCGTGCATGCGCTGATCCGGATTGACGCCGATCTCGCCGGCGCTCTCCAGGCGAAACGCGCGTCCCGGCACCATCCAATTCATCACCAGATCCTGGACCAGTCCCTGTCGCAGCTTCAATTTCAGGGTTTCACCGAACCAGCGTTGCGCGACGTTCAGCACCAGGAGCGCGCCCGCGATGATGCCGAATACCCCGAGCTGGACCAGGAACTCGTGCAGATTGCGGTGGGAAAGGGCGTCGTAGAAGGGCTGGTTCCAGCCATTGAGGCGGATCTGGCCGTAAGCCGTGGCGGCGACGATGCAGAATATGCAGATCGCGAGCGTGAGGAGCGCATTGCGCACCGGGGATGCCCAAAGCGCACGGCGCATCATGTCCATTTGAGGCCACAAGCCGGCTTGAGCGATCTCCTCCAGGTTGGGGGAGGGAGTGCTTAAGGCCTTGGTCCGATTTATGATCATGTGTTTACCACTCGGGGAGCGGGAAAATTCAACCAGTATTATCGATCACGCCGATGCGGTGTGCTGCCAAAATCCGGCAAAGGGCCGGCCATGAGCCGGGATCGGGCGGGCGCGAATGACGCAGGTAGCCGCGAACCACGTCGACCGGCTGATTCGCGAGATGTCGCTCGCCGAAAAGCTGGGTCAGCTCACCATGACGGCGGCCGGCTCCACGGTGACGGGTCCGACCATCGCCGGCGACTCCACCGATGCCATCCGCGCGGGGACCATCGGAAATCTGCTCAATCTGACCGGCGCGGCCGCGGTTCGCGAGATGCAGCGCCTGGCGGTCGAGGAGTCCCGGCTCGGCGTTCCACTGCTCATCGGATTCGATGTCATCCATGGGTACCGCACGCTCTTCCCCATCCCCCTCGGTGAGGCCTCAGCCTTCGATCCGGACCTGTGGGCGCTGACGGCTCGCGAGGCGGCCAAGGAGGCTGCCGCGGACGGTGTCGCGATGACTTTTGCGCCGATGCTGGACGTGGCGCGCGACCCGCGCTGGGGACGCAGCGCCGAAGGACCCGGCGAAGACCCTTACGTCGGCATTCGACTGGCCGAAGCCAAGGTGCGCGGGTATCAGGGCGGCGATCTGTCCGATGGCGGTGTGCTCGCGGCCTGCGCCAAGCACTACTGCGCCTACGGCGCGGTCACCGCGGGGCGCGACTATGCCTCGGTCGACATTTCCGAGCGCACCCTGCGCGAAGTGTACCTGCCGCCGTTCACCGCGGCAGTGGCGGCGGGAGTGGCCTCGGTGATGCCCGCGTTCAACGATCTGGCCGGCATCCCGATGACGGCGAATGCCGCCCTGTTGAAAGGCTGGCTGCGGCGCAGGCTCGGATTCGGCGGGGTCATCGTGAGCGACTACAATGCGATCGCCGAACTCATCAATCACGGCATCGCAGCCGATCTCGCCCAGGCCGCCACGCTCGCTCTGAAGGCGGGCGTCGACATCGACATGATGGCCAATGCCTACCGGCATGGGCTGCCGATTGCCCTCGATCGGGGCTGGGTGAGCCCCGCGGACATCGACGAGTCGGTGCGCCGCGTGCTGACGCTCAAGTGGAAGCTCGGGCTGTTCGACGACCCCTATCGCCGCGGCTCGGTGGCGGAGAGTGCGGACGCCGTGCCGACGCGGCGGCGCTTCGCCCGCGCCGTGGCTGCCCGCTCGCTGGTGATGCTGAAGAACGATCGCGACGTGCTGCCCTTTCCGAGCGCCATCCGTGTTGCCGTGATAGGTCCGTTGGCCGATGCGGCGGCGGACATGCGCGGGCCCTGGTGGGGCGCAGCCACCCCGGAGGGCCATGTCACGGTGGTCGCCGGGCTGAAGGCGGCGATGTCCGACGCGCGTGTCTCGCACGAGGTGGGGGTGGATATCGAGGGGGCCGACATCGCGGGCAGCACGGCCCGGGCGCTGGATCTTTGCGCTCAGGCCGACGCGGTGGTCCTGTGTCTCGGCGAGACGGCGACGATGAGCGGTGAAGCGGCGAGCCGCGCTCATCCGCACCTTCCGGGGCGCCAGCGCCAGTTCGCGGAGGCCGTGTTCGAGCGCGCACGGGTGATGCGCAAACCGGTCACGGTGATTTTGTTCTCCGGCCGTCCGTTGATCGTCCCCTGGCTGATCGAGCGCGCCGATGCGGTTCTGGCCGCATGGTTCCTCGGAAGCGAGGCGGGCAATGCGCTCGCCGACGTGATGCTCGGCCGGATGAGCCCGAGCGGACGAACCCCGGTGAGCTGGGCGCGCAGCGTCGGCCAGGTCCCGATTTTCTTCGGCGCGCGGCCGGGCGGCCGCCCGGCAAACCCCAAGGATATTTACACCAGCAAATACCTCGATGTTCCCAACGATCCCTTGTTCCCGTTCGGCTTTGGACTTACGTACGGACGTTTCCGTCTGTCGAATCTCAAGGTGAGCCGCGACAGCGTGAATGAAAACGAGAGCGTGACGGTGAAGGTCGATGTGACCAACGAGGGCGCCCGGGCTGCCGAGGAGACCGTGTTCCTTTTCACGCACGACAAGCTGGCGAGCGTGGCGCGGCCGCTGCTGGAGCTCAAGGGATTTGCCAAAATTCGTCTGGAGTCCGGCCAGTCGGGCGCCGTCACGCTGACCTTGGCCGCGAGGGACTTGCGCTTCCTCGGATTGGACCTCGAGCCGGTGTTCGAGCCGGGGGAAGTGGAGATTCTGGTGGGCCCCTGCGCGGATCGTTCACGGCTCTTGTCGGCGACGCTTCACCTGGCGCCGGCCCGCTCCTGAGCGCAGGCCCATAGAAAGTTCGCCTCGTCCCGCGTTCCCGGGACGATGGCGTCCCATGGCGTGTTCTTGGGGTCGGCTTCGTCGGTTTGGTCGCTGCCCTGGATGTTATTGGCGGAGTAGAAAACCACCAGGAGCTTGCGGGACTGCTGTTTCTTGCAGTCGAACTGCGTCTTCTCGACCGCGCTGAGATACGGGCCGCTGTCCGACGTTTGGGGCTCCGCGTATTCGTGCCGCATCCACACGGTCACGGTTTGCCCGGAACGCTTGAATTGATGGGTGCTGCTGAAGACCGCCCAGGAACCGTCCGATGCGACGCTGCGAAACTCCCAGCCTCCGCTGGTCATCGGATCGAGTGTGCGCACCCAGGCCATCGGATCGGCCCTGCGGGCGGCGCGCTCCTGCGCGAGCCGCTCCTGGCTGGCTTTGGCCTGCGCATCGGCGCGTGCTCGGTCCTCCGCCCAGGTTTTCTCCTGCTCCGGGGTTTGGCCGAGCCCGTTCGAACCCAGGAAGCCCAAGGAAAGGACGGCGAGGGCCGCCGCCATCAACCGCGAATGATGATCCATGGCGGGAATATTAACGCGTCGCGGCCCGTTCGGTGAACTCCGCGGGCTCCTCCGGATGCTGCTCCGATGCCTGCGTCGCCGATCTTGGCGCTTGGGAAGCCGAGGGCGGTGTCGCCAGCATCAGATCATGCATGACGCGCGGCATGAGGTCGTTGACGCCGAGCACCAGGGGCTCGGCCACGGGGCGCGAGATCAGGTAGCCCTGCAGGTACATTGCCCGGCTTCCCGCGAGGCATGCGAACTGACTCCGGCGTTCGACTCCTTCGGCCGTAACCTCGATATCGAGCTCGTCGCAGAGCCGGATGAGGGCGAACGCAATGGCCCTCGAGCGCGGGTTCGAATCGATGCCGGCGATCAGGCTTCGATCGAGCTTGATGCGCGACAAAGGCAGCTGCTCCAGCGAGGCGAGCGAGGAGTAGCCCGTGCCGAAATCGTCCAGTGCGATCGCAATGCCGAGCGAGCGCAGCAGCCGCAGCGATTCGATGGTGGAGCTGCCGGTCTGCAGCACCGACTCGGTCAACTCGAGCTCGATGCAGGTTGCGGGAAGCGCGAATTCCTGCAGAAGCTGCTGGATGCGTTGGACGAATCGGTGATCGATCAACTGGCGCGCCGAGACGTTGATCGCCACTTTCACACGCGGCCAGCGCCCCCGATGCCACTCCGACGCGGCCTTGAGCGCGTTGCGCAGCACCCAATCGCCGAGTTCCACGATGAGTCCGGACTCCTCGGTGACGGCAAGGAACTCATCGGGAGAGGCGAGGCGGCCGTCCGGCATGCGCCAGCGGACGAGGGCTTCGACCAGGCCCACTTCGAGGCTGGCCATGCTGACCTCCGGTTGATATACGAGCTCGAACTCATCGTGTTCGAGCGCATGGCGGACTCCTTGTTCAGTGGTGAACTTGCGGGTCGCGGTCTCCAAAAGCTCGGGGGTGAACATCGCCAGCTGATTGCGGCCGAGCGCCTTGGCCCGAAAGAGCGCCGCGTCGGCGGCGCTCAACAATCCCTCGGCGCGGTGCTCGTGATCGGGAAACAAGCTCGCGCCGACGCTGACGCTTACGGTGATCTCGCGTCCCTCCACGGCAAGCGGCCTGCGAAACGCATCCACGAGCTTCAGGCCGGCCGCTTCGGCATCTTGGACCGAGAAAACCTCCTCGTAAACCACGGTGAACTCATCGCCCCCCAGGCGGGCGGCGAAGCCGAAGCCGGCCGCGGTTTCCTCGAGGCGTTGCGCCACGCTGATGAGGGCGCGGTCGCCGAAGGTGTGGCCCATGCCGTCGTTGAGGTTCTTGAAATTGTCCAGATCGATGAAGAACACGGCGACTCCGCACTCGATTTCGCGCGAGCGCTGCATGCACTGATCGAGCAGGACGAAGAACCGCCGGCGGTTGGCGAGCAGGGTCAGCGGGTCGCGCTCGGCGAGGTGTTGAAGCTGCCGGGTGCGCTGTTCCACCTGCGATTCCAGATGCCGGCGGTAATCGAGCGTAATGTCCCGCGCCGTGTCCAGCTGGGCGGCCATCCGGTTGAACGCGGCCGCCAGCGAGTCCAGCTCCTTCATCCCGCCGCGCGGCACGCGAATTGCGTCGTCGCCCTGCGCGAGCCCCCGGGTGGCATCGAGCATGCGCCTCACCGGTACGATGATGCTGCGCACGGTCCATATCGAGATCACAGCCAGCAGTGCCAGAACTCCCGCGGTGAGGGCAGCGACGGTGAATCGCCTGCCCCGGTCCGGAAGCGTATCCGTGGTCGTCGTGGTCGTGGTGGTTGCGGCCACGATGGGCGATGAGCGGGCAGGTGCCGGCAGCGTCCCCATCGCGTCCCGCTCCGTTCGCGGGGCGCTCGATGGATCGGCGGTGGCGGGATTGTCGGCCGCGGCACGTGCGCTCGAGGTCAAGGCGAGGAGGCGTGCCCGGGAGGATGCGAGCTTTTGCCGGTCATCCAGCATTTGAGCCGTCGCGTCGGAAAGGACCTCTCGCAGCGTCGCCATCCGCGTGATGTCCTCGTGCGTTTGCCGGAGCCAATCCGCACTCTGGGATCTGGAAAGGCCGCGCGCGCTGGCGTCGTATGCCTGCCTCACGGAGAGCTCGCCGGCGGCCATTTGCGCAAGATCGGCCGGGGAAAAGATCTCGGCGCCGCCGCTGGCCGCGATTCGATGGCGCAGTTCCTCGATGTGGGCGTGCAGGGTCAGCAAAGACTCCCGGGCGAGAACCCGCCCGAAAATCTTCCAACCGGTGTCGATCGACGCCGTGATGCGCCCGTCCAAATCGTCCAGACGCGCCAGGTACTCCCGGGCAGCGCCGCGTCGATTCACCGCTGCGCGGGCATAGTCCGACCCCGCCTGCCGGTACGCGAGGAGCGCGGCCTCGAGCTCGGACTCGAGCGCCGATCGCGGAAGCAATCGCCGGAAATCCCGGGCGGCGGCGTCCAGCTCCTTCGAGCTCGCTTCCGCCTCGGCCGCGGACTCCGCGGACTCCGCGGAATCAGAGGCGGCCCGCACCTCGGTGGAACTTTGAAAGCGGTCGACGGCGCCGACGAATCGGCGGATTTGGGGCTCGACCAATCGCGGAGGGGCGCCCGCCGTGGGATTGGCCGGCGCGCTGTGCAGGAGCGGAGCCGTGGATGGTGAACGGCTCTCGGGCACCGGTGAGTACTGGCCTCGATCGAGGTGGGTCGATCGCACCACCTGCACCCCGCGCTCGACCACGAGGTTCGCCGCCACCGCGAGGATGGCCACCGCCACGAAGGCAATGGCGAGTCGTGCCGTGATACCGAGCGATAGGCCGCGGCGCAGGCGGATCTTGAAGCGGCGCCCGATGCGAAGCAAGGCCATCTGCAGAGGCGACAAAGTCCTGCCCTTTCCCGGCGGTAAGAGCGGTCATTGTGGCATTGCGGATCGCCCCATCGGGCCTCGGGTGACGGTTTTGTGCGCCCCTTCGCGCTCCGCAGCCATGATGAGGCGAGGCGTGATGCACAGGCCTACAAGCCTGTCGGCGTTACTCCTACAAAATCTGCGTCATCAGGCAGGGAAGGCTCCTAGGGCTTGATGCCGGAGGAGTCGCCCCGCGTGCCCGCAAGCGTATCGCCGGAGTCATCCTCCACGTCCAAGCCATCGCTATACAGGCTGTCCGTTTCGCCGTCGAGGTGCAGCTCGGTGTCGGGATTACGATCTTCCTCGTAAGTCGTATGGTCCGCCGCCGATTTTTGCTCGGAGCCCTTCAGGGCACTGCCGCGCAGCCTCCGTTCGGAAGCCGTCCCCGGCGCTTTGTCATCATTCGCATTACCCATGGCTCGCTCCTCGTAAGAGACGGAGACGTCGAAGACATCTCGCAAGCTGCAGGGTATTACGGTTCAGGGACCGGGGCAGGCGGCGACCCCGGTGTCGCGACGTAGGGATTGTCTTACGAGCGATGGGGTCCGCAGAGCCGGTCGGCTGTTCTGCGGGCGTCAAGCCTGTCGGCGAGTCTGTTCCGGTAGATCGGGGCAGCGGCGCTCACCATTATCGACAAGAGCTCCGCGACGGAGGCGTAGACCAAAAGCACCGTGCCTCCGGCCAGCAGGAACATCGGAAACACCACCCAGCCCAGCACGCAGGCGGCGGCGAAAAAAAGCCGCTCCACGAAGGTCGTTATGGCGTTCATAACGACGATCATAAAGGCCGCATCGAGCAGGGCCCGGTACTGGCTCGCAAAGGCGCGCACTAAAGGTCGAATATGTCTCATAGTGACCGGGGCGGCCCTTTCGTTACACTTTATGGGGCGGTGCTTCTTTACGAGGCGGTGGTGGCGGTGCGGGTTACCGGTGAGGTGTCCCGTACGGCCGTTTCGTTGATTACCGACGCTCCCGCGACCGCCGAGGGCGCTTCGGCGCAGGGAATGGCGATCACTGCACATAATCCGGGGTGGCGATCCGAAAGCTCCAACGCGCTGCCATGGAGCTTCGCGACCGCGTGCACCAGGCTCAGGCCCAAGCCGACGCCGGGGGTGCCGCGGCTCGCGTCGCCTCGGTAGAAGCGCTCGATCACCTTCGCCTTTTCCGAATCGAGAATGCCCGGGCCGTCGTCCGTCACCGCAATCTCGGCCAGACCGTCGGCGCGACGGCGGATCGTGACATCGATGAGCCCCTGGTCAGGCGCGTACTTCAGCGCGTTGTCGATCAGGTTGCCGAGCGCCTGTGCGATGAGCACGGGATCCCCGAATACGGAGAGTGGGCCCGGTGCGTGCAGGGTGAGTCGGATGTTCTTGAGTTCTGCCGCGGGGGCATAGAATTCCACCGCCGCCGCCACCAGGTCCGCAAGGTCCAGGTTCACGAATCCGGAGCGGCGCAGGCCCGCATCGATCTCCGCCAATCTCAAGAGCGCGTCGAAAATGCGGATGACGCGATCGACATCGGTCACCGCGCCGTCGAGCTCCGCAAACGTCTGCTCGGGCGGCGGACGCATCAGTGCGAGCTCCTCGAGCCGCGACCTCAATTCGGCGAGCGGCGTGCGCAGATCGTGCGCGATCGAGTTGGAGACGTTGCGCACGCCGTGCACGAGCTGCTCGATCTGATCCAGCATGCCGTTGATGGTGCGCGCCAGCGTGTCGAGCTCGTCATCGCTCAAGTTCGTCGGCAACCGATGCTTCAGATCGCCATGAATGATCGCGGTCACGGTTTGGCCGATGCTGTAGACGCGCGACAGGAGTGCGCGGCGCGTGATGAGTCCAATCATCAGGCCGGCGATGGTCAGCACGGCGATGGCGGCGGTCAACCCGTACCAGAACCGCCGCTCGAGGGGCGCAAACAGCTTGTTATCCCGGCCGATGAGCAGGTAGTAGTCGCCCAGTTGCGCCACGTGCACCAGGGTGTCCTGCCTCGCCCGGTCGCCGAGGTCGATGCCGATCCGATAGTTCCCCGTCGCGGCCGGCACATTGCCGGGCCACGCTCGCAGATTGCCCGCCAGGGGCTTCAGCGAGGAGTCGGTGAGCAAGAGTATGCGGTCGCCCGCGATCTGCATGTTGACGCGCGCAGCGATGAAATTCCTCAGCGCCTCGCCGCCGTCACGGCGGAACACGTCGGTCAGGCGCTGGGCATCCGACTGCAGGATCTCGCTTCGACCATCCTGGATCGTGACCTGCCATGCATACCAGAGCGGCGCCGCGAACAGGACCAGCGAAATGATGCCGAGGGCAACGTAGCCGAGCGCCAGCGAGAGTGCGGAGGAGCGCATCATGCGCGGGTGCCTACTCGCCGGCCGTCACCATGTATCCCGCATTGCGCACCGTGCGCAGCAATGGGCGCTCGAATTCGGCGTCGATCTTCTGCCGCAGCTTGCTGATGTGCACGTCCACCACGTTCGTCTGCGGATCGAAATGATAGTCCCATACGTTTTCCAGGAGCATGGTCCGCGTGACGACCTGATCGGCATGCCGCATCAGGTACTCGAGCAGCTTGAATTCCCGCGGCTGCAGCGTAATCGGACGGTCGCCGCGTGTCACCTTGCGCGTCATCGGATCCATATGCAAGTCGCCGACGGACAGGGGGATTTCCCGGTTGATTCCCTGGGAGCGGCGATGCAGCGCGTCCACGCGGGCGAGCAGCTCGCCGAAGGCAAAGGGCTTGGTGAGATAGTCGTCGCCGCCGCTGCGCAGTCCGCGGATGCGGTCATCGACCTCCGACAGGGCGCTCAAGATGAGGATCGGCGTGTGTTTGCCCGTTTTGCGCAGCACCTCGATGATGGCGAGTCCGTCGATCTCTCCGGGCAACATGCGATCCATGATGATCACGTCGTACGGCTCGCTCGCGGCGAGGAACATTCCGTCGCGACCGTTGGCGGCATGATCGGTGGTGTGTCCGGCCTCCTGCAGACCCTTGACCACGAACTGACTCACCCGCTCATTGTCCTCGACCAGCAAAATCTTCACGTCGACTCTCCCACGGGAGGCGAATGGGCGGGCGCTGCGGATCGTTTGTGGCGTCGGCCCTTCAACCACAGGCTGAATTCATCCAAATACAGATACACCACCGGCGTGGTGAACAGCGTCAGCGCCTGGCTCACGATGAGCCCGCCGACCATGGTGTACCCGAGCGGCTGGCGCAGTTCCGATCCGGTTCCGCGCCCGAGGGCCAGCGGCAATGCTCCGAGCAGCGCCGCCATGGTCGTCATCATGATGGGGCGGAATCGCAGCAGGCAGGCCTGGCGGATGGCGTCGTGCGGCGACAAGTGCTGCTCGCGCTCGGCCTGGATCGCAAAATCCACCATCATGATGCCGTTTTTCTTGACGATGCCGATCAACAGGATGATGCCGATCAGGCCCATCACGGACAGCTCGATGTGAAAGAGCAGCAGCACCAGCAGGGCGCCCACGCCGGCCGACGGCAGCGTCGAGAGAATGGTCAGCGGGTGAATGTAGCTCTCGTACAGCATGCCGAGAATGATATAGACCGCGACCAGAGCCGCCAAAATGAGGTAGGGCTGGGTCTTCAGCGAGCTCTGGAACGCCTGCGCGGTGCCCTGGAAGGTCCCCTCAATGGTCGCGGGGAGCCGCATATCGGCCGAGACCTTGATGATCGCATCCACCGCATCGCCGAGCGCGGCGCCGGGCGCCAGGTTGAACGACAGCGTCACCGCCGGGAACTGCCCCTGATGATTGATCGAGAGATAGGTCACGTGCTGGGTGTCGTAGCGGGTCATCGCCGAGAGAGGGACCATCTGATTGGTCAGCGGCGACTTGATATACAGCTTCTGAAGCGATGCGGGGTCGCCTTGTAATGAAGGCGTGATCTCGAGAATCACGTGGTAGCTGTTGGCCTGCGTGAAGAACTGCGCCGCCTGGCGCTGGCCGAAGGCGTCGTACAGGGCCTGGTCGATGGCCGCGGGCTGGATGCCGAAGCGCGCGGCCTGATCCCGGTCGATGGTGAGCGCGACCATGCCGCTGGCCGTCTGTTGGTCGGACGCCACGTCGCGCAGGGCGGGAAGCTTTTGCAGCTTGGCGAGGAGGCGCGGCGCCCAATCGTTGAGCTCGTCGATGTTCGAGTCCGTCAGCGTGTATTGATACTGCGTGCGGCTGGTGCGACCGCCGATATTGAGGTCCTGGGCGGCTTGCATGAACAGCGTAGCCCCCGACACCCTCGCGAGCTGCGGGCGCAATCGGTTGATGATCTGATCGGCACTGGCCTTGCGCTCGTCACGCGGCTTGAGCCCGATGATCACGAAGCCGTTGTTGATCGGGCGGCTGCCGCCGACCCCCGTACCGTAGCTTTCCACGTCCGGATCGCGCGCCACGACATCGAGGAGCGCATGCTGCCGGCGCACCATCTCCTGAAAGGAGATATCCTGCGGCGCATCGGACACCCCTACGATGATGCCGGTGTCCTGCTGCGGAAAGAACCCGTTGGGAATCACGATGTAGAGCGCAATGGTGGTCGCCACCGTGAGCAAAAACACCATTATCGTCGCCCGCTGCCGCGCGAGCACGAAGTCGAGGCCTCGCGTATAAGCGGCGAGCAGCGCATCGAAGGCGCGCTCCACGGTCATATAAAAGCGGCCGTGCCTGGCGTGTTTCTCGTCCTTGAGGAACAGAGCGCACATGGTCGGGGAAAGCGTCAGGGCGACGAATGCCGACACCGCGATGGTCATGGTCATGGTGATGGCGAACTCGCGAAACAGTCGTCCGATGATGCCCCCCATCAGCAGCAGCGGTATGAAAACCGCCACCAGCGACACGCTGATGGACATGATGGTGAAGCCTATTTCGCCCGCGCCCTTGAGTGTCGCCTCGAGCGGCGATAAACCCGCTTCGATGTGGCGGTAGATGTTCTCCAGCATCACGATGGCGTCGTCGACCACGAAGCCCACCGCGATGGTGAGCGCCATGAGCGACAGATTGTCGAGACTGTAATTGAGCACGTACATCATCGCCGCCGTGCCAAGGAGCGCGAGCGGCACGGTGACCCCGGGAATGATGGTGGCCCAGGCGGTGCGCAGGAACAGGAAGATCACCATGACCACCAGCGCAATGGTGAGGACCAGAGTGAACTCCACGTCCCGAACGGCGGCCCTGATGGTCGTGGTGCGGTTCGCCACGGTGTCCACCTTGATCGAGGGCGGGACCGAGGCGAGCGCATGGGGAAGGAGCTGCTCCACGCGCTGCTCCGCGTCGATCACGTTGGCGCCCGGTTGTTTGAAAATCAGCAGCAGTATGCCGCTGCTGCCGTTCTGCCACGCCGTGAGCAACGTGTTTTCCGGTCCGTCCACGGCGATGCCGATGTCGCGGATGCGCACCGGGGCGCCGTTTTTGTAGGCGACCACCACGTCGTTCCACGGCGCGGCCTTCAGGAGTTGGTCGTTGTCGTAGATGGTGAGCGCCCGGGTCGGACCGTTGATGGAGCCCTTGGGAGCGTCCACCGTGGCGACGTTGATCACACCGGCCACGTCCTCCATCTGCAGCCCGAGTGCCGCGAGCTTGACCGGATCGATCTGCACCCGGACCGCGGGCTTTTGCTGCCCGCCGATCGACACCTGCGCGATGCCTGGAATCTGGGAAATCTGCTGTGCGAGGATGTTCTCCGCGTAATCGTCGACGGTCGTGACCGGCAGCACGTCCGAATGCACCGCGAGGATGAGAATGGCCGAATCGGCGGGATTCACCTTGCGATAGGTGGGCGGCGTCGGCAGATTTTTCGGCAGCTGTCCCCCCGCGGCATCGATGCCGGTCTGCACGTCCTGGGCGGCGGCGTCGATGCTGCGGTTCAAATCGAACTGCAGGGTGATGAGGCTCTGACCGAGAAGATTGGTCGAGGTCATCTGGGTGAGCCCGGAAATCTCGGCGAACTGGTACTCCAGAGGCGTGGCGACCGTGGCCGCCATGGTTTCGGGGCTCGCGCCGGGCAATTGTGCCGAGACCTGGATGGTGGGGAAGTCGACTTGCGGCAACGGCGCGACGGGGAGCAGCGGATACACCACGAGCCCGACGAGGAAGATGCCCCCCATCAGGAGCGAGGTGGCGATCGGCCGGCGGACGAACGGTTCGGAGATGTTCACGATACGTTCTCCGGCCGTCAGGTCGCTTTGGCGGCGGACGGTCCGTTGCCCGCCGAGGCTTCCGACTCAGCCGCGGCGGCGCGCACGTGGACGCCCGCCTGCAGGCGGTACTGATTGCTGGTGACGACGCGTTCCCCCGGCGCCAGACCTTCCCTGACGATGGTCAGGCCGCCGCCGCCTTCGGAGACGCGCAGCGGGCGCACTTCCACGCTGGAATCGGACTTGACCACGTAGGTGAATGGGCCGTTCGGACCGAGTTGCACCGCGGAGTTCGGAATGGTCAATGCATTGCGTTCGGTTCGGATCAGAACGCGGGCGTCGACGTACTGTCCGGGCCAGAGGGTGTTGTGGGCGTTGTCGAAGGTCGCCTTCAATCGCACCGAGCCCGTCGACTGATCGATCTGATTGTCGATCAGCGTCAGCGTGCCCTCATCGAGTTTCGCCCCACCGTCGCGCGAGACGGTCGTGACACTGACGCTTCCGGCCGCGAGTGCCTGGGCGACGGCGCCGAGCTGTTCCTCGGGCAGCGTGAAAACGAGCGAAATGGGTTGTACCTGGGTCACCACGACGATCCCGGTGGAGTTCGCGCCGTGCACGATGTTGCCCGGGTCGACCAGCCTGATGCCGGTGCGGCCGGTGATTGGGGAGGTGATGCGCGTGTACTCGAGCTGCGTACGCGCATTGTCGATCACGGCCTGATCCACCTTGAGTTGCGCGGCCAGCTGATCGACCAGCGCGCGCTGGGTATCGACCGTCTGCTTGCTGGCGAGATCCTGGGGCTGAAGTTTCGTGTAGCGCTCGAAGTCGCGCTTCGCATTGGCGAGCTGAGCTTCGTCCTTGACCTTGGTGGCCACCGCCTGGTCGAAGGCGGCCTGATTCGGCCGCGGATCGATTTGCGCCAGAAGATCGCCCTTGTGCACGGTCTGCCCTTCGGTGAACGCAACCCGCTGCAGCTCACCGTCCACCCGTGCGGTCACCGTCACGGTGTAGAAGGCCTGCACGGTGCCGAGTCCCTGCAGGTAGATCGGTACGTCGGCCCGGGACACCGACGCGGTGTCGACGGTGACGGCCGGCACCGCCTTGCCGGCGGCCGCGGAAGCGGGCTTGTGCAGCATCGCCCGGCCCACGATGACGACGACGACCGCGAGGGCCGCAATCATCCACCAGGTTCGGCGTTTGCCGTGTTGCGAAAGCACTGTCATGGCCTACCCCTGCTGCCAACCGCCGCCGAGGGCGGTGAACAAATCAACCAACGCCTGCAGGCGCGAGTACTGCGCCTGCACCAATGTATCCTGTGCACCGAACAGCGCATTTTCCGTATTGAGCACCGTCAGTATGTTGACCGTGCCCGCGGACATCTGGATCTGGGCGAACTCATAGGCTCGCTTGGCTTTCGCCACCGCCGCCGCCTGACGCTCTTCCTGTTCGGCCGTCTGACGCGCTGCGACCAAGGCGCCCTCGACGTTGCTGAACGCAGTCAGCACCGTCTTGTGATAGGTGCTCGCGAGTTCCGCGTAACGCGCCTTCGAGTAGGCGAGCTCCCCGCGCAGCGCGCCCCCGCGGAACAGGGGCTGTGTCAGGCCGCCCGACAAGGCGTAGGCCCGATTCGCCGGGCTCACGAGCGAGGACAGGACGCTGCTCTCGTAGCCGCCGCTCGCCGTCAGCTCGATGGTGGGAAAGAGCTGGGCGCGGGCCACGGTGATATCCGCATTCGCGGCGATCAGATTCTGCTCGGCCTCGGCGATGTCGGGGCGCCGCGAAAGGAGCCTGGAAGGCATTCCCGACACCACCGGTGGGGACTTCAGCGCGGTCAGGGTGCCGTCGGTCACGTCGATGGACTCGGGGGTGCGGCCGATCAGCACCGCGAGCGCATACACCGTCTGCTTGAATTGCTCCTCGAGAGGCGGGATTGCGGCGTAGAGCAGCGCGACCACCGTGGCCTGCTGCGCCACGTCGAGGCCGGTTGCCGTCCCGACGTCCTGTTCGAAGGTCAGGCCTCGCAATATTTTTTCGCCGTTCTCGAGATTTTGCCGGGCGACCTGCAGCCGATCGCGCAGCTCCAGGGCTTGAAAATAGGTCGTCGCCACGCTCGAGACCACGGTGAGGGCGACCGTCTGCTGGTCGTAGCGGCTGGCCACGGCGGCAGCCCGGGCGGCATCGCGTGCCGCCCGGTTTTTGCCCCAGAAGTCCAGCTCGTAGCTCGCGCTGAGCACGGGATTGAACACGTTGTAGACCCCGAGGGTTCCGCCCGGCACGCTGGCGCCCGCGCGTTCGCGGGTGGCGGTTGCGCCCAGATCGACCGTCGGCAGGAGCGGCGCGCCGGCGATGCGCAACTGCGCATCCGCCTCCTGCACGCGGGCGATCGCCGCGGCCAGATCATCGTTCCCCTCTTGTGCCTGAGCGATCAGCTCGTCGAGCCGGGGAGAGCCGAACCCGTGCCACCAGTCAGACTCCGGCCAGACCGCGGCATGCGTATCCGATGCCGCATTCCACTCCGTCGGGAGCGGGACGCTCGGTCTTCGATAGGGAGTGCCCACGCTGCAGGCCGCGAGAGTCGCACAGATGAGCCCGCACCAAGCGCGGGAGCCCGATTGCCATTGCATGGCCGCCACCCTGAGCCTGGGGCGGTTAACCGCGCATGGTCGATTTGTTAAAACAGTTTAATGTGCGACGTCGCTCTCACGCGGGCGTGTCGAGCGCATTTCGAATCTTGGTGGCCAGCTGCTCGATCGTGAACGGTTTGGACAACAACGCCATTCGGCGGTCCAACGTGCCGTCTTCGAGAGCGGCGGCGCGCGAGTACCCGGTGGTGAACAACACCTTGATGTCGGGCAGCTTTGCTTTGACGCGCTCTGCCAGCACACGTCCGCTCATGCCGGGCATCACCACGTCCGTGAACAGCAAGTGCGGCGCAATACCGCTCTCCACGAGCCCCAAAGCATGCTCCGGGCCATCGGCGGCAATCACCGAGTAACCGAGACTGCGCAGCGCCTCCACGCTCATGCTGCGTACGCGCTCCTCATCCTCGACGACCAGCACCAGCTCTGGATTATTGCGCGATGCGGGAACATCGCGCGATGCGACCGCGACGGGCGGCAGCAGGCCCCGATAGCGCGGCAGGAAGATTCGAATCGTGGTCCCCACGCCGAGCCGGGATTCGATGCTGACGTGGCCCTCGGATTGCCTGACGAACCCGTACACCTGGGAAAGACCGAGCCCGGTTCCCTTGCCGGTGTCCTTGGTGGTGAAGAACGGATCGAAGGCGCGCGCGATGACCTCCGGCGCCATGCCCGATCCCGAGTCTGCAACCGCAATCATGACGAAGTCGCCGGGCTTCGCGTCCATGTTCGCCGCGGCGTAGGCATCGTCGAGCGTGACATTGGCGGTTTCGAGCGTGAGCCGGCCGCCCTCGGGCATCGCATCGCGGCTGTTGACGCACAAATTGATCACCGCATTTTCCAGCTGGCTGGCGTCCGAGAACGTGGCCCACAGATCCGGAGCGAGCACGGTCTCCAACCGAATGCTCTCACCGATCGAACGGGTCAAGAGGTCCGACATGTCCCGAATCAGCGCATTGGTGTCGAGCGGTCGCGGGTCGAGAGGCTGCTGTCGCGAGAATGCCAGGAGGCGCGCGGTCAGCTGGGCGCCGCGCTGGGCACCCTCCATGGCATTGGCGATGAAACGCTCGGCCTTCTCGCGATCGCCCATCAGGTGGCGTTTGGCGATGTCGAGCGAGCCGACGACGATCGCCAGCATGTTGTTGAAGTCGTGGGCGATCCCGCCGGTCAGGAGACCGACCGCCTCCATTTTCTGCATCTGGCGGATTTGCGCCTCCGCGGCGGCCCTCGATGCCGCTTCGTCCCGCAAGCGCTGATTGGCCGCCTCGAGCGCCTCGGTGCGCTCGAGCACCCTCATCTCGAGTTTGGCATTCAAGATTTCGCGCGCCCGCTCGCTCAGCGAAAAATCGCGGAAGGCCAGATGCATGACGCCGACCAGGGTCAGGATCACGATGACCGCGAAAGTGTAGAGCCACAGGTTGAAGAGCGAGGGATTGCTCGGGCCCTCGAATACCGCGCTCGTCGCCGGCACGTAGAAATACCATCGGGCCAGCGCGCCGAGCACGGCCGCGATCAAACCGGCCCGCCAGCCGCAGACGAAGCTCGTCACCAGGATGGGGGGGATGAACGCGAGGAAGGGAAAACCGCCGATCGCCCCCGGGAACAGCAGCCGGGCGAGCAATGCGAGCGCGACCGTTGCCATGGCGAATGCGCCGCCCGCCGCAAGGTTGTCGCGCAAGGTGGCGGTGCGCTCGTAAAACCTGCGCGCTCTACTGATCAGCATCGGATCGGCGCTCCGCCGGGGAGCTGCTCACGGGGGCCATCATTGAGGAAAGCCGCGGCGGCTCGGCGTTGCGGACCGAGGCGAATGCGACGATGTGCTCAAAGATGTGCTGCACGTAGCCGCGGGTCTCCGTATAGGGGATGTTCTCGATCCACACATCGGCGTCCACCGCCTGCGCCGGCAGCCAACGCGCGACCGAGACGGGCCCCGCATTGTACGCCGCGAGGCTCAGATCCAGCTGGTTGCCGTAGCGATCCAGCAGCTCGCGCACATACGCGGCCCCCAGCGGAACTGCGATCGCGGGATCGAATAAGGCGTCGCGGCTGGGCGCGGGGAAGTGCCAGCGCCTGGCCACGGCGAGGGCGGTGGCCGGCTGCATCTGCATGAGCCCACGCGCGTCTGCACGCGAAATGGCGTCCTTTCGAAACAGGCTCTCCTGGCGAATGATCGCCAGGATCCAATCCGGCGGGACCAGGGTCAGTTTGCTCGCATCCGCGATGATTGGCGCGTAGGGGCGAGGGTATCGCAGCGCCACGTCGTCCCAATCATCCGCCTGAGCGAGCATGGCGATGGTCTCGGCGTACCACCCCCAGCGCGAGGCGAGGCGCGCGGCCTGCACCTTGACGGGCTTGGTCGCGCTCGCCAGAACGGACCCCCATTCCGCGCCGGCCTCGTCCGCCATGTCGCAGTCGAACAGCGCATGCGCCCGGATGAGCGCTGGCTCCGCGGCCAGCGTCGCTTGCAGGTCCGTGTCATCCACCGACGGGTGCACGTTGAGATTGTAGCTCTGATGAAGGCGGTCAGCGGCGAGATAGCCATAGTAGTCGCGCATCCCGGCGATCTCCGCGAACAAGGGCGCGCCGCTGTCGGCGCCTTTGACGGCCGCGGTGGCGCGCGCCCGCCAATAACGCCAGCGCGGCTGGTTTGCCAGGCTCTCGGGCAAGGCGCTCAACCAGTTGAGCGCCTTGGTGTAATTGCCGGCCCAGAGCGCGGCGCGCAGCCTCCATTCCGCCACCTGAGAATCGGCGGCCGAGGGCGCCGGAAGCCGGTCGAACGCCGCCACCGCGCCGGGCTGGCGCGCGTACGCCGCGCCGAGCGCATAGGAGCGCAAAAGCTTGTCGCGCAGCGCCGCTGTCATGTCCGGGCGCGACAGCAATCCGGGGAGCACCGCCGATGCGGAGGTGGAATCGGTATTGGAAAGTCGCGTAAAGCCGGCCAGCAGGGCGTCCGGTTCGACGGCGGTCGTTGGCGTCTCGGCCAAGGCACTGAGCGCTGCGCGGGGCGATTCCAGCAGTTGCAGCCACTGACGCAGCGGCGCGGACCGCTCCGCCGGCACTTCGGCAACGAATTCACGCGCGAGCGAGGGGTTGTCCGCCGCGAGCGCAGCGCGTGCGCGCGCTTCCTGCAAAGCAGGCGTCACGAATCCCTGCGCGTGCAGCCAGGCGAACACGATGGCGCATTCCGCGGGCGGGCGCTGAATCAAATTCCAGCGAGCCAAGGCGTCCGACGCGAGCTTGTCCGTGTCGCCGGTCGCGAGGCGCCCCTGGAGTCGATCACAGGTCAGCACCGGGTCGGTCACATCCGCGGAACGGGGAAGGAACCAGTCCCAGCGCCGGCGCTCGGCGAGGCTTGCCAGCCATTGCCGGCGCAGCGTCCGCACAACGGGTTGGCCCTCATGGGCTTGGACGAAGGCGTCGACCAAAGCGTCGAGGTCCTCGTTCGGCGTGAAGGTGAGGTCGCGGCGCAGCCGGGCGGCAACCAGATAATCGTAGATCGGATATGCCTGGAGGGCCCGGGAGTCGGGCGGCTCCGGCGCATTGAGAGGCATCCGAGCTCGTTGAATTGCAGCCATGAACTCGGCGGCGGCACTCGGAGCGGGTGAGCTCGTCGGCGGGGCTGACATGCCGGCCGACGAAGAGGCTTCGACGACGGCGCCGAGACACGCAATCAGCCACCATCCCCGATGGAAAGAACGGAACCGGCTCACCGTTTCGTGCCGACGTTCGCCGAGGCAACCCGGCGGGCGGCGCAATTCGGGCGAACCACCTGAGCCCTATCCGCGGGCAGGCGCGTGGGGCGCCACTTCAGAGAATTTCAGCTCCTCGCGGCTGCCCATGCGGGACCATTCGCAGCGCAGCCGGTAGCCATCCGCGGCATACACCTCGTACCAACCGCCGATTCCCGAGGCGTTTCTGCCCTCGCGCTTCGGAGTCGCACCCGGTCCGCCGTGCCGCGCCAGAAACTCCTCGATTCTTTCCTCGCGGTCGGGCGACACGTCGCCGTCGGGCTGGGCGCTTCGATCATCTTGTTGCATGGCTTGCCTCTCGAGGACTTCTTCCTACGGACGATGTGGATGACAACAAGTTCAATCCGACCCATCGCTGGAACCGGCTCACCGTGAGGGGAGCTTCTCGGCCAGTCGATCGGCGAGCGACGCCAGGCATAGGCTGAAGGCGCGGGCAATCGAGGCGTAATCGTCCCCCTCGATCGGCGCAGAAAAGCTCGCGCCGCCGAGCAGATCGAGTTGCGCCGCGGCGTCCTCGATTCTCCAGTGCGCCTCCATGGTCGCCTGGCCGCCTCGACGCGCGGACATCCGCACGATTTCCACCTTGATGCGCACCGGCTTGACTCCCGCCTGATCGAAGGCGCGATCGGCGACCAGCACATCGGCGCGGCGCTGCTCGATGTCGCGCGCCAGGGTCTGATTGACGAGATCGGACAGCGGCGCCGCCCAGCGCTCGTGCTCCAGAACCAGGATCCGATCGTCCGGCGCGTCGACGATCAGCTCGCGTCGATCCACCACCGAGGGAATCGAGGTGCTCAGGAGGATGCGCGTGGCGTAGCCGGCAGCCGGCGGGAGAGCGGCGCCGGGCAGCGTGCTCAACCCATAGAACCGGTCGGGATGTGCTGCGCAGGAGGCCAGCAGGATCGCGCAGGCGGCAATCACCGGCGTGCGACAGGCGCGGCGTGCAGCGTTCATTTCGGGTCCGCCGGCTTGCCCCGGATCAGCGCCTCGGGGTGGCGTTCGAGGTAATCGGCCAGCGCGCCGAGAGACTTGGCGGCGCGCGACAATTGCACCAAGGTGTCTCCCAGGCCGTTATTGAGCGATCCGCCTTCGGACAGCGCGTCCTTCGCGTTCTTCATGGCTTCCTGCGCCTCCTTCAACGTGGCGGTGACCTGCGGGGCGATGCTCGCATCGACGTTGTGCATCAAGCTGTCCGTGGTCTTCAGCGTTTGATCGAGCGTTGCCATGGTGGCGATCAGGTGGTTGGAGATCTGGTCGAAGGGCACCTTGTCGAGCTTCTTGGCGACGCTCCCGATCGAGTCGGTGATCTCGTCGAGGCCGCCCGAGGCGGTGGGGAAGATCGGCGGATGGGCATCCCAGGCCACCGCCTCGGTCGCGGCGCCCTTCACCACGTCGACGGCCACGTATTTCTGGCCTGTGAGAAGGTTGCCGTCCTTGAGCTCCGCGCGCATGCCGTGCGCCACCATGCTGTCGATCATGGTATGTCCGCCCATATCGGAGAAGTCCGAGTTCTTCGCATGGGGCGTGCGCTCCCGGGCGCGGATTCGCTGCGGAAAAATGTCGACCTCGACCGGAAAGCGCAGCTCGCCGGCCACCCGATCGTACTCGACGGAGAGTCGTTTGACCTCGCCGATGTTGATGCCGCGCAAATCGACGGGGGCTCCCACCGACAATCCACGCAGCGATCCTTGAAAGTACATGATGAACGTCTCCGCCACGGTGTCGGTCTCGCGCATCGCCCGCTCCCGGTCGGAATACAGCTTGAATCCGGAGTCTTCCGCCGCCTCGGTGGTCGAGGTGGAGTCCTTGGGGGACTGGAAGGCCACTCCGCCTTCGAGGATGGAGGCGATCGATTCGGTATGCAGTTTCACGCCCTCGGAGTCGATCGACATGTCGACGCCGCTTGCCTGCCAGAACTTGGTGTCCTGCGTGACGAACTTATCGTAGGGCGAGTTGATGAAAACCTTGACGGTGACGCTCGCGCCGCCGGGGTCGAGTGAATACGCAACCACCTGTCCGGCCGGCATGTGCCGGAAGAACACCGTGGAGCCGATGTTGAGCGAACCGATGTCGCCCGCGTGCAAGATGTACTCGCGCCCGGGCAGGCCGGAGGTGACGATCGGCGGAACCTCGAGACCGGTGAAGTGATGTTCGGGCACGGCCGAGTGCCCCACGTCGACGCCGATGTACGCCCCGGAGACCAGCGTCCCGAGGCCCGAAACATTCGCGCCGGTCACCCTTGGCCGCACCACCCAGAAGCGCGTGTCCTGAACGAGATAGTCGGTGGAGTTGCGATGAATTCTCGCCTCGACGATCACCTCCTTGCGGTCCTTGGAGACATGGATCTCCTTGACCTCGCCGATTTCCACCGCCTTGTAGCTGATCTTGGTCTTGTTGGGCTCCAGATCATCCGCCGTGTGGAACGTGATCTCGATGCTGGTGCCCTCCGCAAGCTTCTCCCGAACGGCCACGAATACGCCCGCGATGACCACGATGATCGGCAGGATCCAAACATAAGGCAGGCGCACCCGCCTGCGCGCATCGGGTATGGCCGACGGCAGCTCGCCTTCGGGAGGAGGCGCGTGGTCAGCCACCGGATTCGCCATCCCACAGCAGCCGCTCGTCGAACGACTGGGCGGCGAGCATGGTGAGCACGACCACCCCCGCAAAGGCCAGCGCGGCCGGCCGGACTTGAACGGTCGCCAATGATTGGACCTGCACCAGGGTCACGAGCAGCGACATGGCGAACACGTCGAGCATCGACCAGCGCCCGACGTATTCCACGATGCGGAACAAGCGGCTCCGCTGCTGCGGCTGACGTACGGATTTGCGCGTCACTGCGATCAGGATCTCACCGAGCGCGATCAGCTTCAAGAGCGGCACGACGATGCTCGCGAAGAACACCAGCACCGCGACCGGCCAGGAACCCGAATGCGCCAGCGAGATGACGCCGCTCATGATGGTGTCGTCCTCGTCGCTGAACAACGTGTGCGTGCGCATGACGGGCAGTACATTGGCTGGAATGTACAATAGCGCGGCGGTGATGACCAATGAGGCCGTGGTGACGAGACTGTGCGGCCGCCGCACGTGCACGGGGGAATGGCAGCGGGGACAGCGCTGCTCGACGGCGCCAATGGCGCGCAAAGTGGCCCGGCAGCGGGCGCAGACCACAAGGCCGAGGCTTCGACCGGTCACCGCGGCGCTCACCGGCGTCCTCGACCGATCCACTGCCAGATCTGCTCGGTGGGGGTGACGCTCGCAATCGCCGCCAGCATGAACATGAGAAAGCCGTAGGCGATGAGCGCGATGTGCGGGGCGACCTCCGCCTCCGAGGACAGTTTCACCAGCGCGACGATCGCCCCCAGCACGAAAACCTCGGTCATTCCCCAGGGCCGCAAAGCCGCCAGCACTCTGAACACGGTCTCCTGGCCGGGAGCGCGCAATCCCAGGCGCACCGGGACGAGCACGTACAAAAAAGATAAGATCTGGGTCAGCGGCACCAGCACGGCGGTGAAGATCACCAGCACCGCCAGTGTGGCGTAACCCTGATCGTACAGACCGAGCGCGGCGCCCGTCAGAGTGGCCATGCGCGTGGTGCCGTTCACCTTGAAACTCACCAGCGGATAGAGATTGGCGATGATGAATAACACCAGGCCGGCTGCTGCGAACGCGATTGCGGTGTCGACACCCGCCGCGCTCGTGCGGTATAGCTCGGCCTGGCATCGGACGCATCGAACCCGGCTGGCCGGCGCGATCCCGTCCAGGCGATGCGCGAGATCACAGGCATGGCATACGATCACCGACACGGCACATCCAGCATGAAATTTTGGAAAGTTGACACTCGAGCGTCTATGAATGCGTTCGGACATCATGCCTTAATGGCGTAAGACCGCATCCACCCCTGGAGTTCAATTTAGACGAATGCGCCTGGTTTTGCCCAGATTCTTGGTGTTCCTGTTGGCGGCCGCCTGTTTGGCGACCGGCGCGCGCGCGGCCGACCCGCAAACCTATAAAGTGGAGCTGCTGTCCACGGGCAACGGGGCGATGGATTCGACGCTGCATGCCACTTCGGATCTCGTATCCTTGCGCACCTCCGCGCCGGTGGGCCCCTATGGTCTCATCGCCCGGGCGCGCGGCGACATCGACCGCTTGAAGACCGTATTGGAGAGTTATGGGTACTACCAGTCGGGTGTGAACGTGCTGATCGACGGTGCCGCGCTCAACACGCCGGGCCTGGCGGACCAGTTGACGGCGCTGCCGAAAAAACAGGACGCGAAGATCCAGGTCAAATTCACCCTCGGACCGCTTTATCACCTGCGCCACATCACCATCGACGGTGAGCTGCCTGCGACCGCCCAGGATGTGCTCCCCTTGAAAAGCGGCGATCCCGCGGTGGCGGCCACCGTGCTGGGGGCGGGGGCCAAGCTGCTCTCCGTGCTGGGCGAACAGGGTTACGCATTCGCCAAGGTGGACGCGCCTGTGGCCTACGAGGACAAGACGGATCCGGTGCTCGATGTGACCTTCCACGTCGAAGCGGGCGACAAGATGCGCATCGGCGAAATCAAGTTCCGTGGGCTCAAGCGGGTCCATGAAAGGCTGGTGCGCCGCAGGCTCCTGATTCACACGGGCGAGCAATACAAGACGAGCGCGGTCGAGCGGGCGCGGGCGGACCTCGTGACCCTCGGCGTGTTTGCCGCCGTCAACGTCGAGGTCGGTACCAAGGCGGACGACACCGGCGGGGTACCGATCACCTTCCGGATGCGCGAGCGGCTGCGTCACTCGATCAACGTCACCGCGGCGTACTCCACCGATCTGGGCGGCAGCGGCGGCGTGACCTGGGGCGACCGCAACGTATTCGGCAACGCCGAGCAACTGACCGTGAGCACATCGCTCCTCAATGCGGGGGGAAGCTCGACCAACGGCCTGGGCTATGACGTGAACGTCAAGTATCTGTTGCCGGATTTCGGACACCGCGATCAGTCGCTGCAGTTCTCCGTGGGCGCGATCAAGCAGTTCCTGGATGCGTACGACCAGACGGCGACGACGGCGGGCGTGACCCTCACCCGCAAGCTCAACAAACAGTGGACCGTGAGCGCGGGCGTGGCGGCGGTGAACGAGAAGATCATCCAGGTCGTGGGGCTGCAGTGTGCTCCGTTGCCGTTTCCGACTCCATGTCCGCCTCCCAATGAGGGGGGAACCGTGACGCAGCGGGACAGGTACTTTTACACACTGATCCAGCTGCCGCTTGCGGTCACCTTCGACTCCACCGATCTGGCCTCGCCGCTGGACGATCCCACGCACGGCATGCGCGATTCGTTGAGCGTCACGCCGACCCACTCGCTGGGCGCGAGCAACGCGAACTTTTCGATCGATACCATCAAACTCGCGACCTACTTCGATCTCGATCATTTTCTGCCCACGAGTCCGGGCAGAAGTGTGCTCGCCGCCCGGGTACTCGTCGGCCTGGCGCTGGGCGCCGGTGCATGCAGTCCGCCGCCCGGTGAATGCAGCCTCCCGCCCGACCAGCGATTTTACGGAGGCGGCAGTGCCAGCATTCGCGGCTACGCCTATCAAGCCGTCGGTCCGAATTTCAAATATACCGATTATCCGGTGGGCGGATCTGCCCTGGTCGCAGGCGGCATCGAATTCCGTCAGCGGTTCGGGCAGAACTTCGGCGCGGCATTCTTCGTCGATGCGGGCCAGGTGAGCAACCAGCTGAAGGTCACGCCGGAGAACGTTTTCGTAGGTGTCGGCGCGGGGGTGCGCTATTACACCGCCATCGGCCCCATCCGCCTGGATCTGGCCGTGCCGACCAAGTCAACGGCCATCCAAAACCAGAGCTTCCAGGTCTACATCGGACTCGGGCAGGCGTTCTGATGTTGCGCAAACCGCTCAAGTTCGCGGCGTGGGTGTTGGGTTCGGTGGCGGGATCGATCGCGCTGTTGACGGCTCTGGTGCTGATCGCGGGCAACACCGATCCCGGCCGGGCGATGATCGAGCGCATCACCGCGCAGCTGACGGGAGGCATGGTCCAGCTCTCGGGCTTGGGGGGCAGCTTCCCGACGCGGCTCACGCTTCGTCATCTCGAGCTCACCGACAAGCAGGGGGTGTGGCTCACCGCCGATGCCATTGCACTCACCTGGACGCCGCTCGCGCTCCTCGAGCGGCGCATCTCCGTCGACAGCCTCGAAGTGGCGCACGTGGACATGGAGCGCACGCCGCACTCCTCGGGGGGCGGGGGGAACGCCTCCGTTCCGCACATCGAGGTGCGGCGCTTCGATCTCGAGGACGTACGCCTCGGTGCCGAGCTCGCCGGTCGGGCTGCGCGGGTGTCGTTGCGCGGCGGCATGGACATGCGCTCGCTCGACAATACGCTCGCCGACGTGAGCGCGCGCCGCATCGATGGCGACGGCGAATATGCCATGCACCTGAAGTTCGATGCGAAACGCATGGACGGCACGTTGAGCGTGCACGAGCCCGCGAGCGGTCCCTTGGAGAACATATTGAAGCTTCCGGGCCTCGGTGCGCTGGACGCGAACGTCCGCATCAACGGGCCCCACGAAACGGAACTCATCGACCTCAAATTGACGGCGGGCCAGCTGAATGCGGCGGTCTCCGGCCGCATCGACCTGCGCCAGGGGTCGATGGACGTGAATTATTCCGTGGATGCGCCCGCGGTGGCCCCGCGGCCCGACCTGAAGTGGCGGCGTCTCTCGCTGACGGGGCAGTGGCAAGGGACGTTCAAGGACCCGACGGCCCAGGGGCATTTGCAGGCGGACGGTCTGGCGCTTCCGGGCGATCTGGCGATTGCGGCGCTCCAAGCCGATCTCACGGCGCGTCAAGGCTCCATTTCCGTGCGGGGCTCCATCGAAGGGTTTCGCATCCCAGGGCCCCAGGCGGCGCTCTTCGAGAAAGATCCGATCAAGATCTCCGCCTCGATGCGCGTCGCCGAGGACACGCGGCCGCTCACCCTGGAGGCGACGCATCCGCTGCTGTCGCTCAAGGCTCAGGCGATCACCGCCGGCCGGCCGAGCGTCGTGCTCGATGTGCAGGTGCCGAGCCTTGCGCCGTTCGCGGCCTTGGCGGGTGAGGATGTGGCCGGCAATGGGAACATCAAGGCGCGGGTCGATTTCCGTGATTCCGACATCGGCTTGACGCTCGATGCGACGGCGGGGCTTTCGGGAGGCCGGGCGTCCTGGATCGGAATTCTCGGCAACCGCGCGGTCCTCAACGTGGCGGGAAAGATTTCCGATTCGACATTCACGCTCGATCGCGCCGTGATAAACGCTCGCTCCATCGTGCTCACGGCGAGCGGCACGGCGGCCCGACCGACATCGAGCGGCGGCGGCGCGGCCTCTGCGAAATCTGCGCTCGCCGCGGCTGATGCCTATGTTCGAGACATCAAGGCACGGTGGGATCTGCGTGTGGCCGATCTCGGCATCCTACGCCCGGAACTGGCGGGTTCGATGCAGGCGTCGGGCAGCTTGAACGGCGCGCCGTCCTCCTTCAATGCTGACGCCGAAGCGAAGAGTACGCTCTCGCTTCGCGGATCTGCGCCGGGCGCTGTTGGAGTCGAGCTGCACGCACGTGGGCTGCCGTCCACACCGAGCGCGAGCGTCGATGTGCGCGGAACGGTCGACGGCTCTCCGCTCACGCTGTCCGTCTCCCTGAAGCGCAACGGGGGAAGGGGCTTTGAAGGTTCGATTCGACGCGGCGAATGGAAGAGCGCACACGCCGACGGCGAAATGTCGATGACGTTGGGCATCGACGATGCGCGGGGCCATCTGCACTTGGAAGTCGGCCAGCTAGCGGACCTCGACCGCCTGGTGGGTACCGAGCTCGAGGGAAGCTTGGACGGCGCCGTGGATTTCACGCCCCGAGGGGGCCATACCCGCGCGAAATTCCAATTGGACGCGCAAGACCTGTCTGCCGGCCGCTTCTCGGGCACGATTCACGTGGCGGGCGAAGGCGATACGAGCGCAGTGGCGGCGCAACTGCACATTCAGTCGGCGAATCTCGGCGGATTTCCCGCCGAGCTTTCGGCCCATGCGGCCGTGAATCTCGACACCCGTCGAGTGCGCATCGATCAAGCCGCGTTGGACTATCGCGGACAAGATTTCGCGCTGTTGTCTCCCGCGCGCGTCTCCTACGTGGACGGGCTCAAGGTCGATGAGCTCAGGCTGGGCGCGCAGGATGCGATCCTGCAGATCGAGGGCGAGATCCTTCCGACTCTCGATGCGCACGCCTCGTTGCAGCACGTCGACCCCAAGCTGATCGGCGTATTCCTGCCGGATTTGATCTCTGAGGGTGCGATCGAGGGAAACGCCCACATCCAGGGCTCGCTTGCCGCGCCCACCGGCCGCATCAGCCTGAATGCGCACGACATTCGATTCGCCAGCGACCAGGCGCTCGGGCTGCCCGCGTTGAACTTGACCGCAAACGCGGACCTCGCGGGCGATACGGCCTCGCTCGATGTTCGGTTGAGCGCCGGCAAAGCGTCACTTTTCACCATGACGGGCAAAACGCCGCTGGATGCCGCCGGCGACTACGACCTCAAGTTGAACGGCAAGCTCGATCTTTCCGTTGCCAATCCGCTGTTCGAGGCGCGCGGCATGCACGTGGGGGGAGATCTGGCCGTGGACGCGAGCGTGGGCGGGAAGCTCGAGACCCCGCAGATCACGGGGTCGGTCAAGCTCGCGGCCGGAAATTTCCGCGATTACGTGCGCGGAATGAACCTGACCGCCATCACCGCCGAAGTCGACGGCAGCGAAGGAACTTTGCAGATCAAGACCTTCAAGGCGACGGCGGCGTCGGGGACGGTGAGCATGAGCGGCAGCATCGGAGCGCTTCAACCCAAGATTCCGCTCGAACTGCAATTGACCGCCGTCAAGGCGCAACTGGTGACGAGCGCCCTGGTGACCGCCAACGTCAATGCGGACCTCAGCGTCAAGGGAACGGCGCTCGAGCGGCTCGTGGTCGCGGGCACGATCCACATCAATCGAGCCGTGATCGGGATACCGGATTCGCTGCCGCCGGATGTCGCGGTGCTCGATGTGCGGCGGCGTGGCAAGCATGCGCAGACCACTGCCGCAAAACGGCTGGAAGTGGGCCTGGATGTCTCGGTGGATGCACCACGGGAGATTCTGGTGCAGGGGCGCGGCCTGGACGCGGAACTCGGCGGGAGCCTCAAGATTCGCGGGACCACCGATGCGCCGGTGGTCAGCGGCCCGGGGTTCGACCTGCTGCGCGGCACCTTCTCGCTCGCGGGCTCCACGCTGGTGTTCGACAATACCAGCCGGGTGAGCTTCGATGGCGCGGGCCTCAAGAAGAGCAATCTCGATCCGACGCTCGATTTCACGGCCACCAGCACGGTTCAGAACACCACGGTCAAACTTCAGATATCCGGGTACGCGGACGCGCCAAAGTTCGAATTCTCGAGCACCACGGGGCTCGCCCAGGACGAGATCATGGCGCTGCTGCTGTTCGGACAGCCTGCCGCGCAGCTGTCCGCTCTGCAGGTCGCGCAGGTGGGGGCGGCGCTTGCGACCTTGAGCGGCGTCGGTGGCAGCGGCGGCAATCCGCTCACCAAGGTTCAGAAATTGCTGGGGCTCGATCGGCTGAACGTGGGGACGAACACCGTGGCCACCCCGACCGGGGGCACGGAAAATCAGGGTGCGGCCATTCAGGCGGGCCGCTACATCTCGAAGCGCGTCTACGTCGAGGGCAAGCAGAGCACGACGGGGACCAGCCAGGTGCAGGTGGACGTGGACCTTACCAAACATTTGAAGCTGCAAACGCGGCTCGGCAACGGCACCGCGATCCAGGGCACGACTCCCGACAACGATCCGGGGAGCAGCATCGGTCTTTCGTATGGGATCGAATACTGAGGAGCGCGCAGCGGGGGTCGCTCAAGATCCGCCCTGTTTCTCCTTGATGGCGTCCAGGATGGCGTGCGGATCGGTCGGCTTGGTCATCTCTTCCATCGGCTCGCGCGGATGATCGACCGGATCCCCGTGTCGATCTTTGACTCCGCGGTGCATTTGATCGACCAGCTCCAGCATCTTCGTCACCTTCTGCTCAGTCAGAAGATTGATCTGAAGATCGAGATGCGAACGATGTTCGGCCATCTGCGCCATCCGATTCTGCCGGATGAGGACGGCCACGGTCAGCAGCAACGCGTTGGAGCTCACCAGCCCCTGAAGCCAGGAAAAGGGCGGCGGATCGACGTGACGCCATCCATGATGCACGCCCCACGCATTGACGCAGACCCAGCCGAGGATGAACACGACGCTGGATATGAAATAGGTGGGGCTCCCGAAGATCGCGCTGATGCGCTCGATGACCCGCTGCGCGACCGACAGCGGCTGCGTGCTGTCGTCGAATTTGGTTAGAAGCTCGAGGTTTCCCTTGGTGGGCGAGGGTAGATCCATCTCACTTCGGACAGCGCGTGGGTCAACTGGTTCGCGGCGCGGGGGCGTATCGATCCGCGAGCGATTGGTAGAGCGGTCGGGACACCAACCGCGACAACGCCGTTGCGATGGCCGCCGTTATCATGAGCGGCAGGACCATGGCATGCTGGGCCGTCATTTCCATGACGATGACGAAGGAGGTGAGGGGGGCCTGAGTCACCCCGGCGAGGAAGCCGCACATCCCAAGGATGGCGAAAGGAACCGCGGAGGACTGGCCCAGGTGGTCGGCGAGAAATTGACCGAAACCCGCTCCGACGGATAGCGAAGGCGCCAGAAGCCCCGCGGGAATCCCGCTCAAGTAGGACAATAACGTGGCCGCGGCTCTCGCCGGTGCGTATACCCACGACAGATGCGCGTGGTTCTCCAGGATCGATCGTGCCTCCTCGTAACCGGTGCCGTAGGTGAGGGCACCCGACGCGGTTCCGAGCGCGGCGACGCCCAAGCCGCAGAGGCCGGCGAATAAGGCGGGGCGCTCCATCCGGAGGCGCTGCAGACCCCACGGCAGATAATTGACGCTCGTCAAGGTCAGCCGGCTGAAGACACCGCCCCCCAATCCACACAGGGCGGCGATGAGCAGCACCTGCCAGGTGATCGCGGCGGCGTGGGTTGTAACCTGGGGCTGACCGAAGTAGGTGTAGTCGCCGACCAGCGCGATCGCCACTATGCCGGCCAGAATCACGGTCGTGAGCGTGGTGCCGCTCGCCCGTTCCTCGAACGATCGGCTGAGCTCCTCGATGGCGAAGACGATGCCGGCCAAAGGCGTATTGAACGCGGCCGCGACTCCGGCGGCGCCGCCTGCCAGCACCATCGCGTGGCGCTGCCCGGGCATACGACCCTTGGGCATCCACCGCGAGACGCTGTGAACGATGACGGCTCCGACATGCACCGTCGGCCCCTCACGGCCGATCGAACCGCCGCACAGGAGCGCAGCTCCGGCGAACACCACGCGCCCGATCACCACGGCGGGCCTCAAGAACCGCTCGCCGAGCTCGCCCGAATCGGCGCGAATCGCGAAGATGGTCTGCGGGATCCCGCTGCCCTCGGCGCCCTTGAAGTAGCGCCGCGTGAGCCAGGCGATGGTGCAGAAGCCGAGCGGCGCCAAAAACCACGGGATGGCGGTCGAAATGCCGAGCAGGCGTCTCAATCCCAGCTGCGCAAAATCGGCAATTTTTGCAAATGCCACGGCGGCCGCGCCGACCGCGGCGGCGGCGAGCCACATCAGAAGGCGCGCCTTCCAATGTCGATAGGAGATCAGATGACGGAATTGCACGAGCTATATTCTCTCAGGGATGCCATTTGATCACCCCACCAAAGGCCGATCATGCGGTTGAAAGCGGCGCCCTCCAAGGCGTGCCGGGCGGGGTGATCGGGGCGTAGCGCGGCCCAGTCTCGATGGGTGACGCTGACCAGGGTGCCTTGGGCGGTCTCCGAGAAGCGCACTTCGACGGTGGTGGACTCGTCGGCGGAGAAATTGGAATTTCGCCAGGAAAATTCTAACAAATGAGGCGGATCCCAGATTTTGACGCGGCCCACCTCGAACACAAGAGGGCCGCCCTCGGCGTCGATGGACTCGAATAGGCGCCCGCCCACATGGGGCTCCAGGCGAATGAAACCGCTGCGCCGGCCGGCGTGGCGGAACTTGGGACCACGCCGCCACCAGCGGTCGATGTCGTGGGTGAAGATCTCGAAGGCCGCCTGCGGGGGCACGGATACCGAGACGCTGACGCGCGCAGTGTCGTCCATCAGGACCTGGCCCGCCGGGTTCGGTGAACGGTCTCGGCGTAGCTCTTGAAGGCGTGCAGCTGGCGGCGCCATAGATCCTCCGCTTGCGACAGCCATTCCTGCACCGGCTGGAATGCACCCGGATGCACTCGGTACAGCCGGACTCGTGCGTCGTTCTCGACACCGTCCTCGATGATCAGCCCGGCCCGGCGCAGAACCTTCAGATGCCGGCTCAATGCCTGGGGGCTCATCGAGACGCATTCGGCAAGCTCGCCGGCGCGGCGCGGCTTCTGGAGGAGCGTGCGGAGCATTTCCCGGCGTGTCGCGTCGGAGAGTGCCGAGAACGACGCGTCGAGATCGGCGGGCGTGGAACGTTGCACGGGGTGCGCGGCCATCGCGGTGGGCCGGGGTCAGTTGCCCGGGGGGTTGCGTACGCGCTGCGTGACCCACCAGAGGTGGCCTTCGGGGTCCAGCGCGCCGTAGCTGCGGTCGGACCAGTGATCCTGTCCGTAGTCGTGAGTGGCCGGTTCCTCGACGATGAGTGCGCCGCGCGTTCGGGCCTGAGCGCAATGAGCATCGACATCGTCCACGTAAAACATCAGGCTTTGCGTGTTGGCGCCCCCCAGCGAGCGGGGGCTGCGAAAGACCTGTCGCCATTTTCTGGGTGAGTCCGGCGTTTCCTGGGCGATCATCAGCACCCCCTCGCCGTATTCGATCTCGCAGTGCTCGATGCGGCCGCCTTCTCCCTCGACTTTCAAGCGGATTTGGAAGCCGAACGCGTCGCACAGCCAGTCGATGGCGGCGGCGGCGTCCTGATAGACCACAGCGCTCGAAAAGCGCGGCCAGCCGGGGGGCGTTGGTTTCATGCTTCGGTACTCCTGCTGCGATGGTTAACCGGAGAAGCAAATGTTAACCATATCGTTAAATATAGGCAAGGCATTAGGCGGCCCTCCAACTATGCTAACCTCCGGTTCCGTCCGGGCGCTCACGATCAACAATCCTTAAAACCCGGCACGGGACGGCTGATGCAAACACAGTTTGGCGACGTTTTGATCGAAAAACGGTCGATCGACTACATTCCCCTTTCAGAGCGCCACGGCAAGGTCTGGCATCTGTGGCCGGTGTGGTTTTCTGGGGACGCGCATCTCGCCACCGTCGCCACCGGCGTGGTCGGCGTCGCGATGGGCGGTACTCTGATCTGGATGGCGATCGCAGTCGTACTGGGATCGGCTCTCGGCACGTTTTTCATGGCCTTCCATTCCACCCAGGGCCCGCAGCTCGGATTGCCGCAAATGATCCAGTCGCGGCCGCAGTTCGGATATGTCGGTGCGCTCCTCGTATGGGGCGTGGCGTTGATCGCCTACATCGGCTACAACGCCTTCAATCAGATTCTCGCGGCGCAGACGCTTCATTCGCTGTATCACCTGCCGGGCACCCCCACGTTGGTGATCTTTGCGCTGTTGTCGGTGTCGCTCGCCGTGCTCGGCTACGACATCATCCACGTCACGCAGCGCTGGGTCGCCTATGTGACCATTGTATTTCTGTTGATTTTCACCGTTGCCGTGACGCTCAGGGCGGCCATCCCGGCGGAGCAACTCGCACTGGGCACATTTCATCCGGTACCCTTTCTGGCGCAGTTCTTCGCCGCCGCCGCCTACCAGGTATCGTGGTCGATCTATGTGTCCGACTACTCCCGCTACCTGCCGCGAGAGGTGGGTGTGGGGGCGTCGTTCTGGTGGACTTATCTCGGCGCTTTCATCGGCGGCTCCTGGACCATGCTGGTGGGAACCGTGGCTGCGGCCTTGTATCCGAAGCTCGAGTTCGTCACGGCACTGCGTGCCACGGCGGACGCCGCGATTCCGGGATTCGGCGCGCCACTGCTTCTTTGCACGCTCGTGGGGCTCGTCACCATCACGACCCTCAATTTCTACGGGGCATCGCTCACGCTGCTGAGCGTGATCGATTCGGTGAAGCCCGGCCGCGTGACGCTCGCACGCCGGATATTGACCTTGATGATAGCCACCCTGGCGGCGACCGGTCTGGCGCTCGCGTCCACGGAGAATTTCGTCGAGAAGTTCGGCGAATTCCTCGCGGTGCTGCTGTACCTGTTCACACCTTGGACCGCCATCAATCTGGTCGACTTCTACTGGGTGAGAAAAGGCCATTATTCCGTCCGCGAGATATTCAACCCGCACGGGATGTATGGACGTTGGAACTGGCGCGGGCTACTCGCCTATGGCGTCGGCTTCGTGTCGATGATTCCGTTCTTCAACGTGCCGGGGCTTTACGTCGGGCCGGTGACGAAGATGCTCGGGGGTGCGGACATCGCCATGGTGATCGGGCTGCCGGTCTCGACGATCGTGTACCTTTGGAGTTGCCGCTCGTTCGATGTCGAAGCCGATCGGCGGCAGGCGGAGGCCGCGGATGTCGGCTTGGATGGGGGCGGGACCGCTCGAGCGTAGCGGGTCGGATTCGCGATCGGGCGTCAGAGGCCCTTGTGCGGGCCGCCGATGAAGCGGTAGCCGGCGCCGTCCAAGCCGGCACGCACCTTGGCAATCTCGGCTGGGTGAGGATCCGATTCGGGGATCGCGCCCAAGTCGTAGATCGAATTGCCCGGCACTCTCAGTTCGTCCTTGACGAAAGAAACCACGTCCTCGCAGGCGATGACGCTTCCCTGTGTCTCCGTGGGAAGCGCGACCACGCACTTGTGGCGTTTGCCGTCGTACTTCACGGTCACGTCCGGCCGCGACGCGATGGGCGTCGAATCCGCGCCGCCCGTGGATTTACCACAGCCCATGAGCGTCAATAGCGTCATGAGCATCGTGAGAACGGCGGTGGGGCGCCATAGGGCGCGAATGTCGTGCGAAGTCATCGATGTCTCCCAGATTCTCTTCCTGACCGGGTCCCTTAGCGCTCGGAATCTTAATTGATACAATCTGTGTATGTACACGCCCCAAGCCGGAATCTTCGCTCTTGGAACTTCGTCTCATGCGTACCTGGAGTTCGATCTCCTCGACGCAAAAAATTGTGCAAAATTCGCTTCCACCATTTCCGCAATCCGGGAACCGCGAACCACGACCGGCGGCGTCAATTTCGTGATCGGATTTCGGCCTGAATTGTGGCGCGACATCCTTCCAAACGACGCTCCGGAAGGAGTGGAGGGCTTCAACAAGCGGATCCAGGGAATTGAAGGCTTCGTCATGCCATGCACTCAGCATGATGCGCTCGTATGGCTCTCCGGCAGCGCTTACGACATCGTGTTCGACATGGCCCGTTCGGTGGTCCGCGACCTCGAGGGGCTGGCCTCACTCGTACAAGAGACGACGAGCTGGTCTTACCAGCACGACCGCGACCTCACCGGATTCATCGATGGCTCCGAGAATCCGACGCTGCTCGACGCGCCTACCGCAGCCCTGTTGCCCGAAGGGGTGCGTGGCGCCGCCGGCTCTGTGCTGTTGCTCCAGAAGTGGAAGCATAAGGTGGCCGAGTGGGAGGCTCTGCCGGTCGATCGGCAGGAGCGCATTATGGGCCGCACCAAGCGCGACAGCGTCGAGCTCGACAACAAGCCATCGGATTCGCATGTCGCCCGCACCGATCAGGACGAATTTGGGGACATTTTCCGGCGCAACATGCCGTATGGCTCGGTCGAGGAGCACGGCACCATGTTCGTCGGGCTGAGCGCGGACCAGAAGCGGCTCTCCAGGATGCTCGACAGTATGGCGGGCCTGGTCGGCGGCACGCGCGATGCGCTCACCCGCTTCACCGAACCTCAGAGCGGATCGTATTATTTCGTCCCATCCGTCGACAGCCTCCGTCGATTACGCGACGCGTAGGGTTGCCGGCGTGGCGCCGGCGGCGCGGCCCGCGAGCGCACGGCTGGATAC
>CAVVKU010000015.1:0-105126 GCA_963748995.1 uncultured Gammaproteobacteria bacterium | reverse complement strand
TGGGATTGGCGGGTGTCACGTAGCCATTGGTGTTGGAGCTTTGACCGGCAGAACCGCTCGCGGCCCATCGCGGCCGCCGCGACACTGGAGAGCCCGTTGGGGGTGTACATGTGCTGGAAGGCCTCGGTGCCCCGGCGAAAGGGCGCATCCGCCTGCACGTAGACCCGCTTGACCCGTCCTTCGTACGTGAACTGATCGATGTAGTTGGGCGCCAGCTGCAGTTGAATGGCCTGGTAGACATCGCTCAGCGATAAGCCCATGGATTGCGCCTGCACGCGATCCACCGCGAGCCGCAGCTGCGGCGCTTCCGGCAGCGAGTTGGCGCGGGTACCGGTAGCAGGGGACTGTTGCCGGCCTCATCGATCAGGGTCTTTTGCGCCGCGGTCAGCTGCGCCCGCGATTGCCCCGCGCGGGCCTGTCAGTACATTGTCGAGCCGCCGATTGGCTCAAGCCGCGAATGGTGGGCAGATTCACCACGAAAATATTGGCGACGGTAACGGCTTTCAGAATCTTCCTCGCCCCCGGAATGAGCTGCATGGCCGTCTGGGAACGCTTGCTCCAATCCGTGAGCTTGATGAAGGCCATGCCGACGTTTTCACTTTGGCCCACGAAACTGAAGCCCTGCGGAGAGAAGATGCTGTCGATGTCCTTGCCGATGGCGCTCTTTTTCCAGCGTGGTGCGCACGTCCTCGATGACCTGGGCGGTGCGCTGCAGGGTGGCGCCGGAGGGCAGGGTGACGATCGCGAGCATGAAGCCCTGATCCTCATCGGGGACGAAGCTCGTCGGCAGGCGCGTGTAGAGAAATCCCGCCACCACCGCGATCAATGCGAAGACCACCATCCAGCGCGGCGCACGACGCACGGCCGCACCGACTCGGCCGATGTAGGCCTCGCGGGTCCACTCGAATCCTCTGTCGAACCAGCGGAACACCACGTTCTTTTTCTGCTGAACGTCATGGCGCGGTTTCAGGATCGCCGCGCACAGCGAGGGTGTGAACGACAGCGCCAGAAAGGCCGAGAAGCCCATGGACAAGGCGATGGTCAGCGCAAATTGCGAGTAGATGATGCCGGTGGCGCCCGGCTGCAAGGCCGAGGGCACGAACACCGCGGCGAGCACCACCGTGATGGCGATGATGGCGCCGGTGATCTGGCCCATGGCTTTGCGGGTCGCGGCCCTCGGATCCAGGCGCTCTTCATCCATGATGCGTTCGACGTTCTCGATCACCACGATGGCATCGTCCACCACGATGCCGATCGCGAGGACCATGCCGAACAGCGTCAACTGATTGATCGAGAAGTGCAGGGCGGAGAGCCCCAGGAAGGTTCCGAGCAGGGCGACGGGAATCACCAGCGTCGGAATGACGGTGGCGCGGATGTTCTGCAGGAAGATCAGCATGACCACGAACACCAGCGCGATCGCCTCGGCCAGCGTCTTCGCGACATCGGTCATGGAGGCGGTGATGAACGGGGTGGTGTCGTAGGGAATGGCCCAGCTCACTCCCTGCGGCAGATCCTTCCCCAAGAGGGTCATTTGCGCTTTCACCGCCTTGGCGATCTTGAGCGCGTTGGCGCCGGGCAAGAGAAAGAGACCCAGGCCGCCCGCCGGCTTGCCCTTCCAGACCGCGGACGAGCCGTAGCTCTGGCCGCCGAAGGTCACGCGGGCCACATCGCTCAGGTGCACCGCGGTGCCGTCGCTGGTGGTCAGCAGCAGGATGTCATTGAACTGCTGCGGCGAGGAGAACAGCGTATCCCCGGATACGGTGGCCGTGAAGGTCTGACCTTTGACGGCCGGATCCGCACCGAGCGAGCCGGTGGCGAACTGCGCGTTTTGCGCGTTGATGGCGCTCAGCACCTGGGCGGCAGAGAGCCCGTAGCCTTGCAGCTTGTCGGTATCCAGCCAGATGCGGATCGCGTATTCGGAGCCCAGCAGGAACGTGTTGCCAATGCCGCTGATGCGCGCCAGCACCGGTTGGATCCGGGAGGCGAGGATGTCGCTCAGGCGGCCCGCATCGACGGCCGGGTTGTCGGATGACAGGGCGACGAACAACAGGATGTCCGGGCTGGCCTTCGCGACGATGACGCCCTGCTGCGTCACCTCGGTGGGCAGCAGGGGCTGCGCCAGGGCGACCTTGTTCTGCACCTGGACCTCGGCGATGTCCTGGTTGGTGCCGGTGGCGAAGCTCAGCGTAATGGTCGCGGTGCCGTTGCTGTTGGAGGTCGAGGTGAAATACAGCAGATTATCGATGCCGGTGAGCTGCTGCTCGATGACCTGCGTGACCGTCGATTCCATGGTGGCGGCATTGGCGCCGGGGTAGGTGGCATTGACCGTGACCTGGGGCGGGGCGATGTCGGGATACGCCGCCACGCCCATGTTCAACATCGAGATGACGCCGCCGAGACAGATGAGTATGGAGATGACCCATGCGAATACCGGGCGATCGATGAAGAAATTGGGCATGAGCGGGCGCCTACGGGTTACGGGCTACGGGTCGCGATCCGCCACCGAGGCGTTGGAGGCGCCGGTTCCCGCCGGGCTCGCCGTGGCTGACGGCGGCTGCCAGGGAGCCGCGTCGGCCTGGCCGCCTTCCTTCGCACCCTGCAGGCCGGCAACGATCACCTGATCGCCGTTGTCGAGGCCGCCGGTGACGATCCAGTCGTTGCCGTCGCTCTCGCTGGTGGTGACATCCTTGCGCAGCACCTTGCCGTCCGGCCCCACCACCAGCACATAGGCGCCGACGGTGTCGCGTTGCACCCCCTGCTGCGGGATCAGGTACACGTGGCTCTGCTCGCCGAGCGTGATCCTCAAGGTGACGTACATGCCGGGCAGCAGGTCGTGCTTGGGATTCGGCACCCGTGCGCGCAGATTCACCGCGCCGGTGATCGGGTTCGCGGCCACATCGGAGAAGTCCAATGTGCCGGCCTCTGCATACGGGCTGCCGTTGGGGAGGGTGATCTGGACCTTGGTATCGCTCTGGTGCGCGAGCGCGACGTTGCGCGCCTGCCGCAGGGTCAACAGGTCGGCGGCGCTGATGGTGAAATTCACATAGAGCGGGTCGATGCGCTCGACCGTCGTCAGCAGGGTGCCGCCGGAGCCCGTGTCGCTGGTGGCGTTGCCCACCAAGGCGCCCTGGGTGACCTGCTGCTGGCTGGCGGTGCCGCTGATCGGCGAGGTGACTCGGGTGTAACCCAGGTTGATGCGCGCGGTCTCGACCGCCGCCTGATCGGCTTTGACTTTCGCGGCGGCGCTGCGCTCCGCCGCATCGGCATCGTCCACGTTTTGCTGGGACACCGAGCCGATGGGCAGCAACTTGTGATCGCGCTCGGCGGTCACGCGGCTGTTGGTGTAGGTCGCCTCATCTTCGGCCAGGATCGCCAGATTGTTGTTGAGGACGGCGGTGTAGTAGGCCGGGTCGATCTCGAACAGGATTTGTCCCGCCTTGACCTCGTCGCCTTCCTTGTACGTGCGCTTGACCAGCACACCCGAAACGCGGGCGACGACGTTGGCGCTGAAATACGCCGACAGGCGGCCGACCAGGTCCCGGGTGAGCGGCACGGTTTGCTGCTGGGCCGTCACCGTGCCGACTTTGGGTGGCGCCGCGGCAGCGGGTTTCTTGCCCGAACCGCATCCCGCCACGGCCATCATGACGAGACAGGGTAACAACACCTGCGGTGCCCGCTTCATAGAGGAACTCCAATATTGTTTGAATCGTGGTCGAACACCACCGCTTCGCGAGATCCGGTACTCACTGCGCCGCGAGACTCTCTGCAGGGCCTGTGCCAGCGTGTTGAACGCTGGAGGTGTTGGCGGAGGGCGCTTCGCGGGACTCGTCCCACTGCCAGCCTCCCCCGAGGTTCTTGATCAAGGTCACGCTGCTCTGAGCGAGCAAGGCTTGGCTGTCCAGAAGATTCTGCTTGGCCGACAAAAGCGTGAGCTGCTCGTTCAGGAGGCTTTGCTCGCTCGCCGCGCCGATTTCCCGTTGGGCGCGGGTGTGGTCGAACAGCGTCTGGTTGCGCTGATAGATGGTGGCGTAAGCCTGAGTCTCTTGTTGAATATGATTCCATGACGACATGCTGTCTTCGACGCTCTGAAACGCCGTGAGCACGGCTTGCCGGTAAGTGGCCACGTCTTCGTCGTAGGTCGCGCGCGCTTCGCGCACCGCGGCCCGGCGGGCTCCGCCGGCGAACAGGGTCTCGGCCAAAGTGGGGCCCAAGGTCCAAAAGCGGTTGGGCATCGAGATGAGGTGAGCGAACTGGCTGCTCACGTAGCCACCTTGCGCGGCAAGATCGAGAGTCGGGTAGAACGCGGCTTCCGCGACGCCGATCTGCGCGTTCGCGGACGCGGCCTGTCGTTCGGCGGAGACCACATCGTAGCGGCGCTCCAACAGCCGGGAGGGTAGGGAGATCGGCACCGCCGGCGTCACGAATACGTAGTCTTTGCGCGGCTCGATGGAAAAACCGCCGGGGGGAACGCCGATCAACACGGCGATGGCGTGCTCGTACTGTTCGCGCTGGATCTGGGTCGTCTGCAGGACGTAGATCACCGCTTCGAGGGTGTCCTGTGCAATGAGCACGGCATCGCCCGACGAGCCGCCCTGAGAGTAGCCCGCCTTGGTCATCCCCGACAGGTCGCCGTAGATTTTCTGCTCCTGCCGCAGAAAATCGATATCGATATCGGCCTGACGCAACGCAAAATAATCGCTGGCGACAGTGGCTGCGATCGAAAGACGCTGACCTGCCCGCTGGGCGTCGCTCGCCTGCGCCTGGGCCTTGCTGGACTCGATCTGGCGACGGGTCTTGCCCCACAGATCGAGCTCCCAGCTCGCAGAAACGCCGGCGGTGACATAGTGATAGGTGCCCGCAGGAGCGGCAACCGACCTCGCCGCAATGGATCCGTACTGGGCGCGGGTCGCGGAGGTGCTCGCGCTCACCGTGGGAAACAGAGGGGCAGTGCTTGCCGAGACGGTCGCCTGAGCCAACCGGTAGGCGGCATCGGCCGCGATGATGGTTTGATTCGCTTTCAAGGCCTGATCGATGAGCTTCGACAGCTGATCATCGTGATAGTCGAGCCACCAGGTGCTCGACAGCGAGCCCTGCGGGTTGGCCTCTGCCCGCTGCCAGTCGACGCCCTCCTTGAAGCTCTCGGGAATTTGCACCGTGGGCTTGCGGTAGTTGGGACCGACCGCACAGCCCATGAAGCACAACGTCGTCGCGGCCACGGAGCCGCGTTGCCATGATTTGCGAATCAACCTCATCTGTCTCAGCCTCCCGCGATTGCTCCTTGTCGGGTGTACTAAGAATACATATTATTCGTAATTCGCGGGGGAGTCGTCATCATGTCCCATGTCGAAGCTCGACTTGCCGCCTGGGTCGCCGATTCTGTTGAGCGTCCTGCGGATCGTCACCGCGTTCATGTTCATCACGACACGGTACGCGTGATGGCCAATTTCGAAGCTTCGACTTACCGCCGGTGCCGATGTTCGACGGTCGCTCCAACTGATGTCGCTCATGGGGGTGGCCGGCATCATTGAAGTGAGTGGGGGTGCCTTGCTGTTGATCGGCCTGTTCACGCGTGTGGCGGCCTTTCTGCTATCCGGGGAAATGGCGTTTGCTTATTTCATTGGGCACGCGCCGCACGGCTTGCTCCCCGTGTTCAACGGAGGGGAGTTGGCCGTGGAATGGTGTTTCGTGTTTTTGTACCTCGTGGCGGCGGGCCCTGGCGCGTGGAGCGCCGATGGGCTGCGAGGTTCAACGCGCTGACGGCTGGCTCATTGCCGCCTCAACGGCTTACGACGCTGCCAGTGATGAACGTGATCGTCGGCGTAACACCGTTGCCAAGGTAGTAGGCCAATCCGTTCGTGCCCCAACGCATGATCCCTCCGCCTCCGTTGGGCAGCCGGGTGACCCACGTCGGTGCCTGCGTGGTCAGATTGAAACCCTCGATCGTTGAGCCGCTGACCATCTGATTCGGGGTATCGGTGGTGACGAAATAGGCGCGGTTGAGCGACGTGTCGAGCGCCAGGGCGCCGCCAAACACCGCCGTCCCGGCAGCATTCGAGTTCAGGAAGCTAAACGATGGCTGGACGCTTTGGGTCGACGGGTTGTAGACGGATCCGGTCGTCGTGTAGACAAGTCCGCCGGCGTATTCGATATCGAGCAGGTAAGAGTCCGCAAGGGCGACGTTCGGCGTGGTCTGAGTCGTGGTGAATCCGCCGCTCGACACCGCCAACTGGTACATGGTCGGTGGGGTGAGGGCCGGGCCGTAGGCGTAGACCGTGGTCGCATCGGCGCCGAACGTGAAGAAGGGCGCCGCGGCGACGGAGCTCTGCGGCCTCGGCGTGGTTCCATCATAAATGACGAGATTCTGATCGGGCGTCTCCACCACGAAAGAGTCGGGCTCGCCGGGTACGGTTTTGATCGCATCGGCGGCCACGTTGACGGTTTCATCGATCGTGAGGGATCCGAGATCGACACGGATCACCTGTTGCAAGCTGATGATGTAGGCATACTGACCATTGTCAGTGAGGGCGATCGAGGTGGGATCATTTTGACCCAGGGACACTACCTGCTCGAGACTGGCGGTCATCGGGTTGATCACCAGCAGCGAGTGGGCAATTCCACCGGTATCCGAATTGGCGGTCGCGTAGAAACGCTGCTTCGTGGCGTTCCACGCCATGGCCCATATTTCGACCGGGATGCTCGTCTGCGTGAAGTCGACACCGGCCGACGCATCGACGATGTACAGCACCTGAACCGTCAAAGGCGCAGGCGTGGCAGGCTTGGTGCAGGCGCTGTCATAGCAGATCTTCAGCTGCACGCTGTCGTTGTATATTCCCGAGCCCAGCGATGCGGGTGGTTTGGAGGTGACGCTGACTGTGGCTGAGCCGTTCTGGTTCGACTGGACGGTTGCACTCGCAACGGCGGTTCCCGAGCCGATGATCGGGAAAACATAGGCGCCGTAGGGCGGCATCCCATTGGCCGTAATGACCGTGGTGCTCGTCACGGCCGTTCCCGACGTCGGTGCCTCCAGCACCAACGAGGCGTTTCCGAGGGTGTATTGCGCGTTCGGAGCCGGATTGCCGGTGACGGTGTAATCGACTGCAATCGATTGCGGACTACCGGCGATCGGCTTGCTGCATGGGGCGTCGGAACACACCTTCACAGTGATGGTGTCGGCATAGGATCCGGCTCCCAGGATGGATCCCGCCACAAACAGAATCTGGTCGACGAAGTTCGCGGACCCCGTAAAGGTTCCGGTGATCGTCTCGCCGAGCCCCCCGTCCGGCTCGCCCGAAATGCGACCCGCGGTGGGGCCGGGTGGAACGGTGATGCCTGATGTGAGGCCGGTTTGACCGTTGATCGCCAGTCCGGCCACCGCGCTTCCGGTAAAGGAGATCGCATAGTAATAAGTCGCGCTGGTCGTTCCGTTCACCGTCACGACCAACGGGTTATAGAGAATCGCTCCGCCACCGAGTGTTGTGCTGTAGGAGGCATGAATGGACTGGGTCGATAAGACGAGAGTCGCAGGCACGCTCGTACCGGACACCGTGAAGGGCAGCTCGTTCGACACCGTGGTTCCGGCGGTCTCGAAATTGGCGACCGTCACTGCGATATTGCCGCTCGCCGCAATATCGGCTGCGCTGACGGAGGCGACCAGCAGCGTCGAGGAGATGAAGGTCGTCGGCTGCTGCACGCCATTCCACTGAACGGTCGATTGGCCGTCGAAGTTCGCGCCGGCCACGATCAGCTGAAAGCTCGATCCTCCGGCCGGGGAGTCGACGGCCCACTCCCGCCGCCTCCACCACCACCACAGCCGCCGAGCGAGCCGCATAGAAGAGTGGCAAGGAAATAAGTACGACCCTTGCGCCGGAAGTCTGCCATCCGTATCCCCAGTTGCCGTCCATGCGGTCGTTGTTGTGCGCGATTTCGAGCCCTCGCCGCTCGATTTTTTACTTTCTCACATTTTTTCCTTTCGCTCCATACGCGCCGCTCGAGGCGTCTTACATATTCTCAATCGTCGGGAGCACAACGTCAGGCAAATTCTTGGGTCAGCTCAATGACCGCCGGCGAGGGCTCTGCCGAAAGCGCCGCCACCCACCAATGTGAGCAGCACCGTCCGAGACGCCCCCCGCTGCGCATTGGCAACGGCAGCCCAAAGCGTCGCCTCGTAGGCGGCCTCGAGCACCATCGAAGCGAAGCCGCGCCAGCGGGCCTTCGGTATATCGCCATAGGCCACGGCGAGCGCGGAACAGAAGGCCTGTGAGACCACGGGTTGCGGCGGACCGTCGACATCGGTTACTTCGACATCATGGTGCAATCCGATGCGGAGTTGGCCGCGCATATCATCGACCTCTCGCGGCGTCGCCGAATCCAACCATGCCGCAATGGCGTCAAGCCCCTCGCGAGAGCACATGGCATATCCGTTTTGCATCGTCCAAAGCACGTTGACCGGCATTTTCAACAGCGTGCCCAACTGGGTGCCGATGGCAGCGAGTCCGTCCAATTGCCGAGCGCTTGTCTGGCCCGAGCCGTCACCGACCTTTGCAAAATAGTTCCGGTAAATGGTTGCCCCCCCGCGGCGATCGCGCAGGCAGGACCTTGAGTGTGGTCGAACGCATAACGGGTGACTCCGTGCTCGGGAGTCACATCGGGTCCCGTCATTTCCAGCAGGTTGAATTGCGATGCGACCTGAAAGAGGGCTCCGCTGAACTCAGGATGGCGATGCAGATGGCGCACGTCACCACGGACCACCCGAACACGAGACCTGCCACGACGCAGCGGCCCTTCACGGGCCCGCCGTCGTAATTCAGCCAGCGACACGAGCTCGAGGTCGCCAATGCCGCAGCATCGGCCATTCACTCGAGAACGCAGCCGCTTGCCGTCGATTTCGAGTTGTTCTCTCGTGGCGTCGTAACCGCACTCGACGAAGCCGGTGAGGCGTTCAAACCAACTCACGAAATCTCCCTGTCCAGGTTCGGCATCTTCGCGCACCGGCGAGCTCGGGATCTTTTGCCTTTGCCAACCCATTTAATCGGTGCTAGCTTCCAGACCCGGCATTTTCGACGGATCCATTATGACCGCAAAACGGCAACCCATCGAGTACGCGGACGCGAGCCCCGAGGTGCGCGCGGTCTATGACGACATCATGGCGACGCGCAAGACGGATTGGGTCAATAACTTTTGGAAAGTGCTCGCCCATGATCCGCCGACCTTGAGACGGATCTGGGCCAATATCAAGGAGGTCATGGGGCCGGGGACGCTCTCCCCCTTGACCAAGGAGCTTCTATACGTGGCGGTGAGCGCTTCGAATGGGTGCCACTACTGCATTGCTTCCCACGGCGCTTCGGCCAGGAAGCAGGGCATGACGGAGTCGCAGTACTCGGAGCTCCTGGCCATCGTCGGTCTTGCGAACGAGACCAACCGGCTCGTGACGGCGCTCGGCGTCGACGTCGATGCGGCGTTTCTCTGACGCATGGATCTCGGATTGAAAGGGCGCCGGGCGCTGGTGATGGGGGGGTCGCGCGGACTCGGCAAGGCCGTCGCCGAAGTCCTGGCAGAGGAGGGCGCGCGAGTCGCCATCTGCGCGCGTGATGCGGCACGTGTGGCCGCGACCGCCGCGGAGCTCGGGGTCGAGGGACTGGTCTGCGACCTGTCGGTACCGGGCGCGGCGGATACGGTCGTGCGCAAGGCGCAGAGTCTTTTGGGGCACTTGGACGTGTTGATCGTCAACACCGGCGGTCCGCCCGCCGGCCAATTTGCCGAGTTGTCCGACCTCGCCTGGCATACGGCATTCGAACAGCTCTGGATGAGCAGCGTAGGCGCCATTCGCGCCGCGCTTCCCGATATGCGGGCACGACGCTCGGGTCGGGTGATCGTGATCACCTCGATCGCCGCGCGCGAGCCGGTGGCGAATCTGATGCTGTCCAATTCATTGCGCGCGGGTCTTCACGGGCTCATCAATGCGCTCAGCAAGGAAGTGGCCGCCGACCAGGTTACGGTCAACGCATTGATGCCCGGCTATACGCTGACCGAGCGGCTCGAGGATCTTCATCTCGACGAGGTCAAGCTGGCTGCGCAAATTCCGGCGCGCCGAATCGGTCGTTCACGGGATTTTGCCGCTCTGGCGGCCTTTCTCGCCTCCGATCAGGCGGGCTATGTCACCGGTCAGGCCATCGCGTGCGACGGCGGTCTGCTACAGTCGATTTGATTCGCCCACTACAGGCGCCAACTAAGGGATGGGAGAGTGAAGTGAAGACCCTGCGAGCCACTGCGATCATCTTGTCGTCCGCGCTGTTGTCTGCGACGGCTGCCACTGCCGATCCTGCTGCGGCACCCAGCTTGAATGATACGTACGCGGTTCTGGCGTCGAAGCGAATCGTCGACCTCACCCACACCTTCGGCCCCAAGACCCCGCACTGGAAGGGGTTCGGCGAGGAGACCGTCACCGACCTGTACACGATCAAGAAGGACGGCTTCCACGTGCAGCAATTCACCCACGTGGGACAATGGGGGACGCACATCGATCCGCCGGCCCACTTCCACGAAGGACTGCGCACCGTCGATCAGATCCCGCCGACGGAAATGGTGCTGCCGCTCGTGGTGCTCGACGTGCATGCCAAAGTGGCCAAGAACCCGGATTACACGCTCACCGTCGAGGACGTGAAGGCGTGGGAGGCGAAGCACGGCCGCATCCCGGCGCATGCGTTCGTCGCGATGCGCACGGATTGGTCCAAGCGCTGGCCTGATCAAGATGCCATGCAAAATCACGACGCGGCCGGCGTGGCGCATTACCCGGGTTGGAGCAAACCTGTGCTGAAGCTCCTGTACGAGGACCGCGGCATCACCGCCTCCGGGCATGAGACCACGGATACGGATCCGGGTCTCGCCACCAGCAAGGATGATTATTCCCTCGAGAGTTACATCCTCGGGACCAATCACTACCAGATCGAGATGCTGGCGAACCTGGACGAGGTGCCGGAAGCCGGTGCGATCGTCATCGTCACGTGGCCGAAGCAGGAGGGAGGCACCGGATTCCCGGCACGCGTCATCGCCATCGCTCCCTGATCGGCCTGTGAGCTCGCAGCGCTGGTCGTCGGGCCTGGCATTCTCGCTGAGCGCGGTCGGCGCGGCCGTCGGTCTCGGCAGTATCTGGCGCTTCCCCTATCTCGCGGGAGCGGGGGGCGGATTCGCGTTCATTCTGGTGTTCGTGATCGCGTGCCTGGTGTTCGGTGCTCCGGTGCTGGTGGGCGAGATCGTGATCGGTCGCTGGTCGCGCCGCAGTCCGCCGCAGGCGGCCGGGGAAATTGCCGCGCGCTTCGGTTACTCCAGATCCTGGAACATCGTGGGTTGGACGGGCTCCGTCGCGGGCTTTCTGATCGTCTCCTACTACACGATGATTGCGGGATGGGTGCTTGCCTACACCTGGTATTTTCTCTCCGGGAACTACGTGCAGGGCGCCGTCGCGGCCACCCGCAAGTTCCATGCCTTCATCGCCGATTCGCGGGCGGTGTCGCTGTGGCAGTTCGGCTTCTTCGCGCTGGTGGCGCTCATCTCGGCGCGCGGCGTGAATCGCGGCGTCGAATGGGCCAACCGATGGCGCGCGCCGGCGCTGCTCGCCATATTGCTGGTGCTGGTGGCGTACGCGCTGGTGACCGGTGATGTGGCGCGCGGGCTCACGTTCGCCTTCGCACCCGATTTCACCCGGCTCACCCCGGCGGTCGTTCTCGGCGCCGTGGGCCAGGCGCTGTACGCCTTGGGTGTCAGTGCCGGCATCATGATCGCCTACGGGGCGTACATGTCGGCCGGAGAGTCGCTGGGACGGGTCGTGCTGGCCGTCGTCGGATCGATATTCGCCGTGTCATTGCTCGCGACGGTGGCCATTTTTCCGCTGGTGTTCCATTACGGCCTCGATCCCGCCGGGGGACCGCAGCTCGTTTTTGAAGTCCTGCCGGTTGCGTTTGCGGAAATGCCGGGAGGGCGGGTCATCGGCACGCTGTTTTTTGCGCTGCTCATTCTCGCCGCGTTCACTCCGTCGGTGGGATTGCTGGAGCCGTGGATCGCGTGGCTGGTCGAGCGCGCTCGAATGCGGCGGCCGCTCGCGGCAGGCCTCATCATGGGTTCATGCTGGCTGGTCGGGCAGGGCTCGGTGCTGTCGTTCGGGCGATGGGCCACCTGGCATCCGTTGCCTTGGATTCCGAGGTTCGCGTCGTTCGACTTTTTCGGGCTCATGGATTTCGTGAGCGCGAATCTCCTGATGCCGATGTCCGCGCTGCTGGTCAGTGTGTTCGTGGGGTGGCGGATGAATCACCTGATTCCAGATGGGGAGCTGAGCGGGCTATCCGCGACCTCGCGGCGCCTCCTGGGATTTGCCCTGCGCTATGTGTGCCCGCTGGGGATCGTCGCCGTCGTCATCTTCGGATTCGTGGGCTAGGCTCAGATCTTATGGGGATGTCCGCGCATCTCCCGCAAAATGAAGATTGAGCGCGCCTGCCGCACTTGGGGGATGCGATAGAGTTTCTCCCGGAGGAAGCGCTCGTAGTCGGTGGTGCTCGAGGCGGCGACCCTCAAGTAGTAATCGAAATCTCCGGCCACCAGCGCGGCCTCGATCACCTCGGGCAGGTTGGCGATCGCCTTCTCGAACGCGTCCAGCACGTTGCCGGTTTGTCGCTGCTTCTCGAGCGTCACTTCGACGACGATCGTCTCGGGCAGGCCGATGGCGGCGCGATTGATGATCGCCGTATAGCCCTTGATCACGCCGCTCTCCTCCAGGGCGCGCACGCGGGTCCAGCAGGCCGACGGCGAGAGCCCGATGCGGTGCGCGAGGTCGGTATTCGAGAGCTTTCCGTCGCGGGATAGCTCGTCCAGGATCCGATGGTCGAGGTCGTCGAGCCGGACCGCCGCAGTGGCGGCTGGAAGGGTGGAACTGTGCATGGCCTTTTCAGTCTGGGTGGTGGTCAACTTCAGAAGTATCTGCTAAAAAACATTAAAACGGCAGAAGAATCTTTCGTAAAGGCGATTTCCACGTCCCGCCTTTGAAAGCACATTCGGTCGGCAGCGCACTAATATCCAAGCGACGGGCCGCGTGTAGCTGACGGGGTGCAGTGCGTGCCTGCCCTTAAGGGAGAGATCAAAATGCCAATGTCGAATAACAAGCAACTCGGCGGCTCGCTGCTGGGTGCTCTTTCGGTGCTCTGCGTCGCTTTCGGCGCCGCTTCGGTGGCGGTCGGCGCCCCGGCTGAGGGGCCGCAGCAGGGTTCGTCCCAGGGTGCGTCGGACTCGAGCGATACCCTCGAGGAGGTCGTGGTGACCGCGGAGACTTACAAGTCCACCTCGCTGACCACCCCCATCAGTATCACCGCCGTCTCCGGCAGCCAGCTCGCGAGCGCCGGCATCACTTCACTCGAGCAGGTCGCCCGCGACGTGCCGGGCCTCTCCATGCGCAGCTCGGGTCCGAATCAGACCGAGTTCGAGGCTCGCGGTATCGCCTCCAACGGCGGCAACTCGCCGACCGTGGGCTTCTATCTGGGGGATATCCCGCTGTCGCCCCCCGCCATGGGTCAGATCGGCAAGGTGGTGATCGACCCGAATCTGTACGATCTCGACCGCGTCGAAGTGCTGCGGGGACCGCAAGGGACGCTGTACGGCGCGAGCTCGATGGGCGGCACCATCAAGCTGATTCCCAATGCGCCGCAGCTCAACACCATCACGGGCTCGAGCGACGCAACCCTGTCACACACCGATGGCGGGCGTGCGAACGGCGGCGCCGACTTCATGGTCAACTACTCCACCAGCGAGTACTGGGCGCTGCGCGCGGTGGGCTCGTACGACTACCGCAGCGGCTGGATCAGCCGGACGGTGGTGAGCCCGTTCCCGACGGACGTGCTCGCGCCCGATGGGCCGCCTTACACCCGCGGCAATGTGGCCGGTACGCCGGCGTCGCAAATCATCCCGGACGTGAATGACGCGCACACCTATTCCGGGCGCGTAGAAATGCTCATCCAGCCTAGCGATGCGCTGCACATCAACCTGCTCGCGCTCAGCCAACGCTCGACCCAGGGCGGCTACGACGAATTCGATAATCCCCCTGGGCCCGCGTACATGACGCACTTTCAGCCGTACCCGATCGGTGAATACATAGACGATCGGGTGAACCTGTTCTCCGCGACCGTGGAGGCGGATCTCGGTTTTGCCAAGCTGACCAACGCGGCGGGTTACTTCAACCGGCACATGGAGCAGAGCCAGGACGCCTCGGAGGCGACTTCCTGGACCCTGGAGTCGTTTCTGGTGACCCCTGAGGAAATGGCCGCGGTCGGCATGCCCACGTACATCAGTACGCCCATCTACGAGGCGGAACCCGAGCATCAGTGGACCGAGGAGCTGCGCTTGAACTCCTCGAACAGCGACACGCTTCACTGGGCCACGGGCCTTTTCTACAGCCGCCTGAACTCCGCCTTCATCGAGCAGCAGAACGCCCCCTACATCGCGCAGCTGTCGCAATTCCTGACGCCGCCCATGAACAATCCGACCGGGCTGACCTTCGGCATCGACAATCTGTATGAGATCACCCAGAAAGCGGTGTTCGCCGACGCGTCCTGGCAGTTTGCCCCGACCTTCAAGATCGAGGGCGGCCTGCGCTATTTCCGCTACGACACCTCCGCCTTCAACAACGAGTGGGGCTACTTCTTCACCCCGCAAGCGCAACCGCTCGCCAATCCGCCGGGCAACTTCGCCTCGGCGAACGGCGTGATCCCGCGCGCCGCCGTGGCCTGGATGCCGAACCAAAATCTCACGACGTACGTGTCGGCCTCCAAGGGCTTCCGCCCCGGTGGGGCGAACATGACGATTCCCCTGACCGCCTGCCCCGAAGGCGGCCCTGCCTCATTCGACTCCGATACCGTCTGGGACTACGAGGCCGGCGAGAAGGCGCTGCTCGCGGATAATCGGATCCGCGTGAATGCCGATGTCTACTACATCAAATGGGACAAGGTGCAACAAACCGCGTTGCTCTCGTGCGGTACCCAGTACACCACCAACGCCGGTGATGGCTCGAGCTACGGACCCGAGATCGAGATCGCGGCGAAGGTTGCCGAGCACTGGACGCTGTCCCTGGCGGGGACCTGGACCCGGGCCAATATCACCAATGTGAGCCCGGGCTACGTCCAATCGCTGACCAACTCCGGCTACAGCTTTCCCAGCTGCGGGAGTGGCGGCTGCAGCAGCGTTCCCATCTTGAATGTGCCGAAGGAAACGGCCAGCGCCTCGATCGAGTACGCTCAACCGATCGGCAACCTCACCATGAAGGCGCGGCTCGACGGCTCGTACACGGGCTCGTCCTGGGACGAGTCCTATTCGGTCATCCAGCTTCCCGGCTATGGCATGGCGAACTTCCGCATCGGAGTCAGTGCGGATCGCTGGACCGCCACCTTGTTCGTGAACAATCTCACCAACAAGATACCCTGGGTTTCCGCGAACAATACGAGCTTCAGCTTCAACGTCGGGCCGTTGACCCGCATCTCGACGCTGCAACCCATGACCATCGGAACGCTGGCCAGTTATCGCTTCTGAGCGAATGCCGGGGAGGACATCATCGTGAAATCGAGCACCCAGTCACTGGTCCCGCATTACCGCTGGGACGACATGCCCGCGGAGCAGCTCAAGAAGGGGCTGACCCGCAAGCTGGTCACCGGCGAGCGCATGATGATTGCCCACGTGTATATCAAGAAGGGGGAGGAGGTGCCCCGGCACTTCCACGACAACGAGCAGCTCACCTACATCCTGAGCGGCGCGCTGCACTTCTGGTTCGACAGGGACGGCGTTGAGCAGGAAATCACCGTGCGCGCCGGCGAGGTGATCGTGATTCCTTCCAACCTGCCGCATCGCGCCGTCGCGCTCGAGGATACCCTGGACGTGGACGTGTTCTGTCCCCCGCGCCAGGACTGGCTCGCGGGCACCGACGCCTATCTTCGAGGCTGAATGAGCGATTACGACATCGATCCGGGAGTGCCCGCGGCGATCGAGCGCTTCAAGCTGCCCGAGACCCTCGGTTTCGGCCCGGTCAACGCACCGGTGATGTTCGAAGCCGAGTGGCGCGACGGGGGGTGGGGCAGGGGCCGCCTCGAGCCCTATGGCCCGATCGAGCTGTTGCCGGGAGCGCGTGCCCTGCAGTACGCCGAGCTGGTGTTCGAGGGCATGAAGGCTTATCGGGTGGAACGCAGCCGCCCCAATTTTTTTCGCCCCGACGCGAATTGCGCGCGCCTGCAGCGCTCGGCGTCCCGCATGTCCATGCCCGCGGTGCCGGAGGCACTTTTCTTCCAGGGCATCGGTGCCGTGGCAAACGCGTGCAGCCCCATCATGCCGACGCAATCGGGACGGTCCTTGTACCTGCGGCCGTTCCTGTTCGGCACCGAAAGCGGCTACATGCTGCGAAATTCGCACACCTTCCGTTTCATGGTCATCGCCAATCCCGTGGAATCCTATGCAACCGGGTCGATGCAGGTCGTCATCGAGCGCGCCGAAGTGCGCGCGGCCGTGGGCGGCCTGGGTGAGGCGAAGGCGTCGGCGAACTACGCCGCTTCCTTGCGTGCGTCCAATGCGGCGGTGGAGCGGGGCCGTACGGTCGCCTTGTGGCTCGACGGTAGCGAGCATCGCTACCTGCAGGAGCTCTCGGGCATGAACATCTTCGCCGTCCTGGACGGCGAGCTGCATACGCCGGAGCTCGACGGCGCGATCCTGCCGGGGATCACGCGGGACTCGCTGCTCGTTCTGGCGCGGAGCCTCGGCTACCAGATGCACGAGCGCCGGATCTCCCTCGATGAAGTGCTCGAGGGCATCGAGAGCGGCCGCTGCGGCGAGATGTTTGCCTGCGGCACGGCCGCCATCGTCGCCCCGATTGCGCTCTTGGTGGAAGACGATGGTCGCGAATACAAGCTGCGGCAAACCGATGTGGTCGCAAAACATCTGCGCGAGTCGCTGCTGGCCATTCAGGAGCGGCGTGCGCCGGATCCGTTCGGCTGGACACGGGAGCTCGCGCCGGGCTGATCCATCGGGGGTCGCGAAAGCTGTCCGGTCCGCGGGCGGTCGCGTCGCTACAATCGGGCCATGACAATCACCTTCCAGGTACCGACCGGATGAGCGTCCGGCGGGCCTTCGTCTGGGCATCGGCCGGGCGCTATCTCACGATGGCCATCGGTCTGGTGTCCACGCTGATCCTGGCCCGCCTGCTCGCTCCCCGGGAGTATGGCGTCACCGTGTTGGGCGGTGCGGTGTTCGCGGTTGCCGAAGCCCTTCGCGCCTTGGGCGGAGGCGCCTACCTGATTCAGAAGCACGATCTCGCCCACGATGACATCCGCGCCTGCTTCACCGTGAGCTTGCTCGCCACCGTACTCCTTGCGGGAGTGCTGTGGCTGTTGGCGCAGCCGCTGGCGACGTTTTTCGCGATGCCGCAGCTCGCGCCCTACCTTCGCGTGGCCACGCTCGGCTACCTGACCGGGCCATTCACCTACCCCATCGGAGCGCTCTTGAGCAGGCGCATGGCCTTCGGCCGCATTGCCGCCGTCGGTGTGGCAACCTCCCTGGTGTACGCGGGGGTCAGCGTCGTGCTGGCGCTGCGCGGTTTCAGCTACATGAGCTTCGCGTGGGCGGGCGCCGCCTCGACCGCAACGACCATGCTGTCGTACTGGATGTGGTGGGAGGATCGTTCGATATTCAGGCCGACTTTCAGGCGCTGGGGAAGCCTCCTCAAATTCGGCGTCTACGATAGCGCCACGGCGCTCATCACCCAGCTCGGGGATACGCTCCCGTATTTCATCTTCGGCAAGCTGTTGACGCCGGCCGCCGTGGGACTGGCGCAGCGCGCGGTGATGCTGTGCATGATGCCCGAACGCGTGGTCCTGGCGGGCGTCAGCGCCGTGGCGCTGCCTGCGTTCGCGCAGGAGGCCCGTGAAGGCCGCGGCGTTCGCGGCAGCTACCTGCGCGCCATCGAGCTGGTCACTGCCGCTCAATGGCCGTCGCTGCTTCTCCTGGCGCTCCTGGCCCAACCCCTGGTGGGGATCGTTCTCGGCTCGCAGTGGCTGGCCGTGGCGCCGCTGATGCGAATCCTGGCCGTTGCCTTGATGTTCGCTTTTCCCATCGTGCTTCATTATGCGATGGTGGTGTCGGTCGGCGCGATCCGCTACATGCCGGCGATCATGATCCTGCAGGCGCTCTGCTCGGTCGGCGCGTTGACGCTCGCGGCCCGTCATGGGTTGTACGTGACCGCGCTCAGCACCTTGGTCATCATGCCGTGCAACGGACTTCTCGCGATCGGCATCGCCCGGCATTTCCTCAAGTTTCATTGGCGTGACCTGTTCGTGGCGACGCGAAAGAGCATGGGCGTAACGCTGCTCTGCGCCATGGGGCCGGCGCTGATCTTGTCCGCCCATGGCGGCCCGGATCTTGGATTCGCGGCCACGGCGTTGGCGCTGGTGGGCGCCGGTGCAGGGTGGCTCGTGGGATTGAAAGTCACGCACCACCCGCTGCTCGATGAACTCGGCAGATTCGCGAATGCGGTTCGGTTGCGGCTCAGGTCGGCGACAGGCCGGCCAGCCAATCCTTGATGACTGCGCGGAGCCGCGCGCGTTCTTTGCCCGGCGTGAACAAATGGTCGCTCTCGGGGAAAAACTCGAGTCTGAGCGAGTCGCCGAATTCCACGTCGCGGAATGCATCGTGCATCTGCTGCCGGTAGGTCGCCCGCGGCGAAAGCGCGGAGAATACGCCGAACATCTTGACGCCGCGGCGCACGGCCTCGCGATAGGACTGCTCGAGATAGGGGCTGTATTCCAAGCCATCCAGCGTGAGCGTATCCGGCTGTTTTTGCGGCAGCACGCCGTGCCTGACGTGCGTCAGCAGGCGTCGGAGCAGCCCGCTTCGCAGGGTGGCGATGCTGATCCAGTTGCGCAGCCGCAGCAGGCGTTGCGCAATGTAATGATAATAGTAGCGCGCCGTCGGCGGAATGGTCGGATTGATGAGCACCAGGCCGACAACGCGCGGATCCCGGCGGGCGTAAAGCACCGCATGGTCGGCGCCCGAACACAGGCCGACCAGCACCACGCGTTTCACCTGATGATGCGTCTCGAGCGAATCCAACACCTCGGCGATGTCGGCGAGACAGGAGTTCACGGGCGACAGGTGATCGACCCGCTGGCTCGAGTCGCCGATACCCGAGAAATCGAAGCGCAGCACGGGATGGCCGGCCGCGGCCAGCTGACGCGCCATGAGGACGTACATGCGGTGGTGTCCCACGCGATGCACGATCCCGGTATTCAAAATCACGATGGCCGGCGCATCGGGCAGCGGCCGCGCGGGTCGCGAGAGTATGCCCACGAGCGATTGCCGCCGGCCGAACGCGACGATGTGCTCGGTGAACGAACCGCTCATGCCAGCCACTCGACGATGCGCTGGATGGCCTGCACCTGCACCTCGCCGGTCAAGGTTACATCTTCGCGCCAGGGGCAGCGCGCATCGATGAACTCGAGCGCGGCGTGCGCGCCCGCCCGGGGCATGTCGCGTTCGAGATCCGCATGCGAGGCAAGCCGCTCGGTCACCAGCACGAGAGTGCGCCGCTTCGCGGCCGCGAGATCCGCGCGCAAGTCGATGGCCTGGAACTCCCGCAGCATCCGGGCCGATAAGGGAAACCCGTCGATCTCGGCGACCCCGAGCGTATCGGCGATGTTCAGGCTGCGCAGATATTCCGGGCCCGAGACGATGGGGTCCCAGAGGACCAAAGCCTCGATCTCATCGGCAAGCCGCGCCGCCGCCCTCGCGGCCACCGTGGCGCCGATGCGCATCCCGACCAGCGTCACGCGGGGAGCGCCCGCGATGTCCTTGAGCCCCTCGATGGCGGACTCGGCGTCGCCCTCCCAACCGGTCAAATCGGCATCGATCAGATCCCCCGCCGAGTCGCCGGTGCCGAAGTAATCGAAGCGCAACGTATGGAAGCCGGCTTGCGACAGCTTCGTGGCGAGATGGCGCATCGAACGATGCGCATTGACGTATTCCGAGCCCCAGGGGTAACAGAGCGCCGCCGCCCTGGGATGCGCACGCTTCACCGCCGGCGGCTCGTAGATCGCGAACAGGCGCCGATCGCCGGAGCCTACATAGAGCGGATTCACCGAGGCGCCTCGGCATCGATCAACGCGGCAACCTGGCGCAGGTTATTGAAGAACAGAGCGCGCGGATCCATCCGATACTGGGTGCGCTGTTCCAGCATATTGGCGACCCGCAGCGACAACAGCGAGTAGCCGCCCAGCTCGAAGAAATTGTCGCCGGCATCGACGCGCTCGCAGTTGAGCACCGAGCGCCAGATCTCGGCCAGGAGTTTCTCCGTCTCTGTCGTCGGGGGATCGTGATGCGGCGCCTGCGCCTGAGACGCGGAGAACGGATCCGGCAGCGCGCCGCGATCCAGCTTGCCGTTCGGCGTGAGCGGCATGGTCGGCAAGGCCATGACGATGGACGGCACCATATAGTCGGGCAGCTCGCCGCGGAGGTACCGCTTCATGTCGTTGAGTGTAGGCTCTTCGCCTTCGCCGTAAACCACGTACGCGGCCAGACGGGGGTCGTCCTGCTGCGCTTCGCGTACCACGACAACCGCTTCGCGAACCGCCGGATGGGCGCCGAGCACCTGTTCGATTTCACCCAATTCGATGCGAAACCCCCGAATCTTGACCTGCAAATCGGACCGGCCGAAGTGATGGAGCTTGCCTTCATGCCATCGGCCGAGATCGCCGGTGCAGTACAGGCGCGCCCCCGCGGTGGGGGCGTAGGGATCGGGTATGAAGCGCTCGGCGGTGAGCGCCGGACGACGATGGTAACCGGTGGCGACCCCGGCACCCCCGATGCAGATCTCGCCGATGACCCCGATGGGAGCCGCTCCCCCCGATGCATCCAGAATGTGCACCTGGGTGTTCGCAATGGGCACGCCGATACTGACCGGCGACGTCCCGCGCTCGACCTTCTCGAGGGTGGACCACACCGTCGTTTCGGTGGGGCCATACAGGTTCCACAACTCGCCGACCCGCCCGAGCAGCGAGTCGGCGAGCGCCCGCGACAGGGGTTCGCCGCCGCTCAAGGCGCGAAAACCGGCACGCGGCGACCACGAGGTCTCCAGCAGCATGCGCCAGGTTGCCGGAGTCGCCTGCAACAGTGTCGCGCCGCTGCTTTTCAGCAGGTTCGCCAAAGCCTCGCCGTCCGTCGCCGTCTTGCGCGCTACCAGTTCGATATGCGCTCCCACCATCAACGGCAGAAAGAGCTCGAGCGCCGCGATGTCGAAGGAGATGGTGGTGACCGCGGCCAGCACGTCGGTCGCACCGAGTCCGGGCCGGTCCCGCATGGAACAAAGAAAGTTGAGCAAGGCACCGTGCGACACCGAGACGCCCTTCGGACGTCCCGTGGAGCCCGACGTATAGATGACGTAGGCCGTATCGGCGGGACCCGGTTTGCCGTGGAGATTGGCGACCTCGGCCGCGGGGGCGGCCGCGTCGGCGTGCGCCAAGGCGATCGGCGCCACGTCGAGGATGACGATCCCTTCGGGAACCTCGAGTCCCGGCGGAACGCCGCCTGCCGTCAACAACACGGCCGCGCCGCTGTCGGCGAGCATGTATTGGAGGCGCGCCGCAGGGAAGTCGGGATCGAGCGGCACATAGCCGCCGCCGCTCTTCAGAGTCGCGAGCAGGCTCACGAGGATCAGGGGCGAGCGGCTCATGCACACCGCCGCCAATCGGCCCGCTCCCATGCCGAGATCGCCGAGCCGCCGCGCGACTGCGTTGGACTGGGAATCGAGCTCCGCGTAGGTGCAGCGGGCGCCTTCGTAGGTGATCGCCGTGGCGTGCGGGCATCGCTGCACTTGTTCCTCGAACAGGCGGGGAAAGAGCCGATGCTGGGGATAGTCGACACGGGTGGCATTCCAGGCCGCGAGCGTCGAGGACTCCTCGGCCGGCAACAGCGGGAGCGCGCTGATGGGGAGCGTTGCGCCCGCGGCCACGGCCTCGAGCAGCGTGAAGTATTCCGCAATCCAGCGCTCGATGGTCGCGCGCTCGAAAAGGTCCGTGTTGTACTCGACATTGATCTTGCGGCTGATCTCGGTGTCGACCGAAAAGCTCAGTTCGAACTGCGCCCCGCCGCGATCCAGTTCCACCGGCTCCCAGTCGACACCCTGGATGGCAATGCCATGCATGGGCGCGTTGGTGACGTTGAACATCACCTGGGCGAGCGGGGCGCGGCTGCGATCGCCGCGTTGTCCGATTTCCTGCACCAGGCGGTCGAAGGGTACGTCCTGCCGTGCGAACGCCTCGAGCGCCGTGGCGCGCACCCGCCGCAGCAGCGTCTCGAACGTCGGATCACCGGATAAGTCGTTGCGCAGCACCAAGGTATTGACGAAGGTGCCGACCAAGCCTTCGAGCGCGCTGTGGGTCCGGTTTGCGACGGGCACGCCGATGGGGATATCCGTTTGACCGGTGAGTCGCCGTAGGAGCACGGCAAACGCGGCGAACGTGCTCATGAACAAGGTCACGCCGGCGCGCCGCGAAAAAACTGTCAGCTGCTCGAACAGGGTCGCAGGAATCTGCCGCTCGTGGTACGAGCCGTTCGTGGTCCACACGCGCGGCCGCGGATGATCGGTGGGCAGATCGACGGTGGGCAAGGCGGAGAGCTTGAGCCGCCAGAAATCGAGCTGCTGCTCGAACTGGGCACCGAAGGCGGCGCTGCGCTGCCAAATCGAGTAGTCGCGATAGCTGACCGGCAGTGGCGGCAGCTCGAACGTGACGCCGCTCCGGCGATGGTTGTAGAGCGACGCGAGCTCGCGGCCGAGCACGCCCATGGACCATTGGTCACCGGCAATGTGATGCAGAACGATGGCGAGTATGTGTGCCTCATCGCCAATCCGAAACAGCCCGGTGCGCGCCACCGGCTCGGCGCCGAGATCGAACGGCGTGCGGTTCATATCCGCGGCGCGCTGCAGGGCGGCCCCATAGGGGTCCGGTTGCCCGCGCAAATCCACGTACGGCAAGACGTCGCGTGTCGCAGGCTCGACGGTTTGAGCCGGCCGGTCGTCGATCAGGCGAACGCTGGAGCGAAGAATGGGGTGCCGTTCGACCAGCTGCTCGAAGCTCTCGGTCATGTTCCGAGCGTCGAGACTGCCGCGAATGTGGAGCGCCGCACCCATGTTGTAGGCGGTGGTGCCGGGGTTGAGCGATTGAATCAACCACATCCGCTCCTGGGAGTACGACAGCGGCGCGGGTCCCTCGGCGGCGCCGGCACGAATCGCAGCGAGGACCGGCGCCTGCTCGCGGGCGGCGACGGCGAGGTCGATGCGGCGCGCCAGGGCAGCGAGGCTGCGCTCGGTGAACACATCCTTCAGCGGCAGCTCCAGCTCGAGCAGGTCGCGCACGCGCGCGACGACCTGCAAGGCGAGCAACGAATGGCCGCCCAATTCGAAGAAATCGTCATTCCGGCCGACGCGCTCGACGTGCAGTATCTCGCGCCAGATCGAGGCCAGGCGCTCTTCGGTGAGACTGCGCGGCGCCTCGTACGCGCCAGAGTCCGGGGCGTTTTTATCGGGTTTCGGCAGCGCGCGCTTATCGAGCTTGCCGTTCGAGGTGAAGGGCAGCTGGGCGAGCCGCACGAACACCGCGGGCACCATGTGATCCGGAAGGCGCGCGGCGAGAGCGGAGCGAAGCTCGGCGACATCGAGCTCGCCTTCAGCTTTCGGCACCACGTAGGCGGTCAGGATTCGAGCACCCGGCTCATCCTCCCGCACCAGGGCGGCCGCCTGCCGCACGCCGTCGATGTCGCGCAACGCGGCCTCGATGTCGCCGAGCTCGACGCGAAAGCCGCGCAGCTTCACCTGTTGGTCCACGCGCCCCGCGAATTCCAGACTGCCGTCCGTTCGGCGCAGCACCCGATCGCCGCTGCGATACATGCGGCTGCCGGGCTCGCCGTAAGGGTCGGGTACGAAGCGTTCGGCCGTGAGCGCCGGACGGCCCAGGTAACCGCGCGCCAAGCCGATGCCCGCGATGTACAGCTCGCCGTGGGCGCCAAGCGGCACGGGCTCGAGCGAGGCGTCGAGTACGTAGACGCGAGTGCCGACCAGGGGCTCACCCAACGGCGCGACGATGGCGCCCTGGAGCGGTGCGCTCATCATCGCGGAAACCGTGCATTCGGTGGGTCCATACGCGTTGATCATGCGCACCGACTCCGACCATTCGGCAATCAACGCGGGTGGACAGGATTCGCCGCCGACGATCAGGCACTCGAGCATCAAATCGTCACCCGGCGTGAGAGTCGGCAGGACGGAGGCGGACACAGCCACATGCGTGATGCGTTGGTCGACCAGGAGCCGGCGCAGCGGAGCACCGCCGGAGGCGGCATCCGGCCTCAAGACCAGCGCCGCGCCGCTGCTCAACGCCGTCACGACATCGCAGACGGACACGTCGAAGTTCAGCGAGGAGTATTGCAGCACGCGCGATGCCGCGCCGACACCGAACTGACGCACCGACTCGGCGGCCAACGCGCTCAAACCGGCGTGCGTCACCACCACCCCCTTGGGCGCTCCGGTCGAACCGGACGTGAAGATGACATAGGCCGGGTGTCTGATATCCAGCGGCGCACGACGCACCCGGTCGGAGGGGTTCTGTGCCTCGGTGTCGATGTCCATCGGCACGGCGAGCGCCGCGTCCAAGATCAGCGGTTGGGCAACCGGGGGCAGCTCTTGCTCGAGCCACATTCGTGCCGTTGCCTGGCTGAATAGGACCATCGCGGGCGACGCATCGTCAAGCATCCGATGCAGACGCGCCTTTGGATACGAGGGGTCGAGCGGAAGGTAGGCTCCGCCGGCTTTGGATACCGCCAGCAGCGCCATGATCATCTCGGGCGAGCGCTCGACGCACAGGCCCACGATGCTCTCCGGCCCGACTCCTGCGGCGATCAATCGATGCGCCCAACGATTGGCGCGCGCGTTCAGTTGGGCATAGCTCAAGTGGCTGCCGCCGTCGATCAGTGCGACGGCCTCGGGCGTGCGGGCGGCCTGGCTCTCGAATAGCTCGTGGAGAAACCGGGCGGGTGGCGCCGCAACGTCCCGGGGTGACGGAGCGTACAACAGGCGCTGCCGCTCCTCCGCACCCACCAAGGGCATCAACGCCGTCGGTCCCGCCGCAGAATCGGCGACCGACTCGAGCAGACAGATGAAGCTTCGCCTGATCTGATCCAACGATGCGGCATCGTAGCGGGCGCGGTTGGCGTCGAACCGCACTCGCAGGCCGGACGCTCCGCCCACATGAAGGGTCACCGTCACGTCCTCGACGCGGCTGGCCTGCGTGAAGAAATGCAACTTGCCGCACTGCGCGCCGAAATTCGTTTCTGTGTCCTGCCGCAGGATGTTGACCACGGTGCCGTAGATGTTGGGGGCATCGGCCGCGAGGCCGAGATCACGCCGCAAGGAGTTGGCCGGATAGCGCTGATGCCGCAGCGCCGACTGCAACCGCACACCGGCCTGCTCCACCAATGCCGCAAAGGGTGCATAGGGATCCACATCCAGCCGGAGCGGAACGACGTTCGACAAAAACCCATAGACGCGGCGGAGCGTCGGACTCGTGCGCCCCGACATCGGCACGCCGAGGACGATATCCCGCAGGCCGCTGAGGCGGGACAGGTGAACCGCCGTCGCCGCGAGGACGACCGCCGCCAACGTGGCGTGCGCCGCGGCTCCGACCTGCTCGAGGCGCGCCACCACCGCCGGAGCGAGTTGGCCGATGCTGACGATGACGTCGCCCGGCCTGGCGGGCGCGTTGCCGGATAGCGTGGCGGTGTCGGGTCGAGACTCGAGCTGTTTGTGCCAGTAGACCCCATCACGTTCGTATTCGTCCGACTCGAGATAGCCCGCTTCATCGAGTAAATAGTCGCGCCACGAAGTCGCCGGCTTGAACTTTCGCGGCGCGCCCAGCTGTTCGCCGTACACCGCGCCGAGGCGCCGTACGAGCACACCCATGCCGAGAGCATCCGACACCAGATGGTGCACACACGCAAAGCAGACGTACCGATGATCGGCAATCTCGAGCAACGCAATCCGAAACAGCGGGCCGGCGAAAAGGTCGAAGGGCTTCGCGACTTCCCCCCGCATCCACGCGAGCGCCGCGGCGTCGCCGTTCGCGTGCGTACTGAAATCCAGGAATGGGATGTCGACGTATCGGCGGTTTATGCGCGCATGCGGGCCCGCGGGCGTATCTACGAATATGAGATGGTGCGAGTCCGACTCGTCGATCACCTGGCGCATGGCGCGCTCCAACGCCGCGCGATCGACCGCTCCGTCGATGGCCACATAGCCGCCGATGTTATAAATCGAGCGGTTGGGTTCAAGCAGTTGCGCATGCCAAACATCCCTCTGCGCCGTCGAAAGGGGCAGCAGCGGCTCGGGCGCCGAAGACGGGTCGTGGTGGGCCCCGTGCAACATCAGTCTTCGTTCGGTGCGGCAGTTCCGAGGAGGGAAAGCGGGCGAATGTCCGTCCAATGCGTCTCGATCCAGTTCAAGCAGGCCTGCCGTTCGCCGCGTTGACCGACGACCTTCCAGCCGGCGGGAAGCGCACGAAACGTGGGCCAAATGCTGTATTGCCCCTCGTGATTGACCACAACCTGAAATTCTCCACGGTCGACTTCAAATGGGTTGGGCATATCGACTCCGAGGGGAGAAAAACGAGACTATCGGGTGCCGTGCGATGCAGCAAGCAAACGGCGCAGCGGATGTTGCAGACTGTGAAATGGATGCGATTGTTAACATCTTGCAACGTAAGATCAAGCGTCGTTAGGGTCGCGGGTGAGTCACCTCAATTCCCCAGCTGAACCGCCAACATGGAAATCGATCCCCCAGCGCCGCATCCGCCCCGAGAGTTTCATAATGGATGAGCGGTTGGTTATCGCCGGCGAGCATCCTATCTCGGGCGACGGTTTCGAAGCGAACCGCGATGGAGACCCATTCAGGACGACCCGAGGCCGCCGATCGCGGCCTGGCAGGCCGCGATACCCTGACCTAAGGCCATGCCCTGCCAGAGAGGGTCGTCACTGTGGAAGGCTCCGCGAATTGCGTGCTTGATCGGCTTGGCCGCGTCGGAGAGTGGATCGCCGTGCGCATGAAGCCACGCATCGGCTCTGAGCGCCTGGGCGACCTCCATGATGGGCCGGATGCCGCATTCGAGAGCGATCGCATCGACTGTGGCGCGCGGCAGGAGGCCGGGTAGCGCCGTGAGACCATCCCCCTTGATCTCGGCGGACACCGAGCCGTCGCCGTACAACGATTTCGCACCGCCCCCGATCCAGGAGCGGGCCCGTACGAAGGCGGGATCGGCGCGTGGTTGGCCGATGATCGGTTCGGCGTAACCGTGGGGGCCGAGTCCTGTGTGAAAGTCGAGCAGAGCGATGCGCGAGGCGCGAGATAGCTCCGCCGTGACGATGCCCGTCAACGTGTTTCGGGACCATGAAGCACGCCGACCGCCGTAGAAAAGCCCCGTGGGATGCGTCCACTGTCCGCCCGAGACGGCCTTCTGAAACGCCGCGAATCCGTGGCGGCCGATCCATCCCTGCAGTCGTTCCCAGGTTTCCTTTTGTGCGCCGGCACTCCAGTCCGAAGGGCAAAGATCCCCGGAGATTTCGTCATAGGCCGGATTGGCCGGCAACGCGGTGTCGAAGTCCATCCAGTTGCGGTTGATGTCGACATTGTCCTCGTTGGTACGCCTGAGCCAGGAAAAGCCGTAGGGATTGATGGCATGAATGTGCAGCGCGGCGATATCACCGGCGAGCGCCGCTCCCTTGATCCGTCGCAGCCACTCGACCTGGACAGCCGAGCCGAAGAACCCCTCGACCCCGTGTGTTCCCGAGACCGTGACGAGCACGGCCCGTGCGTCGCGCGGGCCGATCCACGCCGTGTCGGTCGTGAGATCGAGATCGTCGGGCCCGCGATGCTCGAGGGAATACGTCTGTATCTCGGCGCCGGCCGCCGTGGCGGCGGCCCGAAACTTACCCCGGGCCTCAACGTAATCGCGGCTGAATGGGCTGTCCATGGAGTCACCTCGGGCGCATCTCATCCCGGCGACTAGCCTACACCCTGTGATCGCCATCGCACGCCGATCCATCAAATGGCGCGATGATCCGTCCGTCGCTTGGGAACAACAATATCTTTCCACACCGGGCGTCGATATCAACGATCGCCCGGGGACCGACGAAGCGTTGCTCGACTATGCTGCCGAACAGAACCAAGCGAAGGTCGCCCGCTTTCTCCTGGAGCATGGCGCCCGGGTGGACGCGAGCAGAGCCATGGCCCCACGGTCGGTTATACGGCCTTGCATCGCGCCGCCGTTGCGGATGCCGCGGAAGTCGCGCTGTTGCTCCTTGCGAGCGGGGCCGAAGTGAATTTCCATGGACCGCTTGGAACCACGCCGTTGATAGAAGCGCTGCGCCTGATCGTCACACACGATGAATTGATGCACGACGTTCGCAGTTCGATGGAGGACGAGGCTCTTCGCTTCACGGCGCTCAAGGGGCCGAGACGATCGCGATTGCGCCGCTGGCGGCAACCGCGAGGGGCAGGACGGTCGAGATCGTATAGGTCGCCGTGTCAGCCACCAGAACCGAGCCTGTGGAGGCATCGGTGATGTAGAGATGCTGCCCATCCGGTGTAATTGCCAGGGCTGAAGCACCCGGAATGTTGGCGATCGCCGTGGTGGACACGTCCGTGGCGGTATTGATGACTCCCACTCCGCCCAGTCCCACGCCATACAGATATTGTGAATTGGGCGAGAAAGCCCCCACAGTCAGCACAGCGGGAAGAGTGGTGATCTCGGCGCCGGTGGCGGGATTGAGCACCGCGACCTCGTCGATAAGGGACTGATAATAATAGGAGTGGTTGCTGTACAGTTTCGAGTTGTCCGGTGAGATGACCACGTTATAGATGACTTCCTGGGCAGATCCGGAGATCGATGGAATACGAAATTCGCGCACGCTGCCGTTGGCCGTGCCGATGACGTCGATGTAAGCGCCGTTTTGTCCGGACGCGCATCCGCACGGAACAGCCGCCGAAACATACAGTGTTTTCCCATCCGGCGAGATGGAAAGGCCCGAGTCGTATTCAGGCCTGGTGATGGTCGCCACCACCCCGTTGGTGGCGGTGTCTATCGTTGAAATGGCGCTGCTGGCGTAGTTGTTGCCATTCACTACATAAGCAGCGGAAATAACGTAGACCCTCGTTCCGTCCGGGGAAGCGACGATCCCCTGGGGCTCGTACGGCACGCGGATGGTAGCCACCACGCTTTCCTCCGCCGCGTCGATCACCGCAACAGTGCCATAGGTGGTGTTCGAGGCACCGGCTGCATACACATACTTCGCATCCGGGGTCACGGCCATTGATGACGCTTCGAAACCGAGCGGAATCGTCGCGGTTACACGGTTCGTTCCCGTATTGATTACCGTGACGGAATACTTACCCGCCGTGCCAGTGGCGACATAAGCCGGGGGCTGTCCCACTCGCGGATCAGACGCAGTGGCTATCCACGCTTTGCCGTTCCACTCCCACCAGTCATGGTGAACGTTCTCCTGATAGACGTACCCGCCGTAGTAAAGCAACAAAATGACTTCGCTCGAAGGCGTCAGCGCGTGGTTCTCATAAACCTGACCGCCAGATACGGTCCAGACGTTGGTTCCGCTGTCCACGATCTGCGTCGCCGAGGGAATGGTGGTACCGCTGGCGGAGGCTGGGGGTGGGGCCGACGTGGTAACCCAGGCGCCCGTGCGCCACTGCCACCAGTCGTGATTGATGTTCTCCTGGTAGACGTAGCCCTTGGCGTAGAGCAGCAAAATGACACCGCTCGAGGGTCTGAGCTCACCTTTCTCATACGCTTTGCCGTCAGACACAGTCCAGACGTTGAGCGCGCTATCGACGATTTGCGTCGCAGCGGGAATTGTCGCGCCCCCGGGGGAGGTGATGCGCGGATCGGAACTCGCGGCCCAGGTGGAGGTATTCAGGTCCCACACCCACCAGTTGTGATGGATGTTCTCCTGAAACACGGAGCCGCCGTAACACAAAAGGAGGATCACCTCACTGGACGGTGTCACCTTGCCGTTCTCATAGGCTTCGCCACCGGACAACGTCCAGGTGTTGAGCGAGCTGTCGACGATTTGTGCGGCGGAGGGAATCTCGGTACCGCTGAGGGAAGGGGCGCTGGCCGCCGCAGCCAGGTGCGTTGAGAACATCAGCGCAACGACATAAAAGCCATTGAGGAATTTGCGCATGCTGATGCTTCCTTTACCACAATGGGAAAGATCGACAGCGCCATGTATAGCGCCAGCCGTGCCCGGGGGATGTCCGCGAAATTCGCGGATCGGCGTGATCTTATTCCCACGCTTTCAGGTGGTTCGAGTGCCGTGTGGCGGGCGTAGCGCCTAGAAGCTGGTGTTATAACCCTCTGGTGCCCGCAGCAGGGACTTCTGGGCCGACACATTCGAGGACAGCACGTAAATCGGCATCTCCGAGATCGTCACCTTGAGGACGCCATTGGAGTACTCGACGGCTTGCGGATTTCCCATCGCATCGAACATCACGGTTTTGCCGGAGGTTCCCGGAGCGTCGACCGTCACCTCGTACGGCTCGCTCGCGTTGAACGAGGCGTTGTGCGCCCACAGAGCGGTCATCGTGTGCTTGCTGTCGGCGAGCAGGAAGGTGTATCCGTATCCGCCGGACGGCAGGTTGGTCAGGCCGCCGAGGGTGCGTGAGCCGTCGATGAGCCTGGTCGCCGCCGCAACCGCCATGGCAGTTGGTTTCGGTTGCAGGCTGCCGGAGGCGTAATTGGAGAGGTCCAAGTTGAAGTACATGCCGAATCCGACGGGCGAGGAGAAGTCTGCCCCGTAGAAAACGAAGGACTTGTCCACGCCTTCTCCCAACATGATGAGATGAGTGCGCACTACCGCTTCCGCGTGCTCCGTGAGCACCGAATTGGTCGGGTAGTTCGCAGCGTAGTTCGTATTCATCGGATATCCAATGCCGGTCTCGGTCACGATGAGCGGCTTGCCCGGCATCAGGGTCGTCATGACCTTGCGCAGAGACTGGAGCTTCGTCGGCAGATCCCCCACCTCCGGCGGCAGCGAGGAACTGGCCCCGACGATGTAGTAGCCGTGGCAGGACAGGCCATCCACGTAGTTGGTGAATCCCATCGGCGCGAGACGCTCGAGCCAGCTCTGGCAGATGCCGATGCTTTGCGTCGCCGGGCCGATCACCTTGGCGTTCGGATCGGTCGAATGCACTCCCTCCCAGGTCGCCTTGTAGAGCTCGACGAATTGGGCGTCGGTGCCTTTCCACTCGGTCGAGGGGCCCGGATCCGGCTCCCAGCTGGCCTGGTAATAGTTCGTGTGCTCGTTATGGATGTATTCCTTGTCGAGGCGCACGCTCTCCTCGCCGACTTGCGCGGAATAGCTTTGGAAGTAGCTGTAGGATTTCGGGGGATACGATCCGCCGGACCCCGGGGAGGGGGCGGTGCTCGCCCAGAACGGCAGGCCGTTCATGTAAACCACACGACCGAGGTTGCCTTCCTTGATCGCGTTGTCGATCGGAAAGGTCGCCGGATTGTATTGTCCCGCCTGTTGGGGCTCGGTCAGTGACATGGAGCGTGAGGTCATGATCCAAGATGTGCCGAGGTTCTCGTTCAGCGGCTGTTGCTGGGTGCCCGGCTCGACATCGTTCTCCGCCACCAAGCCTACGCGGCGCGTATCGAGCGACGCGTTGAACGCCGGAACATAGTCCGCCACGTTCGGGAGCACGCCGAAAGCTGCATAGCCCTCCGGGCGGCTGCCCTGCTGCGGCTCCGTGGCGCCCGAATTCTTCAGCTTCGCCGAGACCGCGAAATAGCCTGAAATCGTGGACGAACAGCTCACGCCGGCAGTGGTCGCACCCGCGGACACATTGATCGAGCCCGACGCTTGGACCCTGCCCGTGTAATCCGCAATTTGCCAGGCGATCACGTCCGCAACCTTCGATTCGGTTTGAAACGTCACGCCGAACTTCGAGCCTGACGTATAGGTTTGGGTCGGGTCGTTGCCTTGGAGCGTGATGCTTAGCGACGGACCGCCAGGCGAGCCCGTCGGCGCAGTGCGGGTGGCGCCTCCGCAGGCAAAGCTCGCGGAGGGCACGCTGGGTGCACTCGGCGGCGTGCCGGACGAGGTGCCGCCACCGCCGGATGAGGTGCCGCCACCGCCGGATGAGGTGGTGCCGCCGGATGAGGTGGTGCCGCCGGATGAGGTGGTGCCGCCGGATGAGGTGGTGCCGCCGGATGAGGTGGTGCCGGTAGACGTGCTTCCCGTGGACGGGGTGCCTGAGGCGGCCGTGGCGGTGGATGAGGTGGCGGCGTTGGGCGAGGTGGCTCCAGAGGATCCCCCACCGCCGCATCCCAAAACGATTACCGAGGAGGCGGCGGCTGCCGCCGCGGCAGTAAAGGCCGAACGCATCGTCATGGCAGTTGCTGCATCGTTAAAATCGCTGCGAATTCCAGGCTGGGGTTTATTGAAATTTCAATTGCGCGAAGCGCAATTTGGGCTCGAATAATAGGTGCGGTTGGCTCATTAGGAAATCTGTCGGTTATGGCCGACAGTGCGATCGGTTAGACTGGCCGCGATTCCCTACTGGAGCTGGAGTAGCTTTGCCAACTGCAATGACCCTATCCTTACCTCACATCGTGGTCGTCGGCGGAGGTGCGGGTGGCCTGGAACTTGCCACGAAGCTTGGCGACACACTCGGCAAGCGCGGCCAAGCGCGCATCACACTCATCGATCGCGCGCGTACCCACCTGTGGAAACCTCTGCTGCACTCCGTGGCGGCTGGCGCGTTGCGTCGCTCGCAGCACGAGCTCAATTACCTGGCCCAGGCGCACTGGCACCATTTCACCTATCGATACGGCGAGGTCATCGGGCTCGAACGCGCGGGTAAAAGCCTGGTGATCGCCGAAATGCGCGACGACGAGGGCCGGATCATCACGCCGGAATGTCGCCTGCACTACGACACACTGGTCATGGCGGTTGGCAGCATCACCAATGACTTTGGTACTCCGGGAGTCGGTGAGTACGCCATCCCGATGGAGACACCGGAGCAGGCGAGCCGCTTCAACCGCCGGCTGGTCAATGCGTTCCTGCGCGCGAACACGCAGGCTGAGCCCGTGAGGCCAGGACAACTGCATGTTGCAATCATCGGTGCGGGTGCCACCGGCACCGAGCTTGCAGCGGAACTGCACAACACCATGCGGACGGTGATCTCCTATGGGCTGGAGCGAATCGATCCCGCCCGCGACGCGCACATCGTGGTCATCGAGGCTGCCGACCGCATTCTGCCGGCGCTTCCAGAAAGGCTGTCAACTTCGGCGCGTGCGCTGCTGCAATCCCTCGGAGTCGAGGTGAGGACCGGCGCGCGCGTGGCCCGGGTCAGTGCGGACGGAGTCTTCCTCTCCGATGGGCAGATGATCCCGGCGGAACTGGTGGTCTGGTCGGCCGGCGTAAAGGCGCCGGACTTTCTCAAGGACTTCGGCGGCCTGGAGGTCAACCGCATCAACCAGCTCGTGGTGCTGCCGACTCTTCAGGCGACGCGCGATCCCGATATCTTTGCCATCGGCGACTGTGCGTACTGTCTGCTGCCGGATGGTTCCGCCGCGATTCCGCCGCGGGCTCAGGCAGCCCATCAGATGGCCGCACATGTATTCCGGCAGATTCAGGCGCGTCTGGCGGGTCGTCCACTCGAGGATTTCCGTTATCGCGATTTCGGCTCGCTCGTCTCTCTCGGCCGATACAGCACGGTCGGCAGCCTGATGGGATCGCTCATCAGCGGAAACCTCTTTATCGAGGGTATGTTCGCCCGCTTCGTCTACCGCTCGCTCTACAAGATGCACGAGGCTGCGTTGCATGGCCGGGCTGCCACGTTCTGGCGCAGCCTGCTGTTCCGCGTTTCAGAGCGCCCCAACCCGGCGGTGAAACTGCATTAGTCACGGGCACCGGCGGCGCGACCCTGCCTATGGCCACGCGTCCTAAGGCCACGCGTCGAAGCGTTCTGTTTGGAGCGCTTGTGGAGCCGCTGCACCGACCCGTAAGTTACTTCCGGCGTATTCATCGGATCCGAATCGTTTGGATCGAATTTCCCTCAGCGCATCCTCCAACCGGTTGAGCACCTCCAGGAGTTGCGGCGTCGGTATGTTGAGCGCCGGCTCCAGCCGGATGGTGCGTGCCTTCGAATAGGTGCCTGCAACCAGCACGCCCCGACGAAACAGCCGTGCCGCACAATCGTAACCGACGGAGTCCGAGGGAAACTCCAGGCCGATGAGCAGCCCCTTTCCACGGACGGCAGTCAGTATCGAGGGGTAGCGTGCACGCAGCGCCGAAAGTTCCGTCATCAACAACTCGCCCTTGGTGGCCGCTTGACCAGCAAGGTCCTCTTCCAGTGTCACCGTGATCGCCGCGATGCCCGCCGCACACGCGATGGGGTTGCCGCCGAAAGTCGTCGAATGAATGACCGGGTTCGGAATCAGTGCCTCCCAGATCTTGGGCGTTGACACGAACGCGGACAGTGGCATCACACCCCCACCAATCGCCTTGCCGAGACACATGATGTCAGGCGACACATCGGCGTGATCGACACCCCATAGACGGCCGGTTCGCCCCATACCCGTCTGTATTTCGTCCGCGATGAGCAGCGCGCCGTATCGGTCGCACAATTCCCGAGCCTGCCTCAAGTATCCCGGCGGCGGGACCACGGCACCCGCTTCGCCCTGAACGGGTTCCACCACCAGTGCAGCGATGGGGGTACCGACAGCCGCTGCCTTGTCGAACTCCGCCGCCAATGCATCGGCATCCCCATAGGGAGCGAATCTCACGTCCTGCAAGCCACCGCGGAACGGCTCGCGGAACGTAGCCTTGCCCATCAGCGACAAGGAACCCATGGATTTTCCGTGAAATCCGCCCAGCGTGGATAAAAACGTGTTTCGGCCGGTATGCAGACGCGCCAGTTTGATTGCACCCTCGACCGCGTCAGTGCCGTTGTTGATGAAGAAACTACAGGCCAGCTCACCCGGCGTGATGTCCGCAATTAATTTGGCGAGGGCCGCACGCCAAGGCTCCAATAGCTCCTGACTGTTGAGGGCCATGCGGCTCATCTGGTCGGTAACCGCTTTGACGATGCGCGGATGATTGATGCCCGCGCTGAAAATTCCATACCCACCGAGGCAGTCGATGTATTCGCGCCCCATCAAGTCCGTCACGATCGAACCATGCCCGCTCCATTCGAGCGCCGCGAAGTGTCCCGCCTCGGTCACCGATTTTCGATAGGTGATGAAACCGCGATTGACATGCTTCTCATAGGAACTCACGGTCTCGCCGATGAACGCATGCATTTCGGTTTCGCTCATCGGCTTGCCGCCGATGAGGTCTAGATAGCGTCTGGAGGCAGCCAGAACGGCTTGATTGGACAATCGCATAATTTGTGCTCCTGCTGTTCGATCCTTCCCGCGAAGGATCCAGTTCCAACGGCTACGCAGAGCGCCGGTCAAATCGCTTCTGTGGATTCGTCGGGCGCGGGCCACACCTGTGGCCTATCGCAATCGTTAACCGAGCAGCTTGAGCAAAATTTGTCGCCCGGACAGGGAGATGTCGGGGCCTTCGAGACGAACGAGCGGAGCCGCACGTTCAGTGACTTGGGAGGAAATGCAATCATCAATCTCCGCCACGAGGCGAAATCGGCGCGCGTCGAAAAAAATACTGCTTCGTGCGGTGCGATGATGATCCGGCATGATTCTTAGATCGTTTTCGTAAGCCGTGTCCCTGATAACCAAAATCCCTGCCCGAATATAAGAGCTTAATATGAGTAGGTCAACCAAGCCCGATATCCAGGAATGCGAATCGTTCCGCGATGCGCGGGTCGGCGCGATTATGTCCGGTAGGTGGCGTCGATCCGATCGAGCTTGCGGATCAGCGCCGGCCAGATGAATCCGCCGCCCATCCCGTCCGTCTGTGTATTCGCGGCGGCGGCCGCCCCCTCGAGAATCTTCGGATGCACGGCGATCAGCTCGCCGCCGCCCTGTGCGGCGAGCTGGATCTGGCAGGTTGTTTCAAAGATGTACATGGCGAGGAACGCATCGGCGATGGTCCTGCCCACCGTCAGCAGGCCATGATTGCGGAGCATCAGGAAGTTGGCGGCGCCGAGATCCGCCTGCAGGCGCGGCTTCTCCTCATCGCGTAGCGCGACGCCTTCGTAGTCGTGATACCCAAGCGAGCTCAGCACGAAGATGGATTGCTGCGAGATCGGAAGCACGCCGCCCTTCTGCGCACTGACCGCCACACCGGCGCGCGTATGGGTGTGCAATACGCAGGACACATCCTCGCGCGCGGCGTGAACCGCGCTGTGGATCACGAAGCCGGCGGGGTTGACGATGAAAGGTGAATCGCTGAGCTTGTTGCCCGACCGGTCCACCCGGATCAGCGAAGAGGCTGTTACCTCTTCGAACAGCATCCCGTAGGGATTGATGAGAAACTCATGATCCGCGCCGGGCAGGCGCGCACTGATGTGCGTGAACACCAGGTCGGTCCAACCGTAGAGAGCCACCAAACGATAGCACGCGGCCAGATCGCAACGCAGCCGCCATTCCTCGGCACTGACGATTTCCTTGAGTGAGGGGATGTGCATGATGGAGCCATCGTATCACCGGCTCCGGGCCGCCACGGTATACGCTATCCTTAATCAACGCCGATGCTCCGCGCAGGCGAAAGCCCCTCTGCGCAAGAATCCGGATAAAGGGAGATTCGTGGTGATGAGTGCCATTTGACGTGATCGGAGACGTGCACGGCGAGTTCGAGAAGCTCGTCGCGCTCCTGAACCATCTAGGCTATCGCGAGCAGGCGGGGACTTTTCGCCATCCCGGCCGCACGGCGATTTTCGTCGGGGATTTGGTGGATCGTGGACCGAAGCAGTTGGCGACGGTCGATCTCGTGCGGCGCATGGTGGAGGCGGGCTCGGCGCTCTGCATCATGGGGAATCACGAGTTCAACGCCATCGCCTGGGTGACGCCGGATCCGCAGAACCCCGGCAAGTTCTTGCGAGATCATCACAAGCCCGGAAATCGGGCGCAGCACCAGGCATTCCTGAACGAGGTGGAGGGCACTCCCCGCCAGCGGGAGATCACGGATTGGTTCAAGACACTGCCGCTGTGGTTGGATCTTGGGGCGGTGCGAATCGTGCATGCCTGCTGGCATCAGGAATCGATGGACGTCCTGCAGCCGTTGTTGACTCCCGAGCACAAGCTGACCGACGAGGCCATCGAGCGGGGGAGCTGCAAGGGCCACCCGGCCTATGAGGCCATCGAAGTGATCTGCAAGGGGCCGGAGATCGTCTTGCCCGCCGGGACGTTCTTTTCGGACAAGGACGGGAAAATGCGCCATGAGGTTCGGGTGCGCTGGTGGCTCCCGGACGTGCGCACGTTCCAAGAGGCGGGGATCGTCCCGCCCGGGCATGAGGGCAGCCTCCCGGATGCGCCGCTGCCGGCGGAGTGGAAGGGGCATCCGTACGACGGACCACCGGTACTCTTTGGGCATTACTGGTTTTCCGGGCCGCCGCAGGTGATTTCGGCGAAGTTTGCCTGCCTGGATTACAGCGTTGCCAAGGGTGGGCCGCTGCTGGCCTACCGGTTTGATGGGGAAAGGGAGTTGGCGTCGGAGAAGCTGGCCTGGGTGTAAGAGCAGGTGCACAGCGATTGTGCGATGCAGCACGAGTTGGGGGCTCAAGATCGGCCGCGCGGGGCCGCTAAGTCGATTGACGCGTATCGACGCATGGATGAGTCAAATGCTCGGGCAACTCAAGAGCAAACTAAAAGCGTCCGCGAATTTCCCCAGTCCGCCGGCGATCGCGCAGCAGATCATCGCCCTGGCGTGGGATCCTCGTACCGACATCGCGCAGGTGGCCACGGCCATTGGGCGCGACCCCGCTCTTGCGGCGAGGCTGTTGCGGGTCGCCAATTCTGTCCTGTATGCGCGGCAGCGTAAGAGCACCAATTTGCGCCAGGCGCTGATCGTGCTGGGACTCCAGGGTGCAACCACGCTGGCACTCGGGTTTTCTCTGGTGGGCACCTATCGGGGCTTGAAGAGCAACGGGGTGGAATATGAGCGTTATTGGCGGCGCGCGATTCTGGGTGCGTCCGCGGCGAAGTGTTTCGGCGCGCTTCAGAACACGAGCTCGGTGGACGACATTTTCCTCGCGGCGTTGCTCCAGGATATTGCCATCCTCGGTATCGATCGCGCCGCGCCGGAGTTCTATCGCGATCTGCCGCGGAGCGCGTCCCACCGAGATTTTTCGGCACACGAGAGGGCGAAGCTCGGAATCGATCACGCGGAGCTCGGCGCATGGCTGCTGGAGTATTGGAAGCTGCCTGAGCCGCTTTGTCGTGCGGTGGCGTGGAGTCATGCGCCGCCGACGGCGGATCGCTCGACACCGACGGAAATGACAGCGTGCTGTGTGGCACTCGGCAGCGAGTGTGTGGAGATTCTGCTGGCGCCCGCGGCTGCCGAAGACTTCGAGGCGCTGGCCGAGCATGCGTGGGAATGGTTGGGCGCCGACAGAGCGCAGGTTGCGGAGGTGATGGGCAAGATCGTCGCCGAGGTCCCGGAAATCGAGCGCTTGTTCGAGACGGCGCTGCTGCAACCCGAGGCAGCGAGCCTGATTGTCGAGCAGGCGCGCGATCTATTGATACTACGCAATCTTCAAGCGCAGGCGCAGGCGCGGGGACACGGACAGGGACAGGGCCCCGAGCAGACACAGGGTGGCTTGCGCGCGATGAATCTGAAACCCGAGGCGCGCACGGCGGCAGTGCCGGATGATGGGCGGTGCGACCCGCTCACGGGACTGTTCAACCGGGGGTATCTCGATCTGATGTTGAGGCGCGAATTTCAGGCGGCAATGATCGGGGAGTGGCCGTTGAGCGTGGTATTCGTCGATCTGGATCGACTCGACGGGATCCACGAGGCTCATGGCAAGGAGGCGGGCGAGTCGGTGCTGGTGAACACGGCGAAGTCGATTGCATCGGTGGCAAGGGACACCGATTGCGTCGGCCGTTACGGAGATGCGGAATTCGTGATTGTGCTGCCGGGGCTCGCGGTGGGCGGCGCAGAGATCTTTTGCAAGCGATTGAGCGCCCGATTGCGCGGCAACGTACATTCGATTGGCGGCAGGGAAGTGACCGTGACGGCGTCAGTGGGGCTCGCGACCCACGCGCCGGAGAGACCGTTTCAGCGCGCTTCGGATCTGATCAGCGTGGCGGAGGGTTCGGCATGCTTCGCGACGAACGCGGGGGGTCGTCGGCGGCTGCGACATAAATCGGGCGGTCCGGTGTCTGGGGCCAAGGTGTAATGTCAAGCCGGATATGCGGGGGAAAAGAAGCTCTGCTCACCATCGGGGATGGTGCGGAGCCTGCAAACAATCGATCGGCAGCAGGTGCTCGAGCCGAAGTCGAAATTGCTGTGAGGGCGGGGGGCTAGGCTGGGCTATCTCGCAGATGGGCCCAACGTGATGCCCGAATCGAGACCGGCCGTTCGCTCTCATCGGGCGGCCGCCAAGGCGGCTTCGAATGATGCACTGAAGTGCGCCACGAGCGAGGGGAGGGTCTGTGGATCGATGAAGGCGTCCGGCTCTCCGGCTTCGCGGCGCGCTTGGCGCTCGATCACCTCCGCGATGTCGGGGTGGCTGGGCAGCACGATGTCGGCTTTCATGGTCCCGAGCTTGCGGAAGGTGGCGCAGAAATCGGACGCGATCCCGGGATAGGCGCGGTTGCCGACCAGAATGTTGCCGGCGACTGTGATGCTGCAGAGGAAGAGCACGTTCAACTGCCGTCCTCGGTCCTGGACGGTCGTGCTCCAGCTGGTGCAGCCCGGGGTATGGCCGGGCGTCAATTGGGCGGTGAGCGTCACGTCGCCAAGCTGCATCGTTTCCCCGTCGCGAACCACGCGATCGACCTTGATCGGGGCAAAGGGCTTGGGCTTATAGTCGGTGTCGCCGCGCACGCGGCCATGCTCCAGGGCCCACTTGTCTCCGGCGCTGGCCAAGAACTCGGCGCCGGTGTCCTGTTTGATCTGAGCCAGAGCGCCGACGTGATCGCTGTGGGCGTGATCGCTGATCAGCCGCTTCACATCGCGCAGCGGAACGCCCACCGTCTGGATGTTGCGCTCGATCAGCGGGGCGTTCTCGGCAGTGGTTCCATCGAGAAGGATGGCGCCTTGATTGGAGACAATGAGGTAGGCGGCCAGCCCTTTCGTGCCGACGTAGTAGATGGGTCCCGCGATCCGGAAAGGCTTCACCGGGGTCGACCATTCCGGCGGATCCTCGGCGTAGGCGCGCGCGGAGATTCCTAGACCAGCCGCCAAGGCCAACGGGGCCAAGGCCAATGGGGCCAACGGCATCAGCGACGCACGGATTCTGTGGTGCGGACTCACTGAAGGATTCCGATCGTGTTGAGCCATGTCTCCACCAATTGAGGCCACCGCGACACGGGCAGCTTCGAGGGCCTGAGGCCAAATGCATGACCGCCTTGCGCGTAGGCGTGCAACTCCACGGGTACGTTGGCCGCTTTCAGTCCCATGTAGTAGCTCAACGCGTCCTCGATGCGGTCCACATGATCGTCCTCGTTCTGCAAGAGGAACGTGGGCGGCGTCTGGGGCGTGATGTGACTCTTGATGTTGGGGTTCAACGCGATACTGTTCTTGGCCAAGGCCAGGTGCCCGGGATAGATGGCAATGGCGAAATCGGGGCGGCTGCTTTCCTGGTCCGCCACGTCTACCGGGGCATACAGGCGAGCCTCGAAGTAGGTACTCGCCTCGGCCACCAGATACCCGCCCGCGGAGAATCCGAGCACACCCACCTTGTGGGGATCGATCCGCCATTGCGCGGCGTGAGAGCGGACCAGCCTCAAGGTTCTCTGGGCGTCTTCCAACGAGGGCGTCGATATCGATCGGTTGTGCGGACGGCAATCGCATTGCCAGACATAAGGCGCGCTAGGCACACGATATTTCAGCAATACGCAGGTGACGCCTTTCGACACGAGCCAATCGCACACTTCGGTGCCTTCGAGATCGATGGCGAGCATCTGGAAGCCGCCGCCGGGAAACACAACGACCGCGGCGCCGCTGTTCTTCCCGGCAGGGGCGTACACCGTCATGGTGGGGCGGGCCACGTTGGTCACCGCCCCCGGCGTTGGGGTCTCGGGGCCCGGGACGGATTGCACATCGGGGGCGACGCCGGGCCAGATCGGCATCTGCACATGGCCCGGCGATGGCTGCCAAATGGCCGGCTCGGCGCCGGGAGCAGTCCCCCGACTGACCGATGAGAGCAAAAGCCCCACCAGCGTCGCGGCGCAAGAAAACTTCATGATGCTCAACGCTCCTCTGAGGTTTAAGGAAGTAGATCGCCGACCACGCCGCCCGCGTCCCGCTCCTGTGAGCAAGACGTATCGTTTTTCCTTATGCCAACGTGACGTATTCCCCCGGTATTCGCTCAACTCTCGACCAGCCGCTCGGCGAACCCGCTGGAATTTTGCAGAACCTCGCGTTCGGCGCCAACGATGAAAATTGTCAGAAGCCATAAAATAAACTAATGTCGGGCCATGGATAGATCGCGGCTTCCCCTCAATGCGCTGCGCGCTTTCGAGGCGGCCGCGCGGCACCTCAACGTCACGCGCGCCGCGCTCGAGCTCTGTGTCACTCAAGCCGCCGTCAGCCATCACATCAAACTGTTGGAAGAGCAACTGGGCGCACCGCTGTTTCGCAGGCTGCCTCGCGGCCTGACTTTGACGGACGAAGGGGCGGCGCTGGTGCCGATGCTGAACGACAGCTTTGATCGCATGGCGGCCACGCTCGAGCGGTTTGCCGGCGGACACCTGCGGGAAATCGTCAATGTCGGCGTGGTCGGGACGTTCGCCACCGGATGGCTGCTTCCGCGCCTGCCGGAGTTCGAGGCGCTCCACCCTTACGTGGATCTGCGCATCATGACCAACAACAACCGGGTGGACCTCGCCGGCGAAGGACTCGACCTGGCGATCCGCTATGGCGATGGGGCATGGCACGGAACGGAGGCCATTCCCATCCTGGACGCGCCGATGACCCCGCTATGCGCGGCGGGCGTGGCGCGGCGGCTCACCAGACCAAGCCATCTTGGACGAGAGGTTTTGCTGCGATCCTACCGTCCGGATGAATGGAAGCTCTGGTTCGACGCAGCCGGCGTCGACACACCGCCGATTCGCGGGCCGATCTTCGACGCCTCGCCCACCCTTGCGTCGGCGGCGGCGAGCGGGGTGGGTGTCGCGCTGCTGCCCGCGCGGTTATTTGAACAAGATCTGGCGAGCGGGCGATTGGTGCAACCGTTCGATCTGTGCGTCGATGCGGGGCGCTATTGGCTGACGCGGCTGAAATCACGGATCGAGACGGCGGCGATGGGGGCGGTCAAGGAATGGCTTCGGCGGGCAGACTGAGCGGCGGCCGCGTGCGGGGGCACGGCGGCGCTTGCGCCTACTGCGGATCCGCGAGCAACGAGTTCAGGAGGCTCGAGAGATGCCTGGCATCCGTCGGCTTTTGCAACAAGGTATAGAAGCGCTCTTCCCCGGGCTCTGTCCGCACGCCTGTCTCCCCGGTCATGAGGATGGCGGGGACCGGGCCGAGCTTGGCGCGCAATTGCCGAAGTAGCCACACCCCGTCGCGCGTCGGCAGGCGATAGTCACTGATAATCAGATCGGGCCGCAGGCCACCGTCGATGAGGTCCAGTGCGCCCTCGCTGTGTTCCGCCAGACAACATTGAAAACCGCGCAGCTCGAGGAATATCTGCATGGCCGCCGCAACGGAGCGGTTGTCCTCGACCAGCAGAATGACCGGCTGGCCGCTCGTGATCTGCGAAGTAGGGCGAGACATCGGCTCCTGCGGTTGCGGAGTCGCCGCGAGATTGGCCCGCGTCCCGAGGGGAACGCGCACCGTGAATTCCGATCCGAGTCCGGGCCGTGACACGAGCCCGATGCGCGCGCCGAGGATATCGGCAATATGCTTGACGATCGACAGCCCGAGACCGAGGCCCTTGTCCCGATCACGCGCCGGATTATCGAGCTGCACGTACTCCTCGAAGATCGCGTGCTGCTTGTCGCCGGGAATTCCGATACCCGTGTCGACGACCGAGATCCGGAGCTGATCCGCGTCCGGCTCGGCGCGGACCAGCACCTCGCCTTCCGCAGTATATCGAATCGCGTTGCTGATGAGGTTGTCGATGATCCGCTCGAGCAGCTGCGGATCGCTGCGCACGATATGCGAGCAATCATCGACGACGAGGCGCAGGCCTTTGGCGGAGGATTGGAACCGATAGTGGCTCGCGATGCGCTGAAGCAAGGGACCCAGCTCGAAGTCGCGCACGTCGGGCTGGACGGCGCCGCCCTCCAGCCGCGAAATATCCAGCAGAGCGTTGATAATCTCGGCCATGCGCCCCAGCGACTGGCGCGTATCCTCGCATGCCGCCCGCTGCTCGGGTCGCGAGAGATGTGCCAGGATGTTCGAGATACAGAGGGTGGCTACCTGTAGAGGTTGGCGCAGATCGTGGCTCGCGGCGGACAGGAATCGGGACTTGAGCTCATTCGCACGGACCGCCTCCGCTCGTGCCTGCTCCAGCTCGCTGGTGCGCTGAGCGATGCGCTCCTCGAGCTCATCATGGCTGCGGCGCAATGCTTGCTCGGCCAAGACCCGCCGCGTGATCACCTCGGTGAACAACATGATTCCACCGATACCGCCGTCGGGGGTCCGCCAGGGACGTATGTCCCAGTGAACCCACTCGATGGTGCCATCCTGGCGCACGAAACTATCTTCGGCGGCCTGCGCAGGCACGCCGGCCAGAGCCCGCTTGTGGATCTCGCGCCAGCGCTCAGGAAGCTCCGGGAACACCTCGTAGTGACGGCGCCCGATGAGCTCGCGTCCGGTGAGACCGTAGTCCTCGCGCCAACGGCGACTGACGACCAGGTAACGCAATTCGCGGTCGAGCATCGCGACGGCGGACGGCGCGTATTCGACGAACATCTGCAGTGTCTCGAGGGCCGCGCGCGAACACAATTCCCACTCGCTCACCGACTGGCGCAGGATCTGCGCGGCGGCGTGCGCCTCGATGATGTTGCGGACACTGCAAATGACGTACAGCTCACCGTCAATGGTGACCGGGCTCAGCGCCACATCAGCCGGAAATTCGGTGCCATCTTTGCAGCGGCCGAATAGAGTCAATCCGGAAGCCATTCGGCGCACGCTCGGCGCGGCGAAGAATTTCGCAATGTGGCCGACATGAGCCGCCCGGCTGCGCTCCGGGAGGAGCGAATCGATCGAGCGGTCGGCGAGCTCGCCCGGCGGGTAGCCAAATACCAGGGACACCTGGTCGCTCGCGAACACGATTCGGGCCCTGCGATCGACGATCAATGTCGCATCGGGTACGGCCGCGAGCACGGCTGCGTCCCAGGATTCCGCCTTCCTAAGATTCACGCCCCACTCCCTAGACGACTGATACTCCTGATTAAAAGCCTGCGAGACTCGCCAGCCGCTGTCGATCAGTATGATCGCGTGCAGCGTAGGCACATCTACGTGCCCGCCAAGCGCCAAACGCGAGTCGGTGCGCCAGGATCGTGCCGCGATCAATTTGGGAGCAGGCCCGGCAAGCGCGGCAAGTGGTTGATTAAAAAGCGAGTAGGGCGAAGGATGGCAACACGCATGGGCCCTCCGTGATCGGCGCTAGAAGAAATCGTTGTTCACGAACCCTATTTTCTTCAATCCACGGTGCTGCAGGTCGGCCAGGGTTTGCGCCACGGTTTCATATTTCGAGAATTTGTCGACCGCGATGTGCACCTCGGGCTGCGGATGCTTGGTCGCCTCCTGGCTGATATAGCTCTGCATCGTCGCGCGATCCACCGTTGCCCGGTTCCATTGCAAGGTGCCGTCGAAGTCTATGGACAAGTTGATCACTGCGGGGCGCGGAGGGGGCGGGGGCGGGTCGCGTGAGGGATTGTCGATCTTCACGGCATGAGTCTGGCCCGGAATCGTAATGATGAAAATGATCAGCAAAACCAACATGACGTCAATGAGCGGCGTCATGTTGATATCGGAACAGGACTTACCTTCGCTGCTGCCGAGGGCCATGGCCATGGTGATGCTCTCCTATAGTCCCGAGAGGCGGCGGCGCAAGTCCGCGCCGCCGATTTGCTTTCATCCTATACCCTCTGTAGACTTTCTACTATGGGTAGGAAAGACACCAAAGTCCGGATGTCGCTGCAGACACTCCGGGTATTGGAAGCATTCTTGGAAAATCCGACGCTGCAGCTGGCGGGTGCGGACGTGCATCAACGCTGCGGTATTGCCTCCGGAACGCTGTATCCGATCCTGCTGCGACTGGAGTCTGCGGGCTGGTTCGTCAGCCAGTGGGAATCCGTCGATCCCTCGAGCGCCGGACGTCCGCGCCGTCGGCTGTATCGGCTGACTTCAACCGGCCTGAGACTGGCCAGCGAAGTGTTCGCAAGCTTCAACCGGGGGCTACTCGCATGATCCGGCGTGGCCATCGAGCGATGCATCCTGGGCCGGAGGGCGTGATTCATTGGTTGATTCGCCACGCGGCCCGCGGCGCGCCGGATTACTTGTCCTCGAGGCTCGAGGAAGAGTGGCTGGCGGATTTGGAGTCCCGGTCTTCGGCGCTGTCGAGAGTGCGCCTTGCGTGCGGCTGCTGTTGGGCGACTGTCGTGATTGCCACTGAATACGCGGGAACCGGCGTTTCGACCACAGTGCCTGCCGCGGCGGTGAGGGGCTATGTTCCCCGCACCGAGAAAAACTTCGGCTACTTCTCTCTGGGCGCCGGAACGCTATTCCTCATCTTGGGTCTTCATGCCGCGCTTCGCGAGGACAATGTGCGTGGCCCGGCTGGTCGGAACATGCTCGACCGTCCGATATCCCAGAGCGCAAAGATCCAAGCCGCTATAGAGTGATTCTCCCTGGCCAAGCGCAACGGGAGCGATGGCAAGGTGAATTTCATCCACATGGCCGGCCTTGACGTATTGCCTCACGGTGTCGGCACCGCCGCCAATCTTGATGTCCTTTGCGCCTGCCGCTTCGCGCGCCCTTCGCAGGGCATTCTCAATGCCGTCAGAGACAAAATGGAATGTGGTCCCGCCCAGCATCTCGATCGGCGGTCGCGGATAATGGGTCAATACGAAAGTTGGCGCATGATAAGGCGGATTCTCACCCCACCAGCCTTTCCATTGATCGTCCGGCCATTCTCCGCGGACCGGTCCGAACATGTTGCGGCCGAGGATGAAGGCGCCGAAGCCCTCCATTGCACGTTGGGCGAACCCGTCATCAAGACCCGTTTCACCGCCGTCTTTTCCAACCATCTGACAAAAAGTCCGCGTTGGGAAAAACCATTGAAAGATTTCCCCGCCTCGCAAACCGAGCGGATGATCCAAACTCTGAGCGGTTCCCGCAGCAAAGCCGTCGAGCGAGACACTGAATCCGGCAACTTTTACTCGGGGCATCAATTTCTCCGGCGAAGCGGCTTGGCTGCTGGGGCCAATCAGCTTGGCGAGCCAAGCTTCATCGGGTCGTCGATCCCGACCGCGCAATGCAAGCACCGGGGTGGTGGCAGGCGATTCGATCTCCAAAGCAACGCCACGTTGCCCAACGGGATGGAGCAACGTGGGCACGGTGTCTGGCGCATGAAAACGACGAACGTTGCGGCGGCCCCGAAAACCATCAGCAGGGTCAAAGCGCCCAGGTACACGTTGCCCCTCGAGTAAATCGCGCTCAATAGCGCAAGGCCCGTCACGGGCAGGCACTTTCGGTTGAACTGGCTCGCCCGTTCTCTGAGGTACTCGCGAATCGTCATAAGTTGAGAGTCTACCATCTGAAGTCAGCGCGTCATGTCAGGGTTCGCCGGGCGGCACGGCGCCGCGCACTATGCGAGTGTCGAGGAGAGGATCAGCGGCAGGCACGCCGCCGCGAATGACGGCGCTGGTTTGGTCCGCCGGTTGCGCCACCCGGCCGTCCCGGAATTGGATGGCGCTCGCCGGTCCGATGCGCGTGATCCGCACCCCATCGGCGCTGAGCGGTGCGTTCGGGCGCAGCACCTCGGGTGCGCGTGTCGCGCGCACCAACCAGGCGCTGCCGGCGGATCCGGCGGCGAGACGGCCGATCCCGCGGCCGTCGATCAAGAGCGCGGAGCGTTCGTCGATGCCGATACCGAGCACTTTGAGATCTCCCCGTTGATTGTCGAGGCGGGCGACGAATACGATCAGTCGTCCCAGACGGCTGCGCTGCGAGAAGTGCGAGTCGGTGATCACATCCCCGAGAAAGCGCAGGCGTAGGAAATCGCTTTCGAGCGTCACGGCACTGCTGAACGGATCGGGCAGCGCCACCCGGGACTCGAGGCTGCCGCCGTCGAGGGCGGTGTAGCTGTAGCGGCCGAGGATGGCCAGACCCGCGCTGCTGCCTCCCAAGGGACGGTTCGCGCGCACATGCTCATTCAGCGCCCGCTCCACGGGCGTGCCCTTCCAGTCGCGGATGTAATTGGCCTGATCCCCGCCGGCAAGGAAAATCCCGTCCGCGTGGGCGAGCGTCGCCAGCACGCGCGCATCGTAGCTCGCCCGGCGGTTGTGAAAGACCAGCGTTTCGGCCGATGCGACCGGTCCCCACTCCGCACCGAACGAGCGGCCATAGTCGCCCGCGTCGGGATCGAAGCTGTCATCGCCGACCGCGCGCAGGATCACCATATGCCCGTGCCCGGCGCCGCGGGCTAGCGCGATGAAGGCCTCATCGACCGAGCCGCCGCCGCCCATCAGCGCCAACGTGAAATAGCGCTCTGCGGCCCGCGGCGCCGCCGGATCGCCCACCACGAAGTAGTCGAAGTTCTTGTCGCGATAGTCGTGCGCACGGGCCGCCGGAGGCGCGGCCGCGGGCAGCCAGCCGGGCAGCGTCGTCAGCATCAACAGGGCTGCGGCGAGCGCCGCGCGGAGGGGAACGTTCATGATTCAACAGGGGGTGGCGCTTGCGGCGAGCCTTCGCGCGATGTTACAACCTAGGCACAGCGCTGCCAACGCATGGCGGTGCGCCACACCCGCAAGTCGGGTGCGGACAAAACGACGATAAGGATGATCAGGGGGATGTATGCGATCAGGCGTATGGGTGGCGCTTTTGCTGAGTTTGTTGGTGGCCGTGCCGGCGACCTCCCAAAATTCACCCAACCCGCCACCTCAGGGCTCGCCACCGCAGGGGCCGCCGCCTCAGGCCGAGGCGGGTCCGCAACTCGATACCGTCATCGTCACCGGCTCCCGCATACCCCGGCTCACGTCGCTCGATGTCGGCCCGGCCCCGGTGGTGACCATTACCAGCGCGGACATCCTGCAGAGGGGCTTCACCGACATGTCCGATGTCATGCGCAACCTCAATCAGAACCTGGGGTCGCTCGACAACAATACCGCCACCGACGGCTTCTCCCCCGGTGCGCAGGCGGTCGACCTGCGCGGAATGGGGCCCAACCATACGCTGGTGTTGGTGAACGGTCGGCGAATCGCCGACTATCCGCAGGCCTACCAGGGCAACAGCAATTTCACCGACATCTCCAATATCCCGACCACGATGATCGATCATATCGACGTGCTGAGCGGCAGCGACTCGGCCGTGTACGGCTCCGATGCGATCGCCGGGGTGATCAACTTCGTTCTCAAGAAACGCGCCGACGGCACCACGCTCGATTACCGCCAAGGGGAGACCCAACTGGGGGGAGGCTCCTCGCAGCGCTTCACGCTCACCAGCGGCTACTCGAACGAGCGCTTCGACTCGATTTTTAGCGTCCAGTTATTGAACCAACAGCCGGTGTGGGCGTACCGGCGCAGCTTCACCGACTCGACGCTCGACGCTCCCGGAGGCCCCGCCGACAACTACGCCGACCCGGTGTTCGGACGCTATGACATGAACGGCAATTTCATCGCGCCCTCGCCGGCAACCTGCAACGCGCTCTCCTCGCTCGACGGAGGGTCGGTCTTCTACGCCTCCCGTCCCGGGTATGGACCCACCGGCGGCAACGGATATTACTGCGGCAGCCGCGCTGACATCGGCTACGGAACCCTCGAGAACGGCCGCAAGTCGGTCAACCTGTACGGCGCTGGAAGCTACGAGCTGACCGAGCATGCCAATCTGTTTCTCGATCTGCAGGCCGGCTACACCCATCAGGACAGCTACAACTCCCCGTTGCAGTGGCAGAACAGCATCGCCCAGAACGGCGGTTCCGTGCCGGTGCCCTTCTACGATTCGGCCACCGGCCAGATCGAGCAATGGCAGCGGATGTATTTCACCCCCAATGAGGAGGGGGGCTTCCAAGCGGGGGAGATCCACAACTTCGACACCACGATCTCGCTGAACGCCGGCATTAAGGGCTCGTTCGGCAGCCACTGGACGTATGAGGGATTCTACGGGCACTCGCAGAACCGGCTGGTGGACGAGACGCCGGCTCTGATCGACTCCAAAGCGGCGGCGCTCTACCTCGGTCCCTCGTTGGGCATCGATCCGGCCAGCGGCTACAACATCTACAACGCACCGCCGAGCCGTCTGTACACGCCGCTCACCGTGGCGCAGTTTCGCTCGATTACCAATCTTTCGACCGACGACGATCAGACCCATACCGACAGCCTGAATTTTTCGGTGGCCACCACGGAGCTGGTTCACCTGCCCGCGGGACCGCTCGGCTTCGCGGCGGTTGCCGAAGTGGGTCACGACGCCATCACGCAGAACGTCGATCCGTTGTCGCTTTCCGGCGCCTACTATGACCTCCACAACACCGGGGCGACCGGTTCGCGCAACCGCTATGGACTGGGCGCGGAGTTCAACATTCCGATCTTCCCCATGCTCACCGCCACCGCCGCCACGCGTTTCGACAGCTACAGCTACGGCGGAACGAGCTCGGGCAAGGTCACCTACAACGCGGGTCTGGAGTTTCGCCCCATCCAGAGCCTGCTCATCCGAGGCACCTACGGAACCGGCTTCCGTGCCCCGGATCTCTCCTATCTGTACGCGGGGCCCAGCGGCTCGAGTGGCGGCGGGATCGATTACTACCTGTGCCGGCTGCAACAGCCATCGACCGCCCCGTCTTTCGAAAATTGCACCTACAACAACATTTACTTCGACGCCGCCAGCCACGGCAGCACGGCGCTCAAGGACGAGACCAGCACGTCCGTGACGTATGGCGTGGTGTTCGCACCGCTGCGCACCCTGCAGCTGGCGGTGGATTATTACCTCATTACCCTGAAAAACGAGGTGACCTATCAGTCGAGCGATCAGCTGCTGCGCGAGGAGGCCGATTGTCGATTGGGCTCGACACCCACCGGCCAGCCGGTCGACGAAAACTCGGCGATGTGCCAGCAAGTGATCGGCCAGGTCACGCGCGAACCCGCGAGCTTCACCCTCAATCCGCTCGGGGTCATTTCGGTCAACAGTCTGCCCGTCAACGCCGCGGAGGATCGCACCTCCGGCTTTGACGTGAACGGCCGGTATCAACTGGCGCTCGGCCCCGTCGGCATGCTCGACTTCGGCGTGGGCCTCACCAGCGTGTTGACCCACACCATCGCCTACCCGGGAACTCCGACGGATAACGAACTGGAGGACTTGTACAACTATGTGATCCCGCGCTACAAGGCGAGCGGCTCCATCGCCTGGACGATCGGCCCGGTGACGACGACGTTCTACGGCCAGAAGATCGGCGGCCTGCCCAACTATGCCGGTACCGAGCGGTTGCCGCCGACCTATGTCTACAACGCGTCGCTCGCCTATCACATCAATAAGCAGGCCGACCTGTCGCTAGCCTGCGATAACGTGTTCAACACGCCGCCGCAATATGACTCGACCTACATCAATTATCCCTACTACAGCGGAAACTGGTTCAACCCGGTGGGGCGCTCGTTTCTCGCCGAGTTCAGCTACCGGTTCGGCTGGCCAAAAAAGTGAGCGTCCCGTCACAGTAGCCTCGCAAAGTTCCGTGTCTCGGCGACGGGCCGGAATTTCCTTTTCTGCTAAGGTCATGCGCTTTCCCAAGCCATCAAGGGCGCGCGTCGCCGATGTCAACTCTGTACCTCGGCGACATCGAAAGCCGGTCAAAACCGGATCGCCGCCCAACTGGTCGCCGGCACGTTGATCGTCGTGGTGGGGCTCTTCGTGGCGGCACGTCTCAGCAGCAAGCTCAGCACGGGACACTACTTCGATTATCTGCACTGGACCATTGCCTACGCCGTGGCAGCCGCGTTGGCGTGGATGGGGGTTCGCCGAGCGGGGGAAGGCGACGTGGTGTCGCGCCGTTGGTTCGCTTGGGGCCTCACGATCACCGCGGTCGGTCAGGTGCTCTTCGATCTGAAGGGGATCACGCACCGCGCACCCATTGGCAGCTTCTCGGACGCATTGTTCCTGAGTGCCGGCCCATGTTTCGTCATGGGCCTGTTGGTGCCCATGCGGGGACGCCCCTCGACCCAGCGGCGCTCGTACGACTTCGACGTGACTTCGCTGACGTTGGTGGTTCTAACCCTGACGGCGGATTTGTATTTGCCAAGGCGCGGCCAATCGGCACCGTTGGATCTGACCATACTGATCATCTATCCGATTTGCATGCTCACTCCCGCCTGCGTCGGCCTGGTGATGGCTCCGACGCTGCGCTGGACGGTGAGCCATCGATGGCTGCTGTTTCTCACGGCCTGCCTGCTAAACAGCGGCTTGTGGATGATCTGGAACGACACTTACTCAGTGGCTGAGTGGGCGAGCGGGACTTGGCTCAACCTGGCGTTTTCCTTGATCGCGGTCGGCATGGGCTACGGTGCGTTCGTATGGCACCCGGAACCGAATGAGAACCCGGCGTGGCAGCGCCGCTGCGAGGCCATCGTCCGGATCATTCCGCTCGTTGTCGTGGCGGCGAGCGTCATCAGCCTTGCGCTGGTGTGGGCGCTGCCGAATGTTCTCGCCTCGGTGAAGATCACGACCATTGTCGGCGCGACGGCGGTGATCGTTTTGGCGACGCTGCGCCAGAGCCTGTCGCTGCAGGAATATGATCGCTTGATCACCGCCGAACGGCACCTGCGTGAGCGCACGCGGGAGTTGGAGGGCAGCAACGCGCGTCTCGCGGCGACCAATGAGCAACTCTTGACCGCCACGCGCAAGGCTGAAGCCATGGCTCAAGCGGCGCAGGTCGCCAATCAGGCCAAGAGCGAGTTTCTCGCCAACATGAGCCATGAGATCCGCACCCCAATGAATGGGGTTATCGGCATGACCGACCTCATGTTGGATGGAAGCCTGAATGACCAGCAGCGCGACTACGCGGAAACCGTTCGCGAGAGCGCTACGGGGTTGTTGACGGTCCTGAACGATATCCTGGATTTCTCGAAGATCGAGGCGGGCAAACTCGAATTCGACGTGACCCGCGTCGATCTGCGCAACCTGATCGAGGACGTTGTTCGGTTGATCGGCATCCAGGCTCGTGCAAAAGGCGTGGGTGTGACGGCCTACATCGATGCGGCGGTTCCGAATTTCATTCAAGTGGATGCGGGTCGGTTGCGGCAAATACTGCTCAATCTGTTCGGCAACGCCGTGAAATTCACCGAGGCGGGCGAGATCGCCTTGAGCGTGCAACTCACGGCGAGCGATGCGCAGTCCACCACCTTGCGCTTTGATCTGCGCGATACCGGGATCGGCATCCCGCCGGCCCGCTTACACAGCCTGTTTCAGGCGTTTTCCCAGGTCGATAATTCCACCACTCGCCGCTTTGGCGGCACGGGTCTTGGGCTGTCGATAGTAAAACGTCTGGCAGCCATGATGGGGGGCGACGTGGGCGTCCAAAGCCGGGAAGGCGTGGGCTCCACATTTTGGTTCACGGGGCGCTTCGGCAGGTCGGCGGTCGAGCCGAGCGCGACGGCACCGCCCATCGACGCCACCCTGCGCGCCCGAGAAATCCCGGCGGTCGATGGCAGTCTCACCCCTTGCAAGGAGCCGTCGAGGCGTCGAATCTTGCTCGCCGAAGACAATCCCGTCAACGAGAAGGTGGCAACACACACCTTGCGCAGGCTGGGGTATGAGGTGCACGCCGTCGCCAATGGCCAGGACGCGGTGGCCGCGTGGCGGGACGGGCGCTACGATTTGATTCTCATGGATTGTCAGATGCCGGTGTTGGACGGATATGAAGCGACGCGTGAAATACGGAACCTCGAAGCGGGAAAGCGGCATATACCCATTGTTGCCCTGACGGCGCATGCGATGACGGGCGACGACGCCCGGTGCATGGCGGCCGGCATGGATCACCATCTGACCAAGCCGCTCGATCGCGAACGTTTACAGGCCTGCCTGGATCAATATTTCGACCTTGACGGCCGTGTGAGGCTCACTGCATCCGCTTGAAAGATGGCGCCGGGGTCATCGGTGAAATCAATAAGCGGCAGCGCCGAGCACCCCACCCATGCCGGACGCTTGCACGATGATTGCCAGTCCGTCATCCGGTGCATTCAGGGGCGGCAACTGGGACATACCCGGTGCGAAGGCGCCTAAGCGCCGGATGTGCGTGACGTTATTGAAGGTCTCGAGCATCCGCCCGCCATTCTCGCCGCCGCGGATCCGGGTCGCCGCATACTTCACGTAGCGTATTTCCCAGACCTCCGCGGGAATCGCCGGCCCCTTCAGGCTCAATGCAAAGCCTCCGTCCGGTTGTTTCGTCAAATCGGCCTGCACGGGAAATGTGTCCTTACCCATCGCCTCCAGCGTTCGCTGAATCGCGCCTTCTTGTGAGCCGATCAACGACACCTTTCCATTCACAATCACCTGGGGCGTGAATACAGAATGCTCCCCCAAGGAGCGTGCGTAGGCATTCTGACGGTCGGTGCTGCCTTGCGAGCCGAATGGATCTTTCCACCCAAGACCATCCCAATAATTGACGTGGAATGAAAGGACGAGCAGGTCGGGGACCGAGCGCAGGCGTCCCGCAACCGCGTCGGCGGGCGGGCAGGAAGAGCAGCCTTGAGAGGTAAAGAGTTCGACCACGGCGCGCTGTGCACCGCTCGCGGATGTATCCGCCATGGTGGCCGGCACGCATACGAACGATGCCGCGACAATCGCCCAAGAAACCAGCGCCCGCGCGCGATTTGAATTGCCCATGAAGATAATGCTCCGCTTCTCCCGTAGACCGGGCTTCTCCGGCGGTTATTGCACCGACAAACGGCGCGGGCCCTCGTTCCCAAGAACCAATGCTCATAAAATCAATAAGTTGCGCCGCGGGAGCGGCTCGTTCTTCCAACTGACACATTTGTGCGGGACGATTCTTGGCTGTTTCGCGATCAAGGGGATCCATTTGGATACGCCACCGTTCGAGCACGACGAGATCGTGCGCCGTATCAGCCGCGATTTGGTCGATGGCTACGATGAAGAATTGGAAATGGAGATCGAGGATCGGCACCCGTTGCCCGGGGTGTCGTCGCCCACCGATTCGGGCGCTGAGAAGGACTATCGGCAGGCGTATTTCGAGCAGTTGTTCCGGCTGCAGGCCGAGCTCGTGAAGCTTCAGGATTGGGTGGTCGCCTCGGGGGAAAAGGTCTTGATCCTGTTCGAAGGACGGGATGCCGCCGGCAAGGGCGGTGCAATCAAGCGCATCAGTCAAAAGCTCAATCCGCGGGTGTGCCGCGTGGTGGCGCTGCCCGCGCCCAATGATCGAGAGCGCACGCAATGGTACTTCCAGCGCTACGTGACGCACCTTCCGGCAGCCGGCGAGATCGTTCTGTTCGACCGCAGCTGGTACAACCGCGCCGGGGTCGAAAAAGTGATGGGGTTCTGTACGCCGGAGGAGTACGAGGAATTCTTCCGCTCCGTGCCGGAGTTCGAGCGCATGCTCGTGCGCTCGGGCATCAAGCTGCTCAAGTACTGGTTCTCGATCACGGACGAGGAGCAATACCTGCGGTTTCTCGGCCGCATTCACGACCCGCTGAAACAATGGAAGCTGAGCCCGATGGACCTCGAATCACGCCGCCGCTGGGAGGACTACACCAAGGCGAAGGAGGTCATGCTCGAGCGATCGCACATTCCCGAGGCGCGGTGGTGGGTCGTGCATGCGGTGGACAAGAAGCGCGCGCGGCTGAATTTCATCGATCATTTGTTGAAGCAGTTTCCGTACAGCGTGTCGCCGAGGCCGCCCATCGTGCTGCCGCAGCGGGAACATCACGAGCATTACTCGAGACAGGCGGTGCCGGCGGAGATGCTCGTGCCAGAGGTGTACTAGAAGAGTGCAGGCGCCCGCCAGCCTACTGGCCAGGATTCTGCGCCTGCCGGGCATTTGCCAGGACCTGTTCGAGGCTCGCATTGGAATCGGTGATCGCCACCGGTATGCCCTGAGGATCGCCGGCCAGCTGCAGGACGAGGTCCCAGTGCACCTGCTCATTACGCGCTTGCAGCTCGTTCGGGATGTCCGCGCCCATGGCCTGTTCGAGCAGCGTACGGGTGTCGTTTTGCCAATCGCGCTGGTCGCCCTCGAGGGGTCCGAACGCCTGCATGTACAGATCGCCGCGGTGCCAGCCGAACACGAACGGCTGATTCACCACGCGGACCGGAGTGCCCAGGGGAACCAGGTCGTAGAGCTGCAGAATGTCCTCGGGGTAGAGATGCATGCACCCATGGCTCACGCGCATGCCCACTCCCACGGGCTTGTTGGTGCCGTGGATGGCGTATTCGGGCCAGCCGAGGTAGAGCGCCCGCGTGCCCATGGGGTCGTCGGGACCCGGGCCGATGGCGGCCGGCAGCGGATCCCCGTCGGCCTGGTGCTCCTCGCGAATGTCCGCCGGCGGCCGCCAGACCGGGTTCACCACCTTGCGCACGACGGTCGTTACGCCCGACGGCGTCTTCCAGTTCACCCGGCCGATGCCGATGGGGTAGGTGTAGACGATCTGTTTTCCGCCCTGGGTGCGCGGCGGAAAATAGTAGAGCCGCATCTGCGCGATGTTCACCACGATCCCCTCATGAGGCGCGGCCGGCAGCACGAACTGCGTGGGAATCACCACCCGCCGTCCGGCTCCCGGTACCCACATGTCCACCCCCGGATTGGCGCGGTGGATTTCGTTGTAGCCGACACTGAAGCGCCGAGCGATGTCGGCCAGCGTGTCTTGCTCGGTGGTCTGCGTAAACTGCACCTGACCCACGACCTCATCGTTGAGATTGGGGTTGACGGCGAATCGGGTGCCGTCCGCGGGCGGCGTCGCGGATGCGGGCGATGTCGCGGATGCGGGCGATGTCGCGGATGCGGGCGATGTCGCGCCGGCGGACGGGCCCGACTCCGCCGCCGCGGCGTGGGCGCAGATGAGCCATGCGCACGCGATGACAGAGCTGATGAGTGCGTTGCCCGCCACGTCACGGCGGCATCTGTCGTGTGTCATCCCGGCATTGTAAAACGCTTTTGCGCCCAGCTTTGCCCGTCCTTGACTCATCTTTGCGAGCATTGAGTAGACCCAACCCGGAGTGTGGCGTTGAATGTCCTGGATGGAAACTTGCGCAGATCGAAAGCTGGTGCAAAAGCTTGAGGAGATCGACGATGAAAGCCGCCACGCTCTTGGTTCTTTCCGTTCTCGCCGCGACGGGTTGTGCAACCCTGGGCCCCGTTCCAGGGAACTCGGGGAGCACCGCTGCTGACCACCCAGCCTCGGCCGCCGCCCCGCCGATATCGGACCCATTCCCACCGCACGAGGACAATACCTCGCCCCGCTTGATCATCCCGGTAACCGGGGGTCCTCCCGTCATCGGCATTCCGGTCGGCGGGGGCCTCTTCGTGCCGGTGACGGGCGGCCCTCCCGTAATTGGAATTTCGACCGGTCCGTGACCGGCAGGCGAATACTTGGGAATATCTTCCTTCTCGATGCCGACCCTCGAACAGGGAGCAGCGATGCCGGATGATTCATCGATTGCAGCCATCGACGCCGTATCCGTGCAAGCAACGCCGCCCGTGCTGACATTCCCGGAGCCCTTCGCGTCACGCATGAGGGACCGGATCAGGCATCCTCTCGGAACCCCTTTCGGAATCACCAATTTCGGCGTGAACCTGACCTACCTTCCACCGGGGAGCATCTCAGCACCGCGCCATTTCCATTCGCATCAGGATGAGTTTGTGTACATTCTCGAGGGCACACCCATCCTGGTGACAAGTGCCGGGGAGATGCCGCTGCGTCCCGGCATGTGCGCGGGCTTCAAGGCGGGGAGCGGGGATGCTCATCACCTTCTCAATAGAAGCGATGCCATGGCCGTTTACTTGGAAGTGGGCGATCGGACCCGCGGTGACCTCGTGACCTACCCTGACGATGACATCAAGATTGATAAGGTGCCGGATGGCCGGCTTCGGGTTGTTCGCAAGGACGGCTCACCGTACTGAAGGAACGGCACCGGACAAATGCTGAGATTGTTCGACTGAACTTTGGCGAGCGTGTTGCTGATGCTCGCCGCCTCGTCGGCGCTTGCACAGAACTTATTTGCCGTACAAAAGCGTCGCCTTCGTGGAGGTGCGCGGCCAAGTTCGCGACGGGCGCACCGGACAACCCATGGCCGGAGCCCCTGTGCTGGCGATTTGGGAAGCGACCAGTTACTCCATGGGAGGATCGACACGGCACTGTCCGCGGATCGCGGGTGCAGAGTCCGGTGTCGATGGGCGCTTTTCCATGGCCGCCCCGCAGAGCGCCGTATGGCGGCGCGGGCGAAGTGCGATCGGATGGTGGCGAGAGGCTGCGGTGGGGTCGTCGGCAGGCTGTCGCCGGATTGTTTCCTATACGAGAGGCAGCGATCGCGCAACGGGCTCGCGCCGCGCCGAGTGGTCGGGCTCGGGCCAGTTTGCGATCGTCGACACCCGTGACGCGTGCAGCGCGCGGCGGTCGAACACCTCCTTCGTAGCCAGAATTGTTTCCAGTGCCTGCACCCAGCACTCGTAGTAATCCTCGGCATCGCCGGCCAACGCGTGGGGGCCATGCGTACTGGTGGAGAGTTGGTCGCTGAACACGGACGCCCACTCGGGCCAGGTGAAATGCCCCGCCCGGTGAAGCTGCAGCGTCATCGCAAATGCTCTCGCCGCCCATGGCGTCGGAAAAACCGGGCCCTCGCCGTCGCGCGGCAGATGGGGAATCTCTCTTTCAAGCACGTTGCGCACCTCAGGCCGGTGTCAGATGTTCTTCCCACAGGTCCAGGAAAAGAGAATCCTTATCGGATGCCATCTCTCCCCAGAGTTCTCGCGCCGCGAAGCGCACGAGATAAACATGCTGCGGGTTCTCCTTGCCATGCGCATTGCTGTCGTTGAACGGAAATATGCCGTGATCGCGCTCGACTACGCCTGCTTTGCCACGCGCATAACGCGGAAGCCGGGTATGCCCGTGCGGGTGGTTGTTCTTGCTGCGCACTCGATCTCCCGCGTGGAACTTCGGCGCCGCGCCAGATTCCTTCTTCGCGGAGCCGCCACTTGCGATCAGGGCGGCCACCGCCTGCAGAGTCATCGGCGCATTGGAGGCCGCGGAAAGGGTCGGCTCGCGGTGGCGCGCGGCCAGCAGCGCGCCGCGACTCGTCACGCCCTTCTCGATCAGCAGTGTTTCGAGCCCGTGGAGCCAGTGTTCGTAATACGGCGTTCCCAAATATTCGTCCGCGGACATGCGCTCGATTGCGTATCGGAATTCATCGAGATTCCAGAACCCGTTGAAGCCGGCCGCCCATAGCAGTCCAAAGACGCGGCGTTCCCACTGCGCATGGAATACGGGCTCGTGCGCCTCTATCGAGATTGAGCCCATCCCATCCATGCCTCCGCAATCGTGGACGCCGTTCACGCCGACACCTCGGCCACGCCGATCATCGCGTCGCGAGTCACCAACGCAGCCAATTCCGTCTCGCTCAGGCGCTCGGTGCCCGGCGGTCGAGCGGGAAGCACCATGTAGCGAACCTCGGCCGTGGAGTCCCACACGCGCACTTCCTTGGTCGGCGCGACCTCGAGCCCAAATTGCTTGAGCGTGTCGCGAGGGTCGCGCACGATCTGCGAACGATAGGCGGGAGACTTGTACCACCCCGGCGGCAAGCCGAGCACGCCCCACGGATAGCAGGAGCACAGCGTACATACCAGTACGTTGTGCACCGCAGGGGTATTTTCCACCACAACCATGTCCTCGCCTTGCAGCCGCGGGACGCCGAGCTCCGTTAGCGCCGCGTTGGCGTCGGTCAGCAGCCTCTCCTTGTACTCCGGGTCCACCCAGGCCTTGGCGACGACTTTTGCGCCGATGTGCGGCCCGATCTTGTGTTCGTATTGGTCGATGATGGCGTCCATTGCCGCAGGGTCGACCAGGCCCTTCTCAGCCAAGAGAGTTTCCAGCGCCTTCACCCTGATCTGTAGTTCATCGGGGGGCGGATGTGCGTGATCACTGTCGCTCATATTCTCTCCAAATTCCGGCGCCGAGACAGGTGTCGAGCGCGCTCCATGTGGCGAATGGAAAGGGCGTGCGAGTTCTTCTTGCTGCACTTGCAACTTATCAATGGCCCTGCGCGTTGGCAAGTTGGGATCGCGGCCGCACCGCCGGCCCGTAACGGGGACACCGGCAGCCGGTGGACCGTTTGAATTCGCTGCCGTTCGCCGCTTCCAAAATATACAATGGCCCACCGGTAAGTTCGACGCGCGGAACGGTGGGCAAATCATCATGCATCGATCACGTCCGATTTCCGACTGGCACCTCGCCCAAATCAATGTGGGTCGACTCGTGGCTCCGCAGGGCGATCCGCGGGTGGCGCCTTTTTTTGATGCACTGGATCGGGTCAATGCCCTGGCTGAGCGGTCTCCAGGCTTCGTGTGGCGGCTGCAGAGCGAGGCCGGAAACGCCACCGATATTCAGACGACCTCGGATCCGCTCTTTCTTGTGAACATGTCGCTTTGGTCGGATGCGGAAGCGCTGTTCGAATTCGTCTATCGGAGCGCCCATACGCCCGAGATGGCGAGGAGGCGGGAATATTTCGAGCGCTTTGAGGGTGCGTACCAGGCCCTTTGGTGGGTGCCCGCCGGTCACGTTCCTGATGTGGATGAGGGGCTGTCCCGCCTGTGGCGGCTCGACCGGTATGGACCGACGCGCGAGGCGTTTAATTTCAAGATGCGTTTTCCGGCTCCCGACCTTCCAGGCTCTCCCAAGGATATGGAACCTGACCCCTGGTGTGTGGGGAGGGCATAAACTTGCCGCGGCGGCCGGTGTTCCCGTGCTGCCGTCACGATTAACATCAGAGATCCCTTTTGAATGGGTATATGACGCGGTTCGCGGGGGGTTGCTCAGACGGCGGGACCGTCCGTCGAACTCGCCGTGTGCGTTGCATGTTTTGCTTGGTTCTCATGGCGATGATTCCAGCCGCACCGGCGTTGGCGGGTGCAGTCGAGGGTGCCGCGATCGAGCAGCTTCGCAGCTTGATCGCCACGAACGATGCAGCGGGTCTGTATGACTTTCTCAATCAAGCGAGTATACGGGGCAAGATCGACAGCTCGCCGGAGGTTGAACGTATCGCTATCGCAGCGATACGCGCGGCTCCCGGCAATCGTGGAGGAGGCTCGACGCGGCGCCGATTTTTCGCCGCTCTTGGCGGCTATCGGGCGCCGGAGATCTTCCGCTATCTGATCGCGACCTACGAATCCGATCTCACCGATGCGACTCCCGCCTCGGGTGGCTTGAACTACAGCATCCTCCGGGAAGACGCGGACAACCTGCTGCGCGGCGACGCCGACTCGATACCGCACTTCGTGCAAGGTCTGGCGGCGCTTACGCCTTTGCTGCCGGACCTATGCGCTGGACAGAAGATAGTCGAATTCCTCACGGTGCGTCCGGACGCCTTTGCTAGCATTCGCGATCTGTACCTGCGAATAGGCTTCGAGCCCACGCCAGCCTGCCGGGATAGCGGCTCGAGCCTGACTCATGCGCTGGCGAAATTGCACACCCCGGCTGCCACTGACGCGATCGTGCGACGGCTGCAGCTTTGGGTCGAGCGGCGGCCGATCTCAAGGCTTCGGGATCAGGAGATCATGGATGCCGTCTCGGTGCTAGGCGACCAGCCGCCAGAGGCCCAGGCGGACCTCGACGCGGTCCAACGGGAGCTCGAAGCCACAGATTGGTTTTCCCCGGGAACTCGCGGTCAAATCAAGGGGCTCTTGGATCGTCAGCGTGAGCTCGCAGATCGGTCCACGCATCTCCCATTGCAAAACCTCACGGATGCGATCGAGCGCGGCGATGTGACCTCCGTCGAGTCCTTGCTCGAGAGCGGCGCCGATCCCAACTGGGTGGTCACACCCTGGGGGAAGAACAGATTTGCGGCGTCCCTGTCGGGCGTGACCATGCTCAATCTTGCCATTCAGCGCGACCGATTGGATATTGCACGATTGCTGGTCGAGAAGGGTGCGGACGTCAATCGCGCCGACAGCAATGTCGGGGCTCTTCGACCTCTGCATTACGCCGCCGATAGCCGCGGAAACCGGCACGTTCCTTCCGCCTCCCTGGTCGCGCTCCTCCTGGCGCATGGGGCCCTGGCCGATGCGCGGGACGCCGCGGGCGCCTCCGCTCTCCACGATGCCGTCTGGAACCATTCAGACGCATCGGCGGCGGTGACGGCCCTGCTCATCAAAGGCGGCGCCGCCATCGACGCACATGACTTCGCCGGCTACTCGCCGTTGGCCTATGCGGCAAAGTATGGCAGCGTTCCCGCTCTGGAGACCCTCATCGCCGCAGGCGCAACACCTGATGGCAGAATCAGCGCCCCTACGGACCGCGATGGCAAATCCGCCTATAACCCGACGCCGTGGGCGGTCGCCGCGACGCCGCTGATCCTGGCGGCGGAAGCGGGCCAGCCTCAGACGGTCATGGCACTGTTGCAACACAAAGCCGATATCAATGCCACGACGGATGTTGGAGTTACGGCGCTGCGAATTGCGGTGGCGGGCGGAGATCCAAAGATGGTCGCGCTGCTCCTCGAGAACGGAGCAGATTTGCGCGCGACAGCGCCGCAAGCCCCCGCACCCTTGAATTTGTCACTGGTGGCTCTGGCTCAGGAAGAGCATGAGCGGCAAAAAGCCGTGAACCCCATTGGCCACTTGTACGTGCTGGATATACTCGCCGCACACGGGCTGCATTCGGATCCGGCGGCAACGGTCAAGTACGCGACGGAAGAAGCCTATCTAAAATGTTGTTATGTACCTTTGAGTCACTGACGAAGACGTCATCGGCTCGCGGCTCAGTGCGAAGAAAGGCGCTCGATGACGCGTTTGACCGCATTTGGAAGCGGCGGGTAGTGAAACGCGACGACATCTTTAGATAGCGGCTCCCGAAGTGTCATACCTCCGATTTATCGTATCAAGCCGTCACCCGAACTCCGGTGTTGCATCCGGGCTGTTCACACGCGGCTTCGCTTATTGACCACCCGATACCGATCCTTCAGGCACAGATGAAGATCCGCCAAGGTCCGGGCCATTTGACGCCCGTGCCACCCCTCGCAACACGAAGAAAATGACCGCATCAGCCACGGAATGGAGCACCACGGCTGCGATCAGGCCGATCTGAGTCAGTACAAGCCCCAGCATCAGCGACGTGAGATATAAGAACGCCGCGTAGCCCCACTTCATGAAACTCATGGATTTGAACCCACCCGTTCCATAATGCGCCAGGGCGAAGAGCAAGCCAGTCCACCAGATCCCCAGAAGCGGCTGGATTGCTCCGCGAAAAAGGAGCTCTTCGCCGATTCCGGCGCATAGCCCGAACCCCAATGGCCTCCACCCGTTTAAATTAACTCTCTGAGTGAGCGCCAGCAGTAAAGTCTTGAAGCTGAGAAAAAAATCCAATTTGAGGATCGCGATCAGCGCGGGAACGGAAAAAGCGATGGCGAGAACAATACCGGCACTGAACTGCCAAACCAGGGATCCGCCATCGGACGCCACCGCCCAAAGCGGCCTGGGACCAAATAGGGCATTGACTATGAAGGCGATTGCGAGCATGGCCGCAAGTTGCAGCAGCGCCGCGCCCATGCCAAAGCGCTTTCCATCCGTATTTGCTTTCGTCGATGAACTCATGTGCCAGACACCTCTGCCGCCTTCTACGCGGCATTCGCGATCATCGTAACGCGCATCGACAATCACAGTGTGCTGCCTATCGTCATTGCCCGTTCGCAGCCAGTTTAGACAACCGGAAGCTATTGGGAGCACAATCCGTCGCAAGGAGACATGAAATGCTAGGTACCACTGTGGGAACAGCGGCTCGGGTATCACCTCCACATGGATGTGTAAGGAACTGGATACTGCTGGCTGTTTCGGCGATTACCGCGGCTTTCCCAGTGCTTGGAGCGGAGACCCCAACTCGGCCCGCTGAACGAGACGCCGGCAGCAGCGTCTATCACCGACTGACCGAGGAATGGGCCTGCGCGACCGTGCGCCTGTATTCGCACATGCAATCGGCGGTCCCCGCGGAGACGCTCGACTGGGGTGAGCATTGGCGCATGGTTGAGGTCGAGAAGGCTCTACGGTCTTTGCCGGATCATTCAACGTGCATGTCGGTGCCCGACTTGGAAGCCATCAAGGCGCTCATCAAGACGCAGGCAATCTCGGAGTTACGCGAACAGGAGTTCCTGCGGCTGCTTTGGCTGAAAGCCAAATTATCTCAGATGGATTACGATCCGCGGTATCCGGACAGTTCCCTGGTACCTGCAACGGTCAAGGGCATGCAAGCGCTGGGTTGGGGCGACAAACAGATTCTCGCGGCAGTCACGGGCAGGAATGCACTCGAATCTCGCATGCTTGCCAACGCTCTTTTCGAATCCGTTTCACAAGAGGTCAAATCGGAAAAAGAGCCGTACCGAGACCCAACGATGAAGGAACTCCAGCAGAAGCTGCCGGCAACGGTTGGTGCGGCCGCCGATGCCGCGCAGGCAGCGGTGAACTCGGCGCGGCATCAGCGGCCGGCACAGCCGGGTGCTTTGCCTCCGCCGGTATCTCCGTAATGTTGTGGTGGAAGTTCGGTGAATCCGATCAATCCCGTCAATGGCTCGGTGGGAGTGAGTCAACGGCCGCGGGGCGATATTCTGGTTGCGCAATTGAAAAGCCCGGCCCAAGTGGCCGGGCTTTTCATGAATCGCAGAACAATGCCCGCTACGATCATTTGATCGTGTAGGTTCCGGTCTTCACACCGGAGAGCACATCATCGGATCCCAGAGCGATAGCCTTCAGCGTCGAGCTTGCGCTGATCGCTATCGGACCGGCATAGGCCGTCGAGAACTGGGTCGGCGTCGTGCCATCGGTTGTGTAATAGATGGTTGACCCTGCGCTGGCATCGCTGATCGTCACCGCTTGTGCTGCCGCATAGGTTCCCGCTGCGGGCTTGAACGTCGGCGTCGCAGTTTTCGAAAGAACCGTGTAGGGGACATTGCTGCTCAGAGTGACGTTGGGCGTGACCACCTGCACGGCGCCCGTGGTTGCACCGGTGGGCACCGTTGCAGTGATCTCGGTCGCTGATTTCACCACGAAGGACGCTGCTGTGCCATTGAAGGTGACGCTGGTTGTACCGGTGAGATCGTTCCCAAGAATGGTGACTGCGGCTCCAACGAATCCGGAGCTGGTACGCGTCTTGACAAAGGGGCCGAGCCCGGTCGAGAACTTGAACACGGTACCGCAACCCGCGGGGCAGGTCGCGTTGTAGGTCCCGCCATTCTGGGCGAGGCCGTAGAAATTCCCATCGGTGGCCTGTAAAAGCCCGCCGTAACTTGGCAGAACACCTGACGGGTAAGCGCCCACTGTGTCGCATGGCACGACAACCGCACAAGGAAATGTATAAAGCGTCGATGCCACGCCTGAGGCAATTTCGAAGATCGAGCCACCGCCATAGTTGAACGCGCCCTCCTCGTAAGTCGTGCCATAGAGATTGCCGTCGCTGCCTTGGATAACGGGACTGGGAAAGGCACCCGCGATGGCCGAAGCGCCTGGCGAGCAAAAGGTCACGCAGCCCGTATTGGAAACCAGCACGCTGTACGCTCCTGCGCTGGTAATTTCAAACACAATACCCGCGCTGCCCGAGCCTCCGAAGAAGGTTGTCCCGTAAAAATTCCCCTGTCCATCCGAGAGCAGCGAGCCGATCTCGTAAGGGTTTTGGCCATCAGCACAAAAGCCGGCGCCGTTGGAACCGCCCGTCGAGCAAAAGTCGTAGAGCGTGGTCAGTTCGCCGCCGGGCGTGATCTTGAAGATCGTGCCTGGGGATATGTTCGTATAAGGGGAATTCAGGCCGCCACTTTCGGTCGTTCCATAGAAATTGCCGTCATTGCCCTGGACCAGCCCCGCCGGATCACTACCATCTGCACAAGTCGTCTGGGAACAGAAGCTGTACAGCGTGGACAGCGCTCCAGCCGGTGTGATTCTGAAGACCGTGCCGCCGTTGCAGTTGCTCGGTGCGGCAGTGCAGCTGCCCAGACCCCGACCGCCACCATTGGTCGTCCCGTACAGGTTGCCGTCAGCCCCTTGAATCAGTGCATTCTGAGGAGTCCTGCCATCGAGGCATGGTGGTTCCCCGGGACCGGTGCTTGAAACCGCGCAAAAACTGTACAGTGTGGTCAGCGCCCCAGCCGACGTGATTTTGAAGACCGACCCTTGGCCATATGCCCCACCATACTCGGTCGTTCCATAGAAATCGCCATTGCTTGCCAGAACCAGACCTGCCAAGGGGATACTGCCGTCCGTACAGGAGGCCTGAGAGCAGAAATTGTAGAGACTCTTGAACTTTCCGCTTGCCGTGATCCTGAATACGGTGCCCCCGCCATGCAAGCCAGCGTAGCTGGTCGTCCCATACAGGTCGCCATTAGGGCCCTGAATCAGCGTGGCCCCGCTCGAGTTCAGAAATCCATCCGTACCGTTGAAGAAATGCAGTGTCGTAAGCGTCTGCGCTTGCGCCAATGATCCGACGAACGTCATGACTGCCGGCAAAAAAAGACCGCGTAATACCGATCGCATATTGCTTCCCTGTTTGTTGGTTTTTCTTACTGGTGCGCTATGGCAGAAGTAGAAGTTTCTACCAGACGCCGCGCCGTTTTGTCGTGTCAATTTTTCGCGACCATCCGAATAAGTTAAATCCTAGCAGTAATCTGGTCCTCCACACCCGATGTCTGCGATGCAGCATTGGTTTCCGATCAGTTTATGGTCGCCGCACGTACGCGCTCGCATTGGAGGAAGCGGCCGATCGTGCCCGGTCCGCTGCCGGTCGCGTTACCGCCCCGCCATTGCATCCAACTCGACCCGCAAGTTGCAATCATCGCTTCAGAAATCGAGATAGAATTCCGGCCTTGGCTGGGGCTTGTGACATTACCTGAAAAACGCCCCCGATCAGGTGCTGGCAATCCTCGTCGTGTTTGAATCCAACAAGCGATTGTGCGACCTTCAGGGGTATTTCGAAAATGTAGTCTACATCCGCATTGTCGCCGCCTTCGGCGAGCTGCACATCTTCCATTTCCTTCCGAATGTCTGGGAATACTTCCGGCACATTACCTTCCACCGAAAGTCCCTTCGGGCCATTCTCACCTTCGTGAGACAACCACCATTTTTGCTTTCCGCTGCTCCAAAGCTCTGCCGAACTGGCCATCACGTGCTCTTCTACCATACACAGTAGAACGTCTCGGTCGACTGAGAGCCTGGAAAGGTCCTGTGGCTCGAGAAACGGACAGCCGTATTCGTTGTACCAAACAACGCGCCAGCCGGTATCCAGCTTTCCCGTCGATATCAGTGACTCCGGAAGTTCCTCCGTTTCTCCGGTCGGGTTTAGGCGTAGCTCTCGAAGGAATTGATCGGCGCTTTCCTCCCGCACTGCACACCACGAAATTGCAAATCCCATCGTCAACTCCCTTTGGTGATGACCATTCAGACTACGTGGACATCGTCGGGATGATGCGGTTCGACATTATGCATCAAGCGCCATGGTTGCTTGCCCAAAGCTGACGTTAGGCGAGGATCGCTTGGGGTGGCGGCGAGACAATGAATCCTCTTCCTCAACTCTTGATCGCTTGCGCAGGCAAATGAGGGTTGTCATCATGGACGCCATGCAAACTGTATTCGACGCGGTGGGTGGCATCGAAGGCCTGCGCCGCCTTGCAGACGCTTGGCACCGTCGTGTGATGGCTGATGACGTGGTCGCCCATGCGTTCAGCCACGGTTTTCACCCACAACATATCGAGCGACTCGCCGCGTACTGGGCTGAGGCACTCGGCGGTCCCACGATGTATTCTGATTCCTATGGTGACGAGACCCTTGTCGTCAAAATGCATAGCGGGAAGGGAGAGCATGGTGAAATGGATCGCCGTGCGATAGCTTGCTTTGACGACGCTCTGGTCGACGCTGGGCTGGCCGGCGATGGCGCGCTACGGCAATTGCTGCACGACTACTTCGCCTGGGCGACCACAACGACGATGTCTCGCTACCACCAATCCGCCGATGACGTGCCGAAAGGGCTCATCATCCCGCGCTGGTCATGGGACGGGCTCCAGTCGTAGCCGAAAAAATGATGCGCAGTTCGAATGCGCATGCACTTTGCCGAGTCAGCGCCTGTCGTTCCCCGAACCGCGCTGCGCGCCGAGCAGGCACAGCATCTCGGCCGCAATTTGAGCGCCGGCCAGCGAGGTGATTTCCGCATGGTCGTAGGCGGGCGCGACCTCGACAACGTCCATGCCGATGATGCGAACCGGAACAAGGCGCCGCAAGATCGCGTAGGCCTGCGCGGCACTCAAGCCGCCCGATACCGGGGTCCCGGTTCCGGGCGCGAACGCCGGGTCGAGGCAGTCGATGTCGAAGGTAAGATAGACCGGGCGATCACCGACGATATCGAGAACCTTCGCGGCCGTCGCGGCGGGGCCATGCTCGTGAACCCAGTCGGCGCCGAGAACGTTGATGCCGAGGCAGTCCCCGTTCCACGTTCGAATTCCGACCTGCGCAGAGGATTTTGGATCGATCAGCCCCTCGCGCACCGCCTTGTAGAACATCGTGCCGTGATTGAGGGACTTGTTGTCGTCATCCGGCCAGGTATCGGTATGCGCATCGAAATGAATGATCGAGAGCGGCCTGCCGTGCTTCTCCGCGTGCGCGATGAGCAGCGGATAGGTGATGTAGTGATCGCCACCCAGGGTCAGCATCGTTGCGCCGGAAGCGAGGATGGTGCGCGCGTGCGCGACAATCGAATCATGGATGGTGTCCGGACGGTGCGCGTCGAACACACAGTCGCCGTAATCGATCACGCCAAGCCGGTCACACGGACCGAAGCCCCAGGGATAGATCTCCCAATTGAGATCCACGCTCGCCGCGCGGATGCCCGCCGGCCCGAAACGCGCGCCCGGCCGGTTGGTTGTCGCCAGGTCGAGCGGAACGCCTGAGACCACGACGTCGACCCCCGCCAGAGCCTTGGTATACCGGCGGCGCATGAACGACAAGATGCCGGCGAAGGTGTTTTCCCGAATATGGCCCTTGATCGTGGGGCGCGTGATGGCGGTATCGCCGGACAATGGCGTGTCAGTCATGTGCAGTCATTCCTGTGACGCCGGTCTGGAATTCAGTTTCCTTTCCGTCCGAGCGAGTAGCTTACCGTCAATCCTACAGTCCGCGGCCTCGACACCAGGGCCTGATAGTAACGACCCCACTGCACCGGATCCGTATACGAGTTGACGCCGATCTGATTGGTCAGATTGTCGACATACAGCGTCGTCGTCCAGTGCGTCATCGAATACGCCGCGCGCGCGCCAACGGTGGTGTAGCCGGGGACGGTGGGAATGGTCGCGGAGAGCGCCGGTAACTGCGAGCCCTGATAGTGGGCGTTCGCCCCCACCCTGAACTCGCCCGCGCCCACGGGCACATGACCATACTCGAGCGCGATCGACGCGGAGTTTTTCGGCGTGCCGGGCAGCGCCGTGCCGGCCGCCGGCGGTGGCACGGTCAGTCCCTCGAGCGCCAGCGCGGAGTAGGAGGTGAGCTTCGTCTGATCATAGGTGTAGTCGATCTGAGCCGAGAGATGATCGCTCAATCGGTCGAACAGTTCCGCTTCCACACCGCGGCTGAAGGCATTGCCCGCATTGATCGCGCCCGGTATGGCCAGCGGCGTGAGAAACGCCGATTCCTGGACGTTGTGCCACTGGATGTCGTAGATCGCCGCCGAGTAGCGGAAGCTGTTATCAAGCGTGCCCTTCGCTCCGATCTCGTAGTTGTCGGCCGTGTCGGGGTTGACCCGGTAGAGCCCGGGCGGCGTCACGTAGACCGGAGGCCCTATCTGCGTCGGCGGCAGTCCGTTCACCGCGCCGCGCCTGAAGCCCTGAGACCATGTCGCGTAGACAAGATTGGTTTCGTCGATCCGATACGCGAGATTCGCCTTCCATAACGCCTTGCGCCAGGTGCCGCTCTGCGCCTCGTTGGAGATGTAGCCGGGACCGTCGAACAGAAGGCCCGTCTGCTGGGTCTGCGACACCGTCTGCCTGAATACGCGCGCACCGCCGGTGGCGCTCCAGGAGGGAGCGAAATGCCAGGTGTATTCGCCGAAACCCGCGAGGTCCGTGTACTTGGTCTGGAAATTGCCGATGTAGGCCTGATCCTTGACGATCGGGATTCCGTTGATGGCGTTGGGCGGCTGGCCGGGCGTGTACGCCGTCTCGCCGATGCCGCATTGGGAGGGCGTCACGCCGCTGCCGGCGCCGTAAACCGGTACGCAGGCGTTGAAATAATCCAGATAACCCGGATAGAAGTCGTTCTCGGCGATGTCGGTCTGCTCGGTCTTGTAGAAGGCGCCGACCACCCACTCGGTGGTCTCATTTCCCTTGGAGGCCAGGCGGATCTCCTGCGCCCAGGGTTTGTCGTCGAAACCCTGGTGGCCGACGACCAGCACCCGCGGGTTGGCGCCGTAGAGCAGCGAATAAAACGGAAAACTGTCGTACAGCGAGGTCACATCACCGACCGTCGCGTTCTTGTGGTCCGCCCACGAGCTGTTGCTCGTCAAGGTGGCGAATCCGAGCTCGAATTCGAGCGTGAGCGCGGCGAGGTCGACGGTGTCGTTGGTGGTCGCGGGAACGTAGTCCGACGAGCTCAGCGCTCCGAGGCCATAGACGGGCGCGGCATAGGGGTAGCCGTCGGCGGAGGATTGCTGGTGATAGTAGGACAGCTGTGCGTGAAAGTCGTCGCTCGGCTTCCACAAAAGCGCCGCCCGCGCGGTGCGGTACAGATTCGAATTGACTCCGTTCTGCTCCCGGGTTTGCGGCGGGCTCAGCAGGTTGCCGGGTTGCGTGGAGGCGGGCGCACCCGTCGGGCCTAGGACGTAGAGCTGAGGCTGGTTGATGAATCCCGCCTCCTCGGTGTAGCCCGCGTTCAGTCGCAGGGCCAGGGTTTCCGCGATCGGCAGATTCAGCATCCCGTTCACGTCCCAGTTCACGGTATGCGTGTGCGCGGTATCGCTGACGCCCGTCTCGACGCGGGCGTCGAAGTCCTGCAGGTCGGGCGCGTTCTGCACGTAGCGGATGGTGCCGCCAAGCGAGCCCGAGCCGTACAGCGTGCCCTGCGGGCCGCGCAGGATCTCGACGTGATCCAGGTCCTGCAGCCGCAGGTTGAAGAACAGCGGCGTGTCGTCCACGTAGGTCGCGACCGGCTGCACGATGGGCGAGGATTGGACGAACTCTCCCGATGTCGAGTCGCTGTTCAACCCGCGGATGATCAACGAGGAGCCATTGACGCCTCCGAACGCCCCCTTGTCGGTCACGTTGATGCCCGCCAGCGAGTGCGCGAGATCCACCTTGTCGGTGATGCCCGCTGCCTCGATGGCCGCGCCGGTGATCGCGGTGATGCTTTCAGGAATGTTCTGAGCCGACTCGGAGCGGCGAGTGGCCGTCACGATGACTTCCTGCAAGGTGTCCGAATCCGCCGGGGCCGGGGCGCCGTACAAGGCGGTCAGCACTCCGAGCGTGACGGCGGACATTGGAAGACCCGGGCGGCGAAGGTTCCCTGCGCGCCTGCGAGGTCTCACAAGACAAGTACCATCCATTTTTGCAATGCTCCCTTGAAAAAGGGGCCGGGTGCATCCCGAGCTCCGCATCATGTGGAGGTTAACTGACTTAACCTCCGCCGGAATCTAGCAATGGCAATCGGTGATGTCAAACGCGCGCATCGCGCCGCGGTGCCAGATGTCGGGCTGCGATCTCCCGGATCCATCGCTTCGTATCCCGGACTTCGCGGGAGGAGGGTGGCCGCAGGAGCAGCGTGTCGTCCGGGAATACCAGGCGGATCAAGAGCGCGGCCTTCAACAGCCGATAGACATCGGTCGCGTCCACCGCGCGAAATTCGCGCGGAGCGAACGCCCGCTTGCAGGAGCCCGCGAAGCCTTGCATGCATGGCGGCGAGCGGGCCCCGGACCAGGTTCTCCTTGAAGGAGCCGCCGGCCGCGAGCTTGACGTAATCCATGCCGCCTCCCGGCGTCGCAAAGTCGACCAGCGCGAGGCGCACGTACGCCGGATGTCCCATCATCAGCTCGACGAAGCCGTCGAGCGCCACTTGAAATGCAGCAACCGCTTCAAGCTCCGGCCTGAGTTCGAACTGGCCCGCGAGCAGCGCGATGAAGCGACGGGAGACTTCGATGAGGACGCCGTCCCGATTGCGATAGTGCTTGTAGATCGCCGGTACGCGCACTCCGAGCGGCGCGGCGATATCCTGAAGCGTGAACCCGTAGACCCCCTTGACGGCGATCAACCGCTCGGCCTCATCGAGGATTCGCTGGCGCGTGGGCGCGGCCGCGGTCCGAGTTTTGGCCGCCACCATCAAGGGCTCCTAAGCGGTTGGACAAGGCGAGACTCTGTCAGAGTCTCGCCGCCTCGACAACTGGCCGTGACGCCGGCGATGCGAAACGACCCCCAGTCGCCCGCTTGGCTGGTTAATTGGGTTAACTGTGCAGACAGCGTCGGCGCGGGCACTCCGGAACGGCGACATTCTCGAGAACTTGCAGTACGCCCTGGTGCACAATGGCGCGGGGAGGGATTCGAAATAGATGGCAATAGAGCGCAAATCGATCGATTACATCGCCGAGGATGAGCGGCACGGCCGGGTCATCGATCAGGTGCCGTTCTGGTTCCTCGGGAATTTCCATTTTTTCACGATCGCGATCGGTTTCGTCGGGCCGAGCATGGGCTTGAGCTTCGGGTTCACCTCGCTCGCCGGCGCGCTGGGCATCCTGTTCGGCACCCTGTTCGTTGCCTTCCACGCCTCGCAGGGCGCCGAGCTCGGGATGCCGCAGATGATCCAGTCGCGCGCTCAGTTCGGCTATCGCGGCGTGGTCGTCGTGCTGTTCGGAACGCTGTTCACCTTCGTCGGCTTCAACGTCGCGGATTCCGTGCTCATGGCACGAGGCCTGAATGGGATCCTCGGCTGGAACGAAACCGCCGTGACGCTCATCGCCGCGGCCGCCGCGATCGGCATCGCGATCTACGGCCACGACTGGCTGCACCGGATTTTTCGTGCGTGCTTTTGGCTGTGCCTGCCGCTGTACACGCTGTTGACGGCGGGCATCATGGCGGGCCGGGTGCCGGCGACCCATTTCGTTCCAGGCGGGTTCAGCTGGGTCGCATTCATCGGGCAATTCGCCGCGAGTGCGGCCTACAACATCACCTACGCACCCTCCGTATCCGACTATTCGAGGTACTTGCCGCGGAACACCCCGCCGCATCGCATTATCGTCGCGGTCTTCCTGGGCGCCACCTCGGCTGCGATCTGGTTGATCTCGCTGGGCGCCTGGCTGGCAACGCGCATTGGGGCATCCGACGGGCTCGTGGCGTTGCACGATGCCGGTAACTCACTGTTCGCGGGATTCGGAATTCTGATGGCGCTTGCGTCCGTGACCGCGCTGGCGGCTACCATGGGACTCAACGCCTACAGCGGCATGCTCACGGTGGTCACTGCGCTCAACTCGATGTTCGCGCTGCGGCCCACGCTGCGGTTGCGGCTGCTCGCCATCCTGGGGGTGTCGGCCGGCTGGATTGCGGCAACCTTTGCGATCACCACCAACGCCATCGCGCTGCTCTTCGCCACCCTCACCATCATGCTGTACCTGCTGGTTCCCTGGACGGCCGTGAACTTGGTCGACTACTTTTTCGTGCGTCGCGGCCGTTACGCGATCACGCATCTGTTCATGCCAAAGGGAATCTACGGAGCATGGGGAATGCGCGGCCTCGCCGCCTACCTGATCGGGTTCGTTGCGACGGTGCCATTTTTCGTGCTGCCGGATGTCTACACAGGTCCCGCCGCGAGAGCGCTCGGGGGTGTCGATGTGGGATGGGTGGTCGGGCTCGTCGTATCCGGCGGCGCGTACTTTCTGCTTTCCAGATCGCTCGACCTGTCGGCGGAGCGCAGTGCGATCGCGGAGAGCGAACAGGTTTTGCGCGCCAGCCGTCGATCGCGGGATCAGCGCGGGATGAGCTAAATCCGTTCCGCAGGGCTTCGTGGACGACCCTCCGAAGGCCGTTCGTGAGGGGGACGAACTGGTCGCGCAGGTGATCAAGAGTTTGGCCGAGACGTTTGCCAAGCAGCGAGCAGCCCTCGAGGGCCAACGCGACTCCACCGGAGACCTTCGGTTGGCCTTGCGGCGCTACCGGTCGTTTTTTGAGCGCTTGCTGTCCATTCAGATCGGGCGATTATTCCGGGCTCAGGACAGGTGACGGGCCATCGAGCGCGATCGCGCGCTCCTCGTCATCCACACCGACACGGTTGGCGCGTTCATAGGTGCCGATCAAGCAGCCGACCGCGACGGCACGATTCAAGATCACCTCGATGAACTCCCGACGCCCGGGAGGGCTGGAGAAGTTCGGTCCCGGCATCAGCGCGAATACCTGGAACACATATCGATGCTCGCCGTGGCCGGGCGGTGGATCGGGGGGCAACCAGGCCCGCTGCAGATAGGAATTCGGACCCGTCTCGAGACCGCAGCCCGCGTGCTGGTGGCTGGCGAGCGCTCCTTCTTCGAGGGAGCGAATCTCGGGGTCGATATCGACCACGATGGCATGCACCAACGGATGGGGTGTGGGGGAATCGGCATCCTCGACCAAAATCGCAATCGATCCCGCGCCTGCGGGCACCGCGTCCCACTGGAGCGGCGGCGACACGCCCAAGCCATCAGCGGTGTAGCGCGTGGGGAGGGCGCCATTGAAGTGGAATGTGGGACTGGAAACGGAGAGGCGCGCGGAGGACCTTTCTCGATGAAGCAGGTTGTAGAGCACTTGCTCCATACCGGCGCGCTGATTGATGAGTGCGTGCCCCACACTCTCGGGTAACTTTTCGAGCATGAACCCAAGGCTACCCGCGCCCCCGGGAAGCACCATCGGCGCACCGCTTAAAGGACGTCAGGCAGTGTCCTACGCCTGCCCTCGACGGCAAGTGCAGTGCACGGCCGCTCAGTCATTTTTCCCGGCCGAAAAGGCGCTTGCCGCGCGAAACGCGTGTTGCTTCAGGGCGAGCGCTTCAGTACGACCCAGACGTCGCTCCACCGTCGCCTGCGCCGCCTGCCATCGCGGGAGAAGCCTGCGGTAAGTGGATTCCCCGAGGGCGGTAAGGTGCCATCTTCGCTCACGCCGATCGGCGCCGGTGGAATCCGCCACGAGCTTATTTTTACGCATCAGGGCCAGCGTACGCGTGGCCGTCGTTTGATCTATGCCGAGGAGCTGTCCGACCTCCGTGGTCTGCAGGCCCGCAGCGATTTTAAGTACCTGGAGGATCGTGAATTGGGTCGCGCGGACCCCGCTGTCCGCGAGCGCTTCTTCGTAAAACGCCGTCGCGGCTCGAGCCGCCTGGCGCAGGGTGGCGCAGTAGCATGGCAAGGATTGCAGTTTCATTCGCCCTCGATGATACATGCGTATGCATGAAATGTCGATGGATACACAACCATCCCGGGTTTGTATATGCATATACATAAATAGTCGCGCGGCTTTTGGCCGGTATGGTATATGTAGATACATATATTGCGGCATCGGATTGGAGGACTTATGAAGCGTGCAACGGAAATAGGGGTCATCTCGGTTCTTGGCCTGGTCGCGTTGGTGGCGGCGCGCGCGTTACCGGCGGCAGAGGTGATCGGGGGCGGACAGGAACAAGCGAGACTGCTTCTGTCAGGCGGCGGGCGGCTGTCGGGCGGGGGCACTCCATCGGGCCGCCCCAAGCCGGAGTTTGTCTCCCCTTCATCCTCCGCCGCAGATCCGATCGCGGCAGACGGTCAGGCGCAGGCGCGAGAGATGATATTGGGCCGCCACATCGCAAAACCGGTTCTCATCCACGCGGAGGGATTGCGTGTCGCCGGCGCACACCCTCATCGGGTGTCCGCGAAGGATCCGCATGAGATGGCACGGCAGATGATCGTCGGCAGCCCATGAGCGGGAGCGTTCCAACCTATCTGCCGTTCAGTATTGTCACGGGTTGCGTCGTGACCGTCACTGCCGTTGTTTATGGCGTCCATCGGGCGCTCAAGCGGTCGGATGGGAGGAGCACCGAACGCACGCGGACCGTGCTGGCTGCGGCATTGTGGCTAACCGGCTGGTTCGTACTCGGTGTGGGCGACGTGGCCGTCGGTGTACTTGCGGCGGTCATCGCGATTGGCGCGACCGGCGGCCGGCCACTCGATCCCAGGACCGTCTTGCGTTGGAATCTGTTGGGGATCGCCGATCTCGTCGTCGCGGTCAGCACCGCGTTTCTCACGGCACCGTCGCCCTTCCAAATGTTTGCGTTCGATCGCCCGAATCAGCTCATTACGATGTTTCCGCTGGTGCTGATCCCGACATTTCTGGTGCCGCTGGCCATTTTGCTGCACTTCGTTTCTCTCATCCAGTTGCGACGCGCGACCCTACAGGGACGCGCGACCGTACGGGCCGGCGGTGGCGCGGTGATCTAGTAGGTGCCGGACAGGATCAAACTATCAAAGGCGGTAGGATCCTCGTCCACGTCGAACACGAAGTTGTTGTCGACGGAGACCGGAGTGGAATTCGCGCTGTTAGAAAATGCCTGCGTGGCGAACGCCGAGAAAGACACCGCGTTCGAAATGGGCGGGGGCGTCGGGACGGTACCGCCGCCTCCGCCACCGCAGCCGATCAGAGCGACACTGGCCAGGGAAGCCGCCGCCAGAATGCGCCAGGGAGCATGAAGAGAAGTCATAGGTGCCTCACATCGCGCCGATGGGCGAGCCGGGGAGGGGTGTCTGCAAGTAGGGGAAGGTTTGATCGAAATCGAGGGCGCTCGTGGGCGCGCCGTCCGTAAAGGCGGCGTTACCGACCGGCGCCTGGGCCGGTGTGCACAGCCCCAGACTGGTCGGCGCACCGCCGGCACCGATGGGCAGCGGATAGCACAGAGCTCCCATGACGACGCGCAGCGCCACATCCACCACATCGTCTCCCGGCCGGCGGCCATTCGGGAAGCCCGCCACATCGCCGGCGATCACGCCGAGCGGATTCTGGGAGGCGGCCGGCGTGGCTGCGACCGCGGTATTCAAGCGCAGCATTTCCGAAGGGGTGACCGTCGCCTGCTGGTTCAAACCGGTAAACCCCGTGAGGAAGGCCGCGATCAGATCATTGCGCGGGATATTCGTCGGAGCGAGATTGGTGAGCGTCGTACCGAGCGTCGCGTTGACGGGCGCCAGGAACAATGTGTTGAGCAGGGCAGGCAAGCTCGGATTCGTCACATAGTTGGCAAACTGCGAGTCGCTCGCCGGGGGGCTGCTATTGAACAGGTCCTTGTCGGGAAGGCCGATGACGACTTCGTTCACCAGCGGCATGCCCAGGCGCGACACTTGCGTCCACGCGCCGCCATTCACCTCAGGCTTCGCGAAGGTGGCGGTCGGGTTCAAAATGCGCACCTGACGCGTGCTCGCGTTGGTCCACGCCCCGATCACGCCGTTGCCCTTGCCCTTGAGACAGGCCGCCGGCAGCTCCAAAGCCAATGTCGTGATGTTCTTGTTCGCGAGGGTATTGTTGCTCGCGCTCTGGGTGATGCCACCGGGGAAGGGTTTGCCGGGAGCTGGGTTGTACACCGGGTTGTTGTCGCCCTCGATCGGGACGAAATTCACGAGATCGAAGATCTGCCCGAGGTTGACCACGAATCCTTCCTTGCGCTGTCCGACGAATACCCGTCCCGGCAAGCCGCAGCCGGGAATGGTGATGTTGTAAATGTACTGCGCGGCATAGGCCGCGTAGCCGGCATCCGAGCCGAAAGTCTTCTGGCCGATGTAGTCCATCGGGCGCGTGAAGGTGGTGCTGCCGTTGGTCGCATTGGTGATCGGCGTGGCGGTGCCGGTCCTCGCCGGACCGGTGACCAAGGTGAGCGTGTAGGTCTCGGTGAAATTGAGGTTGGCCGAGCTCGAAGCGCCGACGGGACCCACATTCTTGAGGGGCACGGGGATGCTCTTCGTGCTGCCGGCCGGCCCCACGTTGAGCGCGAGTCCCGCGTCGTTGTTGGCGAGCGAGTTCGTGAACTGAAACTGGAAGGTCAGATCTTCGACCGCGTCGCCGGTATTGTCGATCTTGATCTCATAGAGGCCGGCTTGGTCGAGCGCAAAGTAGTTCGGGCCGCCGTAGGGGTCCTGAAGTGGAATGTAGTTGGCGAGAATGGTGACATACCCCGCCCTGCCGGCCTCGTAACTGTTGAATAGGTACAAGTCGGTCGCATCGAGGGTGGGCATGCGGGAGATATTGGGTGCCTCCCGATGGCTCGAGGCGTAAGCAAGCAATGGCGCCGAGAGCGCCGCGATGACGGCCCACGGGTACTTTGACATGAAATCCTCCTAACTGGCCCTTCCAGGCGTGGCTTGATATGGCGTTCGTAGAGTGATCTACGTACGCAAGCCGTCGCTGGATGCAGCTTCGGAGTCTGAAGGGCGACGCGGGCCTGGCCGCCCGGTCGAATCATCCGATCTTGATGGTGCGCCGCGCTATTCTCGCGCCATCACGTAGCGGGAATCTTTTTGCGACCAGGTCCCCTCCACGGGCGTCGCTTCGCATTGGTAGTCCGCCGCGACGTTGGTCGCCGCCACTTTGAGTGCATTCCTGCACTGCTCGAGGTTCGGATAGGCGGCCACGGTCTGAACGCCGCCTGCGTGCAGCTGAGCCACCAGAATGAACACCATGGACTTCACGGGACACCTCGTAAAAAGTGTGGTCGAACCCTCAACCCCGGCTCGCAGGTGCGGGCGGAAGGGATGGAACGGGAGGGCCGATCTGCGTGGCGATCTTGGACATATGGAGCCGCCAGCCAACGCCCGGCGCAACGTTGAATGGGATGGAGGCAAGCCTGAGTTGAGTCGATGGACCGATACCACTTCGTTTCATCCGGCACCGCCTGGTTCGCGACAAAGGAGTGATCCTCGTTCGATATTCAGGCGATCCTCGCTTCATGGCAACGCGAACGCTGCGATTTTATGGCGCCGCTCTCAGGTCCCAACGCGTTATGTCACCGCCGTGGGTGAACTCAGTCGTACCAGGCCGGCGACTTACGCACGGTGCGAAAGAACTCCATGCTGTGACCGATCCACAGCTGGGCGCCGGTCCGCCGCAACAGGTCCTCGATTTTCTGGCGTGACTCGACCGTGCCCGTGGTCTTTTCCTCGTCCGGCATGCGCTTCAAGTCGCGCTCCTCCGCATAGTGGTACAGGTCGCCCGACAGCACGACCGGTCCGGTGTTCTTCAGGCGCACCAGCAAGGAACAGTGCCCCTCCGTATGACCCGGCGTTGCGAGCACGACGACCGTGCCGTCCCCGAACACATCGTGGTCGCCGCTGAGCAGCACCGTCTTGCTGTGCTCCAGCGCCGAGTACTGGTTGAACCAGGCATATCCGCGTGCGGTGCCGCTGAACATCTGATCTCGATCGCCCTTATAGACCAGCCAGGTCGAGCCGGCGAAATCTTGGGCATTGCCGATATGGTCCCAGTGGTAATGCGACAGCACCAGGTAGTCGATCTGGGCGGGAGCGACGCCGATGTCGGCCAGCTGCCCGCTCAGCGTGTTGAATTTGATCTGGGCATAGCCGTCGGTCACGTTCTCGTACAGCGGCCTGCCGACCAGCCGGTCACTCAAGCCCGTGTCGAACATCAGCATGCCCTTGGGGTGAACCACCAGGTAGCAGGTGACGCCCATATTGCTGTCCTTGACCTCCTCGCGCTTGAGGTTGTAATCCTCGGGTTTGTTGTAGACCAGCGTTCCACAATCGAATACGTACAGACGCGGACTGCTGACTTTGGGCGCCGGCGCAAGGTCCAACGCACTGACGAGCGGTGCAAGCGCCGAGGCGCCGAACAGGGCGCAGGCCAGCAGGCGTATCGTCAAGCAAATCGCAAGGCGCATGGCGGCTCCTTTGATTGAAGACCGTGGATGGACGGGTCCATCCGTTGCTTCGCACGCAATTTTCGTTCCCTAACAGTTAATTCTATGGTAACAATTCGTCTGCAGTCGTGAAATCAGGAGACCGCCGCCGCGGATCGGCACTTGCCATGGGCGTGAGCATGGCGACGATGCTTCGACTGTTGAAACCAATAAATAGACGGGATGGACCATGCAATTACACTCGAAATTATCCTGTGCGATCGCCGCCATTCTAGGGGGCGGCGCCTGCACCAGCGCCATGGCCGCCGATACGGAGACGGCCTCGTCCAGCGACCAGATTCAAGAAATCATCGTGACCGCCCAGCGGCGCAGCGAAAACATCCAAAACGTGCCGATCGCGATCCAGGCGCTCACCGGCGAGACCTTGAGTCAGCTGAACGTCGTGAATTTCGATGACATGGTGAAGTATCTGCCCAACGTGACGGCATCCTCCGGCGGGCCGGGCCAAACCCAAATTTTCATGCGCGGCTTGAGCGTCGGGGACCAGGGCACTCAATCGGGCGGCTCGATCAACGGCTTTCCGAACGTGGCCATCTACCTGGACGAACAGTCCGGCCAGCTGCCGGGTCGCAACCTCGATGTGTATGCGGCGGACTTGGAGCGCGTCGAGGTGCTGGAGGGACCGCAGGGCACCTTGTTCGGCGCGGGTGCCCAGGCGGGCGTGATCCGCTACATCACCAACAAGCCGAAACTCGATGTCACCGAAGGCAGCGTCACCGCCGGTTACGGCCCGACCGCCGGCGGCGATCCGAACAGCGACGTGACCGCGGTCCTCAATCTGCCGCTGATCGCGAACACGCTCGCGATCCGCGGGGTGATCTACGACGACAATCGCGGCGGCTACATCAATAACGTCGCGGGCACCTTCCATCGCAAGAACACCGATCTCGGCATCCATTATGCGGGCTATCCGGCGGTCGGCGGCGCCTGTCCCGACGGTCAGCCGAACAATGGCTATTGCGTACCCCCCGGTTCGCCTTCGATCAACAATGCCAATCTCGTGGCCAACGCCATCAATCCGGTGACCTACGAGGGACTGCGCCTGTCGGCGCTCTGGAACATCCACGATGACTGGCATGCCCTGCTGGCTCAGAGCTACCAGAGCATGAATGCCCAGGGGGTGTTCTACGAGATGCCGAAGAGCTCGGACGGCGTACCGCTGCCGCAGCAGTCGGTCACGCTGTTCAACCCCTCTTATAATAAGGACCGCTTCGAGAATACGGCGCTGACCATCGATGGGCGCGTCGGCGAGCTGAAGCTGGTCTATGCCGGCGCCTACCTGGTGCGCAATATCAGCCAGGTGCAGGACTACACCAACTACTCGCGCGGACTGTACTCGGACTATTACCAGTGCCACGGCGCCGAGCCCGGGAACGGCCTGTCTTCGACCTGCTACTCGCCGAGCACGAGCTGGACCGAGGTCGAGCGCAACACCCACCAGAGTCACGAGCTGCGATTGAGCACCCCCGATGAGTGGCGCCTGCGCGGCATCGTCGGCGCGTTCTGGGAGGAGCTGCAGATCGACGATCAGCTCAACTGGCAATATAAGACCTTACCGCCGTGCACCACCTCGGTGACCGTCGGCTGCTTGACGAATGTGGGGCCCCCGGCCGGCTCGAGTGTCAACGACCCGTCCGTGCGCAACGACAACACGGCGTTCTTCAACGACGTGAAGCGCGGCTACCGGCAGACGGCGGCCTTTACGTCGGTCGATTTCGACATCATTCCCAAGGTGCTGACCGTGACGGCCGGCACGCGCTACTACCGATTCGTGAATGACGAAAAGGGTGCGGTGGTCGGCAGCTTCTCCTGTTACGAGGCGGGCCCCGGGCCGTGCTATGCGTCCGCCACCAACATCGACGCCGAGAATCTCCATACCACTTATCAGGGAGCCAAGAGCCGCGGCAATGTGACCTGGCACTTCCTGCCGGATGCCCTCGTTTATTACACCTGGTCGCAGGGCTTTCGTCCGGGCGCTTTCAACCGCAACAACGGCTGCTACGTCCCCGACGCCCAGGGGATCAAGCAATACTGTTCGCCGCTGTCGTACGCCTCCGACAACCTCACCAACAACGAAATCGGCTGGAAAACCGAATTCTTCGACCACCGCCTGCAGTGGAACGGCGCGGTGTACCGCGAGGATTGGAACAACGTGCAGGTCGCCTTCTTCGATCCGGGGGTCCTCGGGAACGTGGGTTTCGGCACGAACGGGCCGGACTACCGCATCCACGGGGTCGAAACGTCCTTCGTCGCCGTGGTCACCGAAGGGCTGACCGCGCAGGGCGGGGCGGCGTGGAACACGAGCAAGCAGACCAACTCGCCCTACCTGGTCGCGAACAACCCCGCGCTCTTGGCGAACCCGGCGAGCAAGGCCGAATACGGACAGCCGATCTACGCCGTCGACAATCCGTTCGGGCCGATCGGCGGACCGAGCGCCAACTCGCCGCCGCTGCAATTCAACGCACGGGTCCGGTATCAGTGGAAGATGAACGCCTACGATTCGTTCGTGCAAGTCGGCGCGACCCACACCGCGCATTCGTTCACCCAGTCGAGTGTCAATCCCACGCTCTCCTCGGGATCGAACGTGAGCACCACGTTGCTCAGGTTCGAGAATCCGCCGATTTCGCAGTTCGACTTATCGGGGGGCGTCGCGAAGGACGCCTGGACGGCGGGTCTGTATGTGACGAACCTGACCAATGTGATCAAGAGCACGTACACCTCGACCAACCAGTTCGTGCCGGCCGAAAACATCACGCGGCCGCGGGTGATCGAGTTCAGGATCGGTTACAAGTTTTAGCGCCCGCTTTGGTCGGCCCGCGGGGCGTGGTGCGCGATCCAGTGCCGGGCGATCGCGCTGCGATTGCAGAGCCACACCGCATCGTGGCGCCGGATGTGCTCGAGGATGCGCGCCAGGGCCTGGATGCGTCCCGGGCGGCCGATGATGCGGCCGTGCAAACTGATGGTCATCATGCGGGGCTCGCCGGCCGCGCCTTTGCGGTACAGCCAGTCGAAGGCATCCCGGGCAGTAGAGAAAGAACTCCTCGCCGGTGGCGAAGTCACCGCCGCGCTGCAGCCGGCTGTCGTTCACGTCGAAGGTGTGGGGAATCACGAGATGCGGGCGGCCGCCGACCGGCGTCCAGTAGGGTAGATCGTCGTTGTACGCATCGCTGTCGTACAAGAATCCACCGTGGTCGACCACCAATCGGCGGGTATTCGGGCTCGGCCGTCCCGAGTACCAGCCGAGCGGCCGCCGGCCGATGAGGCGCGTGATGATCTCGACGTTGCGCTTAAGGTCGGCGCGCTCCACGTCCTCGGGCACGAACTGATAGTCGATCCAGCGCTGCCCGTGACAGGCCACCTCCAGGCCGCTGCGAGCGATCGCCGCCGCAGCCTCCGGGTTGCGCTCCAAGGCCATGCCGACCGCGTAGACGGTCGCCTCGACGCCATGCTGCTCGAGCAGCCGCAGGATCTCCCAGAACCCGACGCGGCTGCCGTACTCGAAGGTCGATTCGACATTGAGGTTGCGCGCCCCGAGTACGGGCTCGCCCCCCACATCGGTCAATACCGATTCGGAAGCGGCGTCGCCGTGCAGTACGCAATTCTCGCCGCCTTCCTCGTAGTTGAGCACCATGGAGACCGCCACGTGGGCGTCCTGCGGCCAGCGGGGATGCGGCGGCTTGGCGCCGTAGCCCACGAGATCGCGCGGATAAGAGTCGGGGGTGGTCATGGATTCCTGCGGCGCTCCGCGACGATCCAATCGAGGTAGGCATGCAGCGCCTCGCGGGTGGGGCGCGGCTTCCAGCCGGTTTCGACCGCGATGCGCGAGACATCATAGGCGCCCCACATGCCGTCCTTGAGCGTCGGATCCTGCAGGATGTCGGCCTCCTCGGGTGGGGTGACCTCGGCCCGAAAACCCGGCACCTTTTCCGCGATCCAGCGGATGAGATCGCCCACCGTGGCCGCCTCCCCGGCGGCGACGTTGTACGCACTGTAGCGCAGCCGCGGCGCACGCAGCAGCGAGAGGATGGCGTCCGCCGCGTCCTCGGAATGAATGTAGTCGCCCACCGCATCGAGGGTATTCACGCGCACCCGCGCGCCATCGAGTGCCAGGTGGGCGAGGCGGTTCGGCAGGTGGCGGAAGTTGCGGCTGGCCGTGACGCGGTCCATGGTCCCGTAAACCGAGGAGGGGCGCACCGAGGCGGTCGGAAGAGCGAACAGATCCCCATAGCGTTCCGTGATCAGCTCCGAGGCGAGCTTGGAGATGCCATACAATCGGCGCGGCATCACGTAGCCGTCCTCCGGCAGCGGCTCGCCCGGACGATCCGGGCCGTGATGCTTGTAGACGGCGCCGGAGCTCACGTAAATGAATCGTTGAAGCCGTGAGAGCCTGCGCGCCCAATCGAGGATCGCGACGGTGCCCATCGTATTGACCTCGATGATGCGGCCGGGATTCTCCGCCTCGGGCTCGCGCTGCGCTTCGGCGGCCGTGCCGCGCGATATCGGGGTGATGGTCGCTCCGTGAACGATGTGGGTGACGTCATCGCGCTCGAGCGCCGCGCCCCAGGTCGCAGGCTGGGTCACGTCGGCCACCACCACCTCGAGCCGCCCGGCCACGGGCGCAAAATAGCGCAGCGCCGCGGCATCGAGCGGCGCGGTGTCGAGCACCACCAGCCGGGCCGCCGGGTCGGCATCGAGCCAACGACGCGCAAGCACGCTCATGACGAAACCCGTGCCGCCGGTGACCAATAATTTCATGAGGGGAAATCCAAGAGCAGGCGCAGCAGCGCCCGCGTGGCGACCTCGAAGTCCGCGAGGGCCAAGGCCTCGTCGGGATTATGACTGCCGTGCTCGTTGCGCATGAAGATCATCGCGGTCGGGACGCCCATCTTGGCAAACACGGCCGCATCGTGACCCGCCCCGCTCGGCATCTCGAAGGGCTGATCGAGCAGGCTCATCAAGCGCCCGCGCAGGCGCAAGTCCATCGAGGCGCTGGGCGAATCGCTGGTGGCGCCGAGCTCGAAGCGCACGCGGTACTCCTCGCCCAAGCGGACCGCCGCCCGGCGGGCCTCGGCCGCGACGGCATCCATCGTCGCCTCGGAGACGCTGCGAAAGTCGAGCACGAAGCGCGTCTCGCCCGCGATCTTGCTGGGACCGTGCAGCGCGGGGTCGGTGTAGAGCTCTCCCGCGGTGAACACCAGATCCGCTCCGGCGGCTTCCTGGTCCACCCAGAAAGCTTCCAGGTGATGCAGCAGCGCCACGGTGGCGGCCACCGCATCGTGCCGATACGGACGGTTGACCGCACCCGAGTGGCCATATTGGCCGACGCAGCGTGCCTGGCGAAACCGCCGGCACCCGCGGATGCCGGTCACCACGGCCGCCGGCAAGCCCCGGGCGACCAAGGTGGGGCCCTGCTCGATGTGCACCTCCACGAATGCGCGCAGCGTCGCCGGATCGAGCAGGCGCCGTCGGCTGCGAATCGCCTCCGGATCGAAGCCGCGCTCGATGAGCGCCGACTCGAGCGTGACCCCGTCGCCCGATCGTCGGACCGAGAGGCAGGCGGGATCGAGCAATCCGAAGGCGCCGGCGCTGCCGATGTAGGGCACATCGAACCAGGCGGATTCCTCCGCGCGAATACCCATCACGGCGAGATCGTAAGCGGGCTCGAAGCCCGCCTGCTTGAGCGCGGACAGCGCGCTCAGGCCCGCCACGACCCCCGCGGCGCCGTCGTAGTTGCCGCCCTGCGGCACGCTGTCGAGATGAGAGCCGATGAGCAGGCGGCGGGCGTTGCGGTCGCGTCCGGGGAGCGTCATCAGGAGATTGCCGATGGCGTCGATCGAGGTGTCCAGACCCAAGGCCTGCGCCGCGCCGCGCACGAGGTCATGCGCGGCCTGCTCGCCCGCCCCGTAGCTGTCGCGCACGATGCCTGAGCCCCGCCGGGTCGCGCGGCTCAAGCCCTCGAAGAGCGATGCCGCGAGCTCGAGATCAGGCTGCACGATCGTCAGCCCGCCAGCCATCCGCCGTCGACCACGAGATTCGAGCCGGTCATGAAGGTGGCGCGATCGCTCGCGAGAAAGACCGCGGCATTGGCGATGTCCTGGGGTCGCCCCAGCCGCGGCCAGGGCGTGCGCCGGCGGGCGTTGTCGAGATTCGCCGGGTCCATCGCGAGGCCCGGCTTGCCGGTCACGATCTTGCCGGGCGAGATGCAGTTGCACACGATCAGATGCTCCGCATAGTCGACCGCGATCTGCTTGGTCATGTAGATCGCCCCCGCCTTGCTCACCCCATAGGGTGAGTCGCCGCGGTTCGATACGACGCCATGCTGGGATCCGAGATTGATCAGGCGGCCCCTCACCTCGTGTCGAGGCTCCTGCGTCAGCATCTGCTGAATCGCGCGCTTGCAGCCGTTGAACATGCCGGTGAGATTGACGGCCATGACCCGCTCCCATTGCTCCGCGCTGGTATCGGCCAGGGCCGTCCCGGAATACGTGGCCGCATTATTCACCAGGATGTCGAGCCGGCCATAGCGCTCGACCGTCTTCGCAATCACCGAGTCGATGTCCTCCCAGCGGGCCACATCGGCTTTCAGGAAAATCGCCTCGCCGCCGGATCGCTGAATGAGGTCCGCCGTCGGATCGCCTCCTTCGATGGGCTGCGTATCGAGATCCGCGATGACCACGCTCGCCCCTTCGCTCGCGAAGCTCAGCGCAATCGCCCGCCCGATCCCCGAGCTCGCCCCGGTCACGACGGCCGTTTTCCCGACAAGTTCGCTGGACATCCGTAATACCCTTGCGCGTCAGTGGTTCGGCACCGCGTAGACCTTGCCCTGGTAGGGTGATTTGTCGAGCTGATCGAGTGCGGTCACGTACACCGTCTTCTCGTCGGGGCTGAACGCGAGGTTCGGCACGCCGGGCGAGGGGATCGTGAGTTGACGAAGGAGCTTACCATCGGCATTCACGACGAAGATGATTCCGGCGAGCGGCGCATGAGGGTCGCGCGGATTCTGGCCGATGTAGATCTCGCCTTTGGAGTCGATCTTGACGCCATCGGGATAGATATGCCCGACGTTGTGGGTGAGATCGTCCAGGTTCAAGAACAGGCGCCGATCGGACAGCGATCCTTGAGGTCCGATGTTGAACTCGAGCAGCCGGTGCCCCTCGGTCTCGATCACGTACAGCAGCTTGCCGTCCTTGGAGACCGCCACCCCGTTGGCGCTTTCCACGTTCTCGGCTTTCTGCTCGAGGGTCCCGTCGGCCGCGAGGTAGAAAACCTTGCCGTCGATCGCGCTGCCCGGATGACCCGAGGCGGTGAAGTAAATGCCGCCGTGGCCGTCGGGGGCGAAGTCGTTCGGACCCACGAGCTTGTTCCCGGCCTTGTCCTCGGTATAGGGGGGAGCGTTCGGCCATCGGCGGAGATGCGGCCGATGCTGTTGCTGTCGTAGCAGGTGGTGAGGAACTCGCCTTGCGCCGTCGGGATGACGGCGGAGGGCCCGCAGCCCTTCTGCGACCAGAAGATTTTGTTCTCGTGGCCGTCCCAGGTGGTCACGGTATTGCGGTCGTACTCCACGTAATACAATTTGCCGTGGTACCAGATCGGGCCTTCGGCAAAGTGCGCGTCGGGATTGACGATCTCAATGCCGCCGGCGCGGGCTGCGCAAGCGGTGGCGGCGGCCGCCGCCAGGACAAGAGCCGATACATATATGTTCACCGCAGAATCTCCCCTTAGGCCGTTGCGTAGCCGACGGCCCGGGTCTGATCCTCGACCACGGTTCTTTCGGCCAACAAGAAATGCCAGACCGCCCAGAATCCGGTCGGCGCCAGAAACAAGAGCGCGAGGCGCAAGGAAGCGGCATCGGCCCCGTGACCCCGGGCAAAGAAGTCGCTCATGAGGCCCACGGCCTGCGGGGCGACGATCAGATTGAATACGTTGCCGACGAGCACCGACCAGGCGGTGAATATGGAGCGCATGGTGCTCGGTGCGAGGTTCAGGACCAGGGCCATGCAGGGCCCGATGAAGAAGTAGATGGCCGGGATATAGATCCAGAACATCAGCTTCGCCACCCACAAGGTGTGCGTCCAATAGGCAAAGAACGACGGGATGGTGGTGAATCCCACGACGGCCGCCAGCGTCCAGAGCACGCGCCGGGGACTGACCATGTAGGGCCGGCCCATGAGCCACGCTGCACCGGCCGTCGCCAGGATGCCCCCCACCAGGTGCGCGTGTCCCGTGATCGCACCCGCCTGAGCGACATTCAAATCATAAGTTCGCATGAGGAACGTCGGTGTCCACCACACCAGCCCCCAGCCCCATAGCGAACAGACGCCGCTCGCCATGATCACGTGGAACGCGGCCCGTTGACGCCACAGGAAGCGCAACGACTGAGCGAGCGAGGGCCTGCCTTCACCGGCGATCGCATCCAGCCGGCCGCGCTGGGGCTCGCGCACCGTCAGGAAGACCAGCGTGCCGAGCAGCAATCCCGGCGCGCCCAATGCGAAAAAGGCCGCGCGCCAGCCGTACGCCTGGGCGACGGCGCCGGCCAGATCCGCGCCCATCCAGGCTCCGAGCGGGGCGCCGAGCGTCAACACCGAGAGCGCCATCGGGCGCCGTTCCGCCGGAAAACAATCCGAGACGATCGAGTTCGAGGGGGGTGTGGCCCCGGCTTCGCCCACGCCGACGCCGACTCGGCCCCATACGAATGGCCAGTAATTTTGGGCCAAACCGCAAAACACCGTGAACGCGGACCAGATGATGAGGGCTGCTGCCACGATGTTGCGCCGATTGGAGCGGTCGGCCAACCAGGCGATGGGGATGCCGAACACCACATAGAACAAGGCGAGCGGAACGCCGGTGAGAAAGGCGGCGCCCCCATCGGTGAGATGCAGCTCGAGGCGGATCGGCTCGAACACGGTGGTGACCACGTAGCGGGCGGCAATGTTGATGGCGTAGACCAGGCACATCACGGTCAGGACGTACCAGCGCTCGGTCGCCGAGGGGGCCTCCGATCGTGGAATCACGACGGCGCTCAAGTTCCATCCCCACCGGAAGCTGCGGGCCTCGAGCCATGACGCCCGCTTGCTGTTAGCATCGTTTTTCGCGCCGGTGGTGACTGCCCTGATTTTCAGCTTATCACTTTGCGCGCTTCAAAAAAGGGGGGCTCTTGGAATCGATGACATGCGGTGAGGCCGTGATGAAGCTGCTCTCGGCCTACGAGGTGGACACGGTGTTCGGCATGGCCGGGACGATGACCGTGGAGCTGTATCGCGGCATCGGCCGCGCCGGCATCCGTCACGTGCAGTGTCGCAACGAGCAGGGGGCGAGTCTCATGGCCGACGGCTATGCGCGCGCGACCGGCAAGCCCGGGGTCTGCACCCTCATCGCCGGCCCGGGCGTCACCAATGCGGCGACCGGCATCGCCCAGGCCTACTGCGATTCCCAACCCATGCTCGTGCTGTCCGGTGCGTGCGCCACGCTCACCCAGGGGAAGGGCTGGGCGGCGGTCCACGAGCTCGACGATCAGGCCGCGGTCACCGCCGGCTTCACGGCGCTGAGCGCGATGATCCGCTATCCGGAGGAGCTGCCGGAACTGATCGCGCGCGCCTATGGCGTGTTTCGCGGCAGCCGGCCTCGTCCGGTTCATTTATCGCTGCCGCGCGACATCCTGCCCATGCCCGTCGAGGCCGATTGGAAAACCCGCCGCTCGCCATCGCTCCCCATGCCCGACCCGGCGGCGATCGAGGAAGCGGCGGATCTTCTCGCCGGGGCGCGGCGCCCGCTGATTTTCGTCGGCGGCGGCGCGGTCGGCACGCGCGAGGCGCTTGGGGACATCGCCGGGCGCCTCGGCGCCCCGGTGCTGTCGAGCAATGCCGGCAAGGGGATCCTGCCGGAATCGCACCCGCTCTCGCTCGGCTGCTCGATCCTGCAGGAAGCGAGCCAGCAGGCGCTCGCGGACGCCGACGTGGTGCTCCTGGTCGGCTCGCAAGTCGGGCAGGGCGATCATTTCCTCCCCAAGCTCGAGATAGCCGGCGACATCATTCGGATCGACATCGATCCCCAGGAGCTCACCTCGATGTATGCCGCGGCGGTCCCGATCCAGGCCGACGCGCGCGCCGCGATGAGCGCCCTCGCGTCCGCACTCGCTCGCCGCCGGCCGGCGTCGCAACGCGCGCAGGGCGAGATCCGGGTGAAGGACATTCTGGCGCGCAATGCCGCGAAAATGACCGATCTCGAGAAGCTGCATGCGCGCGTCTGGAAGATACTGCGTTCCGTTCTGCCCGCGGACACCATCGTGATGGGCGACGCCACGCAGATCGTCTATACGGGCACGTTTGCCATGCCGGTGGAGCTGGACCGCTGCTGGTACTACTCGGGCACGTACTGTGCGCTGGGTGTCGCCCTGCCGATGGCCATCGGGGCCAAGATCGGCGCGCCGCATCGGCCCGTGATCGCCGTCGCCGGCGACGGCGGGTTCATGTTCACGGTCAATGAGCTCGCGACCGCGGCGGAAGAGCGGCTCGCCCTGCCGGTGATCGTATGGAACAACGAGGCGCTCAAGGAGATCGTGGATCAGATGGACCGGCGCGGGATTCCGCGCATCGGCCTGGAGCCGAAGAGCCCGGATTTCGTGCAGCTGGCGCAAAGTGTCGGCTGTCACGGCGTCCGCGCCGCGAGCGCCGAGCATCTGGCGCAGTCGCTGCGCGAGGCGCTCGGGGCGGACCGTCCGACCCTGATCGAGGTGCGGCAGGACAGTCCGTGGCTCGCTCAAGCGTCACTATAAGCAGACTCCGCCATACCGGCCGGCGATGCGCCTGGCAGCGCTAGTTCCGCGGGCGGCGCACCGCCCGCTGATCGTTGATCTCGTCGCGCGGCCGATAAGGCGCTTCGAGGAAGGCACGCTCGCCGGCATCCAACTCGAGCGCGAGCGCTTCGACGGCGACTTCGATGTGCGATGTCTTCGCCGCGCCGACGATCGGCACGTTGCGGTGGGCATTGCCCGCCACCCAGGCCATCGCCACGTGGGCCGGGCTCACGCCCCGGCGCGCGGCCACCTCGCGTACGCGGCGGCCGATCTCGCAATCGATGTCATCGCCGTAGAATTCCTGGAAGGGGTCGTGCTCGGTGCGCCGGGTCGCTGCCGCTCGTGCGAGGAAGCCGCGCGCGAGCGGGCTGAAGGTCGTGACCGCGACTCCCTGGTCGCGGCAGAGGGCGAACATCTCGCGCTCCTCCTCGCGATACAGCAAGTTGTACTGGCACTGCATATTGACGAACGGCGCCCAGCCGTTCATCGCGGCCGCGTGATTCATCTTCGCGAACTGCCACGCATACATGGTGGATGCGCCGAGGTAGCGCACCTTGCCGGCGCGGACCGTGTCGTTGAGCGCCTCCATGGTTTCCTCGACGGGCGTTTCAGTATCGAAGGCGTGAATCACATAGAGGTCCACGTAGTCGGTGCCCATGCGCTCGAGCGAGCGGTCGATCGAGGCGGCGATGTGCTTGCGGGACAGGCCGCGATCGTTCGGGTCGTCGCTCATCGGATAAAACACCTTGGTCGCGAGCACCAGGCGCCCGCGCGGGCTCATCCGGAGCAGGTTCCGACCCACCACCTCCTCGTTGCGGCCGAGGGAATACCAGTCGGCCATGTCGAAGAAGTTGATGCCGAGGTCGAGCGCGCGCCGCAAGATGGGAATCGAATCGCCCTCATCGAGCACCCAGCCTTTCCACGCGGAGCTGCCCATCGACATCGTGCCCAGGCACAGCTGCGAGACTTTGAGTCCTGTCCGTCCGAACGGGATGTAATCCATGCGAGACCTCGCTATACGCGCCAGCGGCGGCTGATTTGTAGCCATCTGTAACGAAGTGTAGCGGACGAGGCGTCGGCTCACACAAATTGACGACAGATCCGGTCAGGTCCTGAGCCGCTCCAGCATCTGCTCGACGATCGGGCCGGGCCGCTTCGCGGGTGCTTTGAGGTATGCCATGCCCGCACACAAGAAGCGCTGTCGCCAGCTGAAATCCGCTGACTGCGCGTACCCTTCGAATACAGCTTCCGAGAATTTGTAGTCGTGAGGCTCGTCCGCGTGATAAACGAGGTTTTGTCGGGCCCTCGCGATGAGTGCTTCTGCATCACCGCCGCTCTGCAGATAGCCCAAGGATTTGCGCGCAGCGTGCAAGCGGCGTCCAGCGGATACCTCCGCGAAAATCTCCTCGATCGTGTCGCCCCCTGTGCTATCGAGCGGAAGCGGCTGCAATGCTTCGAGGTTGATGCCGGGCTGAGTCACATTCATGATCTTGCAGAACATCGCGATGAATGCCGCGCACTGTAGCAACGCCAGCTTCTGTGTCTGTTCGTCGTCGCAGACGCGATAGGCATAGTGCAACGCGTTCGCCGTGGTTTGCGCATGCAGCGGCACGATGCCCGGCCGATGCAGGAGGAGTTCCGCGGCTGTTTCGAAAAGAACCTGCCAAATGGCCTCCGGCGAGAATCCCTGACGCAGCAATGCGATGACGACGGCACCCGCTTCCTCCTCCGATACCCGGTAGAGGGCTGCATGAAGTTCCGCGCGCGCGCCAGGATCATTATGCCCTTGCATCCAGTTCCGCGGGATCTCACGCAAGCGCCGCAGGTTTTGCCGCCACGGCTGATCAGGCTCGAGATCGTGGCTGGCCGGATCAGGATCACCTCCGCTGTTCTGCAGCGCCGCGACCGTGGAGCGCAGCAGAGGTCCGGCCGCAGCGCTACCGAGCAGTCCGATGAGGAAGTGTGCGTTGCTGACGGCAATGGCCTTGTGACCGATCGCTCGAAGGTCGCGCATGCCGTACGGAAATAGCAGCGAGAAAATCTCTGCTGAGCCGGCCACCTGCACGTAGTTCAGGATGGCGGCATCGGCGGCATCGCGGTCCCAATGGTCCAGCGCGTCGATCACCGCCTGCCGGGCTGCCGGTGCGCTGATGGCCGAATCGCTACTCCTCGTCGGCATGCGCCAGCCGTCCGTGTCGCGCTCTTGTGCCTGCGTCTCCTTGAAATAATCGGCCGCCCAAGCGATGGGCAGCCATCGGTCCGCCAACGATAAGTGTTGAGTGGTCAACTGGATGGAACGCAACATCATGACCGAATGATATTTGTATCCCACCTCGGGATACGGTTGGACATTGCAGACGGCCGCCAGCACCAAGGCCGTCAGCAGATTCTCGTGGCGAAGACCCCCGCGAATCTGTCGGGCGAGCTCGCGCGGGATCAGCTCTCGTGGCGAATTTTCCAGCAAATCGAGCAGCACCGGGACGGCGGAATCGGTCGCGCCAAAGCCAAGCCCGCCGGTCAGCCCGAGACCGGTGGCGCCGGCTGCATGAATGAACGTGCGTCGGTTCATGGCGATGAGGATCGAAATTGCCGTCCATCACTTTACACCCGTTCCCCACGGGGGCTATACGCGCCAGCGGCGCTGCTCCTCGACCGGCAGGTCGTAGCCGGAGAGGAAGGCGGCGAGTTTGCCGCCTTCAGCGGCCGTGTCGGCTTGCGCGCGCACGAGATGACGGGGCGGCAATGCGATCCCCCGGTGCCGCAACAGCGGAGCGAGGCGCCGCCAGTGCAGTCCGCCGCCTGGCTCGCCGCGCACCCCGACGGCAGCCACCGCATATCCGTGATGCGCATACTCCGCGACCTGGTCCGCGATCACGGCGAGCAGCGGGCCCTGTTCGCCCGGCGGAGGAAGCTGCAGCACGCCGTAGCCCGCGGCCTCGAGGAGGCCGAGCACGTCGGGCAGCACCGAGCGCGACGCTTCCGGCGGATTGACGAGGGTGTCGGGCAGGAGCGCGATGCGCCAGCCGCGTGCATCGGCGCCGTTCACGATCCCGACGGGTCCCTGTCCGGACTTGCGGCGGCCTCGCGGCTGTCCAGGAATTCCTCGAGGTCGCGCCGCGATCCCGCCTCGTCGAATCGGCCCATGTCGAGTGCCCAGCCCGTGGCCGGCACGCGGGGCAGGCCCCGGCGCTCGAGCTCCGCCTCCAGTTCCTCGATCCATATCCCGCGGCCCGGCACGATGTCCCAATCATCGTCGGGGCGATTGGGGCGTCCGCCCCAATCGGGCTTGCTCGAGGTGAAGCGCACACCGGTCGAGGGACTGCCGTCGAGTCCGATCAGAATCACCTCATCGCCGCGGCGTAGGTAGTGCTCGATGCGCGGCGCGATGGCCTGCGCGAGACGGCGGCAATGGGCGCGATAGGCCGGCGTGTCGTACTGCTCATAGACGGCCCACCAACGTCGCGCCCCGGCGAAGGCGAGCTCGGGGCAGGGCAGCTGCTGCAGCTCGTATCCCCGGCTGCGAAGCGCCTGTACGACCGGGCTCACGACCCCTCGATAGTGGGCGCCCTGACATACCTTGGCGTTCTGATTGAGCAGACAGTTGGCGATCAGCGCCACCCGGCGACGCGCGTCCTGGTTCACACCGGGCGCCTTGTCGCCTTCGTCGGGCTCGGCGTGAGGCACTTCATCTCCTTCGGCATCGAGCTAACGCCGCTCAGTCTTTCACCGCGGCCGAGAAGGCAGTAGCCGCCTGAAACGCGTGTTTCTTCAGCGCCAGCGCATCAGCACGCCCGAGGCGTTTCTCCACCAGGGCTTGTGCGGACTCCCATCTCGGCAGAAGTCTGCGGTAAGTGCTTTCCCCGAGCGCGGTGAGGCGCCACCTTCGCTCGCGCCGATCCGCGCCGGTGGAATCAGCCACGAACCTGCTTTTGCGCATCAGAGCCAGCGTGCGCGTGGCTGTGGTTTGATCGATGCCGAGGAGCTGCCCCACTTCCGTGGTCTGAAGGTTCGGCGCAATTTTGAGAACCTGGAGGATGGTAAATTGCGTCGCGCGGACTCCGCTGTCCGCCAGCGCCTCCTCGTAAAACGCTGTCGCAGCCCGGGCGGCTTGGCGAAGCGTGGCGCAATAACAGGGCAAGGATTGAAGTTTCACGATCCCGGATGATACATGCATATGCATGACAAGTTCAAGGGGAGGGATTGGCGTACCGACTGGATATATGCATCTACATATTGATTGACGGCAGCGCGTCGGGATGATACATGTATATGCATGGAAATGATCGAAGTCAGGCAATGGAGGACTTATGAAACGTTCGACAAACATCCGGGTGATCTCGGCTCTTGGGTTGATCGCGTTGGCTGGAGCGGGCACGCTCCGGGCAGCGGAGGATATCGGGGGCGGACAGGAGCAGGCGAGGCTCCTACTGTCGCACGAGGTTGCTCCGTCGGGCGGCCAGAAGTACGGGGCCGTGCCGCGCTCATCATCCGCCGGAAAAACGATCGCGGCGGACGGGCTAGGGCAGGCACGCGAGATGATCTTGGGCCGCGACAGCGCAAAAGGGGCCGCTGCCGAGTCGGGTGAATTGCGCGTCGCAGCGGCGCGACGTGAACGTCGGGGCGCAAAGGATCCGCAGGATCTTGCACGACAGATGATTGTCTGGGGTCACAGCCGGGAGACGCCATGAGCATTCCAACCTATTTGCCGTTGACCACCATCGCAGGGTGCGTTGCAACGATCGTTGCGGTTGTTTATGGCGTCAACCGAGCTCTCGGAGAATCCAATCAGAGAAGTACTGAGCGAGCGCCGACGCTGACGGCGACCGCGTTGTTGCTGGTTGGGTGGTTCGCAGTCGCCGTTACGCTCGCAATTTTGGGCGTTTACAGCGCCACATCCAACCGGATCCCGACGATTCAGTTCGGGATTGCTGTCCCGATACTCATCGGCGGCTGGATGATCTGGCGGTGGCCGGCCGTTTCTCGAATGATCGATGCCGTGCCCCGGAGGTGGGTCATTGCAATCCAGTTCTTTCGCGTCGAGGGAATGACCTTCCTGGCCCTTTTCAGCGCCCATTTGCTGCCGGGGTCGTTCGCTCTCCCGGCAGGGGTGGGCGACGTGGCCGTCGGGCTGCTTGCGGCAGCCATTGCCAGCGGTGCGATCGGCGGCCGGCCACTCAACCCGAAGACCGTCCTGCGGTGGAATCTCCTGGGGATTGCCGATCTCGTCGTTGCGGTGAGCACAGGGTTCCTCACGGCGCCGTCTCCGTTCCAAAAGTTCGCCTTCGATCGCCCCAGCGGGCTCATTTCCATGTTTCCGCTGGTACTGATTCCGACGTTTCTGGCGCCGCTGGCCGTCTTGCTGCATATCATTTCCCTCGTCCAGCTCAGGCGCGCTGCCGCACCTCCCGCGATATCCGCGAGCGCGGCATTGGTCAGTTAGAGGGAGGCTGTACAATGGCCCGATGCGTTCGAATGCATTGAATGGCCTGATACGCGCGGCGGCGGCGATCGCACTGCTTACCGTGACGATCTCGGTCGGCGTTGCGGCGCCCTCGGAGTCCGGCGATGAGAACGCCCGGATCGCCGACTGGCGGGCGAAGCGTCTGGCATCGCTCACCAGCGAAACGGGCTGGCTGACGCCCATCGCGTTGTACTGGCTCAAGGAAGGCGAGAACAGCTTCGGCCGGGCGCCGGATCGGGCGTTCTCGCTGGACGATGCCGCCCTGGGGGCCGACACCGGTGCGTTCATTTTGACGGGTGGCCACGTTCGATATGTCGCGCACGCCTCGAAGGCGATGACCTATCTCGGCAAGCCGGTCACGAGCCTCGACCTCGTATCCGACGCCGATGAGAAGCCCACGGAAATGATCGCAGGTTCCCTCCATTTCATGCTGATCGAACGGGCCGGCCATCTCGGCATTCGCGTGCGCGACAGCGTCAGCCCGAATCGACTGCAGTTCAAAGGACTCAAGTATTTTCCGGTGCGGGCGGACTGGCATATCCAGGCGCACTTCGAGCCCTACGTGCCCGAGCACCATATCCCGATCGTCAACATTCTCGGCATGACCGAGGACATGACCTCACCCGGAGCCATCGTGTTCGAGCGCGACGGGCGCACCTGGCGTCTGGATGCGATCCTGGAGGCGCCGGGGGATCAGGAGTTGTTCGTGATGTTCTCGGATGCGACCAGCGGCAGGGAGACCTATGGCGCGGGCCGTTTCCTGTACGTCGGATTGCCCACGGCGGACCGCATCGAGGTCGACTTCAACGAGGCTTACAATCCGCCGTGCGCCTTCACCGACTTCGCGACCTGCCCGCTGCCGCCGCAGCAGAATCGGCTCGCCTTGGGAGTCGATGCGGGCGAGCTCAAATACGTGCGCGCGCACTAACTCTATGGAAGGAAGGCCTATGCGATTCCGACAATCCCCGATCATGATTGCCCTCCTGCTGGCGGGCGGTGCGTGGGCGACGGATTTCGAAACGCCGCCCGAAGAGCCTGCCGCCTCGAGCCTGCCGCCGGAGCTGGCCGCCGGGACCAATTTTCACGTGAAGGAGCCGGTGCAGTCCGACGGGCTCATGCATCACTACCTGATCGAGAGCTCGTTCGGCGAGTTCGCCGCCTACGGTCAGGAGGCGCTGAAGGTCCGCGTAAAAGAGGTGGCGGCGCTCACGGAGCTGTCGAAGAGAACCGACATCGGGGTCGTCGCCAGGACGGTCGAAAAAAGGGTGGAGAACGATGCGAAGACGGTCCGCCAGGTCGTGACCAATCCCGTCGGCACGATCACCGGCATACCGAAGGGCATCGGTCATCTTTTCAATGGGTATAAGGCCGAGGCGGGCGAATACTCGGAGGAGGCCAAGAAGGCCACGAGCGAAAGCCATGGCGGCGGGGAGGTGGTGCACAACGCGAAGGCGGACGCCACCCGGTATGCGGACCGATACCTCGGCGTGAGCGCCGCGGAACGACGTTACTACCAGGAGCTCGGCGTCGATCCCTATACGAACAATCAAGTTCTCAAAAAGGCGGTGAATCATCTCGCCAAGGTGCAGGCAACGGTCAATCTCGGCATGCACTTTGTCGGGGTGCCGGGGGTGCCCTATCTCGCCGACGTGCAGCGTGCATTGAATGCCATCTACAACGAGGATCCGGCGGTGCTGCGGGCGAGGCAGCGGAAGATCCTGGGCGGTTATGGGCTCTCTCCCGCCGAAGTCGCCCGCTTCGAGAACACGCTGTTGTTGAGCCCGACGCGTCAAGGCGTGCTGCTGGAGGATGCAAAGTTGCTCGACGGCGTGGAGGGGCGGGGTGAGCTTTTTCGACATGCGATGGGGCTTACCTCCGACGACGAAGTGGTGGTTTTCATCGTCAGCACGCGCATGTTGGTGCGACTTCACGCAGAGCAGCCGGTCGCGAGGATTCTGCCGGGGCTGAGGTTGCCGACCGTGGAGACTCGTGATGGGCGCACCGTGGTGCTCGGCGCGTTCGATGCCGTGTATTGGACCGAACAGGTGGCAGGCTACCAATCGGCGTTCCAGGCAGCCCTGCCCGCCTCGTCGCACGGACTCGAAGCGTGGCTGGCGGGCTCCATTTCATCGCTCGCGCGCGACCATCTCACTTCACAGGGGTGGGTGGTGCATGACCATGCGGAGGTCGTGCTGACGGAGAAGCTCGCGGCGGCCCGCTAACCGCCGGCGCAGCGCACTCGGGGACTCTCAGCGGCTCGCGGCAGGGATGGCGCGAGTCGGCAGCGGCACGTTGCACAGATCGATGTGCGCGGGATTGAACTTGAACCAGTCCTCACGGCGGTTGCGCCGCTGATCGAGGACGGCGCGAAACGTGGCGCTGTCGGTGCGCAGCACCTCGATGGGCGTGCGCTCGGCGGCGGGCAGGTCGGCAGCGATGCTCATCGCGACGATCGGCACCACCGGTTCGGCGCCGGCATAGAAGCCCATGTCGCCGCTGCCGCGGGGCAGGCTCGAGAGAAGCTCCATCCCCTTCAGCACCCGTCCCACCAGCGCGACGTTGCGATCGAGCTGGCGCGGTGCATTGCCGATCACGGCATACATCTCCGTCCCATCGCTCTCCGGCGGGTCGTCCCGCCCGACGCCGACCATGCCATAGCAATGCGCGAGCCAGACCGTGTCCGTGTGCCGATCACGCCCGGCCGGAAAGCCATCGAGAAAGCCGACCTCGCTCGCGTACAAGTCCTTGTCCGGCAAGGGCTGGAACCGCGCAGCGGCGCCCTTGGCGGCGGTGAACTCGGCGGCCACCGGGTGCACGCCCGCCGGAATGGGACGGCGGTGATCGGGATCCGCCCATTGCACGACATAATTATCCTGCACGCGCACGATTGCGAGGCCATCGAAATAATGCGCCCGCGCGAGCGCCTTGATGTTCGCGACGTGCAGCGGCGCTACCTGCGGGGCGAGCTCGATCACCACGCGTCCCGACTTCAGATCGAGATACAGCGTCTGCTCGGGGTCGGGCACGCGCCAGTCCTGCGCCGGCGAGCCGGCGAGGAGATCCGCCACGGTCACGGGCCGCGCGAGCGCAGGCTCCCCGGCGAGGGCGACCAGCAGCGCCGCGATCGCGATGGCCATCGCGGCTCGAGCGAAAGCCCGGCTGTTCAGGCCTCGGACGCTGTTCACGCCCCGGATGATCGGGGCGCTCATGTCGACCCCGCCGGTTGGGCAGGGGAGTCAGGTTCGGCGGCGGCTCGCTTCACTCCCGCGAGCATCCGATCGAGATCGTCGCGGCCGAAGTAGCGCCCGGCGAGCACCACCGCGCGGATCTTGCGCGTGTTGGTGATGTCCTCGAGCGGATTCGCATCGAGCAGCACGAGATCGGCGAGCTTCCCGGGCTCGACCGTCCCCATGTCGGAGAGGCGGCCCATGAACTCCGCCGGGTTGCGCGTTGCCGTCTGCAGCGCCTGGAGCGGCGTGAGTCCCGCGCGCACGAACAAGGCTAGCTCCTGGTGCAGGCTGAATCCCGGGAAGATGTGCACGCCCGCCGCGGTATCGGTGCCCGCCATGAAGGGGACGCCCGCGCGGAACATGGCGAGCGTCATCTCGAGCTCCATTTGCACGAAGCGCTTGCGCACCGGCAGTGGGTCGGTGTCCATGTCCTTCAGGATGTCGCCCACGAACATCGGCCAGGTCCGGTCCTTCCAGGCGGCCGGCGCGTACTGGGTGAGCGGATCGTGACTCAGGTCGATGTCATCGATCAGCCACTGGCCGCGTTCCCACACCAGGGTCGGCACCTGCCAGGTGCGATTCTTCGCCATGAGCGCGATGAGCGCCTGGGCGCGCGCGGGATCGAAGGTCGCGACGTTTTGGCCGAGGCTCTTCGGGCCTTTGATCAGCTGATCCTCGATGGTCGAGCATCCTTCGAAGACGCCGGTGAAATGCTCGATGCTTTTCTGGCCGGCGTTCGAGGCCTCCGAGGCCCGCACGGCGTCCGGCACGTGGCCGACGAAGACGATGCCGCGCTTCTTGGCCTCCTCGGCCGCGGCGAAGTAGCCATCGCGCGGAATGAGCGATTGTATCTTGATGAAATCGACGCCCTGTGACTGCAGATCATCGACGGTGCGTCGGGCATCGTCTGCGTTCGCGATGGGCGCCGAGCTCGGGAAACGCGGCACCGGCCCATCGAGCATCGGACCCGCGATGATCATGCGCGGGCCGAGGAGGGACCCCTCGGCGATCGCCGCACGCCACTGCTTCAACACGTCGAGATCGCCGCCCATGTCGCGCACGCCGGTGATGCCGTTCGCGACGAACAGCGGCAAGGTCACCCGCTCGTTGCGCGGCAGCCAGTCGCCGAACACGGTGTGGACGTGCATGTCCCAGAGGCCCGGGATCAGGTATTTGCCGTGGGCGTCGATCACGCGCGCATGCGGGGGAGGCTTCGAAGCATCGCTTTTTCCGACGCTCGCGATGTGCCCATCCTGGATCAGCACCGTCATGTTGGGAAGCGACGGGCCGCCGGCGGTATCGATGACGGTGAGATGGGTCAGCGCCAGCGGGGGAGCCGGGCTCTGGCGAGCCTCGGCGCTCGCCGTCAGGAGTAGGAGGGCAGCGATTAAAAATTTCATAGGGGGGCGAGATTAGCATTACTTGATCGCGGTGGCTCCTGGCGGTGGTCCGTCGAGATCGCATCCCGTGGTGCCGAACTCACCTCGAAGCGCCCGACATCGCCTCCGTGCGTGGTTTGTGGCCTGCGCCTACTCCTCCCAGCGAAACCGCCAGATCGCGATCGAGAGGCAGGCCGCGGAGCCGCCGATCAGCAGCAAGGTGGGCGCCAACGCGGCATCGAACGGCAGACCGCGCCACGTGGCGCCGTCCAACCCGTCGATGGCCCAGCGCGTGGGCACGTAGCTCGACACGTTCTGCAGCCAGCGCGGAAACACGAAGGCGGGCACCCAGGCGCCGCCGATCATCACCAGGAGCAGCGTCACCATCATCGCGAGGCCCCGGGTCGTCGAAGCGTTACGGCCGAGCGTCGCGAGCATCAGCCCAAAGGCGGCGTTGAGCAGGCACACGGCGATGACCACGGCGATGAAGCCCGGCCAGCTGCCGTCGATGCGCACCTTGAACACCAGGATTGCGACGAGGTAGATGGCCGTCATCTGGAACAGGCCGATGAGCGTGGTGGCGAGCGCCCGCGCCACGATGAATTCGCCGCGCGTGATCGGGGCCGAGCGCAGCCTCTGCCAGATGCCTCGCTGCCGGGTCAGCAGCAGCAGTACGCCGGCGTCGATGCCTGCGAACAGAATGAATTGCACCGCCATGCCGGCGAACGAATGCGCGTAGCTGTTGTAAGGGGTGTTGTCGCGCGCCGTGACTTCGGTGGAGGCCACGGTGTACGGGATGCTCAAACCGAAATTGCGCTGCCCGCCGCCGTCCGCGCCCGCTCCTCCAGTACCATCCGGCCCGGAGTCCGCGCTGCTCCGCTCGTTGAGCTTGCGCGCCGCGTTCAGCAGCGTCCGCAGGTCCGACCTCGCCGGCGTCTGCTCGAGCTTGTCGAGCTGCTCGAGGTAGCCGTCGATCGCCTTGCGGCCGGAGGCTCCGCTGAACGCCTCCCTCGAGATTTCCTTCATCGAGTATTGCGCGAGCAGCCCCTCGATCACACGCGCGCTGGTGGTTTGGCTCGGGTCCACGAGCAGCTCCACCTGCGGCTTGTTCATGCCGCTGAACAACGACCGGGTGGTGCGCTCGCCGAAGCCCTGCGGGAACACGGCCGCGGCGCTTTGCTTGCCGCTCTTCACCTGATCGCGCGCGGCGGAGCGCTCCAGCGCGCTCACCTGAAGCAGCGGGTCGGCGGAAAGATCCGCCGTGATGGCGCGCGACACCTCGCTCCGGTCCTCGTCGACCACGGCGACCGGTATTTTGCCCTGATCCTCGCTGCGGCCGGTGCCGCCGAAGACGTAGCCGAAGAAGGCGGCGATGAGAATCGGCACCAGCACGCCGACGATCAACGCGCGGCGATCGGCGAAGTACAAGCGGATGTCGTTGCGAATCAGTGCCCCGATCGCGGTGGCGTTCATGTGTCGGCTCCGTCGCGCAACCCGTGACCCGTGAGCTGCATGAACGCAGCCTCGAGGTTCGTGTACCGCTCCTTGAAGTGGGCGACGGTTTCGTCCGCCAGGATCTGACCATGGTCGAGAATCAGGATACGATCGCAGAGGCGCTCGGCTTCCTCCATATAATGAGTGGTGTAGAGCAGCGTCTTGCCGCGGCGCTTGAGCTCCTCGAGGTTGTCGAAGATCGCGTTGCGCGACTGAGGGTCGACGCCGACCGTGGGCTCGTCCAGCAGGATCAGATCCGGCTCGTGCAGCAGCGCTCCGGCGATGTTGAGGCGCCGTTTCATGCCGCCGCTGAAAGTTTTGACGCGATCGGCGCCGCGATCGGCGAGTCCCACCAGCGCAAGCGCAGCCTCGGCGCGGGACTTGAGCTGCGCCGCGCCGAGGCCATAGAGGCCGCCGAAGAGCTGCAGGTTGGCCCAGGCGGACAGCTCCTCGTAGAGCGCGAGGTCCTGCGGCACCAGCCCCACACGGCGCTTCAATGCGGTGGCGTCCTCGGTGAGGCTCATGCCGCCGAGCCTCACCTCACCGCCGTCCGGCCGGGAGATGCCGCTGATCATCGCGATCGCGGTGGTCTTGCCGGCGCCATTCGGACCCAACAACCCCACGGTCTCGCCCTGTGCGATGCTGAAACTGATGGCATTCACGGCCACCCGCTCGCCGTAGCGCTTGGTGAGGCGATCAACCTGAAGCATGGAGGATGTCCCGAAGGTATTGAACGTGGGCCTCGAACGCGCGGCGTCCCGCGCGGGTGAGCGATACGCGCGTACGCGGCTTCTTGGCAACGAAGCTCTTCTCGATTTCGACATAACCGGCCTTTTCCAGGGTGCTCAAGTGGGTGCCCAGATTGCCGTCCGTGACTTCCAAGAGCTTGCGCAGCTCCGTGAACTCGAGCTTTGCCCCGCCCCGCAGTGCGTTGAGTGTCGCCATGATCTTCAAGCGCGTGGGTTGATGGATCAGCTCGTTCACAGGCGGCGCAGCCACAGGCCGCCGGCGATCAACGCGCCCCCCGAAACACAGCCCATGTAAAGGAAATAGTGGCTGTGCACGCCGTAATAGCCCATCAAGATCAGGAGCGTCGCGGTCAGCCCGATGGCAAACAGGCGCCAGCCGGTCCAGGCGCCGATGGCCATGTAAAGGAACGTCCAGAACATCGAGAAAAAGGTGTTCTGTTGACGGCCGTCCGCGGGCGGCAGCACGGCGATCGCAGTCACTTGAAACGCGAGTATGACGACAAAGCACAACATCCAGCGCCAACCCTGATCCAAGCGCTTTCGGGGGCCGCTGCCGTCGGACGTTGCGGCGTGCTGACGTGAGCCGATCCACCAGCTTGCTGCCGCACCGAACGCCGTGAGCGCCAGCCAGACGTTGCCGGCGTGAACGGGCGCGAGGTCCGATACGGTGTTCGCCACCAGCCAGATCAGACCCCAGAGGATCAGATACGGCGCGAAGCGCCGGTAACGCTGCAATTGGTTGCTGCGCGCGCCCGCGGCGTCGATCGCCGCCAGGGCGAGGGCTGCCTCGTTTTTGTCGATGTTCACAGAGAGCACTCTATCGTAGAGAGTCCTCCGTGGCAAATTCGCGCTCCCGGCAGGGGCAGCCGCCCATCGGGAACTACTGATGATCTCGGGGAATGTCCTCGTGCCAGCTGCGGGTGCGCACGACCGACCCGTCACGCAGCAGCTCGCGCGTATAGAAGTAGTGAAAAGTCGTCGCATCGCTCGTGAACTTGAGATGTCCGCGATACGTCAGCACCCGATCCGCGAGTTTCTCGACGCTCTCGCCGTCGCCCTCGACGGCGGCATCCGCCGGGTGGGCGTCGTCGACGTGATAGACGAGCTGTTCGTGGTGGTCGTAGGAGCCCCACGGAAATTGCAGCGCCGAGGCCCCGCGCCAGGTGACGGTGCTCCGTCCGGCGGCCTCGTCGCGCTCCAGATTCCAGGTCCCGGGCCATGCGTAGTCGCCGGTCGTGGTGATGTCCGGCGGCGTCTCGATGGGTTCGGGCTGCGCGAAAGGCGGCGGGGCCTGGCCATGGACGGGCACGACGGGCAGCGCGATCGAGGATCCTTCCAGGCCGCCGAGGCGCAGCGTCGTCGTCATGGGATACGGGGTCGGCCAGAGCATCGGCCATTGAGCATTCGAGACGGCGACCCGAATGCGATGGCCCTTCGTCCACACCCAGGAGCTCAGGTACAGGTCGAGGTCGAGCCGGTATTCGGTGCCCGGCACCAGCGCTTCGGGCCGATCGGTCGACTGCCGCTGCGCGCCGTTCAGGCCGGCGCCGGTGATCGCGGTCACGCGGCCGTCCTCCGCCACATCCTCGAGACGCACGAACCAGTCGGCCAGAGGCGCATCCGCCGAGGCGTAGAGGCGCACGTGGGCACGGCCCAGCATCGCCACATCCTCATCGAGCGGCGGGCTGTCATAAGTCAGGCTGTAGGCATCGACGGGCCGCTGATCACTCAACAACTCACCCCACCAGAAGCCCGCCTCCACGCCCGCCGACGGCACGTAGCGCAGATGATCGGTGGCGGCGGCGGCCGGAGCCTGAGTGAGCTGATGATTCGGGGCCAGAAACCAGGAGACCGACTTCAGTCCCGCCGGCGGCCAGGACTCGGCGCGCCACTCACCGGGGACATCCTGCGGCTCGGCCCCCGGGGAATGCCCGTGCTGCTGGTAGAACACCACCTTCGGGTCGTGCTCGACGCCGTTATCGATGCCCTTCAGCCAATGATCGAACCAGCGCACGGCTTGGTCGCGCCACTCCACCCGGGGCCCGTAGATGCTGCCGTTCGGGAAATCGTGATTCCACGGCCCCACCCACGCATGCACCGGCGCCGGCACCCGTTCGAGCATGCGCACGATGCTGTTGCGGTAGCCGTCCTGCAGCCCCCCGATCAGGAAGCAGGGCACGTGAATGTCCTCCAATCGCCGGATCGGAGCGCGCCAAAAGGCCCCGTTTCGCTGATGTCGAAAGTAATCGAGTGACCAGGGTGTCGAGTCCATGCGCTTCGCGAGCGTGTCCTCGTCGAGCGGAAAATTCGGCGCGCCGCTCCGGCCCTGATCGAGGTCCATGGAGACCTCGAATTCGTCGACGTGCATGATGCCGTCCATGTAATGAACGTCTTCCGTGAAAAGCGCCTCGGTCGCGGCCACGGCGAGGATCGCCTTCAGCGCCGGGGGCCGGCGCATGGCCAACTGGATCGAGTTGAAGCCGCCCCAGGAGATGCCCAGCATGCCGACCTTGCCGTTCGACCACGGCTGTCGTGCGAGCCAGGCGATGA
>CAVVKU010000014.1:0-169389 GCA_963748995.1 uncultured Gammaproteobacteria bacterium | reverse complement strand
CCCGCTTGCCGAGCTTCGAGAAGGCGACGGAGAGATTCGACGAGGTGGTGCTCTTGCCGATGCCGCCCTTGCCGTAGACCGCGAACACCTTGGCGTTGCCGATCTTGAGGTTGGGATCGAGCGGAACCTGAACGCTGCCCTCGCCGTCGCCCGGACGTGGCGCGCGAACTCTCAGCGAGGAGACCGGGAGGGTGACGGTGCTCATGCCGCAACGCCCTCGTAGACGCCCTCGAGCCGGTCTTCCAATTCCTCCGCCGCGTAGCGCAGCGCCGCCAGCATCTTGTCGTCGGGCCGCCAGTACTTGCGCTTCGAGGCCTCGAGCAGACGGTTGGCCACTTTGGCCGAAGCCGTCGGATTGAGCTTTGCCAGGCGTGCGCGCATGTCGGGATCCAGGATGAAAGTTTGGGTGATTTGCTGATAGACCCACGGCTGGACCTCACCCGTCGTCGCCGACCACCCCATGGTGTTGGTCACGTGGGCTTCGATCTGGCGCACTCCTTCGAAGCCGTGCTCCAGCATCCCCTCGTACCACTTGGGGTTCAGGGTGCGTGTCCGCGTCTCGAGCGCCACCTGCTCCGACAGGGTGCGCACCACGCCGCTTCCCGCGGTGGCGTCGGCGATGTACACGGGTGTCTCGCGACCCCCCTTGGCGCGCCGTACGGCGCTGTTGATGCCGCCGAGCGTGTCGAAATAGGTGTCCACCGTCGTCACGCCGAGCTCTACCGAGTCCAGGTTCTGGTAAGTGAGCTCAACGTCGGCCAGCACACTGGCGAGCAGCTTCGCATGTTGCACCGGGCCGCCGGCCCGCCCGTAGGCGAAGCTCTTGCGCCGCGTGTAGGTTTCGGCCAGCTCGTTCTCGTCGTTCCAGCGACCGTTCTCGATCAAGTGATTCACGTTCGATCCGTAGGTGCTTTCGGCGTTGCCGTAGACGCGCAGCGCGGCGGTCTCCAGGTCGCAGCCGTGCTCCGCCTGGTAGCGCAGTGCGTGCTTGCGCACGTAATTCAGGTCCGGCGGCTCGTCGGCCGATGCCGCGAGGAAGGCCGCTTCGGCCAGAAGCTTGATTTGCAGAGGCAGCAGGTCGCGGAAAATGCCGGACAAGGTGACCATCACGTCGACGCGGGGACGGCCAAGCTCGCCCAGCGGAATCAGCGTCGCCCCGGCAATGCGGCCGTAGGCGTCGAATCGGGGCTGCGCACCCATCAGCGACAACGCCTGGGCGATGGGCGTCCCCTCGCTTTTCAGGTTATCGGTGCCCCACAGCACCAGAGCGACCGATTCGGGGAACTGATTCCCATCGGCCATGTGCCTCTCGATGAGCTTCAGTGCCTGGCGGGCACCGTCGCGGACCGCGGCCGCGCTCGGTATGCGGAACGGGTCGAACCCGTGCAGATTGCGACCGGTCGGCAGCACCGAGGGCGTTCTTACCACGTCACCGCCCGGCGCCGGCCGCAGGAAACCGCCGTCGAGAGCGTGCAGGATCGCGCGGATCTCGCCGTTGTCCGACAATTCCCTGTTGCTCTGGTGCAGGTCGCGCAGCAGGCTGAGTGTCGCATCCTGCGACGGCAGGGCGGCCACACCCAGGGCCGCTTCGGGTGTGTTGCCTTCGACGATGGCATCGACCGCGCGCCGCAGGGCGTCCTTCTCGACCGCTGCGGCAGCCGGCATGGAATCCGCCATGGCCGCCAGGAAATCGGCCCGCTCGGGCTTCGAAGCCGGCCGTCCCACGACGTGCAGTCCGTGGGGTATCAAGGTGTACTCGAGCTCCAGCATTTGACCCGCAAGCTTGGCGATGTCGGCGTCGGCACCGCCGATCAGCCACCGCGGTTCCGCACCGGTCAGCTCGAGCGCCGCCGCCTGCGCTTGAAGGACATCGAGCAGTGCTTGGCGGGACGCGAGGTCTTCGGAGGCATGGGAACGCCAGCTCTCGAGCGATTCCTTCAATTCGATGAGCCCCCGGTACAGCCCGGCGTTGGTCACCGGGGGTGTCAGGTAACTGACGAGCGTCGCCGCGGCACGGCGCTTGGCGATCATGCCTTCGGACGGGTTATTGGATGCATACAGATACAAGTTGGGCATGTCGCCGATCAGCCGGTCGGGCCAACAGGCGCCCGACATGCCGGATTGCTTGCCGGGCATGAATTCCAGCGCGCCGTGGGTGCCGAAATGCAGCAGCGCGTGCGCGCCGAAGTCCTCGCGCAGGAATCGGTAAAAGGCGGAAAAGGCATGCGTCGGGGCGAAACCCTTTTCGAACAACAGCCGCATCGGATCGCCTTCGAAGCCGAAGGCCGGCTGTATGCCGACGAAGATGTTGCCGAAGCGCTCGCCGAGCACGTGGATGGATGATCCATCGCTTTGCTGCTTGCCGGGCGCGGGGCCCCACTGCGCTTCGATTTCCTTGAGGTGTCGCTCGCGGCGCACATGGTCATTGGTCGCAATGCGCTTGTGCACGTTGGCGAGCGCGCCGATTTGGCCTGCATTGCCGTTGATGATGGCCTCCCGCAAGGCATCGACACTGGCCGGCAGCTCGACCTGATAGCCGGCGGCCTTCAGGGCGGCAAGCGTGCCGTGCAGCGACTCGAACACCGACAGGTGCGCGGCGGTCCCGGTGTTGCCGGCATTCGGGGGGAAGTTGAACAGAACGATTCCCACCTTGCGTTCGGCCCGCGCCGCGCGCCGCAGCGCGACCAGCTTGCCGACGCGGGCGGCGAGCATGCCGGCCCTCTCCGGGCAGGAGTACATGTCCGCCACCGAGTTCGACGCCGTGAACGCGCACCCGCGATCACAGCCCGTGCAGGTGACGCCGGACCCTCCGGGACGACCGCCGAAAGTGATCGGGCCCGTGGCGCCGTCGAGTTCCGGGATCGCCACCATGATGGTGCTCTCCACCGGCAGCAGACCCTGCTCGGATGCACCCCACTTGTCGAGGGTTTGAAACTCGAGAGGGTGGGCGGCGATATAGGGCACGTCGAGGGCCGCCAATACGTCCTGCGCCGCCTTGGAGTCGTTGTATGCGGGGCCACCGACCAGCGAGAAGCCGGTCAGCGAGACCAGCGCATCGATCACCGGCATGCCGTCCCTGACGAAGAATTTGTCGATCGCGGGCCGCGAATCGAGGCCGGACGCGAATGCGGGAACAACGGCAAGACCGCGCGCCTCCAGCGCGGCAATCACGCCGTCATAATGGGCGGCGTTGCCCGCAAGCAGGTAGGAGCGCAGCATCAGCAAGCCAACGCGGCCGTTTGGGCCCGCCGACAAGGGCAGCTCCTCCGCCCGCCCGCTGTAACGGCCCTTCATGCGCGGGTGATAGACCCCAACCTCCGGGTAGGTCGCGGGCGGCGCCGGCTTCGCGGCCGACCGGAACACGGCGCGCGGACCCGACGCGTAGCGGTCCACCAGGAAACGCACCATGTTCACGATGTTGTCCTCGGAGCCCGCCAGCCAGTATTGCAGCGTGAGGAAGTACGCACGCACGTCCTGTGCCGTGCCTGGGATGAACCGCAAAAATTGCGGAATTCGGCGCAGCATTTTCATCTGGTCCGCACCGGTCGTGCGGTTCGCCTGCGCGCCTTCCTTTTTCTTCGGCCGAAGCCGCTTCAACAGCGCCATCGGTCCCGTCTGCGAGCCGTCCATGGTGAACCGTCCGAGACGGGTCAAGCGCACGACTTCGGCCGCCGACATGGCGCACACCATCGCGTCGCAGTGCGCGCTGCGCTCCTTGAGCGCCTCGAGCACCGGGGTGAAGTGCTCCTCCATGAACAGCATGGTGGCCACCACGATGTCGGCCCGGGCGATATCGCGGCAGCAGCGCTGCACGGTCGTCGGATCGCTGCCCCATTCGTCGGCCGCATGAATGGTCAGCGAAAGCCCCGGGTAATCCTTGGCCAGCCGCAGCGAGGCGCGGGCAGTCGCGCTGGACAGGTGACTGTCCATGGTCACTATCACGAAGCGGATCCTGGCGCCGTCAGCGGCTGTAGTGGGCTTTGGCATTGTAGAGAGTCTCCACGGTGATCAGCTCAACGGACCGGTCTGCTGCGAATCGCTCGGTGTTCCGCCGCGCCTTGCCGCGGACGAAGAATGGAATCTTGCCGAGTTCCTTCTCCGCTTCCGGAGCCCACGCCGCTCGCGCGCTTCCCGCGTCAGTGGTCGAGGCCTGTGGCCGGGGCTGCGGCTGCGAAGCGGTGGAACCGAGGTGTGAAGCCGCTGCCCCGTCATGAAATTCGAAGTCGCCGCGGAACATCGTGAGCAGATGCTCTTCGAGCCCCATCATCAGCGGATGCACCCACGTATCGAAAATCACGTTGGCGCCTTCGAACCCCATTTGCGGCGAGTAACGCGCAGGAAAATCCTGCACGTGAACCGGCGCCGATATCACCGCACACGGAATGCCGAGCCGTTTCGCGATATGGCGCTCCATCTGCGTGCCGAGCACCAACTCCGGCTGCAATTCCGCGACTCGCGCCTCGACTTCGAGATAGTCGTCGGTGATCAGCGCCTCGAGGCCGTACTTGCGCGCGGCCTCGCGCACGTCGCGGGCGAATTCACGGCTGTAGGTGCCGAGACCCACCACCGTGAATCCGAGCTCTTCGGCCGCGATTCGCGCGGCCGCGACGGCGTGCGTGGCGTCGCCGAATACAAAGACGCTCTTCCCCGTGAGATAGGTCGAGTCCACCGAACGGGCGTACCAGCGCGAATGCGCCGGCGTGCCGGCCAGGGCCGGCCCCGGGTCGACACCCGCGGTGCGCGCCACCTCGTCGATGAACTCGCGGGTCGCCGCGTGCCCGAGGGGAATGGCCTTGATCAGCCGGCTGATCGAAGATGCGGCAGAGCCACTGTGCCGCCTGCCCGGCGATCTCCGGATATAAAACCACGTTGAAATCCGCTTCCCCCAGCCGCGCCAGATCCGCCGGCGTCGCCCCCAGGGGCGCGACCACATTGATGTCGACGCCCAGCTGGTCGAGGATCTCCGTGACGGCGAGCAGGTCGTCGCGATGCCGGAAACCGAGCGCGCTCGGCCCCAGGATATTGCAGCTCGCCCGCTCATCGGCCGCGCGTGGCGGTCGCTTGAAGCCCGGCGGCGGCGCTTCGCGCGACGCCATGGTTCGCACCAGCTGATAGAAGGTTTCGGCTGCGCCCCAGTTTTCCTTTTTCTGATAGGCGGGCAGCTCGAGCGGCACGATCGGGATGGGCAGCCGCAGCGCTCGAGCCAGGCCTCCCGGATCATCCTGAATCAACTCCGCCGTGCACGATGCGCCGACCAGCAGGGCCTTCGGCTGGAAACGCTCATAGGCATCCGCAGCCGCCCGTTGGAACAGGTCCGCGGTGTCCGCGCCCAAATCCCGGGCCTGAAACGTGGTGTAGGTGACCGGCGGCCGGCGCGGCAGGCGTTCGATCATGGTGAACAACAGATCCGCATAGGTGTCCCCTTGCGGCGCGTGCAGCACGTAATGCACATCCCTCATGGCGGTCGCGATGCGCATGGCGCCGACGTGCGGCGGTCCTTCATATGTCCACAGGGTGAGCTGCATGGGTCAGGCCACCAAACGTGTGCGGCGAACCAAGGGACGGGCGAACAGCCCGGCGAGGTCCGCCGCTTGCTCGAAGAGTTGAATCGGCGTGAATACCAATTCGATCGACCACTTCGTCGTCAGGCCCCGAGCCTCGAGTGGATTCGCCAATCCCAAACCGCAGACCACGAGGTCCGGCTTCGCCGCCAGACAGCGGTCCAGCTGATTTTCGACGTGTTGACCTTCCACCACGGAGGTGCCGGCGGGCAGGTTTTCGATTTCAGCCGCAAGATGCGCCCGGTGCAGGAACGGGGTGCCGACCTCGCTCAATTCCATGCACATTTCGTTCGCCAGGAAGCGAGCCAGCGGTATTTCCAACTGCGAATCGGGAAAGAAGAATACTTTCTTGCCCGCGAGCTGGTCCCGGTAGCGGGCCAGGCTGCGCAGCGCGCGCTCATAGGCCGGCTGGGTCGAGCGGCGGAACCGCGCTTCGTCGACGTGATAGGTCGCGGCCGCCGCCTTCAGCCAGCGCGAGCGTGCCTTGCGCGCCGAGCGGGAAGGGCGCCGGAATATGGCGCGCGCCCCGCGCCTCGAGCGCGCGCGCGGTATCGGCGAGGAACGGCTGCGCCAGCAGGAACCGCGTATTGACGCCCACCGGCGGAAGCTCGGTCGAGCGCCGCGGAGGAAAGAAGTCCACCTGGTCGATTCCCATGTCGGCGAACAGCTGTCGCGCCTGATCCTCGACGACATCCGCCAACGCGCCCACGATCAGCAGATTCGACGCGGCGTGCGGCTGCCGCGGCGGCAGGCTCGGCACGAGGGAGGCCAGGCAGGCATCTTCGCCCTGCGTAAAAGTGGTCTCGATGCCGCTGCCCGAGTAGTTGAGCACCCGCACCCGGGGCAGGAAACGGCCGGACAGCCGCAGCGCCGCCCGGGACAAGTCGAGTTTGATCACTTCGGAAGGGCAGGAACCCACCAGGAAGAGAAGCTTGATATCCGGACGCCGCGCGAGGAGTTGACCGACCACCCGGTCGAGCTCCGCGTTGGCGTCGGCAAGCCCGGCGAGGTCGCGCTCGTCGATGATGGCCGTGGCGAAGCGCGGTTCGGCGAAGATCATGACGCCGGCTGCCGACTGGATCAGATGGGCGCAGGTGCGCGAACCGACGACCAGAAAGAACGCATCTTGAATCTTGCGGTGGAGCCAGATGATGCCGGTGAGGCCGCAGAACACCTCCCGCTGGCCGCGCTCGCTGGACACGCGAACTTCGGGGGCGGCGTTGCAGGATCCCGGTGTCATATGAACAGCGCCGGGCCGTCGGCCGTTGCGCCGAGCTCGCCGCCATCGCGCCCCTCGAGGCGCGCTCTGCGCAGCTTCACCAAGAACTGCGTTGCGTTCAGCAGATAGGCGGAATAGGCTAAGAGCGCGATGTACATTTGATAGCGCGCATGCAACGAGCCGAACGCCAACGCACCCAAGTAAGCAGTGTGCAGGGCGAGCACGAACATGCTGACGAAGTCTTCCCAGAAGAAGGCCCGGGCGAACAGGTACCGGCCGAAGACGTCCCGCTCCCAAATGCAGCCGGTGACCATGATCGTATAGAGCACGAGGGTCTTGATGAGCACCGAAACCGTCGCCGCACCGAAGCCTTCGCCCGTCACCAAAAATCGGATGACCAGGGCTGCGCTCACCAGAAACACCAGGAATTGCACTGGGGCGAGGACTGCCTGGACCAGGGTCCAAGGCGAGGCATCGCGCCTGAGTCGTTCCTCATGGGTGTATAGAGGCATCGAGGTAACCCTAACCTCGTTACCTACGACTGTCAACCAATACGGACGTAAAGATAAGTTGACAGTTGCGACGGAAATTGAGACTGTCGGAATGGCAGGCGTGTGGCGGGATCAACCGCCCCGGCAACAAGGGGTGCTGAATAAAGACGGGACAAACCCGTTCTCATTGGAGGTTGGAACCAATGTGCGTAGGGGAATTTTCGAGGGAGCGGGAAACGTCCGGAGGCGGCGAAAGTGGAGGGGATCGCGGGCACGCGCAGGTCAAAGTGGGCGGCTGCTGCGGCAATCCATCCCATGTGTCGGCCAAGCCGACGGGTGCGACCGACTCCGAGGCAAGCATCGCCCGTCTGATGCGCACCATCGAGGGCGAGATCGTTCCGCGCCTGGTGCTCGCGCGCCGCGCGGCGAAAACGACCGCCGCCGCGGAGGCGGGGGCCGGCGGGAAGCCCGATGACGCGGATGTCATGGAGCTGGTGCGCTTGTTGCTGGCGCACGATGTCGGCGTAGCCTCGGCCTACGTGGAGACCGTCCGCCAACGGGGCGCCTCCTTCGAAGCGGTGTGCCTGTGCCTGCTCGCGCCGGCCGCGCGCGAGTTGGGCCTGATGTGGGAAGCGGATGAATGCGACTTCATGCAGGTGACGGTCGGCTTGTGCCGATTGCACCATTTGCTGCGGGAACTCACCGCGGCGTTCCGCTTCGAGAGCGTGGAGCCGAAGATAGAGCGCAACATCCTGCTGGCGCCGGCGCCTGGAGACCAGCACACATTCGGCATCACGCTCGTTGCGCAATTCCTCCGCCAGGCCGGGTGGCAGGTATGGAGCGAATTTTCGGGCAGTACCGACGAAGCTTCTGGAGGTCGTGCGTACGCATTGGTTTGCGGCGGTGGGATTGTCGGTCGGCAGCGAAACGCGCGTCGACCAGTTGGCCCTCCTCATACAGGCCGTCCGGCGCGCATCGCGCAATCCCTCGGTCGGCATCCTGGTGGGAGGGCCCTTGCTGGTCGCAAGGCCGGAGCTTGCCGCCTTGACGGGTGCGGACGCCACCGCCGTCAACGGACCGATGGCCGTGCTTCGAGCGGAGTACTTGTGTGCCCGACAGCGCGACAAATCGCAGCATTTGGGCGCCGACGGCCATTTTTTTGAGAAATAGGTATCTAATGGGGGTTTTGGCTTGGGGTATGTCTCGTGAAGCAATTTAGCGGTTCGAAAAAATGGCTGAACGATCTGGACAGCGAGACGGCCTGCCGGCTGATCACGGTGGCGTCCGATGTCGCGTTGATGATCTCCGATGCCGGCGTCATTCTGGACGTTTCGCTCGGCAGCGATGCCCTCTCCGGCGGCATGACCGATCGATGGGTGGGTAAGGCCTGGGCGGATACGGTCACCGTGGAAAGCCGCCCCAAGGTCGAGGCGCTGCTGCGCGATGCGGGCGCGGCGGGTCTGCCGCGTTGGCGGATGATCAACCATTTCGCGGAAGGCGGGGCGAACCTGCCGGTGATGTATGCCGCCGTGAAGATGAACCGCGGCGGGCAGGTGGTCGCATTCGGCCGCAGCATGCAGTCCATGGCGAATCTGCAGCAGCAGCTGGTCAGCGCCCAACAGTCGATGGAGCGCGAGTACCTGAAGCTGCGCCAGGCCGAGGCGCGGCATCGATTGCTGTTCCAAGTGGCATCCGAGGCGGTGTTGATCGTGGACGCGAGCAATCGCAAAGTGCTGGAGGCCAACCCGGCAGCCGGAAAACTGCTCGGCGAGGGCACTCGTCGGCTGGTGGGGCGACTGTTCCCGGACGGCTTCGACGAGCCGAGCACGCAGGCCGTGCAAGGCCTGTTGGGAGCGGTCCAGGCGACCGGCCGCACCAGCGAGATCGTGGTCAGCTCGGCGGATGGAACCCGTGAATTTCGTGCATCGGCGTCGTTGTTTCGCGAGGAGCGCTCGTCTTTTTTCCTGATCAGATTGACGCCGCTGACGGCCGAGCATCTCTCGACGACGCTGACGCAGGATTCGAAGGTATTGGAAATCGTCGCGAGCGCTCCCGAAGGCTTCGTCGTCACCGATTTGGACGGCCGGATCGTATTCACGAACCGGGCGTTTCTGGATCTGGTGCAGCTCGCGACCGAAGAGCAGGCCCGCAACGAGCCGTTGGAGCGCTGGCTGGGCCGCCCCGGAGTGGATTTCAGCCTGCTGACGGCACAGCTGCGCGAGCACGGCGTATTGCGGCTGTTCGCCACTCAATTGCGCGGCGAATATGGCTCGAGCAGCGATGTGGAGATCTGCGCGGTATCCGTGGTGAATGGCGAGGAGCCGTGCTTCGGCTTCACCATTCGAGATGTCGGCCAACGGGTGATCTTCGACCGGCAGGTCAGCCGCGACAAGCCCCGTTCCGTCGAGCAGCTCACCGAACTGGTGGGACGCGTGCCGCTCAAGGATCTGGTGCGCGAGTCGACCGACATGATCGAGAAGCTGTGCATCGAAGCGGCATTGGAAATCACCGGCGACAATCGCGCGTCGGCCGCCGACATCCTCGGTCTCAGCCGCCAAAGTCTGTATGCGAAGCTGCGCCGCTATGGTCTCGGCGAACTCGCCTCGGCCGAGAGCGATCAAACCGAATAGGCGGGGCCCCCTTGTCGAGATCGGCTGAAACCGTATTGAGCTCCGACCTCCCGACGCCTGCCGTCGTGCTCGAGCTGCTCAAGCCGATCACCTGGTTTCCGCCCATGTGGGCGTTCGCCTGCGGCGCGGTTTCCTCCGGTGTCGGCTGGCATGGCCATTGGGGCGTCATTCTCGTGGGAATGATTCTGTGCGGACCGCTGCTGTGCGCGGCGAGTCAAGCGGTCAACGATTGGTTCGATCGGCACGTCGACGCCGTCAACGAGCCCGGCCGCCCGATCCCGTCCGGCCGGATGCCCGGCTATTGGGGGCTTGGGGTTGCGATCCTTTGGACCCTGCTTGCCCTGATCTGCGCCGCCGCGTTGGGTACCTGGGTGTTCTGCGCAGCCGCCCTGGGGTTGCTTCTCGCCTGGGCTTACAGCGCGCCGCCGGTGCGGCTCAAGCAAAACGGCTGGTGGGGAAACCTGGCGTGCGCGGCGTGCTACGAGGGATTTGCGTGGGTCACGGGCGCGGCGATCATGGCCGGGGGGACCACGCCGTCGGCGAGGATCATCGCGATTGCCGCGCTGTACAGCCTCGGCGCGCACGGCATCATGACCTTGAACGATTTCAAATCCATCGAGGGTGACAAACGCTGGGGAGTCGGCTCGCTGCCGGTGCGTCTCGGCGCCGAACATGCCGCCGAGGTGGCATGCGTCGCCATGGCATTGCCGCAGTTCGTCGTGGTGGCGTTGTTGACGGCGTGGGGCGCCACTCATCAGGCGGTGGCCATCGGCGCTTTATTGGGCGCACAACTCGTGTTGATGCGGCGCCTGCTGGTCGATCCCCGCGGCCGGGCGCCCTGGTACAACGGCACCGGCGTCAGCCTGTACGTCACCGGCATGCTCATCAGCGCGTTCGCACTGAAGGGATTCGCCGCATGAGCGCACCCGACCTGAACGAGGCCCCGCTGCGCTGGCCCGGGATCTTTCGTCTCGGGCTGGTGCAGGCTGCGCTCGGCGCCGTGGTCGTGCTGGTGACCTCCACGTTGAATCGGGTGATGGTGGTCGAGTACGCCCTGCCGGCGCTGCTGCCGGGGGTGTTGGTCGCGCTGCATTACGCGGTTCAGCTCATTCGGCCGCGCTTCGGTTACGGCTCGGATCGTGGGGGGCGCCGAACCCCATGGATCATCGGCGGGATGGCGTTGCTTGCGTCCGGCGGCGTGCTCTGTTCGATCGCGACCGTGCTGCTGCACGCCTCACACGGCCGTGGGGCTGGCGCTTGCGATCGTCGGTTATGCCATGGTGGGGATGGGCGTCGCGGCCGCCGGGACATCGCTTTTGGTGCTGATGGCAAAGCGCGTGGACGATCGGCGCCGCGCGGCCGCCGCCACCATCATGTGGATATTGATGATAGCCGGCTTCGCGGTGACGTCGGGAGTGGTGGGCCATTTTCTGGATCCGTTCTCGCCGCAGCGGTTGATTCAGGTCACCGGCATCGCGGCCGCCGGCCGCCTTTTTGATCGCGCTCGCGGCCGTGTGGGATGTCGAGGGCGCGGGCAGGCGGCGCCCTGCAGAGGCCGCGCCGCGCGCCGCGAATCGCAACAGTTCATTCGCCGCGGCCCTCGATCGGGTCTGGCGCGATCCGCCGACACGTGCGTTCACCCTGTTCGTGTTCGTTTCGATGCTCGCCTACAGCGCCCAGGAGTTGCTGCTCGAGCCGTTCAGCGGGCTGATATTCGGCTACACCTTGGGGGAGTCCGCCAAACTATCGGGTTCCTGGCACGGTGCGGCGCTGATCGGAATGATCGGTGTCGGCTTGCTCTGCAGCGGCCGCCGTCGTTTCGGTTCGCTGCGGCAGTGGCTGGTCGGAGGCTGCTGCGCATCCGGAGCCGCACTCTCGTGCCTGGGTGTTGCCAGCCTGGTCGGCCCGGGTTGGCCGCTGCGCCTGTCGGTGCTCGCGCTCGGTGTATCGAACGGCGTGTTTGCCGTGTCGGCCATCGGGTCGATGATGGAGCTCGCGCATGACGGCGATTCGGGCAATGCCGGCGTGCGCATGGGGCTGTGGGGTGCGGCGCAGGCCATCGCTTTCGCCTTCGGCGGCGTTCTCGGCACCGCCATCGTCGACTCGTTCCGCTGGCTGCTGGGCTCGCCGACGGCTGCGTTTGCCATCGTCTTCTGCGTCGAGGCCGTTTTGTTCCTCGCAGCCGCCGGTTTGGCGGTCAGGGCCCGCACGGGCTCAAGAATTTCGTCCCCAACCTCATCGGCGGTGACCGCATGAACGACTCCATCGAGACCTTCGACGTGGTGGTGGTGGGCGGTGGTCCCTCGGGCGCCACCGCGGCCAACGGATCTGGCACGGCACGGCCGCACGGTGTGCCTGCTCGATCGAGCGGGGCGCATCAAACCCTGCGGCGGGGCCATACCGCCCAAACTGATCGAGGAATTCGAAATCCCCGATTCCCTGCTGGTGGCGAAGATCAAGTCCGCACGGATGATTTCGCCGAAGCAGGTGGCGGTCGACATGCCCATCGATGGCGGCTTCGTCGGGATGGTGAACCGCGAGACCTTCGACGACTGGCTGCGCCAGCGGGCTCGCGGCGCGGGTGCGGATTTGCGGTTCGGCACATTCGAGCGGATCACGCGCGACGCCGCAGGCATGGCAGTGGTTCACTACCGCAGCGATTCGGCTGCGCATCAGGTGCGTGCGCGGGCCGTCATCGGCGCCGATGGCGCCCGGTCGGCCGTCGCCCGGCAATGCGTGCCCGGGGCGGATCGCATTCGGTACGTTGCGGCCTATCACGAGATCATCCGCGCGCCGCAGGTCACGGGCGATCAATATGTCGGCACCCGCTGCGATGTGTTCTACCAGGGCCAATTGTCGCCGGATTTTTACGCGTGGATATTTCCCCACGGCGAGACCGCCAGCGTCGGCGTGGGCAGCGCCCACAAGGGCTTTTCGCTGCGCGTCGCAACGACTGAATTGCGCGCGCTCGCCAATCTCTCCGGCGTCGAGACGATCCGCCGCGAGGGCGCGCCCATTCCCATGAAGCCGTTGCCGCGCTGGGACAATGGCCGCGATGTGGTGCTCGCCGGCGACGCCGCCGGTGTGGTGGCGCCGGCATCGGGCGAGGGGATCTATTACGCCATGGCGGGCGGCCGGTTTGCCGCCGCCGCCGTGGTTCAACTGCTCGAAACGGGCGATGTTCGTGCTTTACGGGCGGCGCGGCGGCAGTTCATGAAGGCTCACGGGATGGTCTTCTGGGTGTTGGGAATCATGCAGCGATTTTGGTATTCCACGGACAAGCGCCGCGAGCGCTTCGTGCACATCTGCCGCGATCCGGACGTGCAGCGCTTGACGTGGCAGGCTTACATGCACAAGAAACTGGTCCGGGCCAAGCCGTTCACGCATGCGCGCATCTTTGCCAAGGATCTCGCCCATCTGCTGGGAATCGCACGCGCATGATCGGCGCGAGGCGCCCGGCACTTCGGCGCCGTTGAAGCTCCACACCGATGACCAGTTTTTTTTCCAGCGGCCGGGTGGTGGATGCCGTCCTCGCTTTCATGCTGATCGAGCTGGTCGCATTGGTGCTCGTCCGCGAACGTGGAGCGCGCGTGTTTCGACCGCGCGATGTCGTGGTCAATTTCGGCGCCGGAGCGGCATTGCTGTTGGCGTTGCGCGCCGCGTTGCGCGGGTCGCAATGGCAGCCGGTCGCCCTTTGGCTGCTGATCGCGCTCGGTTTCCACGTCGGGGATCTGTGGCTGCGGCGCCGCCCGCAACTGCAAGGCGGTCCATCGTGAACGTTGCCGCATCGTCGCATGCGCCGGTCATCCCACCGGCCCTGCCGGGCTCGGTGTATTCCTTGGACGACCCGCGCGTCGGGCGGCTGTCGTGGTACGAAGTTGCACGCGGTGACGAGCGCGTCCCGCGAAGACCGCTGCTCCTGCTTCACAGCATCAACGCAGCGGCTTCGGCCTACGAAATGAAGCCCTTGTTCGAGCATTACAGCCGCGAACGCCCCGTCTATGCGCCGGACTTTCCGGGTTACGGGTTATCGGATCGTTCGGCGCGGGAATATACGCCGCGCCTCATGACGGACGCGATTCACGCGCTTCTGGCCGTCATCCGCCAAAAACATGGGGCCCAGCCCGTGGACGCGATGGCGCTCTCGCTGTCCTGCGAGTTCCTGGCGCGCGCGGCGGTGGAGGATCCAGGCGCCTTCCGCAGCCTCGCCTTCGTGAGCCCGACCGGTTTCAACCGCCTACCCCTGAGGCAGGGGCCGCCGGCCAGCACGCGCGGTTATCCCGCGCGTCATCGCCGTGCTCAACCGGCCCTCGGTGGGTCGCAACCTGTTCCGTCTGCTGACGCGCCGCGGGGTCATCCGCTATTTCCTGCGCCGCACCTGGGGTTCGAAGAATATCGACGAAGGCCTGCTCGACTACGACTACCTGACCACCCGCGCCATGGGAGCGGAACACGCGCCGCTGTACTTTTTGAGCGGGTTCCTGTTCAGCGGGGACAGCGGCACTCTGTACCAACAACTCACGCATCCGGTCTGGGTCGCGCATGGCGTGCGCGGGGATTTCGTCGATTACCGCGGTCTGAGCCAGGTGGCCGGCCGGCCCAACTGGACCATCGAGGTGTTGCAGACGGGGGCGTTGCCGCACTTCGAGATGACGGCACAGTTCGTCCAGCGCTATGAGGCGTGGGCTGCTGAATGATCGCCGCACGCCCCATTTTCCCGTTTTCGGCCATCGTCGGCCAGGAACAGATGAAGCTTGCGCTGATTTGCACGGCGGTCGACCCGAGCATCGGCGGGGTGCTGGTATTCGGCGACCGGGGCACGGGTAAATCCACGGCCATTCGCGCGCTGGCCGCATTGCTGCCGCCCATGCGCGCCGTCGTCGGCTGCCGCTATGCCTGTGATCCGGCAGAGCCCGACGCGTGGTGCGTCGAATGCGGGGAGCGGGCGGCCGCCGGCACACTCAAGGTGCGGTCAGTCCCGGTTCCGGTGGTCGACATGCCGCTCGGCGTGACCGAGGACCGGGTGGTCGGCGCGCTCGATCTGGAACGAGCCTTGTCGCAGGGAGTGAAGGCCTTCGAGCCCGGGCTGCTGGCGCGCGCCAATCGCGGATTTCTCTACATCGATGAGGTCAACCTTCTCGAAGATCATCTCGTCGATCTGCTCATCGACGTCGCGGCGTCGGGCGAGAACCTGGTCGAGCGGGAGGGTTTGAGCGTGCGACATCCCGCGCGGTTCGTATTGATCGGCAGCGGCAATCCGGAGGAGGGCGAGCTGCGGCCGCAGTTGCTCGACCGATTCGGTCTCTCCGTGGAGATCAAGACGCCGGAGCAGCTCGGCGAACGGATCGAAGTGGTGAAAAGACGCGACGAATTCGAGCGCGGCAAGGCCGGGTTCGTCGCGAAGTGGAAAAAAGCCGATGCGGCTCTGCGCCGGCGCATCGTCGCAGGGCGCGAACGGCTGGCAGGCATGTCGACGCCCGATGCCGTCATGGAGAGCGCGGCGCGGCTGTGCATGCAATTGGGTACCGACGGCCTGCGGGCCGAGTTGACGCTGATGCGCGCGGCGCGGGCATTGGCGAGTTTCGAACAGGCGGAGGCGGTTGCCGTGGGGCACTTGCGGCGCATCGCCGCTCCGGCGCTGCGGCATCGTTTGCGGCGCGACCCGCTCGACGAATCGGGCTCGGCAGCCCGCATCGATCGCGCCGTGCACGAGGCGCTCGAGGCATGAGCGCCGCGGAAGATGCGGCCTGCGCGGCGGCGCTGTTCGCCGTGGACCCTGCCGGTCTCGGCGGCGTGTGCCTGCGCTCCCTGGTGCAACCCGCGCGCGGGCAATGGCTGGAGATGCTGCGCGATCTGCTTCCGGCCGGCGATCCGGTGCGCCGAATTCCGTTCAACATCAGCGACGGCAGATTGTTGGGAGGCTTGGATTTGACCGCGACCCTCGCCGCCAATCGGCCGATCGCGGAGCGCGGCGCGCTGGCGGCCGCCCATGGCGGCGTGGTCATCCTCAGCATGGCAGAGCGGGTGTCGGCGCATACCGCTGCGTGTCTGAACGCCGTGCTCGATGGCGGCGCGGTGATCACGCAGCGGGAAGGCGTGCTGATTTCCGATCCTGCGCGGCTGGGCTTGGTGCTCCAGGACGAAAGCATGGATGAGGAACGGGTGCCGGCATCGCTGCTCGATCGATTGGCGTTCCTGGTGGATTTGAACGGTTTCGATCTGCGGACATGCCTGCTGCCGCTGCATGATCGCGAGCAGGTCCAGGAAGCGCGGCGCCTGCTCCCGCAGGTGCAGATCGAAGCCGACCTGGTCGCGGCGCTTTGCGGCACGGGTCTCGCGCTGGGCGCGGGGTCGCCGCGCGTGTCGATATTGGCGCTGCGCGCCGCGCGGGCCATGGCGGCCCTCGACGGGCGCAGTCGCGTCTGTACCGACGACGCCGTTGCGGCGGGTCGGCTGGTGTTCGCGCCGCGCGCCACGCGCGTGCCGAATCCGGCATCGAGCGAGGAGCGGGACGACTCGCCGACTGCGGAGCCGCCGAATGCAGAAGCGCCGAATGCAGAAGCGCCGAACGCAGAGACGCCGCCCGGCGCCGCACGCGACGATCAGCCGGCGCACTCCCCGTCGCCTGAGGAACGCGGCGGGACGGAGACGGGCGCCCAGGAAGAGGCGCCGCGGCCCGACGATGTCATCCTGGCCGCGACGCGTGCCGCAATTCCGCGCGGCTTGCTGTCGCGGCTGCGCATCGAGGCGGCGGCGCGCAGCGGCCCTGCGGCGCCGGGGCGCGCCGGCGCGCTGCGAACCGGCGGAAGCCGCGGCCGGCCCGCCGGGGTCCAAGTCGGAGCGTCGCGCGGCCACGCGCGGCTGAATGTCATGGAGACCCTGCGGGCCGCGGCGCCTTGGCAGCGCCTGCGCGGCCGAACGTCGGCGGCGAAAAGCCGGGTGCTGATCCAGCCCGGAGATTTTCGCACCACCCGCTACCTGAGGCGATCGCAGACGCTCACCATCTTTGCGGTCGACGCGTCGGGCTCATCGGCGCTCAACCGCTTGACGGAGGCCAAGGGGGCGGTGGAGCTTTTGCTCGCGGATTGTTATGTGCGACGAGATTTGGTGGCGGTGATCTCGTTCCGCGGACGGCGCGCCGATGTACTGCTTCCGCCGACCCGTTCGCTGGTGCGCGCGAAGCGCAATCTCGCCGGCATGCCCGGCGGCGGCGGAACACCGCTGGCTTCGGCCATCGAGTGCGCGGCGCTGCTCGGCGGACAGGCCAAGCGGCGCGGTGAAACCCCGCTGCTCGTGCTGTTGACGGATGGACGCGCCAATGTGGCGCTCGACGGCTCCGGCGGCCGTGACGCCGCACATGCGGACGCCCTTCAAGCGGCGCGGCGCCTGCGATGCTCGAGGATTGCGGCCTTGTTCATCGATACATCACCGCGGCCGAGCGCGGCAGCCGCCGAGGTGGCGACCGCCATGCATGCCGAGTATCTGCCGCTCCCATTTGCCGACGCGCGCGCGCTGTCGAGCGTGGTGAGCGCTGCGACCACACGTGCTGCGCGCTGAGCGGCTCATGCAGAAAGTGGCTCCCTGACGAGCAACGGTGCCGATGTGTGGGAGCGGCCTACCTGGCCGAACCAGGAGTCGAGCCGATTCGTGCAGGCCGGCGGATTGCGTTGGCACGTGCAGCGGCAGGGCTGCGGCCCGGTCATGCTCCTCATCCATGGCACCGGCGCATCGACCCACTCCTGGCGCAAGGTCATGCCACTTTTGGCCCGGCACTACACCGTGCTGGCGGTCGATCTGCCGGGGCATGGATTCACCGATTCGGCGTCCGGCGCAGGCATGTCGATCGCCGGCATGGGTGACGGTCTCGCGGCGCTGATGCGTGCGCTCGAGGCCGATGTGAGATATTGCGTCGGTCATTCCGCGGGCGCGGTCATTCTTTGCCGGATGGCGTTGGATGGACACATCACCCCTCAGGTGCTGATCAGCGAGAACGGCGCCTTCATGCCGCCGGCCGGCGCGGCAGGCTCGCTGTTTTCGCCGATCGCACGGTTGATGGCGAGCGCTCCTCTCGTTCCGCGACTGTTGTCCTGGAGCGCCAACAGCCCGGCCAGCGTCGCGCGCATGATTGCGGGCACGGGTTCTCAGCTCGATGCCGAAGGCATCGAGCTCTACAGGCGGCTGGTGCGCGAGCCGCGGCATGTCGCGGGCGCCCTCGCCATGATGGCGAATTGGGATCTGTACGGCTTCGAGCGCGAGCTGCCGAAGCTGAAGACGCCGCTGGCGTTGATCGTCGCCGAGAACGATCGCGCGGTGCCTCCGCGGCAGGCCGAATGGGTCAAGCAACGGGTCGCCACCGCCGAAATCCACCGTCTCGCCGGCCTCGGGCATCTGGCGCACGAGGAGGATCCCGCGCTGGTGGCGCGTGAGATCCTCAGCATCTGCGCGCTTGCCGGGCGACGGCCGGATCCGCTGCCGTGCCGCTGAAATCCCGCCCGTCCGCACGCCGTGATCATCGGCTCGGGATTCGGCGGACTGGCTGCCGCCATCCGCCTGGGGAAGCGCGGTTTCAGGGTCACGGTGCTGGAACAGCTCGACGCCGCGGGCGGGCGCGCCTATGTCTTCCGCCAGGACGGCTTCACCTTCGATGCGGGTCCGACCATCATCACCGCGCCATTCCTGCTCGAGGAGCTGTGGCAGATGTGCGGCCGTCGCTTCGCCGACGATGTGGATCTGCGTCCGCTGCAGCCGTTTTACCGCATCCGTTTTTTCGATGGCAGCGTTCTGGATTGCGGCAACGACGATGCGCTGATGGCCGCGCAGATCAACCGCCTCGCTCCCGGTGACCTTCCCGGGTACGGCCGTTTTCTCGCGGCGAGCGAGGCCATCTACAAGGTGGCCTTCGAGCGCCTCGGGCACGTGCCCTTCGATTCATGGTTCGACATGGTCCGGCTCGCTCCGGAGCTGGTGCGCCTGGGCAGCTACCGGAGCATTCACGGTCTGGCGGCATCGTTCGTGAAGGATTCCCGGCTGCGCTTCGCCTTGAGTTTTCACCCTTTGTTCGTCGGCGGCAATCCCTTCAACACCACGTCCGTCTATGGCTTGATCGCGTTTCTCGAGCGGCGCTGGGGAGTGCACTTCGCCATCGGCGGCACGGGACGGATAGTCGAGGGTCTGGTCGGATTGATTCGCGGACAGGGCGGTGAAGTGCGCTACGGGGCGAAAGTCGCCGAGATCTCCGTGTCGGAGGGCGGCGCGAGGGGGGCGCGCCGGGCGACAGGGGTGCGGCTCGCGTCGGGCGAACGGATCGGCGCGGACATCGTCGTCTCCAACGCCGACTCCGTGGCGACCTATGCCGACTTGGTGCCTGCGTCGCAGCGACGACGCTGGACGGACCGGAAAATTGCCCGTGCGCGCCACTCCATGAGTCTTTTCGTGTGGTATTTCGGCACGAATCGGCTTTATCCGGAGGTGGCGCATCACACCATTCTGGTGGGCGCGCGCTATCGCGAGCTGTTGCGCGACATCTTCGACCGCAAAGTGCTGGCGGACGATTTCAGCTTGTATCTGCACCGGCCGACCGCGACAGATCCCAAGCTGGCGCCGCCGGGATGTGACGCGTTTTATGTCCTGTCCCCGGTCCCCCATCTCGGCGGGAAGACCGATTGGCAGAGCGCGGCCGAGCCCTATCGGCGGTCGATCGCCCGTGTCTTGAGCGATACCCTGCTTCCGGATCTGGAGCGGCACGTCGTCACATCCAGGATCATGACGCCGCTCGATTTCCGCGACCGGCTGTCCGCTCCCTTCGGCGCCGCCTTCGGATTGGCGCCCGAGTTGACGCAAAGCGCATGGTTTCGGCCGCACAACCGCAGCGAGGAGCTCAAGGGACTCTACCTCGTTGGCGCGGGAACCCATCCGGGCGCAGGCATTCCCGGCGTGCTTTCTTCAGCCCGCGTTCTTGATACAGTAGTGCCCGATGCCGCATCGTTCAAACGCTAGCCCGCTTGCGTCGGTCGCCGACGTTGCCGCATGCCGCGCATCGTTGCGCGGCGGGTCGAAGACATTTTTCGCCGCCTCGCTGACGCTGCCCCAGGCCGTGCGCCAGCCGGCCGCCGCGCTGTATGCATTCTGTCGCATGGCCGATGACGCCATCGATCACGGCACGAATCATGGAGCGACCCTGCGCGAGCTGCACCGCCGGCTCGACCTGATTTACGCCGGCCTGCCCGAGGACAAACCGGCCGACCGCGCCTTCGCCGATTGTGCGCGGCATTTCGCAATCCCCAAGAAATATCCCCTGGCGTTGCTCGAGGGGTTCGGGTGGGACGCGATCGGCCGTCGCTATGAGGATTTGCCTGCGCTCAGGTCCTACGGAGTGCGCGTTGCCGGCACGGTGGGCGCCATGATGGCCATGGTCATGAACGTCCGCGACCGCGACATCGTCGCGCGCTCCTGCGATCTCGGCGTTGCCATGCAGCTCACCAACATCGCGCGTGACGTGGGCGAGGATGCGCGCAATGGCCGTTTGTATCTCCCGCTGCGCTGGATGCGCGAGGCCGGGCTGGACCCGGATGCCTGGCTCGCGCGCCCCGAGTTCAGCCGCCCGTTGGCGCGTGTCATCGAGCGCTTGCTGGCCGAGGCGCAGGTGCTATACGAGCGCAGCGACTCGGGCCTTGCGCGGCTGCCGCAGGCCTGCCGCCCGGGCATGTATGCGGCGCGGCTGCTGTATGCAGAGATCGGGCACGAAGTGGCACGACACGGATACGATTCGGTGAGTCAGCGTGCGGTCGTGCCCCGACGGCGCAAGGGGCGAATCCTCGCCGACGCCTGGGTGGCCGCGAAACGCCGGTCACCGGCCGCGGCCCTCGATGAAATGCCCGAGGCCGCGTTTCTTCTGGACGCGTTCGTATCCGCGCCTCTGGCGGCGCCGGCTCCTGCGGACACGGCCCGCGAGCGGGCGCGCTGGCCGCGGATCGAGGATCGAGTGGCGTGGCTGGTCAATTTGTTCGACCGCTTGGAACGCCGCGATCGGGCGGCCGCCGAGGCCGTCAACCTCTCGTAACTCGAGCAAGCGCTCAAGCGAGCGCGCGAGGCATGCGGAACGGCAGCAGGCACTGCACCCAGCGCGCACGGAATCGATTGAGGTCGAGGCTTTCGTGGATCGCGGGCGCGACCGAGCCCAAGAGATGCGTGTCCAGAAGCGAGCGGCTGTAGAAGGGCGCATCCTCCAGCGTCTGCACGACCCGCGCAGCGTAGCCCAGGTCCGCGCGGGTCCGGCGCGCAACGCGCCAGCCGGTCGCCGGCAATTGGACGACGGGCGGCAGGTCGATGGCCTCGGCGGATGCGTCGTGGCCGAAGCGCAGGGCGAGCGCGCAGCCCGGCACATCCGATGAGGGTGCGTTGCTGCGCGGCGCCACGTCGTAGAGCACGACTGTTCCGCCGGGGACGCTCGCGCGCGACCACGTCCAACTGCGAAACGCCTCCTCGAGCGGTTCGGCGCCGCAGTTGGAGTCGAAATAGGCGATCCCGGACCAGCGCAGCCTCGGCTCCTCGAGCCGCACGTCGATGCGGGCACACGGCGCGAACGGCGTCCATCGATGCCGCCCGCTCGCATCGATGAGGAAGCTGCGCTCTGCGAGCGCCGACGGCTGCAAGCGGATCTTGCCGCGAACCCGGCGCGGAAGCGGCGCGCACACCTCGTTGATGTCGAGCGTCAGTCCATCATCGATCCACTCCAGTGCGCTCGGGCCGATGCCGAGCGCCGAGGCCTCGCGCGCGACGCGCGCGCCGCCGCGTTCCGTCATCGCCCAACGCGATGCGCGCGGTCCATAGAGTGCCACGTTGAGCGCGCAGTGATTCATCGGGTTCGGGCGGCCGCGCCGCCGGGCCGACGCATAGTAGGGTGAGAAGACGCTTCCGATGAATGCGATCAACGTCAGGCCGTGCCCTCCGTCGTCGCTCAGCGCATCGATGTACCACCAGACATAGCCGCCGTCCGGGACCGGGCAATCGAAGCGAAGTCCGTCATGATGGCAGCTGCGGCCAGCCGGCCCGAGGTCGCCGCCATCGGCACCCCGGGACCCGGGTGCGTGCTGCCGCCCGCCAGGTACAGACCCGGAATTGCGCTGCGCGAGGCCGCGCGGCTGAACGACGTTCGCCAGCCGTGTGATGCCGGCCCATACAGGGCCCCGCCCGTCGCCGGGAACAGCCGATGAAAGTCCGCCGGGCTGGTCGTCTTCGTGGCCGATATCTGCCGGTCGACGCGCAGACCGAACTCCGTCAGCAATTGAAATACCCGGCATTCGCATGACTCGATCTCCGCTTTGTCGAACTCGTGGGTGTCGCCCGTCGCGGGTGCATTGATCAAACAGAATAGCCGCTCCGGCTGTCCCGACGGCGGGCGGCCGGCGTCTTGCCGGTCCATCGCGCACACGTAGATGGTGGGAGATGATGGGACTTCGCCGCGCCGAAAGATCGCGTCGAACTCCGCCTGATAATCGGCGCTGAAGAACACCGAGTGGTGCGCGAGGTCGAAGCCGCCGGTGCGCGCGAGCAGGTTCCAGGTGATGGCCGAAAGGCTGCGCGCGGCGGCGGGAGTGCCGCGCACGGCGCGCGAGACGCCGGGTCCGAACAGGCCCGTCGCCAGCGCATTGTTGTCGGCGTTGCAGACCACGGCATCGACCGCGAGCCGTTCGCCTGCGGCGGTTTCCACCGCGTTCACCCGACCGCGGTGCAGATGGATCTCACGGATCTCGGTCGCGCAGCGAAGCGTGACGCCGCAACGCCCCGCGAGCGCCGCCAGTTGCTCGACCAGGCGGTGCATGCCGCCCTCGACGTACCACACACCCGCCTGCTCGACATGCGCCACGAGCATCAGAGTCGCGGGCGCTGCGAACGGCGACGAACCGCAATAGGTCGCATAGCGGCCGAACAGCTGCCGAAGCCGGGGATCGGTGAAGTAGTCACCGACCGCCTGCCACAGGGTGACGAAGGGCTTGATGTTCCACAGATCCGCAAGGCCACCGAGACCGACCCGGCGAACGAGAGCCACCGGCGAGGGGCGGGGAGAGCGCATGAAGGAGCGGTCGAGTGTCGTGAACACCCGCTTCGCATGCGCCGAGAAGCGCACGAAGGCGCGTGCCTCGGCGAGCCCGGCAAAGCTGCCGATGGCATCGATGGTCCTTTCCAGGTCCGCGTACAAATCCAGCCGCGCATCGCCGCTCCACGCGTGGCGCGCGAGGAGCTCCGCGGGAACGAGCTTGAGCCGCCGATCCAGATCGTCGCCGGCGTCGGCGAACAGCTGATCGAACACGGCGCGCAGCGTGAACACCGTGGGTCCGGCGTCCAGGCGTGAGTTTGCAATGGCGATTTCGCGCAGCTTGCCCCCCGGCGATTGGGCGCGCTCGAACAGCACCACCTCGCAACCGCTGCGTGCCAGATCGATGGCGGCGCTCAAGCCGGCCATTCCCGCCCCGATCACCGCGACGCGCGCGCTAGGCAAAAGTCCTCCGGAAAAGCCGTTGACTGAACACTTCTCAATGTCTATATTAGATTACAGTTTAATGTGACAAGCAAAGTTTACATTACCAAAGGGGGTTGCTGTGGACGCGATGACCCGGATCGAGCGATCACTGGCCACAGCCCTCGGCTTGGCCCGCGACCCCGAAGCGCCTCCCTCGTTGCTCGCCGCCATGCGCTATGCGGTGTTTCCCGGCGGCGCGCGCATCCGGCCGCGACTTTGTATAGCGGTCGCCCGGGCTTGCGGAGACGAGAGCGCGGCGTTGCCCGGTGCCGCTGCGGCTGCGATCGAGCTTCTGCATTGCGCTTCATTGGTTCACGACGATCTGCCGTGCTTCGACGATGCGGCCACACGCCGCGGACGCCCCTCCGTCCACAAGGCATTCGGCGAGCCCATTGCGGTGCTCACCGGGGACGCGCTGATCGCGCTGTCCTTCCAGGCGCTGGCCCACGCCGCCGCGGCGGTCCCCGCGCGCTTGGTCCCGCTGGTCGGCATCGTAGCCCGCTCGATTGGGGCGCCCCACGGCATCATCGCCGGCCAGGCTTGGGAATGCGAGGCCCACATCGTTCTGGCCGACTATCAACGGGCCAAAACCGGCTCGCTGTTCGCGGCCGCAACCGCCGCAGGGGCTTGCGCGGCCGGACACGATGCGGGCGCGTGGTACGCGCTCGGCGAGCGCATCGGTGAGGCCTATCAGATCGCCGACGACATCCGCGATGTCGTTTCCAACGAGCACGAATCGGGCAAGCCGGTCGGCCGGGATCAGGCTTTGGGTCGCCCGAATGCGGTGCATCGGTTGGGAATCGGCTCGGCGGTCGCGCGCTTGGAGCAGTTGGTGCAGTCCGCGATCGATACCATCCCCCGCTGTCCCGGAGCCGCGGATTTGCGCTCCCACATCCTGGGTGAAACCAGTCGGTTGTTGCCGCGTGAGTTGGCTCGACCGGCAGCTTGAAGTCGGCGCCATGGCCTGGACCGACCGCTATCTGGCCGTTCGCGACAGGTGGTTGTCGAACCCGAAATTTCAGCGTTGGGCGGCGGCTTTTACGCTCACCCGGCCGACGGCGCGCAAGCGGGCGCGCGCGCTGTTCGATCTGTGCGCCGGCTTCGTGTATTCGCAAATCCTGTTCGCTTGCGTGCGCCTCAAGCTGTTCGAATTGCTGGCGGAGGGACCGCTGACGGCGGACCAGATCGCGGCGCGGCTCGCGGTGCCCCTCGATTCCACGGAGCGTCTGCTCGAGGCCGCTGCCTCGCTGCACCTCGTAGAGCGGCGCCCATCGGGTCGCTTCGGGCTGGGGCACCTGGGCGCGGCGCTGGTGGGCAATCCCGCGGTCGGCGCCATGGTGGAGCATCACAGTTTGTTCTACTCGGATCTGCGCGATCCCGTCGGCTTGCTGCGCGGCGAGCGGGGACAGACGGAATTGTCGAGATACTGGACTTACTCGGCCGGCGACAAGCCGAGGGAGAGCTTTCCCGACGCGTGCTCCACCGACTACACCACCTTGATGTCGAGCTCGCAGCCGCTGGTATCCGACGAGATCCTGGACGCTTATCCGCTCAACAAGCATCGTTGTCTGCTCGACGTGGGCGGCGGCGACGGCAGCTTCTTGATCGAAGCCGCAAAGCGCTACGCTCACCTGGAGTTGGTGTTGTTCGACCTGCCGCCCGTGGCGCATCGCGCTCAGCAGCGCTTCGCAGCCCTGGGCCTCGGATCTCGGGCCCGCGTTCATGCCGGAGACTTCCTGGCCGAGCCGCTGCCCGCCGGCGCCGACGTGGTGTCGCTGGTGCGTGTGGTCCACGACCATGACGACGATGCCGCCATGGCCTTGTTGCGGGCGACTCGCCGAGCCCTGCCGCCCAAGGGCGTGTTGCTGCTGGCCGAACCCATGATGGGTACGCCCGGCGCCGAACCCGTGGCGGAAGCTTATTTTGGGTTCTATTTGCTCGCCATGGGTCGCGGGCGCCCGCGCACGCCGCAAACCCTGCAGCAGATGCTGCAAGCCGCGGGCTACGCCGAGACTCATCTCGTGCGTACGCGTCAGCCATTGCAGAGCCGCCTCATCGTTGCCCGAAAAGCGGCCGCGACAAGTGTACATAAAAATTGACAACTCAAATAGTAAGCGTATCGTGACACTATGTTCAGAATGAGCCACCCGACCGACCTTTTCGGCGCATGAACGCTCACGGCACCACGCTGGCGGTCGTGTTGGAAAAGCCAGAGCAATTGGTGCTGAGCCGATTGGCTTTGACTGACGCGGGCGAGGCTGACGTGGTGGTCGACATCGAGTGGACCGGCATCAGCACCGGAACCGAACGGCTGCTGTGGGCCGGCCGCATGCCTCCATTCCCCGGCCTGGGGTATCCGTTGGTTCCCGGCTACGAATCGGTCGGTCGCATCGTCGAAGTCGGTGCGCGCAGCGGTCGCCAAATCGGCGAGCGAGTCTTCGTTCCGGGCGCCAAGTGCTACGGCGAGATCCGCGGCTTGTTTGGCGGAGCCGCCGCCAAAGTGGTCGTACCGGGATCGCGGGTCACCACGATTGGCGAGAATCTGCGCGAGGAGGGGGTGCTGTTGGCGCTCGCAGCGACGGCCTATCACGCGCTGGCGGCGAATGCATCCGGCTATCCCGATCTGATCGTCGGTCATGGCGTACTCGGGCGATTGATCGCCCGCCTGGTGACTGCGCTCGCGGATCATCCTCCGGTCGTCTGGGAACACAATCCCGGCCGGGTGGCGGGCGCCGACGGCTATACCGTCATCACCCCTGACTCCGATGCCCGTCGCGACTATCGAACGATCTGCGATGTGAGCGGCGACAGCCGGATCCTGGACACGCTCATCGGCCGGCTCGCTCCGGGCGGTGAGATCGTGCTCGCGGGTTTCTACAGCGAGCCGCTGTCCTTCGCGTTTCCGGCCGCCTTCATGCGGGAAGCGCGGATCCGGGTCGCGGCCGAATGGCGCGATGCGGACATCGTCGCCGTAAAAGCGTTGATCGACTCGGGCCGTCTCGATCTGGGCGGCCTCATCACCCATCGCCAAGAGGCGACCGAGGCGGTGCAAGCCTACCGCACGGCCTTCACCGATCCCTCCTGCTTGAAGATGATCTTGGACTGGAGAGCGCTTTCATGACCACTTCATCCGCCACCCTTTCGACGCTGCGTTCCGAGCAAGTGAGGCTGCAGACCCTGCGCGACGAGGCGGCTGTCGAACCGGATGCCGTCGCGACGGCCGCACCGACCAAGGCGACACAGGTGATCGCCATCTACGGAAAGGGGGGCATCGGCAAGAGCTTTGCCCTGGCGAACCTTTCCTACATGATGGCCCAGCAAGGCAAGAAGGTGCTTTTGATCGGCTGTGATCCGAAGAGCGACACCACGTCGCTCCTGTTCGGCGGCCGCGCCTGTCCCACCATCATTGAAACGTCGGCCAAGAAGAAAGCTCGCGGGCGAACCGGTCAAGATCGGCGACGTGTGTTTCAAGCGCGATGGCGTGTTCGCCATGGAGCTCGGCGGCCCCGAAGTCGGCCGCGGCTGCGGCGGCCGGGGCATCATTCACGGCTTCGAGCTCCTGGAAAAGCTCGGCTTCCATGAGTGGGGATTCGATTACGTGCTGCTCGACTTCCTCGGCGATGTCGTCTGCGGCGGATTCGGGCTGCCGATCGCGCGCGACATGTGCCAGAAGGTCATCGTCGTGGGCTCGAACGATCTTCAGTCCCTGTATGTCGCCAACAACGTCTGTTCGGCCGTGGAGTATTTTCGCAAGCTCGGCGGCAACGTGGGAGTCGCGGGCCTGGTGATCAACAAGGACGACGGCACCGGCGAGGCACAGGCCTTCGCCGCGGCCGCCGGCATCCCCATTCTGGCCGCGATTCCTGCCAATGAAGACATTCGTCGCAAGAGCGCGAATTACGACATCGTGGGTCGGCCCGGCAGCGCCTGGGGCCCGCTATTCGAGGAGCTCGCGGCCAATGTGGCCGAAGCCCCGCCGCTGCGGCCGAAACCGCTCTCCCAGGACGCGCTCCTGGGATTGTTCAAGAGCGAAGCGGTCGGCCGCAACGTCGTGCTGGAGCCCGCATCCCATGAGGACATGTGCGGCAGCTCGCTGGTCGAGAAACCCACACTAGAGATCGTCTACGACACCGTCTGACCCATGAGTGCAACACCGATCATCATCGAGGAGGCGGCCACCCGGACAGACGGGTTGGGTTGCCACGCCGGAAAAGATGAGATGCGCCGCGCGGCCGCTGCCGCCGGTAAGAGCGAATCGTTGGCGCAGTACGCCGCCGACTACCCGGCCGGCCCGCACGATCAACCGCAAAGCATGTGTCCCGCGTTCGGCTCGCTGCGCGTGGGCCTGCGGATGCGCCGTACGGCGACGGTGCTGTCCGGGTCGGCGTGCTGCGTGTATGGCTTAACCTTCACGTCGCATTTCTACGGTGCGCGCCGCACCGTGGGCTACGTGCCGTTCAATTCCGAAACGCTCGTCACCGGCAAGCTGTTCGAGGACATCCGCGAGGCGGTGTACAAACTCGCCGACCCTGCGCTCTACGACGCCGTCGTCATCATCAACCTGTGCGTGCCGACCGCCTCCGGGGTACCCCTCCAGCTCCTGCCGAAGGAGATCAACGGGGTCCGGATCATCGGCATCGACGTTCCCGGATTCGGCGTGCCGACGCATGCGGAGGCGAAGGACGTGCTCGCGGGAGCGATGCTCAAATATGCGCGCACCGAGGCCGTCAACGGTCCGGTCCAGGCACCGCGCGGCGGGCGTCGCACTCAACCCACCGTGACGCTGCTCGGCGAGGTTTTCCCCGCCGATCCGGTGAGCATCGGAATGATGATCGAGCCCATGGGCCTCGCTGCGGGACCCGTGGTGCCCACGCGCGAATGGCGTGAGCTCTATGCGGCGCTCGATTGCGCCGTGGTCGCCGCCATCCATCCCTTTTATACGGCATCGCTGCGCGAGTTCTCGGCGGCCGGGCGGGAAATCGTCGGCTCCGCGCCGGTCGGCTACGAGGGCACCGCGACCTGGCTGGAGGCGATCGGTCGGGCATGCGGCGTCGGTGCCGAGCGGATCGCAGCGGCGCAAAACAAGATCCTGCCGGCCATCAAGGCCGCGCTGGCGCAGTCCCCGATCCGGGGACGCGTCACGTTGTCGGGCTATGAAGGATCGGAGCTCCTGGTCGCCCGGCTGCTGGTCGAAAGCGGGGCCGACGTGCGATACGCCGGGACGGCCTGTCCGCGCACCGCATGGTCGGATCCGGACCGGCTATGGCTCGAGTCCAAAGGTGTGCGCGTGCAATATCGCGCGTCACTCGAGCAGGATCTCGCCGCCATGCACGAGTTCGAGCCCGATCTGGCGATCGGCACGACGCCCGTGGTGCAAGCGGCCAAGGAAATGGCCATCCCGGCCCTGTATTTCACCAATTTGATTTCCGCGCGCCCGCTGATGGGCCGCGCGGGAGCCGGATCCCTGGCGCAGGTCCTCAACGCGGCGCTCGGCAGCCAATCACGCTTCGATGAGATGAAGGAGTTCTTCGAGGGTGTCGGTACCGGCCACACGGCGGGCATCTGGCAGGATTTGCCGCAGGATCATCCGCTGTTTCGCGAGCGCTACCAGGCGCAGCTCGCCAAGCTCGCCGCGAAGCGCAAATCCGAGGAGATGGGCTGATGCTGGTGCTCGACCATGATCGTGCCGGCGGCTATTGGGGCTCGGTTTACGTGTTCACCGCCATCAAGGGCCTTCAGGTCATCATCGACGGTCCGGTGGGCTGCGAGAATCTTCCGGTGACCTCGGTGCTGCACTACACCGACGCGTTGCCGCCGCATGAGCTGCCCATCGTCGTCACGGGGCTGGCCGAGGAGGAGCTCGGTCAACACGGCACCGAAGGCGCCATGAAGCGGGCGCATCGCACGCTCGACCCCGCGCAGCCGGCCGTGGTCGTGACCGGCTCCATTGCCGAGATGATCGGGGGCGGCGTGACTCCCGAGGGCACCAACATCCAGCGCTTCCTGCCGCGCACGATCGACGAGGATCAGTGGCAGAGCGCCAATCGCGCCATGACCTGGTTGTGGAGCGAGTACGGCAGGAAGAAGATTCCGTCGCCCAAGCCGCGCGCCGCGGGAGACAAGCCGCGCGTCAACATCATCGGCCCCATCTACGGCACATTCAACACGCCGAGCGACCTCCAGGAGATCAAGCGCCTGGTCGAGGGCATCGGTGCCGTGGTCAATCTGAGCTTCCCGCTCGGCAGCCACCTCGAGGACATTCCGCGCCTGATCGATGCGGACGTGAACATCTGCATGTACCGCGAGTTCGGCCGGCTGCTTTGCGAGACGCTGGAGCGGCCGTACCTACAAGCGCCGATCGGCCTGCACAGCACGACCAAGTTCCTGCGCAAGCTCGGGGAACTGCTGCATCTTGACCCCGAGCCGTTCATCGACCGAGAAAAGCACACGACCGTGAAGCCCCTTTGGGATCTGTGGCGGTCGGTGACGCAGGATTTTTTCGGCACGGCGAGTTTTGCAGTGGTTGCGACCGAGACCTACGCGCGCGGGCTGCGCCATTTTCTCGAGACGGAACTGGGACTGCCGTGCGCGTTTTCGTTCTCACGGCGCCCCGGGGTCAAGCCGGACAATGAGTCGATCCGCAAGGCGATCAAGGAAACGCCGCCCCTGATCATGTTCGGCAGCTTCAACGAGCGCATGTACCTCGCCGAGAGCGGCGCGCGAGCGATGTACATTCCCGCCTCCTTTCCCGGCGCCATCATCCGGCGCCACACGGGCACGCCGTTCATGGGCTACAGCGGCGCGGTCTACATCGTCCAGGAGGTATGCAACGCCCTGTTCGATGCGCTGTTCAACATTCTGCCGCTGGCGAGCGACCTGGACAAAGTGGATGCGACCCCGTCGCGTCTGCACCACGAGTTGCGCTGGACGGATGAGGCGCAACAGGCCCTCGCGGACCTGGTGAACGCGGAGCCGGTGCTGGTGCGCATATCGGCGGCGAAGCGGCTGCGGGACGCGGCGGAACGCGATGCCAGACAAGCGGGGGCGGATCACGTCGGCATCGAGCGGCTGCCGTTGGCGGTGCGCAGGTCGAGACAGCCGGAGCCGGCCTGATGCGCAGTGCACCGTGCGAATCGAATCATGAGGAATTCGCCCGAGACGATCGGGCGAAGGGAGCATCCGAGGCGGGAAGCCGACCGCCCGGACGCCGGGTGCCGCGCCCGCTTGTGCGGCTTATGGTCGCGAGACCAGTTCGTGGAGGTGTGATGTATGGCAGATGAAAAAAGGGGCTCGCTATCGGGACTGACCGAAAGCGAGGCAAAAGAGTTCCACGGGATCTTCGTGACGAGCTTCATCATTTTTACGGTGATTGCGATCGTTGCGCACTTTCTCGTGTGGCAATGGCGGCCGTGGTTGTAAGGCTGCCTTGAATCTGAGGCAGTTTTCGAAACATGGTTTCGTACAGGAGATGAAAAAATGTGGCGGATTTGGCTTCTTTTCGATCCACGGAGGGCCTTGATTGCGCTCTTTGTCTTCCTGTTCGTGCTCGCGCTGGTGATTCATTTCATCCTGCTGAGTACCGACAGGTTCAACTGGCTGGGCGGGCATTCCGCGCCCTCGGCGGCTGCGCAGCACATGTCGTCGCTGCCGGAACCGCCCAAACCGTAGCGCTGTTCGCTGACGGCGGCGAGTCGGAGTCGAGATGTCAGGGATCGCGACACCGGCCGCCGCCGAAAGCCCAACTTCGATGAGAGAGCACCATCATGTCCATGCTCAGCTTTGAAAGAAAATATCGCGTCCGCGGCGGCACGCTGCTGGGCGGAGATTTGTTCGACTTTTGGGTGGGGCCTTTCTACGTCGGCTTTTTCGGCGTGTCGGCCATATTCTTCGCGCTGACGGGGACGATTCTCCTCGTCTACGGCGCGGCGATCGGCCCCACCTGGAACCTGTGGCAGATCAACATCGCCCCTCCCGACCTCAAGTACGGGCTCACGCTTGCGCCGCTGCGCGACGGCGGGCTGTGGCAGTTGATCACCCTCTGTGCGGTCGGGGCGTTCGTGTCCTGGGCGCTGCGCGAGGTGGAGATTGCGCGCAAGCTCGGCATCGGCCTGCACGTGCCGTTCGCCTTCGGCTTCGCGATCCTCGCCTACGTCACGCTCGAGGTGATCCGCCCGCTGCTGATGGGCGCGTGGGGCAACGGATTTCCCTACGGCATCTTCAGTCACCTCGACTGGGTTTCCAACACGGGCTACCAGTATCTGCATTTCCACTACAACCCCGCGCATATGCTGGCGGTGAGCTTCTTTTTCGCGACCACCCTGGCGCTCTCCCTGCACGGCGCGGTGATTCTGTCGTCGTCGAACCCGAAGAGCGGCATCGTGCAGACCACCGAGCACGAGAATACGTACTTCCGCGACGCCATCGGCTACTCGATTGGATCGCTCGGGATACATCGTCTGGGACTGTTCCTGGCGGTGAGCGCCGGATTCTGGGCTGCGGTGTGCATTTTGCTCAGCGGCCCGTTTTGGACCCGGGGATGGCCGGAGTGGTGGGGCTGGTGGCTGAATCTGCCGATCTGGAGCTGAGCTGAGCTGATCGGAATCGAACTGCCTGGGAGCTAACATGGCTGAATATCAGAATATATTTACGCGCGTACAGATCGAGTCGCCGATGTATCCGGGCGTGCCGCTGGCGAGGGGTGGCGTTTGGGCACGCAAGGGAGGCGGGTTCAACCACCTCTTCGGACGTTTCGGCGACGCGCAAATCGGACCGTTCTATCTCGGCACCACGGGGCTGCTCTCGCTGATCTGCGGCTTCATCGCCTTCGAGATCATCGGGCTCAACATGTTCGCCTCGGTTCACTGGAACCCGGTGCAGTTCGTGCGCCAGCTGCCCTGGCTCGCCCTCGAACCGCCTTCGCCCGCCAACGGGCTGCACATTCCGAACCTGCAGAACGGCGGCTGGTGGTTGCTGGCCGGCCTGTTTCTCACCAGCTCCGTGCTGCTGTGGTGGCTGCGCATGTATCGCCGCGCCCGTGCGCTCGGCATGGGCACCCACGTGGCCTGGGCGTTCGCCTCCGCCATCTGGCTCATGCTCTCGCTCGGCATCATCCGGCCCGTGCTCATGGGCAGCTTCGGGGAGTCGGTGCCGTTCGGCATCTTTCCGCACCTCGATTGGGTGGCCTCCTTCTCGATCCGTTACGGCAATTTGTTCTACAACCCCTTTCATTGCCTGTCGATCGCCTTCTTGTACGGCTCGACGCTGTTGTTCGCGATGCATGCCGGCACCATCCTTGCGGTGAGCCGCTTGGGCGGCGACCGCGAATTGGAGCAGATCATCGACCGCGGCACGGCCGCCGAACGGGCGGCGCTTTTCTGGCGCTGGACCATGGGCTTCAATGCAACCATGGAATCCATCCATCGCTGGGCGTGGTGGTTCGCCGTACTGTGCCCGCTGGTGGGTGGGATCGGCATCCTGCTCACGGGTACGGTCGTCGATAACTGGTATCTGTGGGCGGTCAAGCATCATGTCGCACCCGTGTATCCGCACGTGTTTCCGCCGGTAATCGACCCTGCCTCGCTTCCGGGAGCTCCAAAATGAATCATTCCAGCGCTGTGTGCGTGGCCCGAGCCACGGCATCGTCCCTGCTGATCGTGGGTGCCGCATTGCTGAGCGGTTGTTGGGAGCGCCCTCCGGTGGATACCGTTCAGAGCGGAATCCGCGGAATCGGCGACGGAGCAGGTGATCAACCCGCGCCTCGATGCGATCAAGTACAAGAAGAACCAGATACCCGAGCCGATCCCGCCAGCGGATGCCGACGGGCCGCCGGCCACGGTCGTGTTCCAGAATCTGCAAGTCCTCAAGGACTTGAACATCGCGCAGTTCACGCGCGTGATGCAGTCCATGGCAGCCTGGGTGGCCCCTGCCGACCAGAGCTGCAACTATTGCCATGAAGCGGTCATGTCGAGCGACGCCAAATACACCAAACGCGTCGCGCGGCGCATGCTGCAAATGGTCCGATACATCAACAAGGACTGGCGCGCGCATGTCGGTGAAACCGGCGTCACGTGCTACACCTGTCACCGCGGTCAACCGGTTCCCGAATATCGGTGGTTCATCAATCCGGGTCAGTCGAGCGCCACCGGCCTGATCGCCGGCAACGCCGGCAAGAACAAGCCCTCGACCGTGGCCGGATTGAGCGCACTGCCGGGGGACCCCTTCAAGGATTATCTGCTCGGCAGCGACAACATCCGCGTCCAATCGGACCAGGCGTTACGCGGCGCCGACTACAGCTCGATCAAGCAGACGGAACGGACCTATGCCTTCATGATCTCGATCACGCAGGCGCTCGGCGTGAACTGCAACTACTGCCACACCACGCGGGCGTTGCGATCCTGGGATCAGAGCACGCCGCGGCGCGTGACCGCCTGGTATGGCATCCGCATGGCCCGTGAATTGAACAACAGTTTCATGGTACCGCTGACATCCACGTTTCCCGAGCACCGTCTGGGCATCCTGGGCGATGCGCCCAAGATCGCCTGCATCACCTGTCATCAGGGGGTCTTCAAGCCGCTCTACGGCGTGAGCATGGCGAAGAACTACCCGGAGCTGTACGGCGGAGAGCATCCCATCGGCGGACTTGCCCCGGCGACGCCCCCCGGCCAGTCGCCGGCGCCGCACGAGGCGCCGCCGGCGATGCTGCCCTATACCCCGGGCGTTACCGACCAGCCCCAGCCGCCGCCCCCGCCGACTGCCGCGCTGGAGTCACCGCACTAGGTCGTCAACCACTCACACCGTGCGTCGCGGTGCATCGGGATGCATGGGCTCCAGCGCGGGTGCGGAAGTATCCAACGGCCGGTAGTCGCGCTCCCGCCGGTAATCGCGGTCGCGCGGTGGGAGGCGCGGCAACGATCCGCCCATTGCGCTCGACCCTTTGAAGGAGAAAGCCAGTATCAGCAGGGCGACAAAGGGGCCGCCCAGAATCCAAACCGGGATGAGTGTGTTCATGATCAATTCCTCACAGAAAGGATGAGGAAGGATTCTGGCGCGAGCCTCCCGGCATCGGAATTCCCGCTTTCCGCCACTTGCTGTGGGGGCCCTCTTACCGCGGTCGATACGCGGCCAGCTTGCTGTGCGTTCGCTGGGCTTCGGCCTCGGTGAATTCGGGGTCGTCCTCGCTCGTGGCGCGCACCAGCGCCTCGAACTGCGCCGCGGGCAACGCCGGGCTGAAGTGAAAGCCCTGATATTGATCGCAGCCGAGCGTTTTCAGAAACTCCAACTGCTCGACGGACTCGACGCCCTCCGCCACCACCTTCAATTTCAAGCTGTGGGCAAGCGAGACGATTGCGCGCACGATGGACGCATCGTCCGGCCGTGACATGACTTCTCCGATGAAGCCCCGGTCGATCTTGATCTTGTCGATCGGGAGCCGCCGCAAATAGCTCATGCTCGAATAGCCTGTGCCGAAATCATCCACCGAGACGAGCACGCCCATGGCGCTCAACTGCTCCAGGATCGCGATCGACTCCTCCGGGTCGCTCATCACCACGCTTTCGGTCAACTCGACCTCGAGGAATCGTGCCTCCAATCCCGCGGTATCCAGAGCGTCTCGAATGATCGAGAGGAGGTCGCCCTGGCGAAATTGCGAAGCCGACAGGTTCACGGCCACCCGCAACGACGGCAGGCCGTTGTCCTGCCAGGCACGCGCCTGGCGGCAGGCTTCGCGGACCACCCACGCCCCAATCGCACCGATCAACCCGGATTCTTCGGCGATGGGAATGAATTTGGACGGCGGGATCTCGCCGAGCTCCGGGTGTGTCCACCTCAGCAGGGCTTCCGCGCCATGCATCGCGCCCGTGGCGGTGTTGACCTTGGGCTGGTAGTGCAGCTGAAACTGTCCACGCTCCAACGCCACATGCATGTCGGTTTCCAGTCTCACCTTTTCCTGCGTGGCGGTGTCCATGCGGGGCATGAAGCACTGGAAATTGTTGCGGCCCTTCTGCTTGGCGAAATACATGGCCGCATCGGCGTGCGCCAGCAAGGCCTCGATCGTGGACGCATCCCGCGGGTAGAACGCGATCCCCATGCTGGACGTGGTATGAACGTCGATGCCCGCGATGCGCACGGGAGTTTGCATGACCTCGATGATCCGTGCCGCCACGTTTTCGGCGGCATCGGCCTCCGGGCTCTGCGTGATGATGAGCACGAACTCATCTCCCCCCAGGCGGGCGACCGTATCGACGTCGCGGACCACCTCCTTGAGGCGCAGCGCGACTTCCTTCAGGAGCTCGTCGCCGACGCGGTGGCCGAATGAGTCGTTCACCATCTTGAAGCGGTCCACGTCCAACACGATGACGGCGAACGTCTGTTTCTGCCGGTCGGCAAGCGCGATGCATTGACCGATGCGATCGTCCATCAAGACCCGGTTCGGAAGACCGGTGAGCGCATCGTGGGTCGCCAGGTGGCGCAACTGCTTGTTTGCGGTTTCGAGTCCGTGGGTTCTCGCGGTGACCTCCTGCTCCAGTGTTTCCACCTGGCGGCGCACCATGCGCTCGTTCTGCCATTTGCGCGTCAACGCGTTGGCCGATTGGACGACCTCGACGGCCTCGAACGGCTTCTTGATCACGAGCAGTTGATCGGAATTGTTCAACCGGGACACCACGTCGGTCCAGTCGCGGTCCGAGTGGGCGGAGCAGATGACGACCTGTATTTCCGGGTCGATGCCCCAGAGCCGTTCGATCGTCTCCAACCCGTCCCAGCCCGGCGGCATGCGCATGTCCACGAATGCCATCGCATAGGGCCTTCCCTCGTCCACCGCCTGCCGGATTTTTGCGACGCCCTCCTGGCCCTGGTAGGCGCTGTCGACCTCGAATCCGCGATTCACGGCCTGAAGCGGGGCCTCGCCGAGGATCGCCAGTTCGGCCGCGGCGAGGGCGCTCGCGTCCTCGCCGTCCGCGCCGAGCACCTTGCGGAAATCGTTGTGGATCGCCGCGTTGTCGTCGATGACGAGGATCCGTCGATTTATCGGGGCGGCGACTTTAGGCACAAACACTCTCCGGAGATGTCAGCGGCAGGTCCAGCGTGAACGATGCCCCATGGCCGAGGCCCTCGCTGGCGACGCGCAACGCGCCGCCCAGGTCTCGCGCCGGCCCAATGCTATCAATTTGTCTGTGACGCGCTTCATATATGGCAAGGTCAATATCGCCTGATTATTGAGGAATTCGGCGCTGAAATATATTACCCAGTCCGCAAATCTCACCGCTTCGGGGCTTTTTGCCGGGCAAATCCGGGTGGGCTCCTGATTGGAAGGCCGCTGCGTGAGGCAGGCCGCCTGGGACGGCAGGATTGCGCGCGGCGGGCGCCTCGGTGCGCTCACCGCCCATTGTGTGTCAGTATTGCGCGCACGCATGAAGATCGTCGCGGTCACCAACATCAAGGGCGGAGTCGGCAAGACGACGACCGCGGTGAATCTTGCTTTTTTGTGCGCGGCGGGCGGGCGGCGGGCCTTGCTGTGGGACCTGGACCCGCAGGGCGCGGCCACCTATGTCCTGCGGTGCGGACCGCAGGAAAACGCGTCGGCCAAGAAGCTGGTCTCCGGCAAACGCGAACTCCCGGAACTCGTCGTCGCCAGCGCGCACGATGGGCTGGACGTGCTGCCGGCGGATTTTTCCTACCGCCACTTCGATGTGCATCTCAGTGCGCGCAAGAATCCGACGGAACGTCTGCTGCGCATGAGCCGCAGCCTACGGGAGGTCTACGACGTGCTGTTCCTCGATTGTCCACCCGGCATTTCGCTGCTGTCCGAGAATGTGCTGCGCGCAGCCGACGCCGTCGTCGTCCCGCTGATTCCGAGCCCCCTGTCGGTCCGCATGCTGGTGCAGCTGCGGGATTTCCTCGTCGCCAACGCCTGGGTCGACATGACCCTGCTGCCGTTCTTCTCCATGGTCGATCGGCGCAAGGCTCTGCACCATGAGGTCATTGCCGGCACGCGCGTGCAGTTCCCGGGGATGCTGAAAACAGAGGTTCCCTACTGGAGCGAGATCGAGCGGATGACCTTGCGGCGCGCTCCGCTTCCGGCCTATGCGCCGCGCAGCGACGGCGGCAAATGTGTACGCGGCGCTATGGTCCGAGATCGAGGTCAAGCTTCAGCAGGCCGCCTTCACGCGAGCCGTGCCGATATCGTTGGCGCCGCCCCCATGTGCAAGGTCACGACAGGACGAACACGTAGTACTTGCGCACCCGCTCGACGACTTCCCAAGTGGCCTTGAAGCCCGGCTCGATCACGAACACGTCGCCCGCCTTGAGCTCGATCGGCTTGCCGCCTTCCGGTGTGAGAATGCAGCGACCTTCGAGAAAATGGCAGTATTCCCAGTCCTTGTAATCGACCTTCCACACCCCCGGGGATGATTCCCAGATTCCCATCAAGCGTTTGCCGTCCTCGGATTCATAGCCGTTGAGCGTCACCGTGTGCGGATCACCCGAAATCGGCGTGCCGGGCCACGGTGCGTCCAGCGCGATCTCCGCCCGGGCGTTGCGATGAAGAAAGATGTGGTGAGGCGTTGCCATGGTCGGATTCCGTTGGATGAATAATGGATGACCGAGAGTATGGCGAGGTTTGGCGCCGCAATCCATCCTCGTTGGCGGGAGCGACCAACTAGAAATTGGTATCGTATCCTTCCGGCGCCCGGATGTGGGTGGTCGCGGCCGCGATGTCCCTGGAGCGCACGTAGATGGGCATCTCGGAAAGCTGCACTTGGACCAGCCCGTTGGAGTAGGGCACCATTTTCGGATTTCCCATCGAATCGAACATCTCGGTTATGCCGGACGTGCCAGGAGGCTCGACCCGGACCGCGTAAGGGATGCTGGCATCGAATGTCGAGTTGTGCGCCCAGACCGCAATCATGGCGTGCGTGTTGTCGGCCAACCGGAAGGCATAGCCGTATCCGTCCGTCGGCAGGTCGGTGAGCGCACCGAGGGTTCGGGATCCGTCGACGAGTCTCGTGGCCGCCGCAATCGCCATGGTGCCGGGTTTCGGGGAGATGCTGGTGGACGAGAAATCGTGGCTGGGTGACATGCTCAGATTGAAATACACGCCGAAACCAACGTTCTCCAAGAAGTCCGCCGCGTAGAACAGGTAGGTGGTGTCCACCCCTTCTCCGAGCATGATGAGATGAGTTCGCACGAGCGCTTCCGCGTGCTCCTCGAGCACCTGACTGGTCGGGTAGTTCGCCGCATACACCGAGCCCATCGGATAGGAGATCCCGGTCTCCGTCATGATGAGCTTCGTCCCGGCCTTCAGATGGGCCGCGCTCATGACCGCACGCAGCTGCTGGAGCTGGCCGGGCAGATCGTACGGCTCGGGAGGCTTCGCGGAGCTCGATGCGATCGTGTAGTAGCCATGGCAGGACACCGCATCGACATAGTTCGCCCAGCCGTAGGGCGCCATGGACGGAATCCAGGCGAGGCATTGACTGATGCTGGAGGCAGCGGGGCCCATGACGGCAGCGTCGGGGTCGGTGGCATGTGCGCCCTGATAAGCCGCCTGGTAGAGCTCGACCATCTGCGCATCGGTGCCCATCCATTCCGTGTTGGGACCCGGGTTCGGCTCCCAGGTGACCTGATAATAGTTTGTATGCTGGTTCGGGATGTAATCGGTATGCAGCCGCACGCTCTCCTCGCCCACCAGGGACACGTAATTCTGGTACGTGCCATACGATTTGGGTGGGTACGTGCCCTCGGTGGCGTTCGCCGGCGCGGTGCTTTCCCATTTCGGCAATCCGTCGATGGCGATGACCCGGGCGAGGGTGCCGAGCTCCTCGCTCGGGTCGATCTGCGTCTTGCTTGGATTGAATTGCCCGGCGTAGTCCGGCTCCATGAGGCCCATCGAGCGGGAATCCATGATCCAGGTGGTGCCGAGGTCCTCGTTCAACGGCTGCAATCCCGTGCTGGGCTCCTCCCAGCTCGCTCCCACCAGTCCGAAGCGGCGCGTATCGAGCGAGCTCATGAACTCGGGAACATAGGCCGCCAAGTAAGGCAACACCCCGAAGGTCGCGTAGCCCGCGGGCCGGCTGCCCTCCCAAGGTTGCGTGGCGCCGGAATTACGCAGTTTCGCGGACACGGCGAAATAGCCCGCGAGCGTGGACGAGCAGTTCACGCTGGCAGTCGTCGTGCCCGCCGGCACGGAAATCACCCCTGAAGCATGAACCGCGCCGCTGTAATCGGCAACGCTCCACACGATGTAATCGGCGCTGCTCGATTCGTCCTTGAAAGACAGGGTGAACTTCGACCCCGACGTGTAGACATGGGTGGCGTCGTTGCCTTGAACCGTGATGTAGAGAGAGTTGCTCGAAGCACCCGTCTGGGTGGTCTGCGTGGCGGCGCCGCAGGAGAAGCTCTCGTTTGGCGTCGACGAGGTCACCCACGGCGAGCTGAAGGTCGGCGTCGCGGCGCCTGCCTCACCGGCAACTCCGACAACTGCGAATAGTGCAGCCATTGCTGCCGCGGTGTTTGCGCGCATGTTCATAGGCATCGTTGCATTCAGTTGGATAAAATGGTGGAGTTGGAAATAGTTCGCGCGCGAATGATAGTGAACGGTTTTTATTTTGATAACTGTCGGTCTACGGCGACGTGTAAGCGGGAACGGGTTGGTGGCCGAAGGAGCTTTTATGGGACGACGGGGCATCGCTGTCATGGGGATGCAATAAATCAATGCGGCCATCGTGCCCTCCGATCCCCGCCGTCAGCCTGATCATGGATGAAGCCGACCGCCGCATGTGAAATTGCATGTCCACCCACGATCCGGAACCATTACAATCAGCGGGGATTCTGACCCGGGGGATGTTCTATGTTGACGGAAAATCAGCGCCAGCAGGCCATCGCGAGCCTGCTTGAGGCAGATCGCACCAAGAAGCCCTGCGTGCAGCTGTCAACCACGTTCCCGTCCATCGAGATTGCCGACTCCTATGCGATATCCACCGCCATGGCGGAGCTGCGGGTCGCGCGCGGTCAAAGACTCATCGGCCACAAGATTGGGTTGACCTCCAAGGCGATGCAGGCCTCCTCGCAAATCGACGAGCCGGATTACGGGCATTTGTTCGACGACATGCTGATCCAGGATGGCGCCAAGGTGAGGCATGCGGATTTCTGCGTGCCGCGGGTGGAGCCGGAGCTGACCTTCGTCTTGAAGGAGCCTTTGAAGGGGCCGAATGTCGGCTTGATCGATGTGCTGCGCGCCACCGATTACGTCGTGCCATCCATCGAGATCATCGACGCGCGCGTGCAGAATCCGAGAAAGATCTTCGATACCGTGGCTGATAACGGTGCGGCGGCGGGTTTGGTGCTCGGTGGGCGACCGGTGCGGCCGCAGGACGTTGATCTGCGGTGGGTGGGGGTGTTGTTCTACAGAAACGCGGAGATCGAGGAGACGGGGCTCGCGGCAGGCGTGCTCGGGCACCCGGCGATGGCGATCGCGTGGCTGGCCAACAAGCTCGCGCCCTTCGACGTGACTCTCGAGCCCGGTCACATGATGCTCTCCGGCTCTTTCACCCGGCCCGTGTGGGCGCAAAAGGGCGATACGCTGCATGCGGACTTCGGGCCGCTCGGCAGTGTCGCCGTGCAGTTCGTGTGACGCCGTGCCGCCACCGCACAATGCGTTCAAGCGCGCGCTGAGCCAGGACCAGCGGCAACTGGGCATCTGGAGCACCTTCTGCAGCCCACTCGCAGCCGAGATTCTGGGCAAATCCGGCTTTGACTGGATCCTGTTCGACTCGGAGCATTCGCCGGTTGAAATCGCCGGGTTGCTGCCACTGCTGCAGGCGGCGAGCAGCGGGCCGGCCTCCTGCGTCGTGCGGCCCGCGTGGAACGATCCCGTGCTCATCAAACGCGTGTTGGATATCGGGGCGCAGACGCTGTTGCTGCCCTTCGTGCAAAGTTCGGAGGAGGCGCTCCGGGCTGTGCGAAGCTGCCGCTATCCGCCGGACGGATGGCGGGGGGTTTCCGGCACGACGCGCGCCAATGATTTCGGTCGGACGACCGACTATCTGAAAACCGCCGCACAAGAGATCTGCGTGTTGGTGCAAGTGGAAACCGGGGAGGCACTCGGGCAGCTTGCGCAGATCGCGGCGGTGCCCGGCGTCGATGGCGTCTTCATCGGACCTGCGGATCTCTCGGCGTCCATGGGGCATCTCGGCAACCCCGGGCATGCCGAGGTGCAGGCGGCCATCAAGGCTGCGGTCGCACCCATACGCGCCGCCGGCAAGGCCGCCGGCATTCTCGCCACAACGGTTGCCGATGCCAGGCGTTATCTCGACTGGGGCTATCAGTTCGTCGCCTGCAACGTGGATGTGCGCATCTTCGTCCAGGGGCTCGACGCCTTGCGAGCCGAGATGAGCAAATAGCGGGGTGCGCCCGCGGAAGGTCTGGCTCGAGCCCTTTACCTTCCGGCCCGGCTTCGTCAAATGGCCGGGATCGCGCACCGGCCGATCTCAACTGATCACGCCGACAACAATGGTGTCCACGACCTCTTCGGCGTCGAAGTCGATCGGTATAGCAATGACGGGGGCCCGCTGCTTGCCATCGAGCCAGTGGATCAGCTGCTCGCAGGGCATGGGCTTCGCGTACAGGTAGCCCTGGCCCACGTCGCAGCCGAAGCCGCGCAGGCGCTGCGCCGCAAACTCGGTTTCGATCCCTTCTGCGACGACCTTGAGACCCAGGCTGTGTCCCATGTCGATGGCGGAGCGCACCACTGCGGCGTACTCGACATCCGATTCCAATCCTTGCACGAAACTTCGGTCGATCTTCACCTCGTCGGCCGGCATGCGCGCGAGATGGCTCAGCGATGAGTAACCGGTACCGAAGTCGTCGATGGAAATCAATACGCGCAGTTGGGCGAGCGCATCGAGCATCGCGAGCGCGCTTACCGGGTCCTCGATGAAACCGCTTTCGGTCACCTCCAGCGTCAGCAGCGACGGCGGCAGCTGATGACGCGTCAGGAGACCCGCGACCCGCCGGGCGAGCTGAGTATCGGCGAGATCGTCGGCGCTGATATTGACGGCGAGCTGCAACGGAGAGCCCGACCGGTGCCACGCGGCGCCCTGGGCGATGGCCCGATCCAGGGTCCAGCGGGTGATTCGCCGTATGAATCCGGTTTGCTCGGCAAACGGGATGAACGCGGCCGGACTGAGCAATCCCCGGGTCGGATGTTGCCATCGCAAGAGCACTTCCGCGCCCGCCACCCGGCCTGTCGCCAATTCGATCTTGGGCTGGTAGAAGAGCCGCAGTTCGTCCTGTTCGAGGGCGCGCCGCAGTTCGCCGAGCAGCGACAATTGGTCGCGCGCGGAGACTTCGCGGGCGTCGTCGTAGATCGCCACGGAACGCTTTTCGCGGCGTGCCTGCTCGAGCGCCAAATCGGCGCAGCGCAATAGATCGTCCGGCGCGGACGCCGCGTCCAACGACAGGGCAAGTCCAATGGTGGCGCTGATGTCGATGGGCTGCGTCTCGACCAGCACCGGCTCCGACAGGGCGACGAGCAGCGATTCACCCCAGGCGCGCAGATCGGTGCCATCGCGCAGGCGGGCGAATGCGGCAAATTCATCCGCCGCGAGGCGTGCCACCGCGGTGTTCACGCTCGGCACGGCCGCCAGACGCGCCGCCGTCTTGGTCAGCACGGCGTCCCCCACCGAGTAGCCGAGGTGTTCGTTGATGCGGCGAAATCGGTGCAGATTGATCATGGCGATGCCGATGGGTGAGCCGCGGCCATCGATCAGCGCTTGCCCGAGACGGGCGCTGAAGGCGGTGCGATTCATGAGTCCGGTGAGCGTGTCTTCGTAGGCGAGCCGACGGATGGATTGATCGCGGCTCATCACGGCGGCCCGCATGAGCTGCAATCCTTCCGCCAATACGCCGAGCTCGTCGCGTCGCGGCGGGCTCGGCGGGACATCGTAGGCGCCCAGGCGAATCTTGTCGACCGAGTGCGTCAAGTCAGCCAACGGCTGGGTGATATTGCGCGCGATCCAGAACGCAGCCGATGCGAATCCGATCACGCTCAGTCCGGCGATGATGAACAGCATGGTCGTAAGCCGCTCGAACGGCACGCGCGCATCGGCGAGCGGTTGTGCGAGCGACTGCGCCAGCGCCGGCGAGGCGGCCACGTTCGACGCACCCTCGGTCATCACCTGTTGCCAACCGGTTGAGGAGCGTGTCAGCAGCGAGACGCCGATGCCCCTGATGTTGGCCAAGCCTCTGGCCGCCTCCCGATCGAGTTCGAATCCCATGACGATCCATGCGATGGGCAGCGGCGTCGTCACCTGGACGGCGACGATCTGGTACAGGCGGCCGTCCTCGATCATCACGCTGGGCACGCCCGATCCGGCGCTGCCGGCGAGGCGCAGTGCCGGGACTGGAACCTGCGAGCCGGCAGGAGCGCGCGATCCAGATGCCGCGATTACGCGGCCATCGAGCGACGTGAGAATCGCCAAGGCAGCGTTGACCCGATCATTGCTATTGGCGAGCACGGAGACGAGGGTGGCCGTATCGTGATCCGCCACCGCATCTCGGAACGCTGAATCGTTGGCAACTCCCCCCGCTGCGGACCGCAGCAGCCGGCGATTATTTTCGAGCTGCTGCTTGACGGCGCGCTCGGCATTGCCCCGATTGGCGATGGACACCGCGCCCAGCGCCGCCGTCAGCACCGCCGTGAGCAGTAGCAGAAACGTCAAGGCGATGCGGGTGCGCAGCGACACCGGGCTACTCGGGCCAATCCGCGGCGGTTTCGCGTGCGGGATCCAGATCCACGGTCAAGGCCAGCGTCAGCGGGGCGCCGGTCACCGTGATGAGCCGCGATTCGACCGGCGCCCGCAACTCCGGATGCCATACGCGCAACCGGTAGCGGCCCGGCGGCACCTGAATCGCGGCCTGTCCGGAGCCGAGAATTTTGGCGTAGTAGGGCGAATCGACCACCGCCACGAAAGCCACCATCGAGTCGTGAATGTTGCAGCCGAGCACCAAAAGTCCCGGCTTGTCGAACGTCACCTGCTCGGTGTGCGAACTCGCGTACAGCTTGACCTGAAAGGGATGCGGCGGCGAATGTGAATACACTTCATGCCGGATGCTGTCGCTGTTGGGCAGCGCGACCACGGTGCCGGTGCGGATTACGCTGACCCGTGGCACGAAGGTCTTGTGCAGCTGATCGATGACCGCCCGTTCGTGGGCGGGTGGTGGTGCGGCATCGAGCGGATCGAGGACGACCACGGTGTCCTCCGCGGCCTTGCCCGTGGTGGTCTCGACGTTGACCGACACCGTGTTCGCGGACGCGGCCTGCGCGACGGCGAGGAAAGCGAGCCCGATCCATACGCGGGAACCGAGAGGGTTCATCCGGGGCCTGCGTTCGAGCTCTCGGTCGCCGCCGGCGGGAGCCTCGCGGGACCGCCCCTGCCCTCCGGGGGCTCTACCACGTCGCGCTTCGTCGGCGCCAGAAGGCGCAACAGCTCATTGGTTGATCGCTGGTCAACGTGGCGTTCGCGCAGCACGTCGCGCAGCGTCGCGACCACGCGATAAAATTGTGCTTGAGTGATGTGATGGCCCTCATGCACTTGTTTCATCGAGTCGCCGGAATACCGGCACGGGCCGCCGGCGAGCTCGCAGATCTGCTCGGCGAGCAGCCGCTTGATGCGGTTGAGGTTGGCACCCTGAAAGCTTGGGCCCGTGAGCGGGTCCGCCGCGACGCGATCGACCAGGGTTTCGGCGATGAGTTTTACGCCCTCATTGCCGCCCAGACGTACGTACAGCACCTCTCGAGCCTGGACCGCACAGACACCGGCGAGACAGATGAGCGCAATGAAACACTTCCGGAATGTGACGGCTGTCATGAGTGCGTCCGATAAAGCGATAGGTTAAACGGGGCTGCCACGCGGGGCTGTGCGCTTCGGCACAATATTTCTGGCGGGCAGGCTCTAGGCTGGCTATTTCGTCCCGCAACCCCGGAATTCCCGCAGTGATTGCACCGACACGCATTGCCGTGCTGCTGACGCTCCTGGTGGGCGGATGGGGCGTTCGCGCGCGCGCCGGCGACCGGCTGGAATGGACCGGCGCCGTGACGCAGATCGAAGGCGCGGCGGGCGGGGGGCTCGTCCCGTGGGCGCTGATCGGCGGACTGGGCACCGACGATCAAATTGGCGCCACGGCCTTCGCGACCTACGTTCACACGCAGGATTTCGCGCTGCGCTCCGGCGGCGCCAGCGTCGCTTTCGACGATCGAGTCGAGTTGTCGTTCGCGCGGCAACGCTTTGATGCGGGGTCGGTGATTCCCGGGCTCACTTTGGGGCAGGACATCGTGGACATGAAGGTGCGCGTGGCCGGCGACGCGGTGTTCGCGCCGGATGAGATTCTGCCGCAGGTCGCCGTGGGTGCGCAGTGGAAGCACACGCTCGATTTCGACCAGATTCCGCATGCGGTGGGCGCCGCCCACGGATCGGACGTTGACCTCTATATTTCAGCGACCAAGGTGTATTTTGCGGCTTTTGCAGGCCACAACGTCATTCTAGACGCCACTCTGCGGCGCACCCGCGCCAACCAGTTCGGGCTGCTGGGATTCGGTTCGACCGCCCCCGGCGGCGACGGCTACAGCTACGTGCCCGAGGCGTCAGCTGCGGTCTGGCTCAACGAGCAGTTTTTGCTGGGCGGCGAATACCGCGACAAACCGGACAACTTGGGCGCATTCCGCGAAAACAGCGCGGGGGATGTTTTCCTCGCCTGGGGGCCCTTCAAGGAATTGACAGTTACGGCCGCGTGGACCGACTTGGGCGGCATTGCCGGCAAAGCGCCGCAGCGCGGCGTGTACGTGTCGCTCTGGTTGGGATTCTAACGGACCAAATCTCGATAGGCATGCCACGTCGCATACCCGAGCAGCGGCCCGATGATCAGCAAACCCAGCAGCAGCGGCGCATAACCGATGACGGTCAGCACCAGGATCAGCGCACTCCATACGATCATGGCCGGGATATTGATGATCGCCGCGTGCAGGCTGGCGGCCATTGCCTGCCCGGCACTCGCGCCCTTGTCGATGATGAGAGGTACCGAGACCACGGAGAGCACGAACACCAAGGCGGCGAGCGACCCGCCGACGGCGAAATATGCCTCCACCTGCTCCCGGTTCATCTGATCGATAAACCCGCGGTACAAGGTTTCCCGCATGCTCGGCGCAGCCACGTGAAAAACGGTCTCCAGCATGACCGCCGAAACCACAAACCAAATGACGGCGAATAACGCGAGGATGCCGCCGAACGCCAACAGGGATCCGGATTTGCGCGAAAAGGCGGCGAGGGAGTCGTCGAACGTCGCCTCCTCACCGGCGTCATAGCGACGCGACATTTCGGCGAACCCGGCCGAAATGACGGGCGCCCCGAGAAGAAAGCCGGAAAAGGCCGCAGCCACGTAATAAGGGTGAGTGCCGCAGAAAATCAGCACCGTCCATCCGAGGCCGACGATCAGTCCCCCATAGCCGAGACTTGCGCCCCAGTTTCTGCGCATGTCCGCCCATCCGCGTGACAGCCACGTAAAGGGCCTGCCGGCAGAGACTTTCGATATGTTGACATGCAGATTTCGAACTTCGCCGGCGGCTGGGATGGCTGTCATGGCAAACCTCTGATTTTGTCCGTCAAGTTCCCCGGGTTCGAGTGTACTCCCGGGGTGTACTCGATGATACGCGGCCGGGCAGGGCGCCAAGCCGCCAGCCACGCGCGCTTTGCGGCGTAGAGTCCGACGCTGCTTCGGCGATGCGGGGCCGCGGGCTGCCGCACCGGCCGACTATTTCTTGTCTATATCGGAATCGTTCTCTTTCTCTTTCTTATCTGGAGCCTTCGGCCCCATGGCGACGAATACCACGGCCAATATAAACAGTATGAAACCAATCGTTTCGATCATGCGATGCCCTTGTAAACAACGCGAGCCGCTCCTTCGTCCCGAGTCTCGTTGCGCGAAAGATTATCATACCGATTCCGCTGCGCCGGCGATCGGCGCAGGAGGCGCCGCGAACTCTGGATACCAAAGTGCAACCGTAGTAAGCTTCGACCGCTTCTGATAGAGGGCACTGCACCACGGGCGGCGCAGTATGGAGCGTGGCGAAGACAGGGGGTTGAGGATGGTCATGCGTGAATTGACGAATAAAATGGCGGCTGCTTCATTGCTGGCTGGCATGGTTGTTTTCGGGTCGCACACCGCTCGCGCGAGCGAGGCGGGCGTGGGAGTGGAGCCATCCGAACTCTCCGAGGCGTCGATCGCCAGGGGCAAGGCGATATTCATGAACGGCAAAGGCGATGCGGTCACCGCCTGCCAGACGTGTCATGGCGCCACCGGTTGGGGCCTCGATGCGATGGGAGCTCCCCGGCTCGCGAACATCGGATATCCCTACATCGTCAAGCAACTGTCCGACCTCGCGAACGGCAAGCGCGTTCCGAGCGGGGCTGGCGCGGTCATGGTGGTCTATGCAGGCGGCCTCACCGAGCAAGATCGGCGCGATGTGGCGGCTTATGTCAGCACCTTGGACGGACCGCCCGATTTCTCCGATCTGAATGCTCTCAAAGAGGCCGGGACGCCCATCGGTGAGCGCTACCTGGGCGAGTCCATCGTGAAGTACGGCGTGCTGGGCAAGGTGTCGGCCTGCTCCTCCTGCCACGGTTATAACGGCCGCGGGGCGGCGCCGCTGTTTCCGCGAATCGGCCAGCAGAAGTACGTCTATCTGATCAACCAACTGAAGAACTGGCGCGATGAGAGCCGGGCCAACGATCCCTACGGGATGATGCGAGCGATGGCCAAGAATTTGACCGATTCCGATATCGACAATCTGGCCACTTTTTTGACGATGGCGCCGGCCACCACGGTGGGGGACCATCAAGTTCCTATAACCACCGAGTGAACCGTTACCTCAGGGAACCCCGAGCGCTTCAAAAGGTCCGTTCCTTCGCAAACGAGGGGACGATGGAGGGTGAGGGATTTCCCGGAGGGGCGGTGGTATCACGATGAAAAGCGGCGGCTTGCGGTTGGGCGAGAAAATCTTGTTCGGAATTGCCGCACTTTTCGTCGTATTTGCAGTCATTAGTTTCATCGGCATGGAGATTTATCGCGCGCGCTCGGGCAAGGACATGTATGCCTCTGCGGCGTCGTTCAATTTCTCGCCTCAAGGACGAGTAGGATCGGAGCGCTTTCGCGAGTTGGGCTGCACCAACTGCCATCGGGCCGTGCGCAACGGCACGAACTACGGCGTGAGTTTGGACGGCATTGGCTCGCAGCGCAGTATGGATTATTTGGTGGCCTTTCTGCGTCAGCCGGAGAGCACCTATCGGACGCAAACCGTGGAACACGGGCCCGGCAAGCGAGCCTCCTACGTCGCCGAATTACCGGAGAGCGACCAGCATGCGCTGGCCGTCTTTCTGTCCGAGTTGAAGGCCGTCCAGGGGTCGCCCGACGCGCGCCTGCCGGTCGAGGCACACAACGGTTTCGTGGATGAAATGGTGAAGATTTGGGCGCCGTCCACCTGGAAGTCCCAGTACCATGATGTGAGGGAGGAGATCCCTCCGGCAAACGCTTCGGGGAACCCCTCGGATACTCCTTCCGCGCCTCACGAGGATCACTAGCATGTCCGCCACGATCATTGGCTTATCCGACACGAAATCCGCGGCGAGCGCGATCAGCGACCGCGAATACACCCATATGACGCTGCTGTTCGTCTATGCCTGCATCATCTACGCGATCATCGGCTTTTCCTGGGGCGCCATCATGGGCGGTGTTCCGGTGCTGCGCATGTTCGTCGACACGGCGCCTCACGGAAAGCTGATTCTGCTCGCCCATGGCCACATCAACCTCCTGGGCTGGGTCGAAATGGCGATATTCGGTGCGATCTATTATTTCGTGCCGCGTCTGGTGAATCGCCCCATTTACAGCCTGCGTCTGGTGAAGGTGCATTTCTGGATGCACAACATCGGGCTGGTCGGCATGGTCGGTCTGTTCACCTTGGCGGGCGTGATCGGCGGTTACGATCCGGGCGAACAGGTCGAGCGCACCGTTTCGCATCTGATGGCGGCCGTCGGCTCATTCGGCACGCTGGTCTTGGTGGCGAACATCATTTGGGGATACAACATCTACAAGACCGGCCAGGGCAACTAGCCATGTCAGGGTCGGCGCCTCGGGTGTTGTCATGGGGGTTTCCCCTGTTGCTGATGGCCGCATGTGACGGGAGCCATCAATCCCTGAACATGTCCATGAGCTTGAAGACGGGCGAGGCGGCGCCGCGAGTACGCACCAAGACTCTGGCGGATGTGGATGGCGATCTCTCCCGCATCACCACGTACCGGCAGCCGGATGAACGGATGTATGCCTACTCGGTGGATCAGGCACTCGCCACCGGCAAGCCGGTGTTCCTTGAATTCGCGACGCCGGCGCATTGCACACCTTGCGATCGCCAATTGCAGATGATCAAGTCGCTGATGCAAAAATACCAGGCAAGAATGATTTTCATTCACGTCGATCAGTACGTGGATCCGGAAGCGTACAAGGCATATCAGGTGCCCGGTGATCCGTGGACGTTCGTCATCGATAGCCGGGGTGTGGTTCGGTATGAACAGGCGGGCTCGATGCTGTACAACGAACTCGAAAGCGCCATTCAGAGCGTCCTTTAAAGCGCGACAGCGAAATTGCGCGCATTGCGTTTAAGTTCTCCGGCCGGCTTGTTGCTGCTGCCCTGGGCCGTCTTGGTCGGCTTCGCGCTGCACGCCGGCCCGTACGGCCTGACCGAAGAGGGGTCGAAGGCGCTGCTGTTGGCCTGGTCCATCGCGGATCAAGTTCCGAGCTCTGCGATCACGCTGGGTGCGCCGGACATCCGATTGTTCTTTTTCCTGCCGCTTGCCGTCGTGTGGTCGGGTCACGTGATTGCCGCGAAGTGGCTGACACTGCTGGTGATGGCGGCGGCGGGGGCTTTGCTCTATTCCTGGCGTGCGCGCGATGATCAGGGGGAAGCCGCGCTGTTGGCGACCGGCTTGCTGTTGATCGCGCCGCTGACCGTGGATCGCATCGACTCACTGTCGGCAGCGCCTTTCCTGCTCGCGATCTGCGGAGCCGCTTCCTGGCTCAACGGCCGCCTGACCCAGGAACGCGGCACCTTGGGCGGCTGGTTCTTTGCCCAATTATTCTTGTGCGGGGCCGCCGTCAGCCTGCATCCCGCGGGTCTCGCTTATCCCGCGGCGCTCCTGATCTATTGGTTGGCCGAGCCGAAGGAGCGGCGCGACCGTCAAATCGCTCTGCTGGGCATTCCATTGATCGTGGCGCTCGCGCTCATCGTGCGTGGCGGCTGGAGCGGCGTGGCGTTCGGGCAGAACCCGCTTCCCGCCGCAGCGGCCGTCTTCAACGCCAGCCGACTGGTCTCTCCAGAATCCGTCGCGGCATGGCTCTATGGCTTCGCGCTCATCGCGGCAACGGCGGTCGTGGCCGTTCACGAGCGCAGGCGTCTGATGTCCGACCTGACGGGCGGCACATTGATTCTCAGCGTGCTGTTCGGGATCGTGTCGGCCGACAAGACTTGGGCGCTGCTCATGTTTGCCCTGTTGCTCTACGGAGGATTGCCCTGGTTGTTGCGGGCCTGCGCGCCGCTCAAGGGTCGAGGGCTTCTGGCGCAGCGCGGATGGCTCTGGTTGCTGCTGGTCGTAATCTGCACCGTTTTCATGCGCACCAACCGGGCCGAGTACGAGCTGGGGCGCTTGAATCTACTGTCCGCCGAGGACGAGTTGATCAGGGAACTCGCGGTCGGCATTAGCAGCCTCAAGAGCGCCGCGCCGCCAAGCTGCCCTCAAGGCCCGCCGCCGGCCCACGCCGCCGCGCCGGCTGGCGCCGCGCCGGCATCGAGCGATGCGGCACCGATTTTGGTGGCGAGCCCATGGCCGGCCCGCACGTCGATTGCCTGTCAATGCGCGGCACTACCGCTGCCTCCCGCCGCGAAGGATCCGGAGAGCCAGCTGGCCATGATGCGCGGCGTATCTTATGTCATTCTCGCCGACAGCTTGGACAGCCGGCCATTGGCCAACAACTTCTCGCAGCTCGGCGCACGCGTCGAAGTGGTATCCAAGCAACCAGGCGGGGTGATATTGCGCCTCCAACCTCCGCGGGATAGGTTGTAACAGGTCGTCCCCGTGCTAGTATCCGTGGCGCGCAGTATCGGTCTCAGGAGTCGAAGATGAACGTAGCCTACATGTTGATTCCCGTGGTTCTTTTCGTCGGCGGCATCTTGGTGTCGACGGCGCTCTTCAACCTCGGGATGAAACGAGTTCTGGAATAAGCCGGGCGGTTTGCTGATCATGCCATCGCCCGCAGCCCGGTTGGGGGCGCCGACCGGGGCCGAGCCGTGGGTCTCACCCGCCAAGCCGGCGGATCCCGTCGTTGCCAAATTCGTGCGGCGCCATGCGACGCCCGGCGACGGCGCCTATCATCCTTTCCTGGTCAAATTCCTGCTGATTTCCGCGTGCTCGCTGCTCATCGGCACCATGCACGGCATGCTGCAGGTGATGCCTCCGATCAGGGCGTGGCTCGACTCGATCGGCAGTCCCTATGGCGGCCCGGGTCATATGATCGATCCGTTGGCTCATGCCCATATGAATCTCGTCGGGGGCGTGGTCATGCTGATCATGGGCGTCACGTACTACCTGCTCCCCATCTTGAGCGGCCGCCCGCTTTACTCCCTGCGCTTGATCCAGCATTCATTCTGGTTGATGACGATCGGGGTATACGCGTTTTACACGATCCAAATGGTGTTCGGCATCTGGGAAGGCAACTTGATGCTGAGCGATCCCGCCGGCCTGGCCGCGGTTCATCACTGGTACGGGCGGTTGGTGGCGATCGCCGGCACCCTGATGGCAGGCGGGTTCCTGTGCTACTTCACCAATCTCACGCTCACGATGCTGTCGCGGCCGCTTCCGGTGGCGCGGGTTTCTGAATGAGCGGGATACGCAGAACCGTCTCGCTGCCCTCGGCACGAATCCAAACCTGAAGAATCGAGTGATCCTGGTCGACCCGGGCGGCGCGACGGTAGACGCCGACGCGACCGTCCTCGATCGCCTGTTTCCATGAATCCTGGTCGGAAGTGCGAAGATCGATCCGGCAATCCCATGCCGGCAGCTCGGCGCCCCGGTTGACGAATACCAGCAGCTCGCGCATTCCTGGCACCGCACCGTAGGTGCGCGATTCGACGTGGATCCGCAAATCGCGCCAATTTTGGGTGGGCGAGTCCTGCGTGGCGCCGCCGCACCCGGACAGGATCAACGCGCATAGAGGCATCGCGGCCCAGTGTGCGCGCCCGTGTGCGCGCAAGGAGCCACGCATCGGCTCAGCCGTCATCATTCGAATTCGTCTGTTTCAACTTCTCAGGATCCGAGTCCAGCCGCCCGGCTCTCTGTGAGCCGTACATGCGGACCATGTACCAGACGAACGAGCCGGCGACCGCGATGTAGACCAGGGCGATGAGGAAGCCCCAATCCAGCCACGGGCGTGTATCGCCCGGGCGCAGACCCCAGAACGGAAAGCTCAACCCGACGCCGACCAGCAGCACCACCCCGACGATCGCAAAGAACCAGTAGGGCACCGGTTTCTGCGATTCAGGGATCTTCTCGACCAACTCCCAATCTTCCAGACCGCGCTTCAACTTGCGATCCCCGTCGGATGCATAGCCGAAGTGCTCAGCGTCGGTCGCGCCCCATTGCGATTCCACCGAGCCGAGATCGGCGGCGGGTTTTTGCTCATGCTCCATGATGGGGCCCTCATTCTGCAAGATGTTGAACCGCGAACCGGTCGTGCCAACCCGGGGCCGTCACTTCCACGGCGAAGGGATGTATTCCATGCGACAGCTTGTCGGACAGCGACAGCATCACCGACTCATGTCCCGCCGGCGGCAGATCGATTGCCGCAGCTCCCAGCGTGTAATCCTCCGCGGGCAGGCCGGTCACGCGCACCTGGACCCTCCGATCGTGATACAGCTTGTTGGAGATCGCGATGCGGTAGTCACGGTTGCCCGGCTGATGCTGCACCTCGGCGCGGTAGACCACCACGTGCAGCGGCTCCCAGGTTCGCAAGCCCCAGACGAACAGGCAGGCGCCGAGCGCTCCGAGCGCCAAGGTCCATTTGCTGCGGGCAGCGAGCGAGGTGGCATTGTCGCGGAATCGCGCCCGGGACTTCTTCTTCGCCTCCGGCTCGCCGAACTCGAAGGTCAAAAGGCCGGGCTTTCCCGATTTCTGGTGCATGCGATTGCATGCATCGACGCATTCGCCGCAGTTGATGCAGCTGTCATAGGCCGCGATCTTGCGCGGATCGATCTCGATGAAGCAGGAGCTCACGCAGTAGCTGCACTTGCTGCAGCTGTCCGCGCGGCTGGCATCGTAACGCACGTGCAGAGTTTCGCGGGTGCGGAAGCTGTGCTGCCAAACCCGGTACACGCAGGCGAAGCGGCACCAGAAGTGGCGGATCAAGGCCACGTCGAGCAGAATGATCAGCACGAAAACGAAGTAAATATAGTGCAGCGATCCGGCGAGCCGGGGATCGGAGCGCCAGGTCACGAACGACCATACGGTGCCGGGGGCATAGAAATAGAAGAGCGGCACCACCGCGACGAGCAGCGAGGCGCCGAGCAGGGACGCGGCCAGCAGGATCCAGTTGAGCGCTTTGTCCTTGGAGGTGGCAACCAGCGGTGCGCTGCCGTCCATGGCGACCTTGGCGCGCCGACCCAGGAACTTGCGGGTCACGAAATTACCCCATTCCGCCAGGATGTTTTGCGGGCACACCCAGCCGCAAAAGACGGTGCCGGCGACGGAGTACAACATCACCAGGCCGCTCGCCAGCATGATCCACAAGCCGGCCACCAGAAAAAAATCTGAAAACCAGATCTGCCGGTCCAGCACCACCAGGGCGCCGGCGCCCGGATCGATGCGGAACAGCCCGGACGCGGGCACGAGGATGGCGAGCGCGAACGAGACCGCCTGCACCAGGCGCCGCCGGCCGTGGTAGCGCGTGGAATTCGCACTCGTTGGAGACGTGCTGTCGGGGAATCCCACGGGAGCCGCCCCGGGAGCTGTCGCCGCAGCGCGGGCAGGTTCGATCAGTTGCATTGGAGGGAAGGCCTCTCGGCATTGGTTGCGCGCCGAACGCATCTCGCCCGAAATTGGAGCATATCACGCGGCGCGATTACCGCGCCGCACTGCGGGCTCTCGCCAACTGCCTCGAATGTGGTACATGTGCTTATTGACACCTGCGCGCGCCCAGCCTAATAATCAAAAACCGGTAGCTTTGTTGCCGCGCGATTTTAAATCACAGGCTTCGAGGGGGTTATTTTAATGGACGATCGAGCAACACATTCACGTCGAAAAGTGATCAAGGCGGGCGTGACGGCCCTCGCGGTCGCGCCTCTCGTTGGACTCAGTACGGAAGCCTTTGCCACGCAGAACGCCGCGGTTCGTGCCGCTCTGAAATTTCAGAACACGCCGAACGGCGACAAGCAATGCAGCAAGTGCATCAATTTCCTCCCCAACAAAGACAAGCCGCACAACGATGATGCGGTCAACGGCTGCAAGCTGTATCCCGGCGACACCGAGATCTGCCCGCACTGTTACTGCAACGGCTTTGTACTGAACCCCAATCCCCAACCCTTCTAAAGGGCTTTGATACCGGAACTCGAGATCCGGGTACCGGGGGAATCGCCAAATAGGCAGCCGGGTCACATGACGCGGCTGCCCTATCGATAATCGAGCCGCGAGAAAGCGGAGGGGGATGTGCGTGGGGTTACACGGTGGGACGAGCCTGCTCAGGAGTGGCCGCGTTCGAGTGGCGTTATGCGCGGCCTTGGTGGTTCCGTTTGTCTTCGGCTGTCTCGTCGCGGCGGGCGAGGCTTTTCATCAAGGCGGCCCCATCGGCAGCCAAACCAGCGACGGCTACTTCGCGCTCGGGCCCGTGGTCACGCAGCCCCTCGAGTTTCCTCACTACATCCACGTGCAGAAAATGGGCGTCGACTGCCTGTACTGCCATACCTATGCGCGACGCAGCGCCGTGTCGGGAATTCCGCGCCTGGATAAATGCATCGGTTGTCACAACAGCATCCCGGAAGTGAGGGACAAACCGCGGATCAAGTTGCTGTTCGACTACTGGGAGAAGAAGCAGGCGATTCCCTGGAAGAAAGTGCACGACCTGCCTGACTTCGTGCGCTTCAATCACGAGCGCCACATCCAGCGCTTCATATTCGATCAGGGACGTCCGACCCGCGAGGCCTGCGGCTACTGCCACGGCGATGTGGGAGCCATGACCACAGCCCGGCGGGTCAAGGCGATTTCCATGGGATGGTGCATCAGTTGTCACGAGAAGGATCACAAGATCAACGCCGTGAGCGACGTGACCACGCATGGGCCTAACGATTGCTGGCAATGCCACAAATAATGAGTTGCGACACCCCTGAGGCGTGCCCGGGGCCGGTCGTGATCTGGGAGGAAGCTCGATGAGCGGCAGCGGCCTGAGCCGCCGTGATTTCATGCAAATTGTTGGCCTCGGCGGAGCCTCCATGGCGCTCGCCGGCTGCGGCAACACTTCCATCGAATCGGGCGTTGAGTTGGTTGAATCGTACGTTCAGCCTGAGAATTTCGTCGTGCCCGGCGTGGGCGTCTACTACGCCTCCACCTGCACGCAGTGCGCCTCGGCGTGCGGAATCATGGGCCGCGTGAGGGAAGGGCGGATTCTGAAGCTGGAGGGCAACCCGCTGGCGGCCACCAGTGGCGGAAAGATCTGCGGCCTGGGTCAAGCGGCGGTCCAACAGCACTACAATCCGGATCGCCTGACCTCGCCGATGATCAGGCAAAACGGCGCATTGAAACCGGCGACCTGGGAACAGGCGATGGAGCTGTTGAGCGCCACGCTCACGCCGGGCGGGCAGCCCGGGCGGCGCGTGCTGTTGACGGGGCCCACGAGCGGCCATCAACAGATTCTGCTGCGGGCGCTCGTCGAGACCGGCGGCGCCAGCGATCATGTGGCTTACGATGCGCTGTCGACCGGCGTCGCGGCCGCGGTCAACCGCAAGATGTTAGGTGTCGACGACCCCGTCACCCTGATCGATCACGCCGGCATGATCGTGTCGTTCGGCGATGATTTTCTCGGTGCGGGTGATTCGCCCGTCGCCGCTGCGCGGCAATACGCGCGGTTCCGCAGGGGAGCGAGGCGCGGTTTGCTGGTGCAAATCGAGCCCAAGATGACCCTCACCGGCGCCAATGCGGATCGCTGGATCGTCATCGCGCCCGGCACCGAAGGCGTTTTCGCCTTGGGGCTCGCGCGCGAGCTGCTTCAACGCAAGGAAGCCCAAGGCACTCTGCCGCCGGCGCTGATCGCGCTCATCGAACCCTACCATCAGCAGGAGGTGAGCCGGATCACCGGTGTGCGGGGTGATCTCATTCCGCGCATCGCCGCCATGCTCTGGGAGCACGCGCCGAGCCTCGTCCTCGCCGGGCGCTACCCTCAGGGCCACGCCCATGGATCGCAGAATATCGCGGCCATCGCGCTGCTCAACGTGGTCCTGCAAAATCATGGCAAGACGGTGATGCGCGCCGCCGAGTTTCCATTCCCGCAGTTGGCGCCGACGGCGGGCGACTTCAAGTCGTTGGTGGAGTTGAACCAGGCCATGGCAGCGGGTCAGTGCCGCTCGCTCCTGATCCACGGCACCAACCCGGTCCACAGCGCCCCCGCATTCATGCAGTTCGCGGACAATCTGCAGAAGGTCCCCTTCAAGGCGGCTTGGGTCACGCAGTTGGATGAAACCGCCATGCACTGCGATCTGGTACTGCCGTTGGTCTCGCCGCTCGAGGATTTCGGCACTCATGTCGCGGCGAACCAATCCGACGGCACGGAAATATCCATTCAGCAGCCCTTGATGGAGAAGCTGCACCCGGACGCCCGCTCGTTCGGCGACGTGGTGCTCGATCTTCTGAAGCGGGTCAGGCCGAACGACTACAAGTCATTCCCGGATTACTACGCCTATTTGAAAAGCGCCGTGATCAACGCCAAGCCGGCGTACGATCCCGCGGTGCCGGATGAGGAGTTTTGGGAAAACACCTTGAGCACGGGAGTTCTGCACCGGGCGGCTCCTCTGCAGTCGCTGGCCGGCAAGGAGCTCACGCCGGCGCTGGTCGAGCTGCCGCCGCCGGCGGCGGCCGATCCCCAATATCCTTTCATGCTGATTCCGGCCGTCAGCGCAAGCCTGCGCGATGGACGGTCCGCCAACCTGCCTTGGTTGCAGGAGTCGCCGGATCCGTTGACCAGCGTGGTCTGGGATAGCTGCGCGGAGCTTCATCCGAGCACCGCGAAGGCGATGGAGATCAGCGAAGGCGACGTGCTGCTGATCACTTCGGCGCACGGCTCGATCCGCGTCAAGGCCTATCTCATGCCCGGCATCCATCCGGGGTCGGTGGCCGTCGCCATCGGACAGGGGCATGAGTCCTATGGCCGCTTCGCCACGAACGTCGGGGTGAATCCGCTGAAGATCCTCGATCCGATCTTCGATCGGGACACGGGCGAGCTCGCGCTGTACGCCACCCGGGTCTCCATCAGCAAAACCGGTCAGCACGAGCGGATGATCAAGGACGAAGGACCGACCACTCTGCAACAGGGCAGGAAGCTGGTCGCCACGCTTGCAGCCGACCAGGTGGACCTTACCAAGGAGACGCCTTTTGTCATTAGATAACCTGACTTCCAACTGGTCGAAACTGCGGACCCGGCGTCCCCAGCCGGATCAGTACCAAGAGGCTCCTTACAAGTGGGCCATGGTGATCGATCTGGACGCCTGCACCGGCTGCAACGCGTGCACGACCGCCTGTTACGCGGAGAACAACCTGCCGGTCGTCGGCAAGGAGCGTTTCTTGAAGGGTCAGGCGATGCACTGGCTCAGGATCGAGCGCTATTGGGGGGAGGGCACGGAGTTCACCCAGGAGTTTCCCGAGCAGGGCGCGCAATTTCTGCCGATGATGTGCCAGCAGTGCGAGGCGGCGCCTTGCGAGATCGTGTGCCCGGTCGGCGCCACCCACCATACGCCGGATGGCTTGAACTCCCAGGTGTACAACCGCTGCGTCGGCTCGCGCTATTGTTCGGCGAACTGCCCCTACAAGGTCCGATATTTCAACTGGTTCAACTACCCGGAAAGCGCCTGGCCGAGTCCGCTCGAGCTGCAGCTCAACCCGGACGTGACGGTGCGCAGCAAAGGCGTCATGGAGAAGTGCACCTTCTGCGTGCAGCGGCTGACCGAGGCGAAGTCGAAGGCGCGCACCGAGAAGCGAACCGTGAGGGATGGCGAGGTGCTGACGGCCTGCGCCCAGGCCTGCCCGACCTCCGCGATCCACTTCGGCAACCTCGCCGACAGCTCCTCGGAAGTGCACCGGATGTGGAAGGCGCAGCAGGTGGAATTGTCGGCCGACAAACAGAAAAAAGACGAAGAACGGGAAAAGGACGAGGCGCTCGGCAAGACGGACGAGGCGCTGCGGGGGTACCGGGTGTTGGAGGATCTGCGCACCTACCCTTCGGTCGTGTATCTCGAACGCATTCGATCCTCGGAAGCGTAATGGTCATGCGCACAACGATTAGCTCAAGAGATTTTCCGCAATGAACGAGGCGTTACTGGAAGAAAAAGACGTTGCGATCGAACGGCGATTCGAGCCGAAAGCCCAGGACATCGACGATGAGATCTCGTGGGCGCAGATCAACGTCGATGTGCTCAAGAGCCTCGAGCGGCCACGGCTCTTGTACTGGGTGATCTTCTTCGGCTCCCTGGCCATCTTCATGTGGGGGGTGTACTGCGAGATCTATCAGTACAAGAACGGGCTCGGCTCGGCGGACCTGGAGAACCCGCAGGTGTGGGGACTCTATATCGCCACCTTCATCTTCTGGATCGGCATGAGCCACTCGGGAACGCTGTTGTCGGCGATCCTGCTCATCATGCACGCGGATTGGCGCAAGCCGATCTACCGGTTCGCGGAGGCCATGACGACATTTTCGCTCATGACGGCGGGACTGTTCGTGCTGGTGCATCTCGGCCGGGTGTGGCAGTTCTACTACGTGGTCGCCTACCCGAATGAGCGCTGGGCGTGGCCGAACTTCAGCTCGCCGCTGGTCTGGGACGCCACCGCGATCGGCAGCTACCTCACCACCTCCGTGATCTTCCTGTTCTTCGGCATGATCCCGGACCTGGCGATCTGCCGGGACAATGCCACCGGATACCGGAAAACCTTCTATCGCGTGCTCTCGCTGGGATGGCGGGGCACGGACCGGCAATGGGCCAATTTTCGCGTCACGTATCTGACGCTCGCCTGCCTGTTGATCCCGCTGGCGGTGTCGGTGCACTCCATCGTCGCCACCGACTTTGCGGTCTCGCAGCAACCGGGGTGGCATACCACCTCCTTCCCGCCGTATTTCGTTGCGGGCGCCCTGTATTCGGGCTGCGCGGCGATCATCACGCTGTTCATCGTGCTGCGCTATACGTTCCGCTTCGAGAAGTACATGACGATTCCGATTCTCGAGAAGCTGTGCAAGCTGACCTTCGCCATCTCCATGGTGTGGACGTACCTGAATTTGATCGAGTATGCCGCCGTTTGGTACGGCACCGACCCGATCGCGAAGCAGGCGCTCATCTTCCGGGCGACCGGAACGTACGCGTGGTGGTGGTGGGCCATGAATTTCTTCGCCTCGGTTCTGCCGTTCACGCTGACCTGGAAGCGGCTGCGCACGAACATCCCCATCATGCTGGTGGTATCCGTGCTGCTCAATTTCGGGATGTGGGACGAGCGCTTCATGATCGTCACGCCCACCTTCGCCCACGGCTACTATCCGTGGACGTGGACCAACGGCTGGTGGCCCAACTGGGTGCAGCTCGGCATCGTCATGGGCAGCTTCGGCTGGTTCAACATGCTGTTCATGCTGTTCTGCAAGATCTTCCCCTCCGTATCCATGTACGAGGTGAAGGAAATGGTCTATCACCGTCGTGTGGCGAGAAAGACGCTCCAAACACTGCGACCGAGCCCCGACCCATGAAGAAAAGATCGCATATCCTCGCGTTGTTCGCGGATTTCGAAGAGGCCGCCGTGACCATCGCGGCGTTGCGCGAAGCGTCGATCCCGGGCTTCAAGATGCAGGACGTGACCTTGAAGTCCCCCATCGACCATCCCGAGTGCTCGGCGGAACTCGGGCAGCGGCCGGTGTATATCCAGATATTCTCGCTGCTGGGCGCGATATGCGGCAGCGGTCTCGGATTTCTGGGAATCTCCTCGGCGCAGGCCAATTTCCTGCGGCAGGCGCGCGGCTTTTTTCCGATCGTTCCGATTCCCCCCGACATGGTCATCACCTACGAGCTGTTCATTTTGGGGGCGGTGTTCTTCACGATCACGGCCTGCCTCATCATGTGGCGGATTTACCGGGTGGAGAGCGACTTGTACGACGTGCAGATCTCCCTGGACAAGATCGGCATTCTGGTCGCAGCCGAGCCGAAGGCCATCGCGTCCCTGCGGGAGATATTCACCTCGCATCACGCGCTCGAAATATCGGGGAGCGTGTAATGCCGCTTCGACATCGCCTTCGCACGGCCAAGGGCCTTGCGCTCATCTGCTTGTCGCTCAGCCCCCTGATCGCCGGCGCCTGGCCGTGGAGCCGGGACATGGCCAATCAGATCAGCGTCAAGCCGGAACACGGCCCGGACTCCATCCGTCTGTTCCCGCAGCGCTCCGTGCCCATGCCGGGTACCAAGACTCTGTTTCACGTGCACGACCGTGACCACGCCATGGCCTTGGTGAACCCCAATCCCGCCACGGAAGAATCGATCGATCACGGGCGCAAGTTCTTTCAGATCTTCTGCACGCCGTGCCACGGAAAGTCCGGCACCGGCGACGGCCTGGTCGGGGCGAAATTCATCATCCGCCCCTTCGATCTGACCGCCGAGAACGAGCAGAAGACGGTTCCGGAGGGCTACATTTTCGGCACGGTGACTTTCGGCGGTGCGTTCATGCCCTCGTACGGGAACGACCTCTCACCGAGCGAAATCTGGGACGTGGTCAATTATGTCCGGCATGGCCTGGTGGCGGACGGGGTGAAAGCGAACAGCGTCGCGAGCAATGCCGCGGCCGGAGCGCCCCGATGAGAATGTCCGTGTCAGTGGGCGCTTCATCCTGCTCGAGGAATCAATAGACATGTCGTTTGCCAGTTGGTCAGTGCTCACGGTGGATTTCCTGGTGGTGCTGCATCTCGCCCTCGGCGGCGTGACGCTCGCTGCGTTGCTGCACCTCGTCAATGCCAAATGGCGGTTCGAGATCCGCTATATCAGCGTTTGTTTCTTTGTCCTGTTCCCGCTGGCATTTTGCCTGCTGCTGATCCTGCTCCTGAACGGTGCGCGCACCTTTCCCTGGGTCGGTTCGCCCCTGCCGATGCCGGGTTGGAACAGCTATGGGTTTCTCGTGGGGCGCGAGCTCGTCGGATTCGGCGTGGTCGGTGTGCTGTACGGGCTGTTCGTGAAGTACCAGCCCGTGTCGACGCTCAACCCCGGCCAGGCGCGCCTGTTCCGCAACATTGCCCTGCTCATTCCCTTCGCGCACGTGTTGTTCTGCACCATGGTGGCCTGGGACTTCGAGATGACGCTCACGCCCGGCTGGTCCAGTGCCATCTACGGCATGTACCACTTCGTCAGCTCCTTCGGCATGGTGCTGTCGGTCATGGTCCTCACCGTGATGTTGCTGATGAACAAATTCGTGTCGCCGCCGGGCACCTACGTCATCAACTATCTGGCGCAGATGATGCTCGCCTTTACGATCCTGTGGATTTACACCTTCTTCGCCCAGTACCTGATCATTTGGTATGCGAACCTCCCCGATGAGACCTACCGGCTGTTTCACAACCAGGACGGGCCCTTCGGTCGCCTGTTCTGGTCGTTCTTCATTCTGAAGTTCGTGATTCCTTTCCCCGTGCTGATATTCCCCCAGTCGCGCATATCGCGGGGCATCATCGCCTTCGTCGCCGTCTCGATCATCACCGGCTACTGGATCGAGCGTTATGTGTGGGTCGCGGGAAGCGCGGCCGACTCGCCGTGGCCGATGTTCTCGCCCTTCGCCATCGGCGTATCGATAATCATTTTCAGTACGGCTTTTTTCATGGTTCGCGGCGCCATGCGAAAGTACGGCGTTCTCCCTGCAAACGCAGGCGTCGGCATTGCTTTGCACGGCAAAATGGATTAGCTTTCCGCCACAAATCGATGAGCGCCTGGCGGGAGAGGTGATGCCAGGCGCAAGGGGATGGGTCTTCGCCGAGCTGCCAGGAAGGGCAGCCTCTCTTGTCGGCGAAGGTGGTTCGCACATGTACCAGGTGAGGCGGGGAGAGTCGACCGATGTTTAAATACCTTTTTGCCAAGAACGAAGATATTCCGGCCGGCTCCGCCGCAGTCTATTTCGGCTTCTCGGCCATCGTGTGGTTCGTCATCGGCACCGGCCTCGGGGCATTCAACGCCTCCAAACTGGCGTTCCCCGATTTCGTCCACGGCCTGGAGTTCGTATCGTTCGGCCACATGCGCCAGGTGCACGTGCACGCCGTCATCTTCGGCTGGATCTCCATGGCCTTCGCCATGGCGATGATGTACATCACGCCGGCGCTGGGCAACACCAAGCTGTGGTCGGAAAAGCTCGGCCTGTGGAACTGCTTCCTCTGGAACATCGGCTTGTCGCTGGGGCTCACGGTGCTCTGGGCCGGGCTGACCTCGGGGCGCGAGTACTCGGATTTTCCGTGGTTCATCGACATCTACATCTCGCTGTTCATGGCGATCCCGCTGGGCGTCAATGTGTGGATGACCATCATCAATCGCCGGACCCAGGGCATCTACACCACCAACTGGTTCTTTGCCGCCGCGTCCTTCATGTTGATCATCGTGTTCATCGTCGGCAACCTGCCGGAGTATTTTCACCTCACGGGGCTCACCGAGGCGTATCTGACCTGGTGGTTCGCTCATAACGTTCTAGGCCTCTGGATAACCCCGGTGGCCGCGGCGATCGCCTACTACACCATCCCCAAGGTGACCGGTAATCCGCTGTATTCCCACCGCATCGGGCATCTGCATTTCTGGTCCGTGGTGGTGTTCTACTCGACGCCGGCGGCCCACCACTTGATGTCGGCGCCGCTGCCCGAGTGGCTCAAGTCTTTCGCCTCGGTGGAAGGGGTGCTGATCCTCGTTCCGGCGATCGCCTTCGTGTCCAACATCCTTTTGACCATGGAAGGGAAGTGGCACATGTTCGTGGAGAATCTCGAGGTGCGCTTCACGGTGACGGGCGCGTTGCTCGCCATCCCCCTCAACATGCAGGGCGGCTTCCAACAGACACGCGCCATCAACTGGTACATCCACGGCACGGGATGGATCGTGGCGCACGCGCATCTGGCGCTGCTGGGATTTTCGACGTTCATGGAAGTCGCCGCCGTGTATCTCGGGCTGCAGATCATCCTGAAGCGCAAGCTCTGGTCGATCACGCTCGGCAACATCCACTACTGGTCCCTGCTCATCGGGTTCACGATCTACTGGGTTTCGATGACGATCGCAGGCCTGATCCAGGGCGCCGGCAAGATCTACGAAGTGCCGTACATCGATGTGGTCATCGCCGAGCATCCCTACATGGTTGCCCGCTGGCTGGGCGGATCGCTGGTTTTCCTGGGCAACTGTGTCTGGCTGTACAATATGTGGATGACGACGCGCGTCGGTACGGTGGTTCCGAAGGGCCGCATGCCGCACGAACTGGCCTACGAGCGTTGAGTTGCCGAGCGAGACCGGAGCCTAAAAATGAATTTTAGAGAATATAAGATCGGCAGTCGCATGTTCGCAGTGGCCCTCGGCGGCTCCATGTGCATCACGCTTCTGCTGCCGAGCCTCGATATCGCGAGCGTCAAGGCGACCGAGGTGTCGATCGACAAGCAGTTGACCAACGGTTACGAGACCGGATGGAACATCTACGATCCACTGATGCTGGGGCAGAACAAGCCGATCAAGGTGCAGCTGAAGGTGGATCCGAAGACCAACCAGCCCATCGATCCGATGTACGCCTACGTGTATCAGAGCGGAGTTCCCTTTCCGAGCGGCATCAATCATCCCAACATTCTGGGAGCGGATTCCAAGGCGGTCAGCATCGAGCAGGGCAAGATCAACGAGGCGCGCATGGATCAGGGCGCGGTCTTCGTCATCAGAACGAACGAGCAGAGCGGCCCCTACATCGAGAATGCCACCGCCACGCGAGGCTGGCAGCCGGCCGAGGTGCTGAAGGCGGCCGGAGATGAGAACTCGGTGCATGCCGGCGCGGGTAAGACGCTTGTTCGTCCGCGAGGGATGCTGGTGGTGCCACACGTTGCTGCCGGAACAGACGCAGGACTGGCAGGTGTTCGGCGCCCCGCCGATGCTGGGAGATTTCAACGGCGAATCACCGACTGTCGTTCGGTTCCGACCGCAAGGCGCCGGATCTGTTGCACGTGGGCTCCCGCAATTCGTCCAAGGAATGGATGATGCTGCACTTTTGGAACCCGAGGCTGGTGCAGCCGCACTCCATCATGCCGCGTTTCGACTACCTCTGGGGCGAGGTGGATGCCAATGGCAAGAAGATCGACTACGACAAGTGGAATGAGGAATTCGATGCCTATCGCGAGGGCAAGCGGGATCTTCCGCCGGACATCCCCATCTATGCCGCCAACAGCGAGGCGCGCTGGCTGATCGATTTCGTTTTGAACATGAAATAATCCCTGCAATCAGGGACGACGCGGAGAACGAGAATGGCTTGGACTTTCAATGCACCCATGGCGACCCTGAGCGATGCGCCCACGGTCCAAAACGCCGAGCAGCTTTGGGAGAAGGAATCCTTGGGCGGCCTCACCGAGGACAACAATCCCATTCCAGTGCCGGTGATCTGGCTGGTTTTTTTGACGGTTTGCACGGCCTTCTTCGTGACCTTTCCGCTCTGGGGTCAACGCCCGACGGCGGCGTCTGTATGCGCCCTTCGTCACCGCGATGTCCGATCCCAGCGTGGTGGCCGCCAAGGATGATGCGCAGGCGATGCTGGCCATCGGGAAGCTGATACCGGATTCGCAGAGCAAGGACACGCTGCTCGCCCGGCATCCGCTCACGATGGATCAGCTGCGCGAGATCGCGCCGCAGATCAAGGCCTTGGAGGCGCGTCCCGGCATCGATTTGAAGGATTACACGGTGGTCGGAGCGAACGTGGTGCTCGCGAATTTCGAGGGCAACTATCGCCCTGACGGCACCCGAATCCGGCAGCAGCCGTGGTGGGACAAGGGTTATACTATCGACGTGTTTTATCTGTCGGCGTTTTTCCTGGGCGTGTTTCTCGTCGTGAAGCGCCTGCCACCGACCGACTGGCAGCCCCGTCATCACTAGGGCGGCGATTGTTGCATCGTAGGGGAACCGAATGATCGATTTTGACTATGGCCCGGTGGCGATTCTGCTGCCCATTAGCATCGCTTTTCTAGCGCCCTTTGTTTACAGCTTCTTTGTCGACCACTACGACAAGAAGAACCCGCAGATCAAACCTCCGCCCCGGAACAAGGCTGAGCATTGAGCCGATAGCCGGGCGGGTCGGATGTTGATGCTGGGGCTGTACGAGCCCGGTTCGCGGGTGGATCTGAGCATCGAGGGCATGCACAGCCAGCGGTTCGGCGTCGGCGTGTTCTTTCTGCTGATCCTGGGAATCCTGCTCTTTTCCGGCCTCATCGTCGCGGTGTTCAGAGGTTCAGGCGATCAGCGGGTCACGCGCACGGGCGAGAAGTGGATGTTTGCGGCCATCATTCTGGGGGTGGTCGTTGCGGTGGTGTTTGCTTCGCTGCAAATGTTGTCGGGCGTACTCTTCTGACGGTCGATGGCTTGGACGGAGGGTGAACTATGGGTTTTCTCGAATCGCTCGGTGATGGCTGGTCCATCTACCTCTGGCTGATCGTCGGTGCGGCGATCATCGTCGTGAGCTTGTTTGCGATACGCTGGGCGTGGCGCAATGAACAGTTCGACGAGGACATCAAGTATCTGGTTTTCACCGAGTCCGACAAGGACAAGATGACGCCCGCGGATTACCGTCATAGCCGCGAGGTGTTGGCCGCGCAGGAGGCAAGTCGCGAGCGGCATCTTCAAGAGATGGCGGAGACCCGTCACCCGCAGAGATGAGGCGTGGCGAAGCGGTGACGCTGGCGGTGATCGGAGTGGTCGTCGCCGGCCTGGTGGCGCGAAACCTGATCAGCCTCCACTCCCAGCAACCCGACCCCGGCATTCCGTTCTACAGCACCGCCGATTCGGCGCTGGTGCACCAGGGCGGAGACCTCTACCGCGCGAACAATTGCCGGCAGTGCCATTCCTTGTGGACGGTGAAGAGCGCCTTCGAATCCGTACCGGCGCCGGCGCTGGATGGGATCGGCTCGCTGCGCACCGAGGAGTGGTTCTATCAGTATTTTTCCGCCGCCAACCCTCAGGACATATTGCCGAGCCGCCTCAAGCCCGAATATCGCATGCCTTCCCTTGCCGCGCTGCCCGAGGAGCAAAGACGGCTGCTCGCGAAATACATGGCGAGCCTCAAGGTGAAAGACTGGTATCTCGAGAGCACGCGGGCCGCCGAGTATGAAAAGCTCACCGGGAAAGAGTATTCTCAATCGCATGCGCAGAAGTAAGCCCGAGCGTGTTTACCGCGGTGCGGGAGCGGTCATTCTGGCTTCTGTCTTCATTCATTTCTGCGATCGGATCCTGGGCGTGCAGATCGAGGCGTTCACGGGCGGCATCGACTATTTCAGCCCGTGGTGGGTCGTCGACGTATTCCTGGTGCCGTTCCTCGCGGGAATCATCGTCTCGCTGATTTTCGGCTATGGCGGGAAGTGGCTGGCGCACCTGCCGCCGCTGATCGTGCGCTCGCTCAGTTATTTCGCCATTGCCCACCAGATGACCGCCATCGCTCCCGGATCCTCGCTCATGCCCGTCGGCTGGTGGGGTTTCTATCTCATATTGACCATCGAGTTCTGCGCCGTCGGTGGTGTCATCGGCGAGGTCATGGTGAAGCGAACCTATGGGCGGTCAGCGCCGAACAAAGCGGTCGAGCAGGCCGGACCGGCGCCGCGGTAGGGTCACCCATGGGCCTCGCGTCGTATCGTCCCTCCGCATTGCCAGAGCGGGAACGGCAGCAACGCCGTCGCTTGCTGTCGATGACGCTGCTGACCTGCCTGGTGCTGGCCCTGATCGGCGGCACGATTCACGTCGTGATGCTGGGAAAGCTGCGCCTCGGCGATATGCGCCGCATGGCAACTTACGACCTGAAGGAGGAATCCGCCCGGGTGCGCGCTGCCGGCGAAGACCTGGTGCTGCAGCGAAAGCACGAGACCGAGGGGACCTCCGGCCAGATCTACTCGGTGGTCGAGGCGCAGCGCCTGGTGAGCCGCGAGCAGTGGGAGGACCTGGATCGCATGGTGGTGATTCCGGCGGGTCCGTTCGTCATGGGCACCGATCTCGATCGCGCCGACGAGCAGGACAAGCCGCGTCACGAGGTCACGCTGCCGGCTTTTTATCTGGACAAATTCCTCGTGACCAACGCCCAGTACGCGCGCTTCGTCGCCTCGACCCAACGCCGGGCACCGCTCAATTGGAAAGATGGGCGCATTCCGCAGGGCGAGATCCTGCGGCCGGTGACCATGGTGACCTGGAATGATGCAACCGACTACTGCGCGTGGGACCACCGCCGCCTGCCCCATGAAGCCGAATATGAAAAGGCGGGGCGTGGCACCGACGGGCGGCGCTGGCCTTGGGGAGACCAGATGGATCCCAAGCGCCTCAACACGTATTACAACGTCGGATCCACGAGCGACGTGATGGCCTATCCCAAGGGCGTGAGCGTCTACGGCGCCTACGATCTATCGGGCAACGTGGCCGAGTGGACGGCGGACGATCTTCGCCCCTACGAGGGTTCCAAGGCTCCGCAAAACCTTCCTTCCGGAGCGGCGGGGGCGCAGTTCGGCAGCTACAAGGTGCTGCGCGGCGGATCGTGGAAGGGCGACCCATTTTCCACGTCGCTCTATCACCGCAACTTCGACCTTCCCAATCACGCCACGGATTTTTACGGCTTTCGATGTGCGAGCAGCGCCGAACCGACCGCGAGGGACCCCTCATGAGGCGCATGCTCACGGTGGCCGCGTGCCTGCTCTCGCTGCTGCATCCCGCCGCCGGGTTCGCGATCGACAGCTACCGATACTTGCACGTCAGCATCGAAACGCCGTGGATGATCTTCATTTTCCTGCTGGTCGCCATCTTCATTCCTTTCATCCTGATGCTGGTGCTGATGTGGCGGCGCCCGATGCACGATTCATCCGCCGCGCCCAAGTCGAAGACCTCGGATGATGAATAGGCGATTGCGACGATTGCGCGCGCTGTGGGCGTGCCTGTGGCTGCTCGCGTTGAGCCCGGTCTGCCAGGCGGATTCGCAGCCTCCTGCGCCGGCGAACCCCACGAAGATTCTGGAGTCCTTCGCGCGCCAGGACGCACAGCATTCCGCGGGCGTGACCGTCATCGGCCAGCACGAAAAGCAGGTGATCATGTTCTCGATCGGCGCGGTGCTGCTCGCGCTTCTGATCGGCACGGCGTCGGTCGGCATCGCCGTGGCGATATTCGGCAAGCCGCTTTTCCTGGTGCACATGATCCTCGCCGGCCTGACCGTCACGGTGGCGCTGATCCATGTCGCCGTGGGGCTGGTCTGGTTCTACCCGTTCTGAGCGAGGATGACGCGAGGATGAGCGTCCGATTCCTCGCGCCGCTCAGCGCACTCTCCGGCGCGTGTGCGCTGGCCTACGAGATCTTGTGGGCCCGGATGCTGGGCATCCAGTTCGGCGTGAGCACTTTGGCCGCCGTGGTCACGGTGAGCGCTTTCATGCTGGGACTGGCGGGCGGAAGCGCCTTCATGGCGGCGCGCGCCGGGCTTCACCCAAGGCCGCTGCGGCTGCTCGCGCTGCTCGAGACCGGGATCGCCTTGTTTGCGCTGTCGCTGCCCTGGGCCGTGCATTGGGCGACGCCGATCATCGATGCGTCGGCGGGATATCTCACGCCGCCGCAATGGCACGCTCTTCTGGTGCTGGCCGGGCTCGTGTCGCTGACGCTGCCGGCCGCGGCGATGGGCGCCGGGTTTCCGCTGCTGGTGCAGGGCTTCGAGCGGCACGGAGGGTCCATCGGCGCCGCCTATGGCAACAATACGATCGGTGCGGCGGCCGGCGCGCTTGTTGCCGCTGCTGCTGCTGCCCGCGGTCGGCTGGACGACCGCGGTGCGCGGGGTCGCTGCGCTCAACGTGATCGTGGCCTGCGGATTCTTCATGCTCGATCGTCGCGGGCAGGGCGGGCACCGAGAGCCCGCCGGCGCGGCGAGTGCGTCCGCGGCGAGTGCGCCCGCGGCGAGTGCCGACCAACGGCCGACCGGTTCCTTGCTGCTGAACTACGGCGTGATCGGCGCCGCGAGCTTGCTGCTCGAGATGGCGTGGCTGCGGCTGTTCAGCCTCGCCATGCTGCGCACCGAATACGTGCTCGCACTGATCCTCGCGGTGATGTTGCTCGGCATGGGAGCGGGGAGCCTCATCGCTTCGCGCCGGCCGAATGCAAGGGTGCTCGCGGCGCTGCCCTGGTGCGCATCGGGCTACGCGCTCGCCGGTCTCTGGCTGCTGCCCCACGTCTCGGCGTTGCTCGAGCGCACGAGATTCGATTCCATGGGCGCCGCCCTGGCCGAGCAGGCGCTGTTGCTGGTCGCGTTGACGCTGCCCGTGACTCTCTCATTGGGCGCATGGCTCCCCGCCTTGACGGCGAGATTCAACACCAATGGCGCCTGGCTCTATGCCTGCAATTCGCTCGGCGCGGCGCTCGGGGGGCTCTCCTACGTGCTGTTGACCCCGCTCATCGGAAGCGCCGGCGCTCTCAGCGTGGCCGCCGTGCTGCTGCTGTTGACGGGACTGATCCTGGGCCGATCGCGCCGTGCTTGGGCCGCGGCGCCGCTGATAATGGCCGCTGCCTGGTCGGTCGCCGTGTTGCCGCCGGTCCGGGAGTTTCTGCCGAAGGCCATGGCCGGCAGCCGCGACCTGTATCGCTACGAAGATGCCATCGCCATCACGCAGGTGGTCGAGCAGCCCGACGGTCAGCGGATCCTGCTCACCGATATGCGCCGACAGGACGCCTCGACCGACCCGACGGCGGTGTTCGTGCAATCCAATCAGTCGCGGCTGCCCCTGCTGCTGACCGCCCGGCCGCGCAGAGTCCTGTTCCTCGGGATCGGCACCGGCATCTCGCTCGCGGGCTCGCTTGCGTTCCCCGACATGGAGCGCAGCGCGGTCGAGCTCTCGGCCGGCAGCATCGAGGCCGCACGCCGCTGGTTCGCCACGAGCAATCGAAACGCCCTGCAGTACACCCGGGTCCATCACGACGATGCGCGTCATTTCCTCGCCGCGACCGGTGAGGTGTACGACGCCATCATCGGCGATGTGTTCCATCCGGACCTTGCCGGCGCAGGCTCGATGCTTTCCGTGGAGCAATTTGCGCGCGTTCGGGCGCGCCTCGCGCCAGAGGGCATCTACGTGCAATGGCTGGCGCTCAACCAATTCGATGAGACCACCCTGGCCATCGTGCTGCGCAGCTTCCGCCAGGTGTTTCCGGAAGGTCAGCTGTTCCTCGACGGCATGCATCTGGCGATGGTGGGGCCGCGCGGGGCCTGGGCGGGCGCCGCATCCATTGACGCGCACTTGAGCTCCTTGACCGCGGCGCAGCGCGCCGACGCCACCGCCTCCGAAGGCGGGAGTGAATGGCTCGGGCGCTATTGGGGACCCATCGCTCCGAGCGTCGGGCCCACGCAGCACGAATGGAGCCCCGTGCTCGAATTTCTGCTCCCACGGCTGCATTACGAATCGGAGGGCGATGCGTCCTCCATTCTCAGGTCACTGCTGGCCGGCCGGCCGACCCTTGCACGCGCCATCGACCTTCTGGGTGTATCACCGCCGCAACAAGAGGAGTTCAAGCGGGCCTACATCGGCACCGAACTGTGGGTGCGGAGCGAGCTCGCCGGCTGGCAGGGATCGACGCTCGAGGCCGACCATCTGCTCGGATTGGCGTTCGAAGCCGATCCGCACGACCGTTGGATCGCTTATGCCGTCGGCGATCGCCTGCTCGCGAGCATCGAGGCCGCCCCCGGGCGCGGGCTCACCCGCGAAGAGTTGTTGCGGAAGATTCTCGTTATCAATCCGTTTTCGCTCGAGGCATGGCGTGCGCTATGGGTGCTGCAGCGTGAGCGCGGCGATGCCGATGCGGCCGCGAGCCGTGCCCGAATCCTCGAATTGAATCCCTTGGATCGCGAGGCCGGAGCGGCGGTGGATCGATAAGCATTTCCCACGTTGCGTCCATGAAAATCTTCACGTACCATCTGCCGCGCAAAGTGCCTAGATTTGAGGTATTTTAGCAACTCCGGGGAATCTGAGGCTAAACACGTGCAAGAAAAATCATTAGCAGCTCGTTCGTTTTGGATCATTATCATCGCCGGCATGGTGACCGGCATGGGCAACGGAAGCGTATTCGGCGCCGCCATGATGTGCTTTCTGGGGCGCGGTGAATTCAACGATTGGGGCGGCTGGTTCCCGGTCGATTACGAGCCTCAAACGTTCACCGGTTTCATCGACTGCTGCATGATCGTATTCGGCCTCGCCTACATCGGATTGCTCTGGATCGCCTTGAAGCGCCATGGTGCGGAGGAAGCGGCCCAACGTTAGTTGGGACGCGGAGCGGTTCTGGCTGGCGCTCACCACCACAAACGGAACTTATCAAAGATGCTATCAATCATCGCAGCGGTATTCGGTCTGTCCCTGGCCTTTTCCAGCATGTTGCTATCTTGGTACATTCTGATGCCTCGGAAAAAGAAGAATCTGCCATCGGCGCCGGCCCATGCCAACGAGCTTCCGCGATAGGGGACAGACGATAGACGGTCGTTCTCGCCGGCGAAAGAAAGCGGCGCGAACTTTGGGATGCTTAACATAATTGTCGATTTGATATCGAGTCACGGTGGCGCTCGTCCTGATTCGCTGGGCGCCCTGGGTAGCGAGCAATTAAATTGGGGGTTGCAGATTTATGCATAAATTCAATCGGTCTCGAATAAACGCCTGGTGCGGGCGCGGCGCCGCCCTCGCGGCGCTGCTGGTGTTGGGCGTCATGGCCGCCCGCCCGGCCGCAGCACTGCCCTTGTTCGCGCGCCAGACGGGCGCGGCCTGCGCGGCCTGCCACACGGTCTATCCGGAGCTCACGCACTTCGGACGTATGTTCAAGCTGAACGGCTATCAGCTGGACAACGGGCGCGACATCGAAATGATCTCGGACGAGGGCAAGTCAGTGCTGAGCTTGCCGGCGGTGCCGAACCTCGCGCTGTTCATCATGGCGGACTATACGTCGCTGCGTAAGGCGCTCCCGGACAGTCAAATTCCTGGAGCGAAATCGCTCAATGGCGCGATCGACTTCCCCTACCAGGTGTCGTTGCTGTGGGGCGGCAAGATTGCCCCCCATTTCGGCGCGTTCGCACAAGTCACCTACGACAATGCGGGCGACACGTTCAACATCGACAACACCGACATGCGCTTTGCCGACACGATCGTGCTGCCGAACAAGACGCCGTTGGCATACGGTGTATCGATCAACAACAATCCGTCGGTCGAGGATCCGTACAACACGACTCCCGCGTTCGGCTTCCCGTACCTGCCGCCGCAAACCTTCGTGCCGTCGCTGGCAGCGCCCATCGTGGAGGCGGGACAGGCCTATCAGGCGGCCGGACCGGTCGCCTATATCCTCTGGAACGAGCAAGTGTATGCCGCGTTCGGCTTCTACCGCGAAGCGCGGACCGGCGGCCCCGGCAACACCCTCACCGGTAACCCCGGCCCGATCGACTCGACCAGCGGCGCCGTGTTGGCCGGCAACAATCCGTACTGGCGCCTTTCGTACGAGTACGACATCGATCGCTACGCGTTGATGGTGGGCACCTACGGACTGCGCTTCAAGCTCTACCCCGGCAACGGTCTGCCGCTATCGGGAGCGACCGATAATTACACCGATGTGGCCGAGGATTTCCAGTTCCAGTTCATCGGCGAGAACAACACCGCGACCTTGAAGGGCACCTACGTCAAGGAGAATCAGTCGCTCAATGCCTCCTACGCGGCGGGCGCGGCCAACAACAGCGATTGGCTGAGCTATGCCACGGTGGATTTGACCTACTGGTGGAAGAGGCGCCTGGGTTTCGACTTGGGCTTCGTCAACATTCACGGCTCGACGGACCCCACGTTGTATCCGTCCACGCCAACTCAATGCCTCGCCGAAAGCGCCGGAGGCGGCGGACAGTGCGGCATGGCTCCCGGGCCCGGCACTTACTCGGTCGGTGTTACCAATAGCGCGAACAGCAACCCAACGACCGACGCCGCTATCGGCGAGATTTCCTATGTACCCTGGCTGAACGTCAAATTCACGTTCCAGTACACGCACTACACGAAATTCAACGGCGGCTCGACCAATTATGACGGCAACCACCGCAACGCCTCCGACAACGACACGGCGTTCTTCTACATCTGGTATGCGCTGTAAACACAGGAGGATCAATATGAACACCAAACAACTGATTCTCGCGACGGCAGCTACGGCAGCCATGTCCCTTCTAACCGTGTCGGCCGCGCTGGCCCAAGACGCAGCGCAGGTGGCTCAGGACCAGGCAGACGCGTCTCTCGGCCCGCAACCCAACGCTCCGGTCAGTGCCGACTGGGCGGAAAAGAAGGTGGTCACCACCTGCCAGTGGTGCCATGGACCGCAAGGGCATAGCGTCTCGCCCATCTATCCGGCGCTGGCCGGCCAGAAGGCGTGGTACATCATCGAGCAGCTGCATGCGTTCAGGGCGCGTACCCGCGCCGACCCGTATGCGCGCGCCATGATGTGGGGAATGGCCTCGCAGCTGACGGACAATCAGATCGTGGCGCTGGCCGACTACTTCAGCAAGCAGACGCCGTTTTACAGCGAGCCGGCGCCGGCATTCGACATGCCGAAGGCCGCGGCCATCGCGGAAGGGAAGAGCATCTACAACGACGGCGTTCCGGCCAGCGGTGTTCCGCCGTGCTCGGCCTGCCACCAGGCCGGTGCCGAGGGGTCGGATCAGTTCCCGCGTCTCGCCGGTCAACATGCCTCGTACCTGACCAAGCAGCTGATTGCGTTGCATAACGGCACACGCGAACAGATCGTCATGAACGGCGTTGCCGCACCGCTGACCGTGCCTCAGATGAAGGCGGTGTCGGTGTACTTGGAGTCGCTGCGATAGGAGCCCGGTCGCGCGGCGGAGCAGGTTCCGCCGCGCGACAGTTCGATGGGGCCCGAGCCATCTGATCCACACAGAGTGGCGATGGATATGGAATTGATGCGACTTCGCCAGCGGGTGGCGGAATTGCGAGCCTCGGTATCCGGACCGGGCGCGAGCTTTGACCCCGTATCCCTGACAATCGAGCTGCAGGAATTGCTGGCCTCGGCGCGCCTCCTTTCCCACGCCCGCCCGGAGTTGCGGCAACTGCTCATCATGCTGGGCAGGACCGAGTTCAAGCGCGGCGATCTCGCCAAGGCGCGCGACCACTTGATCGACGGGTTGGCCATCGATGCCGGGACGTCCCCGGACGCCAACGAGCTCACGCTGGACCACTATTTTCTCGCCGGTGTGGCCGGCGACCTCAAAAGCTTTCAAACCTCCGCCGAGCACTACGGCAAGGCGGTCGAGTTTTCCAAGTCCGCGACCGATTTTGACGCGAACCAGAAGCTCGGCATCCGTGAACGGTTCGCCTTTGCCCTGCACGAAGCGAAGCGCTACGCCGAGGCGTATGCCGCCAACCTGCAATTGCTCGAGGAGGGCGAACGGCTTTTCGGACCCGGGGATCACCGCTTGAGCACGGTGCTCATCAACACGGCCCAGAACCTGTACGCGCTCAAAAAGCTCGCCGAGGCACAAATCTACCTGCAGCGCGCGCTCGACATCGCGCAGGCGAGAAGCGATATCGAGCGTGAACAGGACCTTCTCTATCAGCTCGCGGTGCTTGCCAGCGAGCAGGGACGGGCGGCCGAGGCCAGAGGGTACCTCGCCGAGCGCGTCGAGCGGCTGGAGAAACGCGGGGCGAGCAAGCTCATGGAGGCCGCGCGCCGGAGCCTGGAGCATTTCGACCGGAACCAGGCGCGGGCGAGCGGGAGACCCGCCAATCCAACCTAGCTCGAGAACAGCCTCGACAGATACCGATAGGCCGCCGTGGCGCGCCGATAGAAGTGGATCGAGACCTCCGCGAGGATGGGCAGCCAGACAAAATTCAGCCGGAACAGCACGATGGTGAGCAGGAACACCATGCAGCTGAACTTGAAGCCCTCCCAGTCCTTGTAGGAGGCTTGAGAGGCCGCCATCAGGTTGACGCCGCCCAAGCAGGGTGCAGAGCAGCGCAAATCCGCGGTTGATCCAGCGCCATTCGCGGTTCGACAGCGCGAAATAATTGCCCAGGATGATCTTCGCCGGATAGCCGCCGCCGAGCGGCGGCACGAGCCACATGACCGCGGCGAGCGTCCAGTAAACGACCGTGGGCTTCCAGAAATCGAAACCCGCGGGCTCGGGATGGCCGCGGAAGTCGAACCAGAGAGCCGTGGCGCCCAATGCGCCAAAGGCGATGAGCAGCACCCAGGCGCTGAGGGTGGCCGCCTGAGGCGGCCTCCAGCGCCAGGCAACGAGCAGCAACGCGGCCCACAGGAGGGTGACGGCGAGCGGGCTCATCTCGCCCACCAGAAGAGGATCAACAGGCCGCTGATCCACAGAATCTCCAGCGCAATGGCGTTGCGCGTGGTGATGGCGGGCGGCGGCGCGAGCTGGCGAAAAGTGAAGAGCTGCGCCTGCGCCAATGCGGCCTGGAACGGTGAGGTGTGGGTTTGACGCAAAGTCCGCCGCACGTACTTCAAGGTGCGGGCGGGGGCCGCCTGCACGCGCGCGACGAAGCTGCGCCGGCGCACTTCGGCGCCTTGGATCAGCGCCTCACGCATGCAGGTCGGGCACGGGCGGTCTGAAAACTTGAGATGCCCTTTTTCGCACGGCGATATTCTGTCCGCTGCGCTTGCTCGCATAGAGGGACAGCGCCTCGACCCATTCGCGCGCGCCCGGTCTCGAATGGCCGGGGGATGAAAAGGCCCGATCGAAAAGTTGCCGCAGGTTGTCGGGGAAGGCCTCGTGCACGCTGGCCGGCACCTGGCGCACGCTCTGTGTGGGCGACCTTGCCATAAGGATACAGCCCTTGCTTGATGCGGCCCGCGAGCTCCAGCGGATATTTGTGGTGATCCGAGGCGACCCCGGTGAAGGGGTGGATGCCGTAATTGAGCAGTCGGAAAATGATGGCGGCGAGCGCGAAATCGTCCTGGGCCTCGGGGTGCGTCACGGCCCGGTCCTGGAATTCCGGGGCCAGATACTCGGGCGTGACCTGGGGCGCCTCGTGGCGGAATTCCTCGGTGTCGATGTGGAAGCCGTCGCAATCCAGGATCGAGACATACAGCTCCGCCTTGTACACCTTCACGTTCATGGGTTTGAGATCCACGATGGCGATGCGCTGCTCGTGCAGGCTGTTGATGAGCGAGGCGAGATTGAAGCTGACCGTCAGGAGCTTGCCGTAATCGGCGTCAAATCCTTCCTGCGCGGATTGCCGGCGATTCAGCAAATAGTCGAGCTCGAGCGTGCGGTCGAAGGCGATCTTGCGCATGGCGAAACCGACGAAGCGCGAGCGGCGCAGGATCAGCGCTTCGGGCCAGGCGAGTTGCACGATGTCCTGGTACCCGGCCGGGACCTCGGGCAGCGCCGGCTTGTGATCGGCCATCCACTGGATCTTGTGCCGGTATCTCGCGAGGTGTGCCGGCGAGGTGGTGGCGTGGTAGACCTTCGCGACGAAACCCGGGAGCCCCTCGATGGAGAATATCTCCCCGGCGCCGCCCGACTTGCCGGTGGCTCCGAGCGTCACGAGTCCCGATCGCTGCCCGGGCCAGACGAGCTGCACGACCTGATCGGGCTTGCGTTCGGGCGGAATCACCGCTCGCAGACAAAGGCGAGCAGCAGCGTCTTGTCGTCGGAGGAGATCGCGCCGGCCCGCGGGCTCTCCAGAAGATTGCGCAGCGCTTCGTTGCCGTTCGATGTTGCGGCCTCGCGCAGATAGGCGGTGATTGGATCGATGAATGGCCGAAAAAAGCCGCTGCGCGCGCGGTCGACCGCGAACGGCGCCGTGCCGTCGGACATCAGACCGATCACGCATCCGCGGCCGGGCGCATCCAGCGGGGTGAGCCGCAGATGATCCTTCCAATTCTCGTCGGTCACGAAATAAGTCTCGTCGGCATATTCGCCGTTCTCAGGCCGCGAGAGCACCGACTCCCCGACCGCGCCCTGCACGATGGCGAAGCCGTCGCCGATGTGGAACAGACAGCCGCCGCCGCGCGACGCCACGCATCCGACCAGGGTGCACGCGTAGTCGTCGAGAGCGATCTCGCTGGAAGCGGCAAGATCGGCGAGGCGGCTTCGGGCGGTTTCGATGGCGTCCCGCAGGGCCGCCTCGAGGCGCACGCTGCCCGCTGCCTGCAGGTCGAGCAGGCCGCGGTCGTCATCGAGGGTGCTCGCCAAGTGCTCAGCCAGCGAGCGCGCGATGAAGCTCGCACCCGCACGGCCTTGCGGGACCGACCCGGCGCCATCGCACACCACCGCCACCAGAACATCGCCGGTCACCAGGCAGTGGCTCGCATCCTGCCCGGCGACACCCTGGTCGACGTTGCGCGGTCCGGTCGCCGAGGCAGAGAACACTCTCCACATCTAGCGGCGGATCTTCAGGTGGACAACTGCGCCCAGCTGTCCACCGGGTTCAACTGCACCGTGCCGCCGGTCGGCGCGCGGGAGACCGCGCGAATGCTGCGGCTCAGCCAGATGAAGAGTTCCTTGAACTTGAGGCCGCTCAAGTTGAGCGCGCCCTTGTTGCTGAAATGTCCGAGGGTGTCCTTGTTGGCCGCATCGCCAATGCCGATGGCCATGATGTTGACCTTGTGCGCGGTCTCAGCGCCCTTGCACTCGGCGGCGACCGCACGCCAATCGTCGGTGGGCTCGCCATCCGAAAGCAGCATGATGATGGGCCGCTTGTACGGCACGCCCGCCGTGCGCATCTGGCTCTTCTGCGACTCGATCTCATCCAGCGCGCAGCGCATCGCGGCGCCGAGCGGTGTCAGTCCTCCCGCCAACAGCTGCGGCGGCGTGAAGTCCATGGCATCGGTCCAATCGCCCATGATCTCGACATTGCCGTCGCCGCCGAAGGAGATGACCAGCACCCGCCCGCAGCGGGCGGCGACCGGGTCCGCCTTCAGATCGGCGGCCAGCGTTTTGAGCCCGTCGTTGAGCAGCTGGATCTTGTTCTCTTCCTGCATGCTGCCGGAGCAATCCAGCACCAGCACCAGCGGTGCGCGCTCGTCGCTGTTGTCGATGAGGGCGACGTCCGGAATGACAGTATTCATGCTTTTCCCCGATTCCCGGAAGCTTGTAAAAGTGAAGAAAAATCGACAAAAGCGGCCGCATGGGCGGCAGGGCGGCTGCCTTCGGGCATCTTAGGATGTTTTACCGGTGCGCGCAAAAGCCCTAGGATCGATCCCATGGTGCTGAAATCGCGGCGCTTCAAAGAGGTTACGGTCATGGTGCTCTGCGTGGCATCGGCCGTGCGCGCATGGTACGACCTCGAGCGGGGCGCGCCCTTCGGCCCCGAGATCGCCACGATGGCGCTGGTCTGGGCCGCTGCGTACGCCTGGCTCAGCGGCCGCCGGCTGCCGTTGAGGTGGCCGCGGAGCACCCAGCCCGCGGCACGCGAAGAGGGCGCCGTGCAGGCGCCCCGGCCGCCCCGGCGCGACACGCCGCTCGAGGCGGTCCTGTCGTGGGGCGTGTGGGCGCTGTTCCTGGCGCTGGTGCTGTGGATTGCATCGGGCGCCTAGGCGCTGCCGCTCGGCACATCGTGCGCAGCGGCGCGCGCGTGCCACTGCCGGATCTGGGCCAGGTCGATTCGATCCGGCGCCGCGTCCCCGGCGGCGGCCGGCGGTTGCCAGCCGGCGCGGCTCGCGAGCGAAGGCCCGACCGCCAGCGCGCCCGGCACGGGCCTCGACGCAAAGTAGACGCTGCGCGTGACCAGCACGGGCACACCGGCCGCCTGAGCCGCGGCGACCCCCGCGGGTGAGTCTTCGATCGCGAGCGCCGCGGCGGCCGGCAGCCCGAGCCGCTCGAGCGCCTGATGGTAGGCCTGCGGATCGGGCTTTTTCCTCGGCGCCTCCTGCGCGGTCACGACCACCGCGAAGGCCGACTCCCAAGCGGCTCCCAGATGCGGGGCGAGCAGGGCGCCGACATTGATGCGGCTGGTCGTGGTCACGACACCCATGCGGAGGCCCTCGCGCGCACAGTCGTCCATGAGCTCGAGGACGCCCGGGCGCAGGGGCAGCGCGCCGCTTGCGACGATCCGCGCATAGCGTTCGTTCTTGAGCGCGTGCACGAGCGCCGCCAGCGCCTCGCGATCCTCGGCTGCGCGCGGCGCCTCGGGCTGGTCGCGCATGTCGTGCAGCAAGCGCTCGCGGCCGCCGGTGACCTCCAGCAGCTCACCATAGCGCCGCTCGTCCCAGCGCCACGGCACGCGCAGCGCCTCGAAGGCCTGGTTGAAGGCGATCCGGTGGCCGTCGCGCTCGGTCTCCGCCAGCGTCCCGTCAACGTCCCATAGAATCGCGCCCAAGCCAGGGCCGTGCTCCGCGATTCGGCTCACGGGGTTCGGATCACTGGTAGCGTGTCGCCATCGTGTCCAGGGGAAGCGGATGGATCTTGGCCGCCTGCCCGGCGCATCCAAACGCCTCGAATCGCGCCTTGCACACCCCGCGCGCGGCCTTGCGCGCGGCGGTGATGGACTTGCGCGGATCGAACTCGCCCGGATCCTTGGCAAATGCCTGGCGCATCGCGCCGGTCATCGCGAGGCGGATGTCGGTGTCGATGTTGACCTTGCGCACGCCGCTGCGGATACCGCGCTGGATCTCCTCCACCGGGACGCCGTAGGTTTCCTTGATGTCGCCGCCGTACTGGCGAATGATCGCGAGCCATTCCTGCGGCACGCTCGAGGAGCCATGCATCACCAGATGCGTGTTCGGCACCGCCGCGTGAATCGCGGCGATGCGGTCGATCGCGAGGATATCGCCGGTGGGTTGGCGCGTGAACTTGTACGCGCCGTGGCTGGTGCCGATGGCGATCGCGAGTGCGTCAACGCCGGTCTTCGCCACGAAATCCTTCGCCTGCACGGGATCGGTGAGCATCATGTCGTGCGTCAGCTTGCCTTGAGCGCCGACGCCGTCCTCTTCGCCGGCCTCGCCGGTCTCCAGCGACCCCAGGCAGCCGAGCTCGCCCTCGACCGAGACACCCACCGCATGCGAGGTCTCGCAGACGCGGCGCGTCACCTCGACGTTGTACTCGTAGCTCGCGGGCGTCTTCGCATCCTCGCGCAGCGAGCCGTCCATCATGACGCTCGTGAACCCCGATCGCAGCGATTGCACGCAGACGGACGGCGTCGCCCCGTGATCCTGGTGCAGCACGATCGGAATGTCCGGATGCGTTTCCACCGCGGCCTGCACCATGTGCCGCAGATACGCTTCGCCCGCGTATTTGCGCGCGCCGGCCGAGGCCTGCAGGATCACCGGGCTCCCGGTCTCCTGCGCCGCCTCCATGATGGCCTGGATCTGTTCGAGATTGTTGACGTTGAACGCAGGCACGCCGTAGCTGTGCTCGGCGGCATGATCCAGCAATTGACGGAGGGAGATGAGTGACATGAGAGACTCCTGATTCCAAAGTTCAAAGTACGTTCGCGCCGCGCGCGAGCAGCGCTCGCGCTCGCGCCACCACCGCCTGCGTCGTGACGCCGAGCGCCTCGTATACCTGCGGGGCGGGCGCGGATTCTCCAAAGCGGTCGATGCCCACCACGTCGCCCGAGAATCCGGTGTAGGCACGCCAGAAATTCGACACTCCCGCCTCGATGGCGAGCACCGGGATATGGCGCGGCAGCACGGCCGCACGGTACTCCGCGCTTTGCCGGTCGAAATCGCCGCAACTCGGCATCGACACCACGCGCGTCGGGACGCCGCCGGCCTCGAGCTCCGTGCGCGCCTGCATCGCGAGCGCCACCTCGGAGCCCGTGGCGAGCAGCGTGATCGCCGCGCCGCTCGAGCCCGCGGCCGCCTCGGCGAGCACATACCCGCCTTTGCGGATGTCGCGGATCTGCTCAGCCGAACGCTGGCAATACGGCAGGTTCTGCCGCGACAGGATCAGACACGTCGGGCCGTCCCGCCGCTCGATGGCGGCGAGCCAGCTGACCATGGTTTCCACCGAATCGCACGGTCGCCAGAGCGCGTTGTTCGGGATCATGCGCAGGGTCGAGACGTGCTCGATCGGCTGATGCGTGGGGCCATCCTCGCCCAATCCGATGCTGTCGTGACTGAACACGTAGATCACCCGCAGCTGCATCAGCGCCGACATGCGCACGGCGTTGCGGCTGTAGTCGGAGAAAGTCAAAAACGTGCCGCCGTAAGGGATGTATCCGCCGTGCAGGGCCATGCCATTCATCGCGGCGCTCATGCCGAACTCACGCACGCCGTAATTGATGTAGTTGCCCCCCTTGCCGCGGCGCACCGGCACGCTGGCCTTGCCGTCGGTGAGGTTCGAGCCGGTGAGGTCGGCCGAGCCGCCGAGGAGCTCGGGCAGCAACGGCTGCAGCGCATTGATCGCATTCTGAGACGCCTTGCGCGAAGCAATCGTCTCGGCTTTACCGGTCACCTGGGCCAATACCGCCTGCGTGGCGTCCGCCCAATGGGCCGGCAGCGCCGCGCGCACCACGCGGCGGTCGAATTCGGCCGCCAGCTCCGGAAACGCCGAAGCGTAGGCCGAGTAGCGGCGCTGCCACTCCGCCTGGGCTTGCGCGCCCGCTGCCGTCGCATCCCACGCCGCTCGAATCTCCGCCGGCACCTCGAAGGGCGGCGAGGTCCAGCCGAGCGCCTCGCGAGTCGCGGCGACTTCGGCCGCCCCGAGCGCCGCGCCATGCACGTCGTGCGTACCGGCCTTGTGGGGGCTGCCCTTGCCGATGATCGTCTTGCAGCACACGAGCGTCGGCCGCTCGCCGGCGCTCGAAGCTTCCTTGAGCGCGGCCTCGATGGCCGCCTCATCGTGGCCGTCGACGCCGCGGATGACGCGCCATCCGTAGGCTTCGAATCGACGCGGCGTGTCGTCGGCAAACCAATGCTCCACGTGGCCGTCGATGCTGATGCCGTTGTCGTCGTACACGACGATCAGCTTGGACAGGCCGAGCGTGCCCGCGAGCGAGCAGGCTTCGTGGCTGATGCCTTCCATCAGGCACCCATCGCCCACGTAAACCCAGGTTCGATGGTCCACGATCTCGTGGCCCGGGCGGTTGAACTCGGTGGCCAGCAGTTTCTCCGCGAGGGCCATGCCCACGGCATTGGCGAGACCCTGTCCGAGCGGCCCGGTGGTGGTCTCGACGCCCGGCGTCACGCCCACTTCCGGGTGGCCCGGGGTCTTGCTGTGCAGCTGACGAAACCGGCGCAGCTCCTGCATCGGCAGGTCATAGCCCGTCAGATGCAGCAGCGCGTACAAGAGCATCGAGCCGTGGCCGTTGGAGAGCACGAACCGGTCGCGGTCCGGCCAGTGCGGATCGGCGGGATTATGCTTGAGGAACCGGCGCCAGAGCACCTCGGAAATTTCGGCCATGCCCATCGGCAGACCGGGATGCCCGCTTTTCGCGGCTTCCACCGCGTCGACGGCGAGCATGCGCAGGGCATTGGCCAGCTGGGCGCGCTGGGCGGCGGGGACTTGGACTCGTGCGTTCATGCCGCGCGCCTTTTCCGATCCACCAGCCGCAGGATCATCGGGGTGAAGATGCACTGCATCGCGAGACCCATCTTCCCGCCCGGCACGACGATGGTGTTCGGGCGGCTCATCCACGAGTTGTGCAGCATCGACAACAGATAGGGGAAATCGATGCCCTTCGGATTGGCGAAGCGGATCACGACGATCGACTCATCCGCCGAGGGGATGTCCAGCGCGATGAAGGGATTGCTGGTATCCACGGTGGGCACGCGTTGGAAGTTGACGTGAGTGCGGCTGAATTGCGGGCAGATGTGCTTCACGTAGTCCGGCATGCGCCGCAGAATGGTCTCGACCACGGCCTCCTGGCTGTAGCCGCGCATGTTGCGGTCGCGGTGCAGTTTCTGGATCCACTCCAGGTTGATGATCGGCACCACGCCGACCAGGAGGTCCACGTTCTGCGCGACATCCACCTCGCCGTCCTTGTAGCCGCCGTGCAGGCCTTCGTAGAAGAGCAGGTCGCTGGTCTCCGACATCGGCAGCCATTCCGTGAAGGTGCCGGGCTCTCCGCCCAGCTGCTTGGCCTCGGCCGCGTCATGAATGTAGCGGCGCACCTTGCCGCCGCCGGTGTCGCCGTAAGCTGCCATCGTGTCGGCGAGCTCGCCCAACAGGTTCGATTCCGGTCCGAAGTGACTGATGGGCGGTCCCTTGCCCGTATCCGCCGCGCGCACGCGCTCGCGCATCTCGGCGCGGTCGAAGGCGTGAAACGAATCGCCTTCGATCACCTGGGCCTTGATGTGCTCGCGCCGGAAAATGTGATCGAAGGCCTTCATCACGGTCGTGGTGCCGGCTCCGGATGACCCGGTCACCGCGATAATCGGATGTCTGACGGACATGTTCTTCCCCATTCATTCAATTTGTTGATCCAGCAAATCCAAATGCCCCGCCGCGGGGCCTCTCACGCCTCCGGTCTGAACATCGAGCGCTCGCTGAACAACGGCGAGACGTACGGGCGGTCGATCCCCTTGGCGTGTTCGCTGTGATAGCGCTCGATCCGTTCCACTTCGTTGCGCGACCCCAAAATCAGCGGCACTCGCTGGTGCAGATCGGCCGGCACCAGATCGAGCACGCGCTGGTTGCCGGTGGTCGCGAGGCCCCCGGCCTGCTCCACCAGCATTCCGATCGGATTGGCTTCGTACATCAGGCGCAGGCGCCCCGGCTTGCGGGCGTCCTTGGTGTCCTTCGGGTACATGAAAACGCCGCCGCGGATCAGGATGCGGTGCACTTCGGCCACCATGGAGGCGATCCAGCGCATGTTGAAATCGCGCCCCCGATCGCCGGTCTTGCCGGCCTGGCACTCGGTGACGTAGCGATGCACCGGCGGCTCCCAGAAGCGCGCATTGCTGGTGTTGATGGCGAACTCGCTGGTATCGGGCGGAATCTGCATGTTCGGATGCGTCAGGATGAAGTTGCCGATCTCGCGGTCCAGCGTGAAGCCATGGGTGCCCTTGCCGACGGTGACGACGAACATCGTCGCCGGCCCGTACAGGGCGTAGCCGGCCGCGACCTGCTTGCGTCCCGGCTGCAGATAATCGGCGGCGACCGGCGCCTCGCGCTTGTCGTGCCGCAGCACCGAGAAGATCGTGCCGACCGAAACGTTCACATCCGTGTTGGACGACCCGTCGAGCGGATCGAACACCAACAGGTAGCGGCCGCGCGCGAATTCGGCCGGTATGGCGTGGGGCTCTTCGAGCTCTTCGGAGACCATCCCGGCCACCAGGCCGCCCCACTCGCAGCTCTTGATGATCACCTCATCGGCGAGCACGTCGAGCTTCTGCTGCGTCTCGCCCTGCACGTTGGTGGTGCCGACCTTGCCGAGGTATTCCCCGAGCGCCCCTTTGGCGGTCATGGCGGAGATCGCCTTGACCGCAGCGGCTACGTCGACCAGGAGCGCGCCCAGGTCGCTGGCGCCCTCGATTCCGGTCAGCTGCTGGATCAAAAACTTCGACAGCGTGGTGCGTCCGAGATGCATGATTTACTCCTTAGCGGCGAGCATGAAAACGCGGCTCGCGCGGATGTCCGATTCGGCCAGTGTGGTCAGATCCTCGGCAGTGAATTCGCGGTCGCGGTCGGCGAACAGCCGGCTCGCCTGACGCAGCCGCGCGCGATCGAGCGCGTTGCGGACGCTGCGGGCATTGGCGAAATGCGGCTGCTCGATGCGGGCGGTGAGATATTCGGAGAAGGCTTGGCGCGCACCCGTCCCGAAGTGATAATTTTGCGCGGCCAGCATCTTGTCCGCGATCGACAAGAGATCCCCGATTTCGTAATCCGGAAAATCCAGGTGGTGCGCGATGCGCGAGCTCAAACCGGGATTGGAGCGGAAGAAGGTATCCATCCGATCCTTGTAACCGGCCAGAATGACGACCAAATCCTCGCGCTGATTCTCCATCACCTGCAGGAGGATCTCGATCGCTTCCTGGCCGTAATCGCGCTCGTTCTCGGGGCGGTACAAATAGTAGGCCTCATCGATGAACAGCACCCCGCCCATGGCCCGCTTGAGCACTTCCTTGGTCTTCGGCGCCGTATGTCCGATGTACTGCCCGACCAGATCGTCGCGCGTGACCGCGACCAGGTGGCCCTTTCGCACGTAGCCCAGGCGGTGCAGGATCTCGGCCATGCGCATGGCGACGGTGGTCTTGCCGGTGCCGGGGTTGCCGGTGAAGCTCATGTGCAGCGAGGGCGCCTGCGCCTGCAGTCCCAAGTTCATGCGCAGCTTGTCGATGACCAGCAGCGCCGCAATATCGCGGATGCGGCTTTTGACCGGCGCGAGACCCACCAGATCCCGGTCGAGCTCATCGAGCACATTGCCGGCTTGGGAGCGCGCCAGCACGGCGGCGACGGTGCGCGGCTCGGGCTCGCCGGCGGCCGCGGCTGCATCCGTTCGGGCGGCGGCGCCGGCCACCTGGCCGCCGGTTCCGGACGCACTCGTCTGTCCCGGAATGTCGTAGGTGGGCGATGCCATCAGGCCGCCTTCGGCGTCGGCGACACGCGCTTCAATTCCGTGCGCATGGCATCGACGACCTTGCGGTAGTCGGGCTGGCTGAAAATCGCGCTGCCCGCGACGAACGTGTCGGCGCCGGCTTCGGCCACGCGGCGGATGTTGTCCGCCTTGATGCCGCCATCCACCTCCAAGCGTATGTCGCGGCCGCTGGTCTCGATCAACCTGCGCGCGCGTTCCACCTTGCGAAGCGCGGACTCGATGAAGCTCTGCCCGCCGAAGCCCGGGGTTGACGCTCATGATCAGGATCAGGTCGACTTTATCGAGCACATAGTCCAGCGCTTCGAGCGAGGTAGCCGGATTGAATACGAGGCCCGCGCCGCAGCCCGCCGATTTGATCAGCTGGAGCGTGCGATCGACATGCGCCGAGGCTTCCGGATGGAAGCTGATGAAATCGGCCCCGGCCTCGGCAAACGCGCCCGCCAAGGCGTCCACCGGCTGCACCATGAGGTGCACGTCGAGCGGTATCTTGGCGCCGTCGGCGCGCACGCAATACGGCTTGATCGCCTTGGCCACCATCGGCCCGATGGTCAGGTTCGGGACGTAGTGATTGTCCATCACATCGAAGTGAATCCAGTCCGCACCCGCGGCGATGACCGAAGTGACCTCATTGCCGAGGCGGGCGAAATCGGCGGAAAGAATGGAAGGGGCGATGCGATACATGTTTGGCCTGCCAGGGCGCCATTCGTTGCGGCGCCGTCCGTAGCGTTGCGCCACCGGCCAGCCCGGTGGCGCAACGGGTTGCTGCTCGGTCCTACTCGACGTAGCGTTCGCTTTCGGGCTTGTCGGTGGCATAGCTGTGCACGGTGTAGTGCATGCTGCGGCCTTCCACTTCCTGGCGCGCCAGACCGAACCCCGGCTCTTTCGACGGCCGATTGACGATGAAGCTCATGACAATGCTTTCGATGCCGCGCGTCGAATCGAACGCCATCAGCCGGATGTAGTGCTGCGGAAAGGTCTTGCGGCAACTGGTGAGCTCGGTGATCACGCCGGCAGCGTCCTTCAGATCGAACATGGGCAGACCGAACATCTCCCAGTAGGTATTGCGCGGATGCGGATCATCGGTGTACTCGACGCTCCAGGCGTAGCCTTTGTTCAGCCCGTATTCGACCTGCAGTTTGATTTCGGCGTCGGTGAGGTCCGGCAGATAGCTGAAACAGCCCTGCGTAATGCGGCCGACAGGATTGGTCATCATGATTGTGTGCTCCTTGTGGTGGGGGCGCGCGGCATCAGGCCGCGACTCCCGGCGTCACGGCAAAATCCGAGGTATCGGTGGAGGTGTAGTTGAAGCTGATCTCGCCCCAGGTGTCGAGCGCCTGCTGCAGCGGGCTGCAGGACTTGGCGGCCTGGCGCAGGATCTGCGGACCCTCGTTGCGGATGTCGCGGCCCTCGTTCCTCGCCTTGACCATGCATTCGAGCGCGACGCGATTGGCCACCGCGCCGGCTTGGATGCCCGCGGGATGACCGATGGTGCCGCCGCCGAATTGCAGGACCACATCGTCGCCGAACAGATCCAGCAGCAGATGCATCTGGCCTGCATGGATGCCGCCGGAAGCCACCGGCATCACCTTGCGCATATCCGACCAATCCTGATCGAAGAACAAGCCGCGCGGCAGATCCTGTTTGGTGTAGCTGTCGCGGCATACGTTGTAATAGCCCTGTACCGTCATCGGGTCGCCCTCGAGCTTGCCGACGGCGGTGCCGGTATGCAGATGGTCGACGCCGGCGAGGCGCAGCCACTTGGCGATGACCCTGAAGCTGATGCCGTGGTTCTTCTGCCGCGTGTAGGTACCGTGGCCGGCACGGTGCATGTGCAGGATCATGTCGTTCTTACGGCACCAGTTCGCCATGCTCTGGATGCCTGTCCAGCCGACCACCAGATCGACCATGACGATGACCGAACCCAATTGCTTGGCGAATTCGGCGCGCTCGTACATATCTTCCATGGTCGCGGCGGTGATGTTGAGGTACGAACCCTTGACCTCGCCGGTCGCGGCGCTCGCCTTGTTGACCGCGTCCATCACGTTCAGGAAGCGGTCGCGCCAGTGCATGAACGGCTGCGAGTTGATGTTCTCGTCATCCTTCATGAAGTCCAGGCCGCCCTTCAGCCCTTCATAGACCACCCGGCCGTAATTGCGGCCGGACAGACCGAGTTTGGGCTTGGTGGTCGCGCCCAACAGCGGCCGGCCGAACTTGTCGAGCCGCTCGCGCTCGACCACGAGGCCGCAGGGCGGACCCTTGAAGGTCTTCACGTAGGCCACCGGGACGCGAATGTCTTCCAGCCGCGCGGCCTTGAGGGGCTTGAAGCTGAATACGTTGCCGATCAGGCTCGCCGTCATGTTGGCGATGGAGCCCTCTTCGAACAGGATGATGTCGTACGCGACCCAGGCGAAATACTGGCCGGGGGTGTTCGGCACTTGCTCGACCTTGTATGCCTTGGCGCGGTAACCGTCGCAGGCGGTGAGCCGGTCGGTCCACACCACGGTCCAGGTCGCCGTGCTCGATTCCCCCGCGACCGCCGCGGCGGCCTCGATCGGATCCACGCCCTCCTGCGGGGTTATCCGGAACAGGCACAGGACATCGGTGTCTTTGGGGACATAATCCGCGTCCCAGTAGCCCATCTGCCGGTATTTGAGCACCCCCGCGCTGTAGCGCTTCTTGGCGTCCTTGATGACACCTTCACCTGATTTTGCTGTTGTTTCCGCCATGTTAGTCCCCGTGTGTGAGCGTGATCACACTGTAAGGCGGTTAATCGTTCAGGTACATTCAGGAATAGTTACTACTATCTTAGGTACTTTTTAATGATCGGACGGTGTGGGGCCCCTCTGAGGCTCATGATTGTTGCCGCGTGCCTGGGGCCGTTCGCCCAGTCGGCGCTCGCCGGGCTGCCCTCGGAACCCGACTCGGCGCCGGCGATCTCCTCGTCGACCCGACCTCAAAAGATCCGGGAACTGGTGGCCGATCTCGGCTATGGGGGCGACATCAAGCACGTCGACGCCGCCGTCCCTTATCTGACCGCGAATGCCTCGCCGAACGATTCCACCTGGAACAGCACGAATCCCCGCTGGCGCCCGGTGAGCGCATTGATCGGGCGAACTCTGCGCGCCGACGCGGAGGCGCAGTTTTCGGAGGCCGAGACGGCCATTGTCGAGAACGCGGTGCGCGCCATGAGCGACGGCGTCGTCCGGGAGGACCTCGATGCTGCGCTGGCCTTCTTTCGCTCTCCTGCGGGGCACCGCTTTCTGGAGATGCAGCGCTCCCTCTCCGATCTGAGCATCGAGGTCAACCTGGAAAGGCAGACGGTCGTGGGCAACCCTTCGGTGGAGAATCTCGATGCGCGCAAGCGCGTTCTGGGATTATGGCTGCCCCTCGTGTTCATCCGCGTGATGTACGGACCCGAAACCGCCGATCGGGCCATGGATGCGCCGTACCAATCATTCAGCCGGCTGCGCGGGCCTGAGCTCGATGTCCTTGCGCGACAATATGCCGAGGATCTGCCTCAGTTCGAGCAATTCTTCCAGTCGGCCTCGTTCCGCAGGATCGTCGATGCCCAAAAGGCGGCGGAGCATAAAACGCCCGAGCCGGATTTAGCGGCGTTCTTCACCGCCGAAGCCAAGCAGCATGCGGCCGAATGGCAGGCCGCCGCCCGGGGCCCCTGAAGCTTCAGCGATTCAGATGCCTCAGGACGAGGTACCAGGCGAGGGCGGCGATTATGTTGAAGACCGCGATGGCGATGGCCATCTCGATCAGGCAGCCGCGCCAGTTGAAGCTCTTGCGGGGCGGCCGCGGCATGGTGCGCCTCAAGCGATCTCCGGATCATCGTCCTTGTGCATGGTGGTCAACGCCAGCTCGATGTTTTCCGCCAGCTTGTCGGCAAAGTGCGCCGCTTCGAACAAATTCAACGATTTGTAGAATGCGATTTTCTTGCGGTAGTTCTCGATGTCCTGCGACAGAACGGATCGAATTTCGTCGTCTTTCATGGGGTCTCCGGGGTGTGCGGCCGCGAACGGAAGGGGCTCTTCGGGCTTTGGGTAGCTCTCGGCCAGTGGTTCCTGTAAAGTACACTCGTCCTAGCGCTGTCGGTCGACAGGCTAACAAGAACTCCGCACCCGAAGGATGCTAAACGTGGGCAAACTCAGCGATTCGACGATTGTGCTGACGATGATAATCGTGTTTGCCGCCCTGATGTGGGTCGGCACCCGGTAGCCTTAGCCGGCATCACGCAGCTCGGCGCGAACGTCCTCGGCCACCCGTCCCGCCGCGAGATACGGGGGCAACACATCGCGCACCCGGCCCCGGGGATCGACTAGAAAGACGTCGACCGTGTGCTCGACGCGCACTTCCCCACCTTCGCGGGACACCTGATAGTCGGCATGGAACGCCCGCGCCGCCGCATCGATCCTCGAGGAGCCCCCGCGCAGCGCCCAGAAGGAGGCATCGAAAACCCCCACGCCTTGTCCGCATCCTTGCCAAGGAGCTTGCGCACCTCGGCAAGCCGCAACAGGGTCGTCGGGCAGTGGCGAGGATGGCGAGCGCGGGCAGCCAACGGCGTTGCGGGCTGTGCACTAATCGCCCGATTCGTTGGGCGTTGGAAACTGCACCGAGGCAATGCGGGCGGACACCAGCACCGCGAGCAGGGCGGCGAGCGCGAGGATCTGCGGCCAGTCGACGGTATGGTCGTAAAGCCCGATGAAGATCTCGCGCAGGATGAAGGCGATGCCCACCTCGGAAAGCACCCGCAGCCGGACCCGGTGGAACTCCAGGTAGTCCGTAAAGGTTCGGAACAGCTCGATCAGCACGAAAACCGACAGTACGTCGATCACCAGTTCCCGGTCGCTCGCATAGATCACCCCATGCGCGAGCTTGTGGTTGACCAGCGCGGCTCGGAACAGGCCGGCTGCGCTGGCGAAGTCCATGATGAGTCCCGCCAGCGCGCCGAGCAGCGTCAGGATCATGACGATCACGAGCGCCGTGACGATGGCGTCGAGTATCCACCGGTACAGCCCCAACGCCCGGCTCGCGAGCCTGGGTTTGGGAATCGGCGAGGGCGAGGGGGGTAAGTTGGGCATGCTCCTGCAAGGCTCCTGGGTGTAGTTCTCCGGACAGTATCTCATCTCGCGCCCGATGGGCGAGTTGATCGTTAATGGGTAGTCCGATAAAGTCCCGTCGAAGTTAAGAATTTCTAAATGAAAAACGCCACTTTACGCCAGCTGCGCGTCTTTGCCTCGGTCGCCCGCCACCTGAGTTTCATTCGAGCGGCGGAGGAGCTGAAACTTACCGCTCCCGCGGTATCGATGCAGATCAAGGAGCTCGAAGCGGAAGTGGGGTTGCCGCTCTTCGATCGCACCAGCCGGCAGGTGTCGCTCACCATGGTCGGGGAGTACGTGCTTGGCCACGCGCGGCGGGTGCTCGCGGCGATGCGCGATGCCGAGGACCTGGTCGCCCGTTTTCGCGGCCTGAAGACCGGCCAACTCGATGTGGGAATGGTCAGCACGGCCAAGTATTTCCTGCCCCGCATGCTCGCGCAATTTCGGCAGGAACATCCGGGGATCGAGATCCGGCTGCAGGTCGCCGACAACCGCGAAGAGATCGTCACGCTCATGCAGCAGGGGGATATCGAGCTCGCCGTCATGGGCAGGCCGCCGAAGGATTGGCCAACCCGGGCCGAGCCCTTTGCGATGCATCCGCACGTGCTGGTGACGGCGATCGATCATCCGTTCACCCGCATGGAAATCGTGCCCGCCCGCGCGCTCTCCGAGGAGGCGTTCATCGTGCGTGAGCCCGGGTCCGGCACCCGCGCGGCGCTCGATGAGTACATGCACGCGCACCAGGCCACTCTTCACGTGGCGATGCAGATGTCGAGCAACGAAGCGATCAAGCAGGCGGTCATGGCCGGCATGGGCGTGTCGTTCCTGTCCCTGCACACGCTCGGCCTCGAATTGAATCATCATCTGATCGCCACCCCGGACACGGAGGATCTGCCGGTGATGCGCCGCTGGCACGTGGTCAACAATCTCGCCAAGACCCTCTCGCCGCCCGCCGAGGCGTTCCGCTACTTCATTCTCGAGCGCGGCGAGGCCTTTTTGGCCGAGCATTTCCCGAAGTGATTTCGCCGGGCCTGCCGGGCTTCAAAAAATCTTGAACAGCATGAGTGCGACGATGCCGATCAGAATCAGGATATCCAGCGCTTTTGGCAGAAACACGATGCAGAACAGCGCGAGCATCGTGCTGAGGATTGCCTGAAGCAGCGGGTTTCGAATCAGCCGCGAAATGCCGAAGCGATTTGCGGGTTGGACATTTTGCGGTTGCTCCAGGGGCGCCGCCATCCGTCGGGGCTTCCTCGGAGGAAGGGGGGCGACGGCGGGCGCCGGTGGTGGGACGACGGGCGCCGGCGGCGGGACGACGGGTGCTGGCGGCGGGACGACGGGCGCCGGGTGGGACGACGGGCGCCGGCGGCGCCGGACGCATCGTCGCGGCCTGCCGAGCGGCCGGGCGAGGCAGCTCGCGACGCCGGCGCTGGATGATGCGGCTTTCCGCCACCACGAACACCGCGCACAGCAGCGGCACGAGCCCCGTCAGAGCGGGCGACTGGCGTGTTCACCCAATCCGCGACGGCCGGGTCGGACACGGCGATATCGCCGGCGATGTACCCGAGCAGCGCACCCGCCACCGGAACGAGAATGGGATATCGCTGCAGCAGGTCTATCATCAGCTTGCTGCTGAACATCAGCAGCAGCACGCTCAGAACGAGACCGATCGTCAAGTAGAGGATGTCGCCCTGGGTGACGGCGGAGAGCGCAACCACATTGTCCAGACTCATCACCACATCGGCGATGATCACGGTCATCACGGCGCTCCACAGGCCGGATGAATTCTTGCTGTGCTGCCCTTGCGCCGCGTTCCTCCTCGATCAGCAGACGGATCCCGATCACGATGAGCAGCATGGCGCCGATCAGCTTGAGCATCGGAACTTTCAGCAGCACGCTCACCACCGCGGTGAGCAACACGCGCAGCCCGATGGCGGCGCCGGTTCCGATCAGCAGCGCTTGATTCAGCTGCCGCGGCGGGAGCGAGCGGCAGGACAAGGCAATCACGACGGCGTTGTCGCCGGATAAGATCAGATCGAGCAGGAACACCTGAAAGATCAAGCTCAAGCCGTGAAACGCCGAGTCAAACGTCATGCGGCAGCCTTTGGGTCATCCCAGCGAGCCGACTATTCCGGCATACAGACCGAGCATCGCGGTCAGCCCAAGTCCGGTGCCGACCAGCAGTGCGTAGAATCCCTTGAGTCGATGTTCCTCCGGCAGCGCTCGTCGCGCCAGCAAAAACAGCAGCAGCAGCACGGAAGGCAACAAGATGGCGTTGAGCACGGCGACGGCGATCGACAGGCGGATCAAATTGACGCCGGAGCCCACGAGCAATCCGCCGACGATCAGCAACGCCGCGAAAGGCCCGTAGAACCAAGGGGCCTCGAGCGGATGTTGCTCGAGTGAATGCCTGACGCCCATTGCCTCGCCCATCGCCCAGGCGGCGCTCAGGCACACCACGATGGTGGCCACCAATGCGCCGCCGGATAGGCCGATCGCGAACACGGCCTTGCCCCAGGGGCCGATCAGGGTGCCGAAGGCCTCGCCGATCTGCGCGATGTTGTCGAGCCCCTTGGCGTGATGGTGGGCGCTCAACGAGGAAGCCGAGGCGATGAGCACGGCGGCGGACAATATCTGGCAAAGGATTGCACCGAGCATGGTCTCGATCCGCGCGGCCCGAAGCTGAGCGCTGTTCAGTCCCTTGTTGATGAGCGCCGATTGCTGGTAGAAGATCGTCCACGGCATGATGCTCGTTCCGAGATTGGCGGCCACCAGATACAGGTAGGCGTGATCGGTGAACGGCATGCGCCATATCTCGTGCGCGATTTCTCCGGCATTCGGCCGCGACTTGACCGCCATGACGATGAATGCCACGGTGAAGAGCCCGATGGCGACCGCAATCCGCTCGATCACCGCGTAGGAGCCGCTGACCACCATGCCGATGACCAACGCCACCACCAGCGTCAGCGTTTCCCAGGGGGCAATGCCGAACAGGCTTCCAGCCCCGACCAGACCGCTCATCTCCGTGACCAGCGCACCGAAACAACTGAGCAGCAGAACCGCAGTGGCAGCCATTGCGATGCCCCGGCCATACCGCTCCCTGACCAATTCCGCATAGCCCTTGCCGGTGCACAAGCCCAGGCGCACCGTCAGTTCCTGCGCCATGAACATCAGCGGGACGAGCAGGATCTGCATGAGCAGGAGGCGGTATCCCCATTGCGCGCCGCTTTGCGCCAACGTGATCACGCTGCCGGCCTCGATGTCCGCCAACATGACGATGAGCCCGGGCCCGATGACGGCAAGCAGCCGTGGCAAGCGATTAAGTGGCGTCACCTTGGGTTTGCGGCGAGAGGTCGGCGGTCGCGCACGACCCTACTTGGCGCCGGCCGCTCCAGCGGGGCCGGTGGTGAATTGCTTGAGGAAGGCGGCATCCGGGGTCAATATCAGCGTGGGTTGCGTGTCGGCCAACGATTGCCGGTACGTCTGCAGGGAGCGGTACAGCTCTGTAGAACTGGGGGTCCTTGCTGAAGGCCGCCGACAGGGTCCGGTTGGCATCGGCATCGGCGTCGCCGCGTGTGATGTTGGCCTGGCGCTGCGCTTGGGATAGGAGCACGGTGCGTTCGCTATCGGCCTTGGCTTGTATCTGCTGCGCCCACTCGAAGCCCTGTGCACGCAATTCCTTGGCTTCGCGCTGGCGTTCGGAGGTCATCCGATCGTAGATCGCCTGGCTGGTCTCGGCCGGCAGATCGGCGCGATGCAGCCGCACTTCGGTGACCTCGATGCCGAGCGCGGAAGCCCTGTCGGCGACATCTTTCTCGATTTTCGCGACCGTCCCCTGGCGCTGGACCGACAGCAGGGAAAGCAATTGCACCTGTCCCAACTCGCGGCGCAGAGAGGAGCTGATCATCTGCGTCAGCTCGGCATTGGCCTGCTCGAGCGTGCGCACCGCTTGATAGAAGCGCAGCGGATCGCTGATGCGGAAGTGCGCGTAGGTTTCCACCTCGATGCGTTTCTGGTCGCCCAATATGACCTGCTCGGTGGGTGGCAGCAGTGTCTGCAGGCGTCCGTCGTAAAACACCAGCGAATCGATGAATGGAATCTTGAGCTTGAGCCCCGGCTCATCGATCACCCCGCTGGGGGCGCCGAGGCGGATGAGCAGCGCCAGTTCGGATTCGCGGAGCACGTAAAACGTCGAGCCGATGATATACAGGCCGAGGATGAATCGCCCCGGCGGCAAGCCACCGCAGGTTCAGCTTCATGGCGTGGCCTCTTTCGGTGCGGCCGCTTTCGGTGCGCCAACCCTCTTCGCGTTCCCATCCCTGTCGGACAGCGGCATATACGGAACCACGCCGCTCATGCCCTTGCCGGAGGAGTCGATGATCACCTTGGAGGCCTTCTTGAGCACCTCATCCATGCTCTCCAAGTAAAGCCGCCACGCGGTCACCTCCTTGGACTCGGCATAGCTCTTGTAAATGGACAAGAAGTGGTTGGCTTCGCCCTCGGCGAGGTTGACCACCTGGGCCTTGTAGGCATTCGCCTCCTGTGCGATCCGGTCGGCATCCGCACGCGCGCGCGGCAGCACATCATTGGAGTAGGCCTCCGCCTCGTTGCGCGCGCGCTCCTGATCCGCGCGGGCGCGCTGCACGTCGTTGAATGCGTCGATGACCTGCGGCGGCGGGTCGACCCGCTGCAGCTGCACCTGGGTGATCAGAATGCCGGCGTGCTCCTGATCCAGGAGTCGTTGCAGGAGCTCCCGGGTTTCATCGGCGATTTGCGCCCGCTTGTCGGACATCGCCGACTGGATCGGCGTGCGACTGATGATCTCCCGCAGCGCGCTTTCGGCGGCAATCTTCACCGACAGCTCGGACTTGCTGATCTTGAATAGAAAATGGCGCGCATCCTTGATTCTCCAAAACACGGAGCAATCGGCTTCCACGATGTTCTCGTCACCGGTCAGCATCTGCTTGTCGCGCGAGTTGGTGGCGGTGGCCGCAATGCTGCCCCCGCCCAACTGCAGTTGGTTGACCTGGGTGACCTTGGGCAGCAGCACCGTCTCGATCGGATAGGGGAGATGGTAGTGAAGCCCGGGCTCCGTGGTGTCCAGCCAGCGCCCGAAGCGCAGCACCACGCCCTGCTCGTCAGGTTGCACTTTGTAAACGCCGGAACTGACCCACGCCACCGCCAGGAGACCCGCAATCAGCAGCATGCCTCGGCCCTTGAGGTCCAAAAGGGCGATCAGGTAGTCGGCCCGGTCTCGGATCTGCGCCAGGCGGGTGGCAGGGGCGGAGGCCGTGGGGGGCGCGGAGGCGGGCTCTTCAATCGACATAGATGTGTGGGCAGCGTTAAGGATCATAAGTTTACACAGCATTCCGAACACATAGGTAACACTTTGCGGCTGTCCGCGGGTCGCTTACGGCGTCTGAGGCCTGCGGCCGACGCCTGCGCGGGCGTTTGTCCCGCAAGGCAGGGCGGGGTCACGAAGTATAAAAACAGGTGGAGCGAGCCGGCCGCTTGCCGGTCTCTCTAACCGGGAGTATTCATCTATGAACACCAACACTCGAGACGCGGGCAGCGGGTTGGGGCCGACCCAGGGGACGGTCGGACAGGCTACGGGCAACGTCAAAGAGCATGCCGGCAGCCTCGTGGGCGATCAAACGCTCGAGGCAAAAGGCACGATTGAGAAGCATCTCAGCAACCCGGCCAGCAGGAACAGCGATGCCGAGCGACACCCCATCTACAAGGTCGTCGGAATCTACCCCAATTTCGGCGATGTGGCGGACGCCCTTGCACTCTTGAGGAAGGAAGGCTTCGCCGAGGATCGGATCAGCTTGCTCGGGCGTGAGCAGGAGCATTGGCAGGAAAAGCTCGGAAAGGAGTGGGAGGCGCATCAGACGGCCAAGGGCGCTATGGTGGGCGGAGCGTTGGGAGCGGTGCCCGGTCTGGTGCTCGTCGCGGGCATTGCACTGACCGGGGGCGTGGGACTGCTGGCGGCGGGGCCGATGCTGGGGGCCATGTCGGCGCTCGGCATGGGGTCGCTGGTGGGCGGTTTGATGGGCGCCGGCTCGAACTCCGTGGACGTGCCCCTCAATGTGGAGGAGGAGGTGGCCACCGCCATCGGTCTCGGCCAGTGGGTGATCGTCGTCGAATGCCATTCAGACGCCGAAGCGGCGCGTGCGCAGGCGCTGCTGCCCGCTCGGCGGGTCGTTTGGGACAACAAGAACAAGTCGCGAGCGCCTGCGGATCCGGCTCATCCCGCCGCCGAACAAAAGGATTTGGAGAAGCTTTCCGCCGTGGTCAACGAGGCTTTCGCGCCGGTCACCCAGTTGACCAATCGTCCCTTGGAAGACGTCATGTCCCACGTCGAAAGCATCGATTCGCCGGAGCTCAAGCAAGCCGTCCAAGAGGCGATCAAGAAGATCTCGACCGCCACGGGCCTGCACTCGACTCAAATTGTCGATGTGTTCAAGGAGAAGAGAGCCTCGGACGTCAACATCGTTGGCGTGCTTCATGAAAGAAGCAAGGGCGTCGCCGCGTAGAGACAGGGCCGACGGCGCGCTCACGCGATGGGAACGCTGGGCCGGCCATTGCGGGTACGTGGCCGAGGGCGTTCTCTACCTGCCGGTCGGCTTCTTCGCGCTGCTCGCCGCGCTTCAACACGCGCAGCCGAGCGGCTCGCGGGGTGCGCTGGCGAAGCTCGGAGAGACGCTGGTCGGGGATGCACTGCTCGCGCTGCTCGCGCTCGGCCTCGCCGCGTTCGTTGTATGGCAATTGGTCGTGGCGATCGCGGATCCTGAACATCGGGCGGAACGGCGCAGTCGGCGCCGCCGAATGGCGCGGTTGGAGCATCTTGCGAGCGGGGTGTTTCACTGCGTGTTCGTGGGTGAGGTGGTCTCAAGCTTCCTCGGCCTGGCCCGCGCCGACGATGAGCGGCAAAGCCAGGTCCAGTGGACGGCGCGGGCGTTTTCGATCCCGCTGGGCCGTTACCTGGTCGGGCTCGTGGGTGCCGGCATCATCCTCTTCGGCCTTTGGCAGTTCTATCGCGCCGTGACCCGCGACAAGAACAGGCGGGTGGATCTCAGTCGCACGCGCCTTCGACCCGCCATCAATGCGCTCGGCGTGTATGGACTCCTCGCGCGCGGCACGCTGTTCGGCCTTGTGGGAGCCTACCTCGTCAACGCTGCGTGGCGCCGCGATCCCCGCTATTCCGGCGGCATGGCCGGCGCGTTGGGCAGGGTTGAGGCAGCAACCTTACGGGGAAGCGCTGCTCGCCGTCATGGCGATCGGACTGTTGTGCTATGGGCTCTATCAGATACTCAAGGAGCCGTACCGCTCGCTGCGCAGGAGTTAGCTATTTTCTTCCTGTGCGCCCGGCCCGAAGGCGGCGTTTTCTTACATACAGGTGACGGAAAGCGCGACAACCTATGCAGATGGTTCGAGCCGGCGATTGGAGCGACGCTCATGTTTGGGGTCACGAATGAACCAACGGTAGAGGTGGATCAGGCGCGATCCCTGCAATCGCCGACCTTGGAACTCCCGGCATACCCTGCCGTGGGCCACGTGTTGCGCGAGCGATACGTCCTCGAGGCCCGTCTGGGAGCCGGCGACCGCGGAGCGGTGTTCAAGGCGTTCGATCGCCTGCGTTCGACCCTGCCCGATGCCCATCGATATGTCGCCCTAAAAATATTGCACGCCGGCGGCGCGTGCTCGGAGCAGACGCTCGCGAATTTGAGTCTGGAGTTTCACTGTGCGCAGATGTTGTCGCATCGAAACATTTTGAACGTCCACGAGCTCGACCGTGACCGGGATGTGGTGTTCTCGACGATGGAACTCATGGACGGTGAGCCGCTCAGCAACGTCCTCGAGCGCTTGGGACCCAGCCCGATGCGCCAATCTCAGGCATGGCCCCTCATCGAGCAGCTCGGCGCCGGTCTGGCGCACGCGCATGAACGCGGAATCGTTCACGGTGACTTGAAGCCGCGGAACATTTTCATCACGCGCGACGGTGAGGTCCGGATCCTGGGCTTCGGCGGCCCGCACCGGTTCGAGGCGGTGCCGCCGCATCCGGAGGAGGCCCACGACACGTCCGCTTCCGGGACGCTCGCCTATGCGAGCTGCGAGCAGTTGGAGCGTCGCCGCGCCGATCCGCGCGACGACCTCTATGCGCTTGCCTGCATCAGCTACGAGCTCCTGGCGGGGATTCATCCCTTCGGATCACGGCCCGCCACGGTGGCGCGAAATTACCGCGTGAGCTTGGTACGACCCGGCGGCCTCGCAGGTCGACAATGGAGAGCGCTGCAGAAGGGTCTGTCCTGGCATCGCGCGGGGCGTTCGATCAGTGTGCAGGCGTGGATACGTCGGTTGTTGAAGCAGGGAATGCGGGAGCAGCGCGTGAGCCCCTTGCACGAGCTCACGCGGCCCGATCGGCTGCCATCCAGGATGCAATGGCCAACCGCCGCGCTTTTCTTGATCGGCGCACTGACCGCTGCAGCGGGCCTGGCGGAGTTCCGGTCGACTTTTGCGCGTAAATCGATTGATGCGCCCGCCCCTGCGGTGGCGGCGAATCGATATACGGCCTCCGTCCCGCTCATTGAGCCGCCGGCGACGAATGTGCTCGTGAGCCAACCCGCGACCGCCGCGCCCCAGGCCAAGCCGGCCGCGAGGGTTCTATTGCCTGCCATCTCGGTCGAGCCTGCGCCCGTCAGAGCGGACGATCATTTCGCCGAGATTCGGCTGAGTCGCAACCTGCTGCAGAAGAACGGCTCGTTCACATGGTGGACCGAGCCCGCCACCGCAAAAGCGAACGTCGACTATGTGCCCGAGGCCGTGGCGATCCAAACTTTCCCAACCGGTTTTCGCGCGACGCGCCTGTATGTCAGGCTGCTGCCGCAGGCATTGCGATCGCAGCGTTCCTATTTCTACATCGCGATCGCCCAAACCGGTCCCCATCAAACGCCGGGCAAAGTGATCCGGCGCCAGGTCTGGCTTCCGGCCTCATCGAGCCTTCAGGCCCGACGTTAGGTCGGTTTCAGTCGCGCCATAACCGCTGCCACCCGGAGTGACCCAGTTCGCGCAGAGTACGGATGTTTCGGTTGCAGATTTGCTCGGTGTCGCCCGCGGCGGCAATGGCGCGTTCCACGCTTTCTTCGCGCAAGAGATGCAACATCGGGTAGGGCGAGCGGTTGGTGAAATTCTCGATATCCTCGGGCTGGGTATCCGCAAACTGGTACTGGGGATGAAAGCTGGCCACCTGCAGTTCGCCTTCCAGCCCCAGATCGCGGATCGCGGTGTCGCAAACTTCGAGGAAATCGTTGTACGCGACGAAATCGACGAGCGCCCAGGGGTGAATCAGCAGCGTGGTCTCGCGCTGGAGCGGGTCTGCGGCATATAAGTCCACCAACTCCGAGCGCAATGCATCGAGCAGTCCGGCCGCCGTACGTTGCTCGGTGACGCAGAAGTAGACGCGATTATCGCGATAGGGGCCGGCCGCGAACGGGCACAAGTTGAGGCCGATCACCGATCTCTCCAACCAGCGACGCGTCTTCGGGATGATTTCGTCGGCGTCGATGAGCGTTTTTCCTTTAACTTCCGATGGCTCACGCGCTGAGCGGCCTCGACCGGCTAAGCTTACCCTTGTCTTGCATCCGTGGAATAGCAACGATGACAATGTCTCGCAAGCATGAGAGCACGCCCCGCCGCGGCGCCCCCGTCGCGAGGCGGAACCATTCGCTGCACGATGCCACCTTGAGCCTGCTCGACCGCGCGATCGATGCGCTGGCTTCTGATCAGGGTGACGAGGCGGTGCATACCGCTCGAAAGGCCACCAAGCGCATTCGGGCGGCGTTGCGGCTGCTGCGGGGAAGTCTCGGGCCCGGCAAGTATCATCGCGAGAATCGGGGCGTGCGTGATGCGGCCCGACCGCTCACCGCCATCAGAGACACTTTCATGCTGCAAAGGACGTTGCGGAGCATGACGGGCGCGCCGCCATCCGTGGAGCGCGGCCTGAAGGCCGAGTATCGACGCGAGCGCCGGGAATTCAATCGTCAGGGACTGCGCGACGCCCTTGCACACCTCAAGGCCGCACGGCGCAATCTCAGCGAGTTTTCCCCCGTCGTACCGGAAACGGCGTCCGCCGCCGAAGGATTGGGAAACACCTATCGGGCCGGCCGCAAAGCCCTCGCGAAAGCGAAGTCCAACGACGACCGGGCGCTGCACGAGTGGCGAAAGCAAGCCAAGTATCTTCTGAATGAGCTCGAGCTCCTGCGCGCCGTGTTCGGCCTCGACGCCAAAAGGCTGCGTCGGCACGCGGACCGGCTCGCCGCCATTTTGGGCGATGACCACGATCTCGGCGTGCTTTCGGAAAAACTGCGGGGTTACCGGGCGGCGGCGCCGTCCTTGGTGAAGCAGATCGAAAAGCGGCGTCTCAGCCTGCGGCGACGCGCCGCGCAGCAGGGCGCGAAGCTGTACCGTGATCCGGCCAAGCGTGTCGAAGCCCGCATTGCAGCCCGGCTCGCAGTGCCCTACAAGAACGGCAGTTCTTGAAGCGTGCCGCCCGTCGCGTCCCCGTCCTTCAAGACCTCGACGCGCTCGCCTGCGACGCAGCTCGTCGAGATCAATGCAAAACCGATGTTCTTCTTCAAACGGTAGGACCATACGCAGTTGGTCAGGGCCCCCACTCGTTGTCCGTTGCTCGCGATGGGATGCCAGTTGAACCCGAGCCGGGTCGGCTCCTCGCCGTCCAGCACCACGCCCAATTGATGCCGTCGAGGCCCCGCAGCGTGCACGCGGCGAAGCGCTTCGATTCCGATGACATCGTCGGAAACCTGCAGGTCCACATACTTGCCGAGGCGGACTTCGAACGGATTGGTGGCCTCATCGGTGTCGCCGCCGTAGGACAACAGTCCGCTCTCCACGCGTTCGCAGAAGCTCGGATTGCCGGGCCCGATGCCCCATCCTTTGCCGGCCTCCTTGACGATATTCCACAGTTCCGCGCCTTTCGTCCCGTCCATCAGATAAAGCTCGAATCCGCCCTGTTTCGACCAGCCGGAGCGCGCCACCGTCACGGGGATCCCCTCGATTTCCGTGTCGCGAAACCAGAAGTATTTCAATCCGCGAACCCACTCTCCGAATATCGAAGCGACCACGTCCTCTGCCTTGGGACCTTGCACGGCCAATGGGGAGACATCGGGCTCGCTGACTTCGACCTTGAGGCCGCGCTCGGCCGCGATTGCACGCGCCCAGAACCAGATATTGGAATCCGCGATGGAGAGCCAGTAAAGATCATCGTCCCGCTTCAGCAGGATCGGATCGTTGATCAACACGCCGGCATGGTTGCAGAGCGGAACATATTTACCCTGGCCCACCCGGCAGTTATTGAGATCGCGCGGGCTCAATAGCTGCGCAAGGCGCCCCGCGTCCGGCCCCTTCAATTGCACCTGCCGCTCGCACGCCACGTCCCATTGAGAGACCCCCTTCAAGAGCCGCCAGTATTCCTCTTCCGGATACCCGTAACTGGTCGGCATCAGCATGTGGTTGTAAGTCGTGAAGGCGGTGACGCCCTCTGCGAGGGTGGCTTCGTAGAAGGGCGACGGACGAAGGCGCGCTGACGGGGTGATGCCGAACACGGGGCTCTCCATGGGAAAAGTTCTCAACGGCGGGCGAGGCGCGAGTGATCGATCGACAGATGCTTCGCGAGGGCCGCCTGTATGTCATAGGGGCGCTCCGCCATCAACATGTGTCCCGCCCCCGTCAGCGTCACGATCGTCGCCCCCGCGATGGCGGCGCCCAACGTTCGGCCGCTCTTGAGCGGAGTCATCTGATCCCTTTCGCCGCAAATCAACAGCGTCGGCGCGGCGATCCGCTCGGCGGCGCGGAGTCCGTCGCGGTAGGCGCCGCAGGCGGTGAGGTCCGCGTGCAGCACGCCCGGGCGAGCGCATTCCAGCACGCGCTCCCCCGCGCCGACCATCCACACTCCGGGGACACGGCTGCCACCGAGCCCGGCACCGAAGCCATAGCCCCACAGATTGACCATGTCGATGGCCGCATGGTCGTTGGAGGCGGCTGCCGCAAGAAGGTCCGGATGGACCGGCATCGAGGCCGCGGTTCCAATGAGCACCAGGCTTTGCACCCGCTGCGGATCGTTCGCGGCCGCTTCCAACGCGATCAAGGAGCCCATCGAATGACCGATCAGCACCGCCCGGTCTGCTTCCGCTGCGACGATCACCTCACTCAGCCAATTCGCCAGCGCACCGATGCCCGGCAGCGGCGGCCCTTGTGAATCTCCGTGACCGGGCAAATCGAGGGCAAGCACATTGAAGCCGTGAAATGCGAGCCAGCGGCTTTGCAGAGCCCAGACCGTGTGATCGAGACCGGCTCCGTGCACCAGCACCGCGAGCGATCTGCCCGCTTCGTGGGCCAGCCCGCCCGTTGCGCCGTAAACCTCGTGCCCACCGATGATGAACCGCACGCGCTCTCCTAGGCTCTCGTCGCCGCGCGCAAGGCTTGGCTCAAATCGCCGATCACGTCGTCGATGGACTCGATGCCCACCGATAAACGCACCATGTCCTCGCCGATCCCGGCGGCGGCGAGCTGCGCGGCGCTCATTTGCTGGTGCGTCGTGCTCGCGGGGTGTATGACCAGGGTTTTGGCGTCGCCCACGTTCGCCAGGTGGCTCACGAGGCGCAGCGATTCGATGAATTTGGCCCCCGCCGCACGACCGCCCTTGATTCCGAAGCTGATCACCGATCCCGCGCCGCGAGGGAGCAATCGTCGGGCGAGCTCATGGTCCGGGTGGCTCGGCAGACTCGGATGCAACACCCAGGCGACGGCGGCGCTTCCTTGCAGAAATTCCAGAATGGCCGCGGTATTTTCCTGATGTCGCTGCACTCTGAGGCTCAGGGTCTCGACGCCCTGCAGAAGGTGAAATGCGTTCAGAGGCGACAGGCAAACGCCAAACTGCCGCAAGCCCTCCGTTCGAGCGCGCATCACGAACGCGGTGGGCCCGAACTGTTCCGTAAAGACGATCCCGTGATAACCGGCGACGGGCTCGCTCAGTGTGGGAAACTTGCCCGACCCTTCCCAGTCGAAGCGGCCACCGTCGATGAGCGCCCCGCCGATGGCAATGCCGTGCCCCCCAATCCATTTGGTGAGCGAGTGCATGACCAGATCCGCTCCCAACTCCAAAGGGCGGCAAAGGTAGGGCGTCGCGAACGTGCTGTCGATCAGCAGCGGTATGTGTGCCTGGTGCGCGATTTGCGCGATGGAGGGGATGTCGAACACCTCGAGGCCCGGATTGCCGATGGTCTCCCCGATCACGAGGCGGGTATTGGGCTGCACCGCGGCGCGAAAGCCATCGATGTCGCGGGGTTTGACGAAGGTCGTCGTGATCCCAAACCGCGGCAACGTATGCGACAGCAGATTCACGGTTCCGCCATACAGGGAGGCGGATGCGACGATGTGGTCGCCGGCCCCCAGAAGAGTGGCGATGCCGATGTGCATCGCCGCCATGCCGCTCGCCGTGCAGACAGCGCCCACTCCACCTTCGAGTGCCGCCAGGCGCTCCTCGAGGACGGAGGTCGTGGGATTGGAGATGCGGCTGTAGATGTATCCCGGACGCTCCAGATTGAAGAGCGCCGCTGCTTGGTCGGTATCGTCGAACACGTAGGACGTGGTCTGATAGATGGGCACGGCGCGAGCTCCCGTCACCGGATCGGGATGATGCCCCGCGTGCAAGCTCAGCGTATCGAACCCGGGCGGTTGTGGTGCTGCCATCCCTCGAAACCTCGGCACGGCCGGAATTTCCGGCAACGCCGAAGTCTACACTGGGGGCTGTTCAATCGCGCGAACGAAAGGCGCTCGCCACGTACACCAAGACCCCGCCCAATGCGATCCCGGTCAGGAAACCGAGCCGGGGATAACCGGTGACGTAGTTATCGAAGGACGCCGCATAGCGTCCGATCCGTGCGCGGACACTCAGTTGATCGAGGGTGCGCTCCGCGGATTCGAGGGTTTCCTCGATGCGAGATCGCAGATGCGCGATATCCGGCGTGGGCCGGCTCTCGAGCAGCGCCAGCAACTCGCGCACTTGATCCGTCAGGTCATGAATGGTGTGTTCGGATGTCATGGTGGGTCTCACTGATTGCTTGGCGGATTTTACCGGCCGGTGGGTCCGGACGGTCCCCTGCGGCGTAGGACAACGGTTGTAGAGCGTGTCAGCCGGCCGGCCGATTGGTAGGGCCATCGCTCCTCAGGCCTAATCCAGCAGCGGGTGTCCCTGCGGCAGGGTATGCGCGTACCAGGCTGCGAGCCGATGACGTATGGTTTTCTCGCCGACCTGATCTTCCGGCATGGGCGAAATGACCTTGTCGTGAACCAGCAGCCGATAGACATACAGCGCTTTGCTGCTGGCCGAATCGGTCGACTCGAACTCGACCGCCTTACGGCCCTCCGCATATTCAACGCCGGCGAGCAGGGCGGCTTTGAACAGCTCCGCCTCATGCTTGAATTTCTTCATGGCACTCTCCTCTGACGTCCCTCGACCGGCGCCCATGGCTTCCCAGTCCGCTCCTCGATGTACTGCCGGATCAGGCGGCGCACCACCTGCGACGGGGTCGCATCCTCCTCCGCGCAGAGCCGCTCGAACAGCGCCTTCTTGCGTGGATCGATGAGCAAAGTCAGCCGGGCGGTGCGGTCTTCGGATGCCAAATGGGTACTCACATCAAGTGACACTTCAACGCACATAAGATTATAATGATTTGCCCGCTGCCGTAAATGGTTTCGTTTCCCGACATGGGGATCCGGTGTCTCTTGAACAGCGATTTCCATTCGCCATTGAGTCTCTGTGCGCTGCTCCTGGCGGCATGGTGCGTGGTGGGCATCGCGGGATTGCTGCGCCCGTGGAGCATTGCGTTCGTCGCGCGCACTCTCTTCCCCCTGGGGGCGCTGATCGGCGCCGCATTGGCGGTGGTGGCCGCAACGGCTCTCAATCATCCCGCCGAGCAGCTGATTCTGCCCGTCGGTTTGCCGGACTTGCCGGCCCATTTGCGTCGAGATGGGCTCTCGAGCGTATTCCTGGTGCTGCTCGGCGCCGCATCGAGCGGCATTTCGATTTTTGCTGCAGGGTATTTCCGGCGGGGCGAGGGCACGTCGCCCGGGCTCATTTGTCTGCAATACCACCTGTTTCTCGCCGAGCATGGGCTACGTCCTGATCGCCGATGACGCGTACGCCTTCATGCTCGCGTGGGAGACCATGGCGCTGTCCTCGTATTTTCTGGTCACCACCCAGCATCGACTACCGGAGATCCGCAAGGCCGGCTTTCTCTATCTGGTGATGGCCCATCTCGGCGCGATCGCCATACTCCTGAGTTTCGGCATCCTGCAGGGCGGCAGCTGGCATTTCACCTTCGACGCCATGCGTGCCGCGCATCTGGGCACCAACGGCGCGGCGGTCGCGTTCTGCCTCGCGCTGATTGGATTCGGCGCCAAGGCGGGGCTGGTGCCGTTGCACGTGTGGCTCCCGGAAGCGCATCCCGCGGCGCCTTCCCCCGTCTCCGCGCTGATGAGCGGCGTCATGCTGGAAGTGGCGCTGTACGGGATGATCCGCGTGAGCTTCGACCTGCTCGGCCTGCCGCTTTGGTGGTGGGGCCTCTTGCCGCTCGCGCTGGGGCTGTTCAGCGCCCTGTACGGGGTCGTGTTCGCCGCGGTGCAGACCGACATGAAGCGGCTGCTCGCGTACTCGTCCATCGAGAACATCGGCATTATGTTCACGGGCCTCGGTCTCGCCATCGTATTCGCCGGCGTGGGCATGCGCTCGATCGCCGCTCTCACGCTGATTGCCGTCATGTATCACGCGATGAACCATGCGGTCATGAAGAGCCTGCTGTTCCTGGGCACGGGCGCCGTACTGCACGCGACGGGCGAGCGCAACCTCGGCCACTTGGGCGGTCTCATCCATCGAATGCCCTGGGTGGCGTGGCTTACGCTCATTGGAGTGCTCGCCATTGCGGGATTGCCGCCCTTGAACGGATTCGTGTCGGAATGGCTGTTGCTCCAGTCGTTCCTTCTGGCCTATCAGGTGCCTCACCCGTTCATCAACATGCTGCTGCCCTTGGGCGCTGCGCTGCTGGCGCTGGCCGCGGCTCTTGCCGCTTACGTGATGGTGAAATTTTACGGGGTCATCTTCCTCGGGCAGCCCAGGGAGCAGACCCTCCAAGCAGGCTCACGATGCGGGATTCGCGGAGCGGCTCGGGCTCGTGTTGCTCGCATCAGGCTGCATTCTGCTGGGCTTTTTTCCCTCGTTCGTCATTTCGAGTTTGAGCGTGGTCACCCTCGAGCTCGGCCTGGGCGGGTTGCCGGTGAACCATGCTCCGTGGTGGCTGCTTCTGCCGATTCCCGAACGACAGTCCTCGTACGCGCCGCTGGTGTTCTTTGCCGTGATTCTGGCGGTGGTGGTCCTGTCGATTTTCAGCGTCCGGCTGTTTTATCACCAACGAGTCCGCAGAAGCGCCGCCTGGGACTGCGGATTCGGCCGCACCACCAGCCGCATGCAGGACACCGCCGAGGGATTCGGGCAGCCGATCCGGCATCTGTTTCAGCCGCTCTTCACCGTCGTGCGGCAGCTGCCGCGGCCGTTCGATACCGCACCCACCTATCGCTTGGAGATCGGCGATCGAATCTGGCTCGCGCTGTACGAACCGCTGGGACCGCTGGTGCGGCGGGTGGCCGACAAAGTCGCCTGGCTGCAACAGGGCCGCATTGCCACTTATCTGCTGTACAGCTTCGTCACGCTCGTGGTCCTTCTGGCGCTGATGCTATGAATCCCTTCGATTGGACCGTGCAATTGTTGGGGATCCTGCTGGCGATCGCGGCGGCGCCCGTGCTTCTCGGCTGGGTCAACATGTGCCGGGCGTGGCTGCAGAACAAGTCGGCGCCCAGCATTCTGCAGCCGTACCGCGGCATCCGGAAGCTGTTCAACAAGGATGCCGTGCTGGCGCAAAACGCCTCGCGGCTGTTCCGGCTCGCCCCGTATGTGGTGTTTGGCGCGATGGTCATGGCGGCCGCCGTGATCCCCTCCATTGCGACGCGGCTGCCGATCACGAGAGCCGCCGACGCGATCGCGCTGGTGGGATTGCTCGCCACCGCGCGCGTGTTCCTGTCGCTGGCCGCCATGGACGTGGGGACGGCTTTCGGCACGCTGGGGGCGCGGCGCGAAATGATGATCGGCTTCCTGGCGGAGCCCGCGCTGCTCGTGGTGATCTTCGTGGTTTCCTTGACCTGCGCCACCACCGCGCTGCCGCTCATCGCCGAGCGCTTCGCGGCGCAGCCCTTTGCGCTCAACCCGAGTCTCGCCTTCACCGCGGTGGCATTCACGATGGTGCTGCTCGCCGAGAACGCCCGCATCCCGATCGACAATCCGGCACACCCACCTCGAGCTGACCATGATCCACGAGGCGCTGCTGCTCGAGTATTCCGCCAGGCATCTGGCGCTCATGGAATGGGCCGCGGCGCTGAAGCTGTTCAACTTATGCGTGCATCGGGTTCGCGGTGTTCATCCCCTGGGGCATCGCGACCAGCGATGCCCCCCTGGGTTTGGCGAGGTCGGTGATTCTGCTGGGGGTGAAGCTCACGATCGCGGGAGCTGCGCTCGCCCTGATCGAGACGCTGTCCGCGAAACTGCGGGTGTTCCGGGCGCCGGAATTTCTGGCAACGGCGTTCCTGTTCGCCGTGCTCGGGTTGCTGGTGCGGCTGCTGTTGGGAGCATGACCATGATTGCCATGACGTGGGACCTGCAGGTCTTGAACATGTTGGCCGCGTTGTTGCTGCTGCTCTCCTTCGCCATGCTGTCGCAGCGTAGAATCGTTGCTCTGGTCGACCTCCTGGCCCTGCAAGGGGCTCTGTTGTGCATCGCCACGCTGCTGCTCGCATGGCGCACGGGGAACAACCACCTGTACGTGTCGGCCGCGCTCACGTTGGGGCTCAAGGTCATATTCCTGCCCTGGCTCCTGCATCGTCTCATCCGCCGTCTCGGCGTTTATTGGGATACCGAGCCGCTGCTCAACATCACCGGGACCATGCTGGTCGGGGTGCTCGTCGTCATTTTTGCCTTCGGGCTCGCGCAACCCATATCCGCGCTGGCGAGCACCGCGACACGCAATTCCATCGGCATCGCGGTGGCGGTGATCCTGATCGCCTTTCTCACCATGATCACGCGCCGCAAGGCCATGTCGCAGGTGGTGGGCTTCTTGTCCATGGAGAATGGCCTGTTTTTCGGCGCCATGAGCGCGACTTACGGCATGCCCATGGTCGTCGAGCTGGGTGTGGCGCTCGATGTGCTGGTGGCCATGCTGGTTCTCGGGGTGTTCTTCTTCCAGATCCGCGAGCAATTCGACAGCCTGGACTTGAAGAACTTCGAAACCTTGAAGGAGGACCAGTAATGGAGTTCCTGGCGCTGCTGGCGACGCCGCTCCTGGGCGCCCTGGTCCTCGGGGCGTTCGGCGGGCGTCGCTGGGCTCCGGATGCGAACGTGGGCTTTTCCGCCGTCACGTTCCTGTCGGCCTGCGCGCTCACCTACAGGGTCGTCGCCCACGGAAATCTATCCGTGGCACACGAGCAGTTCTTCATCGACGCGTTCAACGTGTTCCTGGTTGCGCTGACCGCGTTCGTCGGCCTGACCACGTCGCTGTTCTCGCGCCCCTACATGCGCATCGAGGCCGACCATGGTCGCGTGTCCGGCGGCCAACTGCGCCTGTATCACAGCATGTATCAGCTCTTCATGGCCACCATGCTGATCGCCCTCACGACCAACAACATGGGACTCATGTGGGTGGCGATGGAGGCCGCCACTCTCTCGACCGTGCTGCTCGTCACCCTGTATCGGACGCCGGCGAGCCTGGAGGCCGGCTGGAAGTACTTCATTCTTTGCGGTGTGGGCATCTCCCAGGCCCTGTTCGGCACGATTCTCATGTATTTCGCCGCGGAGAAGGTGTTGGGGTCCGAGGGGGTGAGCGCGCTCCTGTGGACGCACCTCAATGCGGTGAAGGGTGAGCTCGAGCCGTCGGTCCTCGGGCTCGCGTTCGTATTCCTGCTGGTGGGATACGGCACCAAGGTCGGCCTCGCGCCGCTGCACAATTGGCTTCCGGATGCGCACGCCGAGGGCCCGACGCCGATTTCGGCCGTGCTGTCGGGACTGCTCCTGAACGTGGCGATGTACGCGGTCGTGCGCTGCAAGGTGTTGGTGGAGGGCTCGCTGCATTCGAGCCTTCCCGGGCGCATGTTGATGGGGTTCGGGTTGCTGTCGGTGGTGCTGGCTGCGTTTTTCCTTTGGCGGCAGCGCGACGTGAAGCGCCTGTTCGCCTATTCTTCCATCGAGCACATGGGCATCATCGCCTTCGCTTTCGGCATGGGCGGTCCGGTTGCCAACTTTGCCGCCTTGCTGCACATGACCGTGCATTCGCTGACGAAGTCTTCGATATTCTTCGCCGTGGGTCACGCGACCCAGAAGGCAGGATCGCAGATCATGGACAACATCCGCGGGCTCATCACCTTGAGTCCCACCGTCGGGTGGGGATTGATGATGGGCACCCTGGCGATTCTGGGGACGCCGCCCTTTGGGGTGTTCGCCAGCGAGTTCCTCATTCTGACGACGGCCATGAAGCAGCAGCCCTGGGCGACGCCGATTCTGCTGCTCGCGCTCGGCGTGGCGTTCGCGGCGATCTTCGGACGCGTGCAGTCCATGGTTTTTGGGGACACCACGGCGAAGCGTCTGCCGCATCCGCCCGCGCTCATTCCGGTGTTCGCGCATCTCGGCCTGGTGCTGATGCTGGGATTCTTCATTCCCCCCTACCTGGCCGACTGGTACCGCGCCGCGGCGCGCCTGATTGGAGGGGAGTGAGATGGTGATCGCGGGCGCGCCTGCGCTGCAAGGCTCGATCGTGCGGGAGGAGGAGGATTGGCGCCGGGCCGCGGAGGAGCAGGCGGCCGCCGGGGGCCGCCTGCTCGCCCTGTGGGCGAATCGTGACGCCGATGGCCGGAACTGGGTGCGGGCTCTCTATGGAGTGCAAACAGCCGCGCTGCTGGTGAGCCTCCCCTTGCCGGCGGAGCAGCGCCATTATCCCGGTATCGGGCAGTGGTTCTCGAGCGCCGGCCGCATGCAGCGCGCCGTCGCGGATCTCAATGGATTGCGGGCGACGGATGGGGACGTACGGCCGTGGCTTCGACATGCGGCATGGCCCGAGAGCTTTCATCCGCTGGATCGCGACGCGGCGGCGCCTTCGCCTTCGCCACCGGTTCTGGAGGATTACGCCTTCGTGCGTGTGGGCGGCGACGGCGTGCACGAGATCCCGGTGGGCCCGGTGCATGCGGGAATCATCGAGCCCGGCCATTTTCGTTTCTCGGTGGTGGGAGAGAAGGTTCTGCGGCTCGAAGAACGGCTCGGGTACGTGCACAAGGGAATCGAAAAGCGGTTCACGCAGATGGCGCTCAACGACGGCCATCGGTTGGCCGCGCGCGTTTCCGGCGATTCCGCCGTCGCGTTTTCCTGGGCCTATTGCCAGGCGCTCGAGGGGATGGCCGAGACGCGGCTGCCCGCGCGAGCGCTGTGGTTGAGGGCGCTCGCCCTGGAATTGGAGCGCCTCGCGAATCACCTGGGCGACATCGGCGCGCTCGGCAACGATGCCGGCTTTGCCCTCGGCCTCGCGCAGTTTTCCCGGCTCAAGGAACAACTGTTGCGCGCGAGCGAGCAGGCTCTCGGGCAGCGCTATCTCATGGATTTCGTGGTGCCGGGCGGCACGCGCCTCGATCTCTCGCCGGCGGGCGCGACCCTGTTGCTCGAAGCCTCGAGGTCGATCCGCACGGAAATCGAGACATTGCGCAAGATCTATGAGGAGCACGCGGGATTGCGTGACCGGTTCGTCGGCGCCGGCATCGTCGCTCCGGCCTTGGCGGCAAGAATGGGCCTCTGCGGGTTCGCGGGGCGTGCCAGCGGTCAGGCATTCGACCTGCGCTGCGACCTGCCCTGTGAGCCTTACGGCGAGCTCGAGCCCCGGAAGAGCCTGCGCACCGGCGGAGATGTCGCGGCGCGCGTCGAGGTGCGCTTCGATGAAGCCGCCGAATGCGTGCGCCTGATGGAGCGGATCGTGTTGGAGCTGCCGGGCGGCGCGCATGCCATCGAGATCCCTGTGCCGGGCGAAGGTGCGTTCGGCGTCGGGATGATCGAAGGATGGCGCGGCCCGGTGGTGCTCGCGATCCACGCGGGTGCCGGCGGGACGATCGAGCGATGTCATCCCCACGATCCCTCGTGGCAGAACTGGCCGGTCATCGAGCATGCGGTCATCGACAACATCGTGCCCGATTTTCCGCTGATCAATAAGTCCTTCAATCTGTCCTACAGCGGACACGATCTATAGCCATGCTGCGAACACTTCGGCAGATCGGTCGCATTGGGATCATCACAGAGGCCGCCCCGGCAGTGGACGACTCGCTGAGGGCGACAGAGGCGCTGCAGTCGAATATCCTCGATGTGCTCGGACGCGCATTGTGCATCCGGGCGGTCGATGCGGGGTCCTGCAATGGTTGCGAGCTGGAAATCCACGCGCTCAATAATCCGCTCTACAATATCGAGGGGCTGGGTATTCGATTCGTGGCCAGTCCCCGTCACGCGGACTTGTTACTGGTCACCGGCCCCGTGGCCAAGAACATGGAAATGGCGCTGCGGCGCACCTACGAGGCGACCCCGGACCCCAAACTGGTCGTTGCAGTGGGCGATTGCGGTTGCACGGGCGGCATATTCGGGGAGAGCTATGCGAGCTGCGGCCGCGTGTCGAACGTGATTCCGGTGGATGTGGCGGTACCCGGATGCCCGCCCAGCCCCCGCCGGATCTTGAGCGGCATCCTCACCGCGATCACCAAGGATCGACCGCAGGCGACACAACGGCGGCCGCTTCGCGGGTGAGCGACGCATAGACCTGCCATGCAGGCACCCGCTGCACCCGCTGTTCATTCGCCTTGGAGCCCATTCCGGCACGCGACTTTTGCGGTAGTCTGGAGCGCGACGCTGGTGTCGAACATCGGCGGCTGGATGTACAGCTCGGCGTCTGCGTGGCTGATGACGAGCCTCGATGCGGATCCGCTCATGGTGTCGCTGGTGCAGGTGGCGGCCACGCTGCCGATGGTGCTGTTCGCCCTTCCCGCGGGGGCTCTCGCCGACATCGTCGACAAGCGTCGGTTCCTGATTCGCGCCGAAACCTTCATCGCCGTCGTCTCGACGTTGTTCGCCGTGTTGGTCTGGCTGCATGTCGTGAGCCCGGTCTCGCTCCTGCTATGCACCTTCCTGATCGAGTCCGGATCCGCAGTGGGGGCGCCCGCATGGCAGTCCGTGGTGCCGGCGCTGGTTCCAAAGGCGGAGCTTCCGGCGGCAATCGCGATGAACAGCGCGGGCGTGAATGTCAGCCGGGCGGTGGGTCCCGCGCTGGGTGGCGCGCTGACGGTGGCCTTCGGGATTGCGGCGCCTTTCTGGGTGAACGCCGTGAGCAACTTCGGGGTGATCGGGGCGCTGATGCGCTGGCGGTCGGCGCCGCATCAGGGGCCTCAGCTGCCCGCCGAACGGTTCGTGAGCGCGCTGCGCACGGGGCTGCGCCACAGCCGCAACAATCGGCAGCTGCGGGCGGCGCTGATCCGCGCGGTAGGTTTCTTCTTCTTTGCCAGCTCCTTCTGGGCCCTCCTGCCGCTGGTTGCGCGCGATCGGCTCGGGGGCGGCGCCACGCTGTACGGCATTCTGCTCGGCACGATCGGCGCGGCGTCGGTGGCCGGCGTGTTTGCGCTGCCATGGCTCAAGGCGACCCTGGGACCGAACCGCATCGTCGCCGCGGGGTCCGTGGGGACGGCGCTCGCGCTAACGCTCTATGGCATCGCACGAAACCCCGCGACCGCTTTCGCAGCCAGCGCGCTGGCAGGGGTTTGCTGGATCGCGGTGCTCTCGAATTTGAACATATCCGCGCAGCTGGCGTTGCCCGAATGGGTTCGTGGTCGCGGCCTCGCCATTTACGTGACGGTGTTTTTCGCGGCGCTCACGGCCGGGAGCCTCGTATGGGGCGAGGTTGCGCGCCTGGGCGGCGTGCCCGTGGCATTCTTTCTGGCGGCGTCGGGCTCGCTGCTGGCGATTCCCGCAACCTGGCGATGGAAGCTCCACACGGGCGCGGGTGCCGACCTCACGCCGTCCATGCACTGGCCTACGCCGGTGCTAAGTCACCATGTGGAGAGCGATGCGGGGCCGGTGCTGGTGACCGTCGAATACCGGGTTGGGGATGCCAACCGCGAAGCATTTCTTTGCGCGCTGGACCAGCTGTCGCATGAGCGAGGTCGCGACGGCGCCTACGCGTGGGGTCTGTTCGAAGACACCGGTGTGCCCGGCAGATTCTTGGAAACCTTCCTGGTCGAGTCTTGGATGGAGCATTTGCGCCAGCACAAGCGCGTCACCAATGCCGATCGGGCGCTGCAGGATCGCATCGGCCAGCTGCTCACGGTCCCGGCGAAGATCACTCACCTGATCGCGACGACGGTTTAGGCCGCTAGGCTGGAACTGCGCCGGCCGCGCGCAGCCGTCCGGCCCGGTACGAGCGCAGCATCGTAATGGCGGCGTAAATCACCACCACCACGACCAGCCAGCGCAGCCACTTCAGCGGGAGCTGCTTGACGACGTAGGCGGCCAGCAGCACGCCGGGAATCGATCCGACGGCCAGAGCGATCGAGGTGCCGAATCCAAACCGTCCGGACCTGAAAAAACGCAGCCCCGCGGCGGGCTGAACCAGGGCACAGGAGCCCATCATGATGGGAAACGCGGCGAGAGGATGCAACCCCAGCAAGGTCACGACGATCATGCACGGGGCGTAAAGCCCGATGCCGACGCTCATCAAGGCGCCGAGCAGGAAGTTCACGCCGACGGCAACCGCCAGGCGCCACCCCTCGAGCGAATAGGCGACGCCGCCTCCCGGCATCAAGTTCAAGTTGGTCGCGGCGAATACGCAGCCGGCGATGAACAAGGCCGCTCCCATCGCCAATTGGACGGCCGCCCGCGGCATGCGATTGACGACGCCCGCGCCGATCCAGGCGCCGAGCGCGGCCGACAAGATGGTCGACATCAGCAGCACGGGATTGATCGCGATCGCCGACACGAAGATGATCATCTCGAGCATCGCGGCCATATTGAGCCCGATGTTCAGCGTGCCGGGGATGAGCTCGTCCGCGATCTTTCCCTGAAACTTGAGGGCCGCCGTGGTCGGCGCGAACGAGCCGATGCCGAGCGTGTCGAAAAAAGCAAACACGAATCCCACTGGATATTCGATCGCCAGCGGCCGTTTTCTGCCGACGTAAGTCTTGCGGCACGCGACCCACGCGATATAAAACGCCACGTTGAGCAGAAACAACGCACCAAACAACAGTTCTACCTGCAGCGGCATGCGAACCTCTCGCTTTGTGGAATCAGGCCCTGTGCAGAGCTCATGCGGGCGAAGTCTACACCGGCCGTGAGGCATGCGTTCGCGCCCAAGCGCCAGAAGCGGTGCAACGGCATGGTGCGGATCGGGGTCACCGGCAGCGGGAAGGAGTCCGGCTGAGCGCCCGAGAGCAGCGGTCCCGTCGCAGCTCCTGGCGGGACAGCGCGGGCGACCGCATGTACCAGCCTCACGCCACCCGATTCAGCTGCACCGGAGATCAGGTCATGAATGACTCGCCCGCCCTATTCGTCCACTCGACCCCGGTCATGGACTGGAACATAGACTCCGTGCATAGCTCATCAGGTGCCGATAATCGCCGAGCTTGAGCGCCCGTCTTTTCGGCCCGCGTCCCCCCATCAACAGCCGGTTGAAAGCGACGCGGAACGGGGGGCAGTTCGCGAATATCAACCGCCCCATGGCCGGAGCGACGCATGAGAAGGAGCTGCCGATCGGCAGACATCCCCTGCAGCTCTACTCGATGGCGACGCCGAACGGCGTGAAGGTGACCGTCCTGCTGGAAGAGCTGCTGGAGCTCGGTCATCGCGGCGCGGAGTATGACGCGTGGCCGATCCGGATCTCGGAGGGCGACCAATTCGGCTAAAAAATAAACATCTACTAGAGCTACTGCTCGGTCATCGCGGCGCGGAGTATGACGCCTGGCCGATCCGGATCTCGGAGGGCGACCAATTCGGCAGCGGCTTCGTCGCCGTGAATCCCAACTCGAAGATTCCGGCGCTGATGGACTTGAGCACCCTTCCGCCGATTCGGGTGTTCGAGTCGGGATCGATTTTGCTTTATTTGGCCGAGAAGTTCGGCGCATTCCTGCCCGAAGATGCGGCGAGCCGCAGCGAGTGTTTGTCCTGGCTCTTCTGGCAGATGGGCAGCGCGCCCTACCTCGGCGGGGGGTTCGGTCATTTCTATGCCTATGCGCCGATCAAGATCGAGTACGCCATCGATCGCTTTGCGATGGAGGTGAAACGCCAGCTCGATGTGCTCGATCGGCGGCTGGCTCAGTCGGAATATCTGGCGGGCGGCGCTTATACCATCGCCGACATCGCGACGTGGCCCTGGTATGGAGGGCTCGCCAAAGGCAGGCTTTACGGGGCGGCGGAGTTTCTACAGGTGCAGGAATACCGGCAGGTGCAGCGCTGGGCCGACGCCATCGAACGGCGGCCCGCCGTGCAGCGGGGGCGCAAGGTCAACTGCTTCTGGGGGGACCCTGCGGATCAATTGCCCGAACGCCATGATGCGAGTGATTTCGAGGCGAAGACCCGGCAGACTTGATCGGGTTCAGGCGGCGAGCAGCGCCCGCAGCATCGCCAGCAGCTCATCCGCCTTGATGGGTTTGCTGGTCATGCGCAGATATCGATCACCGGGCAATTGCTTGATCGCAGACGAGGTGTCTCCGGTCGTCAGGACCGCCTTCAGGGTGACGCCCAGGATCTCGCGCAAGGTCGCGATGACTTGAGTGCCGGTCTCGCCATCGTTCAGGTGATAATCGCTGATCAAGAGGTCCACCCGGTTGCCCGACTGGACGTGGCGGATCGCTTCATTCAACGAGGCGACGGGCGTGACGCGATAGCCCTCCAACTCGAGCAACAGGGTCGTCGCACGCCGCACGGCCTCGTCGTCCTCGACCAGCAGAACGCACGCTTCGCCAACCTGATGAGCGGGTTCGACGCACGGCGCCGATGACGAGGAATGCGCGCTCGCCCCGCCGCTGCTCGCCGGCAGGACCAGCGAGAACGCCGAGCCCTTGCCGACCTCGGAATGCACATCGAGCTTGAGCGTGAGCAGCTTCACCAAGCGCTGCACGATGGACAGGCCCAATCCATAGCCGTCGCGCGAGACGTTGGTCGGAACGCCCACCTGATAGAACTCCTCGTAGATGTACGCCAGCTGATCCTGCGGGATGCCGATGCCGGTATCGACCACTTCGACCCGCACCAATCCGGCCTCGTGCAGGCAGCGCAAACGGACGAAACCTCGGGGGGTGTACTTGACCGCATTCGAAACGAGATTCCTCAGAATCTGCTCGACCAGCGAGGGATCGCTGTAAGCCGCCTCGTTGCATCGCTCGATCTCGAGCGTGAGCCCCTTGTTGGCCGCGATGCTCGCGAATTCCAGGCGCAGCTCCTCGAAAATGGCCGCAACCGCAAAATCGGTGGGCTCCGGCCGGATCGCGCCGGATTCGAGCTTGCTGATGTCGAGCAACGCGTTGAGCAGCCTCGACATGGCACCGATCGCCTGCCCCTGCTGCGTCAGGGCCTCGATGGAATGCGGGTCGGTGGTGCGGCGGCGCAGGGCGCCGTTGAGCATTTCGAGCGTTTGCAGCGGCTGTCGCAAATCGTGGCTGGCGGTGGCGAGAAACCGGCTCTTTCCTTGATTTGCCCGGTCCGCCAGCTCGCGCGCCTGGTCCGCCAACTCCCGCGCGGCCTCCGCGGCCTCGCGCGCCACGATGAGCTCGGCCTCCACACGTTTGCGATCGGTCACGTCCCGGATCGCCGCGGCGACGAGCCCATGCTCGGCCTCCGCGATCGGGCTCAGACTGATCTCGACCGGAAACTCCGTGCCGTTGCGGCGGCGCCCGAACAGTTCCAGCCCGACCCCCATGGGTCGGACGCGCACGCTGCTCGAATAGCGCTCACGATGGCCGATGTGCCGCGCCCGAAAGCGCTCCGGCAGCAGCACTTCGATGGGCTCGCCGATGATTTCGTCGTGCCGGTAGCCGAACAAGGCCGCGACTTGGCGATTGGTGAAACGGATGAGGCCCGCGGCATCGATGATGATCATCGCATCGGGCGCGGCGTCGAGTGCGCTGCGGGCGAGATCCGGCGGAGCGGTATGCATTGCGGCGGTCCCCACGGCCGTCTTTTTTCCGGGCCTCATCCTACAACATTGCAGCGCATTCAGCGATCATCAGACAACGAGCAACGCGGCCGGAATCAAAGCGCCCGCGGCGAGCAGCAGCCAGGCGACGCGCTTTCGGCGGATCTGGGTGAGACCCATCCAGATACCGAAGGATGTCGACAACGTCAAACCGAGGGCCACCAGAAAGAAAAACCACTTCAACATCTGGGTCGAGAGCTCGGCCTTGTCGTCATCCTCCTTGTCCGCCGCGGCGGGTCGCGGGGACCCGGGCTCCGCAGCGGCAGGGGGCTCGTGGTGGCCGAGTTCGAACACCTGATCCTTGTGAACCGAGCTGAGCTTCTCGACGAGGACGGGCGGCTGATAATCACCGTGCGATTCGTGAAGGCCGAACAGCTGCGTCGCTCCGGTCAGGGCGAAAAATAGAACGCTTGGGGCAATGAAGAGGCCGAGGTAGGAATGCCATAGCCTGATCGTGGTCATCTTCATGCAGTCGCCTTTATTTCACGCGTTTGATTGGAAAGGGCCGGGCATTCCTGGCCGCCGCTTGCTCCGCCTCCGGCTCTCCCCACCGGGGAACGTTGGGCATCTCCAGACCGAAGCTGTCGAGAGCGCGGCTGAGCGTGTGGTCGACGAGGTCCGCGATGGTCTTCGGACGAGTGTAGAAGGCCGGCACAGGCGGATGGACAACCGCGCCCAGTTCGGTCGCCGCGAGCATGTTGCGCAGATGCCCGGCATGCAGCGGCGCCTCCCGCACCATCAGCACCAACGTTCGGCGCTCTTTCAGAACGACGTCGGCGGCGCGGGTCAGCAGGGTCGTGGTCACACCGGTCGCTATCTCCGCCAACGATCGGACGGAGCATGGCGCGATCAGCATGCCCATGGTGCGAAACGATCCGCTCGCGATGGACGCACCGACATCGTTGATCGGATGCCAATGGTCGGCGAGCGCGCGCAATGCCTCCCGGCTCATGTCCGTCTCATGGGCACGCGTCATCTCTCCCGCCCGCGAAACGACGAGATGGGTTTCGATGCGCAGCTCACGCAAAATCTCGAGCGCGCGGATGCCGTACAGGATGCCGGTGGCACCCGTGATTCCGACGATCACGCGGCGAGACGCGGTGCGTTTCATCACATGGGCGTCGACGGGCGGGCGTCATCGTGCGGGCGTCATCGTGCGGTGACCGCCGCCACGGGAGCCGTGACGCCCGGCACGCGGCGCCGGGGATGCCGGCGACAGCGCGCAAATAAGTGTTCCCGGCGATGTTCCGAGCAATGCGCTTATTCGCATAATTTTTCACCATCGCCCCAGGGATCAGGCCGCGAAAATAGCACGGTCCCCGCTCGTGAAAGTGCGCCACGGCCTTGTCAAGCTATTTAACATTAAATACATATTGTATTATCAATATATTTACTACATAATTGAAATGTAATTTCTCGTAATAGCAGCGACCGATCCGCCGCCCCGGGGGGCGCGCGGCCGTCGATATGCCACGTCGCGCAAAGCCAACGGCGAGATCTTGTAGGGCAGACCCCTACGCGTGGGCGCGATGTCACGCTATTTGCATCGCGCGATCACCACGCGCGTCTCAAAACAAGAAGCCCGAGCGCACTCCGGCGAACGATGCATCTAAGCTGGCGCCGTTATAAGTCGAGGGACTGCCATGGAAGATCTCATCCACGTCATTTACGTAGGTGCTGCGTCAGCCGATCTTTCCGAACACGACACGGTCAGTATTCTGAACGATGCGCGCAAGACCAACCGGAGCCATGACATCTCAGGCTTGATGCTCTATGTCGGCGGGTGTCTGTTGCTGTTGCTCGAGGGCGAACCGGCGAAGGTCGACAGCGCCTCCCGCGCGATTGTCTCCGAGGGGCGCGACATGCGGATGATTCTCCGCGAGCCGATCTCGGAGCGGGAATTTCCGGAATGGATCATGGGATTCGAAACGGTCGAGCTGGATGAGGCTGCCCGCTTGCTCGGCGCGCCGCTGTTGTTCGACTCCTCTTCGCGCGTCCCGCGCATAGATCCGAACAGCGCAAAGACGCTGCTCTCCATCATCGGGCGGCGACGGTGGCAATCCGATCGAAGCGGAATGTTTCGAGCCATCCGCCGGGCGAAGTGACCTGCTCCCTCTCGACGGGAACGGCGGCGATCCAAGCGTCAATTCGAAAGCGATTTTGTAAAATCGACGCCGCAATTGCAGTGCGCAATCCGCGTGCCGGGCAAAGCGTGACTCGGTTATCGACGATCGCATCCTGCGGTGCGGATGAGTCGATATACGGCCTGGCGCAATTCCGGCATCGTTCCGCACGCTCGATCGACCAACAGAGGATTCGGCGCAATGGCGACCCAGAAGAACGACTTTCATTATTTGAGAACCAACATAGAGCGAAGCGAGCCGCGCAAGTATCCTTCGCTGGAGACGGCGCAGGCCGCAATGAAGGATCTGCTGCATCTTCAGGTCGGCCGTGGATTCATCACGACGCGGGAATCGGACGGCAAGCACACGAGCCGGCATCCCGATGGCCGGGGGGTGCAGTTCTGGGCGGAGGATTCGAGCGGCGTCATCGTCAGCTAGGAGACTCCCAGGCCCGCGACGCGAATTGTCCCGGGCCGGTTGCAGGCGCGTGATATCCTGCCTCAATGGCGTTTGTCGGGCACGAAAACCACCTCCTTGCGGCGCTGCCCACTTACATTCAGCAGTCCTGGCTGCCGCAGCTCGAGCCGGTACAAATGCCTCTGGGCGAGGTGCTGTACGAATCCGGCGTGACCCTCAGCCACGTCTACTTTCCCACCACGGCCATCGTCTCGCTGCTCTACGTCATGGAGGACGGCGCGTCGGCGGAAATCGCGGTCGTCGGCAACGAGGGGATCGTCGGAATCTCGCTGTTCATGGGTGGGGAGTCGACCCCGAGCAGGGCGGTCGTGCAAAGCGCCGGACAGGGATTCCGTTTGAAGGCGCAGGTCCTGAAGGAGGAGTTCAACCGTGCGGGGCCGGTGCTGCATCTGTTGCTGCGCTACACCCAGGCGCTGATCACCCAGATGGCGCAGACCGCGGTTTGCAACCGGCATCATTCGCTCGATCAGCAATTGTGCCGCTGGCTGCTGCTGAGCCTGGACCGGCTGCAGGGAGACGAGCTCGTCATGACGCAGGAGCTGATCGCCAACATGCTGGGCGTGCGCCGCGAGGGAGTCACCGAGGCGGCTCTCAAGCTGCAAAGCGCCGGATTGATTCGGTATGCGCGCGGCCGCATCACGGTCCTGGATCGGGCGGGATTGGAACAGCGCACCTGCGAGTGCTACGCCGTCGTCAAGAAGGAATACGACCGGCTGCTTCCTTGACGGCGGGCACCGCGGTGGCCGACGCGGCGGGAAGCAGCATGAGTGGCGGGGCCACGATTGCCGTCGCGATGACCGGGTCCGCGCCTTCTCCGAGCGTCACACGCAGCTCATGAGTCAGCCGTCGTCCGCCAGCGGCACATGGGTTTGCCCGCCAGGCAGCCGCACGCCGTCCAGCTCCATTCGCGCGACACCGCGGCAGACCCGCTCGGGGTTGGAGACCGAGATCTCGTAGCGGCTCGAGGCGTGCTTGAAGCTGATTTCGAAGCCCGGCCAATCCGCGGGTATGCAGGGCGTCACGAGCAATGTCCCCGCCCGCACACGAAATCCCAGCATCCACTCCAGCCCCGCACGGTACAGCCAGCCGGCTGAGCCCGTGTACCACGTCCAACCCCCACGGCCGACGTGAGGTGCGACCGAATACACGTCTGCGGCCACCACGTAGGGCTCGACCTTGTAGCGCTGCACGTCGGCACGGCTGCTCGTGTGATTGATGGGATTGAGGAGCGCCATGAGTTCGGCGGCCCGGGCGCCATTGCCGAGGATCGCCTGGGCGATGACCGTCCACGCCGCGGCGTGGGTGTATTGTCCGCCATTCTCGCGGATGCCCGGGGGGTACCCCTTGATATAGCCGGGGTCGTGCGGCGTGTGCTCGAAGGGCGGCGTGAACAGCAACGCCAGTCCGGGATCGTCGAGAATGAGACGGCCTTCGACGTTCGACAGGGCGAGGGTGGCGCGGCCGACATCGGCGGCTCCTGAGATCACGCCCCAGGACTGCGCGATCGAATCTATCCGGCACTCGCTGCTCGATGCGGATCCCAGCGGTGTTCCATCGTCGAAGTAGCCTCGCCGGTACCAGTCGCCGTCCCAGGATTGCTCGAGAGAGATCGCGAGCGCCGCCGCGTGCGCGCGCCACCGAGCGGCGCGTGCGGGCTCGGCGCGCGCGGCGGCCACCGTGGCGAACTCGACCAGCGTGCCGTACAGGAACCATCCAAGCCAGACGCTTTCACCCTGGCCCTTCTCGCCGACCCGGTTCATGCCGTCGTTCCAGTCCCCGGTCCCGAACAGCGGCAGGCCGTGCACGCCGGTCCGAAGCGCGAGATCGAGCGCTCGCGCGCAATGCTCGTACAGGGTTGCGGTCTCCTCCGAGATGCCCGGCATGAAGAACGCGTCGTGTTCCTCGGGCTGCAGCGCGCGGCCCTCGAGAAACGCGATCTTCTCCTCGAGCACGGACGCATCGCCGGTGGTGGCGAGGTATTGCAGGACACAATAGGCGAGCCAGACCACATCGTCGCTGATGCGGGTGCGCACTCCCTGGCCGGTCGCGCCTGCGGTGACCGGCGGCAACCACCAGTGCTGCACGTCCCCCTCGATGAATTGCCGGCCGGCAGCGCGCAGCAGATGCTCGCGTGTGAGATCCGGTCTGGCGACGGCCACCGCCATCCCGTCCTGGAGCTGATCTCGAAAGCCGTAGGCGCCGCTGGCCTGATAGAACGCCGATCTTGCCCAAATGCGGCAGGCGAGGGTCTGATAGAGCGACCAACCGTTGAGGAGAATGTCCAAAGAGCGATCCGGCGTTTTGACCTGGACCCCACCGAGAATGGCCTGCCAATGCGCGCTGACTTCCCTGAGCACCGCGTCGAGATCGGCAGTGCGGTAGCGCGTGAGCAACGACCGCGCGGCCGCCGCATCCACGCCCTCACCGAGGAAGGAGACGACCTGCACGGTCTCGCCCGGCTCGAGCGCGATCGATGTGCGCAGGGCGCAGCACGGATCCAATCCGGCGCCGGCATGCCCGCTCAGCGGGACCCGCGAGGTCATGGCTGCCGCCATCTCCAGGGTGCCGTGACGGCCGATGAATTCGGTGCGGTCGGCGGTCCACTGCGACTGGCGTCCGCCGAGATCGGCAAAAGCGATTCTCGAGCCGAAAGTGGCATCCCACGGATTGTGGGCGAACAACGCGCCGCTCTGCGCGTCGAGCTCGGTCACGATGAACGGAGCCGCCGTCCCTCGCGCCGTGCCGAGCACCCATTCCGCGTACGCCGTGACGGTCAGCCGCCGTGGGCGCTTGGAGGTATTGCGGATCTTCAAAACGGAGATCTTGATGGGGTCTTGCATCGGTACGAACATGCAGAGCTTCAGCTCGACGTCGCGGGCAGTGAGCTCGAACCGGCTATATCCGAATCCGTGGCGCGCAATGTACGTTGCCCCCGGATCCCGGATGGGCGCGGCGGTCGGTCCCCATACCTCGCCGGTCTCCTCATCCCTCAGATAGAGCGCCTCACCCGGCCGGTCCGCCACCGGATCGTTCGACCAAGGCGTGATTTGGTGCTCGCGGCTGTTGAGCGACCAGGTGAAGCCGCCGCCGTCGGCCGCCACCTGAAATCCGAAGCGGGGATTGGCGATGACGTTGATCCACGGCGCGGGCGTGGACTGTCCCGGCGCGAGAATGGTCACGTATTCCCGGCCTCGGGCGTCGAAACCTCCGAGCCCGTTGAAGAATTCGAGATCGCCGCCCGATGCGCCGCCCGGCGCCGGCTCGGTCTTGGGTACGCTTCGCGGCGCCGGGGAGACGGGCATCACGGGCTTGCGGGTGCGATCGAGCTGGTCGGAGATCCCGCCGCGTCGGGCCACCAGCACGACTCGCGCGACCGCCGAGAGCAAGTTGCGGCTCTGCTCCGAGATCAGGTCGGTGCGAAGCACGAACACCGAGCCCCGCGGGCCGTGCGCCGCGGAGGGCGGCTGCGACTGAGTCATTCGCGCCTGTGTCTCCAAGGCGTTCTGCAAATCCTGGATATAGGAGGCCGCGCGATCATTGAGGATCACCAGATCCACCGCGAGGCCCTTCATCTGCCAGTACTCGTGGGCCTGAAGGAGCTGCCGCGCGATGGCGATATCCTCGATTGCGTCGATGCGCAGCAACAGGATCGGCACGTCGCCCGAAATTCTGAGCGCCCACAAGCCCGCGGGCGGCCCGCCGCCGTCGCGAATCGCCGTCGACGGCGGACGCATCGAACCATCGGCATAGAGCAGATGGCCTGCCAGGCGTTGGAAAAGTCCTGCCTCGGCGGAGTCGATGCCGAGGTGACGCAACTGCACCTGTGCCTGCGTCCAGGCAAGAGTGGCTGCGCGCTCGAACGAGTTGTCTTCGTGGTGCTTGTCGAGCAGGTCGAGCACCGCTTCGCGCGACGCTGCGATTCCGGTCCAGAAGGCGATTCGTGCGGTGGTGCCCGCGGTCACCACGATTCGGTATCGAAGCGCGAACACGGGGTCCAGCACCGTGCCGACGGTGCCGGACAGCCGATGCCCGTCCATCACCGCGAGCGGCGATCGGATCTCGCGCCCGCGACCCAGGAAGCGCGCCCGATCCGTCTCGATTTCCGGCTCGGCGAATGCGTTTCCGTCGACCACCGCATGATGCGCCGCCCAGATCTCCGGTTCGCCGGGCGATCGCTTGCGGCGGGTCGCCAGCAGCGTGTTGCGCTTGTCGACGTACTCGGTCTGCACGAACAGCTTCGAGAAGGTTTGGTGAGCGGCATCGGCCGCAGGCGGCGCGAGCACCAGCTCGAGGTAGGAGGTTACCTCGAGCTCGCGGTCTCGATGACCGGTATTGGCGATCGACAGGCGGCGGACCTCGGCGTCGTCCTCGGGGGACACGACGATCTCCAGCGTCGTCGTGATCGCCCCGTCCGTGCGGATGAATTCCGCCCGATCCTCGGTGAACGTGACTTGATAGGATTGGGGCTCGATGCCGCAAGGTTGATAGCCGGCCGACCATACGGCGCCGCTCATCACGTCGCGCAGGAAGAGGTAGCTTCCGTGATCGTCGCGCGTGACATCTTCGCGCCAACGTGTCACCCCGATGTCCCCCCATCGGCTGTAGCCCGAACCGGCGCCGGTCAGCATCACCGAGTATCGACCGTTGCTGAGCAGATGAGTCTGCGGCAGCGCGTCGTGCGGGTCGTGCAGACGGCGCACCTCGGGAAGTCTCGCCTCGGCGAGCGGCGCGGAGGCTCTGACCTCCTGCGCGCGCGGGTGAACCGCCGAGACATCGCGCGGCGCGCGTTCCTGCAGGAGCAATTCCGTCGCCTGAATGCTCGGCTCGGCGTGAAACCGCGCCCGCATCCTGCCGTCGAAGATCACATTGGCGATGGCGACGATGCTCATTCCCTGGTGATGCGCCATGTAGGCCCGAACGATGGCGACCGACGACCCGTCGGGGACCCGCGAGCGCGTGTAGTCGAGGGCCTCGTTGAACCCATAGCGGCCGCGCGCGCCGATTCCGGTAAGCCGCTCGAAATTGCGCATCGCGCTTTGCGGGTCGACCATCGCGGCGAGCGCCGTTGCATACGGCGCGATCACCGCGTTCGCGCTCAGCCCGCGCTTGAGCCCGAGCCCCGGGACACCGAAGTTCGAATATTGGTAGGTGAGCTCGAGATCGCGCGCGTTGTAGGCCGATTCGGAAATTCCCCAAGGGATCCCGAGCTTGGTGGCATATCGGATCTGCAGCTTCACGATCAGCCGGCTGGTCTGATCCAGGAGGCTGCCGGCCGGGGCGCGCATCACCAGCGACGGCATGAGGTACTCGAACATGGAGCCGGACCAGGAAATGAGCGCGGCACCCGTTCCGACCGGCGTCACCGATCGGCCGAGGCGGAACCAGTGGCGGGCCGGGATGTCGTTCTTCGCGATGGCGATGAAGCTCGCCAGTCGGGCTTCCGAGGCGAGCAGGTCGTAACAATTGGAGTCCAGGCTCCCATCCCCCGCGCAGCCGATCGACAGGAGCCGGCGCTCCCGATCGAACAGGAAGCCGAATTCCATCTCGCCGGATAGACGCCGCGCCGTCTCCTCGATGGCGGTCAAATCCTGGTTCAATTTATTCGCCCCGGCCGTCGACTGCAGGACGTCCCGGCGCCCGCTCTCCACGGAACGCTGTGCCGCTTCGCTCCAGAACAGCAGGTCCGCGCCCGCCTCGTCGGCCCATTCGCCGACCAGCGTACGGACGATGTCGGTGAGCGTCTCGGCGAGCGGGACGAGGCCCGCGAGCCGTGCCGCCAGATCCGCGGTGCTGCCTTCCGCGAGGTCGAGCGCCGCGGTGAATGCCGCGAGGGCGGCGTCGATCTGATCCGGCGAGGTGGCGTGCATCCTGCGGTCGTCGGGGAGATTGCGACGAGCCTCGCGCGCGAGATCCAGGGAATCGCGGATGCCGGCGAAATACCGGTCCGACGGCGGCGAGTCGATCCACTCGCGGCACACATTCGCGAGCGCGATCAAATGTCCCGCCAGATTGCCCGAGTCCACGGTGGACACGTAGCGGGGCTCGAGAACGCGCATATCGCGCGTGTCGTACCAGTTGTAGAAGTGGCCGCGAAAGCGCTCGAGGCGCTCGAGGGTTGCGAGCGTCGCCTGCAGGCGCTCGACGAAGTCGACGGTCCCCAGCCAGCCGAAGTCGCGGGCGCAGACGGCGGACAAAAGGTACAGACCCATGTTGGTGGGCGAGGTGCGGTGGGCCACCACGGGACGCGGGTCGTCCTGGAAATTGTCCGGCGGCAGCATCTGCTCCCCGGCCGTCACGAAGGTCTCGAAGTAACGCCAGGTGCGGCGCGCGACCAGCCTCAAGGCGCGCTGATCGCCCGCGGACAAGGCGAGATGGCCGGCCGCGGCCGGCGATCGGGAGATCCACACCGCGATGGCGGGCGACAGGGCCCACAGGGCGAGGAACGGCGCCGACAGCCAGCCGTTCTCCGGCCGCACACGAAGGATGAGGGCGGCTCCCAGGACGGCGATGACGACCGCGCCCCACATGCGCCGATACGCGTTCGGGAACGTGAGCCGGAACAGGAGCTTCGCCTGCGCGGCGGTCACCCATTGGAGCAGGTTGCGATGGCTCACGAACAAGCGGAACAGGGTGCGAGCGATCGCATCCATCATCGAGGTTGCCTGTGGCGCCAGGAACGTGACCAGGAAGGCGGTCTGGGTCACGGCGAGCCCCACGTCCCTGCGAAGCGCGCGCAAGTGGCTGCGCAGCGTGATTCCCGGGCGACCCGGCCACATCGCCGTGAACACCGGCAGGATCGCCGGCAATGCGATGGTCGCGCAAATGAATGCTTCCCATAGAAGCGCGCAGCGCGACGGAAGCAGCAACCCCGCCACCAGAGCGGCGAGCGCGGCGGGTGCCGAGAGCGTGCGTCGCAGGTTGTCGAGCATCTTCCAGAGAGCTATCAGCGGCAGCGTGCCGCTGCCGCGCCCGTCGCCCGCCGCATCGCCCCGGCCCAGGATCCACGGCAGCAATTGCCAATCCCCCCGGGCCCAGCGGTGCTGACGTGCAGCGGCGACGTCGTAGCGGGAGGGAAATTCCTCCACCACTTCGATATCGGACACCAGCCCCGCCCGCGCAAAGGTCCCCTCGAATAGATCGTGGCTGAGCAGCGTGCCCTCCGGCACCCGCCCGGCCAGCGCCGACTCGAAGGCATCCACGTCATAGATGCCCTTGCCGGCGTATGAGCCGAGACCGAACAGATCCTGATAGACGTCGGAAACCGCGGCCGCATAGGGATCGATGCCGCTCGCGCTGGAAAATACATGCTGAAAGACGGAGCCTTCGCTGCCCATCGGCAGAGACGGCGCGACCCGCGGCTGCAGCACCGCATAGCCCTCGAGAATCTGACCCGTCGCGGCGTCGAAGCCGGGCCTGTTCAGCGGATGGGCCATCTTTCCGACCAGGCGCCTTACCGCATCCCGGGGCAACCGGGTGTCCGTATCGAGGGTGATGACGTAGCGGATGTCGGCAGGCACCCGCGGCGGCGCGCCGCCGGCGCCGACGAATGTCGTATCCGGCGAGCCGCGAAGCAGCTGGTTCAATTCGTGCAGCTTGCCGCGCTTGCGCTCCCATCCCATCCAAAGCTTCTGCCCGCTGCTGAAGACCCGCCGGCGATGAAGCAGCATGAAGCGCGCACCCGCGGGTGCGGGACCGTGCAGACGATTCAGCCGTGCGATGCCCTCGATGGCCACCGTCGAGCAGCGCCGCGTCCTGCCCGGTCCGTTCGGTCGGCGCATCGGTCCAGTCCGAGAGCAGCGCGAAATGCAGCTCGACATCCGGCGAGGCGAGATGGTGGATCTCGAGCCGCTCGATTTGCTCCCGTATCGATGCCGGGGTCGTCAGCAGGGTCGGCACCACGACCATGGTGCGCAGGTGAGGCGGAATGCCTTCGCGCAGCGAGAGGCCGGGAATGATGGTGGCGGCGAGGCCCCGCGTCACGGAACGGTTCACGAGCGCGACGGCGGCGTCGATCGATGGCACGAATCCCAGCACGGCGAGAAGAATGAGCCAGGGCTCCCTCACGCCCCACGACTCGAGCACGGTCAGGGGCACGAGGATGACCATGACGGCGATCATGAGGATGGCGCCGATGTAGTCGCGGGCCTTGCTGAGTCTGGAACTGCGCAATGCATTCCATCGCGGCGCCCGATAACCCAGCGTGGTTTCGAAGGCGCGCCGCCCGGGTCCGATCAAGTGGTAGCCCGGGTCGCGCCGTCGATCGGCATCGCCGTGCTCCGCATCGCGACACGTCGCCCGCCGCCAGCGCGGCGCGGGCGATGTCGAGCTCGGTGTGCTTCGAGCCGCGCGCCATCTGTTCTATCGCCCGGCGGTACAGGTCGCGGCTCGCGAAGTCCATGCCGGCGAAGCCGCTCTTCGACCGCAGCACCTCGTCGACCAGGCTCACGCTCTCGAAAAACTCCGGCCAGTCGACGTCGGAGAGCATTCTCATGCTGGTGATGACATTGCGCACCGTCACGCTCGATGCGCCCTGCCGCTGATGCTCCGCATGCACGAGCTCATCCGCCGTGGTGCCGAGCAAGGTCAGCCGGTCATCCAGCCATCCCCGGGCGGGGGTCGTGTCCGGATCCTGATCGCGCAGCCGCAGCACGAGCTGGACGACGAAGGAGGGCGCGAAACCCTCGGGCGAGTCGCGGCGGACCAACGCGTCCGGCTCCAGGCCATATCCGTTCACGCCCAGCAGCCGATCGGCCACGGCGTCCGCATCCTGGCGCGCCGCCCGGCTGCTGACTATGCGCGAGGCCGCGCGGCGCAGATTCTCGACCAGCACGATGCGAAGGGTGATGGCAACCGCCCACAGCTCGCCGATGGTGAGCGGCTGCACGCGCTGATAAGCCCGGACGAACAGGCGCAGCGACTCCAGGTCGAAGTGGCTGTCGCTGTGCGCGATCACAGCCCACGCCATGCCGAATACCCGCGGGAAGCCCGCGAGCGGACCGTCCGCGAGCCGCGGTAATTGACGGTAGAATCCCGGCGGAAGATCCGCGCGAATCTCCCGGATCTGCTCTTCGACGAGATGATAATTGTCCAGCAGCCATTCGGCAGCCGGCGTGATCGAACGGCCTTCACCCGCCGCGGCCCCGATGGTCCGGTACGCGGCGAGCAGAACGGCCTCGTTTTCCTTCAGGCGCGCATTGAGGGAGCGGCGCGTCGAGCGCTTGCGCGTGACCTGCTGGGCGGCCGCAAGACTCGCGGCATGCTGCTCGAGGCGCTCGCTCGAGAACAGCTCCGCCCGAAGAATCTCGTCATTGTCCCAGGGAGAGACCGGCGACCCGTATGGCGGCACTGTCGCCGGTCCGTCCTGACTGGAGCGCTGTCGTCGGCTGATTCCGGCCGACTCGAGCCTTAACCGCGTGCCGCGATCGAGGCACCGCTCTCATCGCCGATGACCACTTCCACACGGCGATTCAACTGCCGCCCGCCCGAATCGGCGTTGTCCGCGACGGGGAACCCCTTGCCGTAGCCTTGAGTGGTCACCCGCGAGCCATCGATGCCGCGCGTGACCAGCGCGGATTTGACGGCGTCGGCGCGTGCCTGCGAAAGAGTCTGGTTATACGATTCCGTGCCGACGCTGTCGGTGAAGCCGTCGATCTGCACGCGGCGCTCCGGATGCTCGGTGAGAAACTGCGCCAATTGGTCCAGCTTGCGCGCGGCCCCGGGATTCAATTGCGCCTTGCCGGTGTCGAACAGCACATCGCCGAGCGTCAGCACCAGCCCGCGCGGGGTGGGCTTCGCCTTGAGTTGATCGACTTCAGCCTGCAGCCGCGCCGCCTGTTCGGTCGCCTGGTCCCGCTGCTCGACGGCCACATTGGTGGCCATGTTCGCGGTATCGACCTGCCGGGTGCGGGCGTCGAGCTGAATCTTGTCGCGCTCGCCGCGGCCGGCCGCAACGCGCGCGTCATCCGCCTTCGCCGCGGCGTGTGCTTCGGCGAGCCGCGCCATCTGGGTGGCAAGGTACGCGGGCTGCGCGATGGCGGGCTCGTCGTGACGCAGGTAGGCGGCCTGGGCGGCATCCAGCTGCTTCTCGGCGGCCTGCAGATCAACGGCGGCGTATTTCGCGACGTTCGGATTGGCTTGCGCCGTTTGCACCTCGGTGCGCGCCCCTTCCAAGGCAGCGTTCGGTTGCGGCACGGACGCGCAGGCGGCAATGCCCAGCGCCGAGCCCACGGATATCAAAATCCTCGTTCTTGCTTTCATGTCATGTCCTTATTGAGTGGGGGGCGAAGCGCGCAGGGATTCCTGGCGCAGCGTCTGCATGCCTGCGTCGAACTCCGCCGCCGCCTTGTGCGAGCGCTGCTGCTGCGCCGTGGCTTCCGCGAGCTCCGCGTCGGCGTTGGCCTGTTCGGCCAGCAGCAGGGCGGGCTGAATTTCCCGATCGGCGTTGGCCTTTTCGGCGCGTGCCAGCTTGTCGCGGGCGCCGGCCAGTTCCACCGGCGCGAATTCCGGTGCGCCGGAACCTTCCGCCCGCTGCACGGAGGCCTTCGCGACCGCGATTTTTTCGTCAGCCGCCGGATTAGCTGGCGCATGCGGCCAACACGACGGCGCCCGCCGCGAATGCGGCGACGCGCTTCATCAATGTCGATGGTCTCGTACTCATAACAGCACCTGGTCCTTGTAGTACCGGTGGTCACCGAGCGAGAACACCGTGATTGGCGAGGCGCTCGGGCCCCGGGGGAGTGAGTGCGCAGAGTACTCGCGCGCGGCGAGATCGTCGGTGCGCTACCGCACTCAGCCCAACGCGGCGGCTTTGGCATCGAGTGCGCGGGCTTCTCGGTCGGTCGCGTAGCAGCTGCAGGAGGCGGCCTCGAGTCCGGCACGATCGAGGATCGTGATGTATCCACGGGTGTATTCGATCAGGCCGCGGCGTTGCAGCTCGCCGGCGGCGGCCGTGATGCCGACCCGGCGCACGCCGAGCAGGGCGGAAAGCATTTCCTGCGTGGCGAAAAAACTGTCCGACTGCGCCCGGTCCTGGCTCATCAACAGCCAGCGGGCCAAGCGCGGCTCGATCCGGTGAAACCCGACGCACGCGGCGGACGAGACCAGCTGGGCGATGAGCGAATGAAGATACCGGTCGACGCAGTGAAGCACTGCCGCGCTATGGGCGAATTCTCCGTGAAAGGCGCGCGCGCTGATGCGCCAGGCCTCCCCCGACCCGAGCACCAGCGCATGCATGGGCGCGTTCGCGACGCAAAACGCGAGGCCGGGTCCCCACATTCCTTCCTGTCCTATCATGCCGACCTGCACGACGGGTTTCCCGCCCAGCGTGGCGACCAACGAAATGAATCCGTGGGTTGGAAAATACACGCTTGCGCAGGATCGGGTCGGCTCGTCGAGCATCTCGCCCCGGACCAACTGGATTCTATCGGCACGGGCGAGCAATCGGCGGCGTTCCTTCGGCGGAAGCGCGTCGATCAGGCGATTGTCGGCCACGGCCGTCCCGGCCGTGCCTGGTGCAGAGATTGGCGCCGGTGACTGGGCTTGGTCCGCGAGTCGCTCCATTCGGCGGAGCATGAATAAAATTGCGGAGCCTGACCGTCTGTTAGGATACATAGAGAGCGGATGTGCCATGCGGCATGAGCCGAGGAGTTGCTGAATTGCCCGATCCATTGACCAGAGCCGGGGAACATCGCCATCGGTGACGTGAGCGTCTATTACTTCATGCGCCGCGGCGGACCAACGGCCGGGGAGTCGCTGTCCAAACGGCGGGCGACTCTCGAGAGCATCGTCGGCAAGGGCGAGCCCGTGATGGAGTCCAGACTCATCGTCGACCATACTGAGGTCGATGCCAACGGTTTCTTGACCGGTCGCGCGAGCGATGACTCGCATCCCGTGCACGAGCTGTGGGCCCAGACCCGATCGCTGGAGTCGAGAGCCAATTCGCGCGACCGCGAAGCGCTGGAATTGGCTGATGGCATCGACGCTGAGCGCAAGGGCAGGCTGCAGGCGGAGAGTCGCGGGCTTCGCGATCAGGCTGAAGCGCTGAGGAAACTGCTGCGCGCGATCAAAGCGGAGCCGGTCGGCCCCTGATGCGGGTTCGAGCCGGGTTCGCAGCGGCGCCATGCGCCACCGCCCGCCGGCTCAATCAGCGATGGATGCCGGGGTCTCGCCGGGCACGCCGGTCTCGGCGCCGGGAACCGCGTAACGCTGCTCCTGTTCCGCTCTCACCTGATCGAGCGTGAGCCCCGTGTTGACCGCGATCACCGCCAGCACGGGATGGTTGGCGTCGCGCGGCAGCTGTGCACCGTGCAGACTTTCCCACAAGCGAATCCGCTCCTGCGCCGTGTACCGGTCGGAGGATTGCTCGCTCTTGGCGCGATGCCGCTGCGCTTCCTGCTCGGCCTTGATTTCCGCCGCCCGTTCGCGGCACTCGTTCCGGCTCGCTCCGGCGGTCGGAAGTTGCGGCACGTAAATGCGCGTCCACTCAGAGTTCATGATCTGCTCCAGAAGGGGTGGAACTCGGCGCACTCGCCGACGGTTCCGTTGAATTCGATGTCTCCGCCGGCTTCTCTTTTTTGAGCCGCTTCTCGTCGTTGCGCTTTTTTTTCTGTTGTTCGCGCAAGTTCTTCTGGTGCCGATAATTGACCCGTGCCATTGTCTCTCCGTGATGTCCTCATTCCGGACCGGAACCGGCGATGGCGGGACGAGTTTCACAGTCTACGCCGCTTTGCGCCGGAAGTTCGCGCTATCTGCGGCCCTTATTGCGACACGCGGATGGCGACTTTGTCCAGGCAGCATTCGCGCCTCGAACATACCGTCTGCGGATGCCCCACGCAGCATCCCGCCGGCCCAATATCCTTTTGTTGATGTGCGACCAGCTCGGTGCGGGCGCGCTTCCCGCCTACGGTCACCCCGTCGTGAAATCGCCGAACATCGACACTCTCGCCGCGCGCGGCAGCGTGTTCGAGAACTGTTACACGAATTTTCCGCTCTGCGCCCCGGCGCGCATGGCGCTGATGACCGGCAAGCTGTGCTCGAACATCGGCGCCTGGGACAACGCGGCGCTGCTGTCTTCGGATGTGCCGACCCTGGCGCATCACCTGAGGCTTGCGGGTTATAGAACCTGCCTCTCCGGCAAGATGCATTTCATCGGGCCGGAACAGCTGCACGGATTCGAGGAACGCCTGACCACCGACATCTGCCCCGCGGACTTCAACTGGACGGCGGACTGGGACGATCCCTGGAGGGTCATGGACTGGTTCCACGACTTGAAGAATGTCGCCAATGCGGGCATTGCCGAGCGCGCCTTGCAGCAGGATTTCGACGAGGAGGTGGCATTCCATGCCACGCGCAAGATATTCGACTGGGCCCGCGCGCCGGACGATCGCCCATTTTTCATGGTGGCCTCGTTCACCCATCCTCACGATCCCTACGTGACTCCCGGGCGATTCTGGGATCTGTATCGCGACCAGGACATCGACATGCCCCGGGTCCCGTTCATTGCGCCGGAGCAGAGGGACCCGCACAGCCGCCGCTTGTGGGACCAGTACGATCGGGGCGAGATCCCGCTCACGCATCGCGACGTGCTCCAGGCGCGCCACGCCTATTACGGCAGCATCTCCTACGTGGACGAGCTGATCGGACAGGTGCTCGAGGCGGTGCGGCGCGCCAAGCGGCTGGATGACACCGTGGTGATCCTGTGCACCGACCACGGCGACATGCTCGGCGAGCGCGGTCTCTGGTACAAACTGAGTTTCTACGACCGCTCTTCCCGCATACCTCTCGTCATGGCAGGCCCCGGCATACCGGCGGGGCGGCGCGTTCACTCGAACTGCAGCCTCATCGACCTCCTGCCGACGCTGGTGGAGCTCGCCTCGGGCCGGGCATGGGCGGGCGATCCGGAGCCGGTCGACGGGGCGAGTCTTCTTCCCCTGTTGTCGTCGGAGGACGCCGGCCGCGTGGCGATGAGCGAGCTGCATTCGGAGGGCGTCGCCGCCCCCTATGTCATGCTCCGCCGCAGACCGTACAAATTCAACTATGTGGAACACGATCCACCGCAGCTGTTCGACATGGCTCGCGATCCGGACGAGCTGCACGATTTGGCGGCCGATCCGCACCATGCGGCGCTCGTTGCCGACCTGCGAGCGGAGGTTCTTCGACGATGGGACATGCCAGCCTGCAGCGCGAGATAGTGAGCAGCCAGCGGCGCCGGCGCTTCATTTATCGCGCATTGACGACCGGAACCGCGCCGGCCTGGGATTTTCAGCCATGGGAAGACGCGTCCCAGCGCTACTACCGGGGCACGAAGTCGTATCACGAGGCCGAGCAGCGCGATCTACTCCGGCCTTGATCGCATGCCTCGCCGCGCTCGCGGCGCTCATGCTGAGCGGGCCGGCAAGACTGCATGCGGCGGACACGCCGGCGCCCCCCGTCGACCCGCCGGTTGTGCGATCGTGCGGATGAGCACGCCGGGCTGCAGCGATCTGCAGGCACCAACGACGTTGCCTCGCTGCTGCTCAAGGGGCTCGGCTATCAGCAGCACCTCGATACGCTGTCGGTCGCGATCACCTATCGCGCGCTCGCCAACGGTCAGCTCGATGTTTTCCTGGGCGATTGGACTCCCGCCCACGATTCGTTCACCGCTCCGCTGCTTGCGGCCCATAAAATCCAGCGCCTCGGCGGAATTTGACGGGTGCGAAATACACGCTGGTGGTGCCGGACTACGTCGCCGCCGCCGGCGTCAGCAGCGTCTCGGATCTGGCCGCCCATGGCGACCGATTCGGCTATCAGATCTTCGGGATCGACGAAGGGTCGCCGGGCAACGAGCGCATCGAGGCGCCGTCGCGGGATCGGGCCTCGCCGGTTGGAACGTGGTGTCCTCGTCCGAACAGGGCATGCTGGCCCAGGCCTCGCGCGACATCTCGCGCCGGCGATGGATCGTGTTCCTGGGGTGGGAACCGCACCCGATGAACCTGATGTTCAAGCTGGTTTACCTGTCCGGTGGCGATGCCTGGTTCGGTCCCGATTACGGCGGGGCGGAGGTCTATACGTTGGCGCGGGCCGGATTCGCGCAGACGTGCCCCAACCTGGCCCGCCTGTTCCGCCAGATCGGATTCACCATCTCCGCCGAGGACGCGATCATGGCGGCGGGCGGCTCCGGCAGCGCCACCTCACTCGAAGCCGCGAAGGCCTATCTCAAGTCGCACCCGGAACTTCTCGTGTCCTGGCTCGGCGGTGTGACCACGCTCGATGGGCGGCCCGGCGCCGCCGCCGTCAAGGCGCTTCTCGAACGCACCGGGTAGCAGGCGCGGCGGGACTGGCCGGCCTGCGCGCCCCGCGGCGGGGCTGGCGGGCCTGCGCTCCCCGCGGCGGGTCTGGCCGGCCTGCGCGCCCCGCGCCGCGGCGGCTCAGTACTCGTGATACAGGGCAACCTCGTCGATGACCCCGCCCTTCAGATAACGCACCGTGAAGAAGTCGACCATCTCCCGGGTGTCGACTCGATAGACGCGCTCCAAGCCGGCCTTCGTGCTTCTCTGCTCGGCGAACACGAGTCGCTCGATCGGTCCCGTTTCGCGCAGGTCGCGGGCCAGCGCGGCGAGCCAGCGGGGCGATATCTCGCGCCGGGCGGCGGCGCTCAAGCGTTCGCTTCGCAGCCGACCTTCCTGGGAGTCTTCGATGAGTCCGCGAAACTCGCGCGTCAGCGCCGGGCGCGGGTCGTCGGATGCGTCCTTGAAGTGCGCGACCTCCGGATCGAAGAAGCCGGCGACGGTGTGCACGATGCGCTGCACCCGGCACAGCGACAGATTGGTGAGCACGACGATCGTCAGATGCCGATCCTGGTAACGGGCCATGGCGGATTGAAAGCCTTGCCAGTTTCCGTCGTATTCGATCACCGGATGTCCCCGCAGGGAGTTGATCTCCCAGCCGTAGCCGTAGTGTAGAAGCGGCGATCCGCCGTCCTTCAGGGCATCGATGGTCCAGGCGCGGGCGAGTTCATCGTGCGTGAGCACGGCGCCCGCCCAGAGCGCCCGATCCCACCGGGCGAGATCGAGCACGGTGGAGTAAAGGCTCCCATCCGCCGTTCGGTTCAGGGCGGGCGCGACCCATCCCTGATTCTGGATCGCGCCCGAAGCACCCATTTCGTAACCGGAGGCCCGGTCCGGGATGATGTCGGTGTCCGAGATGATTCGCGTGCGCGTCATGCCGAGCGGGCGGAAGACGCGGTCCGCGAGCAGGTCGCCGTAGAATTCGCCGGTGATGCGGTCGATGACGATGCCGAGCAGCACGTACGCGGTATCGCTGTAGGAGGCGTCGGTGCCGGGCTCGAAATCCAGGGGTAGGGAGGTGGCGAGGCGGATGTACTCCGCGTCCGTGTAATCATGGTGCAGATCGAGCAGGTCGCGTGCGGGAGGCGTCAGCTGCGCGATGCCCGATTGATGCTTGAGCATGTCGCGCAAGGTCACCGCCCGCCAGCCGGGAGGGATTTCCGGCACATATTTGGACAGAGGATCGTCGAGCTCCAGACGATGCTCGCGCGCGAGAAGCATGACGGCGGTCGAGGTGAATTGCTTGCCGACCGAGCCGAGCTGAAACAGGGTTTCAGGTGTGGCGGGCACGGGATGCTCCAGGGTGGCGACGCCGTAGCTCCGGACGTAAAGCGGCTCTCCATCGCGCAGCACGGCGAGAGCGAGACCCGGAATGTGCTGGGCGCGCATCTCAGCCGCCACGTAATCATCCACCGCTGCGCAGCTGCGCGGCGGGACTGGGAGAGGCCCCGATTTCGCAGGCTGCAAGCGCCGCCCATAGCACACCCGGAACGAGACCTCGGGCAAAGCGCCCGCGCCCGACGTTGCGGTCCACCGTGTCCACCCAGCTCACCATGTCTAGCGCAGCCCTTCTCGAATGCCCTTGATCACCCCGGGATCCTTGGCGGCATAGCCCGGAAGCTCCCCGATCGCCGCGGCGAACTCGGGACTGCGCATGACGCTGATCAATCGCTGCACCGATTCGTTCTCCAGCGTGTGCTTGCGGCAGACGAACAGGTAGTCCTCGGTGACCAACCGGACGAAATCCAGATCGAACTGCCGCGCGGCGGCCTCCACGCCGAAACTCGCGTCCGCCATGCCGCTCGCCACATAGGCGGCGACCGCCGCGTGCGTGAACTCCTCGTGCAGGTAGCCGTTGATGCGGGTCGGGTCGAGCCCCCGCTGTTTCAGGAGCTCATCGAACAGGCGGCGCGTGCCGGAGTCGGCGTCGCGGTTCACGAATCGAACCTCGCCGCCGACCAGCTTTTCGAGCGACTCGATGCCGAGCGGATTGCCGCGCTTCACCATCAGACCCATCTCGCGGGTGACGAAGCCGATGATCCGATGCTCCGCGGGGATCAACCATTGCTTGGCGGCTGCCACGACCTTGCCACGCAGCTCTCCCAGAGGCAGGTGGACGCCCGCCAGATCGCATGCCCCGCGCGCCAGCGAGGCGAGCGAGCTTTGGTTGCTGACGTAGCGAAGATCGACGTTGAGCTGCGGCTCGAGCGAGGAGAGCAGCTCGCGCAGCTTCGACACGGCGAAACCGTGGCTTGCGTGAATGCGCACGAGCTTGGTCCGCTGCGGCAACACCTCGTTGATGTCGGTCTCGAGCTCCTGGGCGAGATTTTGAAGTTGTGGCTTGAGCCGCGCCTGCAGCCTTTGCCCGGCCCACACCAGCTTTTCGCCCAGGGGGGTGAGCCGGGTACCGCGTCCCTGGTGCCGCTCGACCAGCGGCGCGCCGAAGAACGCCGCCCATTTTTCGATCAAGTTCCAGCAATGCCGATACGACATGTCGGCGCGCACCGCGGCACGCGTGATCTTGCCGGTGGCTCGGATCTCGTTGAGGAAGTCCAGCATCACCAGCGTCGAGCGCCCATCGTCCTCGCGACGAAACCGCCAGACGGGCTCGATCTCGATGCGGATCAACCCGGGTTCGGTCTCCTGCGGCTCGGCGTCTGAATCGAGTCGACATGGATCGTCCTTCGGATATGCAAATGATGCATATCTACCATAAAGGAAACCGGCTCTCAAGAGCATATTCCACAATAGATTATCCCGAGTATTATCCTGGTAACAGCGATTCAACACGGGACGATGACATATGATGTTAGACACATATCAAGAGAAGGCCGCGGCCACGCTCGAGCATCCGCCGGCGGTGCGCCGGGAGCAGCTATTGATTCACGGCATGCGCCGTCCGGCGCAGTCGGGACGCTACTTCGAAACCGTCGATCCCGCCACCGAAACCGTCATTGCGCGGGTGGCCGAAGGCGATGCCGGCGATATCGACGCGGCCGTCGAATCGGCGCGCGATGCGTTCGAGGGTGAGTGGGGACACATGAAGGCCGCGGAACGGGGCCGTATTCTGCTGCGGTGGGCGGATTTGATTCGAGACCATCAGGAAGCGCTCGTCGAGCTCGAGAGCCTGGATTCGGGCAAACCGGTCTCCGCCATTCGCCGGCAGGATCTACCGGCGGTCCTCGACACGCTGACCTACTACGCCGGCTGGGCGGACAAGATCAACGGGCAGGTGATTCCGGCGCGCACCGACGCGCTGACCTATACCGTGCGCGAGCCCATCGGCGTCGTGGGGGCGATCGTGCCGTGGAATTTCCCGCTCATGATCGGCATGTGGAAGATTGCGCCGGCACTCGCCTGCGGCTGCACCGTCGTGTTGAAACCGGCGGAGCTGACCTCGCTCACCGCCCTCAAGCTCGGCGAGCTCGCGCTCGCCGCCGGCATTCCACCCGGCGTGCTGAACGTGGTTCCCGGATTTGGAAAGACCGCCGGCGCGGCGCTGGTCGAGCACTCCCGGCGTGGACAAGGTGACCTTCACCGGATCTCCCGCGGTCGGCCGCCAGATATTGAGCGCCGCCTCCGGCAATCTCAAACGCGTGACGCTGGAGCTCGGCGGCAAGTCGGCCAACATCATTTTCCCCGGCGCCGATCTGGATGCGGCCGTCAAGGCGGCAGCCTCCGGCATCTTCTTCAATTCGGGTCAGGTGTGTTCCGCCGGATCGCGCATCCTGGTGCACGAGTCGATCCACGACGAGGTCGTCGATCGACTCGTCGCGCGCGCCGCCGGCATCCGCCTCGGTGATCCTCGCGACAAGGCGACCGCCATGGGCCCGTTGGTGTCGGCGGTCCAGATGCATCGGGTGCTCGAATATATCGACATCGGCAGGCGCGAAGGCGCGGAGCTCGCCGCGGGCGGCGCCCGCGTCGGCGCCACCGGGTTCTTCGTTGCGCCGACGGTGTTCGTCAACGTCGGGCATTCCATGCGCATCTCCCAGGAGGAGATTTTCGGGCCGGTGGCTTCGGTGATCCGTTTCAAGGACGAGGAGGATGCGCTGCGCATCGCCAACGGCACCAAGTACAGCCTAGCCGCCGGGGTGTGGAGCGAGGATATCGGCCGCATTCACCGCTTCATCAAGGGACTGAAGGCGGGCACCGTCTGGGTCAACACCTACGGCCCGACGGACGTGCGCCTGCCGTGGGGCGGCTCGCGCGATTCGGGATTCGGCCGAGAGCACGGCGATGCGGCGATCGAGAACTTCACCGAGCCCAAGGCGGTGTGGATCAACACCGGCTATTCGAGATCCGGATAGGGGCCTTTGCCCCCCTCGGCAATGAAGCGGTCGATGCGAGCGGTGAGAACGGGGAGCGGGACCGAGCCGAGCTCGAGCACCGTGTCGTGGAAGGCGCGGATATTGAAGCGAGCGCCCAACGCCCGCTCGGCTTTGCGGCGTCCTTCGAGGATCGCATTCTCCCCGAGGTAGTACGACAGCGCCTGGGCGGGCCATGCGATGTAGCGGTCGATCTCCGTCTGGATCTCGTGCTCCGGCAGCGCGGTGTACTCGCGCAGATAATCGATGGCGCGGTCGCGGCTCCAGCCTTGCGCATGGATGCCGGTATCGATCACCAGACGCGCCGCGCGCCAGATCTGGTAGTTGAGCATCCCGAAGCGGTCGTAGGGCGTCTCGTACATGCCCATTTCCTGTCCGAGCCATTCGCAATAGAGCGCCCAGCCCTCGCCGTACGCCGACAGATAGGTGTGCCGGCGAAATTCCGGCTGCCGCGTGTGCTCGAGGGCCAGCGGGATCTGGAAGGCGTGTCCGGGCGCGGACTCGTGCAGCGTGAGCGCGGTGAGATTGTAGAGCGGGCGGGTCGGCAGATTGTACGTGTTCAGCAGGAACAACCCCGGACCGCCGCGGCCGGCCGTGTAGAACGGCGCGATGTCGTCGGGCACCGGCTGGATGGCGAAGCGGGCGCGCGGCAGGAGCCCGAAGTATTGCGAGGCCTTGCCGTCGAACTTCTTGGCGATCCAGGCTGCGCGCATCAGCAGATCCTGGGCGGAGTAAGCCTGAAACTGCGCGTCGGCGCGCAGGAACACCAGGAACGACGCGAAGTCTCCGCTTGAATCCCGTCTGCTTCATGGTTTCCACCATCTCGCCGTGCAGGCGCGCGACCTCCGATTCCCCCAGGGCGTGGATGGCGTCGGGATCCATGTCGAGCGTCGTGTATTCGCGGATCTTGGCGTCGTAATACGCCTTGCCGTCGGGAAGATCATGAGCCGCGAGGCTCAAGCGCAATCCCGGCAGATAGTCGTTGCGCATGAAAGCCAGCAGGTCCCGGTACGCGGGCTGCACCGAATCGCGGATGACGGCAACCGCCTGTGCCCTGAGCGAGGTCTGGTCCGCCTCCGCGATTCCGGGCATCTCCTTGAACGGCGTATAGAAGAGGCTCTGCTCGGGGGAGGCGTCGGTGACGGCGGTGATCGAGGCGTCGCGCCCCTTCATGGTCACCTGGGGCGGCGTGAATCCGCGCTTCAGCCCGCGCCGCATCTCCTCGATCTGTTCGCGGAAGTAGCGCGGGATGTCGCGCATCTGCCCGATCCAATTGCGGTAGTCCTGCGCGTCGCGGTAGGGCCGGCGAGCCGTGTAGCCCAGATCCGTCCAGAACGTCGTATCCGAATTCGCGGGCATCTCGTAGTCGCGGAATTTCTGGTTCGCGATCAGCGTCTCGATCTGCGGGCGGTAGACGTTGTAGTTCACGCGCTCCCCCGGGGAGAGCTCCGCGCGCTCGATCGTGTCGAGCTTGGCGAGCGTGTCCTGCCACATCTTCAAGCGCGCCTGCTGCGAATCGGGATCGACCTTCGGAAGATGATCCTGGATGGGCTTCTGCGAGTCCTCGTCGTCGGGAAACTGTTCCTCGCGCCACTTCCATTCGGCCGTGTAGACGGCCGCGAAGCGCTCGTCCGCCGTCTCCTTCTTCGAGCACGACGCGAGTGTCATGAGCGATGCCGACAACGCGATGGCGACGACGAGGAGAGCGCGCATGCGCGATGGTCCATGATCGGTCATTTAACCCTCCCGGGAGCGCCGGCTGCAACCGGCGCCCGACGCGGTCCGAGATGCCCGCGCACCCCGTGCCACCAGCCGTGCGCCACGGCGGCCACCTTCGCGAGTTTCGCGTCCTCGTAGAGCACGATGCGCTTGCAGGTGCGCACGCGCCGGCCGAGGCTCTTGAGTGCCCAGGTCCCCCATGGAAATCCGCCGTACTCCTTGAGCATGATCGTGTCGTTGCGCGCCATATAGTAGCGCCGGTCCGCGGAATGATTGCTGGTCCACTTGCGCACCCCCAGCAGCGCATGATGCGTCGACGCTCCGATCGCGTGCGACATCAGCGGCTTTCGCGTCATTGCCACCCGGTAGCCCAAAGCCCTTGCGCGGAAGCAAAACTCGCTGTCCACGTAGTCGATGAAGAAGTCGTCGCGGAAGCCGCCGATGCGATCGAGCGTCGACAGGCTGAGGAGCGAGCCTGAGGTGATCACGGATTCGACCTCCCGCCACGCGGGCGCGGGCGCCGCGGAGTCGCGGCCCGGTCCGGCCCCATTGCGGGCAGTGCCGGCGGACCCGGCTGGCGCGGGCTCGCCTTCCGGCTTGTGGATGTCGCGAAAGCCCGCGCCCAGCACGGCGAGTCTCGCGGGCTCGGGGAAGGAGGCATGCACCGCGATCAGCTCCTCCACCATGCCCGCATCGGGCACGCTGTCCTGATCGAGCAGCAGCACCCACTCATACCCGAGCGCGCGCGCGCGCCGGATGCCGATATTGAGCGCGCTGGCGACGCCCAGGTTTTGCCGGGTTCGACTCGAGCGAGATTCCCGGATCGAGGGATAATTCCGTCAGCATCCGAAGCGTCGCCTCACCCGAGCCGTTATCCACGATCACGAGCGCGCCGACCTGTCCCAGAATGCCGTTCACTCTCGCGGGTAGATCGGCGCCCGGATGAAAGCTCACCAGCACGGCGCAGATGCTCCGGGCGCCCGTCGGGTGAGCGGGCATTTTGTCCTTCACGACCGCTGGCCGCTCCTGTTGGTTTGCACGCATAATACCCGCCCCGAGGAGACCCCATGACAACTACCAAGGCGCCGCGCGTCAGCGGCACGCGGCTCTGGTCGCGACTGATGGAGATGGCCGAGATCGGCGCGACGCCCCAGGGCGGCTGCAACCGTCAGGCGCTGACCGATGGCGACCTCGAAGGCCGGCGACTGTTCGGCCGCTGGGCGGCCGCGGCCGGTTGCTCGCTGCGCGTCGATGCCATCGGCAATATCTTCATCCGCCGCCACGGGCGTGACGACTCGTTGCCCGCGGTGATGACCGGCAGTCACCTCGACACGCAGCCGACCGGCGGCAAATTCGACGGCATCTATGGCGTGCTCGCGGGACTCGAGGTCATCGAGTCGCTCAACGACCGGGGGATCGAGACGCGGCACCCGATCGAAGTCGCCGTCTGGTGCAACGAAGAGGGCTGCCGCTTTCCGGCGGCCATGATGGGATCGGCCGTGTGGTCGGGTCGGATGCCGCTGGCGGACGCCCACGCACTCACCGATCGCGCGGGGCGCAGCGTCCGGCAGGAGCTCGAGCGGCTGGGTGTGGACCTATCCGCGCCGATCACCCGGCAACCGGTCAAGGGCGCCTTCGAGGTGCACATCGAGCAGGGCCCGGTGCTCGAGCAGCGCTCGAAAACCATCGGCGTGGTCACCGGCGTACAGCACATGAGCCGGCACGAGGTCATCGTGCATGGGCAGGAGGCGCACGCCGGACCGACGCCGATGGAAATGCGCAAGGATCCGATTCGCGTGCTGGCGGATGTGCTGCCGGCGATGTATGCAACGGCCGCCCGGCACGGCAAGGATGCGCGCTTCACGGTGGGCATCATCGAGACCTCGCCGGGGTCTCCCAACACGGTGCCCGGTCAGCTGCGCTTCACGGTCGATCTGCGCCACCCCGATGGTGTGCAGTACCGATCGCTTCGCAGGGAGATCGACGGCGTGGTGCACGCCGCGCTCGAGCGCCAGGGGCTCGAGGGAGGCATTCGATGCGTGTGGGAAGCTCCCGGCGTCGAGTTCGATGCCGCGTGCATCGGGGCCGTTCGGCGCGCGGCGCAGGCCCTCGGATGCGATGCCATGGAAATCGTCAGCGGCGCGGGCCATGACTCGGTCAACTTGGCCTACGTCGTGCCCACCTCGATGATCTTCGTGCCTTGCGCCGGCGGCTTGAGCCACAACGAAGCCGAGAGCGCCGCGCCCGCGGACCTCGAGACCGGAGCGAACGTACTCATGCATGCCATGCTGTCGCTGGCGGATTGAAGAGAGGGAGCGCGAGATGGCGATGAGAACATCGATGATGGCCGGCGCGGCTTTATGTGGCTCGATCGGGGGGATTTGGGGGTGCGCCCTGGCGGGCGCCGACGAGGCGCCGGCGCCCGCGCCGCTGACTGCGCTGCATTGCGGACACCTGGTCGACACAGCCGCGGGCACGGTGCTCGGCGCCACCACGATCGTGATCGAGGGTAAACGCGTGCGCGCGGTGAACGGCGGCAGTGCCCCGGTGCCCGGTGCGACCGAGATCGATCTGCACGATCAGACCTGCCTGCCGGGGCTCATCGACAGCCATACCCATCTCACGGGACAGACCAGTGCGACCCAGTACGTCGATCAGTTCCATTGGAACATCGCGGATTACGCGGTACGCTCGACGGTGTATGCACGGCGCACGCTGTTGGCGGGATTCACGACGGTGCGCAATCTCGGCGACGCGGCCAACGAGTCGGTGGCCCTGCGCAACGCGATCAACGCGGGGATTCTTCCCGGGCCGCGGATTTTCACGGCCGGTCAGGCCATGGGATCGACGGGCGGCCATGCGGACCCCACCGACGGCTACCGGCTCGATCTCGCGGGAGATCCGGGGCCCGCCAATGGCGTGATCAACGGCCCGGAGGACGCCGTGAAAGGGGTGCGCCTGCACTACAAGCTCGGCGACGATCTCATCAAGATCATGCCGTCGGGCGGGGTGCTGGATGAGAGCGCGAGCGGGGACAATGCGCAAATGACGCTCGAGGAGATCCGCGCCGTGACCAGCACGGCGCACGACTACGGTTTCACGGTGGCCGCCCACGCGCATGGCGCGGAGGCGATCCGGCGTGCCGTGCTCGGCGGCGTCGATTCGATCGAGCATGGCACCTTCATGGACGCCGAGGACATGAAGCTCATGGTCGAGCACGGCACCTGGTACGTGCCCACCATCATCGCGGGGGACTTCGTCGCGCGCCAGTCGAAGGTTCCCGGCTATTACCCGTCGCAGGTGGCCGCCAAAGCGGCGGCGATCGGGCCGTTGATCCTGGCGACCGCGGGCCGCGCCTACAAGGCCCATGTGAAAATCGCTTTCGGCACGGACGCCGCCGTCTACCCGCATGGGCAGAACGCGCACGAGTTCGAGTTGATGGTGCAGGCGGGCATGCCGCCGATGTTCGCGCTCCAGGCGGCCACGGTGAATGCCGCGCAGCTCCTGCGCCACGACAAGGAGCTCGGGTCCGTTGCGGCGGGAAAGACCGCCGACGTGGTCGCAGTCCCCGGAGACCCCCTGGCCGACATCGGCGTCATGAAACGGGTCAGCTTCGTCATGAAAGATGGGGTCGTCTACAAGCTGAACGGCTCGCCGGTGGAACAGGCCCTGTAAAGGGTGGCGCCCGGCCTGGGGCGGCGTGGCTCGGCGGCGGTATCGTCAAGCGCGCCTTTCAAAATCCGTGATCAGCGTACTTAACCTAACCGTCCGGGACCCCTAATCTGCGCGGCATGAGAGCTGCGTTCGAGTCGGCCGATGCTGCAGTGCAGGATGAAGGGATACCCGCGGATGAGGCGGAGCGCCTGGTATCCCTGCACCGGCTGGGGCTTTTGGACACACAGCCTTCAGCCGCGTTCGATGGGGTGACCCGTCTGGCGGCCGCGGCGCTGCGGGTACCGCTGCTGTTGGTCGCATTGGTCGACCAGAATCGCGTTTGGTACAAATCGCGCGTCGGTTTGACGTTGCGCGAGAGCCCAAGGATGGGCTCGTTCTGCGCGCAAGCCATCCTGCAGCGCGAACCCTTGAGCGTGCGCGACGCCTCCACCGATCCGCGCTTCGCCAAGAACATCCTGGTTTCGGGCCCGACCCGGATCCGCGCCTATCTCGGCATCCCGCTTTTCACCCGCGATCGTCAACCCGTCGGGACCCTGTGCGCCCTGGATACCGAGGCGCGCGAGTTCGGAGAGGTCGAGCGGGTGGTGCTGTCGGAGTTCGCGAAGATCGCCGAAGAGCTGCTGGCCTCGCAGGAAGTCCTGTCCAAATCCGACGGCGTTTTGCAGTACGCCATGGAGCGCGAGAAGCTGTTCCGGGAGACCTTCGAGCAGGCCGCGGTCGGCATCGTGCACACCTCGCTCCACGGCGCGATCCTGCGCACCAATCAGCGCGCGTGCAGCGTGCTCGGCTACAGCGCCACGGAGCTGCGCGAGCTGTCGTTTCGAAATCTCACCCATCCCGATGACTTTGCGAAAAACGTCATCGAGTTCAAGCGCGCGCTTTCAGGGGAGATCGAAAGCTACCGGCTGGAACAGCGCTTGCGCTGCAAGAACCAGAGTTACCTGTGGGCCGCCGTCTCGGTAACCTTGAAGCGCACGGCCTCGAGACAGGCCGATTACAGCATCGTCGTCATCGACGATCTGTCCGTGCAAAAACAGGCCGAAGCCGATGCCTTGCAAGCCCGCAATGCCGCCGAGGACAGGCTCGCGCAGCAGTCGATCAAGCTCAAGGAAACCGCGGACGCGCTGGTGACCCAGGGCGCGCGGGCGGTGGAGGCCGGGGAGGCGCTGCGCGAGGCGCAGACCAGGCTGCAAGACACCCGCGGGCTGCTGGAGGAATCGGCGCGCGCCCGGTCCGAGAGTCAAACTTCGCTGAAGGTGACCCAGCAGACGCTCGCGGATACGCAGGCGACGCTTCGCTCGACGCAGGAGTCGCTGCACTCCAGCCAGGAGGCGCTGCAGTCCACGCAGGAGGCGCTGCACTCGACTCAGCAGGCGTTGCTCGACGCCCAGGCATTGCAGCGCGAAGCCCAGTCCGCGCTCCAGGCGAGCAATGCCAAGCTCGCGACCGAAACTGCGACCGACGCGCTGACCGTTCTCCCCAATCGGCGCTCCTTCAGCCGCCGCAGCGAGCAGGCTGCCCAGGCACTGCGCAGCTCGAAAAAGCCCTACGGCCTCATTCTTCTCGACCTGGACGATCTCAAGCAGATCAACGACCAATATGGTCACGACGTGGGCGACGAGGTGCTGCGCTCACTCGGCAATATCTTGAATTCCCAGCTGCGCAATTCCTCGGACATGGCCGCACGGCTGGGCGGAGACGAATTCGGCGTCCTTTGCTTCGGCGACATCAACGAGCAGACGTTGCACGACGTGGCCGAGCGGATCCACATTCAGATCGGCAAGGAGCCGCTCGCGACCCCGAAGGGGCTGCTGCGATTCGCGGGCAGCTTCGGCCTGGCGCTCAGCATGCCCGATGATCCCGACTGGAAAACGCTGTACGGTCGCGCGGATGCGGCGCTGCGAGAGGCGAAGGCGGCCGGCAAGGATCGGATTTCCTTCGGACGCTCGCAATCGAAGAATGCGACGGCGCGCCTGAGGGCGCTCTCCGCTCCGCCACTCGGTTCCCCGGTTTAGACCGCCACCGCCGCTTGATCCCGCCGTCGATTGATGGCGTCGCGCAATTGCGCCGCGGCCGCGCGAATGGCCTCGCTCTCGGCGCCGCCCGCATAGATGATCGCGCGCGAGGAGTTGATCAAAAGGCCGCCCCCGGCCGAATCCAGGCCGGCGGACAGCACCTCGTCGAGATCGCCGCCTTGTGCGCCGATTCCCGGCACCAGGAACCAGATCTCGGGGTGTGCCCGGCGCAGTTCCGCCATCTCCGCCGGATACGTGGCGCCGACCACCAGCATCAAGTTGCGATGGGTGTTCCATCGTGCGGCTGCGCGCGCGGCCACCCGGGCGTAGAGCGGCACTCCCTCGATCAGAAGGTCCTGGAAATCCCGGGCGCCTGGATTTGAGGTCCGGCACAGCAGGATCGCTGCGCGGTCGGGGCGGGCCAGAAACGGCGCCACCGAGTCCTCGCCCATGTACGGACTCACCGTCACCGCATCCGCGCCGTAGCGATCGAACGCCTCGCGGGCATAGGCCTCGGCCGTGTTGCCGATGTCGTTGCGCTTGGCGTCCAGGATGACCAGTGCCTCGGGTGCCCGGTCGCGGATGTACTCGATGGTCGCCGCGAGCTCGTCTTCCTTGCCGAGCGCGCTGTAGAACGCAATTTGCGGCTTGTACGCCGCCGCTACGCCCCGTGTTGCATCGACGATGCGCCGGCCGAAGGCCAGAAAGGGTGTGGGGTCGCTTCTGAGGTCCGGCGGCAACTTGGACGGGTCGGGATCCAATCCGACGCACACCAGGCTGTCCGCGGCGATCCGGGCTCGATCCAGGCGTTCGGGGAACGTGAGCGGCATGTCGCAATGATAGCGGGCGCACTAGGAGTATGCTTGGCGCCATGAGCTCGGTCTTGTCAGCGAAGCCGCGCGGCGGTCAGCGGTTGGTGCTGCAGCCGCCCGCCCGCCGTTCCGCACGGCATACCAGTCGAAGCATCCTGAAGCGTTTCTTCGCGATCGCCGACGCCTGGGAGCTTTCGCCGTTGCAGCAGTGCCGGCTGCTCAAGATTCCCTCGCCCCAGGTGCTCGAGCGCTACCGTCTCGGTCAATCGCCGCGTCTATCGGCGGTGCAGCAAGAGCGGGCCGCCCTGGTCGCCAACATCCATAACTCGCTGTCCGCTGCGGCGGCCAACCCGGATCGGGCCTGGGCATTTCTGCACACGCCGCAGAGCAATCCGCCGTTCGGCGGCGACAGCCCACTTTACTTTATGCTGGAGAAGGGGCTTCCGGCGATGCGCGAGTTCGCCCGCCTCCTGGCGAGGGAAAGCGAGCCCCGCTGAGGCGCGTTCTCGCGTTATACTGCCCGGCTGTTCGAACGCGAATGTGGCGGAATTGGTAGACGCGCCAGGCTTAGAACCTGGTGGGGTAACCCGTGCGAGTTCGAGTCTCGCCTTTCGCACCATCGCCAGGGCCCATAACGAGGAGCGACATGCAGGTTTCCGTGGAAAGTATCGGCAAGTTGGAGCGCCGCATGCAAGTGCAGGTGCCCGCCGAGCGCGTCAGCGAGGAAATCGCGACGCGGCTCAAGCATCTCTCCCGCACCGCGCGGTTGAAGGGTTTTCGGCCCGGCAAGGCCCCGCTGACGGTGATTCGCCGCCAGTTCGGCCAACAGGTGCACCGCGAGGTCATCGGTGAGCTGATGCAATCGAGCTTCGCGGAGGCGGTGACCCAGAAACAGCTCGCCCCGGCCGGAAGCCCGCGCATCGAGCCCAAGTCCGTCGACGAGGGTCAGGACCTCACTTACGTGGCCACCTTCGAGGTGTTCCCGGAGGTCGTGCTGCAGCCGGTGAACGCTCTCGCGATCGACAAGGTGACGGCGGAGGTCACCGAGGCCGACGTGGACGCGATGATCGAGCGGCTGCGCAAGCAGCAGACCCAGTACATCGCGGCAACGCGCGCGGCGGCGGCGGGCGACAAGGTCACGATCGATTTCAAGGGCGCGATCGACGGGGTGCCGTTCGACGGCGGAAAAGGCGAGAACGTGCCCATCGTGGTGGGCGAGGGCCGCATGCTCGCGCAGCTCGAGCAGGGCTTGATCGGCGCGTCTTCCGGGGACACCCGCGAGATTGGCGTCGACTTTCCGTCCGATTACCGCGCCGTCGAGCTCGCCGGCAAGCACGCGGTCTTCCAGGTCGACGTCAAGAGCGTGGAGGAGCCCTCCCTGCCGGCGGTCGACGAGGAGTTCTGCGCCCTATTCGGCGTGACCGAGGGCGGCGTGCCGAAGTTGCGCGAGGACGTGGCCGCCAACATGCGGCGCGAGCTCGACCAGAACCTGCGCAACCGCAACAAGACCCAAGTCCTGGAAAAGCTCTACCAGGCAAATCCCGTGGAGGTGCCGAATTCGCTGGTCGAGTCGCAGATCCGGGACATGCAGATCGACGTCATGCGCCGCACCGGCGCCAAGGATGTGTCGCAGGCGCCCGCCCGGGAGCCGTTCGTCGAGCCGGCCCGGCGCCGGGTGGCGCTCGGACTCCTGATCAACGACATCATCCGGCGCGAAAAGCTGGTGCTCGATCCGGCGCGCGCCAATGCGCGGCTCGACGAGATGGTGTCGAGCTACGGTGATGCGGCGGCCTTGAAGCGGGCCTATCTGCAGAACGCCGACGCCATGCGCCAGGTGGAAAGCCTGGCGCTCGAGGATCAGGTGGTCGACTGGATCCTGGCGCACGCCCTGGTGCACGAGAAGCCGTCCACCTTCAAGGAGCTGATGAATTTCGAGGGCTAGCGGGGGCTGCTCGCCTTGAAAAGGCGTGTGTGGTCCTCAACTTGATGTTTCGATGCGTCCAAACTTAAAAGGCTTATTCAATGACAACCCGAGCACTCAATTTGGTTCCCATGGTGGTCGAACAGACCGCGCGCGGCGAGCGCGCCTACGACATCTACTCGCGCCTGCTGAAGGAGCGGTTGATTTTCATCGTGGGGCCGGTCGAGGACTACATGGCGAACCTGGTTGTCGCTCAGCTGTTGTTCCTGGAGTCGGAGAACCCGGAGAAGGACATTGCCCTCTATATCAACTCCCCGGGAGGCTCGGTGAGCGCCGGCCTCGCGATCTACGACACCATGCAGTTCATCAAACCGGACGTGAGCACCATCTGCACGGGCCTCGCGGCCTCGATGGGCGCGGTGCTGCTCGCCGGGGGAGCGGCGGGCAAGCGCTACTCGCTGCCCAACTCCAAAATCATGATCCATCAGCCTTCCGCGGGCTTCCAGGGACAGGCGTCGGACATCGATATCCACGCGCGCGATGTGATGGAAACCAAGGAGCGGCTGAATCGCATCCTGGCCAAGCACACCGGCCAAACCATCGAGCGCATCAAGCAGGACAGCGATCGCGACAATTTCATGAGCGCCGAAATGGCCAAAGCGTACGGATTAGTGGATTCCATGCTTGAGAAGCGCACTGAAATACCTGCAAAGTCTTAATGTTCGCTTAATCGGCCCTGCCACGGCCCGAATCGGGGCCTGCAGGGGCATTCGGCCGCTGATCGGCCCCGGGTGGGGCCGTCTTATGTCCCCCTTGAGAGAACCAACGAGGACCTCGGTCACACCCCGGCCGCTGCGATCTTTGCGCATGGTCGGCCGGGTGCTATATAGTCGTATCGTCGTCGCGCCCTGCCTGCAGAGGAGCGCGGCCAATTTGAGGGCAGCATGAGCGAAGATTCGCGCGGCAAACATGATGACGGCAAGCTGTTGTATTGCTCTTTCTGTGGAAAGAGCCAGCACGAAGTTCGAAAGCTGATCGCCGGACCATCGGTCTTCGTCTGCGACGAATGCGTCGAGCTTTGCAATGACATCATCCGGGAAGAGCTCGAGGAGCGCGCCGAGCGCACCCGCGACAAGCTGCCCAAGCCCCAGGAGATCAAGAAGGTTCTGGACGAGTACGTGATCGGACAGGAGCGTGCCAAGCGCGTGCTCTCGGTCGCCGTCTACAACCACTACAAGCGGCTTCAGACCCGCGGCTCGGAAGGCGGCGTGCGCTCCCGGGATGAAGTCGAGCTCGCCAAGAGCAACATCCTCCTGATCGGGCCCACCGGCTCGGGCAAGACCCTTCTCGCCGAGACGCTCGCCCGGCTTCTGAACGTGCCGTTCACGATCGCCGATGCCACGACCCTGACCGAGGCAGGCTATGTCGGCGAGGATGTCGAGAACATCATCCAGAAGCTTTTGCAGAAGTGCGACTACGATGTCGAGAAGGCGCAGACGGGCATCGTCTACATCGACGAGATCGACAAGATCTCGCGCAAGTCCGACAACCCATCGATCACCCGCGACGTGTCGGGCGAGGGCGTGCAGCAGGCGCTTCTGAAGCTGATCGAGGGCACCATCGCCTCCGTGCCGCCGCAGGGCGGCCGCAAGCATCCGCAGCAGGAATTCCTGCAGGTCGACACCACCAATATCCTGTTCATCTGCGGCGGCGCCTTCGCAGGCCTCGAAAAGATCATCATGAACCGCACCCACAAGAGCGGGATCGGTTTCATGGCGGAGGTGCGGGAACAGAACGCGCGGCCGCACGGCAATGACGTGTTCCACGACACCGAGCCCGAGGATCTGATCAAGTACGGCCTCATTCCGGAATTCGTCGGGCGCCTGCCGGTGGTGGCGACCCTCGAGGAGCTGGACGAGGACGCGCTGATTTCGATCCTGCTGCAGCCGAAGAACGCGCTCACCAAGCAATATCGCAAGCTGTTCGACATGGAAGGCGTGGAGCTCGACTTTCGCGAGGACGCGCTGCGCTCGGTGGCCCGCAAGGCCATGCAGAGAAAGACCGGCGCCCGCGGCCTGCGCACCATCCTCGAGAATGTGCTGCTCGACACCATGTACGACCTGCCGAGCCTGCGCAATGTGCAGAAGGTGGTGGTCGACGAGCAGGTCATCGAGGGCCAGACCAAGCCTTATATCGTCCATCGAACCGAGGAGACTCGTTTGGTGGCCCCGGTCGAGGAACAGCGCCGCCCCACGGGCTCGGACCATCTTTGAGCGGAACCCGGAGCGCTAATCACCACCTACAGTCCGGCTTGAAACTCATGAGCGGCGGCCGCATCTATCGTGTTCAGGCTGTGATCCGTGCCCTAACCATAAGGCGAGCCTCGTGAGCGACGAACCCGTAATCGATATCCCCGCCACCGTCACGATGCACTCGGGCATGCCCGTGCTGCCGCTGCGCGACGTAGTGGTCTATCCGCACATGGTGATCCCGCTGTTCGTCGGCCGGGAAAAGTCCATCGTGGCATTGGATCTGGCCATGAAGGCCGACAAACGCATCCTGCTGGTGGCGCAGAAGCAGGCCGACGTCGACGACCCGAAGGGCGAGGATCTGTACCGCGTCGGCACCGTCGCCACCATCCTGCAATTGCTGAAACTTCCCGACGGCACGGTCAAGGTGCTGGTCGAGGGCGTCGAGCGCGCCACCATCGACAAGCTGGCCGAAGGCGAGTTCTTCTCCGCCGAAGTCACCGCGATGCCCGATCTGGAGCGCTACGAGGAGCGCGAGATGGACGTGCTCACGCGCTCCATGATCACGCAGTTCGAACAGTACGTTAAATTGAACAAGAAGGTGCCGCCGGAGATCCTCACCTCCCTCGCCGGCATCGAGCAGGCGGGGCGCCTCGCCGACACCGTCGCCGCGCACATGTCCTTGAAGCTCTCCGAGAAGCAGAAGGTTCTGGAGATTCCCGACGTGCGCAAGCGCCTGGAGCACATGCTCGCCGTGATCGAGGGCGAGATGGACGTGCTGCAGATCGAGAAGCGCATCCGCGGCCGCGTCAAGCAGCAGATGGAAAAGAGCCAGCGCGAGTACTACCTGAACGAGCAGATGAAAGCCATTCAGAAGGAGCTCGGCGAGCTGGACGAGGCGCCCAACGAGATCGGCGAGCTCGAGAAGCGCATCAAGGCCGCCGGCATGCCGAAGGAGGCGCGCGAGAAGGCGAACTCCGAGCTCGCCAAGCTGAAGCTCATGTCGCCGATGTCGGCCGAAGCGACCGTGGTCCGCAATTTCATCGACTGGCTGGTCAAGGCTCCCTGGAAGAAGCGCAGCAAGGTGCATCTGGACATCGCGGCGGCCGAGAAGGTGCTCGAGGCCGACCATTACGGCCTGGAGAAGGTCAAGGAGCGCATCGTCGAATACCTGGCCGTCCAGCAGCGCGTGAAGAATCTGCGCGGCCCCATCCTCTGCCTGGTGGGGCCTCCCGGCGTGGGCAAGACCTCGCTCGGCCAGAGCGTGGCGCGCTCGACCAACCGCAAGTTCGTGCGCATGTCGCTGGGCGGCGTGCGCGACGAGGCGGAGATCCGCGGCCACCGGCGCACCTACATCGGCTCGATGCCGGGCAAGATCATCCAGAATCTCGCCAAGTGCGGGGTCCGAAATCCGCTGTTCCTGCTCGACGAAATCGACAAGATGTCGACCGACTTCCGCGGCGACCCCTCGTCCGCGCTGCTGGAAGTGCTCGACCCGGAGCAGAACAGCACCTTCAACGATCACTACCTGGAGGTCGACTTCGACCTTTCCGAAGTGATGTTCGTATGCACGGCGAACAGCCTGAACATTCCGGCGCCGCTCCTCGACCGCATGGAGGTCATCCGCATCCCGGGCTACACCGAGGATGAGAAGAGCAACATCGCGCGCCGCTACCTGTTGCCGAAGCAGGTCAAGCAGAACGGGCTGAAGCCCGACGAGCTGGTGCTCGGCGACGACGCCATCCAGGACATGATCCGCTTCTATACCCGCGAAGCGGGCGTGCGCAATCTCGAGCGCGAGATCTCCAAGATCGGGCGCAAGGCGGTCAAGCAGCTGCTGCTGCACCCCGCCGAGAAGACGGTCACGGTCGACACCAAGAATCTGGACAAGTATCTGGGCGTGCGGCGCTTCCGCTACGGCAAGGCCGAGGAGAGCAACCGCGTCGGCCAGGTCACGGGCCTCGCGTGGACCGAGGTCGGCGGCGAGCTGTTGACGATCGAGGCGGCGGTGGTGGCGGGCAAGGGCAAGCTCACGCATACCGGGCAGCTCGGCGAAGTGATGCAGGAATCCATCCAGGCGGCCATGACGGTGGTGCGCAGCCGCTCGTCCATGCTCGGGCTCGAAACCGATTTCTATCAGAAGGCGGATGTGCACATTCACGTCCCGGAGGGCGCGACCCCGAAGGACGGTCCGAGCGCGGGCATCGGCATGTGCACGGCGTTGATCTCGGCGCTGACCAAGATACCGGTGCGCTCCGACGTGGCCATGACGGGTGAGATCACCCTGCGCGGCGAGGTGCTGCCGATCGGCGGCCTCAAGGAGAAGTTGCTGGCCGCGCACCGCGGCGGCATCACCACGGTGCTGATTCCCGACGACAACACCAAGGATCTGACCGAGATTGCGGACAATATCAAGGAAAAGCTCGATATCCGCCCGGTGAAATGGATCGACGAGGTGCTGCAGGTGGCGCTGACCCACATGCCGGTGCCGCTGCCGACGCCCGAAAGCAAACCGGCGCCGGCCATCGAAGGCGAGAAGCGCCGCCGCAAGGCCCCCCGTCCCAAGGGCGAAGTGCACGCTCACTAGCGCTCGCCACTAGCCAAGCGCCGACAGGGCAGGTAGACTTCGGCGCCTCTTCCAGGGGGGTGCTTAGCTCAGCTGGTAGAGCATCGCCTTTACACGGCGAGGGTCGGGGGTTCGATCCCCTCAGCACCCACCAGCATGCGGAGTGGTAGTTCAGCTGGTTAGAATACCGGCCTGTCACGCCGGGGGTCGCGGGTTCGAGTCCCGTCCACTCCGCCATTTCCCTGACGAAGAGTCCCGCGCGAGCCGCAAGGCCGCGCTCGAGGGGTTGTAACGGGTCAGGGTGAGCCAAGGGTTCTAGATCATGCTGCAGACGATTCACGACAAGCTGAAGGGTTGGTTGGCGGGGGTGGTGCTCGGGGCCATCGCGCTGGTGTTCGTGTTCTGGGGCATCAATTGGACATTGAGCGCGCCCAACTACGCCGCGAAGGTCAATGGCGTGGAGATCGCGAGCAACGACGTGCGCGAGGCCTATCAGCGCCAGCTCGCGCAGGCCGAGCGCCAGTCGAACGGATCGGTCGACGATGCGCAGCGCGCCGCGATCAAGAAGCGCGTGCTGGACGACTTCGTCAACGGCGAGGCGCTCGCCACGCGCGCGGATGAGCTCGGCTACCGCGTGAGCGACCGGCAGGTGCTCGATGAAATGGCGCAGTACCCGGCACTTCAGGTGGACGGCAAATTCGACTATGCCTACGCGCTGTCGGTGCTCAAAGCCCAGGGCCGATCGGTGTCTCAGATCGAGAAGTCGTTTCGCCGCGACGTGAAGCTTCGGGAGCTCGACCAGGCGATCGGCGGTTCGAGCTTTGCGACCGCGACCGAGGTCAAGCGCTTTCTCGCCCTCACCCGGCAGCAGCGCGAGCTCGCCTGGCTCACGCTGCCGGCGGCCAAGTACGCGGCGCAGGCGACACCCGACGATGCCACCGTCAAGGCCTACTACGACGCGCACAAGGCGCAGTACATGACGCCGGAGACCGTCAACCTGCGCTATGTCGAGCTGAGCCTCGCCGAGCTCGCCTCCAAGGTGACCGTCGACGACGCGCAGCTCAAGAGCTACTACGATGAACAGAAGGCGAAGTCGCCCGAGCGCTACGTTCAGCCCGAGCAGCGCCGCGTGAGCCACATTCTCCTCCAGGTTCCGGATCCGAAGGACGATGCGGCCGTCAAAGCCAAGGCCGAGAGCATCTTGAAGCGCGCGCAGAGCGGCGAGGATTTCGCCAAGCTCGCCACCGAGTTCTCGCAGGACCCGGGGTCCGCCCAGAAGGGCGGCGATCTCGGCTGGGCGGACCGCAAGGCCTACGTGGGCCCGTTCGCCGACGCGGCTTTCGGCATGAAGGAGGGCGAGATCAAGGGGCCGGTCAAGACCCAATTCGGCTATCACATCTTGAAGCTCGAGGGGATCCAGCCGACCGCGGTCAAGACATTCGAACAGGCCAAGGACGAGCTCACCGCGGAGTACCGGCAAAGCGAGGCCGAGCGCCTGTTCAACGATGCGCAGGACCAGCTCGCGGACGCGGCGCTGCAGAACACCGCGGACATCGACGTGGTCGCGCGCAAGGCGGGGTTGACGGTGCACGACAACCCGAATTTCAGCCGAACGGACGGCGGGGGAGACCTCAAGGCGCCGGCGGTGCTGCAGGCGGCTTTCAGCCAGGATGTGCTCGACGGGCGCTTGAGCCCGATCATCGAGATCGAGAAGGGGCGCGGCGTCGTGCTGCGCGCCACCGATCACGTGCTGCCGCAGCAGAAGCCGCTCGAGGCCGTGCGCGCCGACGTTGTCGCCGCCTGGAAGAAGGAGCGCGGCGCCGAGCTCGCCGCCGAGGCTGCGGCCGCGGCGGTCAAGCGGCTCAACGCCGGGGAGTCGTGGGACAGCGTCGCGAAGTCGCTGGGGCTCACCTCCGAAGCGCCCAAATACGTCGCCCGATCGGACCAGGCCGTGCCGCTCGACGTTCGAAAGGACGCCTTCGACGGGCCGAAGCCCGCGGGCAAGACGGTCTATTCGAGCGTGCCCCTGACCGACGGGGATTCGGCCGTGGTGCAGGTGAGCGCCGTGCGGGAGGATCCGAGCGGCGATTCGAAGCAAACGGCGGCGGAAGCCCGGCGCGAATTTGCGCAGGCCGCCGCGGCCGCCGAGGCGCAGGCGTACGAGGTGGCCGCACGGGCCGACTCGTCGGTGACCTTGAACCCGCAAGCGCTCGATTAGGCTTCGGCGCCCCGGTGTCCGCGCTGCTGCACGAGTTCTCGGACTGGTATCTATCCGCCCTGTCGCAGGGCGGATATTGGCTCATCGCCGGGCTCATGGCGCTCGAGAGCACGGTGGTGCCCATCCCGAGCGAGACCATCATTCCGCCGGCCGCCTACCTCGCGCATACGCGTGGCGGACTGTCCTTGGTCGGCGTGGTGCTGTCCGGAACGGCGGGGTCCTGGGTGGGGGCCGCGCTGATGTACATGGCCGCGCGCCGGCTCGGTCGCCCGTTCGTCATGCGCTTCGGGCGCTATGTGGCGCTGCCGCCGTCGAAGATCGAGCTGGCCGAGATCTGGTCCGCCCGCTACGGCGGGGCGGGAGTGTTTTTTTCGCGGTTGCTGCCGGTGATCCGTCATTTGATCGGAATTCCGGCCGGCGTGCTCGAGTGGGATTTCCGCTGGTATTCGGCGGCGACCCTGGCCGGCTCGCTCCTCTGGTGCTCGGTGCTGGCCTGGCTCGGCGCCACCCTGGGTGATCATCCGGAGCTCATGCGCGGGTCACTGCATCGATTCGCGCTGTTGGTGCTGGCGATGGCCGCAGCGCTCGGCGCGCTTTACTACCTGTTCGTACACCGGGCGGTTTCGCGCAAGACCTAGCTCGAGACCTTGCCGCTCGGCGGCGGCGGCGGCGGCGGTGTTCCGATCGGAAGCTTGGCGAAAATTGCCGTTGCGGCCGCATTGATCTTGGCCTCGGCGTCGGCGCCGCGCAGATCCGACGCATTCTGACTGACGGCGCCGTGCCAGATGGCCTTGTGCGCACGGGCATCGAAGATGTCGATCGCGATGCGGGTCTCGTCCTCCACCCACGGGCCGTCGTAGCCCCAGCCGCCGTAGCGGCCGCGCCCCCAGCCGTAACCGACACCCCAGCCGACGCCCCAACCCGGGCCCCATCCGCCGTAGTAGTCGTTGAAGACCTGGCGGGTGCCGATGGCGTAACCGACCACGCAGTCCGCGGCCCCCGGGCCGTCCGCCGGAGTGACGCCGCGCGCGGCGAGATTCCCCTGAATGGCGCTGCGCAGCCGATCGGCGTTCAAGGGATTTCCCCAGGCCCCCGGCTGGCCCGCGCTTACCGTGTGTTCGCTCGCGAAGGTGTAGGTATGGCAATTCGCCACGGAGTAGGCCGGATTCTGGTCGACGGCCACGTGCAGGGTGGTGCAGGCTCCGAGGGCGAGCATCACGCCGGCCGCCGCGAAACCGCGAATCATCACACTTCTTGACATAACCTCATCCTCCGAAGACGTGCTGAATCCTGAGCCATGATCCCACAACGGCTCAACGGGTAAAGGCCTGGCGCGTTGACAGCCGTGGGCGAGGTTTCAGGAATCCGCGGATTCGCCCGCGAAATTCATCGCCACCGAATTGAATCCGCCGTCCACATAGGTGATTTCGCCGGTGATTCCGGCGGCGAGGTCCGAGCACAGGAACGCGGCGGTGTTCCCCACATCCTCGATGGTCACATTGCGCTTGATCGGCGACACGGAGGCGACATGCGCCAGCATCTTGCGAAGCCCCGGGATGCCGGCGGCGGACAGGGTCTTGATGGGCCCCGCAGACACCGCATTGACGCGGATGCCGAGCGGCCCGAGATCGGCGGCCAGAAAACGCACGTTGGCCTCGAGACTCGCCTTGGCGAGGCCCATGACGTTGTAGCCCGGGAGCGACCGCACCGCGCCGAGATAGCTCAACGTCAAGATCGCGCCGGCTCGTCCCTTCATGAACGGCAGCGACGCCCGGGCGAGCGCGGTCAGGCTGTAGCTCGAAATTTCGTGCGCCACCCGGAACCCCTCGCGGCTCGTGGCTTCGATGAAGGTGCCGCTCAACGCCTCGCGCGGCGCGAAGGCCACCGCGTGCACCAGGATGTCGAAGGCATCCCACCGCGTTTTCAGGTGCGCGAAGCCGCGCTCGATGTCCGCGTCGATCGCCACGTCCATCGGGAACGTGAGGTCCGATCCCAGGCTCTTCGCGAGCGGCACCACGCGATCGGTCATTCGTTCGATGTGTGAGAACGCAAGTTCCGCGCCCTCGCGATGCATGGCCTGGGCGATCCCCCAGGCAATGGAGCGATCCGTCGCGAGCCCGACGATGAGCGCGCGCTTACCCTTCAAAAAACTCATTGCTCACCCTTGTTGATGGCTCGAATCGATGTACATGACGAGCCGCTGCCCGGCTCTGATCTGATGATTCTTGTTGAGTCCGTTCCAACTCTTCAGCTGGACGACCGAAACCTGAAACTGCCGCGAGATGCTGAACACGGTGTCTCCGCGGCGCACAGTGTACAAGGTGCGCCGGCCGCTCTTCACCCCCTCGTCCCGATAGCGCCGGGCGCTCGCCTTGATGACCAGGCGCTGACCCTTGATCAAGGGGTCGCCGGTGCCCAAATTGTTCAGCCGCGCGAGCGTGCTCACCGGCATGCCATGACGCCGCGCGATGCTGTTCAAGGTCTCGCCGGCGCGCACCCGGTACACGATCTGGTGCTGCTTGCGACCACCCAAGTCGGTCTCCGGGCGATCGACGCGCGAGGCGGCGAGCAGCACCTTGTCCGGCAGCTGGACGCTGATCGACGGGATCTTGAGCGTCTCGCCGGGAGCGACCCGGCCGGCCGGCAGATCGTTGATCTTCGTGAGGACCGCCACCGACGAGCCGTACTGCCTCGCGATCGAAGCGACCGTTTCGCCCCTCCCGACCACGTGGGTGTCGTAGCGCATCCGATCCTCGGGCGCCAGGGTCTTGAGCGCCGCCTCGAAGGCATCGGCGTTGTCGATGGGCACGAGCATGCGGTGCGGGCCGGAGGGATCGGTCGCCCAGCGGTTGTAGCCCGGGTTGAGCGCCACCAGCTCGTCGTAGCTCGTTCCTGCCAGCTGCGCCGCGACCGTGAGCTGCAGCTGCGAGCCGGTTTCGATCACGGCGAAGTAGGGTTCGTTCGGAATGGCCGCAAAATCGAGGCCGTAGCGTTCCGGCTCCGCCATCAGACGCTTCATGGCGAGCAGCTTCGGCACGTAGGCGCGGGTCTCGGCCGGCAGGTTCAGGTGCCAGAAATCGGTCGGCCGGCCCAGCGCGACGTTGTAATCGATGGCCCGCTGCACCCCGAGCTCGCCGACGTTGTACGCGGCGATGGCGAGCAGCCAGTCGCCGCCGAACTGATCATGCAGCGCCTGCAGGTAGTCGAGCGCGGCGCGGGTCGACTCGAGCACGTCGCGGCGTCCGTCGTACCACCAATCCTGCTTCAGGCCGAAGCGCACCCCGGTTGCCGGGATGAACTGCCACAGACCCGCAGCGCGACTCGAGGAATAGGCGAACGGCTCATAGGCGCTTTCCACCACCGGCAGCAGCGCGAACTCGAGCGGCATCCCGCGCGCCTCGACTTCCGTGACCACGTGGTACAGGTAGCGCTGCGCCCGCTGAAACACGCGTTCCAGATAGTCGGGGTTGTGCTCGAACCAGGCGAGCTGCTGGTCGATCGCCGGCTCCTGCACTTCGTTCAACACGAAACCCGCGCGCATGCGATCGAACAGATCGTCGTAGTCCTCGCCGTTGTGATGCTGCCATTCGCGCGGCATGGTGAGCGAGGGAGGCGCCCCGGCCGCGGAATTGGCGGCATCGGCGGGGGGCGTGCCCGCCTCGGCGCTGGCCGCCGGGGGCAGCACGATGCGTTCGCGGGGAGCCGGCGGCGTGTGCGCGCAAGCGGCCACCAGGAGCGTCGCCGTCAGCACGGCGCAGGGATTTCGCAGTGCGATCATGCCGGCCATCTCAACGAAACTGATCCTTCCATGCGCGTATCACCCCGAACACCTCGGCAGCCTCTTGGACCGGGTGTCCCGCTCGAGCGCTCGCCGCGGCGCGAACCACCGGTTCGTCGCAGCGCAAAAAGGGGTTTACCCGCCGCTCCAAACCGATCAGGGAGGGCAGTGTCGGGGCGTCCGCCTCGCGTAGGGCCCGGACCCTGGCCTGATAATCGCGCGCGTCGCGGTTTTCAGGTTCCACGGCGAGGGCGAATTTCAAATTGGCCGCCGTATATTCGTGGCCGCAGTACACGGCCGTGTCGGGCGGAAGACTCTTGAGACGGCTCAAGGAAGCGTGCATTTGTACCGGTGTACCCTCGAACATTCGACCGCAGCCTGCGCTGAACAGCGTATCGCCGCAAAACAGCGCCCCATGCCCCCAGAAGGCAATGTGACTTAAGGTATGTCCGGGCACGCCCAAAATATCGAAGGTAAGTCCCAACTCCGGCAATTCGCAGCGTTCCCGATCCCGGACCGTGCGGGTTCGCACCGGTATGCGGTCGTCGTCGGGGCCGATGACCGGCACACGGGCGCGTTGGAGGAGCCGCGAGACTCCGCCGATGTGATCGGGATGGTGGTGAGTGAGTAGAATGGCGGCCAAGCGCGAGCCGCTCCTGTCGAGCTCGGTCTCGACCGGCCCCGCTTCGCCAGGATCCACTGCGACGACGGATCCCGGTTGGCCCGGCGCCTCGATCAGCCAGATGTAATTATCGGCGAACGCACGAACCGGCCGCACGCCCAAGGGCGCAGCTTGGAGGGTTGATTGGTTTGACATTTTGCGCCGTATTTAACCTGTAACATATGAAGTCCGCTAGTTTTTTCAGAAGGCACCGACGTTGAGAGCGACGCCAGACAATGCGCCGGCCAATTGGTTCGAGGCTCCCTTGGGCGGCCGTGTGCTGCGCGAGGAGGCGGCCCTTGCGAAACTCGCGCTCGATGATGTGTTCGGATTCGAGCTGCTGCAGGTGGGCGAATGGGGCCCTGCACGACATTGGCTCGACGCCGCCCGCACCCAGCACACGACACTGCTCGCGCCCGAGGCCGGCCCCGGGGTGAGCCTGTGCGCGCCCCTGACGGAGCTTCCGTTCCGTTCCGATTCGATCGACGCCATCCTCCTGCCGCACACGCTGGAGCTGGTCGAAGACCCTTATGCGGTGCTGCGCGAGGCGGAGCGCGTGCTCTGCGCCGAGGGGTGCCTGTTGATCTGCGGCTTCAATCCCTACAGCGGATGGGGCGTGCGCCGCCTGTTCTCGAATTATTTCCGGCGCCCGCCGTTTCCGCCGCAGACCCGGCGGTTGCTGGCGGAGCGGCGGCTGCGCGACTGGGTGGCGCTCCTCGATTTCGAGGTGGCCGACGTGTACGGCTATCTCGGCATGCTGCCGATGGCGGGCCGGCCGCGAAAGCTCGATGCAAGCTCCGCTGAGCCGCAACCGGGCCGGCGCCCGGCGCTGACGGCCGGGGGTTACCTCTTGAAGGCCCGCAAGCGGGTGCAGACGCTGACCATGGTGCGGCCGAAGCGGCGGGTACGGCAGCGCGTGCTGATACCGGCGGCCGAGCCCACGAGCAAAGTCGGACCGTGACGCAGGTGGAGCTCTATACCGACGGGGCCTGCCGCGGCAATCCCGGTCCCGGGGGATGGGCGGCCCTGTTGATCGCCGGCGCCGAGCGCAAGGAACTGTCGGGCGCGGAGGCCGAGACCACCAACAACCGCATGGAGCTCATGGCGGCCATCAGCGGTCTCAGCGCCTTGAAGCGCCGCTGCTCCGTGAAGCTGTACACCGATTCCAAATACGTGCTGCAGGGCCTGACCGAATGGTTGCCGCAGTGGAAGGCGCGCGGCTGGCGCACCGCCGCCCGCGAACCTGTCAAGAACAAGGATTTATGGGAGAAGCTCGATCTCGCCGCGGCGGCGCAGGATATCGAATGGCATTGGGTGAAGGGCCATTCCGGCCATGAGGGCAACGAATATGTCGATGCGCTCGCCAATCAGGCGATCGATCGGATGTTAGCGGGGGCTTGATGCGTCAGGTGGTGCTGGATACGGAGACTACGGGATTGGAGGTGGAGCTCGCGCACCGCGTCATCGAGATCGGGTGCGTGGAGATCTTCAACCGGCGGGTGACGGGGCGTCACTTTCACCGCTACTTGAATCCGGAGCGCGACATCGACGAGGGAGCCATCGAGGTTCACGGCTTGACGCGCGAGAAGCTCCAGAAGGAGCCAAGGTTTGCCGAGGTACGCGCGGAGTTCCTGGAGTTCGTGCGCGACGCGGAGCTCATCATCCACAATGCGGCGTTCGATGTGGCGTTCCTGAACGCCGAGCTCGGGCGCGGCGCAGAGGGCATCCTGCGGATCGGGGATTTGTGCAGGGTGCTCGACACGCTGGCGCTCGCGCGCCAGCTGCATCCCGGGCAGCGCAACAGCCTGGACGCGCTGTGCAAGCGCTATTCGGTCGATAATTCCCGCCGCGATTATCACGGCGCGCTGCTCGACGCACGGCTGCTGGCCGACGTCTATCTGGCGATGACCGGTGGCCAGGCGGCGCTGGTGCTCTCGGAGGAGCCGGATCCGGCGCTCGCCCGGTCCCGGATCGAGAGTGCCCGCGGGATATCGAACGCGGTGCCGCTGGTCGTGATCAGCGCCAGCGGCGAGGAGCTCGCGGCACACGAACAGGTGCTCGCGCTGCTCGACAAGGCCTCATCGGGCAAGACGGTGTGGCGCAGCTTGTGACGATCCTCGTGACCGGGGCCGCGGGCTTCATCGGATTCCATACCGCCAAGGCCCTGCTCGAGCGCGGCGACGAGGTGGTCGGCGTGGACGACCTCAACGGCTACTACGATCCCAAGCTCAAAGCGGCGCGCCTCGCGATCCTGGAGCGCGACGCCAAATTCCGCTTCGCGAAGCTCGACATCGCCGACCGGTCGGCGATGCAGGCGCTCTTCGACGGGCAGCGGTTCGAGCGCGTGGTGCACCTCGCGGCGCAAGCAGGCGTGCGCCACTCGATCCTGGACCCGCATCTCTATGTGCATAGCAACATCACGGGCTTCCTGCACGTGCTGGAGGGCTGCCGGTCCCAGGGCGTGCGGCACCTCGTCTACGCGTCGACCAGCTCGGTCTATGGCGCGAACACCCGCATGCCGTTCTCGGAGAAGCAGAACGTCGATCATCCGCTGACGCTGTACGCCGCCACCAAGAAGGCCAACGAGTCGATGGCGCACAGCTACTCGTCCTTGTACGGCCTGCCGACGACCGGGCTTCGCTTCTTCACGGTCTATGGCCCGTGGGGAAGGCCCGACATGGCGCTGTTCCTGTTCACGCGCGCAATCCTCGCCGGCACGCCGATCGACGTGTTCAACGAGGGCCACCATCAGCGTGACTTCACCTACATCGACGACATCGTTCAAGGCGTGCTCGGTGCGCTCGATCACGCCGCGCAACCCGATCCCGGCTGGAACCCGGCGGAGCCCCTCCCGGACTCGAGCTACGCGCCGTATAGAATTTACAACCTCGGCAATCAGCGGCCCGTGACGCTGTTGCGCTACATCGAGGTGCTGGAGAAGTGCCTCGGGAAAAAGGCGCGGAAAAATCTTCAACCGATGCAGCTCGGCGACGTGCGCGACACCTGGGCGGACGTGGCCTCGCTCGCGCGCGACGTGGGCTATCGTCCCCGGACCGAGCTGGAAGAGGGCGTCAGGCGCTTCGTCGACTGGTATCTCGAGTACTACGGCGTGCCCGCGTAAGCGTCGGCGCGCCGTAGTAAGATCGGTGCCAACCCCACCCACGAGGCGCCCCGCATGACTCAACTGCACTCCTCACTTCCCGCTTGGCAGGCCGTCGAGGGCCAGGCACGTGAATTGGGCGGCGCGCATCTGCGCGACCTCGACGCCGCCGATCCCAGGCGCTGGCAGAATCTGCATCTCGAGAACGGCGATTGGCTGCTCGATTACTCGCGCCAGCGCGTGACGGCGGAGACGCTCGCGCTCCTGATCGAGCTCGCGCGCGCGGTGGACCTGGAGGCGCGCATCGCGGCAATGTTCCGCGGCGATCCGATCAACACCACGGAACGCCGGGCGGTGCTGCACACGGCGCTGCGCTCGGACTTCGCCGGCTCCGCCGCGATCCAGACCGAGGTGCGCGATTCCCGCCAGAAGCTCGCCGATTTCGTCGGCGCCGTGCGCCGCGGCGACACGCGCGGCTTGACCGGCAAGAAGTTCAAGCACGTGGTGAACGTCGGGATCGGCGGCTCGGATCTCGGCCCGTTGCTCGTGGCCAATGCGCTGCGCGCCGAATGGAGCGGCGATGTGACGCCGCATTTCGTGTCGAACGTCGACCGCACGCAGCTCGACGATCTCACGCGCACGATCGACCCGGCGGAGACGCTGGTCATCGTGTGCTCCAAGACCTTCGTCACCCAGGAGACCCAGGTCAATGCGAACGCGGCGCGGGAATGGATCGTGGGGGCCCTGGGGGACAAGGCGCCGGGCCACCATTTCGTCGCCGTGTCGACCAACACCGAGGCGATGGACGCGTTCGGCATCGCGCCCGGGCATCGCTTCACGATGTGGGATTGGGTGGGCGGCCGATACTCGGTCTGGTCCGCGGTCGGATTGGTCGCGGAGCTCACCGTCGGCAGCGACAAGTTCCGTGATTTTCTGAAAGGCGCGAGCGCCGTCGACGCCCACTTCATGAACACGCCGCTCGAACGCAATCTTCCGGTGCTGATGGGCCTCCTCGGCGTGTGGAACAGAACCTTCCTGAAACTGCCGACGCTCGCGGTGCTGCCCTACGACGAGCGGCTCGCCCGCCTGCCCGCGTATCTTCAGCAGCTGGAGATGGAGAGCAACGGCAAGTCGGTGTCGCTCGACGGCGAGCACGTCGATTTCGCCACCGCGCCGGTGGTCTGGGGGGAGCCCGGGTCGAACGCGCAGCATTCGTTCTTTCAGATGCTGCATCAGGGGACACCGACCGCCGCGCTCGATTTCATTGCGCCGTTGCGCGGCTCATGGGGCGGCACCGACGGGCAGGACCTGGCATTGAAGAACTGCTTCGCTCAGTCGCAGGCCTTCGCCTTCGGCCACACGGCGCCGGAGGTCGAAGCGGACATGCGCAAGGCGGGCGCCAGCCCGGAGGAGATCGCCCGGCTCAAGCCGCACCGGGTGCACGCGGGCAACCGTCCGAGCTCGCTTCTGCTGTATCCGCAGACCACCGCCCGGACGCTCGGCGGAATCCTGGCCCTCTACGAGCACAGCGTGTTCGTGCAGGGCGCCTTGTGGGGGATCAACTCCTTCGATCAATTCGGCGTGGAGCTCGGCAAGAAAATGGCGGCGGGCATTTCGCTCAAGGGCGACAAGGCGCCGGCAGGCCCGGGAGCCGGGGGGCTGGCCGCACTGATCGATTATGTGAAGGAGCGCCGTCGCTGACGGGGGCCGCAGACCCCGGTGCAAAAATGCGGTCTGCTGCGGCCGGCGATACTCTATAATCCCGCCTCCTCAAGGGTCAGGCGTCAGTCCAATTGTCACAGGCACGTAAAGGAATCATTCTGGCCGGTGGGGCGGGCACACGGCTTCATCCGATCACGCTTTCGCAGAGCAAGCAGCTCCTGCCGGTGTTCGACAAGCCGATGATCTATTACCCGCTCGCGGCATTGATGTCGGCCGGCATCCGCGAATTCCTGATCATCACGACCCCGCGCGACCAGATCGCGTTTCGCGAGCTGTTGGGCGACGGGCTGCAGTGGGGCGTCAGATTCGAGTACGCCGTCCAGGCGCAGCCCAACGGCATCGCGCAGGCCTTGATCATCGCCGAGCCGTTCCTCGACGGAGCACCGTCGGCGCTCATTCTCGGCGACAACATCTTCTACGGCGCGAACCTCCCGGAGCTGCTGCTGAGCGCCGCGAAGCGCACCGAGGGCGCCACGGTATTCGGCTATTACGTGCAGGATCCCGAGCGCTACGGCGTGGTCGTGTTCGACGCGCAAGGCAAGGTGACCGACCTGCTCGAGAAGCCCGCGCGCGCCCCCTCGAATTACGCCGTCACCGGCATCTATTTCTACGACACGCGGGCATCCTCGCTCGCGAAATCCCTGCAGCCCTCCGCGCGCGGGGAGCTCGAGATCACGGACTTGAATCGCGCCTATCTCAAGGAAGGCGCTCTGCGCGTCGAGCGGCTGGGGCGCGGCATCGCGTGGCTCGACACGGGCACCCACAATTCGCTGCTCGATGCGGGCATGTTCGTGCGCATCATCGAGGAGCGGCAGGGTCTGAAGGTCGCCTGCGTGGAGGAGATCGCCTGGCGCCAGGGTTTCATCGATGTCGACCGGCTGTTGAAGCTCGCCCAGCCGCTCGCGAAGAGCGGCTACGGCGAGTATCTCATCCGGATCGCAAAGGAAGGCGCGCAGCCGTGACGGCCCGCGCGGCATGGATGGGGCGGCGATGAAATTTCTTCAGACCCCGATTCACGGCGTGTCGCTGATCGAGCCGAAGGTGTTCGGCGACGCGCGCGGATTTTTCATGGAGAGCTGGCGGGCGGACAGATTCGCGGAGGCGGGGATCGAGGCGGCCTTCGTTCAGGACAATCACTCCCGCTCCAAACAGTGGACGTTGAGAGGCCTGCATCTGCAGGTCGCCCATACCCAGGGCAAGCTCGTGCGGGTGCCGAGCGGCAGCGTCTTCGACGTGATGGTCGATCTGCGCTCGAGCTCGCCGAGCTTCGGCGCCTGGTGGGGGGTGGAGCTTTCCGCCGAGAACCATCGCATGCTATGGGTGCCTCCGGGCCTGGCGCACGGCATCCTGGTGACCTCGCCGAGCGCGGACCTTTTATACAAGTGCACCGACATCTACAGCCCCGCGGACGAGCGCTCGCTGGCGTGGGACGACCCGACGCTCGGGATACGTTGGCCGCTGCCTGCGGGGATCCAGCCGGAGCTCTCGGCCAAGGACGCGCGCGGCAAGAGCTTCGCGGACATCGAGAAGTTCCCATGAGAGTCGTGGTGTTCGGCGCCGGCGGCCAGGTGGGCCGGGCGGTCGTGAATACGGCTCCGGCCGGCCACGAGGTGCTCGCCAAGACGCACGCGGAAGTGGATATCGCCGATGGGTCCGCGATCGGCCGGGCGTTGGGCGAAGCCAGGCCGGACTGGGTGGTGAATGCGGGCGCATACACCGCGGTGGATCTCGCCGAGGACGAGCCCGGCAAGGCGGCTGCGATCAACGACCTCGCGGTGGGCATTC
>CAVVKU010000013.1:0-435014 GCA_963748995.1 uncultured Gammaproteobacteria bacterium | reverse complement strand
GATGTCGGCCGGGTTTGCGCCGGCGGGAAGACCGAGTTCGACGACATCGCTCGAATCGCAGAGCCTGTCGAACCGGGCCTTGTTCTCGTCCGTCTCGAGGTCCTCCCGGCACAGACGCCGGGCGTAGGGAAGCAGGGCGGTGATCAGGATGCCGAGTTCCTCCGCCACTTCCGCGACCAACAGGTCGGCTCCGGCAGCCATGGAGCAGATCAGTCGCAGGGGTACATCCGGATGGTCGTCCCGCAAGCGACGCATCAGCCCTGCAACGGCGGTGCGGATTGCGCCGGTTTCATCGGGGCGCAGGTCGCGGTGGCCGACCACGCCGACCAGGAATGGAATCCTGTTTTGGTCGGCTGCGCGGGCTATGCCGATCTCCCGAGACCTCAGTTTCTTATTGGGTTCCTGTGGAGATCATATAGGCCCCGCGCCCCGGCTGCACGGTGGATGGCAGTACCTCGGTGACCACCCCGCCGTGCCCCCCGATCCGCATCGGGCTCGCTTCCAGCGCTTTCGAGATGTCGCCCCCGAAAAAAGCCTGCGGGTCCGAAGCGATCTCGTTCTCCTGCTTTTCGCGGTCGGCGATCGCGGACTTGGCGCGGACGAAGGCGTCCTCCAAGGACGTGGCGTTAGGCAGCGCGTCGCGGTAAAACGCCTCGCCGAAGTAGGTGAGATCCCGGTCGTCCGAGCATCCGAAGGAGGTCTTGTCGGCCGCCGCCGCGGCAATCACGATGGTGTCGGGATTCTCCAGCGGCGCCATGAAGCCGCCCGCGTAGCAGGCGGAAATCACGATGATGCGGCGCTTGATGCCGGAATCGCTCAGCGCACTCTGCAAATCGCCGGCGCTCAATTGCGCGAGCGGCAGGCCGTCATTGGAGACGGCCAGCAGAGGATCGGGTGATCCGTGCGAGGAAATCGCCAGAAACAGAATGTCCCGGTCCGGATCCATTTTCTGCGCGACCGCGCTCAGCGCGTACTGCAAGCCGCTCAACGTCGCGAGGGGGTAGGTGTCGAGATCCCGGCGGTCGTTGAGCAGCAAGACCTCCCGGTCGGTCGAGCCGAATCGATCGCCTACCACACGCGCTGCGAGCTTGATCTCCTGCGCGAACACCCGCTGGCTGGCGACCCCGGCAAAACCGACGAAGAATATCGCCGGCTTCGGGCCCAAATTCTCGGCCATCCGATCGACCTCCTCGTCGATCGCCTCGCGCTGATCGAACAGCAGGGACTCGGCGTCGGCGGGCGCCAAATCGGCCTGCGTGCCCTGCTCCTCGGCCGCGGCCGTCCAGATCGAGGGCTTGAGGTCCGCCGAACGATACCCGGTGGAAAATACTCCCAGCAGCATGATGATGGCGGCCGCCGCGGTCCCTTGCCATCGTCCCGACAAGGCGCGCAGCGCGCTCATTGCATACACAAGCGCGTAAAGCGCCAGCAGCATCCAAGCTGCGACTGCGGTGTTTCCGTCCAAGCGCATGTCGATCCAGAAGCCCGTGGCAATCAGGATGGGCAGGAAGGCCAACACGACGAACAAGGTGCTCCTGAACTGAAGCGGCGGGTTCGAGGCGCGCGAGGCCAGGTAGGCGATCACCAGCACGAGCACGAGATACACCGAGACCAAGGGCGCCTCGAGCGGCTCGAAGACGGCTCCCGGCCCGGCGCGCCAGCGGTCCAGCGTTCCCCATAGCAGGAGCGACGCCAGGCCGAGCCCGATCAAGGATCGGTCGGCGGCGAGCGTATGGATGCCGGTTACCCGGCGTAGCGTCCAAAGACGCAGCAAAGTGGACAGAGTGGGGATACGGTGAACCCGAAGCTGCCCGTCACGCCGCGCGAGCGTTCAAGAACCGGAAAAATTCCACGCCTTCGCGCAAGCGCCGCTTGGTCATCTCCCAGCTCCTCATCATCTCCGCCGTGAGCTCCATGATCTTGCGGGGCCTGAAGTAGAAGCGCCGGTAGAAGGTTTCCACGGCGGCGTAGATCTCCTCGGCACCGAGGTTCGGATAGCTCAGCGGCGACAGCTGCACTCCCTGCTTGTTCACGAGGCTTGCGTTCTGGGTGTCGGTGAGCCAGCCGTTCGCAACGGCTTGGGCGTACAGCTCGGTGCCCGGATACGGCGCCGCCAAGGAGACTTGGATGGTGTGCGGATTGATGTCGACCGCGTATTGAATGGTCTCGCGGATGGTCTCCTGCGTCTCGCCGGGGAGGCCCAGGATGAACGTGCCGTGAATGATGATGCCGAGCTTGCGGCAATCCTCGGTGAAGCGCCGGGCGATGTCGGTGCGCAGCCCCTTGCGGATGTTGTGCAGGATCTGGTCGTTGCCGGACTCGTAACCCACGAGCAGCAGACGCAAGCCGTTGTCCTTCATGACCTTGAGGGTTTGATACGGTACGTTGGCCTTGGCATTGCACGACCAGGTGACGCCGAGCTTTCCCAGTCCGCGGGCGATCTCTTCGGCGCGCGGCCTGAAATCGGTGAACGTGTCGTCGTCGAAGAAAATCTCCTTCACTTCCGGCATGTTCTCCTTGATCCAGCGCACCTCGTCCACCACGTTCTCGGGACTGCGCACGCGGTAGCGATGACCTCCCACGGTCTGAGGCCAGAGGCAGAACGTGCACTTCGAACGGCAGCCGCGGCCGGTGTAGATGGAGACGTAGGGATGCTTCAAATAGCCGATGAAGTAATTCTCGATCTTGAGGTCGCGCTTGTAGATCGGCGCGACCCAGGGCAGCGCATCCATGTTCTCGATCATGGGCCGCGGAGCATTGTGCTGAAGGGTCCCGTCTTCGCGCCGGAAGCTCAAGCCCTCGATGCTTTCCAGGGGCAAACCGTCGGCGACATCCTTGCAGGTGTAGTCGAATTCCTCGCGCGCGACGAAGTCGACCGCGGGGGACGCGGCCAGGGAACCCGCCGGGTCCACGGCGACTTGGGCGCCGACCATGCCGATCTTGAGCTTAGGATTCTCCTTTTTGAGGAGCTCGGCAACGTGCGCGTCCTTCAAGAACGAAGGGGCGCTCGTGTGCATGATGACGAGATCGTAATCGCGAGCCTGGGCGAGCACATCCTCGATCGGCGTTCCGTCCGCGGGAGCGTCGATCAGCTTGCTGCCCGGCACCAGCGCCGCAGGCTGCGCAAGCCACGTCGGGAACCAAAAGGAGCGGATCTCCCGCTTCGCCTGGTAGCGCGCACCGGCGCCGCCGTCGAAGCCGTCGAATGAAGGAGGATGCAGGAACAGTGTTCTCATGACGATCTCTCTACTAGCTCAATATGTATCGGCCGACGCCCCTCGTTGGGCCTCGACCTTCAGACGCTTCGAACCGAACGGACTCTTTCCTGGTTCTGCGACGCCCACCATGTTTCCACGCTCGCCGTCAGGCCGGCCAGGTCGAGGCCCGCGGCTGCCAGGCAGGTTTCGCGCGAGCCATGCTCGATGAATCGGTCCGGAATGCCCAGATGCAATACCGGCAATGATACCCCATGTGCGGCGAGCACTTCGCTCACCGCGGAGCCGGCCCCGCCCATGACGGCATTCTCCTCGATGGTCACGATCGCGCGATGGCGCGATGCCACATCCACGATCATTTCCTGGTCGATCGGCTTCACGAAACGCATGTTGACGAGCGTTGCGTCGAGCCGCTCGGCGATGCGGCGGGCGGAGTCGAAGAGCGTGCCGAAAGCGAGGATCGCGAGGCCGCTGCGTCCGTCGCGCCGAAGCTGCGCCTTGCCGACCTCGATGGCGCTCATCTCGGAGACGACGGCGACACCCGGACCGGTGCCGCGCGGGTAGCGCACGGCGGAGGGCGACGACAGCGTCGTGCCCGTAAACAGCATCTGACGGCACTCGTTCTCGTCGGCCGGCGCCATGATCACGAGGTTCGGGATGCAGCGCATGAACGTCAAATCGTAGGCGCCCTGATGGGTCGCACCGTCGCTGCCGACGAGCCCCGCGCGATCCAAGGCAAACACCACGGGCAGATTCTGCAACGCAACATCATGGATCAATTGATCATAGGCGCGCTGCAGAAAAGTCGAATAGATGGCGACGATCGGCTTGAAGCCCTCGCAGGCAAGCCCGGCCGCGAAGGTGACCGCGTGCTGCTCGGCGATGGCGACGTCGAAATAACGATCGGGGAAGCGCTTCGAGTACTCGACCAGTCCGGACCCCTCGCGCATGGCCGGCGTGATGCCGATGATGGTCGGATCCCGCTCCGCCATGTCGCACAGCCATTGACCGAAGATTTGCGAATAGGTCGGGCCCGTGCTCGCTTCCTTGAAGATCTTGCCGCTGACGGGATCGAACGGGCCCGGGCCATGCCATTTGATCGGATCCGCCTCGGCGGGCGCGTAGCCCTTGCCCTTGCGGGTCACCACGTGCAGAAATTGCGGTCCGCGAAGCTTCTTGACGTTGCCGAGCGTCGTGACCAGGGACTTCAGATCGTGCCCGTCGACCGGACCGATGTAGTTGAAGCCCATCTCCTCGAACAGCGTGCCCGGCAACACCATGCCTTTCAGGTGTTCCTCGGATCGGCGTGCGAGCTCCCACACGGTGGGCATCTGCCGCAGGACCTTTTTACCGCCCTCGCGCAGATGCGCATACATGCGTCCGGACAGCGCACGGGCCAAATAATTGGACAACGCGCCCACGTTCTCCGAGATCGACATGTCGTTGTCGTTCAGGATGATCAGAAGATCCGCAGGGGCGGATCCTGCGTGATTCAGCGCTTCGAACGCCATTCCGGCCGTGAGCGCCCCGTCGCCGATGATGGCGACCGCGCGGCGATCCTCGCCCCGCTTGGCGGCCGCAATCGCCATGCCGAGCGCCGCACTGATGGAGGTGCTGGAGTGACCGACACCGAACGTATCGTAGTCGCTCTCGCTCCTCGTCGGGAACGGCGCGAGACCCTTGTCCTGCTTGATGGTATGCAACAGCTCGCGCCGGCCGGTCAGCACCTTGTGGGGATACGCCTGGTGGCCCACGTCCCAAACCAACCGGTCATCCGGCGTGTTGTAAATGTAATGAAGCGCAATGGTGAGCTCGACCGTGCCCAGCCCGGCAGCGAAGTGCCCGCCGCGCGTACTGACGCTCTGGATCAGAAACTGGCGCAGCTCATCCGCCAGCTGCTGGAGCTTGGATGGGGGGAGCTTGCGCAGGTCGGCCGGCAGGTGGATCGACTCGAGCAACGGATAGGTGTTGGGTGGCGGGATCATTTGGGCCAGTTTATACTGGACCGGCCCTCCACGGTAAATGACCAAAGGGTGTTGTGGCATAATCGCCACCGTCGCCTGCGACGTTGCAGCAACGCGGGGCTGGCCGCTATAGTGATCTGTGGGTTGAGGGCAGCCTCCCTGAAGCACTTGGGTATTTCGCGCCACACCATGTCCCAGGGTGCTTTCCCGCTGACTTTCCAAGAGACTGCTCGTATGGATTCCGGCATTTCAGATGAAGCCTACCAAGATCAGATCCTCCCGCACGTATCGCGCACGTTCGCGCTGACGATTCCTCAGCTGCCGGAACCGCTGCGCGTGGCGGTGACCAATGCCTACCTGCTTTGCCGTATAGCGGACACCATCGAAGATGAGCCGGCTCTACCCCCCGAACAGACCCTGGCGTTCCTCGAGCGCTTCAAGGCGGTCGTGGCCGGGCGCGAGGATGCGGCGCCCCTGGCGGCGGAGGTAGAAGCGCACTTATCGAACCGCACGCTCGCGACCGAGCGCGACCTCGTTGTTCACATGGCGCGTGTCTTGCACGTCACCGCCTCGCTGAATCCCTCCCAGCGGGCCGCGATCCAGCGCTGTGTCGATCTCATGTGCTATGGCATGCCGCGATTTCAGTCGACCGCCAGCATCCGCGGGCTGCCCCAGAAAACCGACCTCGATGAATATTGCTACTACGTGGCCGGGGTCGTCGGCGAGATGCTCACCGAGCTGTTTTGCGACTATTCCGAAGGCGCCGCGCGGAATCGGACCGCGTTGCAGGGCGTGGCCGTGTCATTCGCGCAGGGACTGCAAATGACGAATATCCTCAAGGATGTCTGGGAGGACAGGAGCCGCGGCGCCTGCTGGCTGCCCCAGGAAGTATTCACCCCGCACCAGGTGGACCTGGCCCGGCTCACCTCCACGCCCCGGAATCCCGGATTCGATGCCGGAATGAACGAGCTGATCGGGGTGGCGCATGCCCATTTGCGCAATGCCTTGGACTACACCTTGTTGATTCCCGCCAAAGAGACGGGGATACGGCGTTTTTGTCTATGGGCCGTCGGGCTCGCGGTGCTCACATTGCAGAAAATTCATAAAAATCCCGGCTTTACCGCTGGATCTCAGGTCAAAATCTCCCGCTCAGCGGTAACTATGACGAGAATTTTGACGGACCTTTTCATACGCAACGACTTCATGCTCCGGCGCCTGTTCGCCGTGGCCGCCCGTGGGCTGCCGGTGGCGCCGCTTTCCGAGACGCGGCGCGGTCACTTCGCAGAGCCGCGGCAGCGCACCGAGCTCGATCCGCCGGCCGGCGAGCCATGCGACGCGCGGGAACCCGAGCCGCTGCGGCGACGCTCCTATGGGGGCTCCGGGTCATGATTCGTATCGCGAAGAAACCGCTGAGCGCCGAGACCGAGGCGCCCGCACGCGCCGATGTGGTCGCGCTCTCGCTCACCAAGACCGTCTCGAGCCTCCTGGACCGTGCGATCGCGCAGGCGCGCGATGCGATGATCGCCGCACAGAACGCCGCGGGCTATTGGCTGTTCGAACTCGAGGCGGACTGCACCATTCCCGCCGAATACATCATGATGATGCACTTCTTGGACGAGATCGACACCGAGCTTGAGGCCAAGATCGCAACCTACTTGCGGGCCCATCAGCAGCCAACGGGCGGGTGGCCGCTGTACCACGGCGGCGAATTCAACATGAGCTGCACCGTCAAGGCCTACTATGCGCTGAAACTGGCGGGCGACGACGTGAAGGCGCCGCACATGGCGCGGGCGCGGGCGGCGATCCTCGAGCGGGGCGGGGCCGCGCGCTCGAACGTGTTCACGCGCATCGCCCTCGCGCTGTTCGGACAGATTCCCTGGCGCGGGGTGCCGTACATTCCCGTCGAGATCATGTTGCTGCCGAAGTGGTTCTTCTTTCACCTCGACAAGGTGTCGTACTGGTCCCGCACCGTCATGGTACCGCTCTTCATCTTGTGCACGAAGAAGCCGCTCGCCAAAAACCCGAGGGACGTGCATATCCGCGAGCTGTTCACGACCCCTCCCGAGATCGAGCGCGATTATTTTCGCGATGCCCGCCAGGGCGGTTGGCTCGGCAGGGTGCTGCTGGTCGTCGATCGGCTGGCCCGGCGCATCGACCCCTTCATCCCCACCTCGATGAGGGAACGCGCCACCCGCCAGGCGGAGCAGTGGATGCTCGAGCGGCTGAACGGAGAGGATGGGCTCGGCGCGATCTTCCCCGCGATGGTGAATGCGCTGGAAGTGATGACGATTCTGGGGTACCCGGCGGACGACCCGCGCCGCGTGACCGCGAAGCGGGCGTTGCAGAAACTCCTGGTCGTGGGTCCCTCGAGCGCCTATTGCCAGCCCTGCGTGTCCCCCGTGTGGGATACGGCCCTGGCCAGTCTCGCCATGCAGGAGGCGGGATGCGCCCGTTCTTCCGAGGCATCGGGCTCGCGCGCTCGATTGGCTGCAAGCCGAGCAGATTCTCGACGAGCCGGGAGATTGGCAGGTCGATCGGCCCCATCTCAAGGGCGGCGGGTGGGCGTTTCAGTTCGCCAACGACTATTACCCGGACCTCGACGACACGGCCGTGGTCGCCTGGTCCATGCACCAGGCCCCGAATGCCGCCGACTACGAGGAGAATATCTCCCGTGCGCTCGACTGGCTGGTGGGCATGCAGAGCGAGAACGGCGGATTCGCCGCGTTCGATGCCGACAACACCTCGTATTACTTGAACAAGATTCCGTTCGCCGATCACGGCGCGCTGCTCGACCCGCCCACGAGCGACGTGAGCGCCCGGGTCGTGACGGTGCTTTCCCGGATCGGGCGTCCGCAGGACAAGCAGGCCCTGGATCGCGCACTCGCGTACCTGCGTGCCGAACAGGAGCCGGACGGCTCGTGGTTCGGCCGGTGGGGGACCAACTACATCTACGGCACATGGTCGGTGCTCACCGCGTTCTCACAGGCCGGCATATCGCCGGATGATCAGGCGGTTCGACGCGCGGTGGGCTGGCTGAACGGCCTGCAGAACGCGGACGGCGGCTGGGGCGAGAGCAACGACGGCTATAACAATCCGCTCGACGCCAACGCGCCGAGCACGCCCTACCATACGGCGTGGGCGCTCTTGGGATTGCTCGCCGCGGGCGAGGCGGCTTCGGAGACGGTGCGCCGCGGCGTCAACCACCTCATGCGCACGCAGCAGTCCGACGGCCTGTGGAGCGATCCAACTTTCACCGCGCCCGGCTTCCCGCGGGTGTTCTACCTCAAGTACCACGGCTATTGCCGCTACTTCCCGCTGTGGGCCCTCGCCGCCTATCGAACGCTGACCCGGGCCGGAACCACCCATTGACCGTGGCGGGCGTCGTCGCGGCGCTCGATCGAGAGGCGCGCACACTGGGTCGTTCGGTTGAACGCAGCGCTGGATTCGATGTCCTCGCCGACGGGACGCTTCGGGCGGTGAGCGGGATGGGATGCGCAGCCGCCGGAATGGCCGCGCGTGGACTCATCCAAGCCGGCGCCAAGGCTCTGATCAGCTGGGGCATGGCCGGCGGCCTCGATCCGGATCTTCAAGCCGGAGCGATATGTCTCCCGCGCGAAGTGGTGGCGCCGGACGGCATGCGATTCGCCACCGCATCCTCGTGGCGCGACATGCTGAACGCTTCGATCGCCTCATGCCGGCCGCTGGCATCGGGCGCTCTGCTCACCTGCATGCACCCGATCACGGGCGCGGCCGCCAAGGCGGCGGCACGCCGCGAAACCGGTGCGGTGGCCGTCGACATGGAGAGCTCCGCCGTCGCGGAGGTCGCCGCGGCGAGCCACGTGCCGTTCATGGCGATTCGCGTCATCGTCGACAGCGCGCTCGATGCGATTCCGGCCTCGGTGACGGCCGCCGGCGAAACCGGACAGATACGGATCGGGCGGCTCCTCCTGGGCGTTGCCCGATCGCCCGGGGACATCGTGGCGCTCGTGAATCTGGCGCGCCGCTATCGAGCCGCCATGGGTTCGCTTCGTGCGGTCGGGAAGCTCGGCCGGCTGGCGCCCGCCGCGATGCCTGCGGAGAATCGACGGTGAGGGCGCTGGTCACGGGCGCCACCGGATTCGTCGGCGCGGCGGTCGCCCGGGCGTTGCTCGCCGAGCGGTGGGAGGTGCGCGCGCTGGTGCGCGAGGGGTCGGATCGAAGCAATCTCCGTGCCCTGCCCGTCGAGCTCGCGGTCGGAGACCTCACCGACCTGGCGTCGCTCGATCGCGCCGTGGCGGATTGCGCCGCCTTGTTTCATGTCGCGGCAGACTATCGGCTCGGGGCGCCGGATCCCTCGCAGCTGTACCGCGCCAACGTCGACGGAACCAGAAACATCCTCAAGGCGGCACGCCGGGGGGGCGTGGAGCGGGTCGTCTACACCTCGAGCGTCGCGACCATCGGCATTCCCGCCGACGGCACCCCCGGCGACGAGAGCACGCCGGTCGCTCTCGAGGCGATGATCGGTCACTACAAGCGCTCGAAGTTTCTCGCCGAGCAGGCGGCGCTCGAGGCGGCGCGCGAAGGGCTGTCGGTGGTCATCGTCAACCCCTCCACTCCGATCGGGCCCGGCGACGTGAAGCCCACGCCGACCGGCCGGGTGGTGCTCGATGCCGCGGCAGGTCGCATGCCCGCCTACGTCGACACCGGCCTGAACGTGGTGCACGTCGATGACGTGGCTCATGGACATCTTCTGGCGTTGTCCCGGGGACGCACGGGCGAGCGCTACATTCTCGGCGGGGTGGACATGACGCTCGAGCAGATCCTCGGTGAAATCGCCCGCATCGTGGGACGCAAGCCGCCGCGAGTCCGTCTGCCGTATGCGCTGGTGCTGCCGATGGCCTACGTGGCGGAAGGCGTCGCGAAAATCTCCGGACGCAGCGGGCGCCTCACGCTCGAGGGCGTGCGGATGTCGCGCAAGCGCATGTTCTTCTCGAGCGCGAAGGCCGAGCGTGAACTGGGCTATTCCTGGCGTCCGCCCGCCGAGGCCCTGGCTGACGCGGTACGCTGGTTTAGCGCGCGCGGATGGCTGGCCTAAGATCCTTCGGCGCGTCCAATCACGCGCCGGCCGGCTTCGGCATGCGCGATCAGCAACACCGGCGCGCCGATCGCGATGTCCCGCGCGCGGCGCAGGAGCGACACCGCGAGGCCGAACTCGGGTCCGATGCCGAACAGCGGCGCGAACGCCGCGTAGCTCGCCTCCTGTACGCCGAGCGCGTTGGGAACGAGCGCGGCGACGCTCCTGACCGCCCCCACCAGGCTCTCGATGGCGATCACCGAAGACAGCTCCACGCGGACGCCGATGAGCCTGAACGCGATCCAGGAACCGGCCCCGCTCGCGAGCCATCCGATCAGGTGCATCGCGGTGGAAAGCGCGATCCGGGGCCGCGAGCGGTAAACCTCATCCAATGAATCCGCGAGCGCCGCGGCGGAAGCGGCGGCGCCGGGGACGAGCCGCGTGGCGACCCTTTGCATCACGCGATGGCCGTAGCGCTGCAGGAATACCAGCGACACACCCGCGATCACCGCGAGGGCAAGTCCCACCGAGAAGACGCGGGTGAGCGCGACGGCGGACGAGGAGCGCGGCGCGTCGCCGCTCAGGATCGCGAAACCGAGCGCGATGAATGCGATCTGAGCCAACGCCTCGCTGGTCACATCGACGATCGTCGAGGCGAACGCTTCGGGTCCCGCCACGCCGTAACGGATCGCGGTGCGCGCGCCGAACACGATGCCGCCGACCTGGGAGAAGGGCAGCACGTCCGAGGCGGCTTCGCGGACCAGCCGCGCCCAGACGAAGACCCAGATGCCGGTGCTGGACTTCGGGAGCAGCACGGACCAGGACGCTCCCAACAGCGGGAAGAGCGCGAGTCCGTAGGCGCAGAGCAACGCGAAGCCCGTCCAGCCGACCTGAGACGCGGCGGAGAGCACCGCTGTAAAGCCCACGTGCAGCACCAGATACGCGGCGAGGGCGAGGCCCAGCGCCGCGACCAACAAAGCTCGGACCTTCACGAGGTGGGGGCGGCCCGGCGCGGGCGGATGAACCGAAGCGCCCATCGAGCGAGCGCCGGCACGAATCGAGGCCGGAGCAACCGTCGATCGTAAGGGCTCATCCGCCGCTCGTTCTCCGACAGGCATGTCTCGATCAGGTCGCCCACGCTGATGTCCTCGTGCACGGATTTCGAGGCGGTCAGCGTGAAGTTATTGTCCTCGGGAGCACCGCCGACATTTCGCGCAATCCCGATCCGCTCCCAGATCAGGAAGATCCAGACCGCGAGCACCTTGAGCTCGAAATAGGGCCGCCGCCAGACGGGCATCGTGCGCCGATGCCAGGCTGCCCAGTTGACGAAGAACAGAATGTGGCGGCCCTCTTCCTGGATCACCGGCTCGAAGGTATCGACCAGTTCCTCCGGAAAGAATCCCGATCGCTTGGCGGCTGCGAACAGGCCGAACGCGAAGAAGCTGTCGATGCATTCGCTGTAGCCGGTGACCATGAACGCCCATTCCGGGTCTCGCGGCGCGGGATAAGGCGGCTCGGGCGCAAGCTCGATGCCATAGGCCTGCACGAGGTTGGAGAGCACGTGCTTGTGGCGGCCCTCCTCGAACGCATTGAGCTCCACCGCCCGGCGCAGCAGAGGATCGGATACTTCGGAGGCGTAGGAGGCGACGTTGAGCCGCGCACGGCCCTCGGTCTGGACCGCGATGTCCCAGATGGGCAGCGCCACCAGGCGCGCGCGCGCCTCCTCATCGAGGGGCGGCCAATCGATCACCGCCGGCTTGTACGGGTTGAACGTGTCCAGCAGTGTCCTGCAAAACAGCTCCCGGTGGGCGTCGCTGCCGACGCGGATGGGGCCGCCGGAAAAGTCCTCGCGCTTCGTACCCGCCGAGGTGACTGCAGACGATGGTGAACTCATGGCGCCGTCTCCTGAGGCCGCATGCTTCGCGGCGAATCGCCCGCCGCCGTCGAACCCTCAAAATCGGTGAAACCGCCCAGCCTGACCGCGCCGGTGCGGCACAGGCGCACGATCTCGGGCGAGGTGAGCGCCTCCAGCTCCTCCCGGTACCGGTACCCCGGCGCCGAACCTGCATAAGCGCCGGTGGCGGGATGCAGATAGATTTCCGTCAGGCCCTGCGGCAGATGCCGCAGGAGCCCCGCGAGGCGCGCTTGGATCATCGCGCCGGACCATTGCAAGCCGAACACGCGATCGGAGATGGCGAGGCCGGCCGCGCGAAACCGCCGTCTCAGCAGCCACGCGAACGGCGCCGTGACGAGCGCGGGCCCGCGCGCCGTCGAGGGCTCGATTTTGCGCAGCACCGAGAGCGGCTCCGAGGGAACCCGCACCGCACGCACCCCGAAGCCTCGCCCGATGGAGGCCATCAGGCCGCCGATCGCGGGATGCAGATGGTAGTGCTTGTGCGCGTTGCAATGATCGAGTGCGAGCCCCGTGGCGGCAAACGCCTCGAACTGCGCGGTGATCTCTGCGGCGAGCTGGCGGCGCACTCGCGGGCTGAAGGCGATCGCGGCGCCGAGCGCAGCCATGTCGGATCGAAAACAGCCGTCCGCGCCGACCAGCCTCGAGACCTGCGATGCGGGCAGCGTGGGCCGGCCCTCGACCAGCACGAGATGCAGTCCGACACGAAGCTGCGGCATGCGGCACGCGCGAGCCACGGCATCGGCGGCCGCGGTTCCCGAAACCATGAGGCTCGCCGCCGTGAGGATGCCGGCGCGATGGGCCGTCTCGACAGCCTCATTGACCTCGGGTGCCGCGCCGAAGTCGTCGGCGGTGACGATCAATCGCCTCAAGCGGCGTCCCTCACCACGGGGTCGACGGACCCGTCGCGGGCCACATCGAAACTGTCGTCGCGCCATTGAACGCGTCGCGTCGCGAAGCCCCACGCCCACAGGGCGAGGCTCAACATGTCCCGGACCGGCAGCAGCAACAACTGGTGCGCCGGCGGGAAACTCGCGCCGCGCACGCGAAGATGCAGCACGATCCGGGCGAGCGCGGCGACGGCCAACAGCGTGATCGCCGGCAGCGCAAAGCCGGCAAGCAGGCATCCGGCGGCGGCCACGGGCACGCCGAAGGTCACGACCGAGAGACTGTAGCCCACCGGCCGCACGATGCGGATGGTGCGCAGCCAGCGCAACTCATGATTCACGAGCTCGCTCAAGCTCGGCTCGTCCACGCAGGTCTCGACCACGACGTCGGAGAGCACCGTGCGCAAACCCAAGGCGCGCGTCAATTCGCCCAGCCGGTAATCGTCCGCGAGCTGGTTGGCGATCGCCGCGAATCCGCCGATGCGCCGCAGGACGTGCCGCCGGATCGCAATGGTCGCGCCGAACGCGAATGCCCGCGATCCGAACATGGCCGCGACACGGACCGACGGGGTGAACCAATCGTTGATGAACAAGGATCCGAGCTGCGACCAGAGCCCCTTCATGGGGCGGCCCAGATACGGACAGGTGACGATGCCGACCGCGGGATCGGCGAGCGGGGCCACGATGCGGGAGAGATAGTCCCGGCCCACGCGCACGTCGCTGTCCGAGATCACCAACAGATCGTGACGCGCGTACGGCATCATGTTGATCAGATTGCTCACCTTGCGGCTGGTCCCATGCTGCCGGCGGTCGACGGCGAGCTGGATGTCCACGCGGGGGAATTCGCGCGCGAGCCGGGCGACCACGCCGATCGCCGGATCATCCTCGTCGCAAACTCCGAACACGATCTGGAAGCGGGGATAGTCCTGGTCGCAAAACGAATGGAGGCATTCGTAGAGCTCGTGCTCAGCCCCGCACAGCGGCTTGAGCATGGTCACCGGCGCGGCCTTGCGCAGCGGCGGCCAGGCCGGGTGGGGTTTGAGGCGGGTCCGCACGGCATAGGCGGCCAACACCGTATAAATCGCGACCGCGGCCGCAAGCGCCGTACCCAACCAGGACATCCATGTATGCGGACTCACGATCACTGAAGAACTCCAACTTTGCGGTGTCGGCTCGGCCGGCTCAAGGGCGGGTAGTTCCGCCGCAGGCTGGCGCGGCCCTTCCGCATGACGCTATGATCCGCCGATGACCGTCGGCGGAGACGCCGACCCGTAGAGGCTATCGAGATGGACGAAGCTGGACCTGCGGAACGAATCGATAATAGCGATATTATGGCAGATTCCGACGCATTGATTCTCGTGGACCAGGCCGACCGCCGGGTCGGCCACCTGAGCAAATCGCTGTGCCACGAGGGACGTGGGGTGCTGCATCGTGCCTTTTCCCTGCTGATCTTCAACGACCGCGCCGAGCTCCTGGTGCAGCAGCGGGCCGCCACCAAGCGCCTCTGGCCGCTGTATTGGTCGAACAGCTGCTGCAGCCATCCGCGCCGCGCGGAGACCATGGATGTCGCCACCCGGCGACGCCTGTGGGAAGAACTGGGCATTCGCTGCGACCTCAAATTCCTGTTCAAGTTCCAATATCACGCGCAATTCGACGCCACCGGCGCCGAACACGAGCTTTGCTCCGTGTTTATCGGCCGCTCCGACGCCGTTCCGACGATCAACCCCGAGGAAATCGCGGATTGGCGCTGGGTGGATGCCGAGGCCCTACAGCGGGAATTGACGAGCGCCGATTGTTCAAGATTTACGCCGTGGTTCATGCTGGAATGGGCCAGGGTATGGCGGGATCATCGGGCAGAGGTGCTCGCTTTTCGCGCTTGATGAGCCAATCTTAATTTCGCCTGAAATATCAACCTGACGCCCAAATCGACCAAGCCGCGGTAACATACGACATGGCAATACCTCTTCTGCAAATGTATCGGGTCGCGAAATACCTCGCCGGACGCAAACTCCGGGGGGACAAGCGCTACCCCCTGGTCCTCATGCTGGAGCCGCTGTTCCAGTGCAACCTGGCCTGCGCCGGCTGCGGCAAGATCGACTATCCCAAGGAGATTCTGCAGCAGCGGGTCAGCCTGGAGGATGCGTTGAAGGCCGTGGACGAATGCGGCGCACCCATCGTCTCCATCCCCGGGGGCGAGCCGCTCATCCACAAGGAGATGCCGCAAATCGTGGCGGGCATCGTCCAGCGCAAGAAGTTCGTCTACCTCTGCACCAACGCGATCCTCCTGTCCAAACACATCGATGAATATCAGCCATCGCCGTATCTGACGTTCTCGATCCATCTGGACGGCAACCGCGAGCGCCACGACGAATCGGTGTGCCAGGAAGGTGTGTTCGACAAGGCGGTCGCCGCCATCAAATTGGCACGCGGCAGGGGATTTCGCGTCACCATCAATTGCACGCTGTTCAACGGCGAAAATCCCGAGCACGTCGCGGAGTTCTTCGACACCGCGATGAGCCTCGGCATCGAGGGCATCACGGTCTCGCCGGGGTACAGCTACCACCACGCGCCGCGGCAGGACGTGTTCCTCGGCCGCCACGCGAGCAAGCAGTTGTTCCGTGAGATCTTCAAGCGCCGCCAACGACCGTCGGGCAAGAGCTGGTCATTCAACCACTCGGGCCTGTTCCTGGATTTCCTGGCGGGCAACCAGACGTATCAGTGCACGCCTTGGAGCAATCCGACCTACAACGTGTTCGGTTGGCAGCGTCCATGCTATCTGTTGTCCGACGAGGGGTATGCGCCGAGCTACCGCTCGCTCATCGAGGACACCGAATGGGACAAGTACGGCGTGGGCAAGAATCCGCGTTGCGACAACTGCATGGCGCATTGCGGTTTCGAGGGCACGGCCGTGAACGACGCGTTCAGCCACCCCGTGAAGGCGATGCTGGCCTCACTCAGAGGACCCCGGGTATCCGGCCCGATGGCGCCGGAGCTGCCTTTCGATTATGCCGAAGGCGCGGCCCCCGGCACCGTGGCCACCGTGGCGCTCTCCGAGATCAAACGAATGTCGCGCGACTCGGACGAAGGCCAACGAGTGGCGGCCACGCACTGAGCGGCGCCCGACCCTGGCACCGCCCGTGAGCAACGCAGCCGATCGTCGCGCCCCGGCCCGGTCTCCTTCGGAGGACGACGGGGCTTTCGCGAAGCAACTCGAGGTTTGGCGTGTCCAGATGGAGCGCGCCCTCGACCGCCGCCTGCCCGCGGCGACGGAAACTCCTGCTCGGCTGCATGAGGCCATGCGCTACAGCGTGCTCGGCGGGGGCAAGCGGATCAGGCCTGCGCTCACCTTCGCGACCGCGCATGCCGTCGGCCTCTCGGAGGGTCAGGTGGAAGCCGTCGCCTGCGCCATCGAACTGATTCACGTGTATTCGCTGGTGCATGACGATCTGCCCGCCATGGACGACGATGACCTGCGGCGCGGGCGTCCGACCTGCCACAAGGCCTTTGACGAGGCGACCGCAATTCTGGTCGGTGATGCGTTGCAACCGCTGGCCTTCCAATTGCTCGCCCGCGATGCGTCGCTCCCCCAGGCACCCGCCGTGCGCCTGCGGTTGATCGACATGTTGAGCGAGGCGAGCGGGACGTTCGGCATGGCCGGCGGACAGGCGATCGATCTCGAGGTGCAGGGCAGAAAGCTCGATGTCGCGGCGGTCGAGGACATGCATGCCCGCAAAACCGGCGCCATCATCAGCGCGAGCGTGCTGATGGCGGCCGCCTGCGCGCCCGATCTGCCGCCCGCGCGCTATGAGGCGCTCGCCCGGTTTGCCGCGGCGATCGGCCTGGCATTTCAAATTCAGGACGACCTTCTCGACGTGCTGGGCGACGTATCGACGCTCGGCAAGGCCACCGGCGCCGACCGCGAGCACGCCAAGCCGACGCACCCCACGGTCATCGGCATCGAAGCCTCGCAGGAGCGCGTGCATCTCCTGCACAACCAGGCGCTAGAAGCGCTGGTTCCCTTCGGCGAGCGCGCCGCGCCGCTTCGTTCGCTGGCTCACTGGTTGCTGTCCCGCAGCTATTGAGAGCCTGCGGCTGACGGCGCCGCCGGAATCGCAGTGCACTAAGCGGCCGATCGCGCTCCTGCCCTGACCTAACCGCCCGCTCCTGGCGCTGTCCTACATTTCTCCCCGGTTGTCTCCTGTTGGCTACGGTTGACTACTCGGTTCATTTGCCAGAGTGTAGCGTGAGGAGGGAAAGATTATGTTGCATCACGCGATCAGTCATGCGCGCCTCATGCGCGAATCGACTGACCGCGTGCAGGCGGCGCTCGCGAGCACCGATGCGGGCGAGCAATTGATCGCCCACCGCGTCCTCGAGAACCCGCAGGCGTGGGGCCTCTGGGAGCGCGAACATTCCAATCTCATGCGCAAGCTCGCCGACTGTGGCGCGCGCATGCAAGTCGGGGAACTCAAACAGACCACCTTGAGGCTGCTGCATGGAAAGGCGCTGTTCCACTATCTGCGTCAAGGCTCGGTGCGCGGCCGGCTTAGGCAACGCGTGATCGCGCACTTTCGTCCGGGCCGAAGCTACGAAGCGGCGGTCATTTCCGAGCATGGCGCGTATCTGCGCAAGGCGTGCAGCCATCTGTGCACCAGTCACCTTGGAACGGAAGTGGTGCGGGATCCGGCATTCCTCGATCCGATGCAGCGCTACGAGGAACTTTACGCCGAGTATTTCGATTTGTACTGCGTCTGCCTGATTGCCGGTTCGAACGAGGCGGAGTCGCAGCGCGCGTTGCTGCCGCTCCTCAAGCAGCAGCTGCAGGAATACCGGCTGGCCATCCTCGATCCGCGCGCGGCGCAGCCGTTCCTCAAGCGCGAGGCCGATCTGCGGCGCGCGACCGGCGATACGCAGCGGCTCAAGAGCCTCGTGCTGCGGCCCAAATAGCGCGGGGACCGAGCGCGCGCCGCAGCGCGCGCACATCCCCCCGAGCGGTCACTGGATGGCGAGCTTGCGATCCTTCAAGGAAGGCGGCGTCCACTGATAGATCCATGTCTCGGTGAGGGGCCGGCCATCGATGCGCAGATAGAGCCGCAAATCGATGGGCTCGACGGAGTCCTCCGGCGGCCGCACATCGAACAGCGCGCGGTATCCGGCGAACTCCGCAACGAAATGCGCCGTGACGTGTTCGGTGGTGCCCCGCGAGCTCGTGATCACCGCCTCCACGGCGGAATCCTTGGGCAGCGCGCCGAGCTCGCCGCCGGCGAAATCGACGGCGAAATGCCACGAGTAGTACTGGCGCTTGACGCCGACGGTGCCGCCGATACCGGTGCGCGTGGCGATCGTTTGCCCGAGCGGCGACGAATAGGGAATCTTGGTGCCCCAGTACAGGCGGTAACCGAACAGCAATTCCTGCCCGGGCTTGGGCTTGTCCGCCGGATTCCAGAAGGCGACGATGTTGTCGAAGGTTTCATCGACGGTCGGGATTTCAACGAGCTGCACCGCGCCCTTGCCCCAGCCGCCGTTCGGTCCGGACTTGGGCTCCACCCAGAGGCTCGGCCGCCGGTCGTAGTACACGCCGTCGTCCTGGTAGTGATCGAAGTTGCGGTCCCGCTGGAGCAGGCCGAATCCCCGCGGGTTGTCGTCGAAGTAGGAATTCAGATGCAGTTGCGGAGGGTTGACCAGCGGACGCCATATCCACTCGCCCGCGCCGGTCCACATGGAAAGACCGTCCGAGTCGTGAATCTCCGGCCGCCAATCATTCGCCACGCGCCGGTCGTTCTCGCCGTAGAAGAACATGCTGGTGAGGGGCGCGATTCCAAGCCGCTCGATCGGCTTGCGCGGGTAGTACGCCGTGTCGATGTTCATGATCTGAGTGCCGCCGGGGGTGATCTGGAAGCGCAGCGCGCCCGCGATGCTCGGCGAGTCGAGCAGCGCGTACAGAGTCAGCGTGCCGGAATCCTTGGCGGGCCGCTCGAACCAGAATGAGGTGAAGCGCGGAAACTCCTCCGGGCGCGGAAACGCGGTGTCGACCGCGAGCGCCCTCGCCGAAAGGCCGTATTGGCGCGTGTCGCCGCCGACCGCACGGAAGTAGCTCGCGCCGAGGAACGCCGCCACGTCATCCCGCCAGTCGGTGATGAATTGCACCCGGAATCCCGCGAAACCCGCACGGTCCTTCATGAGGGCGGGATCGACGCCGCTCTTGTCCCACTCGAACATCGCCGGATCGTAGACGATTTCGCGCGCCTGACCGTCGACGACTTCGTACATATGGACGGGCTCGGTGAAATTGCGGCCCACGTGGAAGAACTGCAGGCGGAAGGCGAGTCCCGCATCCGCCCAGAGCGCGTGGTCGCCGCGGAACCGGATGGACTGATATTGATCGTAACCCAGTTTTCCCATCGCCGGCGGAAGCGAGTCCTTCGACGGCTGAAAGGCGTTGCTGGCGAGCCAATGCGCCTGGCCCTTGAGCCACGCAAAGTCGAATGCCTGCGCCGCGGGGGGCGCGGCCGCGGGGCCCTGCTGTGCGGCGGCGTCCGCGCCGGCGGCGCGCAGGAGCTGTCCGCCCGCGAATCCCAGAGCCAGTCTCAATAGCGAGCGACGATCGGTCATGTGCTTGCAGTCCTTCAGATCAACAAAGTGGGGGGCTGTGCGTCGGGCAGCTGCGCGAGCTGGTTGAGGAGCCGGGCGCTGCCGGCGACCTCGACCCGCTCCACGCGTGTCAGCCATCCGAGCGCCTCCTCCAGGGAGCGGGCATCGATGAGCTTTTGCTGCGCGGTAAAAGCATCCGGGTCGGGGCGGCCCGGCGGGTCGACGGGGCGGGGAAGGTTGCCTTCGATGTGCGCCATCCGCGCTTCGCGGTTTCGCGCCAGGAACTTGAGGCCGTCGTTGGGAAGGATGCGCGCGGTCGCGATCAGTTCCGCGCGCCGCGCCATCAGCGAGGGCACCTCGAGCTCTTCCGGCGTGCGCAGCAGCGCGACCTTTGCAAGCGCATTGCCGAGCCATTCGCTGCCGCTCGCGCGCGACAGCGGCACCGACAGCAGAAGGCCGAGGAGCGCGGGCGATACCCAGGCAAGCAAGGCGGGCGACAGAAACCAGAAAATCGCCGCCGCCATGGCGGCGAGCAGCATGTCGCGCCTGTGGAAATGCCAGGCATCGCCCCAACTCGTCCCGCCGCCGTCCCGCCTCTGCGGGTTCCAGCCGGAATCGCGGCCGAGGAACACCTCGAAGACATGGCGGCTTTGCAGCATCATCATCACCGGCGCGTAGAGCGCGGAAAAGACGACCTCGAACAGGAAGCTCGCGCCGATGCCGATCACGCCGCCGCCTCCGCGCCGGAGCCTTCTCGAGGTCAGCGCGCAGATCAGGCCGAGCATCTTCGGAATCAGCAGCACGACCATGCTGAACCAGAACAGCGCCATCATGAGCTCCACGTCGAAGCGGGGCCAGGTCGGAAACATCTGGAAATCGTGATTGAAATATTCCGGTCGGATCAAATGCGACTGCACGGCGAGCGCGAATCCGATGCCGAGCATCAACAGCCAGAGCGGGGAGGAGAGGTAGCTCATGATGCCGATGCCGAGATGCAGCCGGCTCGCGAAGGACAAACCGGAGGCGCCGATGATCTTCATGTGCTGCAGGTTGCCCTGCGCCCAGCGCCGGTCACGGATGGCCACATCGATGAGTGACGGGGGCGATTCCTCCCAGGAGCCGCCGCAGTCGGTCGCCATCCGCACCTTCCATCCGGCACGCCGCATGAGCGCAGCCTCCACGAAATCGTGCGACAGCACGTGGCCCCCGAAGGGCTTGCGGCCCTCGAGCTCGGGCAAGCCGCAACAGTCGGCGAATGCCCGCACGCGGATGATGGCGTTGTGCCCCCAGTAGTTGCCGCTGTCACCCGACCAGGCCGCCAGCCCGCGCGTGATGACCGGCCCGTAGGCGCAGGCGGCAAACTGCTGCAGGCGGCCGAAAAAGCTGCGCGCGCCGATCAGCTGCGGCGCGGTCTGCAGAATGCCGAGCGCCGGATCCGCGTGCATCATCTGCACGAGCCGCATGAGCGTCGAGGCATCGATCAGGCTGTCGGCGTCGAGCACGATCATGTGGTCGTAGCGTCCTCCCCAGCGGCTGACGAAATCCTCGACGTTCCCGGACTTGCGCGCGACGTTGCGCCAGCGCCGCCGGTACCACACCGGCATCACCGAGATGAGCGAGCGCCGCAGGCCGTCGATCGCCACGGTCTCCCGCACCCACGCATCCGCATTCGTGGAGTCGGACAGGACAACGATCTCGAACGCCTGCTGCGCACCCAGTTGACCCAGGGCCTCGGCCATCGCCTGCAGCGCCGCGGTGGTGCGCGTCGGATCCTCGTTGTAGATCGGCATCACCAGCGCCGTCAGCGTACCGCCCATGCCCTCGCCCGGCGAGGGGCTCGGATCGCGGCGTTTGGATGCGCCGGCGAGCACCGACCCGGCCGCGAATGCGATCCAGGCGAGCGATATCGCAAAGAAGAAAATCATCAGGCCCTGCAGCCAGGTCATGCTGGCGAACCGCACCACCTGAAGCATCTGGTAGACGCCGTAGACCGTCACCCCGATCGAGGTCGCGACCAGGATGATGCGTGCAAATATCTCGGCCGCCGACGGGTGGGCCGGAACCAGATGGCGCCGCGAAAAGCGCAGATCCTGGGACGGCATGCTGACCCGGCTCTCCGGCGGCATCCCGCCCGAGGACTCGGCAGGGGCCACGCATGCCGCCGAGCTCAGATGGAGGTCCATCGGTACAGCCATGTTTCGGTGACGGGAGCGTCGCCGCGCAGGATTCGCAGGCGCAGCTCGATCAGGTCGGCATTGCTCGGATCCAGCTCGAAACTGGCGCGAAGGCCATGAAGGGCGCTGTTCGACACCAACGAGACATTGGAAATCTTGCCCGCCGAGGCACCGAGATCGACCCTCAAGCCCTCGGTTTTGTCGCCCGCGCCGACGATGTCCAGGATGAAGACGCGGCGCTTGCCGTCGAGGCTTGCACCGGATCGGGTGGCAACCACCTCTCCCATGCCCTTCGGGAGCGCCGGTTCCGCCAGCCAGGTGAGCTTGTATGCAAAGCTCACCGGATGTCCGGCCTGCAGTCCCTGCGCGGGCCGCCAGAAGGCGACGATGTTGTCGTTGCTTTCACGCCCCGACGGGATCTCGACCAGTTCGACCCCGCCGGGCCCCCAGTCGCCCTTCGGCTCCACCCAGGCGCTCGGCCGCCGCTCGTACAAGTTGTCGAAATCCTGGAAGTCACTCTGATCGCGCGAGCGCTGCACCAGACCGAAACCCTGCGGGGGATGCGTGGTGAACGTCGACACCTCGAGCTTGGTGGGGTTCGCGAGCTGGCGGAATATGTGTTCGCCCGAATCCGACGTGATCTGCAATCCGTCCGAGTCATGAACTTCCGGCCGGTAATCGTCGAGGCGGCCTCGATTGGTCTCGTCGAACAGGAACATGGAGGTGAGCGGCGCGATGCCCACGACGCGGACGTTGGTGCGCGGAAACAAGGTGAATTCGACGTCCATGACGGTGTCCACGCCCGGGGTCACCGTGAAACGGTATGCACCGGTGGTGGAGTCGCTCTCGAGCAGCGCGTCGATCACGACCGATTCGGCGCGCGGCGACGGGCGCTCGATCCAGAAGTGCGTGAACGCGGGGAACTCCTCGCCCGCGCCCTCGGCCGTGTTGATGGCCAACCCGCGGGCCGACAGGCCGTACAGCAGATTTTTCGCCACGGCGCGAAAGTAGCTCGCGCCCTGAAACACCAGAAACTCATCCCACACCTTCTTGGAGTTGATGTGGCCGACGAGGCGGAACCCGGACAGCGGCAGCGACACCTGGCCACCGGCATGCTGCGCGACCGCGCCCATGGCGAACATCGCGGGAGTCGCGATCAAGTCCTTCGCCAATCCCGCTTCGACCGTGGACACCGTGACCGGAGCCGTCCGTTGATTGAAGCCGGCGCGCAACAGCTCGAGGCGAAACGGCAACCCCTCCTGGCGCCAGATTGCGGCGTTACGGTCGAAAAGGATGGCGTGGTATTGCTCCGGACTCAATTTGTCGAGGTCGGCGGACAGGGCGCTCGAGCGCGGCGTGTACGGCTTCGCCGCAAGCCGCTTGGCGTCGGCCAGAAGCACGTCGAAACTGAACGGATAGGTGCCCTCGGGTCTCGGCGCAGGGGGCGGCGGTTCGGGTTTGCGCGCTCCCGGCGCCGCCGCGATCGAGAGCCCGGCGGCGGTCATCGTGAGCACCAACCCGGCGCTGGCGATCGCAAATCGCAATTTACCCACTCCCCTCGTCGAAAAAGCCCCCGGGCAGCCGGGGATGAGCGAGCGCATCGCTTCCCCGGGCATTGACCGTGCGGCGGATTGGGATAGTTTAACGCGATGGCCACCACCTTGCTCCCCCCAGAACCGCGCCTAGAGCCGCCAGGCACCGAACGCCAGAGCGCATCGGCGGTACTGATGATCCGGCCGGCGAACTTCGGCTTCAACCAGGAAACCGCCGCGAGCAACGCGTTCCAACACGCCCCGGAGCATTCCGCGGCGACGCCGGCGTCGCACGATGGCGCGGACATCCAGGCCCTCGCCTTGCGGGAATTCGACCGGCTGGCCGAGTCGCTCGAGCGGTCCGGAGTGACCGTGATCGTCGCAGAGGACACGCGGGCGCCGGTCAAGCCGGACGCGATATTCCCCAACAACTGGGTCAGCTTTCACGCCGACGGCACCGTCGTGCTGTATCCGATGCTGGCGCCGAACCGCCGCCTCGAGCGCCGCGACGACGTCCTCGGTGAAGTCTTCGGCGCCGGCGGATTCCGCACCACGAGAACGGTGGACCTCTCCGACCGCGAGACTCGCGGACAGTATCTCGAAGGCACGGGGAGCCTCGTGCTCGATCGCGTGCGTCACATCGCCTACGCGAACGTCTCGGCGCGCACCGATCTCGATGTCCTGGGCGATTTCGCCCAGCAACTCGACTACGATGTGGTCACCTTCGAAGCCACCGACGGCGCGGGAAGATCGGTGTATCACACCAATGTGATGATGGCGATCGGGACCGGCTTCGCGGTGGTGTGCGGTGAGTCGATCGCCGACCGCAATCGGCGCGCGGCGGTGTATTCGACGCTCGAGTCGGGCGGCCGCGAAATCATCGAGATCGGATTCGCGCAACTGCAGGCGTTTGCGGGCAACCTGCTGGAGCTGGCTCCCCCCGGCTCCCACACGATCGCGCTGTCGACCACTGCCTGGGAAAGCTTCGCCCCGGGGCAGCGCCGCGCACTCGAAAGACACGGCCGCATCGTGGCGGCGGATATTCCCGTGATCGAGCGCTACGGCGGCGGCGGCGTGCGCTGCATGCTGGCGGAAATCCACCTGCCGCGCCGCAAGTAGGCGCCCCTGCATGCTGGAACTCGGCGTCAAAAGCCTGATGGCCTATCTTCTCGGCTCGCTGCTCGGCAGCCTGATCCTCGGGCGCCTGCGCGGAGTCGACATTCGACGCCTGGGCAGCGGCAACGCCGGAGCGACGAACGCGTTGCGCACGCAAGGAAAGCTGTTCGGGCTGGCGGTGCTGTTGATCGATGCGGGCAAGGGAGTGCTCGCGGTGCTCTATCTGCCGGGCGCGGCCTGGCCCCCCTCCGATCCCGCGGTGTCGCGCGAGTGGCTCACCCTGGCGTGCGCCCTGGCCGTGATCCTGGGCCACGTCTATCCCGTATGGTTCTCGTTTCGCGGCGGCAAGGGCGTCGCGACCATGGTGGGAGTCATCGGAGCGCTCGAGCCGAGGCTGCTCCTGCCGGTGTGCATCGCGTGGCTCACGGTGCTGCTGCTCACCGGCTACGTGGGTCTTGCCAGCATGCTTGCCGGCGCGGCGCTCGTCGGCTTCGTCTATGTGACCGAACCGGGTAACCAGCCGCTCCTCACGTTTTGCGCGGTGGTCGAGCTGTTCGTGATCTTCACCCATCGGGCCAATATCGCGCGCATGGCCTCCGGGCAGGAGCACCGCGTGCAGAAGCTATGGCTGTTTCGCTCCCGAACCGTGTAGATGCGCGGGCGCTGTTGACGCTCCTGGCGGATGGCGAGATATGCCCCACCGCCCGTCTTGCGAGCGAACTCCACACCAGCCGCGGCGAGATCAGCAAGCTCGTCCGGAAACTGCGCGGGGAGGGCGTCGACATCGACGCGGTCGGCGGCCAAAGCTATCGTTTGGCGGCGTCGGTGGAGCTGTTGGATCCCGCCAGGATCCGCAGTGCGCTCTGCGAGGAGGCGCGTTCGAGGATCCATCGTCTGGACGTTTTGTTCGACGTTGATTCCACCAACACGCACCTGCTGCAACTCACGCCGCCTCCGTCGCGTTCCGCGGATGTGTGCTCGAGCGAACTGCAGCACGCCGGGCGCGGCCGCCGCGGGCGACGGTGGATCTGCCCGTTCGGCGCAGGCTTGGCCCTGTCCCTCGGATGGTCATTCGCAGGTGCCACGACGGTGGCTCCGACCTTGAGCCTCGCGGTGGGCGTGGCGGTTTCCCGCGGCTTGGAGCGGCTCGGCGCGAAGCGTATCCGGCTGAAATGGCCAAACGACATCTGGCTGGACGACCGCAAGGTCGGCGGAATTCTGGTCGAGCTGCGCACGGAGGCCGGAGGTCCGGCTCACGTCGTGATCGGCGTCGGGCTCAATGTGTCGCTGTCGGCCGGCGCGCGGCGCGCCATCGAGTCCACGGGCGTGCGTGTCGCCGCGATCTCGGATGCGTGCCCGGAGCCGTTGTCCCGGAATGTCCTGGCGGCAGCTCTTTTGGAGCAACTTTTGGGTATGCTGGATGAGTTCGAACGAAGCGGATTCGCCGCCTTCCGCCAGGAATGGGCGATGCTCGATGCGCTGGCCGGCCGGCAGGCGCGCGTGGTCGCGGGAGACGGCTCGGTCGAGGGGACGGCTCGGGGGGTGGACCGGGATGGGGCGCTGCTGCTGGAGGTCCGGGGCCAGCTGCAACGACACGTGTCGGGCGAGGTGAGTCTGCGCTTGAATGAAGGTGACGGGTGACTATCCTTAAAAGCATCGTGGTGTGCCTCGCGCTCGCCAATATCGGATATTTCCTCTGGACGCGCGGAATCGGCGACGGAGCCGCGGCATCGGCACCGAGCCCGGCGTCGGGCGTCAGCTTGAAACTCGCCTCCGAGACCTCGGCCGCCGCCACGCGCCCGCCCGCCGAGGCCGCCGCCGCCGGCGGCAAGACGGCGGCCGGGATTGCGGGGGCGAGCGGCGGGACGGAGGCGCCAGCCGCGGCTCCGGCATCCTCGTCCGAAGGAGGCGGAGTCCTGTTGACCGATGTGAAGCGTTGCATCAGCGTGGGCCCGTTCCGGGACGTGGCCGAGGCCGCGCACGCGGCCACTACGCTGCGCAGCGGGGGCTATGATCCGAGGCAACGGGTGGCCGAGGGCGAGGTGTGGGCGGGAGTGTGGGTCTATCTGCCCATCACTCCCTCCCGGAGCGGCGATCAAATGCAGGCGAAACTCAAGGCCGGAGGCATCGACGATGCACTGGAAATGCCGGGCCCCAATGAAGGATCCGTCCTGTCGCTCGGCCTGTTCAGCGACTCGAAGCGGGCTCAAGCGCGGATTTCGCAGGCGCAGGCCCTGGGATTCAATCCCGGCATTGCCGATCGGAAGCGAACCGGGGACGTGTACTGGATCGACATCGACCTCAAAGCCACGGACAGTGTGCTGAAGCCCTCGGATTTGGAGGCGGACTCCGGCCGCATCGTGCGTCTCGAGGTCAAGGGATGTCCCGCCGCCGCCGGTGCGGCGCCATGAACCGACGCGAATCCACCTGGCGCATCCTGACCCTGCTCGGCGGGATCGTCGGCTACGGGTGCCTCGCGGCCTTTCTGAGCCTCGTCGGCCTGCAGACCTACGACTGGTTCAAGGAGGGAGAATGGACCCACGTCAGCATTGGCGACGGCGTTCGCGCCGTGCTGAATCGCATGCAGATTCCCGACGACTCGACCAGCCGATTGGCGAGGCTGTCGCATTGGCTCGACGCACCGGTGGATTGGCTGGGCTTGCACAAGGTGGTTGAGGTATTGCCCGCATCGCTGGCGCTGTTCGCGATCGCCATATTGGGAAACTTCCTGTTCGTCTACGGGACCGATCGCCTGCGCGACGGCCGGCGCGGAGGTTGAGTCGATGAGCGCGGCTTTCGCCCGACACGCGGGATTGGTCCTGCTCTGTGCCTTGTCGGCCGTGATGGCGCGTATCGCCCCGGCTGCCACGGCCTACACGCCGATCGTTGCGAACATGAGCGACCGGACGGTCACTTTGACCGGCCGAACCCTGACCATCGAGGAAATCGTTGCGGTCGCGCGGCACGGCGCGAAGGTCGAGCTCGGAAGCGAGGCGCGCCGGCGCGAGGCCGACAACTACGGCTTGCTGCTCGAGGCGGCTGCCGAAGGCGTGCCGGTTTACTGGTTCAACCGCGGGGCGGGAGAACAGCGCGAGACCGTCATGTTCGACGGCGATCCGATGTCCTCCAAGAATCGCGCGTTGATCGAAAAGACTCAGATGGCGGCGTTTCGCGACGGCGCGTTGCGGGGAACCGGTCCGGAAGTGGGCGACGAGGAGATCGTGCGCGCGATGATGGTGGTGCGCGCCAACGCCATGACCTATAACGCGCCGAGCCCGCAGCTGGCGCAAATGCTGCTCGATTTATTGAACAAGCGCATCACGCCGGTGGTGCAGTCCCGCGGCACCCTGGGCGAAGGGGATCTTACCCCGCTGGGCAACGTGGGCGCGGCGATGGTGGGTGCGGGCGACGTTTATCTAGGGGGCGTGCGGATGGCCGCAGGCGACGCGCTCAAGCGCACGGGCTTGTCGCCCATCAGGCCCTTCGCGGCCGACGACAACGCGTTGACGAGCAGCAACGCGTACGCGACCGGCCAGGCCGCGCTCCTGGTGTGCGACGCGCGCGCCGCCCTCGAATGGGCGGATGTCATCTACGCCATCGACCTGAACGGGATGAACTCGAGCGTCACGCCGCTGAGCCTCGCCGTGCAGCGCGACCGCCCGGAGCCCTGGTTGAACTGGCATGCGGCGCGGATCCTCGACATGCTGAAGGGCAGCTATCTGTTCGGCGACGATGCCCACCGGATCATCCAGGATCCGGAGAGCCTGCGTGCTTCGTCCATCCGCCAGGCGTCGGCGTGGGAGTCTTGGGGCGGCCTCGAGGCTGCGGTCACGCTGCAGGCGAATTCCTCGGACCACAATCCCGCGGTGGCGGTCGGCCTGAGTCCCGGCGATTCACCGGAGCTCGCGACGCCGCAGCTGATGCGCTTCTACGTGAAAGGCGGCCCGCACAGCAACGGACAGCATGGCTACATCGTCTCGAACGCCAACTGGGATCCCTATCCGATGGCCAATCGGATCGAGGACTTCGTGATCGCGCTGGGCAACATGGACATCGCGGTGGCGCAGCGCATCGAGCGATTCAACAACCCCTTCTTCACCGGCGCCCTTCTTGCGGACGTGCTGCCGGAGGCGGACCATGCGTTCACCGATTACGCGACCGTGGATCTCGAGCAGGAGGTCCAGAGCCTGATGAGTCCGATCGCGCCCTCGGGGAGCGCCATCGTCGCCACGGTGGAGGATCTTCAGGCCCAGACCCGCATCAAAGTGCAGCGCGCCCGACAGGCCGTTGCCGCCACTATCGATCTCTTGGGCTACGACCTGCTCGAGGGGAGTCTCTGGCTGGACGCGCGCAAGCGGCAGGATGGCCAGCGCGCCTTCGGAGCGCCGGTCACGGCCGCGTGGGCGGCATTCCGCCGCACGATGCCGTTGACCCGAAGCCCCACGGATACGACCTCGAAGCCGGTATCGACCGCGATCGGGGATTTCCTGCGGGCGACGCCGGCGTCGGAGTTCTATCCCCTGGACGAGTCGAAGCTTCCCCGGTGAACGTACCGGCCCGTCAGCGGGTCACCGGGGGCGGCTCGCCCTCCCACAACCAGGCGACGCTGCCCTTCGGCGCATGATACCAACCGGGGTCGCGGTAATCGCCCGGCGCGAGCTCCTTGCGAACCTTGAGCACCGTGAACATGCCGCCCATGTCGATGTTTCCGTACGGGCCCTCGCCCGACATCATCCCGAGCGTGTTCTCCGGCATCGGCATGGACATCTGCATGTCGGCCATCGAGCGATTGGCGTCCACGCCCATGTAGTCCGGCACGAGCGCCGTGATCTTCCCGGCGAGGTCGGAATCGTCCACACCCAGCGTGTTGGGGACGTTGTGGCTCATGCCGTTCATGGTGTGATGGCTCTTGTGGCAATGAAAGGCCCAGTCGCCCGGTGCGGCCGCCACGACCTCGATGGCGCGCATCTGGCCGACGGCGATGTCCGTGGTGACCTCGGGCCAGCGCGCGGCGGGCGGAATCCAACCGCCGTCGGTGCCCGCCACCTCGAATTCGTGACCGTGCAGGTGAATGGGATGGTTGGTCATGGTGAGGTTCCCGATTCGGATGCGCACGCGCTCCCCGAGCCTCGCCACCATCGGATCGATTCCGGGATAGGCGCGGCTGTTGAAGGTCCAGAGATTGAAGTCGAGCATGGTGCTGACCTTGGGCGTGGAGCTGCCGGGGCCGATGTCGTAGGCGTTCAGCAGAAACACGTAGTCGCGGTCCACCGGCATCGATGCGGGGTCCGCCGGGTGTGTGACCCAGGACCCCATCAATCCCATCGCGATCTGCGTGGTTTCGTCCGCGTGCGGGTGGTACATGAACGTGCCGGCGCGTTGCGCGCGGAATTCGTAGACGAAAGTCTGACCAGGCTTGATCGCCGGTTGAGTGAGGCCGGCGACGCCGTCCATGCCGTTGGGCAGGCGTTGGCCGTGCCAATGGATGCTGGTCGCCTCGGGCAGCCGGTTGGTGACGAAGATGCGCACCCGGTCGCCCTCCACCACCTCGATGGTGGGGCCCGGCGACTGCCCGTTGTAGCCCCAGAGATTCGCCTTCATGCCGGGCGCGATCTCGCGCACGACGGGCTCGGCCACCAGATGGAACTCCTTGATGCCGTTGCGCATGCGCCAGGGAAGCGTCCAGCCGTTGAGCGTCGCGACCGGCCGGTAGGGCCTTCCGGTGGGCGGCGTGAGGGGCTGCCGCATGCTCGCGCCGTCGCTCGCGGCGATCTGCGGAAGGGCGGCGAGCGCCGCCCGGGCGACCGTGGCCGAGGCAATGGCGGCGCCCATGCCGCCGAACAGATGTCGACGAGTCACCATGATTTTTCCCCGGCTGATGGTTGCAAGGGTGGCGCGATCAGCGCAGCGTCGAGCGCCGACTTGGCGATCCAAAAATCCCTGACGCTCTGGATGAAATCGTCGACGCCCGCGCTCTGCAGGCGCGCGTCGGCGAGCAAATCGAACACGCTCAGCTGGGATGCGTTATAGAGCTTGATGTCTTCGCGCGAGATCGACTGGCGCAGCGGCAGCACCTCGTCGCGTTCCCGCAGGGCGATCGCGTGCGAGGCGCGATAGCGTGCGTACGCCGCGTGGACCTCGGTGCGGGCATCGATGGCGGCCTGCCTGAATTCCTCCAGGGCCTTTGCATAAATGGCCCCGGCCCTCCTCACGCGCGCCTCGCCGGTGTCGAAGAGGGGTATCTGCAGGCTCACCTCGTAGCCGGTTTCGTACGGGTCGGAGCCCGGCCCCTGCTTGATGCGGGTCGGGCCCGCCTCGAGCACGTCGATGACGCGCGTCGCGCGGGTCAGATGAAGATTCGCCGCCAACGCATCGATCCGGGCGCGCATCAGCTCAAGATCGATGCGCCCGGCGAGCGCGGTCTTCTCGAAGTCCGGCGTCTGCTCGAGGGCGGCCGGCAACTCCGGCAGCCGATCAACGAGCCGGAAGTTTGCGGATTCCGAGCCGAGCGCGAGCAACCGCGCCAGGTTCTCGCGTGCCACGGTCTCTCCCAACCGGGCGCGCTCCAGATTCAACGACGCGTCGTCATAGAAGCCGCGCTCGTGCGCCTCGTCCAGCCGGTTCCAGTTTCCAGCCGCGCGCATTCTGCGGGCGAGCTCGGCGCCGGCTTCGGCCGCCGCCTGTACCTGTTCCCGATAGCGCACGGACTCGCTCGCGGCGAGTGCAGTGTAATAAGCCTCGCGCGTGCGCTCGGCCAATTGCACGACTTCGAGCGTCACCGCCTGCTGCGTTTCCTGAAAGCGGCGCTCTTGCATCCGGTGCCGCGCCGGGGCGCTCAACAGCGCGACGACGTTCACGCTCAACGTCTCCTCGATGTCGTATACGCCCCCGGAAGCCGCGTGGCGGAAGGTGAAACCGGGATTCGGCAGCCGTCCGGACTGGACCAGGTCGGCCTCGGAGATCCCAAGCTCCTGGAACGAGGCCTGCAGCGCCGCGTTCCCGAGCAACGCGATCTGCACCGCATCGTTCACCGACAGCGGGTGCTGCAGAAGATCGGCGATCTGCAGATCGGATTTGGCGCGCTCCTCGGGCGTACGTGCCCAGCGCACTTCTGTGCCGATCTGCAACCGGCTCGCACGCGCGACCTCGTCGAATCCCCCGTCGCGGGAGAACTGCGCGCAGCCCATGACGCCTAGCGCACACAGGCCCGCAATACCGAAACTCAAAATGCCGTTGTAAGCCATGACAACCCTCGCTTGTCGTTCGCGGCGCAATGCCGCAGCGGCGATGACCCCACCCTGATACGGGCGCGCGGCGGACGCCGAGCGCACCGGGATCAGCAGCGCGGGCGCGGGGGGCGGTCGAGCCGGTCCGGGGCGAGGGTGGGAGGGGGGGCGAAAGCAGGCGCGATGATCTGTCCGGGCGGCGCCGGAGGCGCCGCCCATCGAGGAGGCGTCGACGCCGAGGCGGCGCTACAGCAATCGCTGCAGCCGTTCGCATGCGTGGATCCCGATCCCGCACCCTCGATGCAATGGGCGTGGTGTCCGGCATGGAGTCCCGCAGGCGCGGATCCCGCGCATTGCGCCATCGCGGCATAGCCGCGCAGCGGAAGCGCCGCCGCCAGCATCAGCGCCAGGATCAACGAGAGGGTGCGTGGTAGCCGCATCGTGCTGCAAAACATACCACCGGCGTCGCGACAATACACCCCTCACAGGCCATTCTCGGCTAGGCTTGAGAACTGCGTTCCCTATCCAAGGAGTTGGCCATGACGAAACGATTCCGGCTGGCGACGGCCGCCGCCGTCCTGATTTTTCCGCTCGCGGCGCTGGCGCACGCAAAATTGCTGAGCACCTCGCCCGCTTCCGGTGCGGAGCTTGCGGCTGCGCCCAAAGTGCTGGCCCTGGATTTCAACGAAAGCGTGAAGCTCGCCGTGCTCAAGGTGTCCTCCGGCGGAAAGGACATCTCCGTGCCTTACGATGCCGGCGCATCCGCCGCGCATGTCGCAGTGCCGCTGCCGCCGCTCGCTCCCGGGACTTATCAGGTGAAATGGAGCGCACTGACCGTCGACGACGGCCATGTGGTCAAGGGCACGTTCTCGTTCGTGATCAAGCCGTAGCTCGTTGGACATCGGCGTTTGGGACGTCTGCGCCGTAATCGTGAAGACGGCGCTCTATGCGGCCACGTTCGCGGCCGCGGGGGGCGGTTTCTTCCTCTGCTACAGCGGCGCTCTGCTGGGGGATGACGAGCGCCGCGCGATCGGCCGGCGAATCGAGATCTGGGTCGCCGCCGCCGTCGTGTTGAGCGCGCTGCGCATCCTGTTGACCGCGGGATCCCTGGCGGGCGACGCGTCGGGCATGATCGACCGTAAACTCATCCATATGGTGTGGCGTTCCGGCGAGGACACCGCGGTGATCACGCGAATCGCGGGTCTGTTGCTGGCCGTCCGCGCAGCGCTGCCGGCGCGGCGCTCGCCGGCGCTCGCGGCGGTGGGCGCCGCGTGCGCCGCGATGTCGTTCGCCTGGACGGGGCATGCGCACGCGACCGGCGATTCATGGACGGTCGCCTGTGTCGCGCTGCACGTCGTGTGCGCAGCCTTCTGGATCGGCGCGCTCGGGCCGCTCGCATTTCTCGCCCAATGCGCGGATCCGCGACGCGCCGGCGCCGCGGCGTCGCGCTTCGGGAGGATTGCGCTCGCGGTCGTGGGAGCCCTGGCGCTCGCGGGGATTTTCGTACTGTCGAATCTCCTCGGGCATGCTTCCGCGTTGTGGACGAGTCCGTATGGGTGGGCGATGTGCGCGAAGCTTGCATTGGTCGCGGGTCTCTTGAGCCTCGCGGCGTTCAACAAGACCAGGCTCACACCGCGGCTGTCGGCGGGCGACGCGGCCGCCGCCCGCAGTTTGAGGCGATCGATCCACGCCGAGATGGTGCTCGCGGCACTGGTACTGCTGACCACGGCGGCGATCACGACCTTGATCGGGCCGCCGGCGCTCGGCTGATCACTTCGCCAATTGCCTGCGCAATCGCTGCAGTTCCCTGCGCCGGGCGGCGGTGGCGCGGGGGAACGAGAGCTTCAGATCCGCCATGGTATCGAGCACGATGCGTGAGACGATGAGGCGGGCGTTTTGCTTGTCGTCCGCGGGCACGACGTACCACGGCGACTCGCGCGTACTGGTGGCGCTCAGACACTTTTCGTAGGCCTTCTTGTACTCCTTCCAGTACTTGCGCTCCTCGATGTCCGATTCGCTGAATTTCCAATTCTTGTCGGGCGCGTCGATACGCGCGAGAAAGCGCTTGCGCTGTTCCTCCTTGGAGAGGTGCAGAAAGAACTTCATGATGCGGGTGCCGTTGCGGCCGAGGTGACGTTCCAGATCCACGATGGACTGGTAGCGCTCCTCCCACATGGCTTTGCCGCCCTCGGCCGATTCCGGCAGGTCCTCCGCGCGCAGAATCTCCGGATGGACCCGGACGATGAGCACTTCCTCGTAGTAAGAGCGATTGAAAATGCCGATCTTGCCCTGCTCCGGCAGACACACCGTGGTGCGCCAGAGAAAATCGTGCTTGAGCTCTGTGGCGCTCGGATGCTTGAAACTGAAAACCTGGCAGCCCTGGGGGTTGACTCCCGACATCACATGCGCGATGACGCCATCCTTGCCGGCGGCATCCATGGCCTGGAAAATCAACAGCACGGCGTAGCGGCCGGAGGCGTACAGAAGCTCCTGCTGGGCGCTCAACCTCTTGACGTGATCCTTGAGAATGGTCTGGTAATCGGCATCGTCGCGGTAGACCCGCGCCGTGTCGGTGGGCCACTTGGCGAGGTCCACCTTGGCGCCTTCGCGAACCCGATAGTCTTTTGAATGGATGGTCATGAGTGCCCTCGGCCGCGTTCGAGCAGCGGCTCAAAAGAACAAGACTGGCATGCCGGGGAGGGAAAATGCCAGCGTGCGCAGTGTAGGCGGTTTCCGACAGCGGCTGCATCGTGGCGGGTATGGACCCGCCTGCCCCGGGGGCCGAGCATGCCGGGGGCGGCAACCGTCAGCGGCTGGCGCGAACCAGAAGAACGCGAAAAACGTTGTTGGAGTGACCATTGATGAAGCTTTCGATCGATCGCTTGCGGCGCGGACCGTCCGCCATCTCGGCACTGATCGCCGCGCTGGCCTGCGCAGCATGGCTCCCGCCCGTCGCGAACGCGGAATCCTTTCAACTGCCGCCCATTGCAGATCCGGCGAACGTGGAGCATCACCCGGGAAAGGTGATCTGGGCGGACCTCATCACACCGGATTTGGCCGCTTCCAAGCGATTCTACGGCGGCCTGTTCGGCTGGTCGTTCCAGGACATCCGCGTCGGCAATGCCGCCTACGCGGTCGCGACTCTCGGCGGTCATCCCGTCGCGGGTCTGTTCGAAAAACCCATTGGAACCGGCGAGCATCGACAACCCGCGTGGCTCACGTTCATCGCGGTGCGCAATCTCGAGCAGGCGCGCAGCGTGGCGCTTGCGCACGGCGCCAAACTGCTGGCGCCGCCAAAAACCTATGCGGATCGAGGGGCCCAGGCCGTATTCACCGACCCGCAAGGGGCGGTCTTCGCGGCGCTCGCCTCGAGCAGCGGCGATGGGGGCGATTATCTTGCGGCGCCGGGCGAATGGATCTGGAGCTCGCTCCTGACCGATGATCCTACAGCCGGCGCCGCGTTTTACAAGGCGGTATTCGGCTACGAGGTGTTCGATCTGCCGCGCGACGACGATGCGCAGCATGCAGTGCTCGCCGCCGACGATTACGCTCGGGCCGGCATCCATTCGCTTCCGCCCGGTCATCGCCATCCGCACTGGATCAACTTCGTCAGAGTGGCGGACGCCAGCCGCACCGCCGCTCAAGCGGTCGCGCTCGGCGGCCGCATCCTCGTGGAACCTCGTGCGGATCGACATGGGGGCCAGCTGGCGGTGGTGGCCGATCCGCAGGGCGCGCCCATCGGCCTCATGGAATGGTCGGATCAGTACACTCACGACGAAGCGGAGCTGAAATGAGCCATTTCTCGGCGCCTTGGAAGACCGCTGTCATCTCCAGTACGGCTCTCGCGGTGCTTGCAGCGTGCGCCGTCGGCGTCGGCGGGGTGGGATACGACGGCTACGACGGTGGCGGTTACGTCGGCGGCTATTACGAACCCGGCGGCTACGACTATGGCGGTTGGGGCGGGCACTATCACGTGGGGCCGCCGCGTGGCGGCTACGGCCGCGAAGGCGGTCATCCCGAAGGCGGTCACCCTGAGGGCGGGCATCCCGAAGCGGGCGGTCATCCCGGCGCCGGCGGTCATCCGACGGGCGGGGGGCGATCGGCGCCCTCGATCCCCGGCAGGGCTCGACGTTAGCGCGCACGCAGAGGGAGCGGGCGGTAGGCTCGAAAAATTCAGGCGCCATTTGAGCTAGACTCCCGCGCAGATGAATGCCGATGTCATGGCGCCGGGCCCGGCGCCCCGCACCAACGGGCCGCACGCAGAGTGACCAGCTCCGGGCTGGGCAAGCCGACCCGCCGCATCCTATTTGCGAGCGTCGTCGGCACGACCATCGAATTCTTCGATTTCTACATCTACGCCACGGCCTCCGTGCTGGTGTTCCCGGCGCTTTTCTTCCCCACGCAGGATCGGCAGACCGCGACCCTCCAGTCGCTGGCGACGTTTGCGCTCGCTTTCGTCGCGCGCCCGATCGGGTCCGCGCTTTTCGGGCATTTCGGCGATCGGGTTGGACGCAAGGCAACCCTGGTGACGGCGCTCCTCACCATGGGGGTGTCCACGGTGCTGATCGGCCTTCTGCCGACCTACGCGACGATCGGAGTATGGGCTCCGGCGCTTCTTGCGTTGTGCAGGCTCGGCCAGGGCCTCGGGCTCGGCGGGGAGTGGGGCGGCGCCGTGCTGCTCGCCACCGAGAATGCGCCGCCGGGCAAGCTCGCCTGGTACGGCAGCTTCCCCCAGCTCGGTGCACCGCTCGGATTCTTGTGCTCGAGCGGTGCGTTCTTATGGATGAGCACGCATCTCTCCAGCGCGCAACTCCTCGGGTGGGGCTGGCGCCTGCCGTTCCTCGCGAGCGCGGCGCTGGTGGCGGTGGGCCTTTACGTGCGGCTGCAGCTGGTCGAGACGCCGGAGTTTCAACGCGTGCTGGCCCGCGGGGAGCAGGTCCGCGTGCCGTTCATGACGGTGATCACGCAGCACACGCGTGAGCTCGTGCTCGGCACGCTGGCGACGGTCACCACGTTCCTGGTGTTCTATCTGATGACGGTCTTCGCGTTGAATTGGGCCACCAATTCGCTCAAATTTCCACGCAGCGACTATCTGATCCTGCAGATGATGGGCGTGATGTTCTTCGGATTGACGATCCCCATCTCGGCCGCGCTAGCGGACCGGATCGGCGGCCGCACCATGCTGATCATCGCGACGCTCGGCATCCTGGCCTTTGGATTCGCCTTCGAGCCGCTGTTCGGCGCACACGATCGCACCAAGGTCTCCGTCTTCCTGGCGCTCGGATTCGCGTTGACCGGGTTCACCTATGGGCCGCTATCGAGTGCGCTCGCGGCGCTCTTTCCCGTGCACGTGCGTTACACGGGCAGCTCGCTCACGTTCAATCTTGCGGGAATTCTGGGCGCCTCGCTCGCGCCGTACCTGGCTAGCGAGCTGGCCAACGACTACGGCGTGAGCTCGGTGGGGCTGTATCTGTCAGCCTCGTGCGTCGTCACCACGGCGGCGCTCGCGCTGATGGGCCGATCAGCCGGCCGCCGAGCTCAGCCAGCGGGCGAGTTGCGCTGAGTTCATCGCGCCCGATTGACGCGCGATCTCCTTGCCGCCCCGAAATACGATGAGTGTGGGGATGCTGCGGATGTTGTATCGGTTGGCCGGCGCCGGTTCATCCTGGGTGTTCAATTTCGCGAACCGGAACTTCGGCTCGAGTTCGCGCGCGGCCGCTTCGAATTGCGGCGCCATGGCGACGCATGGGCCGCACCAGGGGGCCCAGAAATCCACCACGACCGGAAGATCGTTGCGCGAGATATGCCGATCGAAGCCGGCTTCGGTGAGACTGACGGGCTTGCCTTCGAACAGCGGGTGGTGACACTTTGGGCAGCGAGGCGACTCTCCCAGGCGCTCGCCGGGCAGGCGGACCACGGAATCGCAATGCCCGCAGACCACGTGGGTGGAGGCGTTCGAGGGTGCGGTGTCGTTCATGGGTCGGACTCCCGGCGCATCAGCTCGGGTGCGCCGCAATAACCAATACTTATCTGGACCTTCACTAATATTCGTTTGCCGGCAAAACCTCGGCGGGCATCATAGCGCGCTCATCAGGCGTTTCTTGCGCCTGTTTCGCGATTTGCAAGAGGGAGAGGGAGAAGGAGATGAAGGCACGGTTGTTCGGGTCGGCGCTGGTCATTGGCGCATGCGCGCTGTCCGCGGGATCGCCGGGCTTTGCCGATACCGCGACGGACCAGAATTCCGCCGCCGGAAACGGGCTGGAAGAAGTCGTGGTCACCGCACAGCGCCGGGAGGAGTCGGTGCAGAGCGTCGGCATCGCGATTGCCGTGCTTCAGGGCGACACTCTCGCCGCGAAATCCATCACCTATGTGAACGATCTGCAGAATGCCGCGCCGAGCCTTCAGGTCGAGCCGGCTTTCGGCTCGAGCCAGCCGCAGTTTCGGCTCCGAGGCGTGGGGTTCATCGACTACACCTCGAACAACGCCTCGCCGGTGGGCGTCAGCATCGACGATGTCGCGCTCGCCCTGCCGATCCAGACGCAGGGGCTGTTGTTCGACATCGACCGCGTCGAAGTGCTGTACGGGCCGCAGGGCACCTTGTACGGGCGCAACACCACGGGCGGCGAAATCAATTTCGTCACCAATCGGCCGACCGCGGACCCCCACACGGGGGTAACCTTCGAATACGGATCCTTCAACGCATTCAGCAGCGAGGGCTTCGTGTCGGGGAGCATCGTCGATGGCCTGAAGGGCCGGCTTTCATACGGCACGGAGCAGGGTGGCGGCTGGCAATACAACCGGTTGAATGGTGACAGCCTGGGCGACAAGGACAAGATCGCGCTGCGCGGTCAATTGGAATTCGATCCGACGGAGGCGTCGAATTTCCGGCTCACGGGCTATTGGTCACAGGACAAGTCCGAGGAGATCGGGTTGCGTCTGCTCGACCATTATCCCGTCGGTGGGGCGACGCTGATACCCGCGGATTCCTCCCGCTACGCCACGGGATGGCAGCTCAATCCCACCTTCGCGAACCTGATCGGCATCAGCCCCGATTCCAAACCCGGTCTCGATGATTCCAACGAGGGCGTCGCGCTCGATGCCAACATCGATCTCGGCATCGCGAAGGTCACCAGCATCACGGCCTATAACAAGATGATCCGCCGCGAGTACACCGATTGGGATGCGACCCAATACGACAATTCGGACGAATATTTCCGCAGCTATCTCAATGTGATCTCGCAGGAGCTGCGCGTCGCCTCGACCGGTACCGGGCCGTTCACCTGGGTCGGAGGCGTCTTCTATTCCGATCAGCGGCTCGACGAGAACTTCTATTCCGACTTGAGCGGTTCCTACGGCGGCATTGCCCTGACCGACTACCAGCAGAACGCCAACTCCATCGGCGAGTTCGGCCAGGTGAGCTACCGGTTCAACGATGCGCTCAAGGTCACCCTCGGCGCCCGGGAAGACCACGAGACGCGCGAGCTCGTGAATCTGACCTCGGGGTTCATCGAGCCGGTGGTGCCGTTCAACACGGACATCAACCACTCGATCACCTCCAATCTGCCGTCGGGCAAGTTCGAGGTCGACTACACCCCGCTCGCGGGCACGCTGGTGTACGGCAGCGTCAGCCGGGGCGTGAAGTCCGGCGGATTCACCGCGCACAACACGGTCGCCGCCCCCGCGGCCGATCCGTTCGAGCCCGAGAAGCTCACCGCCTACGAAGTGGGCGTCAAATCGGATGTAACGCCGACGCTTCGAATCGACGCCGCGATCTTCGATTACCGGTATCGGGACCAGCAAATCCTCGGGACGATCTACGATCCGGTCTACGGGCTGATCGGCCGATTCGTGAACGCCAACTCGCGCCTGAACGGCGGCGAAGCGCAGCTGGAATGGCGCCCGTTGCGCGGCCTGTCCATCTCCCAATATTACGGATTCGTCGAGGGTTATTACACCAGCAACCTGATCGACAATACCGCGCAGCCCCCCGTGAACTACGACGGGCGGCCGGAGAGCATTCCGAAGAACACGTACGGCGGCGATGTGAGTTATTCGTGGGACGTGGCCGCTCATCGACTGACGGCCGACACCAATTACAGCTTTCACGACACGTACAGCCAGTTCTTCCTGCTCGGCAGCAACGCGTTCACCATCCCGGACTATTGGCTCGCCAATGCGAACCTGTCGCTGACCCCTGGCTCCGGGGGCCCATGGACCTTGACGCTCTGGGGACGAAACATCTTCAACAGGAATTACGATGTCACGAGGAATTTCTTCCTGGCGAGCGCGAACGTCGCGCAGTCGGGCGAACCCGCGACCTTCGGTGTTCGCTTCAGCTACAGGCATTGACGGGACTTCGGCATGAAGATCATCGGGATCGTCGTCGGGGTGCTGCTGCTCGTCCTGATCGGCGCGTGGCTCGTGCTTCGGGGACCCGACATCCCTTACGCGGCCCTGGAGTCGAAATATACCGGCGCTGCCTCGCGATTCGTGGACCTGCCAGGCGGGCTCCACATCCACTACGAGGATGAAGGCGACCCGAGCCTGCCATTGGTCGTCTTGCTCCATGGGTACGGCGACTCCTACACCAGTTGGGACGGCTGGGTGAGCGCGCTCAAGGACAAGTTCCACCTCATCCGTCTGGATTTCCCGGGGCACGGGCTCACGCGGGCGCCGGATGATTATCGGCTCGCCGGCGAGGGCCTCGCAGACTTGGTGGATGCGTTTGCCGCGGCACTCAATCTGCCGAAGTTCGCGGTGGCGGGAAACTCCATGGGCGGCGGCGTTGCCTGGCAGCTCGCGCTTCGGCATCCGGAGCGCATCGACGCGCTCATTTTGGTGGACGCCGCCGGTTTCCCGAACGAGAAGCCGCCGGCGAAGATCCCGCTGGCGTTTCGCATCCTTCAATACCGGCTGGGACGGGCGTTCCTGCAGAGCATCGACAACCGGCCGCTGATCGACGAGGGCTTGAAGACCGACGTCTACGACAAATCGGTGATCACTCCCGCATTCGTCGATCGCTGGGCGCAGTTCCAGCGGGCGCCGGGCCATCGGGCGATTCTCATGGCCGTGGGGCCGGCCGCCTTCGGCAGCGCCTCGGCCGACGCGCTTCACAACATCTCGGTGCCGACCCTGGTGCTGCAGGGCGAAAAGGACGTTCTGGTGGAGCCGGCCAGCGCGGCCAAGTTCGCGGCCGCGATTCCGGAAGCCGCCTTGGTTCTCTATCCGCACGTGGGACATCTGCCGCAAATCGAGATCCCGCAGCGCTCGGCCGCCGACGTCGCGCAGTTCCTGCAAGGCCGGCACTGAACCGGCCCCGCCCGCGCCGGCCACTCATCGGCCGATGCGGCGCCTTGAGGCCGCCTTGGCGCAGCTCCGGTATCATCAGGTCCCATGCAGCACGATCATCTCGGCAATCCGTTGACCGGCGCCCGGCCCGACACGGCGAAGGCGATCGACGATTTCATCGAGGGCTTTCTCTCGTACGAGACCCGGATCGAAGGCATCGTGCTTGCCGCCAATGCGGACGCGGATTGCTGCCTCGCGAACGTCTACGCGGGTCTGCTCTGGATGCTGCTCGAGGCGCCCGATGCCGCCGAGCGGGCGGCCCCCTACCATCGGGCGGCGGAGCGGACGCTGGCCGGAGCCACGGAACGGGAGCAGATGAATGCCGCCGTGCTTCGAGCCTGGATCGTGGGCGACATGCCCACGGCCATACGGCTGTGCGGCGACGTGTCGGATCGTTTCCCGCGCGATCTGGCCATGGTCAAGCTGCTGCAATATTTCGAGTTCAATCGCGGCAACCCGCCCGCCATGCTGCGGGCCGTTCTCAAAGTGCTCGACCTGCACATGGACGTTGCCTACGTGCACGGCATGGCGGCGTTCGCGTACGAGCAATGTCATCTGCTCAATGAAGCCGAGCAGGAAGCCCGCACGGCGTTGGCGCTCAAGCGCAAGGAGCCCTGGGCCCAGCACGCGCTCGCGCACGTCATGCTCACGCGCGGCCGGATCGACGAAGGGGCGCGCTTCCTCGAGGGGCTGACCGGCACCTGGACGGGACTCAATTCCTTCATGCTCACTCATCTGTGGTGGCATCTCGCGCTGTTCAAGCTGAGCCAGGGCCGATTCGCCGACGTGCTCGAGATCTACGATCGACGCTGCTGGGGCGTCGCCAAGGATTATTCCCAGGATCAGATCGGCGCAATCTCGCTGCTCGCGCGGATGGAGATGGCGGGAATCGATGTGGGTCCACGGTGGCAGGACCTTGGAAGCCATCTGGTCGCGCGCGCCCGGGACACGGTGTTGCCCTTCCTCACGGTGCAATATCTCTACGGGCTGGCCCGCGCGGGGGGTGCGGAGGCGGACTCGCTGCTCGATGAGGTGCGGTCACTGGCGCGTACCGCACCGGCGCATGCCCGCGAGGTATGGTGCGAGGTGGCCCTGCCCGCCTGTGAAGGGGTTTACGCGTACGCGCGCCGCGAATACGCCGCCGCGTGGCGGCATTTGAGCCGCGCCATGCCGCGCCTCGCCGAGATCGGCGGAAGCCATGCGCAACGCGATCTGTTCGAGCAAATCCTGCTCGACGCCGCCATCAAGGGACGGCGCACGGTGGCTGCGCAGCAGATGCTCGAGCTGCGGCGCGGCGCCGATCCTCAGGGCGTTCCGCTCAACACCGCATTGGGCGAGGTGTATGCGGAACTCGGGTTGACCGCCTTGTCGAAAGAAGCGCGTCTGAGAGCGGCGGCGACGCGGGCCCGGCACCCGAGATGAGCGCCCCGGCGCTCCCCGTCGATCCCATCGAGGCCCTGTTGAGGAGCATCGATGCGCGGCGCTCCGAAATCGTCGAGCTGACGCGGGATCTCATCCGCTTTCCCACCATCAATCCGCCCGGCGAGGCTTATCGGCCGTGCGCCGAATTCATCGGCGAGCGATTGACCCGGCGCGGCTTCGAGGTGCAATACGTGCGCGCCGAAGGCACGCCGGGCGACGATGAGCGCCACCCGCGCGTCAACGTAATCGCCCGACGCGAGAGCGGCACGGCCGGGCCCTGCGTGCACTTCAACGGCCACATCGACGTGGTCCAAGTCGGCGCCGGCTGGACGGTCGAGCCGTTTGCGGGCGAGATCCGCGAGGGAAAGCTGTTCGGGCGGGGCGCGTGCGACATGAAGGGAGGCCTTGCGGCCGCGATCGTCGCCGTCGAGACGTTGATCGATTCAGACGCCGCCCTTCCCGGAGCGCTCGAGATCTCGGGAACGGTGGACGAGGAATCGGGAGGCTACGGCGGCGTGCACTACCTGGCCGAACGCGGCTGGTTCTCGCCGCCGCGCGTCGATCACGTCATCATACCCGAGCCGTTGAACGTCGACCGGGTGTGCATCGGCCACCGCGGCGTGTGGTGGGCCGAGATCGAGACGCATGGGCGCATCGCTCATGGCTCCATGCCCTTCCTGGGGGACAGCGCCATCCGCCACATGAACGCCGTGCTCGACCGTTTCGAAACCGAGCTTTTGCCGAGGCTCGCGGCGCGCAAGACCGACATGCCGGTGGTGCCGTCGGGGGCGCGGCACTCGACACTCAACATCAATTCCATCCACGGAGGGCTCGAGGAATCGCGCGGCGGCGGTTTGCCGTCGGCCTGCGTTGCGGACTCCTGCCGCATGGTCATCGATCGCCGGCTGTTGATCGAAGAGGACCTGGACGATGCGAAAGCCGAGATCCGGGGCCTGCTCGACGAGCTGGCCCGCGAGCGCGCCGGATTCAGCTACAGTCTGCGCGACCTGTTCGACGTCAAGCCCACCATGGCCGATCGCAACGGGCCGGTGGCGCGCCGCACCGCCGCGGCGGTGCGGCGAGTTCTCGGCCGCGAGGCGCAATTCATCTGCTCTCCGGGGACTTACGATCAGAAGCACATCGACCGTGTCGGCAGGCTCAAGGATTGCATCGCCTACGGGCCGGGGATCCTCGATCTGGCCCATCAGCCCGACGAATACGTGCTGATCGATGATTTGGTGTCGTCCGCAAAGGTGATGGCGATCTCGGCGCGGTCACTTCTCTGCGGGAGCGCGTGATCGCGACGGGGCTGCTGCGCCTGCCGGCGCTCGGTATCGGGTTGCTTTGCATGCTGTGGTGGACGGCGGGTGCCGCGGGTGTTGCGGGTGCGGGCGGAGCGACTTCGGGCGGGGCGACTGCGGGCGCGCCGCCAACGCGGGCCGTCATCGGCATGCAGCTCGAGCCGCCGGTGCTCGACCCGACCGCAAATCCCGCCGCCGCCATATCCGAGGCGCTCTACGCCAATCTGTACGAAGGCCTGGTCACGTTCGCCCCCGACGGATCGGTCAAACCGCTGCTGGCGGAGTCGTGGGAGATTTCGGGCGACGGCCTGACCTACGTGTTTCACCTGCGCTCCGGCGTGCGATTCCACAACGGCGCGGCGTTCGATGCGGACACCGCCAAATTCTCCCTGGAACGTGCCCTCGCGCCCGACTCGGCAAATCCCCAGCGCGCACGCATCAACGCCATCCGCTCGGTGCACGTGGTCGACCAGCGCACACTGTCGCTGTCCTTGGCCCGGCGTTCGGGGGGATTGCTGCAATCGCTGGCGTGGGCGTCCTTCGTCATGGTGGAGCCGCGTTCGGCGGCCGCCGATTCGATGCACCCGGTCGGCACCGGGCCGTTCCGATTCCTCAGCTGGCGCCGCGGTGATTCGCTCACGCTGGAAGGAAACCCCGGCTACTGGGGAGGTGCGCCCGCCCTCGGGCAGGCGACCTTCAAATTCATTGCCGATCCGACCGCCGCGTATGCGGCCTTGATGGCGGGCGATGTGGATGCCTTCTCGAACTATCCGGCGCCGGAGAGTTTTCCGCAGTTCGCGGCCGACCCGCGTTTCAAGGTGCTCGTCGGGAGCACGGAAAGCGAGACCATACTCGCGCTCAACAACCGGCGCCCGCCGCTCGACAAGCTCGAGGTACGGCGCGCGATCGCCCACGCCATCGATCGGGACGCCATCATCGACGGTGCGATGTTCGGCTATGGCACCCCGATCGGCAGCCACTTTCCGCCGCACAGTCCGGATTATGTCGATCTCACCCGGGTCTATCCGCACGACATTGCGAAAGCGCGGGCGCTGCTCGCCGGGGCCGGGTACCCCGGCGGCTTCTCGGTCAGCATGAAGCTGCCGCCGCCGAGCTACGCGCGACGCGCGGGCGAGATCGTCGCGGCGCAGCTCGCCGAAGCCGGCATCCGGGTGCACATCGAAAATCTGGAATGGGCGCAGTGGCTCGACCAGGTGTTCACGCGCCATGACTACGACCTCAGCATCGTGGCGCATGCCGAGCCGATGGATTACGACATCTATGCGCGCGACGATTATTACTTCGGGTACTCGAGCGCGGCATTCAAGTCCCTGATGGCGCAGCTCGACGACAGCATCGATGCGCAGGCGCGCAGCGGCCTGCTCAAACAAATCCAGCTCAGGATCACGGACGATTCGGTCAATGCATTTTTGTTCCAGTACCCGCGACTTGCGGTTTGGAACGCACATTTGCAGGGGGTCGGGTTCGACAACCTGCTCGGCGTCGTGGAATTGAAAGACGCCCGCTTCGACGCGACGGGTGCCACCGCGGCCGCGCGCGTCGGCGCCGGGGGGGGTATTGCGGCACGCGTATTGCGGTGGATCGCATTCGCGGGTGGCGCGCTGCTGATGATTCTTGCCGCGCGCAGATTCGGTGCCTTCTTCGTGGGCGCCCGGTTGGGGATCCTGCTCGCCACCCTGGTGGTGGCGACGGCCGTGGTATTCGTCGTCGTGCAGGTGGTGCCGGGCGATCCGGTACGCTACATGATGGGCCTGCAGGCGGACCCGCAGAACGTGGCTGCCGTTCGCCATCAACTCGGGCTCGATGCGCCGGCGATCGAGCGCTACCTGCACTGGGTCGCCGGACTGTTGCGCGGCGATTTCGGCATCAGCTACACCTACCGGGTACCGGTCGGATCTCTCATCGCCGAGCGCCTGCAGGTGTCGCTGCCGCTCGCAGTCTTCGCGCTGGTTCTCGCGGCCGCCGTTGCGTTCCCCGTGGGGTTCGCCGCGGCGGCCCGGCGCGGCCGCGCGAGCGATGCGGCATTGACGGCGTTCACGCAACTGGGGCTCGCAGTGCCGAACTTCTGGCTCGGCATGCTGCTGGTGATGGTGTTTTCGATCGGGCTGCACGTCTCGTCCGCAGGGGGCTTCCCGGGATGGGGGGCGGGATTCTGGCCGGCGATGCGCGCGTTGGCGCTGCCGGCGGCGGCGCTCGCAATGCCACAGGCGGCGATCCTCGCGCGCGTGCTGCGCGGCGCCTTGATCGATACGCTGCACGAGGATTACATACGCACCGCCCGCGCCAAGGGCGCGAGCGATGCGCAGGTGCTTTGGAGACACGCGCTGCCCAACGCACTGATTCCGGTGCTGACCATCCTGGGAATGCAGTTCTCCTTCCTCCTGGCGGGCGCCGTGATCATCGAGAACGTGTTCTTCCTGCCGGGCCTCGGCCGTCTCGTGCTGCAGGCCATCGAGCAACGCGATCTCATCGTCGTGCAAAGCGTCGTCGTGGTGCTGGTGCTCGCCGTGGTCTGCGTGACGTTCCTCGTCGACATGTCCTATCGGCTCGTCAACCCCCGCCTGGGCGGCGAGAGGACGCCATGAGGCGCTTGCGCATCCGCGGCGCCGGATTCGCGGTCGGTGCGGCGCTCACCGCCGCCTTCATCGCCGTCGCGCTGATCGCGATGGCGTGGACGCCCTACGATCCCACCGCCATTTCGATCGTCGGGAAGCTCCAACCCCCCGGAAGACACCATTGGTTCGGCACGGATCAGCTCGGCCGCGACACCTTGTCGCTGCTCATGGCCGGAGCGCGCAACACGCTCGGGGTGGCGCTCCTGTCGGTGGTCATCGGCGCGTGCGCCGGCGTGCCGTTGGGCCTCCTCGCCGCCGCGCGGCGCGGCGCAACCGATGAGATCGTGATGCGCGGCGCCGACCTGATCTTCGCATTTCCCTCGATTCTCCTGGCCATCCTGATCACGGCGGCGCTCGGCCCGGGTGCCGTCAACGCAATCATCGCCATCGGCGTGTTCAACATACCCGTATTCGCGCGCGTGGCGCGCGCGGGCGCGCTCACGTTGTGGACCCGGGACTACACGCTGGCCGCGCAGGTGGCGGGCAAGAGCCGCGCCAGAATTTCCATCGAGCACATCCTTCCCAATCTCGCAAGCGTGCTGGTCATCCAGGCGACCATCCAGTTCTCCTTGGGCGTGATCGCGGAAGCGGGCCTTTCCTACGTGGGGCTCGGAGCGCAGCCACCCACCCCCAGCTGGGGCCGCATGCTGAACGAGGCGCAGCCGCTGACCGCGTTGGATCCGTTGCTGGCGCTCTATCCGGGATTTGCCGTCGTCCTGCTGGTGATCGGGCTGAATCTCCTGGGCGACGGATTGCGCCGGCGTGAAGGAGAGGATCGATGAAGATCGACGCCGTTCAGGCGGGCGCCGCCGCGCCGATTCTGTCGATCGAGTCGCTCTGCGTGACGCTCGCCTCAGCACTGATTCTCGACGGGGTATCGCTCACGGTGTCGTCGGGAGAAATCCTCGGCCTGGTGGGCGGCTCGGGATCGGGAAAATCGATGACTGCATTGAGCGTCATGCGGCTCCTGCCGGCTCGTGCGCGAACCTCGGGCGAGGTGCGGTTGAGCGAGCAGCTGCTGACCGGCATGAGCGAGAGCGAAATTCAAGGAGTCCGCGGCCGGGAGATCGGCATGGTCTTTCAGGAGCCCATGACCACGCTCAATCCGCTGAGGCGCATCGGCGATCAGGTTGCGGAAACCGTCAGACTGCATCATCGGGTGTCGGCCCGTCAGGCAGCCGAGGCGGCGCGCGAGGCGCTCGACCGGGTCGGTTTTTCGGACGCCGCCGGTGCGCTCGACCGCTATCCTTATGAATTGTCCGGAGGCCAACGGCAGCGGGTCGCGATCGCGGCAGCCACGGTGCTCTGGCCATCGCTGCTCATCGCCGACGAGCCGACCACCGCGCTCGATGCCGGCGCGCAGGCGCAGATTCTGCGCCTCCTGGAGCGATTTGCGCACGATCGGGGGCAGGCGGTGATTCTCGTCAGTCACGATCTCGCGGTGATATCGCAGGTCACCGATCGGATCGCCGTGATGCAGGGCGGCCGGATCGTCGAGCAGCTGGCGACGCGCGATCTCACGCGCGGCGGGCATCATCCGTACACCGAAGCGCTGCTCGCGGCGGCGCGGCTCTCCCCCGCGCGCGTGTCGCGTAGTGTCCGCGACGGGCGCGCGATCCTCGAGGTCCGGGGGGTGGTGCGGGAATACCCGGTGCGGCGGCGCTCGCAGTGGCGCCGCCCGCCGCCCTTCCGCGCCGTCGACGGCGTCTCGCTCACGCTCCACGCCGGCGAGACGATCGGCCTGGTGGGAGAGTCCGGTTCCGGGAAATCGAGCCTGCTTCGCGCGATCCTCGCGCTCGATCGGCCACAATCCGGGGAGGTCCTGCTCAAGGGGGAGAATTTCTCGCTGGCGTCCGGAAGACAGCTACGGCGTTTGCGCCGTTCCATTCAGGTCGTGCTGCAGGACCCGTATGGGAGTTTCGATCCGCTCTGGCCGGTGGAGCGGCTCGTCGCCGAGCCCTGTCATACCCTGGAGTCGCCGCCCGGCGCGGCCGAGCGACGCGCCAAGGTCGCCGCCGTGCTGGAACAGGTCGGCTTGTCAGCCGCCGATGCGCGGCGCCACCCGCACGAATTCTCGGGCGGCCAACGACAGCGAATCGCCATCGCACGGGCGCTGATATTGAATCCCGCCGTGATCGCATTCGACGAGGCGCTGTCGGCGCTCGATGTGCTGGTGCGGGCGCAGATCCTCGAGCTGCTCGCGGAACTCGCGCAGCGATCGGGGCTCGCGTACCTGTTCGTCTCGCACGATCTCAACGTCGTTCAGTCCATCGCGGATCGGGTGTATGTGATGCAGCGCGGGCGCATCGTGGAGGAAGGCGCCACGGAATCGGTGTTCGGATCGCCGCAGCACGCTTATACTAAAGCGCTTCTCGCGGCCACGCCGCGGATCGGGGGAAAACCAACATGAAATTCGTATTTCATATCGCAGTGCTGTCGGCATCGATCTCGCTGGCTGGCGCGGATGATCTCAAGCCCCCTCCCACCAAGGAAGGGCTCTGGGAGACGCACGGGACGCATACCCAGCAGGGTAAGACGGTTCCCGACCCGGCGGTGAAGATGTGCCAATCGAACGACACCACGAAGGCGATGCGGGCAAAGGGCGAGGAGCTCCGGAAAAAGAACGAGTGCACCTCGCACGTCAGCCGGCCATCGCCCGATACCTACGTGGAGGAGAGCAGTTGCGCCAAGGGGCCGAACGCCGGCTCGGTCACGAAAGTCGTCTATACGAACCAGGGCGATACGGCGTCGCATACGGAGATGCACTTGAACGCGGGCAAGGTGGAGACCGTGGTGATCATCGATGCCAGGTATCTCGGCGCCTGCCCGGCGAGCATGAAGCCGGGCGACCTGATGATGGCCGACGGGAAGATCATCTCGGGCAACCCATAGGTCGATGGGGTCGAGCTTTGGCCCTACACGACGGATGGAGAATGGTGGCGGCTATTTACCTCGCTCTTTCAGCATGTCGGCGTACTTCACCTGCTCTTCAATTTGTGGGCGATTGCTTCATTCGGCCCACTAGTTAAACGCCTCTATGATTCATCCTAGGCGATGGCCTGCGAGGCCGATCTGGAGCAGCCGCTCACCAAGGGCGGCTCCGGGTCGAGAGTGCGCATTGGCCGTAATGGCCGACGCCACGGGCTCCAACCGGCCAATCTTGGTCATTCAATGGGTCGGAATGCATTCCAGAAAGCTGACGTCCCAATCATGTTTGACGAGCCAAGCGGCAAATGATCTATTTGCGTAGGTGGATGCAATTGGAGCTCCCATTGCAGATATTCGCGGTTCACAATGATGCTGGTGCTGGCGTGAACGAGCCAGCAGTGGGAAGCGTCTACGTCGCGTCCGCAAAGCTAACCGATACGCCGGCGATGATTCGGTTGCTTGCTGCAATTCCGAACGGCGATGAACTTCGCAGCTTGCTCGATGAGATGGGTCCCGGTCATTTACATGCGTACCACGCGCAGACACGCACGGCGCGTTACGTTGCATCGGACGGCGATATAGTGATGTGCTTTACAGTGATTAACGTCATGCCGGAACAGGCGGCAACGATCGCGGCCGAGTGCGAGTCGATCGCCACTTGGGATGATCGCGAATTCTACGCTGCCGTGGTTCGCTCACTCGGATGATATAACTCTGGCAAAGCATAGAAACCTTCCACTGCGTCACCGAACTGACTAGCTCTTGTGCCGTGACAGCTCGCGAGCGGCGCCGATGGACCCCACGAGGATATAAAGCGCATTGGATTTCTAACTGAGTGGCAGCCTTCGGCCCGACAATCGGTCGCTGATCGGCCAACTTCGGGCGGTCGGGTTGCCCAACTGCCAGCCATAAAGCAGCCGTTCGATGCCTGCGGTATGCTCATGCCGATAGTGAATGCCCGGCGAGACACAGGGAGTGCGCGATTATGATGGGACACATTCCTACCCGACGTTACGGTCGCATAGCCAATAGGTTGAGCACACTATGACACCTCACCAACTCGTAGGATTGTTCGCCCGGCTGTTTGCAATTTGGCTTTTCATATCGGGTATTCAGATGATTGGTGTCGGGGTATCGCTTCGCGATTCAGTGGGAAACGGAGCAGGTGCCGCCTACGTGATATCAATTGTTCTTTGCGCCATTGCGTTGATAGTTTGGCGCTATCCGCTAGTCATTGCTCGGAAACTCATGCCTGCCGCTCCCGATAATATCGCCAACAGTATTTCTGCTGCCGAGACCGCAACCGTTGCTTGTATTGTATTGGGCCTTTGGATGCTGGTCGGGCGGGTCCTTCCTGCACTCATTAGAGACTTGGAGATCATCGCGGTATATCGTGCAAACTATCAACCACTTCAAAGTCTGGCGGGTCGGGATCTTTCACGACTAATTGAGAGCGCTGTCGACATGGTCGTGGCATTAATCTTGATCTTTAATGCGCGATGGATCGCGGTATTTCTCCTGCGACCGAGTCCTAAAGTGATTAAAGGCTAAGTGTTCGGAGAAAGGTTGCAGTGCACTTTCATCTTGAGGATTCGTAGTCCGGCATCGCGATTTTTCCCGGGTCACTGATAGTTTTATTCTCCTTTTTATCAGCTGTCTTCTTTAAGCTATCAAGCACACCTAATAAATGACAAGAAACGTACGATCGCGCCTTGGGTTAGGCTTTATATGGTAATTCCAAGACTACTTACAGGGTTTGGCGCATGAGAATCTTTGGCGGGATCTTCGCGGTTCTGCCGACCGTTCCCGCAGGGGGACAGGAGCGATTGGTTCTGCCTCCTCAAGTGGAAGACGTTGCGAGGGCGCACCACTGGAAGGCTTTCTTAGCGTCACGGGAAGATGGGCGCGCTACTCGCCGGAGAAGAAGTAAAGTGGATCGCGGCGGCCGGCATCTGCTCGCTTGCGCGCTCCTGTCCTGCCTTGGCCTCGGGGTTGCAGCCGCTGCGCCGGGAGCGATCGCCGATCGAGTGTTCATTCACGGTGCCGTCTATACGCAGGATCCGACGCAGCCATGGGTCGAGAGTTTCGCGGTCGCTGATGGCAAGTATCTGGCCGTCGGCAGTGGTGCAGCGATTCGCGCGTTCATCGGTCCGGAGACTAATGTGGTGGACCTTAAAGGTCGAATGGTCATGCCGGGGCTGGTCGATGACCACGTGCACGCGGTCGACGGCGCGATGGGGGAATTGTACGACTGCATATTCCCTTCGACTGCGACGCCGGCGCAGGTGCGAAGAGCGATCGCTGGGTGCGCCAAAAGAACGCCCAAAGGCGGATGGGTGAGCGGCGGTTTCTGGGCCAGCGATTTCTTCAAGCGTAATCCGATTCGGTCGCCGCGTCGGTGGCTCGATGGGGTCGCTGAGGGTCGGCCGATCATTTTGCGGGACGATACGGGGCACAACGTCTGGGCCAATTCCGAGGCGTTACGGCTCGCCGGCGTCGATGCTAAGAAAGCAGACCCCGGCGGCGGGCGATTCGAACGGGACAGCAGCGGCAGACCCGACGGCATTGCGCTTGAGGCGGCAGCGGAGAAAATCCAGGCGGTGGTGAGCGAGCGCAGCGAGGCGGAGTATCGCCGCAGCGTCCAGCATGTCCAAGAGATCGCGCATCGCTTCGGCTTCATTGGTCTGAAAGAAGCGGACGCCGCGACACCGGCCATCGCGGCCTATGTGGCTGCGGATAAACGGGGCCAATTGTCGTTGTACGTAGCGGCCTGCATTTCCACTCTCGCCATGCAGGTCACGCCGGATACGATACTCGATTACGACAAGATTGATAATGTGCGTGAGGCCTACCGGTCCAATCTGGTCGACACCAATTTCGTCAAGATATACCTGGACGGGGTACCGACCGAAGCACGCACGGCAGCCATGCTCGAGCCCTATTTACCCGATGCCCAGGGCAGAAGGGTCTCGGGTGACCTTCACGTCAATCCCGATGTATTAGAGAAGGAGGTCGTGGAATTCGATAAGCGGGGCTATACGGTCAAGATGCACGCGGCCGGTGATCGGGCCATTCGAGAGGGCCTCGATGCGATTGCGGCGGCGCGCCGGGCGAATCCTGACGGTCAATTGCGCCACGAGCTCGCGCATGCAGGCTACATTGCGCCACCGGACCTCAACCGCTTCGCGCAGCTCAATGCCGTGGCGGAGTTCTCTCCTGTGATATGGTACCCGTCGCCGATAATCGACGCCGTCATCGCCGTGGTCGGAGAGCGTGCGAAGCACTATTGGCCGATGCGATCGCTCCTGGCTACCCACGCCGGGCTCGCGGCGGGCTCCGATTGGCCTTCCGTGGTGCCATCGATGGACCCGTGGGGCGGCATCGAAGCGATGGTCACCCGCAGCGACCCCTATCATCATTCGCCGAAGACTCTGTGGCCTGAGGAGGCCATCGGATTGGAGGATGCACTGCGGATCTATACGCTCGGTGGCGCTGCCGGATTACGCCGGGAGGCCGAAACCGGATCCATCATCGTCGGAAAGTCGGCGGATTTCATCGTGTTGAATCGTAATCTATTCAAAATACCGGCAAATCAAATCGGCAACGTGAAGGTTGAAATGACGTTCTTCCAAGGCCGCAAGGTGTATCAGCACTCGACCACCGGGGAGCACCGCCCGAATCCTCAGGCGGCCCCAAGCTTGTCGGCGATTTCGCCGGGGCTCACCCCGTCGACCTCCAGTACCTTCCTGCGGCTTGCCGCTCCTGATGCGACCCGCACGCTGCGCTTCGCGATGCCCAGGCGTTTCGCAACGAACTCGATCAGCGCGAGATTGGCCGCATTTTCGACCGCCGGCGCCGCGACGCGAATCTTGATCAGCCCGTCGTGCAGCCCCGCGATCTCCGTTCTCGAGGCACGCGGCTGCACGTAAACTTCGATGCGGGCGGTTGGCATGGGGTGCGATTATGCGCGACGGCGCCCTCGGGCAACACGAGTATCATGCGCCGATTGGTTGGTGACCCGGAATGTCCATCATCAATAGAAGCACTCTCAGTCCGCTTTGGTGCCTGATCTTCTGCATGCCGCTGGCCACCCTGGCTGCGGATGCCGCGGGCAGCCCGCAGGTCGGTCCCGGCTACGACATCCAGATGAGCCGCATGATCAAGGCCCGCGACGGCGTCGAGCTCGAGGCGTGGATCACCCAACCGTCCCACCCGGCGGGGAGGCTGCCGACGGTACTGACACTGACCCAATATGACATCGATGGCGGCCGCCACGGAGATTCCGCGGGCTATTACGCCGGCCGCGGATATGCGTTCGTCCAGGCTTACGTGCGCGGGCGCGGGCGATCGGGCGGCGTCAAGAGCGACGGCCTCGGTGCGCAGGTGGGCCGCGACGGCTACGACTTGGTCGAATGGATCGCAGCGCAGCCCTGGAGCGACGGGAGGGTCGTCATGTTCGGCGGCTCGTTCGTGGGGATGACGCAGTGGCAAACCGCGGCCCAGTTGCCGCCGCACCTCGCCGCCATCGCTCCGTACGCTCCCATCTATCCGGGATGGGATATCCCCAACACGAATGGAATTCCCCAGGCGTGGACCACCGTGATCCTCGGGTACGTGTCGGGCCGTTCGCTCAATTCGGGTTTCATGCGAAACGAAGCCTATTGGTCCGGCAAGATGCTCGAGCAGTACGCGGCGTACCGGCCCTTCAGCGAGCTGGCGGGCGCACTCGGCATCGCCCAGGATGACTGGTGGATGCTCGATGTGCGCGGACAAAAGAGACCGATGTTCGAGGTCTGGCTGGCTCACGTGGGGGATCGCGCATTCAACCTCGCCGCCGAACCAAAGAGCGCCAGCTACGCACGCATGAATTTTTCGGTGCTCACCGCGACCGGCTACTACGATGATGATCAGCCCGGCACGCTGCGCTACTACCGCAATTACATGGCTCACGCGCCGGCCGCCGCCGTGGCACGGCACCATCTGATCATCGGCCCCTGGGATCATTCGGGGACGCAGGAGCCGACCGCGGTGATCGAGGGCGTGCCAATCCCTGCCGCGGCGGTCGTCGACATGCAGAAGCTGCATGCGGACTGGTACGATTTTGCGCTGGGAAAAGGCGCGCAGCCGGCGCTGCTGCGCGACCATGTCGCCTACTTCATGCTCGGCGCCGATGAATGGCGGTACGCGGACAGTTTGGAGGCTGCATCTTCCGGCAAGGAGCTAACTTTCTATCTGGGGGACTCCGATGGCACGCCGGGAGACGTATTCCATTCGGGGCAGCTCAGCCGCGAGGCCCGCAACACGGAGCCGCCTGCCATCCTCGTGAGCGATCCTCATGAGCTGCCGGAGCTCGAGGTGGCGAAATATGCCGCCGGTGAGGATCTCACCAGCCAGTTTCGCGCATTGCAAAAGCGCGCCCTATCGTTTCATTCCGAGCCCTTCGAGCGCGACACCGAAATCGCGGGTCAAATGCATCTCGCATTGACGTGCGAATCAGACACCCCGGATTTCGATCTGTGGGCCGAGGTGCAGATGGTGCTGCCCGATGGTTCCGCGATTCGCCTCGGCGATGATATTCGCCGCGCTCGATTTCGCGATGGTCCGTTCGAACAGAAATTGATGTTGCCCGGACAAACCGTGCAGATTCCATTCGAGTTCAGCTGGCTGGCCCGGCGGATTCCCGCCGGTGCGCGGCTTCGCGTGACCATAGCGCCGCTCAATTCACCCAACTACCAGAAGAACTTCAACACCGGCGGGCGCATGGGTTACGAGAAAATCGAGGACGCGCGCATCGCACACGTCAAAATCTTCCACGACGCGCAGCGCGCGAGCCGGTTGACGCTGCCGCTGGGGTCGAACCCGTAGCTCACTGGTTGGGCCTGTCGGCGGCGTGGCCCCGGGACCTCTGCTAAACTTCTCTTGCATGCGCCGCACTTCGCATTTTTTTGCCGATCGGCCGAATCCGGATGGGCCGAGGTAGCGCGCCTCCATCATGCGCAAGGGCGTCGTTCTAGCGGCCTCATCGTACGTGGCCTGGGGTCTCTTTCCCGCCTATTTTTTCGTGCTGAGGTCGGTCTCGCCCATCGAGGTGCTCGCGCACCGGATGATCTGGTCGCTGGTGTTCCTGTCCCTCGTGCTGGCGTTTCGCCGGCAATGGTCGTGGCTGCGCCCGCTGGCCCGGCAACCGAGGCTCCTCGCGACTTTCACCGTCAGCGCCGCCCTGCTGTCGGGCAATTGGTTCCTCTACATATGGGCGGTTACCAATGGTCACGTGATCGACGCGAGCCTGGGCTATTTCATCAATCCGCTCGTGAACATCGTGCTGGGCTTTGCGTTGCTTCACGAACGGCTCCGCCCCGCGCAATGGTTCGCGGTCGCCATCGCGGCACTCGGAGTTCTGTGGTTGACGTGGCAAGGGCACCACTTCCCGTGGATCGCTGTCGTGCTGGCTCTGACGTTCGGGTTCTACGGTTTGATGCGCAAGGTTGCGGCGCTCGGCCCGCTCGAAGGCCTGTCGCTCGAGACACTGCTTTTATTCCCGTTGGCGGCGGCGTATCTGGTCTGGACGGCATTCATCGGGGACAACGCTTTCTTGCAAGCCGATTTCGCATTGCGGCTCCTGCTGATCGCGGCCGGGCCGATCACCGCGATACCGCTGCTGCTGTTCGCCGCGGGAGCGCGGCTCATCAGGCTTTCGACCCTCGGGCTGTTGCAATTCATCGCTCCGACGCTGCAGCTGCTGCTCGGCATCTGGATGTTCCACGAGCCCTTCGGCGGCGCACGCGTTTGGGGCTTCGTGATCATCTGGGCGGCGTTGGCCTTGTATTCCGCGGAGGGACTGCTGCGCAATTGGTGGACCGAGCCGCAAGCCCTCGCAAAAGTCACGGAGAGCTGAGCGTACAAACGCCTACCGCTTCGTGCGTCCGCCGGCTCACGCGCCCCAAACGTCGGTGGCGTAGCGCAAAAAATTGCGCCCGAGGATCTTCTCGATGCGCGGCGTCGAGTAACCGCGCCGGTGCAGCCGGTCCGCAAGGTCGACGAACTGGTTGACGCCGCGCAGGTCCACCACGAAAGGATAGGTGTCGGGCCGCTCACCCGCCGCGCTGACTCCGGCCTGACGGCGCGCGGCAACCTCCTTGGCCAGCGTGGCCTTGTAGGCCTCCAGATCGTCGATCGCGGTCACGGTGCCGTCCGTCCCGATTCCGACGTGGTCCTCGCCGCAGACGTTCACGGCGTGATCGATGTGCGCGACCACGTCGTCGGCCGTGGCATGGCCCGACGGATTCAAGAACGGCATGAAGTAGATTCCGACGAAGCCGCCCTTGGATGCCACCAGCCTCAGTTCCTCGTCGGTCTTGTTGCGCGGCAGGTCGCTGAGCGCGCGGCAGCCGACGTGGTTCATGGAAATCGGCTGCTTGGAGACTCGCGCCGCCTCCAAGCAGGTGGCCTCACCGCTGTGCGACAGGTCGACCATGACGCGGTTGGCATTCAACCGCTCGATGACATCCCGGCCGAACGGGGTCAGGCCGCGGTTCTGCGGGGCCATGGCGCCGTCGCCGAGCTGGTTGGCCGGGTTGTAGGTCAGCTGGATCACCCGCACGCCCAAGTTCGCGAATAGATCGGCGCGCGACGCATCGGCTCCCAGCATCGCGGCGTTCTGGAAGCCATAGATGATCCCGATGCGCCGCTCCGATTGCGCCCGCACGATGTCGGCGGCGCCATAGATCTTGAGCAGGTCCCGGGCGTTCGCCCGAATCCGCGCATCCATGTCGGCCACCTCGCGCACGCTCGACTCGAACGGCTCCTTCGGACCCGATATGTAGCCCAACGTCACGTTGACGGCGGTCAGGCCGGAGGCGTGGGCGTCGCGCAGAACCCGTTCCTCGAGCGCTATCGGCTTCGCGTCACAATCAGCATCGGCGCGATTGGGATCCTCCAGGCCGCCGAGGGCGTTGACGATCAGCGGTTCGCTGAGGCGGTGGATGGTAGGCATGATGCAGAGGGGCGTGATTCTCCGCACCGTTCGGTTCGCGGTCAACGTGGGAGCCGGAAAGCGAACCTGATTCTCATTTTAAGGGTTTCCCCGGTCTCCTCGGACCAGGCCTGCCCGCATTTGGGAGCGGGCGCACAGGGGAACCCGCCACAATATGTAAACGTCCCGGGTATGTGCGCTTCAGGGACAGCTCGAAAGGGCCGCAAACCCACCGGCTGGCCTTTTGAGGCCGGCCCTCGCGGGGTTTCACGCGCCCGGGCCGCCTGGGTCAGTCTGATAGGACTGCTGTTCGCGGCGTTCGCGGGTGCGGTCGAGGCCAATACCTGCGCCCCCGCCGCGAGCGCAGGGACGGCACCGGCGGACTACCAAAACTACTGTTGGCTGGACTTCACCGGCTATTCCGACGCCCAAGCGCAAGCCGGCGGGCAACCCTTCACATTCACGCTGCCCGACGGCTCCACCCTGCGGTTGACGTTGCAGGTCAGCACCAACCGCGCGAGTCCCGCGCTCAATGCGCATGTGGTGCCTTCCTGGTCCGGCTCCGCCATCGGGCATAGCGGGTTCATCGGCATTCCCGGCAACCCGGTTCTTTACGAGTCGCAGACCGGCTCGACGGTGCAGGTGGTGCTCAACAACATCTCGGTGACCCCGCCGCCCGGCAGCGGGGTGACGGACACGTATGCCATCGTGGCGGCGGACGGGGAATCCAGCAATCAGGGTGAATCACTGCAATTCACCACCAACGGTGGCGCGTGGACTCAAGCGGCACAGATCCCGTTCGGAACCAAATACCCGGGGCTCACGGGGGTCAACACCGCAACCGTCACCGAAACGGGCGTCGCAGGCACCGTCGGCGCGTTTGCGTTCACCTCATTCAACAATCCGACCGTCATCTCGGCGAAGCTGGTCGGAAGCGGGTTGCAGGGGGCGCTATTCGCCGTGCGGTATGCGTCGGTGGCGCTGACCGCCCAGTTCGCCGGCGCGCGCGCCAACGCCGCCGACCAGTTCACCTACCGCATCAGCACGCCGGGTGGCCAGATCTTGGGCACCGGCGCAACAACCGGCGCCGGCGCCGGGCCGTTCCCGGCCGCAAGTTTGTCCACGATTGCGGCCGGATACCCGTTCGTGGTCAGCGAAGTGCCGGCGGCGGGCAGCGTCACTCCCGTAGCGGATTACGCGATCTCGCTCACCTGCACCAATTCGTCCGTCAGCGGCTCATCGACGGTGCTTCCGACCAATCAGGCGGCCAGCACATACACCTTCCCGACCCTGCATTACGGCGATGCCATCAACTGCCTATTCACCAACAGCGCGAACCGGGCCAACCTGACAATCGCGAAAACCGGGCCGCCCACGGTAGGAGCGGGCGGTACGGTCAGATACCTGCTCGTGGTCGGCGATCAAGGTCCGCTCGCCGCCTCGGGCGCACTGGTGCAGGATCCCGCCGTCGCCAACTTCAGCGCCACCGGCGTGACCTGCACGGCCGCCACCGGGGGCGCCGTATGCCCGACGGCGGCGCAGCTTACGATCGCGAACCTCCAGGGCCCAGGCATCGCCATCCCGACGCTGCCGAACGGCGGCAGTGTCACCTTGGCGGTGAGTGGTGCCGCAGGCGCTGCCAACATCGCCAACACGGCATCGATCGGTGCGCCCGCGGGAGTCGTCAACAGCAATCCGACTCCCACATCGACGGCGCTGACCACCGTTACACCGGCAGCCGATCTGGCAGTGAGTCTCGGCTTCCCGCCGGACGTGAACGCCGGCCAGCCGGTGACGGGCAAGGTCTCGTTCACGAACAATGGACCGAGCACGGCGAGCGGAACGGTGTTCACCTTGAGTGTCCCGGCCAATCTGGCCGCGCTGCCGACGCTCAGCGGGTTGCCTGCCGGCGCGGGCTACACCTACGTGCCCGCCACCGGTGTCGTCAGCTTGACGGGCATGCCGACGACTCTGGCCGCGGGCGCCGCGTTGAACCCGATCAGCGTGACCTACATGCAACCCGCCGCCGCAACCTCCGTCGTCACCGCGACGATCGGTGCGACGACCAGCGACCCGAATCCCGCCAACAACAGCGCGACCGTGACCGTCGGCGGCGCCCCCGTGGCGGATCTCGCCGCCGCGGTGAATTTTCCCGCGCACGCGAATGCCGGACTCAAGGTCGCGGGCACGGTGCAGTTCTCGAACAACGGGCCGAGCACTGCAAGCGCTGTGACCTACAGCTTGAGCGTTGCCGCGAATCTTGCCGCGGCGCCCACGCTTTCCGGTCTTCCCGCGGGAGCTACCTATGCCTACGTGCCCGCGAGCGGCGTCATCACGCTGACCGGCATGCCGGCGAGCCTGGTCGCGGGCGCCGCACTCGGGCCGATCAACGTGACCTATGTGCAACCGGCATCGGCGACGTCCACGGTCGCCGCGGCGGTCGCGAGCACGACCGTAGATCCTAATCCGAGCAACAACTCCGCCACTGCCGCCGTCACGGGGCTTGCCGTGGCGGATCTTGCGACCAAGCTGAGCTTCCCCCCGCACGTGAACGCGGGGCAGCCGGTGGCCGGCACCGTGCTGTTCACGAACTCGGGACCGAGTACGGCGAGCGGCACCACGTTCAGCCTGACGATCGCACCGAATCTCTCAGTCCCGCCCACGCTCACGGGTCTGCCGCCGGGCGTCTCCTACAGTTACGTTCCCGCGACCGGCGTGATCACGCTGAACGGAATGCCGGCGAGCCTCGCGGCCGGCTCGTCGGTGGGCCCCATCGGCATCGGGTACACCCAGCCGCCCTCGGGCACTTCCACGATAGATGCGTCCATCGGCACGACCACCACGCTCTCGGATCCGGGCAAGACCGGCGCGACGGCCACCATAACGGGCGCCGCGGCATCGTTGACCGGCACCGTGTTTCTCGACAACAACCAGGATGCGCTCTTCGACGCCGGCGATGGCGTGCTCGCGGGCGTGACGGTCGAGCTCCTGGAGGGGGGGCGCGTACTTGCAACCGCGGTGACCAACACCAGCGGCGTGTACACCTTCACCACACCCACGAGCGGGCGATACAGCGTGACGGTGGTCACGTCGGCGGGTTATTTGAGCGACACGCCCACGCCCGTCGCGGTGACGCTCGGCGGGAAAGCGGCCGTCGTCAACTTTGGTGAGATCCCGGGCGGGGCCGATGGGGCGCTCGTGCTGACCAAGACCTCGCCGCTCGTGAACGTGTCCGCCGGCCAATCCGTGCCGTATACGATCATCGCCAAAAATCCCAAGAGCACGCCGATCGTGAACAGCACGGTCACGGACTTGATGCCGGCCGGCTTTCACTTCCGCGCGGGCTCGGGTTCTATCGACGGCAAACGCCTCGACCCCACCGTCAACGGCCGCGAGCTCGCGTGGACGCATTTGAGCTTCGCGGCGGGCGAGATCAAGACGTTCACGCTGGTGCTGACGGTCGGCGCGGGCGGCGGCGGCGGCGACTTCGTGAATCAAGCGATGGCCTACAACAGCCTCACGCACGCGCTGATCTCGAACGTGGCGAGCGCCACCGTGCGCATCGTCGGCGACCCGAGCTTCGACTGTCCCGATCTCATCGGCAAGGTGTTCGACGACGCCAACGCCAACGGCCTGCCCGATCCCGGCGAGAAGGGCATTGCAGGAGTGCGCCTGGTGACCGCCCAGGGCCTCTTGGTCACGACGGACGCGCAAGGACGCTATCACATCGCCTGCCCCGTGATCCCGAACGCTGATATGGGATCGAATTTCGTGGTCAAGGTCGACGAGCGCACGCTGCCCTCGGGCTACCGGCTGACCACGGACAACCCGGAGACGGTGCGCCTGACCGCCGGCAAGGTCTCCAAGCTCAACTTTGGCGCGACCATCGACCGGGTGGTGCGAATCGAGGTGAGCGATGCCGCCTACGAGGGCAACGCGCTTCGGCCGCAAGTCACTGCACGCCTCGACGGTTTGGTCGCATCACTCGATGCACAGGCATCCATCGTGCGCCTGGCCTACGCGGCGAACACGGAATCCGACGCGCAGGTGAACGAGCGCCTGCGCGTCTTGAAGAGCGCGGTCGAGGCGCTCTGCACGACGAGAGCATGCCGCCACCCACTGCGCATCGAAGAGGACATCGTGCGCAGCGGGCACGCATCGGGCGACGGCGGAGGCACACCATGACCGCGCGGGCGCGCATGTCGTGGATGCCCGTCGCGGGACTCGTGATGATCGCGGCGGCCGGCATCGGCCGCGCGCAAAGTCCGGATCCGCAAGCGTGCCGGCGTTTGGTGGGCGGCACCTTGGCCTGCACCCAACTTCCAGCGGGTCATGCGCCGCCAAATACCGAACGGGCAGAGCCCGACGTTCCGCCCTCGATCGCGGTCATCAGGCGCCTGACCGCGACGGCGGCCACGATTCCCGCGCGGGCACCGGTAAAGACCCTGGTGCTGGTCGATACCGCGCAGCACGCCAATTTCGCGTCGGGAAGCGACGAGCTGACCGCCGAGGCGCGGGTGGCGTTGGATGCCGCCGCGTCCTCGCTCCGGGCGATGAAGCCGCGGCGCGTGCTGGTCGGGGCGCACACCGATTCCCAGCGGCTGGTGCGCGGGGCACTGCGGCGCTTCGGCACCAATCAGCGCTTGTCGGAGGCCCGCGCGGCGCGCGTCGTCGAATATCTCGAGGTCGCGCTCGCTTTGCCCGAAGATGTCTTCGCCATCCAAGGTTTCGGCGCCGGTCGGCCGATCGCGCCCAACGACGACGACGCCGGGCGCGCACGGAACCGCCGCGCCGAGATTTCAGTGTGGGTGGATGAGCCCGCGTCCGCAGATTCGGGTACGGCGGCGCCCGCGGCGCCGGCCACCGTCGCGCTGGCGAGGACCGACCGCTGCATCGGCGATGCGGCCAATCAGTTGGCGCCGATTCGGATCACCGTGGACGGGGTTCCTCTCGACCGTCGCGAGGGAGCGAACGAGGCGGACCGCCAACGCTGCGCCGACGTGGCATTGGCGCGCGCGGACATTCAGGTCCGCTACGATCCACTCGAGCAGAAGCCTTTTCTGAACGCGCTCGCCATCCCGCGGCAGGCGGTGGTCGGGCAGCCCGTGCGCATCACCACGTATTCGAATTATCCGCGCTACATCGAGCGTTCCGAAATCCGATTGTTCGGCCCGGATCAGAGCGTGCAGCAGGCGCCGCTCGCCGTGATACCGGTGCAAGTCGGCGGATCCGCCCAGTGGGTGCCGCCAGAGACCCGGAATCCGCAGCTCAAGTTCACGCAGGCGCTCGCGACGCCCCCTTACGTGACCTATGTGCTGCGGGTGTACGACCATGCGGGCCGTTTCGATGAGACCAAGCCGCGGCGTCTCGACATCTCGAGGGGTGCGGCGGATTCCACGCCGGATTCGCTCCAATCGTTGCGTGATGCCGAACGGGCAGCCTACGGCGACAACACGCTGACCTTGAGCAACATTCCGGTCCACGGCGGCGCCGTGACCGTGAGCGGGAGCAACGTCCCCGACGGCGATGCGGTCACCGTGCTCGGCATGCCGGTTCCCGTGGATGACGATCGTCACTTCGTTGCGCGGCAGATATTGCCGGGCGGCCCCCAGCGCGTGACGGTGAACATATTGAACGCGCGCGGCGAAGGACTCGAGTTCGCGCGCAACCTCAGCATAGCGACCGACGATTCCTTCTTCGTCGGTCTCGCCGACTTCACCGCGGGTGCCGGCAGCGTAAGCGGGCCGATCGCGCTGATGACCGGCGATCCGAACTCCGCGCGGCGCGATTACGTCAACGGTCAACTCGCGTTCTACTACAAGGGTCTGGTCAAGGGGCAGTGGCTGTTGACCGCCGCCGCCGACACCCAGGAGCAGCCTGTCAGGGACCTGTTCAGCAACTTCGCCAGCAAGGACCCCGAATACCTTCTGCGCCGCATAGATCCCGACCGCTACTATCCGGTGTACGGCGATGACAGCACGACCGTGCAGGATGCGCCGACCTCGGGGAAGTTTTATGTGCGCCTCGACAAGGGCGACACGTCGGTGCTGTGGGGCGATTTTCAGAGCCGTCTCTCGGGCACGGATTTCATCCAATACACCCGCACGTTGTATGGGCTGAGCATCCGGTACCGCTCACCGGAGACCACCTCACTCGGCGAAAAAAAGCGCTCCGTCGATGCGTTCTGGGCGGAGCCCGGAACGCTCGATTCGCGGCAGGAATTTCGCGGCACCGGCGGATCGCTGTATTACCTGCAGAATCAAGACATCTCCGTGGGTTCCGAGCAGATCTGGGTGCAGGTGCGCGACCGAGACTCCGGTCTGGTGCTGTCGGTCACGCAATTGGTGCCGGCGCAGGACTACGACATCAACTACATGCAAGGCAGCATCCTGTTGCACAGCCCGCTGCCGGCGACGGCCAATGCCCAGATGCTGGTGCAGTCGGGCTCGCTGAGCGGAGATCCGGTCTATCTGGTCGTAACCTACGAATATGTCCCGGATTTCTCCAGCGTGAGCTCGCTCTCGGTCGGCGGCCACGTCGATCAATGGTTCGGCGACCACCTCGAGCTCGGCGTGTCGGATTTCCATCAAGGCGACCCGGGCGAGGAACAGGATCTGCGCGGCGTCAACGGCACTTACCGCTACAAGGCGGGCACGTACATCAAATCCGAATACGCCTATTCGGAGGGTGTGGGCACCCCGATGCTGACCTCGGTCACCGGTGGTCTGTCCTTCAATCCGGTGACCACGAACGGCAGCCCTGCGAGCGCCGAGCGCGTGGAGACGGCCGTCGATCTGTCCGAGGTGACGGACTCGATGAAAGGACGGATCAGCGCCTACTACCAGGACCGCGGCGCCAACTTCTCGGGCCCCGGTCAACTCACGCCGGGCATGGCAGTGCACCAGGACGGAGCCTCGGTCAGCGTGCCGGTCGATGCCGCGACGCAGGTCGCCGCCAAGCTCGACAGCGCAGCGGCGGGGGCGCAAAGCGTCACCAGCGGCGAGCTCGGGATCGAGCACAAACTCGACGCCCATTGGCGCGTGGCCGTCGGCGCGCGTGTCGACGACCGCGAGAACGTCATTCCGGATGCGAGCCCGACGTTGTCGGAGAACGGCCGGCGAACGGACGTTGCGGTGACCGTCGGCTATCAACCGAGTCCGGGGATCGTTGCGCCGGTGGGGGGCTCGGTGTTGAGCGCGTCGAGGACAACGGACAAGGCATCGGGCGCCGGCAGCCTTTCCGCGCCGGGGGCCGCGGCCTCGGCGGCCGGCGCGCTCGGCGCCGGCGCGGCGCCCGCCGGTTCGTTAGCGAACGCGAACGTCGCCGCCAATGCGGGCGCCAACACCAGTGCAAGCGCCACCAATGGCAACGCAGACGCCGGCCCGGCGATCAACGCCGGCGCGGGCGCCGGCACGGGCGTTCCCGCGGGCGGCCCCGCGGCCGCCCCAGCGTCCGCAACGAAGACACTGCGACCCCCCTGGGATGTCTATGGATTCATTCAAGACACCGTGCAGCACACCGAGACCCGGCCGGAAAACGACCGCGCCGGCGTGGGCGGTACCTATCAAGTCTCGGATGCCGCGCGCTTGGGCGCCGAGGCCTCGGGCGGCGGATTGGGATTCGGCGGGAAGGTGTCTACCGACTACCGCATCGACGATCGCAGCAACGTGTATCTGAACTACACCCTGGCGGCCGATCAGCCCGATGCGCTGAACGACGGCCGCGAAGGCACGCTCACCACCGGTACCCGGTATCGCTACAACGATGCCACGAGCCTGTACGGAGAGGAACGGATGCAGACGGGCAGCGGATCGGACAACCTGACCCGCGTCTATGGCGTGGATTTCACGCCCAACAAGCAATGGACTTACGGGTTGAAGTTCGAACACGGCACGATCTCCGATCCGCTCGCCGGCGACATTCGGATGACCGCGGTGAGCGCGACGCTCCAGTATTCCAGGGATAGGATCAAGTATGGCGGCGCGCTCGAATACCGAAACGACGACTTCACGGCGGGCAGCCCATCGCCCACGGTCTTCGCCGCAGGCACGCCGCCGACGACGCCGTCGCTGAGCGCGACGCTCGCCGGCCTTCCGAGCGCTGTGAACGGCGCCAGCGGAGCGGCCCTGGGCGCCTCGCACACCATGCTCACCCGAAACAGCCTGTCCTACCAGCTCGATCAAGACTGGCGCCTGTTCGGCAAACTCAACTGGTCGCAAACCGAAGGCGCCGCCGGCTCGACGCTGAACGCCGCATTCCACGAGATCGCCGTCGGCGCGGCCTGGCGGCCGGTGCGCGACGATCGGTGGAACACCCTGCTCAAGTTCACTTTGTTCGACGACGAGCCTTCGGCCGCGCAGTTGAGCGCGGTGGGCAATACCATCGATTATGCGCAGCAAAGCCGGGTTTTCGACATCGATAGCATGTATCAAGCCACTCATTGGCTCGGCGTGGGATTCAAGTACGCGATCCGCAACGGGGATCTCAAGCCCACTCAAACCGTCGGCAACTGGTTCCCGAGCGAAGCGCAGCTCTGGATTGCACGTGCCGATCTGCTCATCGTGCGCGAATGGGACGGGATGCTGGAGTTGAGGCGACTCGCCATCCACGAAACGGGCGATCAGCGCAGCGGCGCGTTGGTCGGCGCGTATCGACACATGGGCGATCATCTGAAGATCGGCGTGGGCTACAACTTCACCACTTACTCGGACAATCTGACCGATCTCAATTATCGGCGTCAGGGATTCTTCATCAATACCGTCGGCAAGTTCTAGCCGCCGGGACCCTTAATTGACGCGGATGCCTTTAGGGGAAACCCCTCAACCCGGTGCCGGTCTCACACGATTTCGCCCGAGAGACTACGGGGTTGCCGCAAGGTGGGATGCAGATCCCTTCAGCTGACCGCTCGCTCGCCGCTAATACACCGTGCGAGAACGGAGCAACCCATTGAAAGAATCGCCATGAAATCGGACCTAGTCACCGCCGGCCATATTGCTGCACCACGGCAAGTACTGACGTTCTCGGTCGGCCCGGAGCATTACGGCGTCGACATCCTGCGCGTTCAGGAAATTCGCGGTTGGTCGCCGGTCACCAAGATTCCGAAGCTGCCTCCGCAGGTGCTCGGAGTGCTGCATCTGCGCGATTCCATCGTTCCGATCCTGGATCTGCGCGTGAAGTTCAACCTGGCGCAGGCCGAATTCACGCCCGTCACCGTCATCATCGTGCTCTCGGTCGATTCGGCCGACGGTCCGCGGGAGTTCGGCCTCGTGGTCGATGCGGTCAGGGACGTGGTCGATATAGCCCCCGAACATCTCAAGGAGACGCCAAGCCTGGGCGGGCGATCTCCGCCCTTCATCCTGGGGCTTGCCGCCCAGGGCGAACACATGCTGATCCTCTTGAACGTCGACGAACTGATCAATCGAGACATGGAGCAGGTGCCTCTCGAAGGCGCGGCGCATATCGCCGGCGGTGGGCAAGCGGCCGCAAGCCCGTCATCACTCATTCAAGGAACAGGTTAATGGCCACGAGCACACGAAAATCATGAACGCCAAAAGCAAGCTATTCAAGATGTTCACATCCGCCGCGGACAGCGACGCAGCCATGCAAAAAGCCCGTGACTATGAAGGTCAGCTCCGGGCGGTGCACAAGGCGCAGGCCGTCATCGAGTTCAATCTCGACGGCACCATCCTGACCGCCAACGAGAACTTCCTCAAAGCCACCGGGTATTCCCTGGAGGAAATCAAAGGCAAGCATCACCGCATTTTCGTCGACCCGGCCTATCGCGAAAGCAGCGAATACCGCAGCTTCTGGGAGAAGCTCGGGCGCGGCGAGTACGACGCGGGCGAATACAAGCGCATCGGCAAGGATGGCCGGGAGGTGTGGCTGCAGGCGAGCTACAACCCGATCATGGACATGAACGACAAGCCGTTCAAGGTCGTCAAGTACGCGACCGACATCACCGCGCAGAAGCATCAGAACGAAATGAATGCGGCGTTCAAGGGCGCGCTCGACAACCTGGGCTCGTGCGTGATGGTGGCGGATTCCAATCTCAACGTGATCTATTTGAATCAATCGATGCAGACGATGATGTCGATTGCGCAGCAGGACCTGCGCAAGGATCTGCCCAATTTCGATGCGAACCGGCTGCTCGGAGCAAACATCGATGTGTTTCACAAGAATCCGTCGCATCAGCGCAAGATGCTGGCAGGCCTGACGAAGACCTTCGCGTCGCAATTCGTCGTGGGCGGGCGCACCCTGCGCATCTCCGCCAATCCGATGATGGATGCGGCCGGCAAGCGGCTCGGCACCGTGGTCGAATGGGCCGATCGAACGGCCGAGCTCACGATCGAGGCCGAAATCAAGGCGCTCGTGCAGAGCGCCGCCGCGGGCGATCTCATCCAACGCATGGCCACGGACGGCAAGAGCGGCGTGTTTGCGGAAATTGGCAAGGGCATCAACCAGCTGATCGATAACATGAGCGAAGTCGTCAGCCGTGTGCAGGCGGCCGCCGTCGAAGTGTCGCGCGGCGCGGAGGAGATCTCCCAGGGGAACACCGATCTCAGCCAGCGCACCGAGGAACAGGCGTCGAGTCTCGAGGAGACCGCGTCGTCCATGGAGGAGATGACCTCGACCGTGAAGCAGAATGCGGACAATGCCAGCAAGGCCAGCCAGCTGGCGACCGCGGCGCGAGATCAGGCCGACAAGGGCGGAAGCGTCGTGTCGCAAGCCATCCGCGCCATGACGGAAATCAACGATGCATCGAGGAAGATCGTCGACATCATCGGCGTGATCGACGAGATAGCGTTCCAGACCAACTTGTTGGCGCTCAATGCGGCTGTGGAGGCGGCGCGTGCCGGGGAGCAGGGACGCGGATTCGCAGTGGTGGCGAGCGAGGTGCGCAACCTGGCGGGCCGTAGCGCCACCGCCGCGAAGGAAATCAAAGGCCTCATTCAGGACAGCGTCAAGAAGGTGGAGGAGGGCTCATTGCTCGTCACCCAATCCGGCCAGACGCTGGACCAAATCGTCACCTCCGTCAAGAAGGTCAGCGACATCATCGGCGAGATCGCCGCGGCCAGTCAGGAACAGTCCGTCGGCATCGAGCAGGTCAACAAGGCGGTGATGCAACTCGACGAGACAACCCAGCAGAATGCCGCACTGGTGGAGCAGGCCTCTGCCGCGAGTCAGGGCATGGCCGCCCAGGCGAAGTCGCTCAATGAAATGATGGATCGCTACCAAGTCCCGGAGGAAGCGAAGGGCGCCGCGGCGGCGGCAATGTCGGAGATCGCGACGGGACGTGCGGGAGGCGGCTCACGGCAGGAGGCCGGCCCGGCGCCGACCGCCTCCGGCGGTGCCGAGCGCCGCGGCGGGAAGCGGCCCTGGAAAGGGGCGGCGAAGCCCAAGCCCACCGCGCCCAAGGCGCGGGCGGCCGTTGCAAACGGCAACGACGGCGAATGGAAGGAATTCTGAGAAGCGGATCAGTGATCCGTGGCACCGACACTATGGCGCATCTATCGAACTTCTCGACGCGATCGGCGGCGGTGCCAAAATCCCTCGCCGTCCCCGGCTTCGAGCACGTCCATCGATACTGGGATGCGCATGTCGGGCATTGGTCCGCGAAAATCCTGCCCGGCGAATTCTATGTGACACGCAGCGACGAAGTGGTGAGCACCGTGCTCGGCTCCTGCATCGCCGCCTGCGTGCGGGATACGGAGAGCGGTGTCGGCGGGATGAACCATTTCATGCTTCCTGAGGACGTGTCGGTCGGCAAGGATGCCTGGAGCATGGGCGACGGTACGCCGTCGACCCGTTATGGAGCATATGCCATGGAGAGCCTCATCAACGAGACACTCAAGCTCGGCGCGCGGCGTGAGCGTCTGGAAATGAAGCTGTTCGGAGGGGGAAGGATTCTTCCGTCGATGACCGACATCGGCGCCCGCAACATCGCCTTCGCCAACTCATTCGCCGCGATCGAGAAGCTCAAGGTCGTGGCGCGCGACGTGGGAGGAACCACGCCGCGCCACGTGATCTTCTTTCCCCAGACCGGCCGGGTCTTGCTCAAGCACTTGAAGCCGCTCGCGTCGAAAGCCGTCGCCGAGATCGACGGGCGTTACCGCTCGCGGCTGGCCGAGCAGCCCGCCGGCGACGACATCGAATTGTTCGACTGAACGACGATGAGACCCAACAGGCGCATTGGTGTGTTGATCGTCGACGATTCGGCGCTGGTGCGGCGATTGCTCACCGAACTGCTCTCCGGCGAGCCCTCGATCGAGGTGCTCGGGACGGCGGGCGACGCCTACGCCGCGCGCGACAAGATCAAGGAATTGAATCCCGACGTGCTCACGCTGGACGTTGAGATGCCAAAAATGGACGGCGTCAATTTCCTGCGCAACCTGATGCGATTGCGGCCCATGCCGGTCATCATGGTCTCGAGCCTCACCGATCACGGCGCCTCCATCACTCTCGACGCGCTCGCCGCCGGTGCGGTCGATTATCTGCCAAAACCGAAAATCGACATTGCCGCCACGATAGGCGATTACCGCGACCTGCTGATCGAGAAGATCAAGGCGGCGGCGAACGCCCGACCGCGCGCTCTCCTCCCGTCGCTCGAGGTTCCCAGGCGGCAAAGCGTCGAGGCGGTGCTTCCCAAGCGCGCCCCGCGCCACTTTCGGACCACCGATAGGATCATTGCCATCGGCGCGTCCACCGGCGGCACCGAAGCCATCAAGGCGGTCTTGATGGGGTTCGAGCCGGACACGCCGGGAGTGATGATCGCCCAGCACATTCCCAAGGCCTTCTCTGCGCCCTTCGCGAAGCGCATGAACGACTGTTGCCGCATGACCGTATGCGAGGCGGAGGACGGTCAGCAGGTATTGCCGGGGCATGTGTATATCGCTCCCGGAGACCGGCACCTGATGCTGCTGCGCGACGGCGCTCGATACATCTGCAGCCTGGATGACGGCACGCCGGTCAATCGCCACAAGCCCTCGGTCGACGTGCTGTTTCGCTCCGTGGCGCAGCAAGCCGCGGGCAACGCCATCGGCGTGATCCTCACCGGCATGGGGCAGGACGGAGCGCTCGGCCTGAAGGAAATGCGCGAGGCGGGCGCGTATACGATCGCCCAAGACGAGGCGAGCAGCGTGGTCTGGGGCATGCCGGGCCAGGCGGTTGCGATGGGCGCGGCCATCGAGGTGTTGCCGCTCGACGAGATCAGCGGGGCGGTGCAGCGACGGGCCACGGATGTGTTTCAGGCCACGGGAACCGCACGATAGAAATTTGAATCGAGGACTCTCATGACAGCCACAATTCTTACAGTCGACGATTCGGCCTCCATGCGTCAGATGGTGAGCTTCACCCTCAAGCGCGCCGGCTACACCGTCGTCGAGGCGGCCGATGGCGTCGAGGCGCTCAACTACGCACGCACCAGCGCGGTCGACCTCGTGCTCACCGACGTGAACATGCCGAACATGGACGGCATCAGTCTGGTGCGCGAACTGCGCCAGCTCCAGGCCTACAAGTTCGTGCCGATGCTCATGCTCACCACGGAGTCCGGCCAGGACAAGAAAATGCAGGGAAAGGCGGCAGGCGCCACGGGGTGGCTGGTGAAGCCGTTCAATCCGGAAAAGCTGCTCGCGACCATCGTGAAGGTCCTCTGATCAATGACGATCGATCTCGAAATGGCGGAAATCATCAACGTCTTCTTCCAGGAGAGTGATGAGGGTCTCGATGCGATGGAATCTGGACTGCTGTCGCTCGAGGGAGGGTCCGATTGCGAAGCCATCAACACCATCTTCCGCGCGGCGCATTCAATCAAGGGGGGCGCCGGCACCTTTGGCTTCGGCGAGATCTCGAAGTTCACGCATGCCGTCGAGACGTTGCTCGATCAGATGCGCAACGGCACGCGAGGGGTGAGCGCAGAAACGGTTCAGGTGCTGCTCCAGGCGGTCGATGCGATGCGGGAGATGGTCGCGCTCGCCCGGGCAGGGACGCCGGGGCGGCCCGCCGCGGCGGACGCGGTCGGGGCGCGGCTCATCGAAATACTCGAGGGCCCGGTCGATCCCGCAGAGGCGCCCACGGCCACTGCGGCGCCCGAGGCCGTTGCGACCCCGGAGCCGCCCGCGCAGGCGCCTGCCGCGGCGTTTGCGGCCGGTCCGTTGGTGCAGCCCGCCGCCCCAGGCGGGCCGGCACATTGGCGCATCCGTTTCGTACCGCACGCGAGCCTGTTCGAGACCTGCAACGACCCGCTGCGCATGTTCATGCAGCTCGAATCGCTCGGCCGGCTGACGGTCCAGGTGTTCAGCAAAGGAGTGCCCGCGCTCACCGAAATAGAGCCGACGCAATGTCATTTGTCGTGGACGCTGGATTTGCACGGCGCCGTCACCCAGGAACAGCTCGTAGAAGTGTTCGACTGGGTCGATTCCAACTCGTCGATCGGCTACGAGCGCTTGGATGAGCCCGGATCACCCGGGGACCTGCCGGCACCCGCAGTCCGCGCACCGGCTCCAATGCCCGAGCCGCCTTCCGCGCCGACGGCGGCCGTCGCGCCCGCGGCGGCCGCCGCGCCCGAAGGGCCCACGGCCGCGCCCGCATCAAGGGCCAACGTGGATGCCAGCTCGATCCGCGTCGGCACGGAGAAAGTCGATGCACTCATCAATCTGGTGGGCGAGCTGGTGATCACCCAATCGATGCTGGGGCGCTTTGCCGAAGGTGCCGATGCGGGCAAAGACCTCGAGTTGCTGAGGCGCGGGCTCGCGCATCTCTCCCGCAACACACGGGAGCTGCAGGAAAGCGTGCTGAAGATCCGCATGTTGCCGATCAGCTTTTCCTTCAACCGGTTTCCGCGGCTGGTCCGCGAGCTGTCGCGCAAGCTGGAAAAGAAAGTGGAGCTGCGCCTGCGTGGCGAGAACACGGAACTGGACAAGATCGTGCTCGAGAAGATCGGGGACCCGCTGGTGCACCTGGTCCGAAACTCCCTCGACCACGGCCTCGAGAGCCCGGCGGCCCGGATCGCGTCAGGCAAGAGCGAAACCGGAGTGCTCGAGCTCAATGCGTATCACCAGGGCGGCAGCGTCATCATCGAGGTCAAGGACGATGGTGCGGGTCTCGACTGCACCAAGATCCTCGCAAAAGCGCGCGAGCGGCATCTGCTCGCGGATGATGCCGTCCTGAGCGAGGAGCAGATCCACAATCTGATCTTTCTGCCGGGCTTCTCGACGGCCGAATCGGTCAGCGATGTCTCGGGCCGCGGGGTGGGCATGGACGTCGTCCGCCGCAACATCACCGATCTCGGCGGCCACGTTCAAATCTCCAGCGAGCAGGGCCGAGGCAGCACCATTCGCATCCGGCTGCCGCTGACCCTGGCAATTCTCGAGGGACAGATGCTGCGCGTGGGCCGGGAGACCTACGTGATGTCGTTGGTGTCGATCATCGAGACGGTGCAACCCCGCCCGGATCATCTCCATACGGTCAGCGGGCACGCCGAGCTGTTCAAGCACCGGGATGAATATCTGCCGGTCCTGCGCCTGCATGAGATCTTCGACATCGAGCCCGACAGCCGCGACATCGCGAGCGGTCTGTTGGTGGTCGCCGAGTCCGACGGAAGGCGGGTCGCCATTCTCGTCGATGAGCTGCAGGCGCAGCAGCAGGTGGTGATCAAGAGCCTCGATCGCAACTACAAGCAGGTGCCGGGTCTTGCGGGAGCGACGATCCACGGCGACGGCACGGTCGCGCTCATATTGGACGTCCCGAGCCTCATCGCGAAATTCTCCGCGCGGACCGCGGCGTCGGTCGGGCGTGCGGCATGACCGTGGTGCACAAGGCGGTGGAGGAGGTGAAGCAGCAATACCTCAGCTTCATACTCGCCGGCGAGCAATATGGTGTCGACGTCGTGCGGGTCCAGGAACTCAAGGGCTGGGACTCGGTGACTCGGGTCCCCTCCACGCCCCCTTACGTGCTCGGCGTGATCAATCTGCGGGGCGCAATCGTGCCCGTCATCGACCTGAGAATTCGATTGCATCTGGGGCAGGCGCCATACGGGCCAGCCACGGTCATCGTGGTCGTCCGGGTGCCGGGAGCCCGCGGCGAGCGCACCGTGGGATTGGTTGTGGACGCGATGAACTCGGTGCACGACATCGCGCCGTCCGCCATCCGACCGCCGCCATCGCTGCCGGGCAAGGTCGACGACCGGTTCCTCGAGGGCATCATGGTCGAGGGGGGCAAATTGATGCTGCTGCTCGACGTTGCAGCCCTGGTCACCTCCAGCATCGAGGACGGCTGATCATGGTCGAAGTCATTTCGCTGGAGCCGCGCCTGGAGATCCGCGACGTGGAGGCCGTTCACCGGCGGCTCCTCGATGCCGTCGCCGGTGCGGCATCATTGAGCGTCGACGTGAGCCGGGTGACCGCAATCGACACGGCCGGAGCGCAATTGCTGCTGGCGCTGGTGCGCGAGGCTGAACGGCGCGGAATAAGCCTGGAATTTTCCGGGAAGTCGAGTGCGCTCGAAAGCGCACTCGCGTCGCTCGGCCTCGGGGAAGTCATCGCGAAGGGCGTGGCCCGATGAGCGGCGAGTCTCGAATCGACCCGCTCGGCTCCCGAAGGACCCCCGATCCGAGCCTTCGCGAGGTGATCGAGGAATTCGCCCGGCTTCTCGAGGTCCTGGGAGGGCAGCTCGGCCACTCGGTGCAGGAGGCGGAACGGGAGTGGGGAGATCTCGGCCTTGCCTTCCATCGCCTCGCGGTCGCCAATGAGCGTCTCGGCAAGTTGGGCAGCTCCTCGCCGATTCTCGCCGCCGTCGACGAGCAGAGCGCCGAGATCGGAGCATCGCTCGAGGCAGCCGTGGTAACCCTGCAGTGCCATGACCGGCTCGCGCAGCGGGTTGGACACATATGCGCCGGTCTCGACCGCTTGCACACGCTGCTGCGGGACGGCGTCGAGCGGCCGAACCAGGAATGGCTGAGACTGCTTCGCGAAGTCGAGCGCACGCAGCATGCCGAGCAGGCGCGCTTGGCCGCCGTGGACATCGCGCCTCGCGGCAGCGTCGAGCTTTTTTGATCATGTCCTCCGTCACGCCACGAACAGCTCAACCCGGGTCGCCGCGCGCGGTCCAATCCCCGGACCGGGAGCGTGAATTCGCCTTCGATCGGGCGGATTTCGATGCCCTGCGCAACCTCATCAAGAGCAACACCGGCATCAGTCTCGCGGACTCGAAAATGGAGCTGGTGTACGGGCGCATATCGCGCCGCCTCCGGCACCTCAAGCTGCGCACCTTTGCAGATTACCGCCGGATGCTCGAGTCGGACGAACCGGAATTGATCGAGTTCTGCAATGCAATGACGACGAATCTCACGTCGTTTTTCCGCGAATCACACCATTTCGATTACTTGCGCGATCATGTGCTGCGGCCGAAGCTCGGGCTACCGGAAGCCTCCCGGCGGATCCGCATCTGGTCGGCCGCCTGCTCGTCCGGAGAGGAGCCCTATTCGATCGCGATGACGGTGCGCGAGGCGATCCCGGATTTCAAGCGCTGGGACATCCGAATTCTCGCGACCGACATCGACTCGCAGATTCTGGAGGCGGCGCGCCGCGGCGTGTATCCGGCGGAGCGCCTCGAGGCGCTCGGTGAGCGGCGCCTCCGCGAGCACTTTCAACCGCTGGCGGGCAATCCCGGGCACTACCAGGTCGCGCCGGACCTCGCGTCGCTCGTCACCTTCAAACAGCTCAACTTGGTTCAGCCGCTGCCGATGAAAGGACCATTGGATGCCGTGTTTTGCCGGAACGTGATCATTTATTTCGACAAGGCAACTCAAAAGGAACTACTTGGACGCATTGCGGCGTTGCAGCGGAAGGATGAGCTGCTGTTTCTCGGGCATTCCGAAAGCGTTTTCAAGGTTTCGGAAGACTATGCTCTGATCGGCAGGACCATCTTCCGGCGGGTTTGACGCCAAGGCCCGCCGGCTTTTCGGGTATGCCTTATCAATGAGGAGTGCTTGATTGAAGATCATGATCGTGGATGATTCTCTCGCGATGCGAATGATCGTGCGCAAAACTCTGCGTCTCGCGGGATTCGATGGTCACGAATTCTCGGAGGCGGAGGATGGAGCAAAAGCCCTGGCCGCCATCGTCGCTACACCGCCCGATATCGTTCTATCCGACTGGAACATGCCCAACATGACGGGCATTGAGCTGCTCGAAAACCTCACCAAGGCGGGACACAAGGTGAAGTTCGGTTTCATCACCACCGAGGCGACGCCGGAGATGCGCAGCCGTGCGGCGAGCGCGGGGGCGAGATTCTTGATTTCAAAGCCGTTTACCGCCGATTCATTCAAGGAAGCGCTCGAGCCGCACATCAAATGAGCAAGCACCCCGTCCCCGATGCGGCGCAGGTCAAAGATCTGCTGGGCTTTCTGTTCGACGGCCTGGCCGTGAAACCTGCGCCGAAGCTCGACATCTCCCCAACCTCCGGCAATTTTCTTGCCGTATACATCGCCGACGATGGTTCGCCGGTCGCTCTGTGCGCGTGCAACGTCGCATTTGCCGCGAACGCGGGCGCCGCGCTCTCCATGCTGCCGCCGACCGCGGCCAAGGAGGCGGCGAAGAACAAACTGCTGACCCCCGCCATGAACGACAACCTGCGCGAAGTGATGAATATCTGCAGCCGCCTGATGCTGAGGGAAGGGAGCGCGCACCTGCGTCTGGACCAGGTGTACCAGGCCAACGCGCTGCCGCCGCCGGCCGCCGCCGTCGTCAGCTCCATGACGGGGAGGGTGGACTTGGAGGTGACGCTGGGAAAATACGGCCCCGGGGCGCTCAGCGTACTCGCGGTGTGAGCCGGCCTGCCCGGGGCTGACCGATCTCCAGGAGTCTCGGCCCCGGGCCCTCTTCCCCCAGAATGTCGCCGGGGTTTCTGAGCGGACAGGCCTTGAGCGAGAGACAGCCGCACCCGATGCACTCGTCGAGCTTGCCGCGCAGCTTCACGAGCTTCGCGATCCGATCGTCCAGCAAAGCGCGCCAACTGTTCGACAGCTTGTTCCAATCGCGCGCCGTCGGCGTTCTGCCGTTGGGGAGCGTGGCCAGCGCATCGCGGACGACGGAAAGAGGGATGCCGATGCGCTGCGCCACTTTGATCACAGCCACGCGCCTTAGGATCTCTCTCGGGTAGCGCCGCTGATTGCCGCTGGTGCGCATGCTGCGAATGAGGCCCTCGGCCTCGTAGAAATGGATCGTGGAGACGGCCACTCCGCAGCGGGCTGCGACGGCGCCGACGGTCAGGTCCCGCTCGCCGGGCACGCCGGCGTTTTTGAAGGATCGAGGTTTCGATGGGGCGGCTGCTGCCACGGACGTTGACCCGCTTGACCTTAAGTGAGCTTGAGGTTGTATCTTCAACGGCGATGGATCGCAATAGCCGCATACCGAGCGTCGCCATGCTGCGCTTTTGTCTGTTGTGCCTCGGCGTGTGGCTGCACTCGGCCGACACGCTGGTGACTGCCACGGTCGCGCCCTCCATCATCGGGGATGTCGGCGGCATCGCCTACATCAACTGGACGGTGTCGCTGTACGAAGTCGGCGCCATCATCGCGGGCGCCGCCGCGGGAGCGCTGTGCTCGAGGCTCGGCATCAAGCGTGTAGTCACCGTAGCGCTCCTCGCCTATGCAGCCGGCTGCATCGCGGCGGCGACTGCGCCCGATATGGCCGTGGTGATTGTCGCCCGATGGATTCAAGGCTTGGGAGGCGGAATGCTGCTGTCGGTTTGCTACGTCGCGGTCGAGGCATGGTTCCCTCCGACGCAGTGGAACCGGTTATTCGGCATCGTTGCGGCGGTGTGGGGCGCGGGTTCGCTGTTCGGGCCGCTCATCGGCGGAGTGTTCTCGGGGACGCATCGCTGGCGCTGGGCTTTCTGGACCTTTGCAATTCAGGGGCTGATCGTCTGGGCGTTCGCTCAACGGTGGCTGCCGAAGACGACGCCCGAACCCGGACCGTCGCGCTGGCCGGTGCTGCCGCTCGCCCTGCTGTCGGCTGCCACGCTGATCATCGCGGAATCGGGTGCACTGTCGGCAGGCGAGAGGCCGAATCGCATCCTGGTGGCGGGGACGGCTTGTGTACTCGGCCTTCTGCTCGCCTACGCCGCTGCACGAGTCGACCGGCGGTCGACGGTCCCGATGCTGCCCCGACAGACGCTTCAGCCGGCGCACCCGGTGGGGGCGGGATTGCTGATGGTGTTCGCGCTATCGGCGGCGACGACCGGGTTCTGGGCGTACGGGCCTTTGATCCTCAAAATTCTCTTCGGCACCCGTCCGCTGATCACCGGATACATCCTGGCGGGCGAGGCCATCGCCTGGAGCTTGGCGACCTTGTCGGTAGGCTCGGCCACATCGTCGGCCGACGCGTGGCTGATTCGAGGAGGCGCTCTGGGGGTCTTCGCCGGCAGCGCAGGATTCGCGATTGCGGTTCCGGCAGGCTCGCTGGTGGCCATGATCGTGTGTGGACTGTTGCAGGGCGCGGGCTTCGGGCTGTGCTGGCCGGCGATCGTGCAGCGGACGGTGCGTTTCGCCGACGCTGACGAGCGGTCACTCGCCTCGGCTGCGGTCTCCACGGTTCAGAGGATCGGCTACGCCGTCGGTACCGCGGCCGTGGGCATCGCTGCCAACGCGGCCGGGCTCGCCGACGGCGCCGCGGCGCCCGCGGTAAGAGCCGCCGGTTTCTGGGTTTTCGCGGCCTTCATTCCAGTGCTCGCCATCGGCGTCGCGAGCGCCTGGGAATTCACCGGCCATGGGAAACGTGAGGTCGTAATGCTATAATGGTACATTGGTACCATGGATGACGATGAGTTTTTGAGAGCCCTGGAAAGCTGTCGGTTGCCGGCGGCGGAGTTCGGACACGCGGCTCATGTACGCGCCGCCTATCTCTATTTGAGGAGGGCTGCGTTCGAGGCGGCGCTGGACCACATGCGGCGCTCCTTGCAGCGTTACGTCGCCCATCTGGGGAAGCCCGATCGATACGACGAGGCCATGACTGCGGCTTACATGAGACTCATCGAGCGGCGCATCGTCGAGCGGGGAGATGCGGGGGGATGGACGGCTTTCGTTCGTGAAAATGCGGACCTGGTTGCGCGGCGCCTCTGAAGCCACCGCCTCGCGGGCCCACCGGCTCATGCTAGGCTATCGCAATGAATGATGCTCGAACCCGCCGCAGGGCCGCGCGCTCCGCAATTTATTTTGGCGCGCTGGCGGTGTCGCTCGCGCTGGGCGCCATACCGCCCGCCGATGCAACCGTGTACACGCTCAAGAACAAGGACGATGCGGTCTTTGGCGAGGACCAAACCGTCACCACCGTGTACGAAGACACGCTGTACGACCTGGCGGCAAAGTACAGTCTCGGCTCCGAGGAGATCATCCGGGTGAATCCCGGCATAGACCCCTGGGTCCCCGGCGCCGGCAAGCAGGTGATCATTCCCGGCCGGCACATCCTGCCCCCCGGTCCGCACGAGGGCATCGTCGTGAACCTGCCCGAGCATCGGCTCTATTACTATCCCAAGCCGAAGCGCGGCGAGCCGCAGACGGTCATCACGTATCCGGTCAGCATCGGCAAGATGGATTGGCGCACGCCGCTCGGGTTGACGCATGTGATCGGCAAGCAAAAGGACCCGACCTGGTACCCGCCGGAATCGGTCCGCAAAGAGCACGCCGCCAATGGCGACCCGCTGCCCGCGAGCGTGCCCCCGGGCCCCGACAATCCGCTCGGGGCCTATGCAATGCGCCTCGCCGCCGGCAACGGCACGTATCTGATCCACGGCACCAACAATCCGAAGGCCGTCGGGATGCCCGTCACGCACGGCTGCATCCGCATGTACCCCGACGATGTCCAAGCGCTGTTTCCGCTGGTGCCGGTGGGCACGCCGGTGCGGCTCATCAACGAGCCGATCAAGGTCGCCTGGGTGGACGGCGAGTTGCTGCTCGAGGCTCATCCTCCCGTGGATGCCGAAGGGCAGAGCTTCGAGCCCAATGTCGAGCAGTTCTCCGACCTTCTCCAGAAGGCGGTCGGGGATACCACCGTGGCGATTCATTGGGACTATGCGCGCGAGGTGCTGCAGAAGGCCGATGGTGTGATCGCCACCGTCGGACTGGAGGCGGAGAATCCGGACGAACCGGCGCCGCCGAGCGCGACCACATCCCCTGGCGCCGCCGCTCCTGTCCCCGAGAACAGCTCAGCCTCCGCGCAGTCGATCCCGCCCCCGGAACGCTGAGCCTCGCCCACATCGACTGACCACGGCGCTCCGGGTCGATTACTCCGGTGCGGGACGTTGAGGCAGCCGGGCGTGATGGACGGCGCGCGCGATGGCGCGGCTCAGGCAGTCGGCCGCCGCCGATCCGATGCGGGCGACGTGCGCGGCGCGCAATGAATCGCGTGTGAGCTCGAGGCCGCCGCTCGCCAGGGCGAACACCGTGTCGCCGTCGAACGGCGTGTGCGCGGGGCGGATCGCCCGCGCGATGCCGTCGTGGGCCATCATGGCGACCCGCTTGCACTCCGCCGTTGACAGATCCGCGTTGCAGGCAACGACACCGAGGGTCGTGTTGGCGCCGGCCTGCAATCGTCCCAATTCCCCGAGGCGGGACTCTTCGGGCGTCGGATCGCTCAAGTCCATTCCGGCCCCGGGCGGCGCCGAACCTCCAAATTCCCCATCGATCTCGAATGCCCAAGCCCAGTAGGTCTTTCCATCCGGCATGACTGCCGAGCCGACCGAGTTCACCGCGACCAGCGCGCCGACGATGATGCCGCCGTCCAGAGCAAGGGATGCGGAGCCCAAGCCGCCCTGCATGAGTCCCGCCATCGCACCGCGTCCGGCACCGATCGAGCCGAGCGCGAAATGGGCGGCTGCGCCTTCCACGGCTCGAATGCCGAGATGGCGATACGGCGGCGTGGCGCCCCAGCGCTTGTCGCCGCCGTTCCCAAGGTCATGCAATACGGCGCACGGAACGATGGGGATGGCGAGCGAGTCCTGCTTGAGGCGCAGTCCGATATCGCGGCCGGACAGCACGGAGGTGACGCCATCGGCCGCGGCGAGCCCGAATACCGAGCCGCCTGACAACACCACGGCGTGTGCGCGGCCCACCAGGTTCTCGGGGGCAAGGGTCTCTGTCTCGCGCAAGCCGGGGGCGCCGCCCCGGACATCGACGCCGGCCGGCCAGTCCGCCGCGCAGAGCACCGTTGTTACGCCGGTTCGGGCGGCCTCGTCGGTGGCGTGGCCCACGGACAGACCCGGGACATCGGTGATGAGATTTCGAGAGCCGGGGCGAAGCACTCGAGCGGACGTCGTCAGTTGGACCGCGAGGCAATCACGGCAAGACCCTGGAGCACGAGATCGGGGACGATTTCACCGCGCGAGCGCATGGTGCCCGTGATCATGCCGGCATCGCCACCCGTGATGAACAGCTTGGGCTTCACGCCGGTGCTCTGTTCGATGACCTCGGCCGCGCGGTCGGCCATTCCCGCCAAGGCGAACACGGCGCCGCGGGACACCGCGCCGACGGTGTTGTTGGCCAGCACGCCGGCCAATGAAGGGGTGCTGTGCTCCGCAGCCTTCGCAATGTCGCTGGTCTTGCTCATGAGCGCCTCGCGCATCATGTGGATGCCGGGGACGATCAGGCCGCCCAAGTGGTGACCCGATGCATCGATGCTGTCGACCTTGACCGCCGTGCCCGCATCGACCACGCAGAGCGCGGAACGGGTCTTGGTCCAGGCTCCCACCAAGGCGAGCCATCGATCCGCGCCCAAGAGATTCGGATCGAGATAACCGTTCACCAGTCCGTCGAACTCCGGGGCGGCGGTGACGAATTCCGCCTTCACCTTGAAGGCCTTCTTGGTCATCCTGGCCAATGTCTTTGCCATGACGGGTCCGGCGACGTTGGATATCAACACCCGCCTCGGTGTCTGGCCGGATTCGAACAACGCGGCCGTCCAGATCCCCGCCTTGGCGTCGCGGTGAACCACGGCCTGCTGGTCGGAGAGGCCCGTGCTCGTCAGCCACGCCCATTTCAGGCGCGTATTGCCCACGTCGATGACCAGAATCATTGAAGACTCGCTACCCTCAATTCGCCGCCAAGGTCAGAAAGCGGCCAAGGATATCATCGTCGGCTGGCGGCCACGCCCGATTGATCGACAGCCGCGGCGCCGGGCGACGCGTTGGGAGTCAGTCCGGAAACCACCTGCAGCAGGGCTTTGGACATCCGTTCATCGATTTCGGCGGCATGGGGCAGGTGCACCGGATAGCGCACGTGAGCGTCCACGCCTTTCAAGGAATAGCTCAATTGCACCGTCGGAAGCGCATCGCCGCCGGCGCTCGACATGGTGGTTCTGCGCAGCTCCTGGGTTTGACGCTGGATCTCCTCGCGGAAGTCCGCGAGAGCGTCTGTGGCGGCGGCAAGCAGCTTTTCCTTGACCGTGGAGTAGTCGACGCCGGCCGGCACGCCCAGCGTTATGTCATGCCAGGCGAAATTGACGCCCGGAATCTGCTTGAACAGCCCGGCGACCTGGAACACCACGGAGTTGGGAAAGGCTGCCACCCGTCCGGTCGGGCTCGCCGAATTCTGTCCCGCAAACTCCATCAGGTACATGCGCACCATGCCGAGCTCGATGATCTCGCCGTTGACCTCGCCGATCTTCACGCGGTCGCCGACCCGCAGGCCGTACTTGCCGATCAAGAAGAAGTATCCGACGATGGACACGAGCACGCTTTGCATCGCCACCGCGAGGCCGGCCGTGATGAGTCCGGCGAAGGTCACGATCGAGCTCAGCTCGCTCGCGAACGTAAATCCGATGATCAGCACGACCAACGACCATAACGCGATTTTCCTCAACAGCAGCAGCTGATATCGCCGCCGCGTGTCCACCACGTACTTGAGCACCGCGCGATGCCACGCCTCCGCCAGCGCGAACACCACGGCGAGGATGGCCAGCAGGATTCCGAGCCGGACCCCGAGTGCCCGAAACGCATCCCGCGATTGTGCCTCCACCGCGTCGTGCCAGTTCTTCAGGTTGTGTCGGTATTGTCTCAGCAGCGTGGTCTGCCGGCTCAGCGGAATGAGGAGCGAGGAGGCTTGCTTGAATTGACCCGCGAGTGCGTCCAACTGGGTGCGCATACCGGCGAGCGTGCCCGAGTCCGCCGCGTCCGCCTGCGCCATGAGCGCATCGCCCTGGGCCGACATGGCGCGCATCTGTGCGACCACTCTCGCGCGAAGCTGCGCGTAGGTGTCCTCGAGCGCCGCGGTACTGCGGTCAACGGTGTCGATGCCACTCATCTTTTCCGACAGCTTGAAAACGTTCGCGGCGAGGTCCCAGATTCCGAAGCGCGAACCTGCGGATCCCGACGCCGCAGCCACCTGCAGGTTCGAGCCGGCTGCCGGCGCGTGAGCGGAGGAGGAGGCGGTGGAGTGGCCCGCGGCGGCGGCCGGCGAGGATTCGGCAATCGACGGCATCGCGGTGGCCATTGCGTCGATCTGCGCGCGCAGCGCGCTCGTCGCGGTGCCGTTCGATCCGCCGCCGTTCACCACCCCCGCCATGCTCAAGATGATGCCCTTCTTGGTGTTGAGGAGATCGATCTCCCCCTGGAGCTCCGCGATTTTCGCTTCGATCGGCTGCTTGGCCTTTGCGGGCGCGCCGGCAAGCTTCTTGCGCGAGGCATCGATCTCGCCCTGCACCGACTTAAGCTGTGCATCGATCTTCGCCTGCAGTTGTGCCAGGTTCTGAGCGGAGGCGCCGGCGGCGGCATCGGGTTCAGGCGCGGCCGAGGCATCCGGGGGGATGAGCGCGGCAGCGGCCCGCGCCACGTCGAATGCAAGCGCGGTCACCTGCGCGGCGATCTGCCGATTCTCGTTCAGGATCAACAGATCGCTCGGCTCGGTCGAAAACTGCTGTTGGGTGGCCAGGGTGCGGTACCAGTCGACCGTCCGATCGAGCATGTCGATCACCTGGCTGCCGTCCATGGGGGCCGTCGCCGTCGCCGCCGAGGGCGCGGGGGGCGAGGCAGGCAGGGGGACCGGCTGCGCGGCTCGCGGGGCGGCGGGCGTGTCGGTCGCAGCGCTCGCGCAGGCGCCGATGAATAGCAGCCCGAGCAAAGCCCGGGCGAGGAGGTTCGAGCAAGGGCTCGGCATGAAGGAATCGTACCGGAAACACTCGTCGACGGTGAAAGTTTGGCGATTTCACGGCATGCTTGCGAACTCGTCGCGGCACGCCGCGGCATCCTGGAGACCGTGCATGAAATTCGACGCCGGCGTAATGCTGTGCTCAGTGTTGCTGAGCGTCGCGACCGCCCAAACCTCGTCCGCGGCCGATGCCAGGCCCGCGACCGATGCCAAGCCCGCGACCGAGGAGCCGAGCGAGTCGCCCCGCTTCCTGCACGACGATCATCAGGTGACGCCGGGGTCGGCGATCATCGGCGGCAAGCCGGTTGCCTACCAGGCCGAGGCCGGCCTGCTGGTGATTCACCTCAAAGATCCGATGGACGACGACCCGCCGCCGCCGCGCGAGGACCGCGCAACCCCGCCGCCGCCGCAGCCGCCGGAGGCCAGTATGTCCTATGTGGCCTATTTCCGGGGCGACAAGGAAGATCCGAAGAGGCCTATCACGTTCCTGTACAACGGCGGCCCCGGATCCTCCACCGTCTGGCTGCACATGGGGGCCTTCGGGCCGAAGCGCGTGCGCACCGCCGACGATACGCACAGCGCCGCGGCGCCGTATCGGGTGATCGACAATGAATACAGCCTGATCGAGGCGACCGACCTCGTGTTCATCGACGCGCCGGGCACGGGCTTCGGGCATCTGCGGGGAGCCGACAAGGAAAAGGCCTTCTACGGAGTCGACCAGGACGCGCACGCATTCGCCAATTTCATCGTCGAGTTCCTGTCGCGGCACAAACGCTGGAATTCCCCAAAATATCTGTTCGGCGAGAGCTATGGGACCACCCGATCCGCGGCGCTGGCGAACATCCTGGAAAGCGAAAAGGCGCTCGACCTGAACGGCGTCATCATGCTGTCCCAAGTGCTGAATTTCGACGATGGCGTGGACGCGCCGCAGTTCAATCCCGGCGTGGACCTGCCGTACGTCCTCGCGCTGCCGACCTACACGGCCAGCGCGTGGTATCACCACAAGCTGCCGAGCCGGCCCGACGCGCTCGAGCCGCTGCTGCGCGAGGTCGAAGATTTTGCATTGACCGATTACACCCAGGCGCTCGCAGCGGGCGCGACGCTGAGTGCGGACAAGAAGGCCGCGATCGCGGCGAAGCTCCACGAATACACCGGACTCGACGTGGATTATCTGGTGCGTGCGAACCTTCGCGTCAACGGCGGGGAATTCGAGAAGAGCCTGCTGGGCGCCGAGCTCACCACCGGCCGGCTGGACACACGCTTTTCCGGGCCCACGCTGGATCCCATGAGCAAGGAGGCCGAGTATGATCCTCAGTCCGCCGCCATCTCCTCCGCATACGTATCGGCGTTCAACGACTACGTGCGCAACTCGCTCAAGTTCGGCGAGAAGCTGACGTACAAACCGGAGATCGACGTGGAGAAGAACTGGGATTTCCTGCATCAGCCGCCGGGCGCCCAACAAAAGATCCCCGGCACGCTCAACGTGATGCCGGACCTCGCGGTCGCGATGAAGCAGAACCCAAAATTGAAAATCATGCTGAACGGCGGCTATTATGATCTCGCAACCCCTTATTTCGCGGCGGCATTCGAGATGCGCCAACTGCCGATCGAAGCCTCGCTGCAAAACAACATAGAGATGCACTTCTACACTTCGGGGCACATGGTGTACGCGCACGAGCCCGACTTGAAGGCGCTGCACGCGAACGTCGCCGCGTTCATCGAGAAAACGAAGGGTGGCATGGCGGAGGCATCCCCATGACCCGGCTGTCAGCGGCGGATCTGCGCGACGCCGTCGTCGACGTACCGGATTTTCCGAAGCAGGGCATCCTGTTCCGGGATATCGCGCCGCTCCTGCGCGCGCATTTCGCAGACACCATTCAGGCGCTCGATGCATTGTTCACGGAACGGGAGTGGCAGGACGTCGATGCGATCGCCGGCATCGAGTCGCGCGGATTCATCCTCGGGGCGGCACTCGCCTTGAAGCGAGGAAAAGGCTTCGTGCTGATCCGCAAGAAGGGCAAGCTTCCGCCGCCGGTGGTCGATGTGGCATACGATCTCGAGTATGGATCGGGCGTTCTGGAGATGCAGCGGGGCGGCGGGCGGCTGTTGCTGGTCGACGATGTTCTGGCCACGGGCGGCACGCTGACAGCCGCCGCGGAACTGTGTCTCAAGGCGGGCTACGAAGTCACCTCGCTCGGCGCGCTGATCGACCTGCACATCATCGCCGACTACCGCTGGCGCGGAATGCCGCTGCGCGCCGTGATCCATTATTGACCGCATGCCGGAACTGCCCCCGATCCTCATCGTGATGGCCCTCGCGGCCGAATCGGATGGCGTGTTCGAGGCGGCTCGAATCCCGGTGCTCTATTGCGGCGTCGGCAAGGTGAATGCGGCGGTCGCCCTCACGCGCGAGCTGCGGCGATACGTTCACGCGGGGCAGCGTCTGCCGTCGGTCCTGAATTTCGGGTCGGCGGGCAGCCGGATCCACGCGACGGGAGCGCTCGTTTCCTGCCATGAGTTCGTTCAGCGCGACATGGACGTGAGCGGCCTCGGATTTGCCCTCGGCGTCACCCCATTCGACGACGCGCCGCCGGTTCTGACGTTCGAGCGCCGCTTCGATGACCTGCCGAGCGCCGTGTGCGGCAGCGGCGATTCGTTCGCGACCAGCGAGTGCGCCGTCGAATGCGGCGTGGTGGACATGGAAGCTTACGCGCTCGCCAAGGTGTGCTGGCTGGAGGGTGCGTCATTCGCGTGCGTCAAGTACGTCACGGACGGCGCGGATCACGCCGCCGCGGATCACTGGCGCGATAACGTGCACAAGGCGGCGCAGGAGTTTCTGCGCCTGTATCTGCAGGTGCGGGGCGCCGGCTAGTAGCCGGCGCGATGCAACAGCGTCACGGCGACGGACGCGAGCAGGCAATAGCATCCGAACAGATACCACCGTCCGCTCTCGAGCCACCGGCTGAGCCATTTCAATGCGACCAGGCCCGCGAGAAACGCGAGAAACGCCCCGAGCACACACAGCAGCGCCACCGATGACAGCTCTCCCGCATGCAGATCCGGTGCGTGCCGCAGCCGCAGCACCTCGCGCACGACGACCGGCGGAGTCAGCACCACCGCCAGGGCAAAGCTGAAGCGTTCCGCCAGCGGCTTGGCCACGCCCAAAAGCATGCCGCTCGAAATGGTGGCGCCCGAGCGCGAGAAGCCCCTGAAGGGCAGGCATAACCCCTGAACGAAGCCGATGATGCCGGCATGTCGCAAGCTGAGCTCCTCCCCGCCGGCAGCGATGGCGACAGGCGCCGGCCGCCGCTCGCGAAGCCCGGCGGCCAGGATCAACAGTCCGGCCGCGGCGAGAGCCGGTGCGATGAATTCCAGATGTCCGAAGAGATCCTCGACTTCGGAGTGCGGCAGATCCTTGAGCGCAGTTTTCTCCAGGATCTTGATGATGATCTCGCCGACGAATCCCGTGACGATGGTCGCGAGCACGATGCGCCCGGCGACGGACTTGAACGCGGCGGCGTCCTTGAAGTAAGTGCCGCGCCATTGGCGCCAGAAATAGACGATGACGGCGAACATGGTGCCGGTGTGCAGCATGACCAGCAGCAGGGTCATCGGCGGAGAGGACGGGTCGAGACCGAGCAGCTTCTCGGCGACCACGACGTGCGCGGAACTCGATACGGGCAGAAGCTCCGCGAGGCCCTGAACGATGGCTAGAATGACGACATTGAGAATGGACATCGGGCCATCATAACCGAGCGGAGCCGCTCATGAGCGCCGCCATGCCGTGCGGCCGCGGCGAGCCCACGGCAAGCCTCACGGCGAGGCCTGCCGCTCCCAAATCTGAGTCCGCCCCAGCAGCGAAATTCCGATATAGCCTCGGACCACCAGCTTGGCGCCGCCCTCGTCCAGATGGAGTTTGCACCGGTACACCGAGCCGTTGTCCGGATCGAGTATGTCACCGCCGGCGTAGCCATCGTCGGTGCGCTTCATGTTGCGGATGATGACCAGACCCAGCATGGGCTGATCCTTGCGCTCGTCGGTGCATACCGCGCAAACCCTGCTTTCGGCGCCCGGCGTCATGCTGCGCTCGATTTTTCCGAACAGCTTGCCGTCCTGTTCATAGATACGCACGATGGCCCGCGCCTTGCCGGTCTTGTCGTCGAAAGTCTTCCACTCGCCGATGGGCGAGCTCAAATCGGCGGCAAGCGAGATGCCGACTGGAAACACCGCGATCGCCGACACGATGAGCGCGATGCCAAAAAGAACGGCGGCGGCAGGCGATGCCCTTCGTAAAGGCGAGTTCATGGCGTATTCTCCCCCGGCTGACAGGACCTCGGATGCATCCTATCATCGTCGGCCGGTCGAGGGCGGAATCGGGGGCTGAGACAATGAATCAGGAGACGATCGACGAAGGCGCCATGCTGGCGCTCAACAACGAGCACCGGGAGGAGACCTCGGAGCTCGATGGCGCACGTCTGCACGCGCTCATCGTCCAGGGGTTCCACGTGGGCCTGCGCAACGCGGGGCGCGATGCGTTTCTCATCGCATTCGATCAGGACGCCATCTCGGCGAGCCCGAATTTCCAGTGGTTCAAGTCCCGCTACAAGCGCTTCGTCTATGTCGATCGCGTGATCGTCGCGCCCCATAAGCGCGGGCTCGGCCTGGCGCGGGGCTTGTACGACGAAGTGTTTGCCGCCGCCGCCCAGGCGGGTCACTGGATCGTGGGCTGCGAGGTGAACGTCGAACCGCCGAATCCCGTTTCGGACGCCTTCCATGAAGCGCTCGGTTTTGCCGAAGTCGGCCGGGCGCCCCTGTGCGGCGGGCAAAAAGTCGTTCGCTACCTGGTGAAACCGGTCTGACAGGGATCGGCGGGCATCCAACCGGCCGATCCCTGCGATCTCAGCGCCGTCCCGCGTAGAAGTAATAGTCCGCCGAGTACGCGACCCGGGTGCGCTGCCCGACGCGGGAGGCATCGCAGGTGTCGGTGGGCGTCACGCCCCCGATGGTGTGCAGGCGCTGGATGAATTGCGTCTTGCCGAAGATTCCCTTGCCCGTATTGGATTTCGCGCGCAGCAGGAGCCACTGAATGGCTTGGGGATTGGGACCGTTGTCGCGCGTCACGATTTCGCCCACGACCTTGCTGCCGTCGTACCCTTCCCACGTCGGGCCGGCGGAATGGTGGCCAACGTCCTTGCCCGAACGATCGGATAGCTCGGCGGCCGGCGACTGATATACCCAGGCGAATCGCCTCGGATCCTGCGCATTCGCCCGGCACTCATAAATCTGCACGCCCGTGCCGTGCAGCGCGGCGGTGAGTAGCTGACCCTTGGCCACCTGCAGCGACGCCGGTACATCGGCCGGCGGAACCGGCCGCTGGCTGGCGCACGCGGCGATCGCGAAGGCGCCAAGCGGCGCGAGGATGGCCACGCGCAACGTCGAGCGGAAGAGCCGCCTCGAGCGGAAGCGCTGCGGCCAGCGGAAGCTGCGGGGGCAGGTCATTCCGCGTTCCCCGGATCCAAGCGGGCGTTTTGACCGAGATCCGCGCTTCGCCACAAATACATCGCCAACAAGGGCTGCCCGCCGGTGCGCATTGCGTGTGTTTCCTCGCTCGAGTGATGGATCAACGTTCCGGGCCGGCGGTGCCGCCACACGCCGTCGCCCTTGAGCCACTCCGCCGTCCCCGCCAGCGGCAGGTAGATCTCTTCGGCTTCATGGCGATGGGGAGGATAGAACGTGTTCGGTCCGAGCACTAGCACCCCGCAGGAGATTTGCGCGGCGCCGATTCCGGAGCCGGAGCGGGAGAGCTCCGCCCAGGCGTAATTGCGCAAGAACTCATCCCCCACCTCGTCCCGCGTATAGGTTTGCCGCCAGGCGAGCGATCCGGCCGCCCCGCTCAGCGTCTCGAGGAAGGCGGCGCCGCACCGGCCGGCCTGCACCGTGAGCTGCGGCAGCCAACGAAGCACCGGCAACGGCGGCCGCGCGGGCGCATGCATCGCGGGCGGATGCAACGGGGCGCGTGAGCCGATCTGTTCGCGGGAGGGCTGCGACGCAGAGGCCGGCCAGTCGGCAAGAAACCGCGCGAGCGCCGCCGCCTCGGGCGTCGCCTTCAGAAACGTCGTCCAGACACGACGCGCCTCGTCGCGCAATGAAGGGCCCATGACGATCGATTATACTCGCGAGCCTCGCGGCGGCCTGATGAGGTTCTGAACATCGCGGAGCATTCCCAGTTGAACCCGGCGCTCACCGATGCGAACGATATCGGGCGCCCGCTCATCGTTCGTTGCGGAGCTTTCGGCGACATGGTGCTGCTGACGGCGTTGATCCGGCCGCTGCATGCGCGCTTCGGCCGGCCCATCGACGTGCTCACGTCGGGACCGTGGAGCCAGCCGTTGCTGTCGGGCCAACCGGGTGTGGGCGAGGTATTCACGGTGCGCAGCCGCCGGACTCCCTATTGGCTGGCGCCCGATCAGCGCAGCGTGGTTCGAAGGCTTCGGAAGCGGCCGCCGGGACCCACCTGGCTATGCGACGGCAACGACGCCGTCGAGCCGATGCTCCGGCGCGTGGAAATTCCGCGTGAATACTTCGTGGATGTGAAAGATCATCCCCGGCTTCCCGGCGAGCACGCGGTCGAGCAGTGGCGGCGGCTCGCGGCGGTGATGCCGGCCGCGGTGCCTGCGTCGCTACTCGCCGGCGACGCGGCCGGGGTGGCCCCCGGCTGCCATCTCGTGGTGGGAGATGCCCAGCGCGGCGACCTCGACGTCTGGCTTCGCGCCCGTGGGATCGGAGCGGCTCCGCTGCTGCTCGTGCAGGCGGGAAACAAGCGAACCATGCGCCGCGGTCTGCGCCGTCTGGCAGCGAATCACAAGTACTGGCCCAGCGAGCGATGGGCGGCCGTGATTCGCTTTCTGCGCGCGCGCCATCCCGAGCACCGCGTGATCCTGCTCGGCACCGGTCCCGAACGGGAGCTGAACCGGGAGTTGATTGCGGCCGCCCGCAGCGAGGGACTGGTCAATGCGGCGGGCGACCTGCCGATCCCCCGGCTGATCGCCCTCCTCGAGCGAGCCCAAGGTCTCGTGACGGTCGACTCCGGACCCGCCCACGCGGCCGCGGCGGTCGGCTGTCCCCAGGTCGTGCTTTTCGGCAAGGCGTCGCCTTCGCTCTATCGCCCGTGGGGAGTCGCCGGAGCGGACGTACGGGTGCTGACGGGACAGGTGGATGGCGAACCGAGCATGCTCGGCATCCCGGTCACTCGGGTGACCGACGCATGGGCGGCGCTCGGACTTCGAGAAACCGCGGATTAGCGCAGGGAGCGCAGCATGTCCTTCGTGACCAGCACCACGCCCTGCTTCGTCACGAAGAAGCGCTTCTGATCGAGGGCGTCGTCGTATCCGATCTGCAGACCGTCAGGGACCACGCAGTCCTCGTCGAGGATGCAGTGCCTGATCTTGCAGCGGCGCCCGATCGTCACGCTGGGCAACAGCACCGAGCTGTCGACGGTGCTTTGCTCCTCGATGCGAACGGCGCTCGACAGCAGCGATTGATGCACGGAGGCACCCGAAATGATGCAGCCGCCCGCGGTCATGGAGTTGGTGGCCATGCCGCGCCGACCCTCCTCATCGAGCACGAACTTGGCGGGCGGATGTTGGGACTGGTAGGTCCAGATCGGCCACTGGTTGTCGTAGATGTTGAGCTCGGGATTGAGCGCGACGAGCTCCATGTTCGCTTCGTACAGGGCGTCGACGTTGCCCACGTCACGCCAATAGTTCTGCGCCCGGGTCTCCACGTCGTGGAAGGGATAGGCGAATACGCGCATCCGGCCGATCGCCGGCGGAATGATGTTGCGGCCGAAATCATGGTTGGTCTTGGGGTCCGCGGCGTTGTCGGTCAGCAGCTTCTCCAACCGGTCGAGCGCGATGACGTAGATGCCCATGGAAGCGCGCGCCATGTTCTCCAGGCCGATGATCGGGTCGGGGTTCTGCGGCTTCTCCGCGAACTTGGTGATCCGATTGGTGTCGTCCGTGGTCATGATGCCGAACTCGTTGGCGCGGTCCAGCGGCACGTCGACCACGCCGACCGTGATGTCGGCCTCGCATTGCTCGTGATAGGCGATCATCGGGCCGTAATCCATCTTGTAGATGTGATCTCCGGCGAGGATGAGCACATGGGTCGGATTGTGCGAGCGGATATATTCCAGATTCTGATAGACGGAATCGGCGGTGCCGCGGTACCACTGCTCGCCGATCTGCTGCTGGGCGGGGATCAACTCCACGAACTCGCCCAGCTCGCCGCGCAAATAGCTCCAGCCGCGCTGGATGTGTTGTATCAACGGCTGCGCCTTGTACTGAGTGAGCACGGCGATCTGGCGGATGCCGGAATTCACGCAATTGGAGAGCACGAAGTCGATGATGCGGAACTTGCCGCCGAACGGCGTCGCCGGCTTGCAGCGGTGCAGGGTCAGCGCCCCGAGTCTTTCGCCGCGCCCGCCCGCCATGACCACCGCGAGGGTGCCGCTCGTCAACCGACTGACGTAGCGTCCGGTGTTCGTTCTGGCGGCGTGTTGCATACCCATCCTGGCGTCGTCGAGGCAGCTTTCTGCTCACTCCAGAGCCTGCCACACTCGCGCAGTCCCCGCATTAGGTATTTATCACCTATTTGGAGAGGCGATTCGCGTTTGTAGAAATTTCGTGTTTGATAAACTGATGCCATGACGCCGCTCAAAGTCTGCATCCTCAGCTCGGAAATCATGCCGTTTGCGAAAACCGGCGGCCTGTCGGATGTCGTCGGCTCATTGGTACGGGAACTCGCGCATCTCGGCCATGAAATTCGAGCTTTCATGCCCTTGTATGCGTCCGTTCGCCGTGGCACCACGGCCATGCAGCCGGTCCTGGGGCTTCAGAACGTCGGGCTGACGGTCGGCAAGCGGGTGTACTCGTTCTCGGTGCGCACCGCGAGCCTGCCCACCACGAATATCCCGGTGTACTTCATCGACTGTCCGGAGCTCTTCGACCGGCCGTCGATTTACACCACCGATCCAGACGAGCACCGCCGATTCCTGCTGTTCACCCGGGCCGTGGTCGAGAGCTGCCTGCGGCGCGGGTTCGCCCCAGATATATTTCATTGCCATGACTGGCACACCGGCTTCCTGCCGCTGTTCCTGAAGACGCTTTATGCGCCCGTGCCGCTGTTTGCCAACTCGAAGTCCGTGCTCACCATCCACAACATCGGATATCAGGGCATCATTTCGCGCGATTTCATCGCCGATCTGGGGCTGCACGGGGCGGAGGCGCAGCTGGATGCCGCGGATCTGCAGGCCGGCTTCATCAACTCGTTGAAAACCGGGATAAAATTCGCCCACACGGTGACCACCGTGAGTCCCACCTACGCGCGCGAGATCACCGAGACATCGCTCGGGATGGGCATGGAGGACACCCTCCGTGCGCGCGCGACTCCCGTAGTCGGTATCTTGAACGGCGTCGATTATCGGGAATGGGATCCGCGGCACGATCAGTACCTCAAGGCGCATTTCTCGACCGAGCATCTCGAGGGCAAGCGCGCCAACAAGCTCGAGCTCCTGGCGACGAGCCGCCTCGACCGATCACCCGATAGTCCGCTGATCGGCATGGTGACCCGCCTGGCTTCCCAAAAAGGCATCGACCTGCTCATCGAGGCGCTGCCGAGGTCGTTGCAGGCGCGCGATTTCGGCCTCGTCGTGCTCGGCAGCGGGGACGAGCGATATGCGGCATTCTTCGATTCGCTCGCCAAGCAGCACCCGCAGCGGGTCGCCTTCCACTCGGGCCACGACGAACGGCTCGCGCACCTGGTGGAGGCGGGGAGCGATATGTTGCTGATGCCCTCTCAATACGAGCCCTGCGGCCTCAATCAAATGTACAGCTTGCGGTACGGGACGGTGCCGATCGTGCGCCGCACCGGCGGACTTGCCGATTCGGTGCGGCATTTCGATCCGTCGACCGGCGAGGGCACCGGATGCGTATTCAATGATTACGATGCGCCGGCGGTCGAATGGGCGCTCCACACCACGCTCGACTGGTTCGAGCGCCCGGACAGCTGGCGCCGCCTGATGCAGAACGGGATGCGGGAAGACTTTTCCTGGGGCCTGCAGGTCGAGAAATACGTGGAGTTATTCCGAGCCGCCGCTCACTCGGCGCGCTGAAGCAGCGCATAGCGACGCCCATTCGGCAGCGCATAGAGATGCACGGGCGCAAGACCCGCCGCGGCGGCCCACGCCGGCTCGGCACGGTCCCTCGGGGACGAATCGATCTTGACGCCGAGCGCGTGCGCGAGGCGCTGCACGGCGGGCGTCGTCTCCCGGCCTGGCCATTGCGCCACCACGAACGCGTGGGGACGCGCGGCGGTCAACTCCTTCAACCGGACGATCGCACGCTCATCCATCGGCGATCCGATCAGTTCAACGTCGGTCCGAGCGTACATGTCGATGAATGCGCGCGTGGTCTCGTCCGGCGCCGCCAAAATCAGCGGTTCGCCTGCGCTGTCGACGCCGATGGCGCGTCCTATGGCCGGCAGATCCTGCCAGCCATCGACGACGCGGTAGACCGCCGAGGCGGGCAGCGCGAGCAACAGGCAGTAGGCAAGCGCCAATGAATACGGACCCCGCCGCATCTGTCCGCGGCGTGCTTGCGCTTCCGCCGCGAGCGCGAGCGCCACGGCCGCGATCACCCCCAGCGCTCCGGCAACCCCGAATCCGGCGAGCGCCGCTCGGGACGCGGCTCCCGAGAGGTCGGCGCCGAGAAACACGAGCGCGACGCCGAATCCGAGTGCCGCGAGGAGCACGAGCACGGCCGTGACCCGCACGGCGCGAACGTCCCAGGCATCGTGCTCATGGGTGGTCCTCGCCACCCACCAGCCGACGAGAAGCGCGAATCCGGGCATCGCGGGTGCGAGGTAGACATTGCGTGCCGTCGCGGCCACGGAAAGCAGGACCAACGTCGGAACGATGCACGCAAACGCGAAGCGCAAGGGGCGGCTGACGGGCGCCGGTGCGTGCCGCTCGAGCCATGCGCGCCGCGCCGCCGCCGCCACGAGGAAAGTCCAGGGCCAGAGATACGTGGGAAGCTCCAGCAAATACTTCCCGGGACTGTTGCGATGTCCGGCGGCATACTGCAATCCTTCAGGCGCGTCGACATGCGCAAAGCGCCCCGCCAGATTGTTCCAGAAGAAAACCTTCAGGTGCTCGAGCCCGTCGTCTCCCCGGTATACGAACCACACCCAACCGAGAATCAAGGCCGCTTGAAGCGCCAATCCCGCATAAAGCTCCCAGCGCAGAAGCTCGCGCCAGCGCCTCTCCCACAGCATCAGCGTGGCGAGCGTGAGCACGGGCACCATCCAGGCCGCCGCGCTCTTGCTCAAAAAGCCGACCCCCAACGCGGCATGCATCAGCGTGTAGCCGCGCAGCCGATCGCTCCCGCCCTGCGCGTAGAATCCCCGGTAGGCGCCCAGCAAGGCGACGGATACCGCAGCGAGCAGCGGCGCATCGGTGGCGAGCCAGATGACGGCCTGGTAGGAGAGCAGGAAAGTGGAAATCGCGGCCGCCGCGGCCCATCCCGCGAGCGGCCCCATGGCCCGGCGCGCCAACAAGCCGACGCCGAGCGCGGTGATCAGCGCGTAGAGGAGATTGGGAAGACGGGCGACCCAGGCCGCATTGCCGAACATGCGGATCGCGGCGCCCGCGACCCAGTACGTCAGCGGCGGCTTCTCGCAGAAGGCCTCGCCGGCCAGGAGCGGTACGGCCTTGTCGGATTGCCAGCTCATCCGCCAGGCGATGTCGGCTTCGCGCGGCTCGTCCGGTGTCCAGTAGCCCCGTCCCAGAATGCCCACCGACCACGCCAGGGTGAGCGCCAGGGACAGGAGCAGCAGGTGAGTGCGAGGCGGGCTCAACAACGCATTATACTTGTAGGCTGGCTAAGGAGTTCACATGGCATCTGCCGACTATAGTTTACGCGGCGTCATCGCCGTGATCACCCTCGATAACGCGCCCGTCAACGCGCTTGGCTTGGGCGTGCGGCAGGGCGTCGCCGACGCCTTGGAGCGCGCCCAGGGCGACGCCTCGGTCAGTGCCGTGGTGCTCACCGGCGCGGGAGCGACCTTCTGCGGCGGGGCCGACGTGAGCGAATTCGGCCTGCCGGCGATGACCGCATCGCCTCATCTCACCGACCTTTGCGAGCTGGTGGAGGGGTTCCCCAAACCCGTCGTCGCCGCGTTGAACGGCCTTGCGCTCGGCGGCGGTCTGGAACTCGCCATGTGCTGTCATTATCGAGTGGCTCTCGCAACGGCGCAGTTGGGCTTGCCCGAAGTGAAACTCGGCATCCTGCCCGGCGCGGGGGGTACCCAGCGATTGCCGCGTCTCGCCGGCCCGCAGCGCGCCCTGAACATGATCGTCAGCGGCACGCCGGTGGCCGCGGGCGAGCTCGCAAACACGGCTTTGCTCGATCAGGTGGTCGAGTCTGACGTGGTCTCGGCGGCGGTGGACTATGCGCGGCGTGCCGTCGAGGCAGGGCTGCCGTTGAAGAGGGCGCGCGACCTCGACATCCATTTCCCGAACGCGGAGGCATTCTTCGATTTCGCACGCGGCGCCGTGGCCCCGCTCGCGAAAAATTATCCGGCGCCCGGCAGGTGCATCGACGCGGTGGAAGCGGCGGTGTCGAAGCCCTTCGACGAAGGCATGAAGGCCGAGCGCGCCGCTTTCACCGAACTGCTGAGCAGCACGGAGTCGAAGGCGCTGCGGCACGTCTTTTTCGCGATCCGCGCGGCGTCCAAAATTCCGGACGTGCCCCCGGGCACGCCGCCGCGGCCCGTCGGTTCGGTGGCGGTCATCGGCGCCGGAACCATGGGCGGCGGAATCGCCATGAATTTCGCCAATGCCGGCGTGCCGGTGACGGTGCTCGAGACCAGTCAGGCAGCGCTCGACAAGGGGCTCGGTGTCGTTCGCAAGAACTACGAGGGAACCCTCAAGAAGGGCCGCCTGACGCAAAAGGAGTTCGACAAGCGGCTCGGACTCATCCAGGGCACGCTGTCCTTCGACGACATCGCGCGTGCGGACCTCGTGATCGAGGCGGTGTTCGAGGACATGCAGGTGAAGAAACAGGTGTTCGAGACACTCGACGCCAAGGCCAAGCCGGGCGCGATACTCGCCTCCAACACCTCGACGCTCGATCTCGACAAAATTGCCGGCTTCACCCGCCGCCCGCGCGATGTGGTGGGGCTTCACTTCTTCAGCCCCGCCAATGTCACCAAGCTCCTGGAGATCGTGCGCGGAAAAAATACGGCGGACGATGTGCTGGCAACGAGCCTCGGCATCGCGAAGCAGATCAAGAAGATCGGCGTGGTCTCCGGAGTTTGCGACGGCTTCATCGGCAACCGCATGCTGAACGCCTATTTCCGGGAGATGGACTTCCTGCTCGATGAGGGCGCTTTGCCTCAGCAAATCGACAAGGCGCTCGAGGCATTCGGCTTCGCGATGGGGCCGTTTCGAGTCGCGGATCTTGCGGGCAACGACATCGGCTGGGCGATTCGCAAGCGCCTATATGCCGAGTTTCCGCAGCGGGCGTTCTCGAAAATCCCCGATCGGATCTGCGAGCTCGGGCGGTTCGGGCAGAAAACCGGCGCGGGTTGGTACGACTACAAGCCCGGCGATCGCAACGCGCTTCCTTCCGAGACGGTCACGAAAATCATCCTGGAGGAGTCGAGCCGGCTCGGCCTCTCGCGCCGCAAGATCGGCGACGAGGAGATCGTCGAGCGGGCGCTTTATGCCCTGATCAACGAGGGCGCGCGAATCCTCGAGGAGGGCATCGCGCAACGCGCCTCCGATATCGACGTGGTCTACATTGCGGGTTATGGATTTCCGGATTTTCGGGGCGGCCCGATGTTCTATGCCGATACGGTCGGGCTGCCGAACATACTGCGCGCCATGCGCGCATTCGCAAAGGGATATCAACCCGATGCGTGGCGTCCCGCCCCGCTATTGGAAAAACTGGCGGCCGAGCACGGCAGCTTTGCAGGCTGGAGAAAGCAATCATGACCGATGCAGTCATCGTTTCAACCGCCCGCACCGCGCTGGCGAAGTCATGGCGCGGTGCGCTCAACATGTCGCACCCCGTCGCGTACACCGGCCACGTGCTCGAGCAGGCGATCGAACGCGCGCGCGTCGACCCGGCCGAAGTCGAGGATGTGATCGTGGGCGCCACTTTCCTGGAGGGCGCGTCGGGCGCGAACGTGGCGCGTCAGGTCGCGCTTCGCGCCGGCTGCCCGGTCACCACCGCGGGCGTATCGGTGAACCGCTTTTGCTCATCGGGCCTGCAGACCATCGCGCTGGCGGCGCAAAGGGTGCTTGCGGGTGAGGGCGAGATATATGCAGCCGGCGGCCTGGAGTCGATCTCGTGCGTGCAGAACCAGGCCAACACCCGGATGCTCAAGGAGGACTGGGTCGTCCAGCACAAGCCTCAAGTGTATTGGAACATGCTGCAGACCGCCGAGACGGTCGCAAAACGCTACGGCATCCCGCGTCAAGCCCAGGACGAGTACGGCGTGCAAAGCCAGCTGCGGGCGGCCGCCGCACAGGAAGCGGGGCGTTTTCAAGCCGAAATCGTGCCTTTCAAGACGCTCATGGCGGTGGCGGACAGGAATGCGGGCACGATCGGAACCGCCGAGGTCACCCTGACCGCCGACGAGGGCATTCGCCCCGACACCACTTACGAGGGCGTCGCGAAGATCCGGCCTGCGATCCCCGGTGGCGTGATTGCGGCGGGCAACGCCAGCCAATTTTCCGACGGCGCATCCATGTGCATCGTCATGGATGCCAAGCGGGCCGAGAAGAAGGGCCTCTCGCCCTTGGGGATATTTCGTGGCTTCCAAGTCGCAGGCTGCGAGCCGGACGAGATGGGGATCGGGCCGGTGTTCGCCGTGCCGAAGCTCCTGGCCAAAGCAGGGCTGAAAGTCGAGGACATCGGCCTGTGGGAATTGAACGAGGCGTTCGCCGTTCAAGTCATCTATTGCCGCGACCGCCTCGGCATCCCGAACGAGCGCCTGAATGTCAACGGCGGCGCGATCGCCGTCGGCCATCCTTACGGCGTCTCGGGCTCGCGCCTGACGGGCCACGCGCTCATCGAAGGCAAGCGACGCGGGGTCAAGTACGTGGTGGTCACGATGTGCATCGGCGGCGGCATGGGCGCGGCCGGATTGTTCGAGGTGGCGTAAGGCAGGTAAGGCGCTCGCTATGATTCTCTATGGATATTCGATGAGCTCCGCCTCGTATCGGGTGCGCATCGCCTTGTGCCTGAAAGGAATCGAGCCGACCCTGGTGACCAAACAGCTGCGGCGCGGCGAGCATCGTCAAAAGGACTTTCTGCATTTGAATCCGCAGGGCTTCGTCCCGGCACTCGAACTCGACGACGGACAGGTGCTCACGCAGTCGCTCGCTATCATCGAATATCTGGACGAAATCCACCCGCAGCCTCCCCTGCTGCCCGCGGCGCCGTTGGGTCGCGCGCGGGTGCGCAGCATGGCGCAGCTCATCGCCTGCGACGTGCATCCGTTGAACAATCTGCGGGTGCTGCAATACCTCGAGGGACCGCTCGCGCAGACGCCGGGCACGCGCGACGCCTGGTATCGGCATTGGATCGAGGCGGGATTCGCGGCACTCGAGGAAACGCTGGGACGCGATGCGTCGAGGGGGCGATATTGCCATGGGGAATCGCCCACCCTCGCCGATGTGTGCTTGGTGCCGCAGGTATTCAATGCGCGGCGCTTCTCCGTCGATTTGAGCCCCTATCCGCGCATCGTCGCCATCGACGCGGCGTGCCATGAGCTGGCGGCCTTCGCCGCCGCCGCCCCGGAAAAGCAGCCGTAATCGAGTCCTACAACGAGCGCTGCACTTTGCCCATGTCGCTCGAGCGAGCAGCCCACTAGGATTGCGTGGCATCGAAGTGACGCTTGTCCAACACCGGCACCGGGGCACTGTATGAAAATAAAATTTGCCGGCTCACTTCTGGCCGCTGCGGCCGCGAGCGCCGCCCTGCTTTGCGGGTGTAACGCGCCGGCGCCGCCACCCCCGCCGACCGCCGATCAAACCGCCCCCGCCCCGCCTGCTGCCGAACAGGCCGCGCCGGCGGACAACAACGCGCCACAGAGCTCCGAAGCTGCTTACACGCCGCCCGAGCCGCAGCCGGTGGTGAGCGTCTATCAGGACCCTCCGACCTCGCAACCGCCACCGGTCGAGGTCGCATCAGCGCCGCCGCCCATGCTGGTGGAAGAGCCGCCACCGCCTCCTGGGCCCCAATACGCGTGGACCGGAGGATACTGGGCCTGGTACGGCCGCTGGGTCTGGGTACACGGCCGCTGGCTGCCGCCGCCGCACCCCGACTACCACTGGATCCCGCCGTACTACGATCACCGCGGCGATCACGTGGTGTTCGTCAACGGATTCTGGGGAGGACCGCACGTGTCCTTCATTGCGCCCGCCGTGGGCGTGGCGCTGGTTCTGGCCGCAGTGCTGCCGGGCGTGCTCGAGGGACCGCCGCCGAGAGGGCCCGAAGGGGTGTTCGTCCCGGCCCCGCCGGGTTCCGCACCCGGGTTCATCATTCCCGCGCCGATGGGCACGCCGCCCGCCGTCGTGACCGGCGCGCCGCCGGTGGTGAGCGAGGGCATGCGGGTCAACGTCAGCAACACGAACATCACCAACACCACGGTGAACAATACGGTGATCAACAACACCGTGATCAACAACCGGGTGGTCAACAACGTCACCATTGTCGCGCCGGCGAGCGCGACGGCGAATCACCAGGAGGTGAACTCCACCGTCCCGGCACAAGCCCACCTGGCCGCTGCACAAGCGCCCGTGGTGCGGGTGCCGGCGCCCGCGCCGGCGTCCTCCAAGCCGGTCGCGCCGTACGTGCCGGGCCACGAGGTGTCCTTGCCCCCGCCGCAGGAGGTTCGCGCGGTGGTACCGCCCGAACTGACCCGACCCCAGGCTGCGCCCACCCGCGAGGCGGGACGACCGCCGAGCGAGCCGGCGCGCCAAGCCGCCGCGGGGCGCGAACAGGAAGCGATCGAGGCGAAGCGCAAGGCCGCAACCGCGGAAACGGAGATGAACAAGAACGCCCAATCCGAAGCCGTCACCGCGAAGCGAGCGGCTGAGGCCAATGCCGCGGAGGAAGCCAAGCGCAAGGCGGCGGAATCGTCCGCCGCCCGGACGCGCGAAGAAGGCGCGGCCAAGGAAGCCGCCGCCAAGGAGGCCGAGGCAAAGAAGAAAGCGGCAGAGGCCGAGTCTGCCAGGAAGAAGGCGGAAGAGCAGCGCAAGCTCCATGCGCCTGCGCAGTGAAGGCCAACGCGACTAGGGCGAGCGTGGCTCGGACGGGTTGGGCTGGGACGAGATCGGCTGCAGCACGGGGATGCCCCGGCGGATGTCGGCCGAGAACGTCTCGCTCCTATCCGCGGCCAACCCCCGTTCGCTGATGTAGCCCAAACGCGTGAGCTCCTCGAGGGGATGGCGCGTGTCCAGGCCGCCGACCTCGTGCACGTATTCGGGCAGGTATCCCGAGAGCCACAGCCGATAGCTCAGCGGCAGCGGGCCGACGACGCGTCTCAGCATCTTGTACACGAGGATGGTGCAGTTGCCGGTGAGCGTGTGGTAGAAGCGCGGCCGGTCCACCAGGCTGTTCGCCTCCGCGAGGTACGCGAGAAACAGCGGTCGCAGCGCGGCGGGTGCCATCCGCAGGCGGTACAAATAGGTCCTTTCGCGGCGCACGTTGGTGCGCAGACGCACGATGTCGCGCTCGTCTGCGGCGATCACGCTCAATTCGAATTCCTTGAAGAACCCTCCGATCTCGGAAAACGTTTCGGTCCGCTCCCGGCGGATCTCGACGGAGAAGACCACGCGGCTGCCGTCATCGAACCCGAAGGACAACAGCGTATGGGCGATCGCATGGCCCGCCCAGTACGACATGACCATGTCCAGCGATACGAGACGATCGAGGTCGTAGCGCCGGGTTTCCCAGCGTTGCGTGTAGTCGTCGCCGGTGCGCCATTCGAAATTGCGCACGTTGTGCAGGGTCACGGCGCCCCCCTCGACGGTGCCATTGGTCATTTTCGCCACGTCGTCCGCCCAGGCGCGCTCGTTCGAAGGCGACAGACTCTTCCACCACATCAGCAGAGCCGCATGCGCAGCGGCGAACGCGCAGATCCCGGATGCGGGCCAACCCGCCCAGATGGCCGACGCGCATAGGGTTCCGAAGGCCGCCCAAAGCGCGGAGATCGACGATTTCCAACCGCGGCCGCCCGGCGCCTGGTACCAGAGTGCGAGCGCACCCCAGAGGCAGGTCAGCCCCAGGATCAGCGTGACTAAAATCCGGAGCACGGCGGCGGCATGCGCTACCGGACGGTGCGCTCGCTCAGAAAGGCGCCGAGGATGCGCGCGGTGTGGCTCTTCGCGGCCTTGCGCGCGACGGCATCGGGGTCTCCCTCCGCGACCACACGGCCGCCGCCGCCGCCGCCTTCCGGCCCAAGGTCCACGATCCAATCCGCTTCCGCCATGACATCCAGGTTGTGCTCGATCACCACCACCGTATTACCTGCATCCACGAGACGCTGCAACACCTTGATGAGCTTCTCGACGTCCGCCATGTGCAGCCCGACTGTCGGCTCATCGAGCACATACAGCGTGTGCTGGCCTTCGCGGCGCGCCATGTCGAGGCCCACGGCATCGGTGCGCGTTTTCGAGAGCTCCGCAACGAGCTTGATGCGCTGGCTCTCGCCGCCCGAGAGCGTCGGACTGGGCTGGCCGAGGCTCAAATACCCGAGGCCGACATCGGCCAGGAGCTGCACGGGATGGTGGATGCCGCGCTGGGCGCGGAAGAATTCCGCGGCATCGTCCACGCTCAGCGCCAGCGTCTCGCCGATGCTCCTGCCCTTGAACGTGATGCTCAGGGTCTCCGGATTGAACCGCCGGCCGCCGCATACGTCGCACAGCACCTGCACGTCCGGCAGGAAGCTCATCTCGATGCGCTGCATGCCCTGGCCCTCGCAGGCTTCGCAGCGACCGCCGGCGGTGTTGAACGAAAATCTGCTGGCGGTGAATCCGCGGATGCGCGCTTCGGTGGTCTCCGCGTAGAGGCGCCGGATCGAATCCCAGAAGCCGATATAGGTGGCGGGGCAGGATCGGGGGGTCTTGCCGATCGGCGTTTGATCGACCTCCAGCACGCGGCTGATCGTCTGCCAGCCGTCCATCGATTCGCAGCCCCGTAATTCCACCGTGCGGTCGCGATCCGCGCGCGGGCGCCGGGCAACCAGACGCTTGAGGTTGCCGAGCAATACGTCGCGGGCCAGCGTGGACTTGCCGGATCCCGAGACGCCCGTCACCACCGTCAGGCGGCCGAGCGGAATGCGCGCGTCCGCCTTCTTGAGGTTATGAAGAGTCGCGCCCGCGATGCGGATCGACGGCGTGTCCCGGTCGATCGGGCGCCGGCGGGACCTGGAATGCTGGAGCGGAGCGGCCAGGCATCGGCCGGTGGGGGAGTCGGCGCGCCTCGCCAACTCCACGGCGGTCCCTTGCGCCACCACATGTCCGCCGCGCGTGCCGGCGCCCGGCCCGAGATCGATGACGTGATCCGCGCGCCGGATGGTGTCCTCGTCATGCTCCACCACGACCAATGTGTTGCCCTTGCTGCGCAGCCGATCGAGCGTATCGAGAAGGATGACGTTGTCGCGCGGATGCAGCCCGATGGTGGGCTCGTCGAGCACGTAGCACACCCCCTGTAAATTCGAACCCAGCTGGGCCGCCAGACGGATGCGCTGGGCCTCGCCGCCCGACAGCGTGGGCGCGGCCCGGTCGAGCTGCAGATAGCCGAGTCCCACGTCGCGGAGAAAGGAGGTGCGGGCCTCGAGCTCCGCGAACAGGTCGCGCGCAATCTCGAGCTCGCGACCCGCCAGCTTGAATTTGCCCAAGGCGGCGGCGAATTCGTCGACCGGTAAATGCGTGAGCTCGGCAATCGACAGCTCCCGGAACAGGACGTTTCGCGCCACGGGATTGAGCCGTGTGCCGGCGCAGTCCGCGCACGGGCAGGGCTCGCCGGTTTCGGAATCGCCCGCGACCTGCCATTGGGATTCCTCGCCGGTTTGCTCCGCATCGAACTCCTCCAGCTGCAAGCCGGTACCGAAACAGCTTTTGCACCAGCCGTGCCTGGAATTGAAGGAGAACAACCGCGGATCCAGCTCCGGAAAGCCCGTTCCGCAGTTCGGGCAAGCACGCTTCGTCGAGAAGACGGCGGGCGGGGAATCGATTGCGCCGGCTTTAGTCGGGGCTGCGAGCACGTGGACGACCCCGCGCCCGTGCTCCAGCGCAGCGGCGAGCGACTGGCGAAGCTCCGATTCGGTCTGCGAAGTGACCGCGAGCGTCGCCACCGGCAGCTCAATGCTGTGCTCGACGAATCGATCGAGGCGCGGCCATTTCGCGGTGGGTTTGAGCTCGCCATCCACGCGCAATTCGGCGAAGCCCTTGGTGCGCATGGTTTTGGCGAGCGCGGTATAAAGGCCCTTGCGAGCCACGATGAGCGGCGCCAGCAGCGTGATCCTGCGCCCCCGATATTCCTTGAGCAGCCGCGCGGCGATGGCGTCGGCGGATTGCGGCTCGATGCGCGCGTGGCAGGCTGGGCAGTATTGCACCCCGAGCTTGACGTAGAGCAGCCGCAGAAAGTGATAAAGCTCGGTGAGCGTCGCCACGGTGCTCTTGCGGCCGCCGCGGCTCGTGCGCTGCTCGATGGCGACCGTCGGCGGAATGCCGAAGATCGCGTCCACGTCGGGACGCGAGGCGGGTTGGACGAACTGCCGCGCATAGGCGTTGAGCGACTCGAGGTACCTGCGCTGTCCCTCGGCGAACAGGATGTCGAATGCCAGGGTGCTCTTGCCGCTTCCGGATACCCCGGTGATGACGGTGAATCGATTGCGGCCGAGATCGACGTCGATGTCCTTGAGGTTGTGCTCCCGGGCCCCGCGGATTTCGATGGCTCGCGGCGAGCTCGCCGGCGATTCCGGGCCTTCCGCGTCTTCGATGCCCCGGCCGAACGAGGCGCAGGGGTCGATGCTCTCCAGCAGCGCGCGGCCGGTGTGCGAGCCTTTGAGTCGCATGATGCTTTCAGGCGTGCCCGCGCCCAACAGCGTTCCGCCCGCGTCACCGCCCTCGGGACCCAGGTCGATGATCCAATCGGCTGCGCGCACCACGTCGAGATTGTGCTCGATGACGAGCAGCGAATGACCCGCCTCGATCAGCCGCCGGAATGCGCCCAGCAGCTTGGCGACGTCGTCGAAATGCAGGCCGGTGGTCGGCTCGTCGAACAGAAAGAGCGACCCGGGCCGCGGCCCGGCGCCGTCGCTCCGGCCTTTGGCGGCGCGACCCTTGCCGCGGCGTTTCGCCCCGGCGGATCCGGATGCCGCGGCCGTCTGCACCGCATTCTCGGCCAGATGGCCGGAGAGCTTGAGGCGCTGCGCCTCGCCTCCCGAGAGGGTGGGTACCGGTTGGCCGAGGCGCAGATAATCGAGTCCCACTTCCGCGAGCGGCGCGAGGCGCAGGCACACCTCCGGGTCGTCGCAGAACACCTTCAGCGCCTCGGACACCGTGAGGTCCAGCACGTCGGCGATGCTCAGCGGAACGCCGCCGCCGCGGGAGAGCTTGATCTCGAGGATCTCCGCCCGATAGCGGCGGCCGTTGCAATCCGGACACCGCAGGTACACATCCGACAGGAACTGCATTTCCACGTGCTCGAAGCCGTTCCCTCCGCAACCGGGACAACGGCCATTGCCGGAATTGAAGCTGAACGTGCCGGCGGTGTACTTGCGCTCGCGCGCCTGGGGCAGTTTCGCGAACAGTTCGCGGATCGCATCGAAAGCGCCCACGTAGCTCGCCGGATTGGAGCGGGTCGTCCGGCCGATGCTCGACTGATCGACCATCACGACATCGCCCAAGAGCTCCGCGCCCACGATGCGCCGGTGGGCGCCGGGATGCTCGGTGGGCTTGCCGTAGGAGCGGCGCAGCGCTGGAAACAGGATGTCGTGCACGAGCGTGGATTTGCCCGAGCCGCTCACCCCGGTGACGCACACCAGACGATTGAGTGGGATGTCAACGTCGATACCCTTGAGGTTGTGCTCCTCGGCGCTTTCGATGCGCAGGATTCCGGGCGAAGCGGAGCGCGCCGCGGCGGGGGGTATGTCGACCCTCCGTCGATGCAGCAGATAATCCGCGGTCAGCGAGCCCTTGGCCTTCGCGAGCGCCGCGGGACGCCCTTGAAACACGATCTCGCCACCGTGCTCCCCGGGACCCGGCCCGATGTCGATGAGACGGTCGGCCGCCTGCATCACCTTGGGATCGTGCTCGACGACGATCAGCGTGTTGCCGGCATCGCGAAGCCGCTTCATCACGCCGACGATGCGGCCCACGTCGCGCGCGTGAAGACCGATGGAAGGCTCGTCGAGCACGAACAACGTGTTCACCAGTGAAGTGCCGAGCGCCGTGGTGAGATTGATCCTCTGCACCTCGCCCCCAGACAGCGTGCGGGACTGGCGGTCGAGGTTCAGATACCCCAAGCCGACCTCGGTCAGATACCTGAGCCGCGTTCGGATCTCGGTCAGCAACAGATCGATCGCCTCATCGAGCGGCGGGGGTAAGGCGAGCTCGCCAAAAAAACGCAGGTTTCGATCGATGGGGGCGAGCATCACGTCGCGGATGTTGATGCTCGGCGAGCCCTTCGGCGAGCCCTTCCGGGGTCCGATCCGCCAGAGGAGCGCCTCCGGCTTGAGACGCGATCCCTGGCATGCCGTGCATTCGGTGTATGAGCGGTAACGCGACAACAGCACTCGGATGTGCATCTTGTACGCCTTGGTCTCGAGCCACGCGAAGAAGCGCCGGACCCCGTACCAGACGTTCTTGGTCCATTCGCCTTCGCCGTCGAGCACCCAGGCGCGTTCGGCATCGGTGAGCTCGCGCCAAGGCGTATCGAGCGCGATGCCGCGCTTGCGCGCGAACTTGACCAGGTCCGCCTGGCATTCCTTGTTCGACTCCGTCTGCCAGGGCTTGACTGCGCCACCGCGCAACGTCAGAGCCGTGTTGGGAATGACCAATCCGTAGTCGACTCCGATGATCCGCCCGAAGCCACGGCAGGTCTCACAGGCTCCGATGGGCGAATTGAAACTGAATGTGCTCGGGGTCGGATCCTTGTAGCCGATGTCGCAGTCCGGACAGTGCAACTGCGTCGAAAAACGCCATGGGGTGCCGACCGCCCCGTCCTCGCTCTGCGGGTAGACATCGACACGACCCTGACCGACCTTGAGCGCAGCCTCGATGGCGTCGTTCGCGCGGGCCGCCTCGACCGAGGACCAGCGGAAACGATCCTGGATCATTTGCAGGACGCCGCCGCGCTCTTCGTGGATACGGGTGTAGCCCTGCGCGGCCAGCAGCTTTTTGATCTCCGCTTCGCCGAAATTTTGCGGGATCGGCACCGGGAACGTGAGCAGCAGGCGTGGATCGCCGGCCGCGTGGGCGCGTTCCTCGAGTCCCGCGCGGATGGTTTCCACGGTGTCCCGGTGCACGGGCTGTCCGCAGCCGCGACAATGCAGCACCGCCGCGCGCGCAAACAGAAGCTTGAAGTGATCGTTGAGCTCGGTCATGGTGCCGACGGTCGAGCGGGACGTGCGCACGGGATTCGTTTGATCGATGGCGATGGCGGGCGGGATGCCATCGATCGCATCGACCAACGGGCGATCCATGCGGTCCAGGAATTGTCTCGCGTAGGGCGAGAAAGTCTCGACGTAGCGGCGCTGGCCCTCCGCATACAAGGTGTCGAACACCAACGACGATTTGCCCGAGCCGCTGACGCCCGTGACCACGATCAGCTCGTTGATCGGGAGCTCGAGGTCGAGATTCTTGAGATTGTTCTGGCGTGCGCCCCGAATGCGGATGGCATCCGGGCGGGACGGAGCTCTGCGTGACATGTACATCTACCAGGGGATTGTGCCGGCTCGACAAATGTCGGTCGAATCGGCCGGGCTTAACGAATGGAATGCATGGCCATTATATAGGGGCGACCGGACGTTTTTCATCCCGCAGGCCGCGCGACATCGCGGCCATACAGTAGTTCAAGGTCGCGAACACTGTATGATTGACGGCCCATAAGGTTCAACGAAGACAGAGCATCGCGGAGCGCGGTGCCCACCACGACCGACCGGCCAAAATAAAAGGAAATCGCCCGCTTGCTGTCCATCCTTTTGCTGCATACCGCTTTGGCAACCTCGTTCGTCCATCCGGCACCTTCGCCGCCGTCCGACCTGCCGGCCGAAGTTTTTCAGGCGCGGCGCGCCAAGGTGATGGCTGCGCTCGGCGGTTGCACCGCCGTGATTTCCTCGCAGGGGGAGGTGCAGGGCGTCACCGAGGATTACCGGCAGGATGCCGACTTCTATTGGATGACCGGCATCAATGAGCCCGACGCATATCTGCTCTTTCAACCGAATTCGCCGTACCGAAAAGTAACGTTGTTCCTGAAATCGCGCGACCCGGAAAAGGAGCGCTGGACCGGCCCTCGCGATCCGATATCACCCTCGTTGTTGAAGAAATATGGCGTCGACCGGGTGTATCGAGGGTCCCCGGAAGACGTGCTGGTCAATGCAGGAGCGCATCACGACTGTGTCGCGATCATCGCGCCGCCGACGATGACGAAGGAGGATCGCAACGACGTGGAACTCGCCAAGCGCACGGCGGAGAGGTTTGGACTCAAAATCGTCTACCAACGGAGTTTGCTGGCCAATCTGCGCAGCGCCCACTCGCCCGAGGAACTCGAGCGCATGCGGCGCGCGATTGCCATCACGCTCGACGGCCATCAGGTCGCGGCGCGAGCCACCGTTGCCGGCGTGTCGGAGCGCGACGTGCAGACTCAGATCGAGTACGCCTTCTTTGCCGCCGGGGGCACTGGCTTGTCCTATTCATCGATCGTGGGCAGCGGACCCAACGGCGCGGTTCTGCACTGGGACCAGAATTCGCGGATTTTGCGCGACGGTGATCTGGTCGTGATCGATGCGGCTGCCGAGTACGGCCGCTACGCCTCCGACGTGACGCGCACCTACCCGGTCTCGGGCCGTTTCAGCGCGGACCAGGCGAAGGTTTACCGCGCGGTCTACCAAGCGCAGGAGGACATTCTCGGCGCGATCAAACCGGGCGTCTCGATGGCCGAGCTGCAGCACGTCGCGGAGGAATCGATGCGGCGCTCGGGCTACCTGGCCGATTTCATCCATGGGTTCGGGCATTTCGTCGGACTGGACGTGCACGACGCCGGGGATTACGAGCGTCCCATCCCCGTCGGCGCCGTGTTCACCGTCGAGCCCGGTATTTATCTGCCGGAAAAAGGCTTCGGCGTTCGGATCGAAGACGAGGTGCTGATGACGGCAGGCGGCCATGAGCTGCTGACGGCGGCGCTGCCCCGCAAGCTCGAGGACGTCGAGGCATGGATCGAACAACGACGCCGCCAGGCCCATTGAGACACCGCATGAGTTGGAGCCCATCATGACTTTTTCACTTTATGCAGCCACGATTCCCGCGTATTTGCAGATGCTCGGCGGAGTCTCCGGACTGTTGGACAAGGCGGAGGCATTTTGCGCGGACAACGGTGCCGCGCCCGAAGACCTCATCGAGGCACGCTTGGCGCAGGACATGCTTCCCTTCGCCTACCAGGTGAAATCGACGGCGGTCCACTCGCTGGGCGCCATCGAGGGCGTGCGCCGCGGCGAGTTCTCCCCGGACCAGACGACGCCGCCCGATAGTTTCTCCGCGATGAGGCTACGCATCACCGGGACGATCGACGCACTGCAGGCCATCGATCCCGGCGAGATCGATGGTTTCATCGGCCGGGACATGCGCTTCGCATTCGGATCCCGGCACGTCGATTTCACGGCGGAGAATTTCCTGCTGTCGTTTTCGCAGCCGAATTTTTACTTTCATGCGGCAACGGCCTACGACATCTTGCGGTGGAAGGGCGTGCCGATCGGCAAGCGGGATTTCCTGGGAAGGTTGCGCAAGAAGCCCTGAAGGCCGCGCTGCGCGCAATCGCGAGAGGGCCGCCCTAGCGGCCCGCGAATTGCTCCATCATGAGACCGGTGCCGCCGCGGGTGACGTGTGCGACGATGGCGGTGCGCCGATGAATTTTGGTGATCAGCCCCAAGTTGATCGCGAACGCGAGCTGGACTTGCTGACCCTTGCGCAGACCGAGGTTCTCGGTCTCGACGAACACGCCGTTGGCGCTCAGATTCTTCGCCTTGCAGATCCGGCTCTTGCGCCCCGACATGACGACATAGACGGTGGTGCGTGCGCGATGACGTGTATGCAGACGACGCTCCATCCGAGGGGCCCTTTGCTGATCGTGTGATGAAGTAGCCATTATGCACACCCAGTTGTCGTTCGCGAAGCGCTCGTTGCGCGCGTCGATCGATAAGTAAAATAGGGTGGGATTAGGTCCAACACAAGCGGTCGGATCGGCCGACTGGCGGTCGGACGGTGCTGACGAAGGCAATGAGGGGCGGATGAGCTCCCGCGCCGTGCGAAATCCTGCGTTTACGCCACGTCTTTGCGGCGGATCGCGAGCTGCTCGGGTGCTTCGATTCCCATTTTGACCCGCCGGCCGGTCCCGCCGAGCAATGTGATCAAGATGGGACCGTTCGCAAAGAGCTGGGCGAGAGTCATGCTCGCATCCACGCCCTCGGCGGGCTGGATTACGATGGACTCATCGGCTCGGCGACTGAGGACTAGCATGATTCAAGCCTTGGCCAGCGCGCGCAGCGCCTTGGCGAAGGTTTTGCCTTGCGGCGTGTAGGTGAGAGGTGTCGCCCCGCGCAGGATCCCGAGCAGCTGAGACACCTGCCCCTGGCGAAGATTGATGATGTAACCGTTGATTTCGTTCGCCGTTCGGCAGCCGGCCATGAGTTCCATCAAGGTGCGCCAGCGCTCGGCGACCGTGCTGGCGATATCCGTTCCGCGGGCAACGCGGGCGCCGGGAAGCCCCTGTTCCGCCGCGACGGATACGGCGCGCCGCTCGTCCTCGAGCTTCTCGATGGCGGCCAGGAGGCGCATTTTCTCGCCAGCCTGCTGCTCGACGGCCTGGGGCGAGGCGCCCGTCAGCGCCGCGCGCTCGGCATCCAGCGTGGTGGCAAGGGTGCGCGCGACCTCGATCTCGTGATCAAGCAAATCCTCGAGACGGCGGCGCGCATCGTCTTTCATGACACTACTTCAGCCCGTTCTCGAATTGAATCATCTTGTCGGCGACGCGCCCGGAATCGACCTGGTAAGTACCGTTGGCGAGTGCCTGCTTGATCGAGGACACCTTCGCCGCGTTGACCACCGGGGCCTGCGCGACCGCGTCCGACAGCTTCTGCAGCGATCGGGCGGAGGAAGTGAGCGTTACTTGATCGCCCGTCTGAGCGGTCGATGACGACGGCGCAGCTGCCGCGTCGGCCTGGGTCTTGTCAGCTGCAACGCCGCCTGCGCTCGAGCCTTTGGGGGGCGCGAGTGGCTCCGACGTTGAGTATCCACCGATTTTAGCTGGCACCGAAGTCTCTCCTGGGCGAGCGTTAGCCCTTGCCCTCGTTATCGTCAGGGAACAGATGATCTTTAACCATCGCGATCGAAATCACCGTCTGGAACTTATATCGGCTGTGACGTGGTTCACTTAAGGGCTATTGCAAAATAATTTCGACCACCTGCTGGGAACGCGCAATTCCTTCGACCACCTTCCCGGAAGATAGATTCTCGACCTTAACCCGTTGATTGACCAGGGCATCGGTCAATGCCCGGCCCTGCATGCTGACGCTCATGCCGCCCGCGTCCGCCACCAGGGTCACGGTCTGACCCCGCTCGACGGCCTTGGCGCCGAGCAGCACCTGATTGGTGATGACCGCTCCGCTCGCGATCGGCCGGCTGGCGGTCAAGCCCACCGTCGCCGTTGGATCATCCATATAACCGGGCGGCAGCGTGGATATGTCGCGCTGCTCGGTACGTAGATCGTTCACGGTCAACACGCTGCCGGCGACGATGGCGTGCGCCGCCAAAGTCACCTGAGTGGTGCCCACCACGCGGACAGGCACATAGATATGCCAGGGCGGGGCGCCCGGACAACTGAGCTCGACCAGGACGCGATCGCGCATCTGGCCGCCGGGACCCACGGAGGGCCTCACGGGCTGACTGCAGTGTGCCAGGCGGGTGGCCGCATTGATCGGGCCCGCCGCCAGGCGCTCGTGCGGGGTCAGTGCCGGCAAATGCAAGGAGGCCTCCGATCGGGCGAGGGCCTCCAGCTGGAGATTGTCCTCCATTTGTGCGGGCGCCTCGACGGCCGACAGCCGCCCGAGGGCCCGAAAGGACCAACCCCGCGAGACAGGCGCAGCCGGCATACCGACGAATTTTTGACGATATTTTCATCTGATCTTATGGCAAGCAAGGGGCGTGCCATCGACGCCTCCGGGCCCGGCCATCGTCGGCGGAAGGACCGGCGGCGGCGTTGCCGGTGGGCAGCGGCATGGCGGCAAGTCCTTGCCGCCGGCTGGGCGCCGGACGCGCTTCCATGTGACGCAAGTCGCGTTCGGCGCGAGCAATACCCGCCCGGAGCGCGGGATTCGCCAATTTTCGGCGGTTGGCACAGCACTTGCTCAGGTGTACCCGAGGAGCAAATTCTATGTTCGAAAATATCTTCGGCATTCACGAACAGGCGCTGATGGTGCAGGGCCAACGCATGGGCGTGCTGGCGGGCAATCTCGCCAACGCGGATACGCCGGGCTACAAGGCGCGGGATATCGATTTCGCCGCCGTCCTGTCGCAGAGCCAGGGCGACACCGCGCTGCCGCTCGCGGCCACGGACTCGGCCCACATCACCCTGGGCGGTACCGACCCCGCGACGGCCGATGTGAAATATCGAAATCCCTATCAGGCATCGCTCGACGGCAACACCGTCGAGATGCCGATCGAGCAGGCGGCTTTCTCCGAGACCAACGTTCGCTACCAAGCGAGCCTCAACTTCATCAACACCCGCATCTCCGAGCTGACGCTCGCGATCAACGGCTCATAAGCCGGGCTTCCGGGAGAACCTCCATGTCCTTGTTCGATGTTTTCAACGTGTCCGGCAGCGCGATGAACGCCGAGACGATCCGCCTCAACACCACGGCGAGCAACCTCGCGAATGCGGAGAGCGTCAACGGCGATGCGACCAAGGTCTATCGCGCGAGGCACCCGGTGTTCCAGGCCGTGATGAATTCGGAAATGGGTCTCGACGACGCCGCGGACGCATCGAGCGGCGTGCGGGTGATGGGCGTGGTGGAAAGCACGACGCCGCCGGTGCAGACCTACGAGCCCAACAACCCGCTCGCGGACAAGGACGGCTATGTCTACTCCTCGAACGTGAACTCGATCGAGGAGATGGCGAACATGCTCTCCGCCAATCGCTCCTTCGCCACCGACGTCGAGGCCATCAACACGGCGCGGGATCTTCTCCTCAAAGTCATCTCGATGGGCCACTAGAGCCCGCCAACACCCAAGTCTGGAAAAAACCATGATCAATTCGATCAATCAAGTCATACACGCGACCACGAACGCCGCCGGCAGCAGCGGGACCGGCACGGGCACGGGCGGTACGGGCAGCACCGGCGGCACCGGGCGGCACCGGCGGCACGGGCGGCACGGGTGCCGCGAGCGCCGCGAGCAGTGCCACGACGCTCGGCGGCACCGATTTTCTCACCCTCATGCTGGCGCAGCTGAAGAATCAGGACCCGACCAGTCCCGTCGACAGCAACCAGTTCTTGAGCCAGCTCGCCTCGCTCTCCGAGGTGCAGGGCATCACACAGCTCAACACCTCGTTCGCCACCCTGTCCGGCTCGCTCACGTCCAACCAGGCACTCCAAGCCTCGTCGCTCCTCGGCCATCACGCCTTGGTGCCGAGCGCGACGGCCACCCTGCCGACGGCCGGCGCGGCGATTTCGGGAGCGGTGAGCGTGCCGCAGACCAGCTCCCAGGTGGTCCTCAACATCACCAACAGCGCAGGCGTCCTCGTGCAGTCGATCAATCTCGGCGCGCAACCGGCAGGCCTCGCGAACTTCACCTGGAACGGGCAGACCTCAGGCGGCGCGGCACCCGCCGGCACATACAACCTGACCGCCCAGGTGAACGGTGTTGCGGGCGGAACGGCCATCACCACCCTGGTGAGCGGCACGGTGGACAGCGTCACCATGGGATCCGGCACGACCGGCATGACGTTGAACATTTCCGGACTCGGCAGCGTTCCGTTCTCAAGCGTCCAGCAAATTTCGAACTAATCCCTCAGGAGCTTTTTAGATGGCTACATTCAGCATTGCGTTATCCGGCCTGACGGCGTCGAATTCGGCGCTCGGCATCACCTCGAACAACATCGCCAACGCGAACACGACGGGTTTCAAGAACTCGCAGGCCGAGTTCGGCACGGTGTTCACTTCGGGCGCGGTCAATCTCAACACCTCGACCGGCGGCGAAGGCGTGCAGCTCATCGGCTCGCCGCAGCAGTTCACCCAGGGCGACATCACCACCACGTCATCGCCCCTCGACATGGCCATCAGCGGCAACGGCTTCTTCACGCTCAACAGCCCGAGCGGAACCGTGTACACGCGAAACGGCCAGTTCCAGGAGGACAACCAGGGCAACGTGGTGAGCGCGACCGGGCAGTACCTTCAGGTGTATCCGCCGCTCGTCAACGGCGGATTCAATACAGGGGCGCTCTCGAACCTGAACCTGAACACCTCGCAGAGCGCGCCGGTGGCGACCTCCACTGGAACCGTGATCCTCAACCTGCCGTCGAACGACACGGTGCCGACCGCCGCGCCGTTCGATCCCACGAATTCGGCCACCTACAGCCAGTCGACCTCGACGACCGTCTACGACTCCCTCGGCAACTCCTATCCGGCGACGTTCTATTTCAGTCAGACCGCCACCCCGGGGTTGTGGAACGTGAACATGACGGTCAACGGCACCCAGGTCGGCGGCACGCAGACGCTTCAGTACTCCAGCTCCGGCCAGGTCACGGCCCCCGCCAACGGACAGCTCGCCTTTGCCGGTTTCACACCGACCGACGGCGCCGCGACGATGAACATGAGCTTCAATTTCGGCCAGTCGACGATGTACGGAACCCAATTCGGCGTGAACTCGATTGTCCAGAACGGCTATACGACGGGCCAGCTCAGCACGGTCTCCGTCGATTCGACCGGCGTCGTCTCGGCGGTGTACACCAACGGCCGCTCCACGCAGCTTGGGCAGCTCGCGATCGCGAATTTCCCGAATCCGCAGGGTCTCCAGCAGCTGAGCGATACGAACTGGGCCCAGACCTTCACCTCCGGGACCTCCGTGCAGGGTACGGCGGGATCCGCGGGCTTCGGCAGCGTGCAGGCAAGCTCGCTGGAGAATTCCAACGTCGACCTGACGACGGAGCTCGTGAACATGATCACCGAGCAGCGCGCCTTCCAGGCGAATGCGCAGGTGATCACCACGGCCGATCAGATGTCCCAGACCGTGATCGGAATCGCGACCAATGGATAGAGGTCTCTATGTGGCGATGACCGGCGCGAAGCAGATCATGCAGGCGCAGGCGGTCAACAACCACAACATCGCCAACATCAACACGGTGGGCTTCCGCGCCGACTCGGTGGCGTTCTACAGCCAGCCCATCTACGGGGCGGGTTATCCCACGCGGGTCAACGCGGTGGCGGGCGACTCGGGCACCGATTTTTCGAACGGCGTCATGCAGAGCACGGGCCAGCCGCTCGATCTGGCCATCAACGGCAAAGGCTACATCGCCGTCCTGGGGAAGGACGGCACCGAGGCGTACACGCGGGCCGGCGATCTGCGCGTGGGCGTCGACGGGATGGTGACGACTTCCGCCGGCCAGCCGGTGATGACGGAGTCGGGACCGCTCAACATCCCGCCGGCGACGACGATCACCGTCGGCAACGACGGCACGGTATCGGTGTTGTCGCTCGGGCTGGCGCCGAAGGGCATCTCGCCGAGCGATCGCATCAAGCTGGTGAACCCGCCGGAGAAAAATTTGCAGAAGGGCGCGGACGGCCTCCTGCGGACGAAGGACGGCAGCAAGGTGGAAGCCGATCCGAACGTCACGCTCACCTCGGGGGTGCTCGAGTCGAGCAATGTCAATGCCGCGCAGTCGCTGATCAACATGATCGAGCTGCAGCGCCTGTACGAGTTTCAGGTGAAGAGCATGAACTCCACCGATCAGAACGAACAAGTGGCCGAACAGCTGATGTCGAACGCCTCATAGCGTTCGCACACCAGGAGGAAATTCAAGATGAATCTCGCATTATGGTCCGCAAAGACCGGGCTCGACGCCCAGAACACGCAGATGGCGATCATCGCCAACAATCTCGCGAACGCCAACACCACGGGCTTCAAGTCGCAGCGCGCGGCGTTCCAGGATCTCATGTACCAGAATGTGCGGCAGGTGGGCGCCCAGAGCACGCAGAACACGCAGTACTCGACGGGGCTCACGCTCGGCACCGGCGTGCGCATCGCCGCCACCGAATCGAACTATGCACAGGGCAGCGTCACCACCACCAACGGCCCCCTGGACATGTCGATATCCGGCCGCGGATTTTTCCAGATCACGATGCCGGACGGAACGCTCGGCTACACGCGGGACGGCTCCTTCACCCTCGACAATCAGGGGAACGTCGTGACGGCGAGCGGTTATCCGCTCCAGCCCGCCATCACGATCCCGGCGGGCACCCAATCGGTCACCATCGGCAACGACGGTGCGGTCACCGCCGTGGCGGCGAGCGGCAAGGCGACGCAAATCGGCCAGGTGCAGCTCGCCGACTTCGTCAACGAACAGGGCCTGCAGAACATCGGCAACAACCTGGTGGTCGAGTCCGCCGCGTCGGGCTCGCCGCAGACCGGTACGGCCGGCTCGAACGGTCTCGGCACGCTGCAGCAGGGATCCCTCGAGACCTCCAACGTGAATACGGTCACCGAGCTCGTGAACATGATCGAGTGTCAGCGCGCCTACGAGATGAACTCGAAGGCCATCACGACCAGCGACCAGATGCTTCAGTACCTGACGACCAACCTGTCGTGATCCGCGTGCGCAATCAACTCAAGGTCGTTCGTGTTCCTCATGGCGCCGGTTTGGGCCGCCGCGGCGCTCTCGGGCTGCTCGACGTTTTCGCACAAGGACCACAAGGTCGATCCCGTCAAGCCGCGTGCGCTGCCGCCGCCGGTTGCGCGAACCGACGGCGCCATCTACCAGGCGGGCCAGGAGATGGCGCTGTTCGCCGACTTGAAGGCGCGCCGGGTCGGCGATGTGCTGACCATCGTGCTGAACGAGGCGACCACCGCCAGCAAGAACGCCGAAACCAAGACATCGAGGACCTCGGCTGTGACCGATACGGGTCCCACCATCTTCGGCAAGTCCATCATGACCAAGGGCGTGCCGATCCTCGACACCACGCTGTCCGGCTCGCATGCCTTCGACGGCGTCGGAACGGCTTCGCAAGGCAACAGCTTCGTCGGCAGCCTGACCGTCACGGTGACCGAGGTCGAGAGCAACGGGAATCTCGTGGTCGTGGGCGACAAGAATTTGAAGCTCAACCAGGGCGACGAGTTCATCCATATCTCCGGTGTGGTGCGGCCCGCGGATGTGACGACCAACAATACCGTCACCTCCGACAAGATCGCGGACGCGCACATCAGCTACTCGGGCAAGGGCGTGATCGCCAATGCCAACTCGATGGGCTGGCTGACACGGTTCTTCAACTCCGTTTTCTCGCCGTTCTGAAGGCGTGAAGAGACACATGAACAAACTGCTTCGGAAATGCCTGCTGACTTTGATGCTGCTGACGGCGTTCGCCGGGGAGGCGCCCGCGGAGCGCATCAAGGACATGGCGCAGATCCAGGGCGTGCGAACCAACCAGCTGGTCGGCTACGGCCTGGTGGTGGGTCTCGACGGCACCGGCGATCAAACCAGCCAGGCGCCATTCACCATCCAGTCGCTCACCAACATGCTCGCGCAATTGGGCGTGGTGGTGCCCGCGAACGTGACCCCGCAGCTCAAGAACGTGGCGGCGGTGGCCGTGCACGCGGTTCTGCCCGCGTTCGTCAAACCGGGACAGACCATCGACATCACGGTGAATTCGCTCGCAAACGCGAAGAGCCTGCGCGGAGGGTCGCTCCTGGTCACGCCGCTGCACGGCCTCGACGGTCAGATTTACGCGATCGCTCAGGGAAATCTGATCGTCTCGGGTTTCGGTGTGCAGGGCAACGACGGCTCGAAGCTCACCGTCAACGTGCCGAGTTCCGGCCGCATCCCCAACGGGGCGACGGTCGAGAAGGCGGTGCCCACGGCGCTCGCGCAGGGCGATGCCATTCAACTGAATCTCAACGATCCGGATTTCACCACCGCAACCCGCCTGGTCGCGAGCGTCAACAAGGGCGTGGGGGACGGCATGGCGAGCATCGTCGACGGGGGATCCGTGCGGGTGCGCGCCCCCATCGACATGACGCAGCGGGTCGCATTCCTCTCCACCATTGAAAACCTCGAGGTCGAGCCGGCGAGCGCCGCCGCCCGGGTCATCATCAATTCGCGCACGGGCACGGTGGTGATCAGCAGCAATGTCCACGTGAGCCCCGCGGCGGTCTCGCATGGCTCGCTCACGGTCAGCATCAAAGAGGAGCAGACGGTGAGCCAACCGGCGCCCGGCGCCCGGGTTGGCACCACCACGGTGACCAACAGCTCCACCATCGCCGTCGACCAGGGACAGAATCGGATGTTTTTGTTCAAGCCCGGCGTCGAGCTGGAACAGATCGTGCATGCAATCAACGAGGTCGGCGCTGCTCCCGGCGATCTGGTCGCCATCCTGGAGGCTTTGAAGGAGGCGGGAGCGCTGCAGGCCGAACTGGTCGTGATTTGATCGGACGATTCGAACCGCGTGAGCCCAATGACCGCATCGCTGACATCGCCTTCGTCGATACCGCTGTCCTCCGCCGGCACCGCGCCGGATGCGGGAACCTATACGGATCTCAACGGCTTGGCGGCGCTGAAGAACGCGCCCACGTCGCCCGCGACCATCAAAGCCGTGTCGCAGCAGGTCGAGGCGCTGTTCCTGCAGATGATGCTGAAAAGCATGCGCGATGCCACCGACGCGGCGGGCGGCGAAGCGCCCAGCAACGAGACCAGCATGTATCAGGACATGTTCGACAAGCAGGTCGCGCTGAGCCTGAGCAAGCGTCAAGATCTTGGCATCTCGCGGCTGTTCGAGCGGCAACTGGGCGGCAAGATCGCGCCGCAACCGGCCGCCGCGGCCCCGGCCGCGCCGCTGCGATCGGGCCAGACGCGGGCCGAAGCCGACGGCCATGCGGCGGCTGCGCCATCGGCCGCGGCCACCGGCGAGCACGCGGCAGCGTTCGTGCAGAAGGTTTTGCCGACCATTCAGCGCGCCGCCCAGGCTCTGGGGGTCAACCCCTTGGGGATGCTGGCGCAGGCCGCTCTGGAGACCGGTTGGGGTCAGCGCATGCCACGCACTGCGGACGGAAGTCCGAGTCTCAATCTGTTCGGCGTCAAGGCGGGCGACAGCTGGGGTGGCGCGCGCGCAGTCGCCGACACGGTGGAAATCAGCGGCGGCGTGGCGACGCAGCGCCGTACGGCCTTTCGGGCGTATGGATCGATCGAGGACAGTGTTGCCGACTTTGCCAACCTGCTCGCCACCTCACCGCGGTATCGCGAGGCGGTGGCGGCCGGCGGCAGCGCCCAGTCCTATGTGGCCAGCATCGCGAAGTCGGGCTACGCAACCGATCCCGAGTACGGCAATAAGTTAAATCAGCTGCTCAACAGCGGCACGCTGCGGACGGCGCTCAATGCGCGCCTGGTCAAGCTTTAGAAAAGTCGGGATCGGCCGATAGATCGTGAAGTAGTTCCACCGGCTGGTCTCCTGGAGTATCTCAAGCGTGTCAAATGTCTTCGGAATCGATGTCTCGGCGCTGCAGGCCTTTCAACAGGCCATTGAGGTCACCAGCAACAACGTTGCGAATGCCTCGACGCCGGGCTACGACGTTCAGTCGATCGACCTCGTCACGACGCAGCCGCAGGACTCCGGCGGCGTTCAAGTCGGCGCCGGGGTGTCGGTGGGCGGTGTCACCCGAGCCTACAGCCAGACTGCCGCCAACCAGCTCAACACCTCGCAGAGCAGCCTTGGGCAGCTCAACGCGCTGCAGAATTACACCAGCCAGATCGACAATCTATTCGGCACCAGCGCGGCGGGATTGACCTCGGCGCTGCAGAACTACTACAGCGGCTGGTCCGCCGTGTCGGACAATCCGACCTCGGCGGCGGCCCGCCAGGCGCTGCTCGGTGACGCCAGCGCGCTCGCCCAGAATCTCAATACCACGAGCACGCAGCTCAACAACCTGAGCACGGACGTGAATACCCGGATCACGAGCGACGTTCAGCAGATCAACTCGGTCAGCACCCAGATCGCCAAGCTGAACCAGCAAATCGCGAACGGCTCGGACGTCGGCCAGGCGCCGAATGCACTGCTCGATCAGCGCGATCAGCTGGTCTCGTCACTCTCACAGATAGTGGGAGTGACCACGACCAGCAACAGCGACGGCTCCATCAACGTCTTCGTCGGCAACGGTCAGCCGCTGGTGCTCGACAGCACGTCATACTCGCTCGGGACCGCTCCCAACCAGTTCAACGCGTCGCAGCTCGAGGTCGCGAACTCCAACGGCAATCCGATCTCGAGCTCGATCACCTCGGGAGATCTCGGGGGCCTGCTCGCCGCGCGGACGCAGGCGATCGACCCGGCCTTGAATCAGCTCGGCCAGATCGCGACGGCGGTCGCAACAAGTGCCAACACCCAGCAAGCGTCGGGGCTCGACCTCAACGGGCAGCTCGGCGGCGCGCTGTTTTCGATCGGCGCGCCCGTCGCGAATGCGTCCATCAAAAACACGAGTGCCGTCTCGGCCAGCGTCAGCATCACCAACATCGGCGCACTGACCGCGGATAACTACGTGTTGTCGTACGCCGCCGGCGCCTATTCGCTCACCGACCAGACCACCGGCGCCAATGTGGCCGTGACGGGAGCCGGCACGGTGGCGAGCCCGCTGACGGCCAACGGATTGTCCATCGTGCTGTCGGGCACCCCGGCGTCGGGCGATCAATACCTCATTCAGCCGACGGCTCAGGCCGCCGGCACGCTGAGCGTCGCGCTCTCGAACGCCTCCGGCCTCGCCGCGGCCGGCGCCGTTCAGACCTCCGCAGCCGACACCAACACCGGCACGGCGACCATCAGCGCGGGCACGGTCACCAATCCCGCCGACCCGAACCTGTTGAACACGGTGACCATCGCATTCACCAGTCCGACCACGTACTCCATCAACGGCGCCGGGAGCTTCGCCTACACGTCCGGCGGCAGCATCACCGACAACGGGTGGCAGACCAAGATCTCGGGCACGCCGGCCGCCGGCGATACCTTCACGGTGCAGAGCAACGCAGGCGGCACCGGCGACAACACCAATGCGCTGGCCTTCGTCAATCAGCAGTCGCAGGGCTACCTGTCCAACGGCACCGAGAGCGTCTCGGGCGCGGTCAGCGCCTTGATCAGCGGAGCGGGTGCACAGGCTCAGCAGGTCAACACGGCGCAGACGGCGCAAACCGCCGTCAACACCCAGGCGCAGACCAACGTGCAATCGGTGACGGGCGTCAACCTCGACGAGGAAGCGGCCAACCTGATGCAGTGGCAGCAGTCATACCAGGCTGCGGCACAAGCGCTCTCGGTGGCAAACGGCCTGTTCAGCAACCTGCTAGACGCCGTCAAAGCCGGCTAAACCCAAGATCGGAGATCGCTCGATGCGCATCACGCAAGGCATGGAACAAAGTCAATTCTTGACCGCGCTGAACCAGCTCGAGTCGAGCGTCGCGACGACGCAAAACGGCATCTCGACCGGCCTTGCGTTCACCACGGCGTCGCAGGATCCGGTGGCGGCGGGCCTGGTCAACGGCTACAACCAGGTGCTCGCGCAGAGCCAGCAGTTCACCGCGAATGGCCAGAGCGCGCAGGGAAGCCTGAACATCGAGGACAACGCGCTCACCCAGGTTCAAACCCAGCTGCAGAGCCTGCGCGATCTCGCCCTCGAGGCCAACAATGCCACCGCCTCGGGCGCCAATCTGAGCGCCATCGCGACCCAGGTGCAGCAGATTCAGCAGAGTCTCGTGTCGATTGCGAACACCCAGGACGGCACCGGGAGCTACATCTTTGCCGGCTACTCGACGCAGACCCAGCCGTTCGCGCTGACCGCGACCGGCGCCAGCTACTCGGGCGATCAGGGCCAGCGCCAGATCCAGCTCGCAGCGGGCCAGAACGTCGCCATCGGCGACAACGGCGATCTGGTGTTCAATCAGATCAAGAACGGGAACGGTACTTTCACCGTAACCCCAGGCACCGTCAATACCGGCACCGGCCTCATCGGCGCGACCTCGGCGACCGATCCCGCCACCTACGGCGGCGCGAGTTACACCATCCAGTTCACCGCGCCCAATGCCTATGAAGTGCTCAATTCCGCGAACGTTTCGGTCAGCACCGGCACCTATACCAGCGGCCAGGCGATCTCTTACGGCGGCTTTCAGGTGACGTTGTCGGGCACGCCGGCGACCGGAGATACGTTCGCCGTGGCGCCGAGCACCAACCAGAGCTTGTTCGCCACGGTGCAGAATCTGGTGAACGCATTGCAGCAGGCTCCCTCAACGACATCCGGTAGCACACCGCTCAACAACTCGATTGCGAGCGCCATCGACAACATCGACCAGGCGCTCGGGCAGGTTCAGACGGTGCAGTCGAGCGTGGGCGCACGCTTGAACACCATCACGGCCCAGCAGTCGGCCGCGACGGCGCAGCAGACGCAGCTGCAGGAGTCCGTATCGACGCTGCAGAGCCTGAACTACCCGCAGGCGATCACGACCCTGGATTCGCAGAACACGACGCTGAGCGCCGCCATGCAGGCCTTTACGCTGACCCAGGGATTGTCCCTGTTCAAATATCTGACCGGTTGAAAGGCGCGCCTGGATGGCGTGCGTCGGCGGGCACGCTCAGCCGCGAAGGCTGAGCTGGTTCAGCCGCCGCTGAACGGCCGGCCACTCATCCGCCAAAATCGAGAAGCGCATCGAGTCGCGGGCGGTGCAGTCGGCTGCCAGCCGGTGAGCCCTGAGAATCCCCTCGAACTTTCCGCCGATGCGGGCAATTGCCGCGGCCGACCGCTCGTTGCGCGCGTCCGTGTGCAGGCACACGCGCAGGGCCCGCCACTTCTCGAACGCATGCGTCAGCATCAGAAGTTTTGCCTCCGTGTTGATCGCCGAACGGATGGCCGAGCGGGACAGCCAGGTGTACCCGATTTCGCAGCCGTCCATGAGATGTCCGCCATGCCGCGGATGGCCCTGCGGCCACGACCATCTCTCCAGATTCCAGAAGCGCGTGGAACCGACCACCGTGCCGTCATCGACCCGCACGATGGCGAAGGGCAGGGCGCTGCCTGCGTTCCGCCAGGCCAGCGCGGTGTCGATGTATTGCGCCGTTTGGCGCTCACCCTGCGGGACGGGACTCCATTGGTAGAGGGAAGGGTCGGCGGCTGCGGCATTCACCAGACCGTCGCGATGCCGGTGGTCCAGCGGCTCGAGACGAACGTGCGTGCCCGTCAGCGTCACGCTCAGGTTGTCCATGTCCGGCAGCATGCCGCAAATCATACGACATGACGGTGCGGCAGCGCGTTTGACACATCCTTCCCGCTACGCGACCATCCGGGGCCATGCAAACCATCCCCGTCGGAGCCACCGGCTCCTTCACCCTTCTCGTTCTGCCCGAGCATCTTGCCAGCCGTTTCAAGGACTCGACATTGCCGCCCGTGCTGGCGACGCCGGTCATGATCATGGTCATGGAGAATGCGGCGCTCAATGCAATCAAGCCCTATCTCGACCCCGGCGAGAGCGCACTCGGCACGCGCGTCGACGTGCGCCATCTGGCGCCGACCCCGGCGGGCCGGCACGTGACCGGGGAGGCGAGGGTGACCAAGGTCGACGGTCGGCGAGTCGAGTTTTCAGTTCGCACGATCGATGGCAACGACGAGATCGGAGTCGGTACGCACGAGCGCGTGGTGATACTTCTGGCGAAAATCGCCGAAAAAATGCGGGCTAAATTCGGCTAGGTCCGAATTTCAATGGGTGGGGTGCTGCGAGCCCGCCGAGCCGGCCGTCCCGGATTTCGGCGCGGCGGGCCGCGCGGCGATCACCTTCTCGCGCGGTGCGGCTCCGAAGGTTCGCTGGCTACGCTACGCGCGGGAGCAGCCGGCCGCGCGACGCGCTGCGCGGCGGGCTGTGAGCCGGTGTGGTGCGGCGACTCTCGCTGAGGATTCGAAGCGCCGGTGTTGCGTGCATTGATGATCGCCGGATGCGCGATCCGCGCGCGAGCGTGGGCCTGCCGGCGGCCTGCTGCACGTACCGCTGCTGCAGCGGTGTCGCTGGGATATGCGGCTCGGACGCGGCTGCACGGTCCTGGGCGGTTGGAGCCGCGGTGATGCCGCCCGGGCCGCCGTTGTAGCTCACCTTGCTCACCGCGGTATTGCCAGCCGGCGTCTCGCTGTAGGTGTTGTGAACGATGTGCGAGTCGACGTTGCTTACCGCCCTGTTGTAAAGGAACGCATTCCCCGCCCAGCGCCCTCCCGTGAAGCCGACGCCGGCGTAGCCAAAGCCATAGTTGATACCGCCGTAGTAGCCGACGTGCGGACCCCAATAGCCGGGATGGAACACATACAGCCCTCCGGCGAAGCTCCAGTAGCCGGGAGTCCAGAGGATCCCCGCACGCGGCGGTCGCACCCACGCTCCCGGTACCCAGTAGTAACCGCCGCCACCCCAAGCCCAATAAGCAGGAGTCCAAAGCGAACCATCATCCGGGCAGGGTGGCTGGGTATCATCCTGCAAGGGCGGGGGGGTCTCGGCCGTTCGCACGTCGGCGTCCGGCGGCGAGGCCGGGTTGCCGTGATCTCGTTCCTCGTTGCTCCCCGGCAGCGACTCGAGCGCAGTGCCCCAGGCTGCCTGGATATCGCTCAACGGGCCGCCCGCCGACCAGGACGTTGATCAGTCGTTCACCCTCTATCTGACCCTCGTACGCCACGTCGGTGCTGAAGCCGTTCCAGGAGGCCGGCGCATCATGACGATGCAAGAGAAATGACGAGGGCGTGAAGCGATCGATGGTCCAGGTTTCGTCCGTGCCGTCCGCCCGACGGTAGAGTCCGCCATCGAGCTCGAGTGTGAAGCAGTTTGTCCAGCAAAAATGCATCACGCGAGGCGGCGTCGCCGCGTCCTCGAGGTGCACCACCGATGTCTGCATATCGGGGTCCGCGTGATCCGAATAGACGACGTGTCCGTCGGCATCGACGGACTTGTACACTTCGCCGGCCTGAGAGGGCGAGCCCGCGCATGCCAGGGAGAAGAGTGGAAGGAGGGTGGTGGCGATGCGATGAACGCCCGCCAACAGGGTCTTCCGTGAGGATCTCGGGCGCTCCATGGGAGAAAAGCTAATGCGGAAGGTCAATGGCTGCAAAGACCTTCGTCACAATAAGGCCAAAGGCCGCCCGGCGGACATAATCACACGGGTTTTGGCGGGCCGCCCCTAGAGATGCATGACCCTGAGCTGATGATGCGCCCCTAGTGATGATGGCCGCCCGCGCCGTGCACATGTCCATGCTCGAGCTCCTCAGCCGTCGCGGCGCGGACGCCGACGATCTGCACATCGAAGTGCAGCGTCTGGTCGGCAAGCGGGTGGTTGCCGTCGAGCGACACCATGTCACCCACCACGGCGGTGACGGTGAACACGCGAAGACCCTCGTCGGTCTGCGCCTGAAACTGCATGCCCTTGCGAATCTCGCCCGAGCCCTGGAGCGATCGCTTCGGTACGCGCTGCACCAGCGCGTCGTTGCGAGTGCCGTAACCGTCCGCCGGGGGCAGCGTTACCGCCACGGCATCGCCGTCCTTCTTGCCTTCGAGGGCCTTCTCCAGGCCGGGCACGAGATTGCCATGGCCCTGGATGTAGGCGAGGGGCTCGCCGCCGTCGGAACTATCGATCACCTTTCCGTCGTCGTCCTTGAGCGTGTAGTGGATCAGGACCACAGAGTCTGCCGCTATTTGCACCGTCGCTACTCCACGTTGTATTCGGATGGATGGAAAGCTTACACAACTAACCGACCGGGCGCGCCTCGAGATCGTAGGCGCCGGCCCCCGTGATCTCGACCCGGGCGAAGTCGCCGACCTTCAGCTTGCCGGCCGAGGAAATACGCACCACGCCGTCGATTTCCGGCGCGTCGCTCGCCGAGCGCGCGAACGCGACACCGTCCTCGATGCGGTCGATGAGCACCTGGATGGTCCGGCCGACCTTGTTGGCGAGGCGCGTCTGCGCTGATCTCGCGCCGCGAGCTCCATGAACCGCTCGCGCCGCTCTTTCTTGAGCTCGTCGGGCACCGGCTTTTCCGGGAGCGCGTTGGCGGCCGCGCCTTCCACCGGTGAGTACTCGAAGCATCCGACCCGATCGAGTTGCGCGGCACGCGACCACTCGAGAAGCTCCTCGAAGTCCTCATCGGTCTCGCCGGGGAACCCGACAATGAAGGTGCTGCGCAGCGTAATCTCCGGCACGGCCTTGCGCCAAGCGGCGATCCGCTCGAGCGTGTTCTCGGCGGCGGCGGGACGCCGCATCAGCCTCAAGATACGCTCGCTCGCATGCTGGAAGGGAATGTCGAGATAGGGGAGCACCCGTCCGTCGGCCATCAGTTCGACGACGTCGTCGACGTGCGGATAGGGGTAGACATAGTGGAGCCTGATCCAGGCACCGAGTTCGCCCAAAGCGGCGGCCAGATCATAGAAGCGGGCGGGCCGCGGCTTTCCTCGCCAGTTGTCCGCGGCATACTTGAGATCCGCGCCGTACGCGCTCGTATCCTGGGAGATCACCAGAATCTCCTTCACGCCGGCCCGCACCAGTTTCTCCGCTTCCGTCAGCACTTCTCCGATCGGGCGGCTCACGAGGCGGCCGCGCATGGAGGGAATGATGCAGAAGGTGCAGTGATGGTTGCAGCCCTCGGAGACCTTCAGATAAGCATAGTGGCGCGGCGTGAGCTTCACGCCCTGCTCCGGCATCAGGTCGATGAACGGCTCGTGCATCGGCGGCAGATACTCGTGCACGGACGCGACCACTTCCTCGTAGCGCTGCGGACCCGTGATCTTCAGCACCTGCGGATGGCGGTCCAAGATCTTCTGCGGCTGAGCGCCCAGGCAGCCGGTCACGATGACCTTGCCGTTCTCGGCGAGCGCCTCGCCGATCGCCTCCAGCGACTCATCGACGGCGGCGTCGATGAAACCACAGGTATTCACCACCACGAGATCCGCGGCGCGATAGCTCGAGGCCACCTCGTAGCCCTCGGCTCGCAGGCGCGTGAGGATGCGCTCGGAATCGACCAGCGCCTTGGGGCATCCTAGGCTGACAAATCCGACTTTGGGCGTTCTGCGGCGAACGGGTGTTTTGCGGGCGGCGGTTTTCAAGAAGTCCGGCATGGGGTGGGGGAAAAGGCCGGCATTCTACTCCAAACCGCTCCTTTGACGGCCAATTCGCACTGTCAAACGCAAGACCCGAAAATCGTGACGCAGTGCTACGAAAGGCCCGATGGGCCATTCCCGATCGCCCTCAAGAACCGCCGGCCCTGTCCGATAAACATCCTTGAATGTGGTCACCGGTCCGCCCGCTCGGCGGGTGAAGTGAACACAAGCAAAGCTCAAGGGCCTAGACCGGCCGGTAGATCAATTTACGGAGTAATCAAATGTCACTAGTCCTAAATACCAACATTGACTCGATTGTTGCCCAGAACAATCTCAACGGTTCGCAGTCGCTGCTGTCGCAGTCGCTGACACGTCTTTCCTCGGGCTTGCGCATCAACAGCGCGGCCGATGACGCGGCGGGTCTCGCGATCAGCCAGCAGTTCAGCACTCAGATCAATGGCACCAACCAGGCCATCAACAACGCGAACAACGCGGTGTCGGAGACCCAGACGGCCGCCGGCGCGTTGAACACCATCGTCAATAACCTGCAGAGCATCCGCACCCTCGCGGTGGAAGCGGCCAACGGCTCGAACAGCGCCTCGGACCGCCAGGCTCTCGACCAGCAGGTGCAGCAGCAGATCTCGGAAATCACCCAGATCGCGCAGCAGACCTCCTTTAACGGCCTGCAAGTGCTGAACGGCTCGAGCGGCGTGCAGACCTACCAGGTCGGCGCGAACGTCGGCAACACCATCTCGGTCGACCTCGCCCAGGGCGTCGGTGCGAACCAGGTCGGCGCGGTCGCCGCGACCACCACGGCCGTCACGGGCGTCGCCACCACCGGCGCACTGACCATTGCCATCGGCAACGGCTCTGCGACGACCATCGGCGCGAGCAGCTTGTATGCGACGACCGCCAGCTCCGGAACGGGCGGCAGCGCTTATGCCTACCAGAACGGGGCCTCGGCGTACGCGAAGGCGGGCGCCATCAACGCCGCCAACATCTCGGGATTGACGGCCACCGCCAACAATTCCCAGGACGTGACCTTCGGCGCCGTCACGGTCGGCACCGGCGGCTACTCGCTGGGCATCAACGGAGTGACCGTGCTGAACGCGACCTCCGGCACGCTCACCGCGTCGGATCTCGTTTCGGCGATCAACAGCTACTCGACCCAGGACGGCGGCGTCACTGCGGCTGCGGGCGGCAACGGTCTGATCTTGACGGCGGCGGACGGCAGCAACATCCAGTTGAACCAGAACCTGAACCCGCTGGCTGCGGTCGCCAGCACCGGCGGCATCACGCATGTCACCTCGTACAACGCTGCCACCAGTGCCGACATCGGAGCCGGTGCGGCCTATACGACGACCGCCACGGCGTTCTACGGAGAGGTCTCGCTGGCCGCTTCGCAGAACATCCAAGTCGGCGGTCTGGCGGCAGATCTGACGAACTCGGGCTTTGCGGCGGCGACCACGGTTACGGCCACTGGCACCCTTCAGGGCCAGAACGTGCTGACGGTTACGGGCGCCAATTCCACGATCGAGTCGGTGGATTCCGCGCTCGCCAGCGTCAGTCAGTTCCAGTCGCAGCTCGGCGCGATCCAGAACCGCTTCCAGGCGGCCGTGTCGAACCTGCAGTCAACCAGCCAGAACCTGACCCAGTCGCGCAGCACCATCCAGGATGCGAACTTCGCGCAGGAAACGGCGAACTTGACCCAGGCCCAGGTGTTGGAACAGGCCGGCATCTCGGTGTTGGCGCAGGCCAACCAGCAGCCGCAGCTGATCCTCAAGCTTCTGCAGTAACAGCCGATAGCTAGTAGAGATCGAGTAGGAACCCCACGGCCCGGCCGCCAAAAGCGACCGGGCCGTGGACTACCAAGGGATCAGGTTCGGGAGAGATTTTTTTAGATCGGAGTAACCGAAGCAGGTACCCACATGGCGAACGATGCAACCCCGGTACTGATACCGGCGATAAGCCTCGTGCACGGAAGTCAGGCGCCTACCAAGGTTACAAGCGAATCCTCGAGCGGCAAATCCTTGCCGTCCGGCGGCCATGGGGCGGCCGCATCTGCCGCCTCCGCGTCCAAGAGCACCGCCGGCTCGCGCACCCACGATGTGCAGGCGCAGGTCGCATTTCTCAATAAATTCCTCAACGACTCGGGCAAGCCGAACCAGTTTCGGGTGGCCCCGGACAGCAATTCCGCCCTGATCCAGGAGATCAATCCCGCGAACGGGGCCGTGATCGCCGATTACCCGGTGATCGCCTTTCCGGCGCTGGCCAAGAGCCTCGGGATCTCGAGCGCCCTGATCGACGAGCACGCCTGAAGGGCGGCCGGATCGGGCGCCGTGCCGCCCGCGGGCTCCTGGTACGAGTCTTGCTTAAGTTCATCCGATGAATGCCGATAATTCCGGCATGCGCAGCAGAGGTCTTCATTCATGAGTTCAGCCGTTTCCGCCGCATCCTCAACGGGCGCCTCCTCGGGCTCCGCCAATTCCCTGATCACCTCCACGGGCATCGGCTCGGGGTTGAACATCAGCGCCATCGTGTCGTCGCTGACGGCGAATTACGGGGCCGCGCAGACCAACTCACTGGCGGCGCAGCAGACCACGCTGAACGCCCAGGTGTCGGCGTTCGGCACCTTCTCGAGCGCTTTGAGCACCCTGCAGGCGACTCTCTCCACGCTGGAGAACCCCACGCAGCTCGCCGGGTATGCCGCGACGGTGGCCGACAAGACGATCGCCTCGGCGACCACCAGCTCGGAGGCGGTGGCGGGACAGTATTCGCTGCAGGTTCAAAATCTCGCGACGGCGGCCACGCTCACCTCGCAGGCTTTCACGGGGTCGAGCACGGCGGCGATCGGCACGGGCACGCTGAACATCACGGTGGGCGCCGCCTCCACCTCGATCACCATCGACTCGACCAACGACACGCTCTCAGGCATCGCGTCCGCCATCAATTCCGCCTCGAACAATCCGGGCGTGACGGCGAGCGTGATCAGCACCACCGGTGGCCAGCGCCTGGTGATCTCCGGCACATCGACGGGCACGGCGAACGCCATCACCGTGACTCAATCCGGCGGCAACGGCGGTCTTGCTCCGCTGGTCTACGATCCGGCCAACCAGATCACCAATCTGACCCAGACCCAGGCGGCGCAGGACGCCAATTTCACGCTCAACGGCTACCCCGCCACCAGCGCCAATAATCTGGTGAGCACCGCGATCACCGGGGTGACCCTCGACCTCTTGGGCGTCTCGGCGGCCAATACTCCCACCACTGTCTCGGTGACGCCGGACAGCACCGCCGCCGCGACCTCGATCGGCACCTTCGTGACCGCGGCGAACGGCGTCATCAGCGCGATCCAGAGCCTGACCGGATACGATCCGAGCACGCAAACCGCCGGGCCGCTCAACGGCAATGCCACGCTCGAATCCTTCCAGAATCAGCTCGCGAACATCCTGGATACGGTCCAGTCGGGCAACACCGGCGGCATCACGTCGCTCGCCGACATCGGCATCACGACGGATGCCAATAGCGGGAGCCTGGTCAGCGATTCGGGGGCGCTCAACAACGCCTTGACCGCCAACCTCACCTCGGTCGGCAATCTCCTCGGCGGCACCAATGGAATCGCGACCAAGCTCAACTCGCTGATCAATCAGTACACCGGGCCGGGCGGATTGCTGTCCTCCATCAACCAGGGCCTGCAGGCCAGCTTGACCAACGTCTCGCAGCAGCAAAGCGCCCTGCAGACCGAGCTCGCGGCCTATTCGGCGACGCTCACCGCCCAGTACAACGCCATGGACACCGCGGTCGCCTCGCTCAAGGAGATGCAGACCTATCTGACGGCTGAATTCAACCCGTCCTCGAGCACCAGCTCCAGCTCCTCGTCGACCTCGAGCCTGGGCAGCGGCACGCTCGGAACCTGAGGATCGCACAGATGATGCATTCTCAACGAGGCGCCGCGCAGTATGCAGCCGTGCGCAAACACGGGCTGGTCGCGAACGCGAGCCCGACCCGTCTCGTGCAGATCATGTACGAGCAAATCCTGACGGAGCTTGCGACCGCACAGGGTTGCATGGAGCGCATCAAGAACAATCTGCCGCTTCCGGACGTGATCGCGAAGGTCAAGGCGGTGGACAAGGCCTTTCGCTTGATCAATCACCTGGATTCGACTCTGGACATGGAGCGCGGGCAGCAGGTCGCCGCGAACCTGCACTCTCTATACGGCTACATGCTCGCCCAGCTGACGCTGGCGAACGCGACCAACGACCGCGCCGTCCTCGCCGAGATCAGCGCGTTGATACGCAAGGTCAAAAGCGGCTGGGACCAGATCGTCTCGGATGAGCGATGAGCCGCAACGCCACCGCCGGCTGAGCCGATGGCGAGGGGGGAGGCGATGGCGAGGCCGCTGACCGGCGAGGAGGCCAGTGCCGCGCTGGAACGGGCTCTCGAGCTGTCGCGTCAGCTGTTGGAGGTCGCGGAGAATGGGGAGGCCGAACACGTGATCCGCCTCGACGCCGAGCGGCTCGGGCTGATAAAGTCCGCCCGCCATGCCCTCACACCCATGACCGACAAGGATCGAGCGGTGATCCGCCAGATTACCGATTTGAATGCCCAATCGCTCGGGCGGATGGAGCATCGTTTCCGCGCCAAGTGCCGCGACATGGACATGCTGGCGGCCGGGCGGCGCGCCCTTCGCGCCTACGCCAATCACCGGCCCTGAGCCGCCGCGCACCCCATGCCCACGTCGTTCCTCGGCGAAGGCTTGATCTTCGAGGAACTGCTGCCGCTCGTCTGGATGCCGGGGGAGACCCCGCAGGGGCTGGCGCTCGCGCGCGTGCACGCGGACAACCAGCAGTTGCTCGGCGCCGAGTCCTCCTTGGACGAGGTGCGGATTTCGGAGGCGCTCAAGGACGAGTCGCCGGCGCTGCTCCATGAATTGCAGCGCCTGGAATACAAACTGAACATCCTGCTGCGGCTCACGGCGGAGATCGCTGTGCGCAGTGCCGCATTGCCGCCTGCGTGCAAGGCCCGACTCGGGGCGCGGGGCCTCGAATGGTTCGGCGCCGAGGCGCCGGCGGTGGGCGAGGCGGGCTTGGTCCACATCTACATCAATCCCGCGCTTCCGCAGCCGCTCAAGATTCCCAGCACCGTCGCGAGCGAGCGCAGCGAGGGCGGCGAGCGGGTCGCCCAGCTCAAATTTCGCGACATGAGCGAGGGCACGGTGGACCTTCTCGAGAAGCTCATTTTCCGGCATCACCGCCGCCTCGTCGCCGGCGCGCGCGCTTCCTCGCCTAACGCTCACTAGCGAAACCCCCAGCCCCGAGTAGCTGATTCTCCGGGGGGCGAATTGGGCAAATGCCCTACACTCATTACGGGTGTTTGCCAACTCCTTTTCTCTCAAGTTGTTCGGCTAGTATGTCGCCCGACCTGAGATTGATTGAGCAATCTCAATAGGTTAGGTGATATGTTTAAGACGGATTGATAGATCTGTGGAGTCCGTCACACTTTTCCGAGGGAAGGAGTCCCATTCCGTGGTCGACGCCAAAGTAATTGTGATGGAACCCTCAGACTCGCAAGCCCGCGAGCTCGAGGCGTTGCTTCGATTTCTCGACTTGGAGCCCGTTCGTTTCCATGACCTGGCCGAACTGGGACGAAAAACCGAGGGCGCTCACGATTGGCTGGCGCTCATCGTCGGGGCCGAGACCATCGCCGCGGACGGCCCAGCGCTGGTCGAGCGCCTGCGCGCCATGGCCCAACCCCTGCCGGTGATTTTTCTGTCGCGCAATGGCCTTCCCAAAATAGCCGAATCGAGCGGCGACATCGCCTGGCTGCACCTCGACCTTCCGGTCAAGCAGCGCCGGCTGTCCGCAGTCCTGAACCAGGCGCAGAACGTGCGCAATGGCCATCCGACGCAGCCGGGAGCTCACCGCTTCCGCCCCAGCGGCGACTCCGGTGCGATGCGGGCCATTCACCGGCTGATCGAGCAAGTCGCGCCGTTCGATACCAATGTCCTGGTGCTCGGCGAGTCCGGAACCGGCAAGGAAATGGTCGCGCGCCACATCCACGAGCTGTCCGGCCGCGCCGGACATCCGTTCGTGCCGGTCAACTGCGGCGCCATTCCCGCGGACCTGCTCGAGAGCGAGCTGTTCGGGCATGAAAAGGGCGCGTTCACGGGCGCCCTGTCGACGCGGCTCGGCCGTTTCGAGTTCGCCGAGGGCGGGACGCTCTTTCTGGACGAGATCGGCGATATGTCGCTGCAGATGCAGGTCAAGCTCCTGCGGGTGCTGCAGGAGAGGACCTTCGAGCGGGTCGGCAGTAATCGCACGATCCTCTGCAATGTGCGCATCATCGCGGCGACCCATCGGGATCTCGATGCCGCCATCCTCGCGGGGCGCTTCCGGGAGGATTTGTTCTATCGGCTGAACGTGTTCCCGGTGCAGGTGCCGCCTCTGCGGGAGCGGCTCGAGGATCTGCCCGTACTGATCGACCATCTGCTGCGCCGGCAGGGCCAAAATGCCGGCCGGCACCTGCGACTCGACAAGGGCGCGATGCGCTGCCTCGCGGCCAACCGCTGGCCCGGCAACGTGCGCGAGCTCGCGAACCTCCTGGAGCGTCTGGCGATTCTGTACCCGGACCAAACGGTGACCGCGGACGATCTGCCGGAACGTTATCGAGCCAGCGGCACCGGCGCATGGCTCGGCGGTGGCATGCGCCTCGTCGAGCCGCTGGCCGCACCGAACCAAGTCGAGGCCGATGATGATGACGAGCTGCCGCTGCACGTCCGCGATACCTCCGATCTCATCGATGATGCCGAGGCCGGCGGTACGTTGTTGAAGAGCGGTGGCATCGACTTGAAGGATCATCTGTCCGCGATCGAGATCGGCTTGATCCGTAAAGCGCTCGAGGAAGCCGATGGCACGGTCGCCGGAGCGGCGCGCCTGCTGAACATCCGCCGCACGACCTTGGTCGAGAAGCTCCGCAAATATCGGCTGAGCGCCTGACAATAAATTGACGCTTGCCCCGCCGCTGCCGGGGCCGTTGCCGTAACCGGTTGATCAGCGTGACAAAACCGGCCGAGGCACAGAAGTTGCTTTCTTCCCCGGCATGGCAGCAAATCCTCAGGACCTCGTCGACACTCAGCGCAGTGAGCTCACCGCCGCGTTCCGCGCTTTCGGCTCCGTCTCGGAGCAGCTTTCCGGCGCCTTCGAGGCGCTGCGCGCCCAGGTGGCGCAACTGCGCCACGAGCTCGGCGAGGCGCACGCCGGCAACGAGCATCTCGCGGCGCGCCTATCCGCGCTGATCGAAGGCCTGCCGGGGGGCGTGCTGGTGCTCGATGCACGCGGGGAGATCCAGGAGGCGAATCCCGCGGCCGTCGCGCTCCTCGGCGAGCCATTGGTGCGTCAAACCTTCAGCGCGGTGTTGGCGCGCGCAGCGGTGAACTCAGGAACCATCGGCGAGCATTCGGAGCTGCGCAGCGGCCGGTTCGTCAACGTCTCACGGCGCGATCTGCGGCACGGAGGAGAAGTGGTGCTGCTCACCGACGTGACCGAAGCACATCTCATGAACGTCTTTCTGACGCGCCAGCAACGGCTGGTGACCATGGGGGAGCTCGCGGCGGGGCTTGCGCATCAGATCCGTACGCCGCTCGCGGCAGCGCTTCTCTACGCTTCGCAAATGTCGATTCCCGGGAGGAGCGCCGAGGATCTTACGCGCTGCTCGGAGAAGGCGGTGGGCAGCCTCAAGCAGCTCGACAAGCTGGTCAACGACATGCTGGCGTTTGCTCACGGCGGCGCCAGCCGGGAGCTGGTCAGCGTGAGCGCGCTCTTGGAACAGGTGGCGCAATGGCTCCGTCCGGCGCTGCGCCAGGGCGTGCGTTTGACCATCCGCACCGAGGCCCCCGGATTGACCGTGCGGGCGAATGCCCCGTCGCTGGTATCGGCCGTGCTCAATCTGGCGACCAACGCCCTGCAATCCGCCGGCGCCGAGCTCGACTTGGAGCTGCTCGCCCGCCGCGCGGCGGGCGGGCGGGCGCAGATCGTGGTGAGCGACAACGGTCCCGGCGTGCCGGCGCGCATCCGGGAACGGATATTCGAGCCGTTCTTCACCACACGCTCGCGCGGCAACGGCATCGGCCTGTCCATCGTCAAGAGCGTGGTCGAGGCTCATGCCGGAAGCGTCCAACTCGCCGATTCCGGACGCGGCCCGGCGGGTCGCGGCGCGACATTCATCATAGATTTACCCGTAGAGGAAACCGCATGAACAACCTCAAAGAATCGGTGCTGATCGTCGAGGACGATGCCGACTTGCGCGAGGCGCTGATGGATACCCTGCGCGCCGCGGGACTCGCGGCGATCGCCGCGGCGGACGCCGATCAGGCCCTGCGCCTATTGGAATCGCAGGAGGTCGCGCTGGTGATCTCCGACGTACAGATGCCCGGGCCGAGCGGCTATGAGCTGCTCTCCTCCATCAAGAAGCTGCGTCCCGATCTTCCGGTCGTGCTGATGACCGCCTACGGCACCATCGCGCAGGCGGTATCCGCCATGCGTGAGGGTGCCACTGACTACATCGTCAAGCCCTTCGAGGCCCAGGCGCTGATCGACATGGCGCGCAGGCAGCTCGCCAATCGCGTGACCCCGAACGACCTGGTTGCCTCGGACCCGGAGTCCAAGCGCTCGGTCTCGCTGGCCCGGAAGATCGCAGAGAACGATGCCACCGTGCTCATCACCGGCGAGAGCGGTACCGGAAAGGAAGTCTACGCGCGCTTCATCCGGGATCACTCGGGCCGCTCGGACAAACCCTTCGTCGCCATCAATTGCGCGGCGATCCCGGAGAACATGCTCGAAGCGACGTTGTTCGGCTACGAAAAGGGTGCTTTCACCGGAGCGTTGAGCGCACACGCCGGCAAATTCGAGCAGGCGCAGAACGGCACGCTCCTCCTCGATGAAATCTCCGAAATGGACCTGGGCTTGCAGGCGAAAATCCTGCGGGTTCTGCAGGAGCGCGAAGTGGAGCGTCTCGGAGGCACCCGCACCATCAGCCTGGACGTGCGGCTGATCGCCACCTCCAACCGGGACCTGCCCGAGGAAGTGCGTGCGGGGCGCTTCCGCGCCGATCTTTTCTATCGCCTCAACGTGATGTCGCTGCGCCTGCCGGCGCTTCGCGAGCGGCGGGGGGACATTCTGCCGCTCGCGCGCCGCGCCATTCAGGCCTGCGCCCGCGGCAACCAGGCGGCGCTCGCGCTCACGGCCGACGCGGAACGCATGTTGCTGGCGCACGATTGGCCGGGAAATGCGCGCGAGCTGACCAACATCGTGCAGCGCGCGGCATGGCTGGCGTCCGGCGGAAGCATCGATGCCTGCGATCTGGACCTGCAATGCACCGGCGGGGCGTTGACGGGCGCCGCGGCGAGCCCGATGCCGGGCGCCTCACGGGCGCGGTGATGGCGGCCACCGGCGGAATCACGGGTGCAGGCGTGATTGGCAGCGCGATCGAGGCGCCGGCCGCCGCCAACTGCGAGCCTGTACCGGGACTCGACCGGGGCTTGAAGCAGCGGGAACGCGAGCTCATCCTCGCGACGCTTCGGGTCACGGGCGGCAGCCGCAAACTCGCCGCCGAGCGCCTCGGCATCAGCCCGCGCACGTTGCGCCACAAGCTGCAGCAGCTCAAGGCGGCCGGTGTCAGCGTGCCACGCCTGCACGATCAACACTTCGCGGCGGTGGCGCCATGAGCAGCCTGCAGATCCAACAGGTGCTGGCCGAAATGCGTTCGCTCCAGGCGCGCGCAGCAGGCACTCCGACCGACATCGCACCTTCGACCACGCAGACGACGGACTTCGCTTCGCTGCTGAAGGACTCGGTCGACCATATCGCCACCATGCAAAACCAGGCGACCCAGATAGCGAGCGCCTACGAAAGCGGCGACAAGAGCGTCGACCTCACCAGGGTCATGCTGGAGGTGCAGAAGGCGGATCTCGCGTTTCGCGCCATGACCCAGGTGCGCAACAAGCTCCTGGACGCCTATACCCAAGTGATGAACATGTCGGTGTAGCCGACGCGAGGATGATCCATGGCTGATATCGTACCTGCTCCCGCCCGCGGCCTTGCCGATGCGGCACCCATCGTCAAGCAAGTCGGGCTGCTGGCCGGCGTCGCGGCCGCCGTGGCCGCCGCGATCTGGTTGGTGATCTGGTCGCAGGGGCAGAATTACACCGTGCTCTACGGGCAGCTGTCCGAGCGTGAAAGCGGCCAGGTGATGGATGCGCTCACGGCCGCCGGCATCGAATACAAACTGAGCCCCTCGGGGGCGGTCTCCGTCCCCGAATCCAAGGTCCAGGAGGCGCGCATCCGCCTCGCCAGCCAGGGTCTGCCGCAAAGCGATGCCATGGGCATCGAGATGATCCAAAAGGACTCCGCGCTCGGAACGAGCTCGATGATGGAGACTGCGCGCTATCAGTCCGTGCTCGAGACCGAGCTCGCGCGCACCATCATCAAGGTCCAGGGGGTGCAGAACGCGCGGGTGCATCTGGCCATGCCGAAACCGTCGGTGTTCCTGCGCGACTCGCACAGGGCCACCGCCTCGGTCATGCTGCAGCTCTACCCGGGACGCCTGCTCGACCCGGGTCAAGTCAGCGCCATCGTGCACCTGGTTGCATCGAGCGTGCCGGAGCTCGGCCCGAACGACGTGACGGTGGTGGATCAGGCGGGCTCGCTGTTGAGCTCGCCCGACGACAATTCAGAGGCCGCGATCAGCAACCGTCAGCTCGAGTACACCCACAAGCTGGAGGAAAGCTATCGACATCGAATCGTCGAATTGCTGGAGCCCTTGGTCGGAGCCGGGCGCGTGCGCGCGACGGTGACCGCCGATGTCGATTTCACCGTTCAAGAGGAGACGCGCGAGAACTACGATCCGCAGAAGACCGCGGTGCGCAGCGAGCAAACCAGCAACGAGACGCGCAAGGCGGGGGACGGCGTCGAGGGCATTCCGGGCGCGCTCAGCAATCAGCCGCCCGGCACCTCGGGAGCGCCGGTGATCGCGGGCGCCACTCCCACGCCGGGATCGCCGGGCCAGGCGGCGGCGCCCGGGCAGGCGACAGCCGCCAGTTCGGGGCCGACCTCGAGCGCACAGCGCAGCACGCGCAACTTCGAGGTCGATCGCACGCTCGCGTACATCAAGGAGCCGGTGGGCATCACTGAAGCGCCTGAGCGTCGGCGTCGTGATCGATGATTGGCAGAAAACGGGCGAGGACGGCAAGGTCACGACGACGCCCATGACCGAGGCGGACATCAAGCGCTTCACGCAGCTCGTGCGCGAGTCCATCGGCCTGAAGGACGATCGCGGCGATCAGATCAACGTCATGAATCAGGCGTTCAAGAACAATGGCCCGATGGGTCCGATCGACGGTCCGCCGCTCTGGCAGAACCCGATGGTCGGCTCCATCGCCAAGCAATTGGTCGGCGCGGGGCTCGTGCTTCTGGTGGCTTTCCTCATCCTGAGGCCGCTGATGAAATCCCTCACCCGCGGCAGCAAGGCGGCCAAGGGAAGCCTCGACGGTGACGAGGTGGGCCGCGGACCGCGTGAGCCTGTCGGGCGCCGCCAACCCGATCAAGCTATCGCCGAGTTTTGAGCAGCAGATCGCTGCCGCTCGAACGCTGGTGGGGCAGGATCCGAAGCGGGCCGCACAAGTAGTCAAGGATTGGGTTGCCGCCGATGGCTAGCAAGCCGGGTGATCTTGGAGGGACCGAACGCGCGGCGATCCTGCTCATGAGCCTGGGCGAGCAGGACGCGGCCAATCTCCTGAAGCAGCTCGACGCACGGGAAGTGCAAGGCTCGGCGTGGCGATGGCCGAGCTCAAGGAGGTGTCGCGCGAGCAGATGACCTCCGTGCTCGACAATTTCATCGGCGTCGTGGATGGGAAGTCCAATGTGGCGTCGGGCTCGCAGGACTACGTGCGCCGCGTGCTCACCCAGGCGGTCGGCAAGCAGAAGACGGACCTCCTGCTCGATCGCGTGTCCACCGGACAGACCGGTCAGGGCATCGAGGCCTTGAAGTGGATGGACGCCAAGGCCGTGGCGCAAATCATCTCCGGAGAGCATCCGCAGATCGCCGCGATCGTCCTGTCGCATCTGGATGCGGAGCAGTCGGCGTCGATCCTGCCGCTGCTCACCGAGGAGATGCGCACCGAGGTGTTGATGCGCATCGCCACGCTGAACGAGGTCCCGCAGACCGCCTTGACGGAGCTCGACCAGCTGGTGGAGAAGCAGGCGAACGTCGCGCCCCCGGCGCCGCTGCGGCGTATCGGCGGCGCGCGCACGGTCGCCAACATCTTGAACGCCATGGAGCGGGAAAAGAGCGGCGAGGAGCTCGGCAAGATCGAGAAGGCCGACACCGAGATGCATCAGCAGATCAAGGATTTGCTGTTCATCTTCGACAACCTGTTGGATGTGGACGATCGCGGCATCCAGGCGCTGCTGCGCGAGGTCGGCTCCGATACCCTGGCCGTCGCGCTGCGCGGCGCCGAGCCGGAGGTGCAGGAGAAGATTCTCAAGAACATGTCGAAGCGTGCCGCGGAGATTCTCAAGGACGACATGGAGGCCCGCGGTCCGGTGAAGCTGGTCGAGGTCGAGGCGGCGCAGAAGGAGATCGTGGTGATCGCGCAGCGCCTGGCCGAGGAAGGCACCATCAATCTCGGCGGCAAGGGCGGCGCCGAAGTTGTCTAACCCCATTGCCAAGGAGGCCGCGCGCGACGCCCAGCTCTGGTCCGCGCCGGACATGGGCAAGAGCCCCGCCGCTCTTGCGGTGCCGACGGTGAGCGGACTCGTGGACCTGCAGGCGGAGGCGCATAAGGAGGCGTTCGAGCAGGGGCTGGCCGAGGGGCGCGAGGCGGGCCGCGCGGAGGTCCGCGCCCAGGTCGAGCGGCTCGAGGGCATGTTCTACGATCTCGCGAAGCCGTTCGAGGAGCTCGACGCCGAGGTGGAACGGGAGCTGTTGACGCTCGCCATGGCGCTCGCACGGCAGATCGTGCGGCGCGAGTTGAAGACCGACCCCACGCAGATCATCGGCATCGTGCGCGAAGCCATCGGCTCTCTCCCTGTCGCCGCCCGCGACGTGCGGGTTCATTTGCACCCCGAGGATGCCGCGGTGGTGCGTCAGAACCTGGCGCCGACGGAGAGCGAGCGCGCCTGGCAGCTGGTCGAAGATCCGGTGATGGCGCGCGGGGGATGCCAGGTCACCACGGCCACCTCCCGCGTGGACGCACGCCTCGAGACACGGCTGGGCGCGATCGTGAGTGAGCTCATGGGCACGGAGCGGCAGGGGCCGAACCCGCGGGGATCGGGCGCGTGAGGGAGGCCGATGCGGTCAGAGAAACCCGGGTCCAAGCGATGGGCGCAGTCGCTGGTGCAGGTGCGCGAACGCATGGCGAACACATCCGAGTTCGTGGTGGAGGGCACGCTCAGCCGCATGGTCGGCATGACCCTGGAGGCCGTCGGCTGCGAGGCCGCAGTCGGCGGCCGCTGCCTGATCGACACCGCCGAGGGCAAGCAGATCGAGGCGGAAATCGTCGGCTTTTCGGGTGACAAGCTGTTCCTGATGCCCACGGGCGACATCCGCGGCATCATGCCGGGCGCCCGGGTGATTCCGACGCGCAGCGTGAGCACGGTGGCGGTGGGAGACGAACTGCTCGGCCGCGTTCTCGACGGGGCCGGACGCCCGCTCGATGGCATGGGCGAGCTGCGCTGCACCGATCACGTGTCCCTGACCGGCGAGCCGCTCAACCCGCTTTTACGGCGCGCGATCCGCGACCCGCTGGACGTCGGCGTGCGCTCGATCAACTCGCTTCTTTCCGTGGGCGGGGGGCAACGCATCGGTCTTTTTGCCGGCTCGGGCGTCGGCAAATCGGTCCTGCTCGGCATGATGACGCGCTACACCAAGGCGGACGTGACGGTGGTGGGTTTGATCGGCGAGCGCGGGCGCGAAGTGCAGGATTTCGTCAGCAATACCCTGGGGCCGGATGGCATGCGGCGCGCCGTGGTGGTCGCGACGCCCGCGGACACCCCGCCTCTCATGCGGATGCACGGTGCGTGGCTCGCGCACGCCATCGCCGAGTATTTTCGCGACCGTGGAAAGAAAGTGCTGCTGCTGTTCGATTCGCTCACCCGCTTCGCGCAGGCGCAGCGCGAAATCGCTCTCGCCATCGGCGAGCCTCCCGCGACCAAGGGCTACCCGCCCTCGGTGTTCGCGCGGCTGCCGCAATTGGTCGAGCGCGCCGGCAACAGCGACCGCGGGGTCGGCTCCATCACCGCGTTCTATACGGTGCTCGCGGAGGGCGATGATCAAAACGATCCGATCGCGGATGCCGCGCGCGCCATCCTCGACGGGCACATCGTGCTGTCGCGGCGTCTGGCGGAAAGCGGCCTGTACCCGGCGATCGACGTCGAGGCGTCGATCAGCCGCGCCATGCATCAGATCGCGACCCGGGAGCAACTCGACCTTGCCTCGCGCTTCAAGCAGGTCTATTCGACGTATCAGCAAAACCGCGATTTGATCACAGTGGGCGCCTATCGGCGCGGCGCCGACCCGCGGGTCGACCTGGCGGTCGAGCAATGGCCGCGAATCCAGGAATTCCTGCGCCAGGACATGTATCAGCCGGTCGGCATCGAGCGCAGTTACGCCGACCTGAAGCAACTCGTGACGCAGTTCTCGGCGCCGCAGGCGGTACCGGGCAGATAGTATCGAAGCCATGATGAAATCCAAGCGGTTCGAGCCCATTCAAGAGATCGCCGCCAATTCCGCGGACGCACTGAGCCGCCCCATGGCGGAGGCCGCGCGCAAGGTGGCGGACCTGGAGAGCCAGCTCCTGCAGCTCAAGAACTACCGCGACGAGTATGTGCGCAATTCGGCCGTCGCCGGCGGCGCAATGGATGCGGTGAAACTGCAGAACTACCGCTCCTTCCTCGACCGTCTGGGCGACGCGATGCGCCAGCATGTCAAGAATCTCGACGCCGCGCGCGCGGAATACGAGCGTCGACGGGTGCAATGGAGCGAAAAGCGCATCGAGGCGGAATCGCTCGGCCGCGCGGTCGAGCGCTTCCGTGTCGAGGAACAACGCGTCGCCGATCGGCGGGACCAACACGAGTCGGACGATGCCGCGATCCGCATGTCGCTCGCGGCCCGCGCCGAGTTCGGGAACAACTAAGCGCGGAGCCGGCGGAGATCCCGCCGGTCCTGATCAAAACGTGAGACCATATTCGGCAAGTTAGTGCCCACGGAGGCCAATATGGCTTGCCGAGCGATCTTACAGCCGAAACGCCGCCGCCGATGGAGGATGAATCCGGCGATATGGCATCTACCGCTCCCGTGAGCGTGCCACATACCGCACTCGCGTCGGACGTTCTGCGGGCGGTCCTCGAGTCCTTCATCCTGCGCGAGGGCACCGATTACGGCGAGCGTGAGTTGTCGCTCGACGACAAGGTGGCGCGCGTCATGCGCCTGCTCGAGCGCGGCGACGTGCGGATCGTGTTCGATCCTCCGACCGGCACGGTGGATATCGTGACGCTGCGCGGCAGACCTGCCGGAGAGAAGACTTGACCTCGCCCCCGGGCGATCCGCGTCCGGCGCAGCCGCCGGTCATCGCGGGACACCCCGCCGTGTTCGATGCGGACGGGGGGCTCGCCCCTTGGACCTCCTGGAACCGGACGCTCGATTTGGAGATGGAATTTTATCGCGGCTGCCCGTGGGACCGGGGATATCCGCGGTTCGCCTATGTCACATTCCTGGACGCCGACTGGACGCCGAGCCGGGACCGCACCGACACCATCCCCTCGACGCAGATCGGCATGGGCATCGTCTCGTACCTCAAGTACGCGGCGCTGCGGGGGGAGCGCGGGGGCGGGTCGCTGTCCATCGCCCGCGGCATGGGCGAGTATCTGGTCAATGAGTCACTGACGCCGCCGAGCGGCAAATATCCCTCGTTCACGCGCTCCACCGGCAGACGCGACTGCTTCCCGCTGCCCGAAGATGCGGGTTCGCAATCCGACCGGCCGTTCGAGATCGAGCCGGACAAGGGAGGGATTGCCGGGTACGCGCTGGCGCTGCTGGCGGAGGCGACGGGCGAGCGGAGGTATCTCGACCAGGCGCTGCAAAACGCGCGCGTGCTCGCGGCGAACCAGCGCGAGGGCGATGCGTTTCATTCTCCGTGGCCGTTTCGTGCCGACTTTCGAACCGGAGAGGCGCGCGGACCCGTGTCCGGCAACACCGCCTACATCCTGCGTCTTTACGATGCGTTGATCGAGCGCGGATTCGACGAATTCTCGGCGCCGCGCGCCATGCTCTGGAGCTGGGTGACGGGCTACCAGCTGCCGAGCGCGCAGAGCGACGGATCGCTGTTCGCGCAATTCTTCGAGGATCACGACACGCCGACCAACCGCACCGCCTGGGCGCCTTTGAACCTTGCACGCTATCTGCTGGAGAAGAAGGACCTCGTGCATCGCGGTTGGCGCACGGACTGCGACGCGCTGATCGGGTTTGTCCGCCGCACGTTCACCCACACCGAATTCGGCGTCACCGTATGCCACGAACAGGACGAGGACAAGCAGGCGTGGGGCGGCGTGGTGTCGACCTACGGCGCGGTGCTGGCGATGTATGCCGACGCGATCGGCTCCGCGGCGCTCGCGCGCGAGGCCAGAGCGTGCCTCTCATTCGCGCTCTACGCCGTCGATGAGCACGGCCGGCCGCGCGACATCTTCCTGAAAGCCGCCCCCGGTGGATGGCAGGAAGATGCGCACACCGATGTGATCCACAACGTGGTGGATGCACTGCGCACGAACCCGGAGTGGGGGGGCTGACGGGATGGCGCAGGAACCGCCTGCAGAATTTCGCTCCAGCGGACAGGGCGGGTTTTCGGATGCGATCAAAAGCGATCCGCGGCATGTCGAGGCGCGCAAGCGCCCGCGAGAAGTCGAGGTGCATTTCGCCGAAGCCGAGCGCACCCTGCAGACCTCGGAAGGCATGGTGCATGCGAAGCCCGGGGATGCCATCCTCACCGGGCCGGCCGGGGAGCATTGGCGCGTGTCGCGCGCTCACTTCTCGGGAAAGTACCAGCCGGTTGCGCCCGTCGAGGCGGGGGATGCGGGCCTTTACCGCGCCCTGCCGTACCGGGTCCTCGCGCTGCGCATGAGCGAGCCGTTCGAGGTGATCTTGAGCGACGGAGTCTCGCGGCTGAGCGGCCGCACCGGCGATTGGCTCATCGATTACGGCGACGGCAGCCTCGGCATCGTGGCGCCGATGATCTTTGCCGATACTTATGAGATTCTGAGCTGACCGTGGCGCTTCATCAAATGATCCAAAGGCTTCTGTTGATCGGGGTGCGGCTCGAGATGCCGCCGGCCATCGCCGGCGCCGCACCTCCCGCGGTGCTCCGGTTGCTGATCGATGCCGTCGAGCCGGCCCGCTCGACCTACGATCGACAGGCCTTGTCCTTCGGCAATCGCTACCGAAGCGGCTTCTGGGCCATCTATCTGCTCAGCGCGGTCGCGGTGCTCTGCGCCGTCCTGCCGCTGGGCCTCGGCTGGGACGACAGCCGTCACGCCCTGCATCCGTTCGTCGGCGTCTGGGCCGTGATGGAGGTGGTGATCATCTGCGCGGTCGCATCGATCTACTGGCTGGGTCATCGTCGAGATTGGCAGGGACAGTGGTTGCGCGCCCGCACCACTGCGGAGCTCATCGGCTATCTGCCGATGCTCGCGCCGATCGTGGATTTCGATCACGGCAGCGCCGATGCCGATTGGTATTTGCGGGTGTTCGATCCGGGTCAGCACCTGCGCGAAGCGGAGGACGTCGCCGCCATGTGTCTCAGGATCGAGCCGTTGGCGCGCGAGCGGCTCACCGACGCATGGAGCGATCCCGCGTTCGTGTCAGGCTACGCGCGCTGGACCGTCGCGGTGCTCGACGGACAGCGCCGCTACCATCATCGGGTTGCATTCCGCCAGAAGGCGTTGCAGCGGCGGGTGCACGGTCTGAACACCTGGCTTTTCGGCTTGACCGCTCTCGGCGCGCTGACGCATCTCGTGCTCCACGCCCTGTGGCTCTCGCTGATCACGACGTTCTTCCCCGCACTCGGGGCGTCCCTGCACGGCGCCCTGGCGCAGTCCGAGGCGTACCGTCTCGGCGCGGGCTCCGAGCGCTTGGCCGCCGATCTGCAAGGAGCCATCGATCGGATCGGCGCGGTCCCTGCGGTCGATCCCGGGGAGCCCGTCGATCCCGCGATCACCCAGTCGCTCAAAGGGTCGATCGAGGCGGCGCTCGCCCTCATTATCGAGGAGCATCAGGATTGGCACATGCTGGTCCGGCCGCATCATCTGCCGCTGGCTTGAGCTTCGCGCCTGGCCTGAGCGTGGCGGCCCGCCGGCCCCTGCGCCCCGGTCTGCTGCAAAGTGCATCCGAAGGCGCTCCGGCGCCGTATTCATCCTGATGGACAGGCTCGGCGAGCGCCGCCATGGCGCCCGGGTAAAACGTGGCTGCGCGGCGTCCGATTTGCGTTATTGTTACTACCGGGCTGGGATAACGGATGCCGATTTCAAATGGAAGTAGACCAAAAAAGCGAGCGACTGGGTGAGCGGACGCCCCTCGACAAGCTGCTGAAGGACATAGCGCTCGGCAACCGTCAGGCCTTCGAGAAACTTTATCGTGACTCATCCCCCCAGCTTTTCGCGATCTGCTTGAGAATCGTGTCGCAGCGCTCCGAAGCTGAAGACGTGTTGCAGGAGGTGTTTGCGACGGTGTGGCGCAAAGCCGCCCAATTCGACGTTGATCGGGCGGGCGCCATGTCGTGGCTGGCGATGATCGCGCGCAACAAGGCCATCGACCGTCTGCGCAGCCAGCCGCAGGCCCGAAAATTCGAGCCGCTGGAGCTGGCGGACGAGATCGCCGATCCCATCGCTTCGCCTCAGCGGGATGCACAGGCGGCCGGAGAGCGAGACCGGCTTGACGAGTGCATGAAGCGGCTAGACGATCGCCGCCGATCCCTGATCCGGGCGGCGTTTTTCGACGGGTCGACCTATGAAGAGCTGGCGGCGCGCGTCGGCTCGCCGCTCGGCACCGTCAAGAGCTGGATCAGGCGCGGGCTCTTGCAGCTGCGCGAGTGTCTGGAACCATGAGCACTCCGGGCGCCGGCCAGGATGATGTCGGTGGACAGGAGCCGCCGTCGGACGATCTGTTCGCCGCGGAGTACGTGCTCGGCGTGATCGATGCGGGCACGCGGCGAGCGGCGCAGACGCGCATCACCTCCGAGCGCGGCTTTGCCGATCTGGTATCGGCGTGGCAGCGGCGCCTGGCTCCCCTCGCCCTCGAAGTGCGGCCGGTGGAGGTACCGGGCCGTGTGTGGACCCGCATACAGGAGCGGCTCGGCTGGTCTCTCGAGCGCCGGGTTCGACTCTGGCAGCTCACGACGGGCATTGCCGCAACCGCAGCTCTCGCGCTTCTGGCGGTCGACTTCGTGCCCCGCTGGGCGCCCGGCGTGAATCGGCCGGCGCCGTCCGAGGCGCAGCTCACCAAAGCGGTGACCACACTGTCACGCGACAATGGCACGCCCGGTTGGCTTGCGACCGTGGATGCGCGCCACGGCACGGTGCTGATGGTGCCGGTTCCCAGTGCTCCGGACACGCAGGGGCGCGCCGCCGAGCTGTGGCTGATACCACCCGGGCAAGCGCCGCGCTCGCTGGGTGCGGTGTCCATCAATCGGGCGCATACGGTCGCGGTGCCCGCGGCGCTGCGCGACGACCTGACCGGTCGGGCGGTGCTGGCGATCACCTTGGAGCCTCCCGCCGGAATTCCGCATGCCGCGCCGAGCGGGCCCGTCATCGCCAAGGGCGCGATTCAACTGTAGCGGGCGCGCGGGCCGAAATCAGCGCGGCTGTTGAGGTACGCGCCTCAGCTTGGAGATGTCGTAGCCCATCCTTTCGAGCCGCTCGACATCCTTCGCATACGCCTCATCGGATATCCGCGGTGTGCGCGCCATGATCCAGGCGTAGTCCCGCGCATCGCGCGCAATGATGGTCTCCGTGTAGCCCGCGTCGAGGTACGCCACGATGTACTGCGCCTTGATCGGCCAGATGAACTGCATGCCCCAGACGGCATTGCCCGTATCGGGCTTGACGGTCCCGACCGGCCGCATCGTCTTGAGCGGCGCGTCGAAGCTCTTGTTGCGGTAAGTGAAGGTGGTCTGGATGCGCCCGTCGGGCTTCAACTCGTACGATTCCACGGCATCGTAGGCGTTGCGCTCAACGAAGGATGGGATGTGCGCGATGACGTACCAAGCGCCCATGAATCGAGGCAGATCGACCTGCGTCACGGGGGTGATGGGCTTCATGGTGCCGTGGGCGCAGCCGACCGCGGACAGAGCGAAGAGCGCGCTGAGCGCCAATGATCGAGCTTTGCCACGGGCGGACGCAACGGTCGTGCCGGTCATGCGGGACGCACGAAGCGGTAGTGCGACACCAACCACTCGCCGCCACCGGCATACCCGAACAACTCCGCGCATGCCATGTAGAACATCCGCCATCGCTGAAACCAGATCGGCGCGTTGGCGGCGCCATAGGTGTCGGCGAGCACCTTCATGACCGGCTCCCGATTGGCGTCCATGCGATCCAGCCAGCCATTCGCCGTGCGTTCATAATGTGTTCCCTGCACCAGCCATTGGCGTTCGATGTTGAGGTCCTGCTGAAACCACAGCAGCGTATGAATCGAGGGCATCAGCCCTCCCGTGAAGAAGTGCTTTCCCATCCAGTCGTCCTCGCCGCTGGTCTCGAACGGATACATGGCGCTCCTGTGCGCAAAGATGTGTACGAAAAGCTTGCCGCCGGGGGCGAGCCAGTTGCGAATCTTCGCCATCAGAACCTCGTAGTTGCGGACGTGCTCGAACATCTCCACCGAAACGCACCGGTCGAAGTGCGCGGCCGGAAGCTGCAGGCGATTCACGTCCTCCACCGTCATGCGCACGTTATCGAGCCCGCGACGCCGGCACTCGGCCTCGATGAACTCGCGCTGCGAGCGTGAGTTCGAGACTGCGTGGATGCGGGCGCGCGGGTAGCGTTGCGCCATCCAGAGAGTGAAAGAGCCCCAGCCGCAGCCGAGCTCGAGAATGTTCTGGCCGTCGCAAAGCTCCGCCCGCTCGGCGTAACGTTCCAGCATGGCCTCCTCGGCCTGATCGAGGCTTTCGTCGCCCCGCTCGAAGTAGGCGCAGGAGTACTTGAGCCGCTTGCCGAGGCAGAATTGGAAGAATGCGGGCGGCAACTCGTAGTGCTGCGCGTTCGCCGCATCGGTATGTATCGCGATCGGGCTTGCGCGCAACGACTCGATGCCCGCCTGGAACCGGGCGGCTCGCTGCTCGGGATTTCCGGCGAGTTCCGTGGACAGACGGCGCTTGCAGAGCGCGCGGATGCCGAGACGCACGAGGGCATCGGGCACGAGGCCCCGCTCCGCCCAGCCCAGAATGCCGGTGCCCGGCTCATCTCGTGCGTGCTTGGGCTCGAGGTCTGTGATGATCGCGTTCATGGATGTTCTCGCTCGGTGGGGTGGCCCTCTGCGGGCGCGGCCGGGGAAACCAGGGAAACAAGAGGGGCGTGGATTGCTGGTAGCGGCGGTAGTCTTCACCCCGCGTACGCAGCGCCTGCGCTTCGGTGAAAGGAATGCCGCTGACCCAACGCAGAAACACGTACATGACGATGGGTCCCGCCAGCGACAGCCAGGCCAGGGGGCTGCCGACGGCGAGTGCGACGTAGGTGAACCAATGCAGCCATTCGAAGAAATAATTCGGATGGCGCGAGTAACGCCACAGTCCGGCGCGGCAGGTGCGCCCCCGATGGGCAGGGTCCGCGCGGAATCGCGCCAGTTGCCGATCGGCGATCGATTCTCCGGCGATGCTCGCAACCCAAACGGCGATGCCCGCCACGGTCCACAGCGTCGGCGCAGCAGCCGGATTGCGTGCCACGGCCAGAAACGGAAATGAGAACAACACGATGAGCAGCGCTTGAAATTGAAACATCAAGAACATCTTTCCTTGATGTCCATGCCAATGCTCGCGCAGCTGACGGTATCGGCCGTCTTCCGGTTCGCCGAACACCCGACGGGCCAGATGCAGCGCGAGCCGCAGGCTCCACAGACCCGCGAGGATCGCCGAGCAGCGCTCGCGGAAGCGGCGCCCCGTCGAGCAAGGCGGCGTACAAGATGGCGCCGCCGCCGATCCCCGAGGTCCAGAGCACGTCGACGATGCCGGCATTGCGATGCTTGCGCTGCCACAGCCAGCCGGCGGTCATGACGAGGGCGGCGAGGCTCCACAGAAGGGCCATGCACTGCCACGCACTCATGAAGCGCTCGCATCCGGGGACGCTTCGCGCCGCCCGTGCCCGTTCCCATCGACGAACGGTGTAGAAGAGCAGGCTCATGGCGGCCGACCACCCCGCCGCCAGCGCGACAATCCCGCGGTATGAAGGGGGCGCGAAGCGCACCGCGTGGAAGCCGCGCGCCGCGCTCCAGTAGGCGATGGGCCCGCCGATGGCGCCGAACACTGCCGCCCACTGCGGATGCGCCGACAGCCAGGCGAGCGAGCGGGTCAATGTCAGCGAGAAGGAGGTCCATAACGCCAGTATCCAGAGCGGGGCCCCGCCGGGGGAAGGGCGGGCGCGGGCCCGGAGTAGCGAATCCAACCGAGAGCGGACAGCGTGCCGTCGATCGAAAGCCCGAGTACGAACGCCAGGATCAACAGCCGAACATCCAGCGCCCGGCGGTCCGAGAGTGCCATCTGCAGTGCGATGAATGCGGCCGCCGCGGCGAATCCGAGCCATGAGCGGCTGCCGCCGGCGGTGCCGACCACCGCAAACCAAACGAGTTGATAGCCGATGAAGTTCGCCAAAGGCTTCATGCCGGGTAACCCGGCGGTTTGGAAAACAGCAGGTGCGAGACCCCGACGGAGCGTTCCCGAAATCCGCCCTCGCAGTAGGCGAGGTAGTAGTCCCACAGTCGGATGAATCGATCGTCGAATCCCAGAGCGCGTACCGCCGGCAGTTGAGCGTGGAAGCGCTCCCGCCAAGCCGCCAGTGTGCGGGCATAAGACAGCCCGAAATCGAAGGCGTCGACGAGCGCGAGGTCGCTGACCTTGCTCTTCGCACTCAGGATGGCCTGCAGGGAAGGGATGAAGCTTCCGGGAAAGACATGCCGCTGGATGAAATCCACGGCACGCAGCGCCTGTTGATAGCGATGGTCCTCGATGGTGATGGCTTGAATGAGGGCGAGGCCGTCCGGCTCGAGAAGCTCGGTAACCTTCGCGAAATACGTTTCGAGGTACCGCGCGCCCACCGCCTCGATCATCTCGATGGAGACGAGCTTGTCGAAGCGTCCCTGGAGGTTGCGGTAATCGCAAAGCAGCACCTCGACTCGATCGGCCAGGCCCTCCTGGTCGACGCGCTGCCGGGCCAGGGCAAATTGTTCACGCGATATGGTGGCGGTCGTGACGTGGCATCCCACGTGCTTGGCGGCGTGAACGGCGAAGCCGCCCCAACCCGTGCCGATTTCGACGACGCGATCGGTGGGCTTCAGGGCGAGCTTCCGGCAAACGGCATCGAGCTTGCGCAGCGACGCCCGTTCGAGCGAATCGTCCGCTCCGTCCCACAGGGCGGCCGAGTACATGAGATCGGCGGACAGGAACAGGCTGAAGAATTCGTTGCCGAGATCGTAATGCGCGGCGATGTTGCCGCGGCTTCCGCGGCGGGTGTTGCGGCGAAATGCGTGCCAGCCCCGAAGCGCCCAGCCGCTCAATCGGGCGAGCCCGCGTTCCATGCCGTCGAGCAGATCCCGATTGCGTACCAGCAGGCGCACCAGCGACAGGAGATCGTCGCACTGCCATTCCCCGTCCATGTAGGATTCCGCGGCCCCGACGCTGCCGCCGACCGCGATGGTGCGGTACGCGCGAAGCTCGCGCATGCGGACGACGACCCTCAAGGAGCGTTCATCGGAGGCGCCCGCGCCCACCGTCACGGCGCCCAACGCGTCCTCGAACACGATCTGACCGCCGCGCATTCCGCTGGAGCCCGCCGATGATCAATCGCCGAAACAGCCGGTCAATTCGCCCCGCGCCGTCTGCACCCGAAGAATGGGCATCCCCGATGCGCGCGCCGATGAATTCGTTCATGAATGGCCCGTCTCTGCATGGGGATGGGTGTGGATGGGATTGCCCTTCGCCCACAGGCGCAGGGCCTGCCAGTGAATGGCGCCGATCACGCGCAACGTCATGAGCGGGTAGCGGCACAGAACCCGGCGAAGCGACGCGGAATCGAGCGCTCTGCGCTCGAGCACCAGCGAGGCGTCGAACTCCGCCGAATCCTCGTTCAATACCCGCATGTGCACGCGCAGATTCCGGCCCGGTTCCGAGAAGCGCCAATCGTAGCGGCGATTCATGGCCATGAAGGGCGACACGTGGAAGGTCTTCGCGAAATCCCACGTCCAGAGCTTCCCCTCCCTGGCGGCCCCGTCGATCGGGAGCACGTACGCCTGACGCTCGCGCCACGGCGTATTCGTGATCTCGGCGACGATGCAGTCGAGCGTCTCACCATCGGCCGCGTAGCAATAATAGAAGCTCACCGGATTGAAGACGTAGCCGGCGTAACGCAGATGGGTCAGCAGGCGCACCGGGCCCCCGGGACGCCGGCCGAGCGCCCGCGCCGCGTAGTCGCGTACGGCATCGGCCAGCGGTTGCTGCGGAGGTCCCAGATAATCGCTTCGGCGAAACTCGGCGATATTGCGTCTGCCGGCCGACCACAGCCAGCGGCCCGCGAACACGCGGTCGATCTCGCCGAGATCGAGATACAGCTGCGCCATTCGATAGCTGAAGGCGTGTGCGTGCGGGGAATGTCGGCGATGACGCACGACACCCTCGTAAACGGCGCTGGCGACCGCTGGGGAGCGGGCAGGGAACGGTGCGAGACTCATGCCGCGAGATCCTCGGCCGCCGGCGCCAGCTCCCACGGCGCGTCGAGCGCGCTGGCCACCTCGACGGCACTGCGCATGCCATCTTCATGAAATCCCCACCCCCAGTACGCTCCCGCGTACCAGGTCCGGCGTTTTCCCTGGATGTCGGGCTTGCGGGCCTGCGCGGCCACAGAACCGTGGCTATAGACGGGATGATGATAGCGAAGCTTCTTGAGCGTCGCCCGAGGGTCGATGGGGCGAATCGGGTTCAGGGTGACGATCAAGGGGTCGGGGGACGAGAGCCCCTGGAGGAGATTCATGCAATAACTCACGGTGCACGTCTGCGTCGCAACGCGGGGCACGAGCGCGTTCCATGCGGCCCACGCGCGCGGATTGCGGGGCAGTACGTCCGCATCGGTGTGCAAACACCGCGTCGTTGACCTGATAGCGCAGGGCACCCAGCACCTCGCGCTCGGTGGGGGAAGCATCGTCGAGCAGCGCCAATGCCTGATCGCTGTGACAGGCGAACACCACCTCGTCGAACGACTTCGACACCCGCGTCGGTGGCGATCTGCACCGACTGTGCGCCCCGAACGACCCTGCGGACCCGGCAGCTCGGGCGCTCCTCGACCGACCAGCGCGAGCGCAGCGCCGCCGACATACGTATCCGACCCCCCGGCGACAACCCGCCAAACGGGGCGTTTCTGGGCGTTGAGCATTTGGTGGTTTGCCATGAAGCGCACCAGGTAGCGGGCGGGGAATGACAAAATCTCCCCGGGCGGGGAAGACCACAGCGCGGAGGCCATGGGCACCAGATGGTCGTCGCGGAACGCCGCGCCGTATCGGCCATCGCGCAGATATTCGCCGAGCGTCGGACCCGCATCGTCGAGCTCGAGCAGCGCGGGCGCCTCACGGTAAAACCGCACGAGGTCGCGGATCATGCCGAGGAAGCGCGGCGACACGAGGTTCCGGCGCTGGCAAAACATGCCGGCGAGGCTCGTGGCATTGTATTCGAGGCCGGTGGCCTCGTTGCGAACGGAGAAACTCATGGTCGTCGGCTGAGATTCGACGCGGAGCTCCGCGAACAGCCGGGTCAGCAAGGGGTAGTGCAGGGGGCTGTAGACGATGAACCCGGTATCGACCCGATATCGTCGGCCGCCCAATGCGATGTCGTGGGTATGGGTATGACCGCCCAGGTAATCGTTCGCCTCGAACAGCGAGACGCGGTGCCGGCGCGACAGCAGCCAGGAACACATGAGACCGGAGATTCCCGCACCGATGACCGCAATGCGCACTGCTTCTGCTCCCCCGAGGAAAAGGATCCCTTCTCTCCATACGCAAGGACCCAGGGTTCGGATGCACGACCGATCGATGGGGACACACCTTTTCGTTGTTCAGCCCCGGTGGCTTGTAGTCCGGGCCAGGGCCGCGGACCCAGCATCGCGGCAGGGAGCCCGGCCGGCTGCAACTCGACGGCAGGATCTTGGATGATGGCTAGCCGATCTGTACGGCGACCGGCATCGTCGGGCCACCGCGTTTGCTTAGCCACGCGCCCCGTCGAACCGAGCGGCCCTGCAGCTGCTCTTCTCCCGCAATCCGTGAGGCGTCAGCCTTTGCGAAGCACCGCCGTCAGCGCGATCTCCGGAACACTCGCCAGAGCTTTGGAAAGCGGGCAATCCGCCTTTGCCTTGGCCGCGATCTTCTGAAAAGTAGCCTCGTCCATCCCGGGGACGCTCGCCTCCAGCGTGAGGGCAATGTGCTCAATGGAGAATCCGCCGCCCTTCATGACCAGGCGCACGGCGGCCTTGGTATCGACGCTCTTGGTGTCGAAGCCGGCCGAGTCGCATGCAAACGAGAATGCCATGGTGAAGCACGCGGCATGGGCGGCCCCCAAGAGCTCCTCCGGATTGGTGCCCTTCTTGTCATCCTCGAATCGGCTCGCGAACCCATAGGGGTAGGATTTGAGTGCGGCGGTTTCGGTGCTGATCCGCCCGACGCCTTGCTTGCCTCGTCCTTCCCAGTGCACAGTGGCTGTTTTGTCTGCCATGGCGCTCCTCATGTGATGATTGAAGACCCGTAAAGCGTACTACGCGCCGCGCGCCGCGCCAGCCCCGCGACCCGCCGGGGGAGCGTAGGATTTCCGGGGCGCCGAGGCGGATTTCGTGCCATCGGATTGGCACGCCGCTTGCTGAATCCAGTCATGAACCTCCTAACCCCTGCTTTTCAGGTACCGGTCATTCCGGCCGCCAAAGCCCCCGCCCCCAGCGAGAGCGCCTCGCAAAATGGCGCCCAATCGGCCGATTCGAGCAAGAATGCCGGCAGCGCATCAAACTTCGCGGGTACGTTAAGTCAAGTTCACAACAGGCCAGCCAAGAAAAGCGAGCCGCCCAAAAGTCGCCCGGCTGCGTCGGGCGGCGGGTCCTTGCCGGTAGACGGCAGCGCCTCGCCGGCAGCGGTTGCCGCTGCCGCGTCGGCCAGTGCTGCGGCAACTGCGCCAGCAACTGCAGCGGATGCCGCCGCATCTTCGGGGACCCCCGCTGCGGGCTCGGCGTCGGTCTCGTCCCTCGCCGCGGCGCGGGGCGCGGGGGCGCGGCAAGCGAACCGACGCCATCCGGGGCGACGACCTCCGGGGACACGGTGAGCGCGAACGCGGCCGGCGTCACCCCCGCGGATGCCTCCGCAACGGACGAGCTTTCGGGCCCTGGAACTGCCACGAGCGGCACGGCCGCACAAAGCTCCACGAACCCTGCCGCGTCGGCCCTTTCGAGCGCGACGCTGAAGTCAGCGGCCCCCCCATCTACCGTTTCGTTGGCGTCGGGGGCGTCGAACGGCGCCTCGACCGGCCCTTCTGCCAGCGCGTCTGCCGGAGCGACGGCCGACGGCGGTCAGCGATCTGGCGGCGTCACGGACCCGTCGAGCCAGACCGTCATCGCCGGGGATGCGGCGGCCACGGCAGCCGGGTCGGCGGCAACGAAATCGGCCGAAACTGCCGCAGCCGCGTCGGTGGCGACCGGCAGAGGGGCCGCCTCGGGCGCCCCCTTGCGCGCGAGCGCAGAAGGGACGCGGACGGGGTCGGCGGCGCTGGGCGCCGGCAAATATGCGAACGCGGATGGTGCGGGTGCGGGTGGCGCGAACGGAACCGCCGTCCCGGGCGCCGCTCAAGGCACGCAGGTCCTCGGCCAGGCGCAAATCAATCTTGCACTCGCCGAAGGTTCCGATGCCACCGGCGCCACGGCTTCTGCGCTGCAGGCTGCAAACGCAGCTTCGACAGCTGCGCCGGCTGCCGTGCAGGCTCCCTTGATGGTGGGCGTCGCCACCGCTGTCGCCGGCGACGGCACCGCGGCCTCGGCGACGGCTCCGGTGTCGGCGGCCGCGATGTCAACGTCGGATTCAGCGGGACTCGCGGGCGATGCCGGTTCCCATGCGCACGGCGATGCCAACGACCCCGGCGCCGGCCTTGGCGGCAACGGCGGCAACGGTGCCGCGGCGCTTCAGCAGCTCACCCCGGGCCCGGCATCCGCCTCTGGCGATTCCACCCCGACTGCGACGCTCCGCGTGAGCGCGCCCGTGGATAGCCCCGAATTTCCGCAAGGGGTGGCGGACCGCGTGTCCTTCGCGGTCGACAACAATTGGACCAGCACCAAGCTTCAGGTCAATCCTCCGCAGCTCGGCCCCATCGATCTGCAAATCGCGGTCCAAGGGGATCACGCGCAGGTCATGATGAGCACGCACAGCGCGGTGACCCGCGAAGCCTTGGAATCGAGTCTGCCCAGGCTCAAGGAGATGCTGAACTCGCAGGGTTTCACGCAGGTCAGCGTCGACATCTCGCAGCGCTCATTCCAGGACCGCTCGGCTTTCAGCCAGCCGTATACGTGGGCCAAGTCGGGTCCCGGGACATCTTCCGCCGCTGCGGTGGCTCCCGTCACCGCACCGTCGGCGGCGGCGCCGCGCTCCGTCGGGGCTCTCGACGCCTACGCCTAGGAGCGGGTGCGGGTGTGTCCCGCCGCGGCAGCCGCACCGGGCGGCAGCCGCTCGACGCCGCCGCGCGCCAAATAGTACTTGAGCGCCGGCGTGGTGATCACCGTGCTGAAAATCGCCATGATCACCAGCATCGTGAAGACCGACGGCGATATCACGCCGAGATCCAGTCCCACGTTGATCACGATGAGCTCCATGAGCGCTCTCGTGTTCATCATGTAGCCGATCATGGCCGATTCGACATGATTGAAGCGTGAGAGTCTCGCCGCCCAATACGCGGCTGCGAATTTGCTGATGTTGGCCGCGGCGACCACCGCCAGGCACCAGCCCCAGTCGCCGGCGCCGAGGCTCCCGATGGACGTGCGCAGGCCCGTGTAGGTGAAGAAGATCGGCAGGAAAAACACGGTCACGAAGTCACCGACGCGCTCGCGCCAGGCCTCCACCAGCTGCGGCTCGTCGTACAGGATGACCCCCATCATGAAGCCGCCGAATATCGCGAATATGCCGATTTGATAGGTGGCCATGGCGCCGAGGAAGGCGAGGCATATCAGGCCGCCCAACAGATTCGCCGACATTTTCCCGCCGTGCGGATTCGAGCGTCGCACGGCGCGTTTCAACAGCGGGCGCACCCAGCTCGTGCTGATCAGCGCGAACGCGGCAACCATGAGGATCTTGAGCCCGAACATGCGGGGGTCGAAGTCGCTCAGCGTCAGCGCCGTGATGAAGGCCAACAGCAGCCAACCAACCACGTCGTTGGCGGCGGCGGAAGCGATGGCGATCACGCCGAGCTTGGTGCGCGTCAGATCGAGCTCGATCATGATCCTCCCGAGAATGGGCAGCGCCGTGATCGAGAACGCGGTCGCGATGAACAGCGCCGAGTCGACGCGCGCTCCGGGAAGTACCGCGGATGAGGGCATCCAGAGCCCCAAAGCGAAGCCGCTCGCGAACGGCAGCACGAGGCAGGCCAACGAAACGCGCAGTACGGCGGCGCGATTGCGGCGCTCGGTGAGGTGCTCGAAATCGAATTCCATCCCGATTTGAAAGAGCAGCAGGATGAGGCCGAGGCCGGACAGGATTTGCAGCGGCTCGGGCGGCGCGGAGTGGAACACCGCACCGAACGCTCGCGGAGCCACCCAGCCGAAGAGTGACGGTCCGAGAAGGATTCCGACGATGATCTCTCCGACCGCGGAGGATTGGCCGCATCGACGGGCGATCGCCCCGCCGGCCCGCCCGGCCAGAATGATGATGGCGAGCTCCAGCAGCGTGTAGAAGAGCAGCAGCTCCGTCCGGTGCGGGCCCGCGAGCGGCGGCGCGTTCATGTGATCAGGCCAGGCCGCCCGAGACGGAGATGATCTGCCCGGTGATGTAGCCGGCTTCGGGCGAGGCCAGATAGTTCACCAAACTCGCCACCTCGTCTGCGGTGCCTGCGCGCTTCATCGGCACCATCTTTGCGATGGCCTCGGCGTCGAACACCGCGTCGCTCATGCCGCTCGTTATGATCCCCGGCGCGACCGCATTGACCGTGATGCCGCGGCTCGCCACCTCGAGACTCAGCGACTTGGTCGCGGCGTTGAGCGCGCCCTTCGCGGCGGCGTAGTTGACCTGGCCGCGATTGCCGATGAGGGCCGTCACGGATGAGAGGGTGATCACGCGCCCCCAACGGGTTCGAATCATGGGCAGCATCAGAGGCTGCGTCACGTTGTAGAAGCCGTTGACGGACACGTCGAGCACCCGCCGCCATTGCTCCGCGCTCATTCCCGGGAAATGCCGCGTCGTCATGAATCCCCGCGTTGTTCACCAGGATCTGTATGGGGCCCTCATCGACCAGCCGCTCCAGGACCGCCCGCGCCGCCTCCGTGTCGGTTACATCGAAGGCCACGGCGCGTGCCTGTCCCCCGGCCGCCACGATCTCGCGCGCCACGGTCTGTGCCTCCTCGAGCCTGCGATTCGCGTGCACGTGCACGAAATGCCCCGCGTTGCCGAGGCGCCGGCAGATCGCCGCGCCGAGGATCCCGCTGCCGCCGGTCACCAAGGCCATCTTGGGCGATACGCTCACGGCGTCGACCCGGAATGGGTGATGCGCCCCGCATCGAGGACCACCGCCGCCCGGCCGCTGATCAGCCGCGACGCGGAGGATCGCAGCTCGAATTCGTACAGGGCCGTCCCTTGGTCGCCCATGATGCGCACCGCCTCACACAGCAGATTCGATTCCACGTCATCCAGGCGCGCCGCCCAAAAACGCACGCCGCGGACGCTGGCAAGAAGCCCCGCACGAGGCCTGCCCGTGGAGCCCTCCGCCAGGATCGCGCCGTGCACGGCCATGGCCTGTGCCGCCAATTCTATACCGCAAGCGATGCCGAGCCTGCCGTGCGCGCGCAATGGGTGATCGGCCGCGCGGTGGCCACCGCTCGAGCATACGATCCGGTCCGCGCTCCAATCGACCACTTCGTCGATGAGGCACATGCGGCCCTGATGCGGTATGCGGCGCTCGATCCAGGCCCGGTCCAATTTCAGCGGCACGGCATCACGTCCACGGCAACACGGTGCACGTCCAGATACTCGAGAACGACGCGCCCCGGCTCGCCGAGCGCGAGCTGTCGGAGCAACGGCAGTGCTCGCGCGGCCGGAATGCCGGCGCGAAGCGCTTCGAGCCGCGAATCCTGCATCAAGTCGGCGCTTCCCGAGTCGAGCGCCGCCTCGAGCCGCGCCGCCGAGCGGTCGTCGCGGCTCGGGGCCAGCACGAGCGCGATTCCGAACGCATCCGGCAGCGGCCGCTTGGAATGCAAGGGCGGCGGATACTCAGTGTCGTAGGCGACCAGCAATACCGGTGCCCGATCCACGCAGACCTGCGTGAGCGCTTCCAGGAGGCCTGCGCAAAAGCTGCCGTCGAAGGCGCATAGCACGGTCGAGGCCAGGGTCGCGCCGGTTGCGATGCTCCAATAACCCGCGGAGGCATTGTGAACGGAATTCGAGAACCGGGTCGGTGAGATCTCGCGCGGCTCCGACGCGAGCGCCTGGCAGATTTCGTGGCAGTTGTGTCCGTCTCCGCCGGATGAGGAGAACACGCTGCGCAGCTGCTCGGGTGCGGCGTTCGCATTGGCCACCGCCTCCGATGCGATCGCCAGCGCAAGCTTCACCACACGCCCGCTGCGGCGCCGCTCGGTCGGGGGTAGCAGTACGGGCGCAGGCAGCACGGTCGGTTGCGGCGCGTAATCGGTTCGACCCGCCAACGCTGCCGCGGCGCTCGGCCAACCGGAGAACCCGGGCCCGAGGACGCCGATGCCCTGCACGAACGCCTGGAGCGTCATCCCGCCCGCCCCAGAATCAGGCTGCAATTCGTGCCGCCGAATCCGAAGGAGTTGCTCAGCACCCGCGTGACGGGGCCGAGGCGCGTCCTCGTGAGGTAGTGGGCGGTGAGCGACGGGTCGAGCTGTCGCGTGTTCACGCCGGCCGGCATCAAACCCTGCCGCAGCGCCAACGCGCCAATCACCGCCTCCAGCGCGCCGGCGGCTCCGAGTGTGTGGCCGGTCGCTCCCTTGGTCGAACTGCAGGGAGTGGCCGCCCCAAAAACCGAGGTCACCGCCTGACTCTCGGAACGGTCATTGCTCGGCGTGCCCGTGCCGTGCAAGTTGATGTAGTCGATGTCGGAGGGCTCGAGGCCAGCATCCGACAAGGCGAGCTGCATGGCGAGCCTCGCGCCCCGTCCCTCGGGATGAGGCGCTGACATGTGGTACGCGTCGTTCGATTCACCCACGCCGAGCAGCAGCACGTCGTCCCCCGCGGTACTGTCCGACGCCCGTTCGAGAAGCGCGAATGCGGCAGCCTCGCCGACCGAGATGCCATCGCGCCCCACGTCGAAGGGACGGCAGGGCTTGGGCGAGCAGAGCTGCAGCGAGTGAAAGCCGTAAAGTGTCGTCAGGCAGAGCGAGTCCACACCGCCCACCAGCGCGACATCGATCAGATCCGTCTCGAGCATGCGCCGCGCCGTCCCGAACACCTTGGCGCTCGACGCACAGGCGCACGACACCACCACGGCCGGTCCCTCGAGCTCGAGGCGCCGGCGCAAGTAGTCCGCCACCGAGAAGGAATTATGCGTGGCGCCGTAATCGAAGTCAGCCGGCAGCTCGCCGGAAAGCGGATCGCGCCGACGATAGGCGAGTTCCGTTTGCAGGATGCCCGATGTGCTGGTGCCCAAAAAGACGCCGATCCGCCGCCGGCCCCAGCGGCGCGCCGCCCGATCGACAGCCCCATCGAAGCCGTCCTGCCGCAGGGCGAGCTCCGCCAGCCGGTTGTTCCGGCAGTCGAATCGCCGAAGCCCGTCGGGGAGAGCCTGAGCATCTACACCGGCCACCTGGCCCACATGGGTGTCGAGCGTCACCGTCTCGAACGCGCATGCCTGCAGGCCGCTTCGCTCCTCCATCAATGCGGCCAGCGTTTGTTCGAGACCCAGGCCGATGCAACTCGTGGCCGTGAATGCCCGGACGACCAGGGGCCTCATCGTCGGCCGACCCTCACGTGAGGGCCGCGCGCAGGGTGACGGGCTGCAGTCCCTGGTTTCGCAGCGTTTCCAGCAATCGCGGGAGCACCTCGACGATCACGGGAGTTCCCAATCGTCCGCGTGCGGCGTGACCGTCGTGCAGCAGAAGGATATCCCCCGCCGCCAACGTGCGGGTCAGCCGCCGATATACCCGGCCCGAATCGTGGTTCACGGTGTCGAATCCCCGACGCGTCCAGGTCGCGAGCTTGAGCTGCAGCCGACAGAGCACGGGATCGAGAAACGGATTGCGCAGCCCCGCCGGAGCCCGGAAAAAGCGCGGGCCCTCGCCCGTGATCCGCGCGATGGTGCGCTGCGCACCGACGATCTCCCGTTCCATTCCGCGCGGGCCCATCAGCGAGAAGCTGTGTCGATGATGCTGGCTGTGGTTTTCAACCGCATGCCCCAGGCGCACGATCTCGCGCGCGAGTTCCGGATGGCGCTCGACCCGCTCGCCCACGCAGAAGAAGCTCGCCCGCGCGCGGTACGCGGCGAGGAGCGACAGCACTTGCGGAGTTACATCCGGGTCCGGACCGTCGTCGATGGTGATCGCGACTTCGCCCCGAGAGGCGCTGCTTCGGGGCAGTCGAGTCAGGTTGGGACCGAGCCAGCGGCTTCTCGGCCACAGGCCCGCACCCGTCAGCACCGCGTGATCGAGAATCACCGCTCCCAGAGCCCACGGCCACAGGCCCGGACGCATCAGCGTCGCCGCCCCGGCCCCCAGATGCAGGCCCGCCGAGGCATAGAGAAGGGGCGAAGGTGCCCAGCGCGGCGGCGTGTCGTGGCTCATGGAATCTTCGAAGTCAAAAATCGCTCCCACAACGTACACCAGGTAGGCCAATCATGGCCTCCCTCCGTCACATCGACCATGTCGGGCGTCAGCGCCTTGGCCATGAGGGCGTGACCTTGCGCGAAACGGTCCTCGCGTCCGTAACCCAAGTACAGCGGTCGCGCCGCGCATAGAGGATCGCGGCTTCGGTCCCGAATGAAGCGCCATATTCGACGCTCCTCATCCGCTTGCGCAAGCGGTCCGGGATCCCAGGCGTTCAGGCCCCGCGCCGCGTCCAGGGCCGACGCTGCCGCGATCTCGGCGATCAGCTGCCGATTGCCGAGATACGGCGCGAACAAGCAAAGGCCGTCGCACTCCCCCGCGCGCGTGGCCGCGTAGTCCAGGGCGAAAAAACCGCCGAGCGAGATGCCCGCCAGCCAGATCGAGCGGCAACCGGCGGCTCGCGCCGGCGCCACGATCTCGCGCGACAGGTTCTCGATCACACTGCGATCGCCGACATGCTCGAGCTCGACCTGAACGTATTGAAGGTCGATTGCGAGGCCGCGCTTGCGCGCCACGGCGTCGAATCCGGCTCGTACAAAATCGTCCGGGCCCTGGAACGCGCCCGGAAGCCACACCATGCGCATGGGAGCCACGACTCCCGATGTCGCCTCGCAGAATATACTATCCATCGACAGGCGCGCGGCGCGTTTCCGAGCCCGGGACCGGAGTCATTATCCCTGAGAATATGAGCGCCAGCAGTGCACCCGGCGCCACCGTCGTGCCCAGCGCCTCCAGCACTGGGACCCCTGAGAAGGACAGGAGTCCGAAGCCGAGGACCGTGCACGCATTGGCGATGCAAAGCGACGCCAGAGTCTCGCCCGAATCCTCGCCGTCGCGTCGCTGCGAGTCGAAAAACAACGCGTAGTTCGATCCAATGGCGACGATGAGCAGCATCCCGACCAGATGCAATATCGTCAATGGAACCTGAAACAGCGAAAGCGCCGCGGCCACCACGAGGACCGCGAGCACGAGCGGCGCGAGCACTCGCGCGACGCGGCCGGGCGATCGCAAGGCGATCAACAGAAGTACGACGATGGAGAGCGACCCGCCCAGGGACAGGCGCATGGCGTCGCGCAGGTAGTCGGAGTAAAGCGCGTCGGATTCGTGCTTCAAATCGACGACTTCCGCGCCGCAATGCGCGGCCGCGAGCGCGAGTCGCACCGGGGCGATGTCGATCAGCGGCCGGACCGGGTCGGCCGCGTGAAGCGGCAGCAGCGCACTCCATCCGGCCTCGGAATGCATCGTCAAGGACTCGAGGCCCGCGGCCATGGAGGTGCCTTCGAGATCGGCGGCGCTCATCAACGGTCCGCGGCGCGCCGACTCGACATCGCTTTCGAAAGGACCCAGTTGACCGGCATCGAGGGGCAGCTCTCGTACCGCGAGAGCGAGATTGCGGGCGAGCGTCGCGGGATCCGGCAGGCTGGCGCGCCGCGCGGCTTGGGTGGCAAGGCTCGGCAGATACACCGCCGGGCTGTCGACGCCGCCGATGATTTTCTGGTCAATCAAGGGGGCGAGCGCACGCATTGCGCGTTCGGCGCCGCCGAGTGCTGCATCGAGGCTCGGGGCCGTGACGACGACGAGGTCCAAAGAATCGGGGGCGCCCAGGTCTGCTCGAAGCCGGGCGTCGAGGCGCAATTGCGCGGCGGGGATGGGGCTCAAGCTCGAGAGCTCGCGGCTCCAGAGCGTCGTGCGCGCCATCATCAGCACCCCGATCGAGGCTGCCGCGAGGCATAGGGCCACGGCCCAGGGCACTACCGGGCCTCCCCGGATCGCACGCAACCGGCGCGCAATCCTGCCGCCCGCGGGCGCAAGGTCGGGTATCGAAAAATTGTGCGGCAACAGGACGGGCAGGACAAACCGCGTCACCGCCGCGGCCGCGACCAGTCCGCTCACCGAATACGCGCCGAGCTGAGCGAGGCCGGGAAATCCGGATGGCAGGAGCGACGCGAAGCCGCACACCGACGTGAGCATGCCGAGCCTCATCGTGGGCCATAGGCGCCGCTCCCAGCGCTCCGATGTGCCGCCGGCCGATTGGATGAAGAAGTAGATCGAATAGTCCACCGCCTCGCCGATCAAGGTGACGCCGAATCCCAGCGTGATACCGTGCACCACGCCGAAGCCCAGGGCCACCGCGGCGACCCCGACGAGGGCGCCGCTGGCCACCGGCAGAAGGCCCAGAACGAGGGCGGTCGGCGAGCGGTACACCGCCAGCAGAATCAGGGCGACCAGTGCGCTGCTTGCGATCGACAGGCGCACCACCGCCCGCTCGATCTTGGCGCGCGAGGCCACGGCGAAAACGCCCGGACCGCTCATGACCAGCCGGACGGCCCGAGCCGGCGGCGTGCCGACAGCTCGGGCCGCGGCCCCGAACGCGGCGCGTACCGCGGCCAATGCGTGTTCTTGGCCATCCGTGTCGGAGCCCGCCGCCGCCGTGTCCGCGATCAGGAGAGTCCGTGCGCCGTCCGCGGATGTCCACACGCCGGCACTGCGCCGCGGCGCCTGGGTTCGCGACAGCTGATCGATCACCGCCAGCATCTCTCCGGTCGGATCGCGAACCACGAGCGACTGCAGCGCGAGTCCTTCGGGCGATGCGAGATCCGCGACCGTATCCTGCAAGGATTCCTTGAGACCTGCGACGGTGAAACGCCCGGGGGTGACCGCCGCGCTCAACAAGTAGCGATGTGAGAACAGCAACGCGCGGTCGCGTTCCGCCGTTGCCGCCTCGCCGTTGCCGACGTTCGAGAATGCGCGGTTGCTTCGCAGCGCGCGTGCGAGCGCTTCGGACAGCTCGGCCCGGGTCTCGATGTCGCCGCCCTCGAGCGCGATCAAGATGAGGCGCGAGCCCGGCCCGGCACGCAGTTGATCCACGAGCAGCCGCTGGGCCGGCGTAGGACGAGCCGGGAGGAACGCGGACAGATCGGCGACATATCGAGCATGCAGCGCCACCCATGCCGCCAGCGCGAGGCACCCGAGCCATGCACCGACGGCCCACGCCCTGCGACCCGTCATGGCGCGGGGTGTTCGCGCAAAGTCATGAGCGAGCGGTCGCCGTTGGCCTCGAAAATCTCGACTTTGGACAGAACGTCGCGCGAGCCGTCGATGCGCACCCGCGAGACGGTGCTCGAGACCTTCGAGTCGCGCGGGTATAGCGTCAGCGTCCAGCGCTCCACACTGCCGGCGAAATCGACGTTGAATGCGCGCTCGAGCGCGGGCAAATCCCCGGCCATCGTCGCGCGCAGGCTTTCGATGAACGGCAGCAACGAGGGATAAGCCGCAAGCTCCAGCACGTGAGTATGGCCCTTGCGCTCGACGGTGATCTCATCGCCATCGAGCACCAACCGCTCGGGCCTCGGTTCCACCGTCCGCTTCTCGAGCCGGTGCGGGGCGTCGTAGGTCATCACCCCGAAGGACTCCACCGGCCGCTTGAGTACAGCGAGAAAGTGCTGCTCGACGAAGTCGACCTGGCCGTGGCGGCGCGCGGCGAGCAAGCTCATGAGCTCCTGCAGATCGTCGGACGAGGAGTGCACGATCGGCGGTGAGACTGCGAGCAGGGCGGCCAGCGCCAGCAATGCCGGCCATCGTGTCGCGCTCGTCAGGACCGCTCGGGACCGGTGCCGGGATGTGTGCCGCCTCATGGGCCCGTTGGGTCGGATTGCCCGCGCCAGAAGTCGAAGAAGTTGAACCAATTGAATGGATCAGAGCGGCAATAGCGGTCGAGCAGCTGAGCATAGCGCTCGATGGCGCGATGCACTTCGGCTTCGCGCTCTCTCGCGGGAATTTTCGAGAAGTCCGCGATCGGCTCGAAGACGACGTGATAGCGGTTGCCGCCGCGATAGAGCCCCGCCATGAATATGACCGGTCGCCGCAGAATCGCCGCCGCGCGCATCGGGCCGGTGGGGAGCCAAGCTTGGCGATCCAGCAGGGTCACGGGGTGCACGGGCTCCTCGCCCAGAGTGCGATCGCCGAGCACGCCGACGAACGCACCGCCGTCGAGGCGGTCCGCGAGGCGCAGCATGGCGTCGATCTGCCCGAGCGGAATGATGTCGGGCTTGGCGTGGTGCCCGATCGCCGCGAGCAGGGCGTTGATCTTTTGTGCGTTGTGCTCGTACATGGCCATCGACACATGAAGGCCCGGCTGGCGCCGCCCGACACTCGCCATGACCTCGAAACTTCCCAAATGCGCACCCATCAAGAAAGCGCCGCGACCGGCGTCGAGTTGCGCCTGCATCAACGGCTCGCCTTCGACGCTGCAGTCGAAACGCTCGTATTGTGCGTTGACCAGGTAAACCCGATCATGAATGCAGGTGGCAAAATACAGCACGTGCTTGAATCTCTCGAGCGTATTCGGCGGCCGGCCGAGCGCGAGCGTCAGATAGCGGCGCGAATGGCGAAGGGCGCGCGGGGAGAAAAGAAAGAAGTACCCGGCAATTCCATAGAGCGCTGCGCGGGTCACCCGTCGGCCGAGACGCAGAGACAGGTAGGCCATCAGACGGAGCAACCACTGACTGCCCCGCTCGCGGTAGCCGATCCACTCCGCGGTCCGGCCCCGGATGGATTCCATTTTAGCCTGCCCCGCGATGGGCGGCGTCTCCAGGGCTCTCGAAGGCTCGGCCGTCATCTGCCAGCGCCCGCGGCATATCGGGACAGCGTGCCGGAGAGTGCCGACCGATCCGCCACCCGTACCGCAAAGCGCACGGTGCCGTCCGCGATTGCCGCATGCTCGATCGTAAGCCAGTCCCCCGGACGCACGATCTCCAGGAACTTGGCCGCCGTCAATTGCCACTGGGAGATGTCGATGCCCAGATCCAATTCGATGATCCGAAGCGCTTCGTCGAGCAGTACAGCCCCCGGAAGGATCGGCATGCCGGGGAAGTGTCCCGCAAATGCCGGATGATCGGCCGCGATGCCGATCGAGTGCCGGAACTCGGCGCGCTCAGGAGTTGCCATGAGGTGAGCGCTTGGAGGGGCCGGGCTCTTTCGTGTTCGCCGGCGGGTGCTGATCGACCAGCGCCTCGAGCGACTGATGCGGCAGCTTCCCCGTCGAATTCCTCGGCAACCGGTTGACCAGCAGCAGCGGGCGGGGCAGGAAGACGGGGTCGATGCGTTCACGCAGGCTTTCCAGCAGCGAAGCCGCGCTCAGGCCTGGCGCGACCGCCGCCGCTGCCAGGCGGGGGATCCCGGTGGCCCCTCCGTGATCACGTTCGCGTAGAAAGAATGCGCCATCCTGCACACCCGGTATGGCGTTCAACTGCGCGTTCAGATAGCCGAAGGAGCTGCGCTTGCCCGCGACGTTCACCAGATCCGCCGTGCGTCCGTGCAAGGTGAATTCGCGCTCGCCGGAAAGCTCGATCACATCGCACATCGGCGTCATCTGCTCTATGTGGCCACCATACGCGTAGGTCTGTCCATTATCCGCGCGGAGTCTCACGCCGGGGAACAGGCGGAAAGCATCCGATTCGCCAGTTCGCCGAATCGCGATCTGACCAGTTTCGGTTGATCCATAGATCTCCAACAGCGGAGCGCCGCAGCGGCTCTCCGCCTCGTATGCGAGCTCGCGCGACAGCGGGGCGGTCGCGGAAACGACGAGATCGAGCGGCGGCCAGGCGATGCCGCTGGCCAGGAGCGTGCGCAGATGCACGGGGGTGGTGATCAACGCCCGCGGGCGCGGAGCCTCGGTGATGGCGGCTGCGATATCCGCAGGGTAGAAAGGGCGCTCCGCAGTGAACGCGTTGGCGCTCTGCAGCGCCACCAGCACGGTCGACTCGAACCCGTACATGTGTTGCGGCGGCACCGTCCCGATCAGGGTGAAGGCGCCGCCGTCGGCAATCTTGAGCTCGCTGGCTTCGGCGTTGACGCAGCCGACCAGCCGACCCCAAGTTTTCCTGTATGGGAGCGGGGTGCCGGTCGATCCGGACGTGAATACGATCGCAGCGAGCTGGTCGTCCGGGATTTGCGGCACATCGAAGGTTGCGCAGGGGCGGACTTTCGAATCTTGCAACCCCATGGCATCCGAGAAACGAACGCGCGGCAGATCGATGGTGCAGGCTTCGTCGTCCGTGAGACAGAAAGTGTCGGGCGCAAACTGGAGCAGATGCCTGATGACTTCGGGCGTGTGCGTCGATGGCAACAGGCTCACCCGACCCGTTATCAGGCTCGCCGCAAGGCCGACCGCGAATCGATAGCGGTCTGCGCACGCGTTGAGGACATGACGTCCCGGCGGCAGCGAGTCGGCCAGGAGCCGCGCGTCATCGAGGAATTGCGCCGCCCGCAGCGCGCGCCCGCCGCGGTAAGCGACGATCGAGTCCGCCGAAGGGTGAGAGAAGAGGGCGGTCACGTCCATCCGATCATCGGCTCGACATAAACACCCGCACTGAAGCGAGTATTCCCCGCCGCTCCGTCTCCGGGAGTGCATGGCGCCTCACGGCATACTCGACCGCGAACATCAGCCCGATCAAGGGCAAGGCGATGAAGTTGACGAACAGCGACCAAGCCCTCACCGAGGCCAGACAATACAGCCCCAGGATCGTCAGGGTGAGCGCGCCGAAGAAGATCGCCCATGCCGCTGTGACCTGGCGGGTGTAGCGCACTTCGCGCGGCGTCAGGGGACCGTGCAGCCGATCGGCCAGGCGGGTGCAGAGGGCGATGTGCCCGCGGCCCAGGGAGCGCCCGAAACCGAAGGCCAGGAAACTGTACATCCCGCATTCTTGTACCAAATAAACCATAGAAAACCTGTTCTCGAGCTGCGCCCATCCATCATACAAGAGCAAAGCCGTGACCACTGTCAGAGGTCCGGCAATCCAGGGTGGCGTCGAGCGCCAAAGCAGGCTCACTCCCAAGACAAGCGGCGGTGCGAGCGCGAGGACGATTCCCGCGCCAGGGACGGAGTGGGTATTGCAGTAATGTGATAGCCCCGAGTATGCCGCGATCAGGACACAGGCCGCAGCGATCTGCAGCCCACGCCGTCGGCGCGGGATCACTTGGATCTCTGGGTCGCGATGTAGTCGGCCAAGTGCCTCAAAGAACGGAAGATTTTATGGTTTTCCTGGCTGTCCGCACGCAGTTGGACGCCGTATTTCTTGGATACGATCAGCGCGACCTCGAGAATGTCGATGGAATCGAGGCCGAGTCCCTCGCCATACAAGGGCGCGTCGGGATCGATATCTTGGGGCGCCACGTCCAAATTAAGCGCCTCCACGAACAGGGCGGCAATTTCCCGTTGCAAAGTGATATCGGCTGGCGTCGCCGATGGTTGCGTAAGCGACGCTTTGTCGGGCATTGGACTTCTGGCTTGATTCGGTTCAGTAGGAGTACTTCGAGCTGGGCATCCTCGTGCCGCTCGCAGTCATTATATAGGTGCGGTGCAAGGGGGCAACCGGCCGGCCGGGCGCGGTCCGCGGAGGCCGGGCGCGGGGCAGATCGACGATACGAACGGCCGAGACCCTAGGTGGCCCGGGCGGAGGTGGCTCGGGCGGAGGTGGCCGGGGGCAGAGAGGGTCCGGAGCGAGGTGCCCCGGGCCAGGAATGCCACCGGGCCAACTACTGCTACCGCTCCGCGTCTGGGAAGCGCCGGTCGGAAAACGCCCGGCAGGAGCAGGTGGGGATTTGGCGGCCCATGCGGCTCGGCGGATCGGAGCCTTTCTTTTGTGTTCCGCCTACTCGGGAAAGCAGGGGCGCCTACTTCTATGTATGCCGCCACCAGTTCGGCGTGTCAATCGTTCAAACTGCCGCGTTCTTCCTGAAATGCGCAATTGCGGTGAATGGTGCTTTCGGGGACTGTATGCTCGCACCTCCATGCAGGCGCCCCATACACCCCTGAGACAATACTACGGCGAGGAACAAGACCGAGCTGGCTGGGTTCGCGGGCTGTTCGACCGTACCGCGGGGGACTACGACCGGATCGAGCGGGCAATGGCCCTGGGAAGCGGATCCTGGTATCGGCGGCGGACCTTGGCGCGTGCCGGGCTGCGGCCCGGCATGAAGGTGCTGGACATCGGGACCGGCACGGGGCTCACGGCGCGAGAGGCTGCGCGTCTGGCGGGGGCGGCCGCGGTGATCGGGGTCGATCCGAGTGCCGGCATGATGGAACACGCCAAAGTGCCCGCGGGCGTTCGGCTGCTGCGCGGAACGGCGGAAGAGATTCCTTCGCCGGCGTCGTCGGCGGATTTCGTTTCCATGGGATACGCGCTGCGGCACGTGGGGGACCTGTCGTCGGCGTTGCGGGAGTTCGTACGTGTCTTGGTGCCCGGTGGTCGGGTGTGCCTGTTGGAGATCACGGCACCCGAGAGCAGGTTGTCGCGTGCGGCTCTGAGGATTTACATGCGCGGCGTCGTGCCTCTTATGGCGCGCTGCATGGCCGCTCATCGCGACACGCCGCAGCTGATGCGCTATTACTGGGATACCATCGATACCTGCGCGCATCCCACCCTCATTCTCTCGGCCATGCGCGAATCCGGATTGGCGAACGTCGATCGCCACGTGGATCTCGGCATCTTCTCCACGTATTGCGGGACCAAGCCGCTTTAGCGGTGAGCCCGCCCGAGGGCGAGCCGCGCGGCGAGCAGTGGCAGCCGGACCAGGAAACCGACGAACAGGCGCATGTGCATCCAGGTCAGAAGGAGGTTGTCTCGCCAGTAATTGAAGTGCGAGACACCGCCTTCATCGGGCCTGAAGTAGCGTACCGGTGCGGGCACGTTGATCGCCCGCACGCCGCGCCAGGAGAGTCTGACTGCCGCTTCGGCGTCGAAGTCGAATCTGACGCATCCACGGCTGGCGATGCATCACGCGCACCAGCGCCGCGATCGGATAGATCCGAAAGCCATAAAGCGAATCGCCGATGCCCGACCAAAGGGTCTCGACGTTCACCCACCAATTGCAGATTTTACGGCCTCTCACGCGCAGCAGCGGTGCGCTCGAATCGAACACCGGACAGCCGAGGATCATCGCACCGGGTTCGGCCTGCGAGGCTTGCATGAACTGCGCGATGAGGTCGGCCGGATGCTGCCCGTCCGAATCCATGGTCAGGGCGTGAGTGAAGCCGAGGGCGGCTGCCTGTTCGAGGCCGTAAAGCACAGCGCCGCCTTTGCCGCGATTTTTCGGCAACACGAACACCCGAAGGCCGGGCTCGGCGGCGGCCATCGCCGAGAGCCGCGTGGCAGAATCATCGGTGCTCCCGTCGATCACGACCCACACCGGGTTCCATCGATCCAACGCGGCGCGGACGGTTTGGTACACCTTGGGGCCCGGGTTGTAGCTCGGAATGAGCACCAAATGGGTGGTGGAGCGCTCGCCCATGTCAGCCGTCCGGCAACCATTGGGACTGCAATGCGCCGTCGAGCTCGCGCCGATAATACTCGTCCAGGGCGGCCGTGAACGCCATCACATCCTGAGGCGGTTCGAACCGCTTGCCCAACCGCACCTTGTAGACGATGGGGAGATCGGGGCGCCGAAACAACGACCAGCCCTTGCTCAAGAACGGCGAGTCGGTCTCGATTATCAGCGTCTGAACCGGCACCGCCGCGTGTTTGGCGATGAGGCCCACGCTGCCCGCCAACGAATTGATGGGCAGACGCGTCGTGCGGGTTCCTTCCGGGAACAGCAGCAGCAAACATCCCCGGCGCAGATGCGCGACGGATTCCTTGATCAGCTGGCGGGATGACTGGTTGGGGACGTAACGCGCCAATCGCGAGCCGGCACCGAGGAACATGTTCCTCATGAGCTCGGCCTTCATGACGCACACGACGTTCGGATGCCGGGTGAGGATGAGCAGCGCGTCGATGAGCGAGGGATGGTTGGGCGCCAGGATCATCGGAGGGCCGCCCCGCAGTGAGTCGAGGGCGGCCAGGTCGAGTCGATAGCAGCGGGTGATCGAGAGCGACCACGCATAGAGCCGAAATCCGTGCATGATCCCACGCCGGCCGACCCTGGTCCCGAGTTCGAGCGGGCAGGATGTAGTACAGCGGGAGCGCGAATATTGACCATGTCAGGCATATGAGCCCGAGCAGCGCCAGGGAACTGTACAGCGCGAAGTATTCACACGGGATTTTGAGGTGGCGCGGCATCGGGTGCGGTGGCTGCGGTCGGCTCGCGGCGTCAATCGGACACTTCGACTCGTTGCGAGGACGTGCGGATGGGCCAGGCAATGCCGAAACCTGCGGTCCAATAATGATCCCTTTGGACCAACGGACTGTCCTCGAATGCGGCTCCCGCCAGGCTGTCGTAGCGCATGAAGGCGCCCACCCAATATTTGGGGAAGCGTTTCGAGAGCGCCGTGAGAAATTCGGTGCCGGCGTATCCTGCTGACGCCTGGTACTCCGGACGCGATGGGGTCGCGTATTGAGCCTGGACCGAGTAGAAATAAGAATTGTAGCGGCGGTTCGCCACCAATGGGCCTGCCAGGAAGCCCAGCTTCCAGGCGTCGTATCCGACGTGGTCGACCAAATCCAGCGCGAAACTGGGGGAGAACGTCCAGCCGATCGCCTGCGGCGGGGATTCGATCGCGAATGCCGAGCGCAGGGGCATCCGCAGATCCCATTTGACGCGGGCATCCCCGCTCTGCCAGAGGTGAAAATCCAACGAAATTCCCGCCTCCACGGTCGGTCGGAGATCGGGCATCCCGCTGCGAGTCCGGTCATTGCTCACCGGAGTCGTCGCGTTGAAACTCAACTTGAGCTGCACCCAATCCTGATCGAACAGCCGCGCGTGCGCTCCATCGCGATCGGTCTTGAGGAACGTGCCGTTGTAGAGCACATACGGTACGGGAACCGGATAGACGTGCGAGCTGTCCGCGCCGCGATAGTCGTCGTAGCCGAGCACCCCGACCCCGAGACCGACCTCCCAGAGGGGCTCCTCGGCGGCGCGTCCGGACACCGGGGCGAAAGCGGCCGCCCACAGCATGGAGGCATACTGGGACAGCCGGAGGATCCGCCCACGATCCATCAGCCGCCGGTCGATAATTCGGACTCGACAGGGCGCATGTTGGCGGCGCGGCGCCGCGCGGCGCGCCAGGAGCGGCCGAGATTCGCGAACGACATCGCGTAATAGACTCCCTTGAACGCGCGGAGCGAGCCCCAGATGGGTGTGCGTCCGAAGATGTCACCCGCCAACACCGACATCAGCGCTTCCTTCATGCGAAGGACGTTGCGCGGGCCCAGGAACAATTCGCGCATGGCGGGGTTGGTGACGCGGTAGATGAACCAGGAAAATTGCTTCGGTCCGTGGCGCACCAAGCGGTCGTATCGCCTCAGTGCCCGTGCGGCGCGACCGGGTTGCTTGAAGCATTCGTCAATGGTCTCGGCGGCGGCCGCAGCGCTGGTCATGGCCAGCATCACGCCGGACGAGAACACCGGATCGATGAAGGCGTAGGCATCGCCCACCAGAAGATAATTGCTGCCGTGTGTGTGGTTGCACGTGTAGGAGTAGTTGCCGGTGGCCTCGACTTCGGTGGCCAGCTTCGCGCCGAGCAGCCGCTCCGCGAGCGGTGGGCACGAGGCGATGGTTGTCAGAAAGAATTCGCGCACCCCGACGGTCCGCGTCCTCATGTAACTGGGCCAGGCCACGGCGCCCACACTGGTATTCCCGTCTGAGAGCGGAATGAACCAGAACCAGCCGTGATCGAACCAAAAGATGCTGATGTCGCCCTCGCGCTTGCCGGGTTCGCGGCGCGCGCCGGTGAAATGACCATACATGGCGGCGCTGTTGTGTTTCTTGTTACGCTGCTTCGCGTTCAGCCGATTGGCCATGAACGTGTCGCGGCCGGTCGCATCCACCAGGTAGCGGGAGTCCCAGCACCCGGTGCGCCCATCCTCGTGCACGGCCTCGACCCGCGCCTTCCGGCCGTCGTCCAGCAACTGAACCTCGCGTACCCGGCACCCTTCGACGACGAGCGCCCCGGCCTCGGCGGCCCGGCGGATCAGGATCTCGTCGAAGTCCGAGCGCCTGACCTGATAGGCGAGGGGCAGGGATTTGTCCCAGGCTTCCGCGAATTTGAACTGCTGCCGCCGCCCATCCCACGGCGAGATGAATTCGGCGCCCCATTTCTCCATGCCGATGGCCCGGACCCGTTCCGCCACCCCCAGCCGCTCGAACAACGGCAGGTTCGCCGGCAAAAGCGACTCCCCTATGTGGAACCGCGGGTGATGAGCCTTCTCCAGCAGCACGACCCGGAAGCCCTTTTCGGCCAGCATAATGGCAGCCGTCGAGCCGGCGGGCCCGCCGCCCATCACCAGGACATCGCAGGTGCGCGAACGCCGGGTCCGGGGGGCTCAACATAACCTCCCGCGAAGGGATCTATCCGGCGAGGAGGGTGTCAAACCAGGGCCCCCGATGATTTTCTGGGTGAAATGAGACTCAACAGGATGAAGCTTAACGTGCCGACATACACCGGTCCAACGTCTGTAAAATACCCGTCATGCATATTTTGATCGTTGAAGATGATGAAGTTGCACGGGATTACTTGGCGAAGGCGCTGCGAGAGGTCGGACATTCGGTGGATGTGGCTGGGGACGGGCTCAAAGGGCTGCACATGGCCTCCTCGATCGCCATCGATCTGGCCATCGTCGACCGCATGCTGCCCAAGCTCGACGGGCTGGCTCTGGTCCAGTCCCTGCGGGCGACGGGCCGCAAGCTTCCGGTGCTCATCCTGAGCGCACTTGGCGAGGTCGACGATCGCATCACGGGTTTGCGCGCGGGCGGCGACGACTACCTGACCAAGCCGTACCACATGTCGGAGCTCATGGCGCGCATCGACGCGCTCGCCCGGCGCGGGGACTCGGGGAACGCGGAAACCACCGCGAAATTGAAATTGGCCGATCTGGAGCTCGACCGGATGACACGCCGGGTGACGCGTAACGGCAAGAAGATCGAGCTCACTGCGCGGGAATTTCAGCTGCTCGAATTCATGATGCGCCATAGCGGTCAGGTAGTGACGCGAACCATGCTGCTCGAAGGAGTCTGGGACTATCACTTCGATCCGCAGACGAACGTGATCGACGTGCATATCAGCCGCCTGCGCCAGGCCATCGACAAAGATTTCGACAAGCCCCTGCTGCACACGGTGCGCGGCGCGGGCTACAGTCTGCGCGAAGACGAATAGTGGCCGCCTGGCGCCGCCGGGTGCTGAGCGCCGACCAGCGGTTCCTCGGACTGCTCGACACATCGCCGTTTAGAATCGCCATCGTCTATTCGATGGTATTCGCCTGCGGCGCCGCGCTCCTCCTCGGCGTGGTGGATTTCGCGGTCTCGCGCATCGTCGACGGGAGCACCGACAACCTCATCGAGGCCGAGGTGCAGGGACTGCGTGAGCAGGTGCTGGTGCTGTCGAGGAGCGACTTCATCGAATTGATCGAGCAGCGTTCGCAGGACCAGGACGTGCGCGGCGCCGTGTACCTCATGGTCGATCCCCAGCTGCGTCCGGTCGCCGGCAACGTACCCGCCTGGCCGAAAATGGGCGCCAACGACGACAAGTGGATCCAGTTCAAGGTGTCGGTGCCGTTCGGAGACGAGACGCGTGAGCACGAAATGCGTGCGCAGCGGTTCAAATTGCCCGGAGGCTACCGCATGTTGGTGGGGCATGACGTGCAGGAGCGTCAGGACGTGAAAAACCTGATGATGCGCGGTTTGATCGCCGCCGTTCTGCTGACCCTGCTGCTCGGCCTGGGCGGCGGGTTTTGGATGGGGCGGCGCATTCTGGCACAGGCCGGAGCGATTTCCGCGGTCGCCACCCAGATCATGAGCGGCGATCTTTCGCAACGGCTGCCGGTGCGAAATGCCGACGACGAGATCAACACGCTGGTGCGCGAGATCAACAGCATGCTCGACAAGATCGAGCAGCTCACGCTCGGCATGCGCACGGTGCTCGACAGCGCTGCGCACGATCTGCGCACGCCGCTCAACCGGCTGCAGGCGACGGCCGAGGGCGCCATCAGCGGACTCGCGCCGGGATCCCCGGAACGCAAGGTGATCGAGCGCGTTTCCACGGAGGTGGATCAGATGCGATCGACGCTCGATGCGCTGCTGCGCATCGCGCTGGCGGAGACCGGTACCGTGGCGCGTGAGCCCGTCAATCTTTCGGAGCTGGTGGCGAGCATGGTCGAGCTGTACGCGCCGGTGAGCGAGGAGCGGGGCATCCGGCTCGAAAGCTCGGTGGCGCCGGGCGCCGAAGTGCAGGGGAGCCGTCAGCTGCTCGCGCAGGCGCTCGCGAACCTGCTCGACAATGCCATCAAGTTCACGCCCGACGGGGGTCGCATCCGCGTAGTCCTGCGGGCTCACAACGGGGTGCCCGAGGTCGTGGTGGAGGACGATGGACCGGGGATACCCGCGGACAAGCGCGAGCTGGTCCTCGGCCGGCGCGTGCGGCTCGACGAGGCGCGCAAGGTGCCGGGTTCGGGGCTTGGGCTGTCGCTGGTCGCTGCCGTAACCAAGCTGCACGGCGCCCGCCTTATATTGGACGACGCGGCGCCCGGATTGCGGGTATCGCTCAAATTTTGAGGAGGATTTTCATGACTGCAAGCCGCCTGGGCGCGAGCCTCCGCATTTCTCGTGGCTTCGATGGCGGGCATGGCCGCGACGGCCCCAGTGGCCCTGGCGGCGGCGGCCGCACCACGTTCCGGCATCGACACCGAATACGTGAGCTCGGCAAGCCGCCCGCAGGACGACCTGTACCGGTATCTCAACGGCAAGTGGCTGGATCAATTTCAGATCCCGGCCGACAAGGGACGATACGTATCCTTCACCGAGGTCGCGGATCGCACCGAGGACCGGTTGCACGGCCTTGTCGACGATCTCGCGCGGCGTCCGCCCGCGACGGCCGGCGACCCGCACAGAGCCGAGTCAGACGCAGGCTCCGAGGCGCGCAAGCTCGCCGACCTGTACGCAAGCTTCATGGACGAGCCCCGCCTGGAGAGCCTCGGCGTCAAGCCGCTCGAACACACATTTGCCGCCATCGATGCGCTGTCATCCAAGGAGCAAATACCGGCATTGATCGCACAATTCAATCGCACGGGAATGGGCGCGCCATTCGATTTCAGCGTGGATCCGGATCCCAGGGATTCGACCCGATATGCCGTGCGCATCTCACAGAGCGGGCTCGGGATGCCGGATCGGGACTATTACCTCAAGGACGACCCCAAGCTGAAAGAGGTACGCGCCAAGTATCTCGTGCACATCGAAACCATGCTGCGAATGGCAGGGGACAAGGATGCGCATCGAAGCGCCGCCGAGATTCTGAACCTCGAGACCGCGATTGCGGACAAGGAGTGGACGCGAATCGACAGTCTCGATCCCATCAAGACCTACAACAAGGTGGCGCTCGCGGATCTTCGCGGTCTCATGCCGGGCTTCGACTGGACGGCGTACCTCGAGGGCAGCCGGCTCGCCGGCAGGACCGATTACACGATCGTTTCGGAGCCCACGTATCTCACCGCTCTGGCCAAGCTGATCGGCGACACGCCAATCGAGTCCTGGCGCAACTACTTCAAGTGGCGGGTGCTCTCCTACGCGGCGCCCTATCTTTCGAAGGCGTTCGTCGACGAACGGTTCGCATTCACCGGCACGGTTCTGCGGGACGTTCCCGAGATCGAGCCCCGCTGGAAGCGCGGGCTCAAACTGCTCGACGATTCCATGGGCGAGGCGCTCGGCAAATTGTACGTGCACAAGTACTTCCCGCCCGAATACAAGGCGCGAATGCTCGCTCTGGTGAACAATCTGCTCGAAGCCTACGCGCGCGACATCGATCGATTGGACTGGATGAGCGCCGAGACCAAGAAGGGTGCGCGGGAAAAACTCGCCAAGCTCTCCAAGAAGATCGGCTATCCCGACCGATGGCGCGATTACAGCGCCCTGGAAATGGCCCGCGACGATCTGTGGGGGAACGTCATCCACGCCGCGGAGTTCGAGTACCGCCGCACCATCGACAAGCTGGGCAAACCCATCGATCGCGGCGAGTGGTTCATGACACCGCAGACCGTCAATGCCTATTACAACCCGGTAATGAACGAGATCGTATTCCCCGCTGCGATCCTTCAGCCGCCGTTCTTCGACGCTCGCGCCGACGATGCGGTCAATTACGGCGGCATCGGTGCGGTCATCGGACACGAAATCAGCCACGGTTTCGACAATCGAGGCAGCCAGTACGATGCGGACGGCAATCTGAAGGACTGGTTCACACCGGAGGATCATGCGAAATTCGACGCAAAGACCCAGGCGCTGGTCGCGCAGTACGCCGCCTACCCGGCCGCGCCCGGTTTTCAAGTCAACGGGGAGCTCACCCTGGGGGAGAACATCGCCGATAATTCCGGGCTGTCGATCGCCTATCAGGCGTATCACCTCTCGCTCAAGGGAAAGCGCGCACCCGTGATCGACGGTTTCAGCGGCGATCAGCGGTTCTTTCTCGGTTGGACCCAGGTCTGGCGCGGCAAGGTCCGGGAGGGCGAGGCCGTCGAGCGGGTCAAAACGGATCCTCATTCGCCGCCATCGGTGAGAGGTACCGCTCCGGTGCGAAACCTGGACGGGTTCTACGAGGCGTTCAAGGTCAAGCCGGGCGACAAGATGTATCTGGCGCCCACTGACCGGGTGTCGATCTGGTAGTCAAAAAGTGCATGGGCTCGTGCCCTGGGGCCGGCGACGGCCGAGCGTCAAATTCCCGGCGGCCCGCCCCGTGCTGCGGTGCGGTGCGCTAACAGGCGCCGGCGTCTTGGAAGCCCAAATTTCATAACGCATTGACCTGTAACAATAAAAATATCTAGGACGGCCATGGCATAGAACTTGCTCAAGTCCTGTTGCGGCAATGACGCCGCAGAAGGATCAGCACTCATGGCAGAAGCAGCCGACGAATCAACCCCTACTCCCCCACCCAAGAAATCGGGCGGCGGAATGATGATGAACGCCATTGTGGTTTTCGTCATGGCCCTGCTGGCCGTAGTGGCAGGCGGATTCATCAACGCGAAGCTCCATCCCATCCCGGAACTGAAGCTCGGCAAGGATGGGACCATCACCCCGGTGGTGCCCGTGTCCAGCGGGGCCCATGGTGAGGAGGGCGCGGCCAAGGCCTCCATTTACTACGCCATCGACCCGCCGCTGGTGGTCAATTTCGAGGATGGCTCGGTGGTGCGGTTCCTTCAGATCACCATGGAACTCATGGCGCACGATCAGAAGGCGATCGACAGCGCGACCAAGAACATCCCGTTGATCCGCAACAACCTGCTGCTGCTCATGAGCAACCGCAATTATCAGTCGCTGATGTCGCGTGACGGCAAGGATAAGCTGCGCGCCGAGGCGCTGGCCGAGGTCAACGACGTGCAGAAGAAGCAGGGCGGCGAGCCCGTCGACGATCTCCTGTTCACCAGCTTCGTGGTGCAGTAATGGCGTCGGAACCAGCCGCTGCCGAGCAAGAGCCCGCGCCCGAGTCCAGCGATATCTCCGAGGAGGAGGTGTCGGCTCTATTGGAAAAGGGTGCTGCCGACGGGGTGCGGCCGTACGATTTCGCCTCGCAGCGGATCAATCGCACCCAGATGCCGATGCTCCAGATCATCGGGAAGAGCTTCGCGGAGCGTGCCAAGGTGGCGCTGTCCGGTCTATTGAGCCGCGATGCCACCGTCGAGTTCACTTCCGTCGATTCCGCCAAGGCTGCCGACCTGCAGGCCGGCCTGCCGACCCCGGGCGCCGTCGCGGTGGTGCGCCTGAAGCCGCTGCCGGGGCTCGCCTTCGTCATGGTCGAACCGAAGCTCCTGCTCGCGCTGCTGGACGGCTTTTTTGGTGGAACGGGGCGCGCCGCGACGGAGCCCCAGGCGGCCGTCGCGCCTGCCGCCCTTCGGTTCTTGTCGCTCATGCTGCGCACCCTGGGTCCTGAGCTGACCGCCGCATGGGCACCGGTCACGCCGATCGAACTCGAGCCGGTGAAGCAGGAGGTGAACCCGAGACTTCTGCAGCTGGGCGGTCCCAACGACTCGCTGACCGTCATGAGATTCACCGTGGAATTCGCCGCGCACTCGGGTCCCATCGATTTGCTGATCCCGGACGCCGTGTTGGCCCCGATCCGCGAGGCACTCGCCACCGACGGCGCCAAGGCCCCGGCGCGCAAGCAGGACCCGTGGGGGCCCGCGCTCGGCGTGGGTCTGCAGGACGCGGAGCTCGAGCTGCGCGCGGTGCTTGCGCAGGCGAAGATCAGCCTGGGCGAGCTCGTCCGCCTGACGCCGGGCGACATCATTCCCATCGAGCCCCCGCAAGACGTCGTCTTGCTGGCGGGCGACGTTGCCGCTGCACAGAGGCCGCTTCGGCGTCTCGCAGGGTCACAACGCCCTCAAGATCATTCCCGGAGGTCCCGCATGAGTGTTCCCGATCCCAAAGCGGCGCCGGTGGCGCGCGCGCAATTCAACGAGCTGGGGCCGAATGCCGCCGCCGGCTCGGGCCAGGAGATGAATCTCAACCTGATTTTGGACGTTGCCGTCACTCTCGCATTGGAAGTGGGACGGGCGCGCATGCCGGTGCGTGAGCTGTTGCAGCTGGCCCCCGGCGCCATCGTGGAGCTCGACCGCCTGGCGAGCGAGCCCCTCGATGTCCTGGTGAACGGCGTGCGCATTGCGCGCGGCGAGGTCGTGGTGGTGAACGAGAAGTTCGGCATCCGGCTGACCGACGTGGTGAGCGCAACCGAACGCATGGAGCAGGCCAGGTGACGAATCTCGCCGCGCCCGCATCCCCTCTGTCGGTGGGCAGCGTCGCGCAGCTCACCTTGAGCCTGGCCGCGATCGTGGCGTTGATCTTTGCCGTCAGCTGGATCGTGAAGCGGCTGAAGCTCGGCATGCCGCGCAGCCGCGGCGACATCACGGTCATCGACCAGCTTGCGCTCGGGCCCCGTGAGCGGCTCGTGCTGGTGCGCGTCGGCGATGCGCAGGTGCTGGTGGGCATCGGCGCAGGCGGCTTGGTCGGCTTGACGCCGCTCGACAAGCCGATCGCGGTCAAGGAGCCGTCAGAGGGGCCTGCATTTGCCGATCGGCTGCGTGAAATCATGAAGCGCCCGGGCGGCCCGTCGTGATCCCGGTCCGCGGCGTGGGCGGCTTGCGCGCCGCCGTCACCGCGCTCGTCATCTCGGCGATTCCGGCCGGAGCCGTCCTGGCACAGGGCACGCTCCCGGCGCTGGCGATCAAGTCGGCCGCCGACGGCGTGCAGACCTATTCGCTCACCTTCCAGGTTTTGATCCTGATGACCGTGCTGACGCTGCTGCCGGCGATCCTGCTGGCGATGACGGCGTTCACCCGCATCATCATCGTGCTGTCGCTGCTGCGTCAGGCCCTCGGGATGGCGACCACGCCGTCCAATCAGATTCTGCTCGGTCTCGCCCTGTTCCTGACGTTCTTCGTCATGAGCTCGACCATCGATCAGGCTTATGCCGGAGGGATCAAACCCTACCTGGACGGCCAGCTGGCGGGCGAGGTCGCGATCGACCGCACCCTTCAACCGCTGAAGAAGTTCATGTTGGCGCAGACGCGCGAGAACGACTTGCAGCTCTTCACCAAGCTCTCGGGACGAACCCAGTTCGCGAGCCCGGACGAGGTGCCGCTCAGCGTCATCGTGCCGACGTTCATGACCAGCGAGCTGAAGACCGCCTTTCAGATCGGCTTCATGGTGTTCATCCCCTTTCTGGTGATCGATCTGGTGGTGGCGAGCGTGCTCATGTCCATGGGCATGATGATGCTCTCGCCGACGCTGATCTCGTTGCCGTTCAAGATCATGCTGTTCGTCGTGGTCGACGGCTGGACGCTGCTGATCGGGACGCTGGCCGGGAGCTTTCATCAATGACGCCCGAGAACGTGATGGATCTCGCGCACTCCATGCTCATGGTCACGGTGATGATGGCGGCCCCTTTGCTTCTGACGGCGCTCGTCACGGGGCTCGTGATCGGCATGCTGCAGGCGGCGACACAGATCAACGAGGCCACCTTGAGCTTCATACCGAAGCTCCTGGTATTGGTGCTCGCGTTGTTCGTCAGCGGCCCGTGGATTCTGCGCACGCTGATCGACTTTACGCGCAATCTGTACGCCAACATTCCGAACATGATCGGCTGACCGAGCGCACACATGGCCACCATCCAGCCGATCATGATCGACGCCGCCGATGTGTCCCGCTGGGTGGCGCGCCTGTGGTGGCCGGTGCTGCGGATCGGCGGCTTCGTGCTGACGGCGCCGATCGCCAGTGAATCCAGCATACCGCCGCCGGTCAAGATCGCCCTGTCAATCGCCCTAGCCTTCATCCTGGCGCCGCTCGCACCGGTGCCCGCCGGCCTGTCGATTTTTTCAGGCGCGGGCCTCTTGGCGGCCGTGCAGGAGATCCTGATCGGCGTCGCCATCGGGGTGGTCGTGCAGCTCTCGTTCGAGGCGCTCACCTTCGCCGGTCAGACCATCTCGATGTCGATGGGACTCGGGTTCGCAACCTTGATCGACCCCCAGCACGGCGGCGATACGCCCGTGCTCGGGCAGTTGTTCATGATTCTCGGCACGCTCGCCTATCTCGCCGTCAACGGCCACCTGGTGCTGATCGGCGCGCTGGCGAACAGCTTCAAGAGCCTGCCCATCGGGGGCGCCGTCATCGACCAGAACCTGCTGTGGTCGATGGGGCTGTGGGGCGCGCGGATATTCGAAACCGGCCTGCTGGTGGCGCTGCCGGCTCTCGTCGCGCTGATCATCGTGAACCTGGCATTGGGCGTGGTCACCCGCGCCGCGCCGCAGCTCAACCTTTTCGGGATCGGGTTCACCATCACGCTGATGTCCGGATTCATGTTGCTGATCGTCGGGTTGGACGGGCTCATGGCGGGCATTTCGAGCCTTCTGAACGGCGCGCTCGCCGCCGTCGTGGATTTGACCGGCTCGCAGCCGCACACGGTGCACTGATGGCGGAGGAAGCGGAACAGGGCGGCGAACGAACCGAAGACCCATCGCAGCGGCGCCTTCAGGAAGCGCGCGAGCGCGGGCAGGTACCCCGCTCGCGCGAGCTCATGACGTTCGCCGCCATGATCGGCGGAAGCGTCGCGCTCGCCGCCACGAGCTCGGAATCCGCCGCCAAGATGTCGCAACTCATGCGGCGCTTCATGTCCATAGACGCGCATCAGCTGGATGACACGCAATCGATGTTCACCGCGCTCCGCGAGGCGTCGATGCTTGCATTGTCGGCGCTGTTGCCGATTTTCGGCGCGCTCGTCGCGATCGTGGTTCTCGCCGGAATCGCAATCGGGGGTTGGAATTTCAGCCCCGCTGCCCTGACTCCGGACTTCACCCGCATGAGCCCCCTCAGCGGGTTCAAACGCTTGTTTGGGTTGCGCGGCGCCTCCGAACTCGGCAAGGCGCTGTTGAAGTGCGGGATGGTCGGGGGCGTCGCCACGGGGATCGTGGCGTCGCTGTTCCCGCAAGTCCTCGCCCTGGGCCACATGTCGGCGAGCTCCGCGATCGGGCGGGGGGCCGGATTGATGAGCGTTGCGTTCGTCTGGCTGTGCGCATCGCTCGCCCTGGTCGCGGCCGTCGACGTACCGCTGCAGCTCTTCCAGTTCAAGCGGGCGTTGCGCATGACGCGGCAGGAGCTGCGCGACGAGGCGAAGGAAAGCGACGGCCGACCGGAGACCAAGCAGAGGATCCGGCAGATTCAGCAGGCGATCGCGCGGCGACGGATGATGCACAAGGTGCCGTCCGCCGATGTGGTGATCGTCAATCCGACGCATTTCGCGGTTGCGCTGAAATACGACCCCGAGAACATGCGTGCTCCGCGGGTGTTGGCGAAGGGCGTCGATCTGATCGCCCAGAACATCCGGCGCATTGCGGAAGAGCATCGTGTTCCGGTATTCGAGTCCCCGAAGCTCGCGCGGGCGTTGTATCGATCCGCCGATCTCAATCAGGAGATTCCGGCGGGCCTGTATCTCGCCGTGGCGCAGGTGCTCTCGTACGTCTTCAGGATCCGCACCCTGAATCCCACCCTGGCCGCGCGCCTCGCGCGCCCCGAGCCCAAACTGGGCGATGAGTACGCAGACGTATGAACGGCCGCGGATTCATGCAGGTGATGTCGGAGTTCGCGCGCAACGGTCTCGGCGTGCCGGTGCTCGTCATGGTCGTGCTCGCCATGATGATGCTGCCGCTGCCGGCGTTCCTCCTGGATGTCCTGTTCACCTTCAACATCACGCTGTCGCTGGTCATTCTTCTTGCGGTGATCTACGTGCGTCGGGCGCTCGAATTCGCCAGCTTTCCGACCGTGCTGCTCGGCGCAACGCTCCTGCGGCTGGGGCTCAACGTCGCTTCGACCCGCGTCGTGCTGATCAGGGGGCACACCGGCGCGCACGCGGCCGGCCACGTGATCGCCGCGTTCGGGCAATTCGTCGTCGGCGGCAACTATGCCGTCGGCATGGTGGTGTTCACGGTATTGGTGATCATCAATTTCGTCGTCATCACCAAGGGCGCCGGGCGAATCTCCGAGGTGAGCGCGCGCTTCACCCTGGACGCCATGCCCGGACGGCAGATGGCCATCGACGCCGATTTGAACGCAGGCCTCATCACCCAGGCCGACGCAATCGTGCGCAGGCAGGAGGTGCGCGAGGAGGCGGATTTCTACGGCGCGATGGACGGCGCCAGCAAGTTCGTGCGCGGCGACGCGATCGCCGGCATATTGATCGTGTTCATCAATCTGTTCGGCGGCATCATCATCGGCGCCGCACAGCACGGCATGTCGGTCTCGGATGCGGGCCGCACCTACGCGCTTCTCACCATCGGCGACGGCCTGGTGGCGCAAATCCCGGCGCTGCTGCTGTCGGTCGCGGTCGCGATCCTGGTGACTCGCGTTTCGAAACCCCACGACATGAGCCAGCAGATCATGGGCCAGGTGCTCGGCCAGCCCCGCGCGCTCGCCGTGACCGCCGGCATCCTCGGGCTGCTCGGCATCATCCCGGGCATGCCGAACGTCGTTTTCCTCGGAATGGCGGCGGCCTGCGCATGGGGCGCCTATCGCTTGACCACGCGCAAGGCGGCGGAGAAGGCGGCAGCCGCGGCCGCTCCCACCAAGCCTGCCGCCGTGCCAGCCGAGCAGCGCGAGCTGTCCTGGGATGACGTAGAGCAGGTCGATGCCGTCGGCCTCGAAGTGGGCTATCGCTTGATCCCGCTCGTCGATCGCGCGCAGGGCGGCGAGCTCATGGGGCGCATCAAAGGCGTCCGCAAGAAGCTGTCGGAGGAGCTCGGGTTCCTGGTGCAGCCCGTACACATTCGCGACAACCTCGAGCTCGGCCCCAATTCCTACCGCATCACCATTCTGGGCGCACCGGTGGGCGAGTCCGAGATATTCCCCGACCGCGAGCTCGCCATCAATCCCGGTCAGGTGTCCGGCACGCTGCAGGGCTCCGCCACCAAGGATCCCGCGTTCGGCCTCGACGCGGTCTGGATCGACAAATCGCGCCGCGATCAGGCGCAGGCCCAGGGCTACACCGTGGTCGACGCGAGCAGCGTGATCGCGACCCACCTGAGCCATCTGCTGCAATCGCACGCGCAGGAGCTCCTCGGTCACGAGGAGGTTCAGCAATTGCTCAACCGGCTCGGCAAGAGCGCACCCAAGTTGATCGAGGATCTCGTGCCGAAGCTCTTGCCGATGAGCGTGGTCGTGAAAGTGCTGCAGCTCCTGCTGCTCGAACGGGTGCCGATCCGGAATCTGCGCACCATTTGCGAGACGCTGGCGGAGCTTGCGCCGAAGACCCAGGATCCGGCGGTGCTCGTCGCCGCGGTGCGAATCGCGCTCGGCCGCAGCATCGTGCAGAACATCGGCGGCCTGCGCCAGGAGCTGCCGGTCATCACCCTCGATCCCTCGCTCGAGCAGGTCCTGCAGGATTCCATGTCGAGCGGCGCCGACGCTCCGGGCTTCGAGCCCGGGCTCGCCGACAAGATCCAGCAATCGCTGGCCGACCGCACCCGACGGCAGGAGGCCGCGGGCGAGCCGGCTGTGCTGCTGGTCGCACCGAAGATCCGGCCGTGGGTAGCGCGCCTCATGCGACATTCGAGCCCGACGCTGTCGGTGCTCGCCTATAACGAGATTCCCGAGAGCCGCCGAATCCGCGTGGTTGCGGCCGTGGGACGCTAGTCAATGTTTTATGGTTCATTTGAAATGATTGCCTCATGGAGGTTGACGTGAAAATCAAGCGTTACATGGCTGTTAGCATGCGCGCGGCGCTCGATCAGGTGCGGCTCGAGCAGGGTCCGGATGCCGTGATCCTGTCGAGCCGCCGAATGGACGAGGGCGTCGAGGTCATCGCCGCGGTCGATTACGACGAGGCGCTGATCGCCGGAGCGGCGCGTCAATACGCGCTGACTGCCAATGCCGCGGCGGCTGACGGCGAGCGCGGCAGCGGCAAAAAGCGCATCAGCGGCGGCGAGCGCATCAGCGGCGGCGAGCGCATCAGCGGCGGCCCTGCCGACCGCCGGCGAAGCTCGAAAGTCCGCTGGGTCCGGGGCGACCCGGCCCCACGCGGCCGCAGTTCCGGCGCCTGTCGCCAGGACCGTGCGCGCAGCGAGCGACAGCCCAGGCGGCGGCCATCGCCGGCCGGCCGCAACACGGATGCCGTCCCCGGCGCCGCTCATGGCGCAGCGCAGAGCGCCTTCCGCGTTGGCCCGGGATCTGGCGGCGGTCGCGGTCCCGCACGACGCTCAACGCGGATTCGCCACGGTGCAGCGCGAGCTCAAGGACCTGCGCCACCTGTTGGAGACGGAGCTCGCCGGCATTTCCTGGAACGACAAGCGTGTTCGTGAGCCGTTGAAGGCACGTGTGCTCGAGGAGTTGTCGGCGATGGATATCGCCCCGGATGTCGCGGCGTCGCTCGCCGCGATGACGCCCTCGCGCACCCGGCTCGAGGACACCTCGAAACTTCCGCTGGCGCTGCTGTTGCGTCATCTGCCCGTCGTCGATGAGTTGAGCACCGTGAACGGCGGCGTATTCGCGCTGGTCGGGCCGACCGGAGCCGGCAAGACGACGACCATTGCGAAGCTCGCCTCGCGCTGGAGCATGCGATACGGGAGCGATGATCTCGCGCTGGTGAGCACCGACTCCTATCGCATCGGCGCCCGTGAGCAGCTCATGACCTACGCCCGCATTTTGGGCGCCACCATGCACGCCCCCAACTCCGGGCGGGAGCTGGCCCGCGTGCTCGACCGGCTCAAATCGAAACGCCTGGTCTTGATCGACACCGCCGGCATGGGACCGAGAGATGTCCGCCTGAGCGAGCAACTCGAGGGGTTGCAACTCGGGGCTGGCCGGGCAAAGGTGCTCCTGACGCTGCCCGCCCAGGGCGAGGGGCATGCTCTGGAGGAAATCCTCCGCGCCTTTGCCCCGGTTTCGCCGGAGGCCTGCATCATCACCAAAGTCGACGAGGCCGCGAGTCTGGGGGCGGTCATGTCGACCGTCATTCGCCACAAGCTGAAGATCGCCTATTTGTGCAATGGACAGCGCGTGCCGGAGGACTTGCATTCCGCGCACCTGAAACGAGTGTGGCTGGTGCGCGCCGCGCACAAACTCATGGAGCATGCGCCGCTCAAGCGCGACGCCTCCTATTACGCCCGTAATTTCGGCCGAGCCCAAGCCCATGCGTGACATCCGACTCTCCAGGACCCAGGCCGAAAGGCTGGAAGAGCTGAACTCCTCGCGGCCGGTGAAGGTCATCGCGGTAACCGGCGGCAAGGGCGGCGTGGGAAAGACCACCGTCTCCACCAATCTGGCGGTCGCGATGGCGGCCCAAGGCCGGGAGGTGATGCTGGTGGATGCGGATCTGGGGCTCGCGAACGTGGACGTGCTGCTGGGTGTGCACACGAAGTTTCATCTCGGCCACGTCATCTCGGGCGAATGCTCACTCGAGGATGCGATCGTCACCGGGCCTCATGGACTGCAAATCGTACCGGCGTCCTCCGGCGTCAAGCGCATGGCAAGCCTCTCGCAGGCCGAGCACGCAGGGATCATCCGGGCGTTCAGCGAGCTGTACCATCGGGTCGAGGTGCTGGTCGTGGACACGGCCGCAGGCCTCAATGACAGTGTCATGACCTTCAGCCAGGCGGCGCATCACGTCCTGGTGGTGGTCTGCGACGAGCCGGCATCCATCACGGACGCGTATGCCCTCATCAAGGTGCTCAGCCGGGAGCACGGGGTGCAGCGCTTCCAGATCCTGGCGAACCAAACGCGCCGCTCGGGTGAGGGGCCGGCGCTATTTCAGAAAATATCCCGGGTTTGTGACCGATTTCTCAATGTCAGCCTCGAGTTCGCGGGCTCCGTCCCGTTTGATGACTATCTGCGGCGTGCAGTGCAGCGGCAGACGCCCGTCGTGGATGCGTACCCGGCCTCAAATTCGTCGGTAGCCCTCAAGAATCTCAGCCTCAAGGCCGATAAGTGGTCTGCGCCACAAGGTGCGCGAGGTCACCTTGAGTTCTTCGTTGAACGCATGGTGGGGGCCCGGATTGGTCCTTCGACGGTATTGCAATGAGAGCAAGCACACAGTACTCAAACACCCAGAAGCGGAGCCCGAAGCCGCAGGCGGACGAAGCCGTTCCGGTCGATCAGATGCCGCAGCAGGAGCTCGTGCTCAAGCATGCGGACTTGGTCAAGCGGATCGCCTATCACCTGGTGAGCCGGATGCCGCCGAACGTGGAAGTGGACGATCTCATTCAATCGGGAATGATCGGCCTGTTGGACGCGGCCAAGCATTATTCGGCCAACAAGGGAGCGAATTTCGAGACCTACGCGGGCATACGCATCCGCGGGGCGATGCTCGACGAGGTGCGAAAGTCCGATTGGACGCCCCGCTCAGTGCATCGAAACATGCGCGCGATGTCGGATGTGATACGCAAGCTCGAGAACGAAAAGGGTCACGACGCGAATCCGTCGGACATCGCCCAGGCGCTGGGCGTGACGATCGAGGAATATCACAAGCTGGTGCAGGATGCGGCGACCTGCCGGCTGTTCAGCTTCGATCAGATGAGCTCGAACGACGACGAGTCGAGCCCGGCGGATCATGCGCGGGACGAAAGGCCCGGGCCGTTCGATCATATCGAGGATGCGGGATTTCGGAGCGCGCTGGCCGCCGCCATCGGGGGATTGCCCGAGCGCGAGAAGCTGGTTTTGTCGCTCTACTACGATGAGGACATGAATTTGCGGGAAATAGGCGAGGTGCTCGAAGTATCCGAATCGCGGGTCTGCCAGATCCACGGACAGGCGCTGGTGCGGCTGCGCTCCAGGTTGTCGGAGTGGCTCTCGCCCGATTGAGCCATGGACATCCTGACCATCATCGGGGTCGTGCTCGGCCTCATCGCCATCATAGGCGGGGCCATCCTGAAGGGCTCGAGCGCCGGGGCGCTGGTCGGCAGCGCGGCGTTCGTGATCGTGGTGTTGGGCACGATGGCCGCGAGCCTGATACAGACGCCGATGTCCACGTTCATCCGCGCCTGGAGCATCGTCAAGTGGGTGTTCATGCCGCCGGCCAGCAATCCGAGCGCGGTGATCGAAAAGATCGTCGAGTGGAGCAACATCGCGCGCAAGCAGGGACTTCTCGGGCTCGAATCCGCCGTCGAGCAGGAAAAGGACGAGTTTCTCAAGAAGGGCCTGCAGTCCCTGGTTGACGGCGGTGAGCCGGAGGCGATCCGATCCAGCATGGAGATCGAGCTCGACACCATGGAGCATTTCGACACCCAGGCGGCCAAGGTGTTCGAGGCCATGGGCGTGTACTCCCCGACCCTCGGCATCATCGGCGCCGTCATGGGCCTCATGGCGGTCATGCAAAACCTCGCCGATCCCTCGAAGCTCGGCCACGGCATCGCCGCCGCATTCGTCGCGACGATTTACGGCATCGCTTTCGCGAACCTCCTGTTCCTTCCGATGGGCAACAAATTGAAATCGGTGATCCACGGTCAATCGCAGGTCCGGACCATGGTCATCGAGGGGATCATCGCGATCGCGCAGGGCGAGAACCCGCGCAACATCGAATCGAAGCTTCAAGGCTATTTCCATCACTGAGCCGCCCTTCGTGGCGCGGTAACGAGAGACCGCCGACATGGCCCGCAAGAAAAAGCACGAAGAGCATGTGAACGCGGAGGCCTGGGCCATTCCCTACGGCGACCTCGTGACGCTGTTGTTCGCGCTGTTCACCGTCATGTACGCCATGTCATCCGTGAACGAGGGCAAATTCCGCGTGCTGTCGGATTCGCTGATCGCGGCGTTCCACGGTGCGCCGAAGAGCATTGAACCGGTCAATATCGGCGACAAGCAGCCCGGCAAGGGGGGCGAAAAGCCGCTGGTGGGCATCCAACCCACCGCGTTCATGAAAATCAAGGAACAGAAGAACGGCGTCGACGCCAGCCAGTCGCCGCGCGATCCGAATGCGGAGGCGCAGACGCCGGAGCCGAACAAGGCTCCCGGCGCATTGATCCGCATGGAGCGCCAGGTGCAGGATGCGATGCAGGCCTTGATCGACGCCAAGCTGGTCACGGTACGCCGCGAGAGCATGTGGCTCGAAATCGAGATCAACACCGACATCCTGTTCCCGAGCGGCGCGGGTGACTTCTCGGCACAGGCTGCACCGGTGCTCGACAAGCTGGCCGAGGTCCTCAAGCCCTTCTCGAATCCCATCCGGGTGGAAGGCCACACCGACGACCGGCCGATCAAGACCGCCTCCTTCCCGTCGAATTGGGAGTTGTCGGCGGCGCGTGCCGCGAGCGTGGTCCACGAATTCACCAAGGCGGGCATCGATCCCTTGCGGCTCGAGATCGTCGGGTTCGGCGAATTCCACCCGCGTCAGTCCAACGACACCATCGAGGGTCGCAACGCGAATCGCCGGGTGTCGATCCTGGTCCTCGAGTCCGTCGCTCCCGGCAATCCGGTCACGGTGAAGACCGACGAGCAGCCTTCCGCGCCGGCCGGCTCGTCCGATGTGGCAATTGCAGATGCAGGTGCCGCCGAAAATCGGCTACTATGGCGCGTGCAGCCCGCCGAATTGAGCAAGACGGTTCTGGTGAAGGATCAATCGAAGGCGGATGCGGTCAAGGATTCGGCTGTGGTGAACGATTCGCCCACAACGCCGGGTCCAGCCGCAGTGAAGGATGCCCCCCCGACCCAATAAGCGAGGTCACTCATGAGCGAAGTTGATCGCTTGAGCAACTCGGGTCTCTATCCCGCCTTGCCCATCGCCGACAAAAAGAGCCGCAGGGATGGCTCGAGCCAGCAACCGCCCACCGACAAGCGCCCCAGCGCCACGCCCAGCGCCGGCGAGTCCCCGGACTCGAAATCGCCGCGGCCGCCGAAATCACTCATCGACGACTATGCCTAGCGTGCTTGATGCTGCCGTGCGCGGGCGCCGCGGTCGTCGGCCGCGCGACCCGGCTGGCGCGGTCCCCATTCCACGGAGTCAGACATGAAACGGCTGTCGCTCGCACTCATCGCCGCCCTTTCACGCTGTTCAACTCGGCCGCCGACGCGGGCAATGCCTACACCCAGGGTCGAGGTTCACCTGCGGGCGGGGCCGAGCACCGACTATCCCATCGTCATGAGCATTCCTCCGAGCAGCTTGCTGACGGTCAATGGATGCCTCGACGATTTCACGTGGTGCGATGTGGACTGGGAGGGCAACCACGGCTGGCTCTACGGCAACTATCTGTATTACGACTACCAACAGCGGCGGGTCCCCGTGATCGACGTGGGCGCGGCTCTTGGGATCGGCATCGTCGCCTTCAATCTCGGCGATTACTGGGGCCGCTACTACGTGGGCCGGCCGTGGTATGCGCGGCGCTCCTATTGGATCAATCGGCCGCCGCCTCCGCGCCGACCCCCGATGCGTCCCAGGCCTCCTTCCATACCCGGAAGGCCGCCGCACGGTGGCCCCGGCGGATCGACTCCCCGACCGCCTCGCCCCAATCCGTCGAGGCCGCCGCCGCCGCCGCGCCCGACGAGACCCACGCCCAGCCCGCGGCCCGATCGGCCGTCGAATCCAGGCGCCCCGGGAGCGCCCCCGGGCGACCGGGCGGGTCTCGACCGACACCGAGGCCATCCGCCAAGCCGGCGCCGCGTCCCTCGTCGCCGCAACCGGATAACAAGGCCGGACCCAGCAACTAAGCGGCAGGGAATAAGGGAGCAAAGACATCACGCCGGGCGGACTCGCGTTGCACGCCCGGCGCCGGTGAAAAGACATGTCCAGCACCATCATATCGCCCGTCACGTTTTGCCCGAATTGCCGCGGAGCGATGCAGCCGCAAGAATTGGAACGTCACGACGTGGGCAGCGTGCGGGTGGACTTATGCTTCGTCTGCGCGGGCATTTGGTTCGACCATCTGGCGAGCATCCAGCTCGCTCCCGTCGCCGTCATCCAGCTGTTCAAGGAAATCTATGCGCACAGAGAGGACGCCCGCCGGCCGCGGGCGGACCGGCTCCAATGCCCGCGATGCGAGGAGGCCCTGGTGCAGAGTTTCGACTTGAGCAAAGCCGGCAGGTTCTCGTATTTCCGCTGCTTGGTGGGCGACGGGCGGTTCACGCCATTCTTTCAATTCTTGCGCGAGAAGCAGTTCGTTCGCACGCTGAGCCCGGCGGAACTTCAGCGCGTTCGTTCGCAGGTGCGCCAGATCACTTGTTCGGAGTGCGGCGCACCCATCGATCTGGAACATTCGAGCGAATGCAAGTATTGCCATGCGCCTGTCAGCTTTCTGGATGCCGACGCCGTGCAAAAGGGGATCGAGCTGTGGTCCGCCGCCGAGAATCGCCGCCATCTCGCTCCCACCCCCGAGGCCGTGGGAAATGCGCTGCTCGCACTCAGGCTTCACAATGGCCAGGAGCCTGCTTCGACCGTGGGCGGACTCACTGATCGGATCTTCATGAACGGCATCCAGGGGCCCGACATCGGCCCCCGGGTGGGCCTCGATCTGGTCGCGGCGGGTATCCACGCCATCGGCCGGCTGTTCAACGCGCTGGATTGAGGGTAAGCCGGCCTCGGCGCCTCGGCGGCGCCGGGCGCGGTTTGTGCGTCGTATCGAAATTCATTATAATGACCTAAGGTATTATTCGCCCCGACAGCCATCACAGTGACCACATCCAAGGACGCGAGAGAGCGGGTAGGGCTGGGAGATGCCATCGTCATGGGTCTGTCGAGCTCGGGCCCCGCGCAGACCCTCGCCGTGAGCCTCGCGGGCTTGGTGGCCGCGAGCGGCTATGGCGGCCCGGTGCCGATTCTCATCTGCCTGATTCCCATGCTCGGGATCGCGATCGCCTACCAACGCCTGAACCGGTGGGATCAGAGCGCGGGCGCCACCTACACGTGGGTCGCCCGGGTGTTCAATCCGTACCTGGGTTTCCTGTCGGGCTGGATGATCCTTCTCTACTACACGCTCGGCACGACCACGCTCACCATACCGGCCGGCGTCTACACGCTGGACCTGATTGCGCCGTCGCTCGTCGACCGCCATTGGGCCGTTTTCGTCGCGGGAGCCGGGTGGAACCTCCTGATCACGGTGTTTGCGGTCACCGGACTGAAACTGGTGGTGCGCTTCGAGTGGGCCATCGTGCTGTTTCAATACGCGGTGCTGCTGATAGTCGCGGTGGTGGCGCTGCATGCGCTCGCGCACGGGCTGACGGCGGTTCACTTCTCCTGGGCATGGTTCTCGCTTTCCGGCATGGGCGGGGCGAGGGGGTTGATGGGCGGGATGCTGATCGCCTGCTTCATGTATTCCGGTTGGGACGCCGCCATCTACGTCAACGAAGAAACCCGGGATCGCGCGAACAACCCCGGCAGGGCCGCCATTGCCAGCGTCGCGATGCTGGCGGCGATTTATTCGCTCGCGACGTTGTCGTTCCAAGCGGTGCTGCCGCCCGACGAGTTGCAGGCACACGCGGGCGACGCGCTCGCCGCGGTGAGCGAGGGGCTCCTGCATGGCCCCTGGGGCGCCCTGATGGCGCTGGTAGTGCTGCTGGGCACACTTGCCACGTTGCAGGCGGCCGTGGTCTCGGCCGCGCGAATGGGACTCGCGATGTCGAGGGACCGCGTGATGCCCGCCTATTTCGGCCGCCTGCGGGCGGGCGGTTCGACGCCTTGGGCGGCCACGTTGACCATGAGCGCAGTGAATATGTTGCTGCTCGCCCTTGCCCTCGCGACGACGACGACCGGGGCGGCGCTCACGAATGCGGCGAGCAGCCTGGGGGTGATCTCGATCGTTTTCTACGGGATCACCGCGGCGGCGGCGCTTCGACAGCGGCGCGACGTGCCCGATGCAAGCCGCGCCGATCTCATCCTCGGCGGACTGTTTCCGTTGATCGGCGTTCTCTTCAGCGTCTTTGTGTTGGTCGGGAGCCTCGCGACGGGAGCGGTTTCCCCGGCGGTGATCGCCTACGGGCTCGGCTCCATCGCCATCGGCGGCGCGGTGGCATTGTTTTTACGTTTAAAGGGCGCAGCATTCTTTACGGCGCGCCGAGGACTGGAGGAAGCATGAAATATAAAAATCCCGCGCGCTCCGCGCGCAGCGCCCGACTGTACCAGACGGCCTGCGGACCCATTCCGGGAGGCGTCAACAGCACGGCACGGGCCACGTGGTCCGGCTGGGATCCTTATCCGTTGTTCGTCGAGCGGGGCGAGGGCGCGCATCTCTATGATGTGGACGGCAACCGGTACATCGACTATCTGCTCGGGCTCGGTCCGATGATCCTCGGTCATCGTCCGCCGAAGGTGACGGCCGCGGTGGTGGAACAAATCCAGAATCGCGGGACGGTGTTCGCGTTGCCCACGGCCGCGGAGGCGGTGCTCGCCGAGAAAATCATGGCGGCGGTGCCGAGCGTCGAGCAGGTGCGTCTGTGCAATACCGGAACGGAAGCGGTCATCTACAGCTTGCGGCTCGCCCGGGCGTTCACGGGGCGGGAGAAAGTGATCCGCTTCGAGGGCATGTATCACGGCTTCTCGGATGCGGTGTATTGGAGCAAGCATCCCGGTCTGGATGAGGCGGGGCCCGATCACCGACCCGTCGCGGTGCCCCAGGGACCCGGACTCAGCAAGGCCGCGGGCGAACACCTGATCATTTTGCCGTGGAACGATGCCGAGGCGCTGCGCGACGCCATCGCGCGCGAGGGTGACTCGATAGCGGCCATCCTGACCGAGCCGGTGATGTGCAACACCGGCTGCATCCTGCCCGAGCCGGGCTATCTCGAGACGATGCGCGAGCTCAGCATCGCCCACGGCATCGTGTTGATCTACGACGAGGTCATCACGGGGTTTCGGCTGAGTTTCGGCGGGGCGCAGTCCCTGTACGGCATCCGTCCCGATCTCTCGGTGTTCGCCAAAGGGCTGGGCGGCGGCTTCCCGGTGGCCGCGCTCGGCGGGAAGCGCGAGATCATGAGGCTGGTCGCGGACGGGACCGTATCGATGGCCGGCACCTACAGCGCCAACGGCATCGCCGTCGCTGCCGCCAATGCGGCGCTCGATGAGCTCGGGCAGCCGGGAAAGTACCAGGCGTTGTTCGCGCGCTGCGAGCGGCTCTACGAAGGATTGAGGAAAATCTTGGGCAGGCATCGTCTGCCCGCCTACGTCGTGGGCGTGGGGCCGGTCTCCCAGGTATGGTTCGCCGAGCGGCCGATCCGTAATTACCGCGATGCCGCGCGCTACGCCGACCACGATCTGTTCCGCCTCTGGTGGGAGGGCATGCTGGAGAGCAATGTACTGTTCCATCCCGGCGCGTTCGAGAATTTATTCGTGTCCTTCGCGCACTCCGACGACGATGTCGAGCGTACGCTGCAGGCGGCCGACATCGTGGCCGGCGGCCTCTCCGAGCACGTGTAGCCCGTGAGGCTGGTGCTCGGCATCGACCTGGGAACCTCGGCCGTCAAGGTGGCGGCGGTGGAGGCCGGGACATTGGGCCGCCTGCTGGGCGAGGGGTCCGCGGATTTCGCCACCGACTCCACGCTGCCGCATCAGGCCGAGCAGTCGACGGGCGACTGGCTCGAGGCGACGCGCCGAGCCATGAGAGCGCTCGATGGGGAACTGCGCCCGCGCGATGCGGATTGGGCGAAGCGCGTCGCTGCGATCGGGCTCACCGGTCAGCTGCCGACGCTCGTGTGCCTCGGCGAAGACGGACCCCTCGGCGCCGCCATCACCTGGAAGGACGGTCGGGCCGACGCCTGGGCCTCCTCGCGGCTCGAGGGGGTGCGCGCCGAGCACTATGCACGCACGGGCATGCCCATCGACGGGCGCTATCTCGCTCCCATGTTTCGATTCCATTATGCCGGCCGGGAAAGCGAAGTCCGCACCGTGCTGTCGGCCAAGGATTATCTGCTGCATGCCCTGACCGGGCTTGCAATGACCGAACCGTCCACCGCGGCCGGTTACGGAGTCTATGATTTGAGCGGGCAGCGCTTCGCGGCCGACCTGTGCGGCTTCTGGAATTTGCCGCAGCGGGTGTTGCCGCAGGTCAGGCCGGCGAATTCGATGGCGGGCCCGCTGTCGCAGTCCGGCGCCGAGCTGCTCGGCGTGCCGGCGGGCATCGCCGTGAGCACCGGCGCGGCGGATTCGGTCTCGGCTTCCTTCGCCATGGCAGGGCTCGACGAGCGGGTGATCTCCATCAGCTTCGGGTCGAGCGCCGTCATTCTTGCCGCGAGCGCCGCTGCCGCGTCTCGATCCACACGCGCGCTATCTCGTGACTCCGCACGTCGAGCCGTCATGGTATGGCCGGGAAATGGATCTCTTGGCCAGCGGCACGGGGTATCGCTGGCTGAGCTCGCTGTTCGACTGGGCGGAGGGGGAGATCGACCGGCAGGCGGCGCTATCGCCTCCCGGCGCCAACGGCCTGTTCTTCGCGCCCTATCTCGCCGGCGGAGAGCAGGGGGCCTTGTGGAATCCCCGGCTGCGCGGCGCGTTGTTCGGACTCACGCTCGGCCACGCTCGCGCGCCGACATCGCGCGCGCCTACCTCGAGGGAGTCTTCTTCGAGGTCAAGCGCTGCGTCGAGGTGCTGGCTGAGACCGCGGCCGTCGACTCGGTGCGCGTCGGCGGCAAGATCGTGCACTCGGCGCCAAGCATGCAGATGCTCGCGGACATCCTGGGCCTCGCCGTCAGCGAAGCCAGCGAGCGCTCGGCCGCCGCGGTCGGGGCTGCCTGGCAGGCGACCCGCCTGGTGCTGCCTGGCGCTCCCGACCATCCGACGTGTGCCGTCATCGCAGCATACAGCCGTACCTCGCGCGCGCGAGGCGGATGCCTATCGCTCGATTTATGCCGATTATCTGGCCAAGGCCGCGCTGTGCGAGTGATCCACGTGCATACGGCGGCCGAATTCGCCCAGTCGGCCGCGGATCTGGTTACGGCGCAACTCAAGTCCAAACCTCGATCGGTGCTTGCGCTGCCCACCGGCTCGACGCCGCTCGCCCTGTATGCGGAGCTGGTGCGGCGTTCGCGCGGCGGCTTTGCGAATCTTGCCGAGGCGAGAATATTCGACCTGGACGAGTACCGCGGCCTGCCATCGAGCGATCCTTCGAGCTATGCGGCGTTCATCCGGGCTCATCTCACCGCACCCCTGGGGCTCGCCGATGATCATGTGCGCCTGCTGCGCGGCGACGCGCCCGACCCTCAAGCGGAGTGCGACGACTACGAGCGGGCGATCGCGCAGCTCGGAGGCATCGATCTGTGCGTGCTGGGTCTCGGCGAGAACGGCCACATCGCCTTCAACGAGCCCGGGTCTGCGTGGGATACGCGCACGCGGGTGGTGGAACTGGCGGCATCGACGCGCGCGCGAATCGAGGCGGGGTCCACGGGGCCCCGGCCGGTTCCGACGCACGGGCTCACGCTCGGGATTCAAAACGTGCTCGAAGCGCGCCAGACGCTGCTGCTGATCGCGGGACCGAACAAGCTCGCCGCGAAGGCGGCGCTGGTGCGGGGGGTTCAGGATCCGGCGTGGCCGGCGACCAGTCTCCTGCGACATCCCAACGCGACCCTCATTGAACTCTCCGAGCCCGGGCGTTCTCGGTGACCTCGACCGCCTGAACGAAGAACGACGGCGCCGTCTCCAGACGAAACGTGAACGCCTTGGCGACGAACACCATCCGGAACGCGTCGATGGCCTGATGGCGGGTCGAGAAGCTGACACCCGACACCTCCACCACCCATTCGAAACTCATGAGATCGAGCAATTCGTGCTCACGCGTCGCGGCCGGACGCGACACCAGCGTTTGTTCCTCACGGGCTTCCTTGAGTCCGTACACCTCGTCGAGCAGATCGTATAGGGAGGGCTTGTCGCGTGCGCTCAGTTGCTGGGACAGATCCGGCGCGAGAATCTTCGGGATGACGGATGTCTCCCAGATCATCGGCCGCTTATTGAGCAGGCGCAGGCGGGAGATCTCCCACACGCTCGCGCCGGGGGAAAGGCCGAGATGCTCCGCCTCCTCGGCGCCGGCGGCGCGTGGCGTGCAGCTCAAAATCTTGGTCTGCAGCTTGGAACGCGAATCGAGGTGCAGCCCATGACGCAGGCCGCCGATTTTCGTGGTTTCGGCGTTCACCCGGGGACGCGCCACGAACGTGCCGCGTCCCTGTTCCCGGCGCACCACGCCCTGCGCGGAGAGCTCCGACAGCGCGCGGCGCACGGTGACCAGACTCACGCCTGCCAGGGAGGAGAGCTGCGCTTCGGTCGGCAACTGGTCGCCCGCTCCGAGCTTGTGCTCATCGACGTACTGCAGGACGAACGCGATGGTCTTTTCGTACAGGGATTTCACCCGGTGAATTGTACGTTGAGCGCGAGAGTAAACGCGATGGTCGATAGATTAGGTCATTGCAATGAATTGCGAATGCGATTACATTTTGGGGCGGAGACGCGGGGGGAGCGGTCTTCGAGTGCCGGGGATGACGGCACGGTTACCCAAGCGGATGCGGCTGGCATTCACGACAAGAACGGGAGACCCGAATGCGCAGAGTTTTTGCCTGCTGCCTTGCCAGCGTCCTTTGCCAGATGTCCCTGCCGGCCGCTGCCGGCCCTGCGGCCGGCCCCGCCGATGCCGACGGTCCTCCCGCGAGCGCGCAGCAGCCGAACTCGACCCTGGAGACCATCGTCGTCACGGGTTCGTACATCCGCCGCACCAACTCGGAGTCACCCTCGCCCGTGACCACGATCGATGCGGACTTCATCGAAAAGAGCGGCCTCAACAGCATCGCGGACGTGATCAAGACGGTTTCCGCCGATAACTCCGGCACCTTGTCGCAGGCGTTCAGCGGCGCCATGGCGGGCGGCGCGGACGGTGTCGCGCTGCGGGGCCTGTCGGTCGACGCCACCCTGGTGCTGGTCGATGGGCATCGGATGGCCAACTATCCGCTCGCCGACGACGGCCAGCGACAATTCGTCGACATCGACTCGCTGCCCATGGCGATCGTCGACCGGGTGGAAGTGTTGAAGGACGGCGCATCCGCCACCTATGGCTCCGATGCCATCGCGGGCGTGGTCAACATCATCCTGAAGAAGCAATTCACCGGGCTCGACGTGTCGGCTACAGCCGGGTCGACCGACCGCGGCGACGGCCTGTCGCAGCGCTTCGCCGCGACCTGGGGCACGGGCAACCTCGAGGCCGACGGTCACAACTTCTACATGAGCCTCGAGGGGCGTCATCAGGAGGCCATCTCGCAGGAGGCGCGCGGCTCCTATATCGCGGCGTCGGACCTCACCCCGTGGGGTGGTCCCAATTTGTACGGCGGCGTGGTGAATGGCGGACTGCCGAATCCGCTCACGACCTACACGGTGCCCGGGCAGGTGCTGCCGGTAAGCGGGGGTGCGGTTCAGAACCAGACGCCTTTCAGCCTGCCCGGCTGCAGCGCGCAGGACGCCGCGCTGGCCGCCAACGGCGCCAGCGGTCCCGGCGGATGTGCGTGGGACACGAATGCCTACAAGAAAATCCAGCCGCGGACCGCGGGCCTGGACTTCTCCACCCACTGGAGCCAGCAATTCGGCGGCGGCTGGCTGAATTCGCTGGCGGCGTCCTACTACCTGACCCAGGCCGAGCAATATCGGCAGCCGAACGCCTACGACGTTGGCACCAATCTCGTGCCTTTCGCCTGGGCGGGCGCAGCGGGAGCCTCGGAGAACCAGTTCGATCCGTCGACCTCGCAGGTGGTGCTGCCGGCCAACAGTCTCGACAATCCGTTCAATCCGGCGAGCCCTTACTTCGCGGCGGCCCGCAACTACTACAACTCCGTGCCCGGCAGCAACTTCAATAGCTACATCGGCGACAAGGCCTTGTTCTTCGGCGCACTCACCAACTTGCCGGAAGAGCACACCCTGTACGGCACCGATGTGTACCGCGTCATCGATGACCTGTCGAATACACTCGGCGGGTGGGATGTCGCGGCGAGTCTCGGCTACGTGCGCGACGTGACTCGGATCACCTACCAGGGATTTCTGTACGTACCGGCGTTCTACAACGCCCTCGCCAATGGCTACCGCGTCGGACAGAACTCGTATCTGAATTCGGCCGCCGCTCGATAATTCGCTGGTGCCCGAAACGCACGACACCGCGACCTCGGACATCGCCTTCCTGTCCGCGAACGCCACCCGCAAGCTATTGGCGCTTCCGGGCGGCGATCTGTCGCTGGCACTCGGACTCGATTGGCGGCTCACGCACGAGAACAATCCGGGCCAGCCCTATGCGCTGCAAGGCGACAGCCTCATGGACGGCAGCTTCTACGCGCGCGGCTCGCAAACCGTGTCCGCTGCGTTCGTGGAGATGGTCGCACCGGTGCTCGACAACCTCGAGCTCGACGCCGCCGGACGCGTCGATCACTACAACAGCTCCGCCGGCACAGCGGCGACCCCGAAACTCGGCTTCAAATATACGCCGCATCCCGCAATTCGCGGTTCGTGGCACGTTCGCGCGCGGCTTTCGCGCGCCGAGCATTGCGGAGAGCGGCCATGCGGGTTCCGCCTCCAGCGTCGCGCCCGCGCCGGTGGACCCGATACGCTGCGTTGCGCCTTACACGTCCGTGCAGGACTGCGGGCTGCCCGGCAGCGCCGTGGCGGTGCTCACCCAGAGCAATCCGCAGCTCAAGCCCGAGACCTCCACCAGCTACACCTTCGGCGTGATTGCCGAGCCGTTCAAGCACAACGCGCTCACGGTCGACTATTTCTACATCCGTCGCGACCGGGAGATCGCTCCGGCGCCCTACGATCCGAGCAACGCGATCCGTACGCCGGCGGCTCCGGGGTCGGCTCTCCCGGGCACCATCATCGAGTACCTCACGCCCTACGTGAATGCGTCCTACTCGATCACGGCCGGCATCGACGTTCGGTTGGAAGACGCTGTTCGATCTCGGCGGGTACGGCGCGATCACCACCACGCTGGACGCCGCGCACCTCATCCAGTCCCAGCAAACCTTCGGCGATGTGACCTATCACTACGTGGGCACGGTGGGACCGACCGCGCTCAGCGGATCGACCGGCACGCCGGCGAACCGGGGCACCCTCACCATCGATTGGAGCCGCGGTCCCTTGTCCCTGGGCACCACTCTCAATTACCGTAGCGCCATGCAAGGCATCGACGCGTCGCTCGACACCCCGGGCAGCCCGCCGCAATGCCTGCAATTGAGCAGCACCAACCCGCATTGCTACGTGGCGGGCTTCGGCTACGCCAACGTGTATGCTCAATACCGGATGAGCGGAAACCTGCAATTGATGGCCAACATTACCAACGTCACCAATCGGCTGCCGCCGCTCGATACGGTGACCTATGGCGGACAGAACTACGATGCCTCTTACGACCAAGCCGGCGCGATCGGGCGCTTCATGGAAGTCTCCTTCCGTTATCGCTATTGAGTGCGCGGAGGCGCTCGCCGGCGCCGCGCTCGCGGCTGCCGCGCTCGTCCTGACCCTCGCCGCGCCCGCTCGCGTCCAGGCGGCGGCCGAGGAGTACGCCGCCCCGGCGGGCGCTCCCTCCGCCGAAATCCAGGTCGACGCGAGTCAGGCGCCGCGCGGCATCATGTCGGCGCATTTGACCTTGCCCGTGACGGCCGGCCCCCTGACCTTGGTGTACCCGAAGTGGTTGCCGGGGCGGCACAGTCCGGCGGGTCCCCTCACTTCGCTCGGCGGCCCGATCTTCAAGGTCAACGGCCAGACCCTCCCCTGGCGGCGCGATTCCGTCGATCTGAACGCGTTTCACCTCGAGGTCCCGGCCGGAGCGACCCAGCTCGGCGTCGATCTCGAAATCGACACGACCATCGCGCCCGACGGCGTGGTCCAGGGACTGGAAACGCCGCGCACCGCGACCGAGTCGCTGTTGATCCTGGAATGGAACCAACTGGTGCTGTATCCGGCCGCCACCCGCAGCGACGAATTGAGCTATCAGGCGTCGCTGCGGCTTCCGCCGGGTTGGAAGTACGCCACAGCGCTCAAGACCACGGCCGCCGGAGCGGACGGCATACGCTTCGCGCCGGCGTCGCTCACCACGCTGGTCGATTCGACGCTGCTCGCGGGCCGCTACATGCGCGACATCGCGCTCGGCGGCAGCCCCGCGGTCACGCTGCACATCGCCGCCGACACGCCAGTGGCGCTCACCATGAGCGCGGCCACGGAAGCGCACTATCGTCGGCTGGTGCGCGAGGCGGCGGCGTTGTTCGGGGCCACACACTACGATCATTACGAATTCCTGTGGGCGCTCACCGATCAAATCATGCCGGATGGCCTCGAACACCATCAGTCGAGCGACGATCGCTCCCCGCTGCGGGCGCTCCTGGACGATCCGATCCGCCGCGCCGAAGCGAATCTCCTGCCGCACGAGTACGTGCACTCATGGAACGGCAAATACCGCCGGCCCGCCGGGCTCGCCACCGCCAATTATCAAGACCCCATGCTCGGCGACATGCTGTGGGTGTACGAGGGATTGACCGAGTATCTGGGCGACGTGCTGGCCGTGCGCAGCGGTCTCTACACCGACGAGGAGTTCCGCGGCGAACTGGCCCACAACGCGGCCGCGATGCAATCGCACAGCGCGCGTGAATGGCGATCGCTGCAGGAAACGACGGTGGCCGCATCGCTGCTCTACTACCAATCGCGCAATTGGGCGGCGAGGCTGCGGCGGCAGGAGGATTTTTATCAGGAATCCGCCCTGCTGTGGCTGGAGGCGGACACGCTCATCCGGCGGCTGTCGAAGGGACACAGGAGCCTGGACGATTTTTGCAGGCTGTTCTACGGGCCGCCGAGCACCGGACCCGAGATGATCCCTTACGATCTCGACGACGTGGTGCGGGCGCTCGGCACCGTGCAGCCCTACGACTGGTCGGGTTTTTGGAAGGAGCGGCTCAATCGCCTGCGCGCCGAGGCCCCGCTCGAAGGACTCCAGTCCGCCGGTTGGCAGCTCACCTTCGGCTCCGTCCCGACCGTGATGCACGTCGCGCACGAGGCCGACGACAAGGATCTCGATTTGCGGTACTCGCTCGGGTTCTTCGTGGACGACGATCAAGCGACCATCGGCGATGTGATCCCACGCTCCCCGGCGGATGCCGCCGGCGCATCGCCCGGCAGCCACATCATCGGACTCAACGGCTACAAATGGTCCAAGGAACTCCTGCAGGACACGCTCGCCGCGCCGCCCGATGCGTCGGGAAAGCTGACGTTGCTGGTGCAAAAGGACGATGCCTTCAAGACGCTGGAACTTCAGTACGCCGGCGGCGAGCGCTACCCCGACCTTTCGCGTGAGCCTGGGAGCGCGGACATCCTCTCCGAGATCGCTCATTCGAGGACACCGCAGAACTGAACCATGGTCTCCCGCGATATAGCCGGTTTCGGCCTCACGGAGGCCGCCGAGCCGGCGGACTTTGCCGCGGCGCGCGTGTTGTTTCAGGAATACGCGCACCAGCTCAACATCGATCTGTGCTTTCAGGGATTCGACACGGAGCTCGATCAGCTGGCCGCGATGTACGCGCCTCCGTCCGGATGCCTCATCCTCGCGCAGAGTGACGCCGGTCCGATCGGCTGCGGAGCGATTCGCCTGTTGCGCGGCGATGCCTGCGAAATGAAGCGGCTCTATCTTCGGCCGCAAGCACGCGGGACGGGAGTGGGTCGCGCGCTCGCCGAACTCCTGGTGTCCAGGGCGAAGGCGCTCGGCTATGCGCGCATGGTTCTCGATACGCTCGTCGACATGCGTGCGGCGCGAAAGCTCTACAGCTCCCTGGGATTCCGCGAGACCGCGCCTTACTACGACAATCCGTTGCGGGGCGTGGTTTACATGGAGCTCGATCTGTCGAGCCGGTAGCAGGGGTCCGCGTCAGTGCGACTGCGCCTCGGGATCGGCATTCGTATAGCTCCTTGGGGACGCCGCATCGGCGGTGGCGCGATCGGCCGGGACCTTCCGGGGTTTGTGCCTCTCGTTCAACCTGGCCTCCGTCGCCTTGATTTTCGCGTCGAGGCCGCGCATGTCGGGTTCGAGCGATTCGGCGCGCCGGTAGTCGCGAAGCGCTTCGGGCAATCGGCCCGCCCGCGCCAGGGCATCCGCCAGAGCGGTGATCAGTGCGGGATCTCCGGGGTTCCAACGGACCGCATCGGAACAGGAGTCGAGGTCCTTGCGTGCGTGGCAGAGCGCGGCATAACGGGCACGCTCCGCGGAAGCGAAACGATCATCCGACGCCGATGCCGCCTCGCCGGGAATCCAGACTGTCGCCAAAAGCAGCAGGGATAAGAACAGCGCTCGAGCTGCGCGGGTGGGAGCCGAGCCTCGCAGGAGCGCAGGCATCACGGTCCGATGTCCCGGACCAGCCTGATTCCGACGCTGCTGGTGCGATAGTCGGCAGGGAAGCGGTCGCGGTAGTCGGCCCGGACATAGGAGGGGCTGCTGAACCATGAAGCCCCACGAAGCTCATGCGCGGCGCAGTCGCCGTCGCCGTCCAGCCACGCGGAGCCATCGACGGGCGCGCCGGCGTAGTTCCCATGCCAGCAATCCTCGGTCCATTGCAACACGTTGCCCAACATGTCAGTGAGGCCAAAAGCGTTGGCCTTGAACGTCCCCACCGGCGCGGTGTACGCGTAGCCATCGTCGCACGGAAATACGGCCCATCCGGGATATCGCCGTCCCGCGCTGGCATCCGCGACGTTCGCGTCGGCGCACGCGCCCTGGCCATCAGGGCCCCACAACGGTGGCGTCTCGGCGCCCGCGCGTGCCGCATATTCCCACTCGGAAGCGCTCGGCAGACGATATCGCTGGCCGGTTTTCGTCGAGAGCCAATTCGCATAGGCCTTCGCGTCGCTCCACGATACGCAGGTGACCGGGTGTGCTGCGGTTTGCGCGAATCCCGTGTGTTCCCAGCTATCCGCGGGTCGGTGCTTCCACGCGCCGTCGTAGGTGTCGCAACCTTGCATGTCCCGTCCGGTGGCAGCAACGAACTGCCCGAAGTCCTGGAGAGTGACTGGGCTGGTCGACATGGCAAAGGAGCGGCCGATGACCACCCAATGCAGCGGCTGTTCGAACGCGGAGCCGCGTGCGGAGCCTTGCTTGAATCGACCGGCCGGCAATACGGTCATCTCGGGGCAACTCGCACAGTCGCGGATCACCGCGCCGGGAGTTGGAGCCGCTGCGGCGGTCGGCGCCGCAGGCTGTGGGGGCGAGCGATGCGCGAACAGCCAGGCGAAGGCGGCAACCAGCAGCGCCGCGGCGCTCCACCCGATGGCGCGGGCGGGGCCACCAAGCCGCCGGGATCGCGGCAGCTCAGGCGAGATTGTCGGGGCGGGCGGCGCGGGCGGGGCCGGCGCCTCTTCGCGACCGACATCCACCCTCGGGGACGCAGGCGGTTCGACGACTGGCGCCCGTAAGTGCACCGTCGCGCGGAGCGGCGGCCGCCGAATCTGCTGCAAGCTGCGTGCGCGCCTCGAGAGCGCGTTCCAGCGCGGTGCGTTCCCGGGAGAGGGCAGCCAGGCGAGAGTCGCGCTCGGAGAGCGCCTGCTGGGTTCTATCGAGGGCGGCATCGCGCTCAGAAAGGCCCTGTTTGGCTCTCTCCAGGGCGGCATCGCGCTCGGCCAAGGAATCGCGCAGGGCGCGCAGTTCCGCCTGATATTGCTGCAATTCCCGCAAAGCCGCTTCGCGCGCCGCCTCGCCTGCAGCGACGCTTTGGGCCAGCGCCTGCTCGACTTCCCGAAGCTTGCCCTGCTCCGTCTGAAGTGCGGCGCCCGCGGCCGCCAAATCCGCCGAGAGCGCTGCGGCCCGCTGCGCGGCCGCCGACTCACCCTCCCGGGCTTTCTCGAATGAGCGGGTCAGCGCCTCGAGGGAGGCGCCGCGCGGCGGAACTCGCTCCTCGACCGAACGCAAATGCCGGGCGAGAACCGATAGATCGAGTTCGGAGGCACGCAGTCCTCTGGGCGTATTGAACGCTCTGGCGGGCGCATCGAACTCCAAATCGAGGGCGACTTCACTCTCCGGCCGCTGCGGCTCGGCCTCGGCGGTCCCCGTGGAGGGATTTGGCAGCGACGTGCCGGACGAGGTCCCGGTGCGAGCCGCGGGGATCCGCGGTCATCGGATCGCGGGGTTGAGCCTGGCCGGAGTCTTCGTCGTCCACCGCGCTCTGTTCCACCGCCTCTATCAGGAGCGCTTCCAAGCGCGCATATTCGGGCATGCGCTCGGTGGACTCGCGGCGCCTCAGGATCGCCAAAAGCTCGGTCGGCGATGCTCCGGTGGCGAGCAGCCGCCTGAGCCGCGCGAGCACATCGGAATAGGTGATGCCGCGGGTCTCGAACGCGCGCAACACTTTCTCGAACATGGACGCGGCGGGGGAAGTTTTCTGGGAGCTCATCGGTGTTGTCGTTGGCGTTATATGCCGAAGCTCACTTCGGCGCCACGATATCGGTATTCATGCGTACTAGACTTTCGATTCGCGGATTTGTTCTATCGTTTTCGCGGGACTGCCTCGTTCGGCATATCGGTAAAAAATGCCATTGTGACCGTAAAAAGACAATCCAATCCGTCTTTCGCCAGGCCGGCGGTCAGCTCATCGGCGCACCCAGGGCGCCCCGCGTCTGCTGCCCTCGACCTCACCCGCAGCCTCTATCCGCGCGCCTTCTTGTTGCCGCCAATCTCCTCCGCGGCACGCTCGAGTATCCGGGCGATACGCTCCTGCTCTTCGGCCGGCGTGTCCCACTTGTCGGCCAGTGCGGCTTTGAGCGCTCGCCGCGCGCGCATCAAGGGTTTCGATCCGTGGCTCTCGCCGTCGGCGCCGAGTTCCTGCTCGCCGGCGTGCATGGCTCGGCGCAGGCTGTCCATGCGCTCCCCGACGCGTTCGAACTGAGTCCACAAGGAATCGGCGGCGGATTGGTGTTCCTGCAGATAGCGGCGCCCGAGATCGGTGATGTGATAACGCTTGCGCGTACCCTCCACCTCGACCGTGGCGTGTGCCATCTCCTCGAGATGGGTCAGCGCGGGGTAAACCATCCCGGGACTGGGCGTGTAGAAGCCCTTGGAGCGCTCGTCGAGCGCCTTGATGATTTCGTACCCGTGCCGCGGCTTGTCGGCCAATAAACCGAGGATCAAGAGCTGCAGATCGGCGGAGGCGAGCTTGCGCCCCATGCCGAACCCGCGGCCCCCGAGTTCGCCGCCCTGGGCGAACCAGCCGCCAAAACGGTCTCCCGCGCCGCCGCCGCCGTGCCGCCCGAAGAGGCGGGGGAAATGATGATGATGCATAGAAACTCCGATTAACTATCGTAAAACCTGTCGTAAGATAGTATTACTATATCTTACGATAGTGTCAAGCTCGGGTTTGGGAGAGGGATCGGGCCTCGATAGTTTGCGGAAGCTGGAGCGCAACCCGAGTCGACGCAGCCTCGAATGACCGGACCGGGTCGCTTAGCGATGCAGTGCACGTTTGACATTGACAGTGGAGGGTATGGGCCGCAAAATACGCGGCTCATTTTGTGGAGGGGTACCCAAGCGGCCAACGGGGGCAGACTGTAAATCTGCTGGCTTATGCCTTCGTAGGTTCGAATCCTACCCCCTCCACCAAGAAGCGGGTTGAGGTTCGGTGCCATTGGCCTTTGCGGCTTATTAATGCGGGTGTAGTTCAATGGTAGAACGTCAGCCTTCCAAGCTGATCACGTGGGTTCGATTCCCATCACCCGCTCCAGGTGGATGCGGCCCACGTAGCTCAGTTGGTAGAGCACGTCCTTGGTAAGGACGAGGTCAGCGGTTCGATCCCGCTCGTGGGCTCCAATTTTTTAACTAAGAGGTACTTGCCGTGTCGAAGGGGAAGTTTGAGCGAACGAAGCCGCACGTGAACGTGGGGACGATTGGGCATGTGGACCATGGCAAGACGACCTTGACGGCTGCCTTGACGAAGGTGATGGCGGAGAAGCATGGCGGGGAGTTCAAGGCGTACGACCAGATTGACAAGGCGCCGGAGGAGCGTGCGCGCGGGATCACGATAGCGACGGCGCACGTGGAGTATCAGTCCGATGCGCGTCACTACGCGCACGTGGACTGTCCGGGGCATGCCGACTACGTGAAGAACATGATCACGGGAGCGGCGCAGATGGACGGGGCGATTTTGGTGGTATCGGCGGCGGATGGACCGATGCCGCAGACGCGCGAGCACATTTTGCTGGCCCGTCAGGTGGGCGTGCCGTACATCGTGGTGTTTTTGAACAAGGCGGACATGGTGGACGATGCGGAGCTTTTGGAGCTGGTGGAGCTCGAGGTTCGGGATCTGTTGACCCTGTACAAGTTTCCCGGGGACAAGACTCCGATCGTGACGGGTTCGGCGCTGAAGGCGCTCGAGGGGGACACGAGCGAGATTGGGGTGCCTGCGGTGATCAAGCTGGTGAAGGCGCTGGATGACTACATTCCGGTGCCCGAAGCGTGCGGTGGAGGGGGCGTTTTTGATGCCGGTGGAGGATGTGTTCTCGATTGCGGGTCGCGGCACGGTGGTGACGGGTCGGATCGAGCGCGGGATCGTGAAGGTGAACGATGAGGTGGAGATTGTGGGGATTCGGCCCACGCAGAAGACCACCTGCACGGGCGTTGAGATGTTTCGCAAGCTCTTGGACGAGGGTCAGGCGGGGGACAACGTGGGGGTGCTGCTGCGCGGCACGAAGCGTGAGGAAGTCGAGCGCGGGCAGGTGTTGTGCAAGCCCGGGAGCATCAAGCCGCACACCAAGTTCGAGGCCGAGGTGTACGTGTTGTCGAAGGAGGAGGGCGGCCGGCACACGCCGTTCTTCAAGGGGTACCGGCCGCAGTTTTACTTTCGCACGACCGATGTGACGGGAGCGGTGGAGCTGCCGGAGGGGACCGAGATGGTGATGCCGGGGGACAACATCAAGATCGTGGTGGAGCTGATCGCCCCGATTGCGATGGAGCAGGGGTTGCGCTTTGCGATCCGCGAAGGCGGCAAGACCGTCGGCGCGGGCGTGGTTTCAAAGGTCATAGCTTAAACGTAGGGCAGTAGCTCAATTGGCAGAGCGGCGGTCTCCAAAACCGCAGGTTGGGGGTTCGATTCCCTCCTGCCCTGCCATCTGAGCAGGTCCTCAAGGTCTAACGGCATATGGCTGAAGTGCAAACCTCCGAAGCGGCGTCCGCGAAAGACACGGCGCTGATGACGTTGTCGATTCTCGTGCTCCTGGCGGGAGTCGTGGCGTTCTATTGGTTCGACGAAGATTCGCTGCCGCTGCGCCTGGGGATGGTGGCCGGAGGATTGGTGGTCGCCGGCGGATTGCTCTGGATCAGCTGGTACGGGCGCGAATTCCGCCAGTTTGCCCAGGCCGCGCGCGTTGAATTGCGCAAGGTGGTCTGGCCGAGCCGCGAGGACACGGTCAGGACCACCATCATGGTGATCGCGTTCGCCATCGTGATGGGGTTGTTTTTTTGGGTTCTCGACATGATTTTGACCTGGATGATCCGGTTGTTGACCGGCCAGCCGCCCGCCTGAGGAACTCGGAGAGTCTATGTCTCTGCGATGGTATGTAGTTCACGCCTACTCGAATTTCGAGCACAAGGTGTCCGAGTCGCTCAAGGAGCGCGTCAAGCGCGCGGGCCTGGAAAGCAAGTTCGGCGAGATTCTCGTGCCGACCGAAGAGGTGGTGGAGATGCGCGACGGCCAGAAGCGCAAATCCGACCGCAAGTTCTTCCCCGGCTACGTGCTCGTGCAGATGGAGATGGACGAGGACACCTGGCATCTGGTGAAGGAAGTCCCCAAGGTGTTGGGCTTCATCGGCGGCACGAGCGACAAGCCGGCCGCGATCACCGACAAGGAGGCCATGTCGATCCTGCGCCGCGTGGAAGAGGGCGTCGACAAGCCGAAGCCGAAGGTGCTGTTCGAGCCCGGCGAGGTGGTGCGCGTGACCGACGGCCCGTTCAACGACTTCAACGGCGTGGTCGAGTCGGTGAACTACGAAAAGAACCGGCTGCAGGTGGCCGTACAGATATTGGGGCGCTCGACGCCCGTCGAATTGGATTTCTCGCAGGTAGAGAAGGGTTGATTTATTTATCGGACGGGGTCGTCTTCGACCCCGTTAATGTTGCGCGAAGCGCATGAGAATCTGCGCGAAGCGCATGAACAAGGGGAGCCGCTCGAAGAGCGGCGCTTGCACCCACAGGAGCTGATCGATGGCGAAGAAAGTCACTGGCTATATCAAGCTGCAGATCCCTGCAGGGCAGGCGAACCCGAGCCCGCCGGTGGGCCCCGCGCTGGGCCAACAGGGCGTGAACATCATGGAGTTCTGCAAGGCATTCAATGCGCAGACCCAGAGCCTGGAAAAAGGATTACCGACCCCGGTGGTGATCACGGTATACAACGACCGCAGCTTCACGTTCATCATGAAGACGCCGCCCGCGTCGGTGCTGATCGCGAAGGCCCTCGGCATCCCCAAGGGCAGCGCCACGCCGAACACCGCCAAGGTGGGCAGGATCTCGCGCAAACAGCTCGAGGACATCGCCAAGCTGAAGACGCCGGATCTGACGGCGGCTGATCTCGAGGCTGCGGTGCGCACCATTGCGGGAAGCGCGCGCAGCATGGGCGTCGACGTGGAGGGGGTGTGACATGGCAGCCGTAGCGAAACGCACCAAGAATTGGAAAGAGAAGCTTCCTCCCGGCAAGAGCTACCCGATCGACGAGGCGCTGAAACTCGTGAAGGAGCTCGCCACGGCGAAGTTCAACGAGTCGGTGGACGTGGCCGTGAATCTCGGCGTGGACGCCACCAAGTCCGACCAGCAGGTTCGCGGCTCGACGGTGATGCCGCACGGCACCGGCAAGACGGTGCGCGTGGCGGTGTTCACGCAGGGCAAGAACGCCGACGCCGCGAAGGCGGCCGGAGCCGACATCGTCGGCTTCGAGGATCTCGCGGAGAAGGTGAAGGCCGGTCAGATCGATTTCGACGTGGTCATCGCGAGCCCGGATGCGATGCGCATCGTGGGCCAGCTCGGCCAGATCCTGGGTCCCCGCGGCCTCATGCCGAACCCCAAAGTGGGCACGGTGACGCCGGATGTGGCGGGAGCCGTGAAGAACGCGAAGTCCGGGCAGGTGCGCTATCGGACCGACAAGGCGGGCATCGTGCACGCGCAGATCGGCCGGGCGAACTTCGAGCCGACGGCGCTCAAGGAGAACCTCCTGGCGCTGATGGCGGATCTGCAGAAGATCAAGCCCGCGACCTCGAAGGGCGTGTATCTGAAGCGGGTGACGCTCTCCTCGACCATGGGTCCGGGCGTCGCCGTCGATCAGGCCAGTCTGGGTCTGGGTTGATTTTCATATAGGACGGAGTCGCTTCGACTCCGTTGATTGTTGCGCGCAAGCGCATGGAATGATGGAGGGTTGCGGGACCTTTGGGTCCCGCACTCACCGTCGAAGACCGCAGGCGAGCCGAGCTTCCTTACCGAGGCGAGGGCTCTTAAACGCGAGGCCTGCGCAGATGGTGGGACCCGAATCAGGATGGCCTGGTAACGGTCGCACCTAAAGAGGTACGGCGGCGTACCTCAAGGGTGGGCGGAGGTGGTCGCCGTAGTGCGGCTCTCTTCGCTCGTGTGACGCTTCTAACCGGGAGGACTTGATGGCACTCAAGTTGGAAGACAAGAAAGTCGTGGTGGCGGAGGTCAACGCGGTGGCGGCGAAAGCGCTGTCCGTGGTGGGCGCCGAGAATCGTGGCTTGACCGTGACGCAGATGACCGACTTGCGGGCCAAGGCCCGCAAGGAAGGCGTGTATCTGCGGATCGTCAAGAACACGCTCGCGCGCAAGGCCGTAGCCGGCACGTCTTTCGAGTGCATTTCTCCGGCGCTGAAAGGACCTATTGTTCTCGCATTCTCCAACGACGACCCCGGCGCGGCGGCGCGCATCGTCAAGGCGTTTGCGAAGGACAACGACAAGCTGGTGACGACGCTGGTGTCGCTGGGCGGGCAATTGCTCAAGGCTCAGGACATCGACCGCGTGGCTTCATTGCCCACGCGCGCGCAAGCGGTGTCGAAACTCTTGGGTGTCCTACAGGCGCCGATTTCGAAGTTCGTTGGAACGCTGGCGGCTCCCAACTCCAAGTTGGTGAGAACGCTCGCTGCTGTTCTTGAAGCCAAGAAGGGCGGCGAGGCTCCGGCAACCCATTGAACCTTACATTCAACCTGATTCGGGTCGAAAGACCTTTTAGATTTTTTTCTGGAGACAACAATGGCTGTTACTAAAGACGAAATCCTCGATGCGATTTCCAAGATGTCCGTCATGGAAGTGGTCGAGCTGATCGCCGACATGGAGAAGAAGTTCAACGTCACGGCGGCTGCTCCCGTCGCGGTGGCGGCGGCCGGCGGCGCAGCAGCGGCTGCTCCGGCTGCCGAAGCGCAGACCGAGTTCACCGTGACCCTGACCGAGTTCGGCGCCAACAAAGTGGGCGTCATCAAGGTCATCCGCGAGATCACGGGGCTGGGCTTGAAGGAGGCGAAGGACCTGGTCGAGGGCGCGCCCTCCACGGTCAAGGATGGCATTCCGAAGGCGGATGCCGAGACCATCAAGAAGAAGCTCGAGGACGCCGGCGCCAAGGCTGCTATCAAGTAGTGACCGCCGTCCATACGCGCAGCTCGACGGAGGCCGCCCCCGGGGCGGCAGCCGCCGGCTGCGCGTTCGATTTTGATTCGATTCTGCATTCATTGGTCTGAAGGCCGTTAATTTCGGCGCTTAGCGCCTGGGAAGGTCGAGAACATGGCTTACTCTTTCACCGAAAAGAAGCGCATCCGCAAGAACTTTGGCAAGCGCCCGAGCATTCTCGGCACGCCGTATTTGCTTGCGATCCAGCTGGATTCGTATCGCCGGTTCTTGCAAGCGGATACGCCCGAGACCAGCCGCGACGACGTGGGCCTGCACGCCGCCTTCGACAGCGTATTTCCAATCTCCAGCTATTCCGGCAACGCCACGCTCGAGTACGTGAGCTACCGCCTCGGCGAGCCGGTATTCGACGTCAAGGAATGCCAGCTGCGGGGCCTCACCTACGCCGCGCCGCTGCGCGTCAAGGTGCGCCTCGTGGTGCTCGACAAGGAAGCGAGCGGCGCCAAGAAGCCCGTCAAGGACGTGCGTGAGCAGGAGGTCTACCTCGGCGAGCTGCCTCTCATGACGGAGAACGGCACGTTCATCATCAACGGCACCGAGCGCGTCATCGTCTCGCAGCTCCACAGGAGCCCGGGCGTGTTCTTCGATCACGACCGCGGCAAGACGCACTCGTCCGGAAAACTTCTGTTTTCCGCGCGCATCATTCCCTATCGCGGCTCGTGGCTCGATTTCGAGTTCGACCCGAAGGATTGCGTGTTCGCGCGCATCGACCGGCGCCGCAAGCTCCCGGTCACCATCATCCTGCGCGCTCTCGGCTACACCGAGGAGCAGATCCTCGACATGTTCTTCGAGAAGAACACGTTCCACCTGTCGAAGAAGGAAATCAGCTTCGAGATCATCCCGCAGCGCCTGCGCGGCGAGACGGCCTCGTTCGAGATCCGGGTCGGCAAGAAGGTGATCGTCGAGGAAGGCCGGCGCATCACCGCCCGCCACGTGCGCGATCTCGAAGAGGCCGGCGTCAAGCAGCTGCCGGTGCCGATCGAGTACCTGCAGGGCAAGGTGCTGGTGCATGACATCGTCAACACGGAAACCGGCGAGATCCTGGCGAAGGCCAACGAGATCCTCACGGTCCCGACGGTGGGCAAGCTGATCGAGAACGGCATCACCGAGATCCGCACGATTTTCGTCAACGATCTGGACCGGGGTCCGTACATCTCGGACACGCTGCGCATCGATCCGACCAAGACGCGCCTCGAGGCGCTGGTCGAGATCTACCGCATGATGCGTCCCGGCGAGCCGCCGACCAAGGACGCCGCGGAGAACCTGTTCCAGAACCTGTTCTTCAACTCCGAGCGCTACGACCTCTCACCCGTGGGCCGGATGAAGTTCAACCGCCGCGTGGGTCGTGAGGAAATCACGGGCTCGGGCGTGCTCTCGAAGGAGGACATCATCGAGGTCATGAAGACCTTGATCGACATCCGGAACGGCAACGGCCAGGTGGACGACATCGATCACCTCGGCAACCGCCGCGTCAGGAGCGTGGGCGAGATGGCGGAGAACGCCTTCCGCATCGGCCTCGTGCGCGTTGAGCGCGCCGTCAAGGAGCGCCTGACCATCGCCGAGAGCGAGCCCATCATGCCGCAGGAGATGATCAACGCGAAGCCGGTGGCGGCCGCGGTGAAGGAATTCTTCGGATCCTCGCAGCTCTCGCAGTTCATGGACCAGAACAATCCGCTGTCCGAGGTGACCCACAAGCGCCGCGTGTCGGCGCTCGGCCCAGGGGGCCTCACGCGCGAGCGCGCCGGGTTCGAGGTTCGCGACGTGCATCCGACGCATTACGGCCGGGTATGCCCGATCGAAACGCCGGAAGGTCCGAACATCGGCTTGATCAACTCGCTCGCGGTCTACGCGCGCACCAATGATTACGGGTTCCTCGAGACCCCGTACCGGCGCGTGTCCAACGGCAAGGTCACCGATCAGATCGACTATCTGTCGGCGATCGAGGAGGGCCAGTATGTGATCGCGCAGGCAAACGCGACCCTGAACGAGAAGGGCGAGTTCGTCGACGACCTCATCTCCTGCCGTACGCAGAACGAGTTCACCTTGTCGGCCCCCGACAAGATCGACTTCATGGACGTATCGCCGAAGCAGATCGTGTCGGTGGCGGCCTCGTTGATTCCGTTCCTCGAGCACGACGACGCGAACCGCGCCCTCATGGGCTCGAACATGCAGCGCCAGGCGGTGCCGACCCTGAGGTCGGAGACGCCGCTCGTGGGCACGGGCATGGAGCGGGCGGTGGCCATCGACTCCGGCGTCACCGTGGTGGCGCGGCGCGGCGGCAGCGTCGATTCGGTCGATGCCTCGCGCATCGTGGTGCGGGTGAACGACGACGAGACGACCGCGGGCGAGCCCGGCGTCGACATCTACTCGCTCACCAAGTACACGCGTTCCAACCAGAACACCTGCATCAACCAGCGGCCGCTGGTGAAAGCGGGCGATGCCATCAAGCGCGGCGACGTGCTGGCCGACGGCCCGTCGACGCACCTGGGCGAGCTGGCGCTCGGCCAGAACCTCCTGGTCGCCTTCATGCCGTGGAACGGCTACAACTTCGAGGATTCGATCCTCATTTCCGAGCGGGTGGTCGAGGAAGACCGTTTCACGACCATTCACATCGAAGAGCTCACCTGCGTGGCGCGGGACACGAAGCTCGGTCCCGAAGAGATCACCGCCGACATTCCGAACGTCGGCGATTCGGCGCTCGCCAAGCTGGATGAGGCGGGCATCGCCTTCATCGGCGCCGAAGTGCGCGCCGGCGACATCCTGGTGGGCAAGGTCACGCCGAAGGGCGAGACCCAGCTGACGCCGGAAGAGAAGCTGCTGCGGGCGATCTTCGGCGAGAAGGCGTCCGACGTGAAGGACACCTCGCTGCGCGTTCCGCCCGGCATGGACGGCACGGTGATCGACGTGCGCGTGTTCACCCGCGACGGCGTGGACAAGGACTCGCGTGCGCTCTCCATTGAAAAAGCGGAGCTCGAGCGGGTTCGCAAGGACCTCGCGGATCAGCAGCGCATCCTGGAGGACGACCTGTTCCAGCGCGTGCGCGGGATGATCGAGGGCAAGGCCGCCGAGGCCGGCCCGAAGCGGCTCAAGCCGGGCCTGCCCGTCGATGATGCGTATCTGGCCGATCTGCCGCGCGAGCAGTGGTTCGAGATCCGCTTCAAGGACGAGGATTTGAACGCCCAGCTCGAGACCGTCTCCGAGCGGCTGAAGGGTCAGCGCAAGGCGTTCGAGAAGCGCTTCGAGGAGAAGAAGGCGAAGATCACGGCGGGCGACGATCTGGCCCCGGGCGTGCTCAAGATGGTGAAGGTGTACCTCGCGGTCAAGCGCCGCGTTCAGCCGGGCGACAAGATGGCGGGACGGCACGGCAACAAGGGGGTGATCTCCTCCATCGTTCCGGTCGAGGACATGCCGTACATGGCGGACGGCACCCCGGTCGACATCGTGCTGAACCCGCTGGGCGTGCCTTCGCGCATGAACATCGGGCAGATTCTGGAGACCCACCTGGGTTGGGCGGCGAAGGGCGTGGGTGCCAAGATCGGCAAGATGCTCGAGGCCCAGCAGGCGGTCGCGGACCTGCGCAAGTTCATCAGCCAGGTGTACAACGAGACCGGCGGTCAGAAAGAGGACATCAAGTCCCTGAGCGACGCGGAAGTCGTGGAGCTGGCGAGCAATCTGCGCCATGGAGTTCCCATGGCGACGCCGGTGTTCGACGGCGCGAGCGAGGAGGAGATCAAGGGCCTTCTGGCGCTCGCGGATCTGCCGACCTCGGGTCAGACGACGCTGCACGACGGCCGCACGGGCGAGCAGTTCGAGCGCCCGGTGACGGTCGGCTACATGTACATGCTGAAGTTGAACCATCTGGTCGACGACAAGATGCACGCGCGTTCCACCGGGCCGTACAGCCTGGTCACGCAGCAGCCGCTCGGCGGCAAGGCGCAGTTCGGCGGCCAGCGCTTCGGCGAAATGGAAGTGTGGGCGCTCGAGGCGTATGGCGCCGCGTACACGCTGCAGGAAATGCTCACGGTCAAGTCCGACGACGTGAACGGGCGTACGCAGATGTACAAGGCCATCGTCGACGGCAACCATGAAATGAAAGCCGGAATGCCGGAATCGTTCAATGTCCTGGTCAAGGAGATCCGTTCCCTGGCCATCAACATCGAACTCGAGAGTGAGGCTTAATCCATGAAAGATTTACTCAAGTTGTTCAAGCAGCAGGTGCCGGTCGAGAACTTCGACTCCATCAAGATCGGACTCGCGTCTCCGGACATGATCCGCTCCTGGTCGTACGGCGAAGTGAAGAAGCCGGAAACCATCAACTACCGCACCTTCAAGCCGGAGCGGGACGGACTGTTCTGCGCGAAGATCTTCGGGCCGGTGAAGGACTACGAGTGTCTCTGCGGCAAGTACAAGCGCCTGAAGCACCGCGGCGTGGTCTGCGAGAAGTGCGGCGTCGAGGTGACCCAGTCCAAGGTGCGCCGCGAGCGCATGGGGCACATCGAGCTCGCGAGCCCGACCGCGCACATCTGGTTCCTGAAATCGCTCCCCTCGCGCATCGGCCTCATGCTCGACATGACGCTGCGCGAGATCGAGCGCGTGCTGTACTTCGAGGCCTTCGTGGTCGTCGATCCGGGCATGACCTCGCTCCAGCGCGGGCAGCTCCTGACCGACGAGATGTACCTCGAGTCCATCGAGGAGCACGGCGATGAGTTCGACGCCCGCATGGGCGCAGAGGCCGTGCACGAGCTGCTGAAGTCCATGGATCTTCCCGCCGAGGTGGTGAAGGTCCGCGAGGACATGGCGAACACCAATTCCGAGACCAAGATCAAGCGGCTGTCCAAGCGCCTCAAGCTGATCGAGGCGTTCATGGAGTCCGGCAACAAGCCGGAGTGGATGGTGCTCACGGTATTGCCGGTGCTGCCGCCGGATCTTCGTCCGCTCGTGCCGCTCGACGGCGGCCGGTTCGCGACGTCCGACTTGAACGATCTGTACCGCCGCGTCATCAACCGCAACAACCGCCTGCGCCGGCTGCTCGAGTTGAATGCGCCGGACATCATCGTGCGCAACGAAAAGCGCATGCTGCAGGAAGCCGTGGACGCGCTGCTCGACAACGGCCGCCGCGGCCGTGCGATCACGGGCACCAACAAGCGCCCGCTCAAGTCGCTCGCCGACATGATCAAGGGCAAGCAGGGCCGGTTCCGTCAGAACCTGCTCGGCAAGCGCGTCGACTACTCCGGCCGTTCGGTCATCGTGGTCGGCCCGACGCTGCGTCTGCACCAGTGCGGATTGCCGAAGAAGATGGCGCTCGAGCTGTTCAAGCCGTTCATTTTCTCGAAGCTCCAGCTGCGCGGCGAGGCCTCGACCATCAAGGCCGCCAAGCGCCTGGTGGAGCGCGAGGGCCCCGAGGTGTGGGACATTCTCGAGGAGGTCATCCGCGAGCATCCGGTGCTCCTGAACCGCGCTCCGACCCTGCACCGCCTCGGCATCCAGGCGTTCGAGCCGGTGCTGATCGAGGGCAAGGCGATCCAGCTGCACCCCCTGGTCTGCACGGCATTCAACGCGGACTTCGACGGCGACCAGATGGCTGTGCACGTGCCGCTGTCCATCGAGGCACAGCTCGAGGCGCGGGCCTTGATGATGTCCTCGAACAACATCCTGTCGCCCGCCAACGGCGACCCGATCATCGTGCCGTCGCAGGACGTGGTGCTCGGCCTCTACTACATGACGCGCGAGCGAGTCGGCGCGAAGGGCGAGGGCATGGCGTTCGGCGACGTGGCCGAGGTGCATCGCGCCTACGAGAGCCGCAACGTCGACCTGCAGGCGAAGGTCAAGGTTCGCCTGACCGAGCACGTCAGGAATTCCGAGGGCCAGGTCGCCCCCAACACCCGCGTGGTCGACACCACGGTGGGCCGGGCGCTCCTGTCCGAGATTCTGCCGCGCGGCCTGTCGTTCGACGCCATCAACCAGGACATGACCAAGAAGACCATCTCCGGGACCATCAACATGTGCTATCGCACGGTGGGCCTGAAGGAGACCGTGGTGTTCGCGGACCAGCTGATGTACACGGGCTTCCATTACGCGACCCGCGCCGGCGTCTCCATCGGCGTCGACGACATGGTGGTGCCGCAGCAGAAGACCAAGATTCTGTCGGCCGCCGAGAAAGAGGTGAAGGAGATCCAGGAGCAATACTCCTCCGGTCTGGTCACCAACGGCGAGCGCTACAACAAGGTGGTGGACATCTGGTCGCGCACCAACGACCAGGTTGCCAAGGCCATGATGGAGAAGCTCGGCACCGACGAGGTGACCAATTACAAGGGTGAGAAGGTCCGTCAGAAGTCGTTCAATTCCATCTTCATGATGGCCGATTCCGGCGCCCGCGGTTCCGCGGCGCAGATCCGCCAGCTCGCCGGCATGCGCGGCCTGATGGCGAAGCCGGACGGCTCCATCATCGAGACGCCGATCACCGCGAACTTCCGGGAAGGCTTGAACGTACTGCAGTACTTCATCTCGACCCACGGCGCACGCAAGGGCCTGGCCGACACCGCGCTCAAGACCGCGAACTCGGGGTACCTGACCCGGCGTCTGGTCGACGTGGCGCAGGACCTCGTGGTCACCGAAATCGACTGCGGCACCGTCAACGGGCTGTCGATCACCCCGATCGTCGAAGGCGGCGATGTGGTCGAGGGTTTGGGCGAGCGCGTGCTGGGACGCGTGGTTTCCGAGGATGTGGTCGTGGCCGCCTCGGGCGAGGTGCTGGTCAAGACGGGCATGCTGATCGACGAGAAGCTGGTCAAGCTTCTGGAGAAGATGGGCATCGACCAGGTCATGGTGCGTTCGCCCATCACCTGCGAGACCCGCTACGGCGTGTGTGCACAGTGCTACGGCCGGGATCTCGGTCGCGGCCATCGCATCAACATCGGCGAGGCGGTGGGCGTCATTGCGGCGCAGTCCATCGGCGAGCCGGGAACGCAGCTCACCATGCGCACCTTCCACGTCGGTGGCGCGGCTTCGAGAGCGGCGGCGGCCAACGGCGTCGAGGTCAAGAGCAAGGGCACCATCCGCCTGCACAACATCAAGACCGTGCGTCACGAGAAGGGCCATCTGGTCGCTGTCTCGCGCTCGGGCGAGTTGGGCGTGGTGGATGAGTTCGGCCGGGAGCGCGAGCGCTACAAGATCCCGTACGGCGCGACCATCACCGTCAACGACGGGGATGTCGTGGTTGCCGGTCAGTCGACCGCGAACTGGGATCCGCATACCCACCCGGTGGTGACGGAAGTCGCCGGCATGATCAAGTTCTCCGACTTCGTCGACGGCATCACCGTGGCGACCCAGGTGGACGATGTCACCGGCCTGACCTCGACCGTGGTTTTGGATCCCAAGCAACGCGGCTCGGGCGGCAAGGATCTGCGTCCCGTCGTGCGCCTGACCAACGCCAAGGGCAAGGAAGTCACCTTCGCCAACACCGACATTCCGGCCGTGTATGCGCTGCCCGCGGGCGCGATCGTGAGCCTGGAAGACGGGGCCAAGGTCTCGGTGGGCGATGTCATCGCCCGCATCCCGCAGGAATCCTCGAAGACCCGCGACATCACCGGCGGTCTGCCGCGGGTGGCGGACCTGTTCGAGGCCAGGAAGCCCAAGGACTCTGCGATTTTGGCCGAGCGCTCGGGTACGGTCAGCTTCGGCAAGGAGACCAAGGGCAAGCGCCGCTTGATCATCACCAACGAGGCAAGCGACAAGTACGAGGAGCTGATTCCGAAGTGGCGTCATCTCAACGTGTTCGAAGGCGAGCAGGTGGAGAAGGGCGAGGTCATCGCCGACGGCGAGCCCAACCCGCATGACATATTGCGGCTGCAGGGGGTCGAGGCGCTGGCCAATTACCTGGTTCGCGAGATCCAGGACGTGTACCGGCTGCAGGGCGTGAAGATCAACGACAAGCACATCGAGGTCATCGTGCGGCAGATGCTGCGCAAGATCGAGGTGCTGGACACCGGCGATTCGGCGCTGCTCAAGGGCGAGCAGATGGATCGCGGCCGGCTCCTGGACGTGATCGCGAAACAGAAGACCGAGGGCAAGCATCAGTCCACCTGGGAACCGCTGCTCTTGGGCATCACCAAGGCCTCGCTCGCCACCGAGTCCTTCATCTCGGCGGCCTCCTTCCAGGAGACCACCCGCGTCCTCACCGAGGCTGCGGTCCGGGGCCTGAAGGACGACCTGCGCGGTCTGAAGGAGAACGTGATCGTCGGCCGACTCATTCCCGCGGGCACCGGCTTCGCGTATCATGCACGCCGTCGACGCGCTTCGGATGACGGCCGTCGCCGCAGCTTCATGGATGTGAGCGGCGGCATCGGCGAGACAGACGATGCGGTACCGGCGGGGGACACAGAAGCAGCCGAATAACGATAACAAAAAGCGAGCAAAGACATGGGCCCCGGCTCGAAAGAGTCCGGGGCTTTTTTTTAGATGGCGGCATTCAACTTAAGATCGATGTTTCAGGCCGGCTCCAGCATCGAGGGAGTGGCCTTCGGTCTCGCCGGCTTTTTCGTATTTCCCATCCATGACGCCATCGCCAAGCTCCTGATCAGGGACATCTCGGTCTGGCAGATCATGTTCGTGCGCAGTTGCTGCATCCTGCTGCTGGTCACCGCGTTCAACGGAGTCGCCCCCTTTCCACGGGCCTTCAAGTCACCCGTCCGACTGCTGCTCAGCGCCCGCGCGCTCATGCTCGTGGCCGCCTGGGCGCTTTATTATTCCGCTGCGCGCTATCTGGCGCTCTCCGAGATGGTCACCATCTACTTCGGCTCGCCGATCCTGGTGGCCTGCATGGCCGGCCCGATTCTGGGCGAACGGGTAACCCCGGGTCGATGGCTCGCAGTCGCCATGGGCTTCGTGGGCGTCCTCATCGCCTGCCGCCCCGGCATCGGCGCCTCCGGGCCGATATTTCTGGCGCTCGGAGCGGCGGCACTATGGTCCGTGTCCACCATCCTGATCCGCTTGACCAAGCTCTCGGAGCCGACCAGCGTGAACATGGTGATGACCAATCTGGGCTTCTTCGTGCTCGCGGGAATGTTGCTTCCCTGGGTGTGGAAGACTCCTTCGTTGTTCGATGGGTTGCTCCTGGTCGCCCTCTCGCTGGCCGGTGCACTGTCCCAATTCCTGGTGTTCGAGGCGCTGCGGCGGGCGTCGGCCTCGACCATCGCGCCGCTCGAATTCACGAGCCTTGCCTGGGCGTTCGTCATCCAATACGTCGTCTGGGGCAGCCCGCCGGACGCGTTCGTGCTGCTGGGCGCCCTGCTCATCGGGGCAAGCGGCCTGATCATCATTTCGGTCGAGTGGAGGGCTCACGCCGCGAGGTGAATGCCGCGTGACCCTGGCGGCCGGGCAAACCGGCTCAAAGCGCCGCTTGGAACAGCGCCGAGACGCTGCGCGCGTTTTGCGCCCAGGTGAGCCCGCCCGCCAATGCGGCGGCATTGCGGCCCAGCCTCTCGCGCAACTCGACATCGCCCAGCAGCCGATCGAGCGCGAAGATCGCAGATCGGAGGTCTCCGGGCTCCACGGCCAAGCCATGAACGCCGTCTTTCGCCACGTCGGTGATGCCTCCGTCCGAGGCGAACACGATGGGTTTGCCGGCGGACATCGCCTCGGAAAACACGGTGGCGAAGGGCTCGTCACCTCCGATCAAGGCGAAAGCATCGCACCAGGCCATGTATTGCATGACCTCGCGGTGCTTGAGGGCGCCCAACAGCAGGACCTGCGATGCGTTGCGGGCCTTGTCGAGCGCGCTGCGCACCGCCGGCATGTCGTCTCCGTCGCCGCCGATCGCCAGCAGAGCGTCGGGATAGCGGTCCGCGATGCCGTCGAAGGCCTGGAGCAACAACGGCACGTTCTTTCGCTTGTACATGAAGGTCACGCACAGCACGACCACCCTGCTCGCGAAAGCGGGGGGACGGGGGACGGCCGCCATCTCCCCGGGCACCGGCTCCGCGCCGTTGTGGATGGTGACGGCGGGAACCCCCGGGAAAATGCGGTTCATCGACGCCCGCATACGGTCTGCGACCGCGATCCACGCACCGATGCCCTGCGTCACCTCCAGGTAGAAGTTCCGCCTGCGGGCGTTGTGAGCGCAGTCGTCGATCTCGTCGAAATCATGCTCGGTGATGAAAAACGGGATTTCGAGCCTGCGCGCGACGCGGGCGGCGACGAAGCCGGCGAGCTGCCCGTGGTGCGCGAAAATCACGTCCGGCGCGTAGTCGGCGGCGATCGCGAGAAATTTGCGGCCCGCGAACATCCAGCCCGGCTTCACGCACAAGCCCGGGCTGCGGTGAAAGGTGTTATATAGCGGGCCGACGGGGTAGACGGTCCAGGGAACATAAAGGGCTTCGACGTCGCCCCAGCTGTGGCGCGGAGGGCATAGTGCCGAGGTGCCCTTGCCGAGAATCTTCGTGGCCAGGACGGGGACGGCGGGCACCGGAGACACGACCTGGATCTCGTGACCCTGCGCGCGCAGCGCGGATATTTGCGAAAGTGCCCAGGTGCCGATCGTCGGATTATTCGGTCGCGGGAAGTGCGCGCCGAAAAATAGTATTCTCATGGCGGGATGGTACCCGCGGAGACGACAGTCGTCACCGCCGCGGGGTGCGGAGGGTTGAACGCTACCGGGCCGCGTCGCGGCGGGGAGGCTGGCGATGTCGAGCGAAGTCAGGGGATTGGGCCGTGGTCTCGGAGCGCTGCTCGGCGCCGAGCTGTCCGTCAGCCCCAGCCGAGGCGCCGGCACTTTGCCGCTGTCGCTCATGCGTCCGGGCGCCTTTCAGCCGCGCCGCGATATTCTCAAGGAGCCGCTCGAGGAGCTCGCGGCCTCCATCAAGGCGAACGGCGTGCTCCAGCCGATCGTGATCCGGGCGTTGCCTCCCGGCCAGCGCGACGGGGTGCGCTACGAAATCATCGCCGGCGAGCGCCGCTGGCAGGCGGCGAAGCTCGCCGGCCTCAAGGACATACCCGCCATCGTCCGCGAGCTGTCGGATCGGGAAGCCGCGCTGATCGCCCTGATCGAGAACATCCAGCGCGAAGAACTGACCTCGGCGGAAGAGGCAAGGGCGTTCAAGCGCCTGGTCGATGAATTCTCGCTCACCCACCAGGAAATCGCGGATCTCGTCGGCCGCTCGCGTGCGGCCGTGACCAACCTGATGAGACTGCTGGAGTTGCCGCCGGAAATCGTCGCCCTGATCGATGAGCGCTCGCTCGCCATGGGACATGCGCGCGCGCTTCTCGGGCTCGAGAGCAATGAGGACCGCCTGCGGGTTGGGCAACTGGTGGCCGAGCGCGAGTGCTCGGTGCGCGAGACGGAGCAGCTGGTCCGCAAGGCGATGGAAGCGCCCGATGAGCCCGGCGCGGCCGAGCGGGCCGCGCCCGTGGTCAGCGAGCTGTTGAAGACCAGGACCTTCCACGTGCAGCTGCATCAGCGGGCCGCCGGCTCCGGCAAGCTGGTGGTCAACTTCGCCGATCTCCAATCGCGCGATGCGCTGGTGGCGGCGATCAAACAAATCGCAGAGTCTTGAGGCGGGCAACTTTGGTTCGTTTTTAATGACTGGGAGGCTAGGGATGGCTGGATCGAAAGTCTCGACCTGGTGTGTAGTTGGCGCTATCGCCGTGACGAGCAGCCTGGTTGGCATCATGAGTTTGCCTGCTCGTGGCGCAGACGCGCCGCTTCCTCTGGAAGTGTATGGACGATTGCCCTCGTTCGAGGATCTTGCGTTGTCGCCGGACGGAAAGAGGATGGCCCTCGTTCGGACCCACGGGGATGTACGCAATCTCTACATCATCGATACCTCGACCGGCAAGGAGTTGGGAAGCGCCAGGGTGGGCGATACCAAGTTGAGAGGCATCCAATGGATGGACAACGACTATCTCCTCGCGGGGGTGAGCAGCACCAGCTTGCAACCCCCTGGCTTCATCGGTCCACGGGGCGAATGGTTCGATTTGATTTCCTTCGATGTGCCGAGGAAGAGGCTCATGCCGATCACCTTTCGGATCAACGGGGAGAAAACCTTCAACTTCGCCATTGGAACTCCGGAGGTTCGGCAGGTGCAGGGGGTGACGACTCTGTTCGTGGAGGGCATCTTCTTGAGCGGATACTTCCTCCCGGGATTGTTCACCTTCGAACCCGCCACCAACCAGATGCGCCTGATACGCCGGGCCCCCGAGCCGAAAGGAGAAACCGAGCGGAAGAGCACCGAATGGTTTATCGATGAGACCGGGCGGGTGGCGGGTGAATATCGCTTCGATGACCGGGACAAGACTTGGACGCTCGATCTCTACACCGGGAATCAGTCGAAGTCCGTATCCGGAAAGGCCGGTATCGATCCCCCGTGGATCGTCGGCTTCGATTCCAGCGGAAAATCGATCGTGATGGGGATGCTGGAGAACGATGAGTTTGTCCGGCGGCCGATCTCGCTGAGCGATGGATCGATGGGCCCCCCGCTCGCGCTCGCAGACGGCTCGAAGCTTCACAACGAGATCATCGATCGGCGGACCGGCCGGATCCTGGGGGGACAGCGCGGTTGGAACGAACGGAACTATGTGTTCCTCGACAATGAAATGCAGGCGCACTGGAATGCGGTGCTGCGTGCGTTCCCCAACGAGCGTGTGGACCTTGAATCCTTCTCCGACGATTTCTCGCGCATCGTGGTGCGGGTATTCGGCCCGAAGGACGGCTATTCCTTTGCGCTCTTCGATTGGTACAGCCACCAGGCGCAAGTCTTGGAAGATGTGTACGAAGGCCTGACGCACGTGTCCGAAGTGAGGGTCATTCGCTATCACGCGGCGGACGGTTTCGAAATTCCCGCCATGCTCACCTTGCCTCGTGGGCGCGCACCGACCCGGCTGCCTCTGGTGGTCCTGCCCCATGGAGGGCCGGCGGTTGCGGAAGACGCTCGATTCGATTGGTGGGCGCAGGCGCTGGCCGATCAGGGATATGTGGTATTGCAGCCGAACTATCGAGGCTCCGATCTCGGCGAGCGTTTTCGCGCTCAAGGGTTCGGGCAGTGGGGACGGAAAATGCAGACCGACCTCTCGGACGGGGTCCGCTATCTGGACCAGGAAGGAATCATCGACCCGAAGCGTGTATGCATCGTCGGGGCCAGTTACGGCGGGTATGCCGCGCTCGCCGGCGCGACCCTGGATTCAGCGGTCTATCGATGCGCCGTATCGGTTGCCGGAATCTCGGATTTGGCGCGTATGCTCAAAACGGTCAACATCCTGGCCGGAGATACCCAGGACAGCGGAGCTCAGCAATACTGGGACCGCTATTTGGGTGTCTCCGGCGCTGGCGATCCCGCCGTCAAGGCCATTTCCCCCATCGAGCACATCGATTCCGTCACCGCCCCGATCTTGCTGATCCATGGCAAGGATGACACGGTGGTGCGCTACGAACAAAGCGAGCTGATGGCGGACGCGCTCAAGAAAGCCGGGAAGCCGGTGCAGTTCGTGACGTTGAAGCAGGAAGATCATTGGTTGTCGCGCGGTGCGACGCGCCTCGAGATGCTGGAGGCGACGGTCGCGTTCTTGAAGGCGAACAACCCGCCGGATTGAGCGCCGGTTCAGACGCACAGCGGACGCCGGGTCAAAAAATCAGCTTGAAGACGTTGCCCATTCCGTCGGTAACCACGCCTTTTGCCGACGACGGATCCCCCGGCTTGACCACGAGAAACTCGAGGTTCAGTTTCTGGCCGTCGGTGCACGTCAGTACGCCACGCGCAAAAGTGCGCTTCCCCAGGACATTCGCCACAAAGTATCCGCCGCCGTAAACCTGATCCCATTGAGCGGACATTTGGTTCGCCGTCGGGTCGTCTTGGGAGACGGCCTTCCAGTCCCCCGGACAGGTGTTCCCGCCGGCCATGCGCACCGTGATCGACCCTAAGGGCAGGAAACTGCCGTTCAGTCTTGCGGTATAGATGGGTGGAGGGGTCTGGGTGGACAGCGGTCCCTGCACGGGATAGAGATGCCCGGGCACCATCACTGCGCAGCCTCCGAGCGTTGCGAATACGGTCGTCAACAGCATCACGATCTTCACTGGCTGCCTCCTTGCCACGGCGCGATTGCGTGGGGATCGTCTCGGTGGATGTTACAGCCCGGTGGTGAGCGCGCCACCAACTTTGCCCACCCTTGACCCTTCTTATCCGAGATCGAGCAGGCGAATGCCCCGGCGCGTGGCACGCCTGGCATTATCCTTCGCCGTTTAGGCATCTGCGCCGACAGAACCGCCAGGCTTTCGGCGTATCGTCAGCACCTCGGAATCCGTATCGGGACACGAGGCTTCTATGGCAACCCCCACTCAATTGGACCCTCTGCTGGTCGCACAGCCCAGCAGCGGCACTCAGGATGACGACGACAATCCCAACGACGAGCGCGACGGCGAGAACGAGCCTCCCGTGAGGGAGTCGGACGATCGCACCGAGGCGCCGGAGGAATTCGTGGTCGACGACGAACCGGGTGAGGACGAGGAGATTGGTGTGGAGGAGCCCGGGGAGGGCGCGGAGTTGGTCATCGAGGGTCTCGGTGCGGAGGACGAGCTCGGCGCCGAGGATGATTGGACCGACCTCGATGACGATGAGGCGGATGACGATGAGGCGGATGACGATGAAACGGATGACGGCGGGGACGAATGACGGCCGATCGCCACGACCTGAAACGTTTTCTCGACGCGCAGGGCGGGACCTACGCGCAGGCCACGGGCGAACTGCGCCGGGATCGTCACCGACCTGGAAGGCCGGACGATCGAGGAAATCTTCCGAAATATTTCGCATCGACGATGGATCGAAGCACCCTCGATCGCCTGTGAGGAAGCGCTCCTGCTTCCCGCATCATCGCGGCGCCCTCCGTATGTGGTGGCGCGTGCCACCACCGATCGTGGACACCGTCGGCCTTTAGACCCCAGGCCTTTGATTCGACGATACTTATCGGCATGGCACGAGGCGTGCATCTGCCGTATGTGGATTCGGCGGAGTGGATGATCTGCACTCCACCGCGTTAGATATCGTCTTACCACTACAACTTTTACCGAAGGGGAATTTGAATGAAGTCGACTTTAATTTTTACGGCGATCGGCAGCCTGCTTGCCCTGAGTACGATCAGCATGGCGGGCCCTGTGACCGTCGATTCCGGCTCCGAGAAGTGCTATGGCATCAACAAGGCCGGGCAAAACGACTGCGCCGGTGCGGCGCATGCTTGTGCCGGACAGTCGAAGGAAACCAGCGGGAAAGAGTGGATCAAGGTGCCGAAAGGTACCTGCGAGCGCATCGTCAACGCGAGTCTCACTCCGAAGTGAGCGAGGTGCCGTCAACCCATCGAACGGCGCTCCCGGGGTCGGTTCCGGCGACAGCCGGAATCGGCCTGCGGGCTCCGCATCATGATCAGATCGTGCGCGAGCGGCCGCCGGTCGGCTGGCTCGAGGTACATAGCGAAAATTATTTCGCTGCCGGCGGCGTGCAGATCGAGCGCTTGATGCGCGCAAGGTCCGATTATCCGATGAGCCTTCATGGCGTCGGCCTGTCCCTGGGGTCGGCGGATCCGCTGAACCGCGATCACCTCGGGCGGCTCAAGCGACTGGTCCACCGCTGCCAGCCGGCGCTGGTCTCGGAGCATTGCTCCTGGGGCTCGATTCAGGGCATGCACTTGAATGATCTCTTGCCGCTGCCGATGACCGAGGAGGCGCTGCTCCACATGATCGGGAGCGTCAGCGCGGTCCAGGATTTCCTCGGCCGGAGAATTCTGATTGAAAATCCGTCGAGTTACCTGCGCTTTGCCGGTGAACAGCTGAGCGAATGGGAATTTCTTGGCGAGCTTGCGGCGCAAACCGATTGCGGCCTGCTGGTGGACGTGAACAACGTCTACGTGAGCGCGTGCAATCACGGTTTCAATGCGCGGAGCTATCTGTCGGCGCTGCCGCGGGAACGCATCTATGAGCTGCATCTCGCGGGCCACACAATCAAGCGCTTCGAAGAGCGCGAGATCCTCATCGATACCCACTCGGCGCCCGTGTGCGATGCCGTGTGGAGCCTGTACGAATTCGCGCTCGACTGTTTCGGGCCCCTGCCGACCCTGATCGAATGGGATGCGGATATTCCGGCTCTCGAGGTTCTGCTGTCGGAGGCGGCCAAGGCCAATCACCGCCTGGAGCGCCTGAATGCCCTCGCTGCGTGAGGTGCAGATCGCGTTTTGCGCCGCGATCCGATCGGAGGATGCAGGCGCAATGGCCGATTGGGTGCTCGACGCCGGAATACCCCCGGAGCGACGAATTCAGATTTATCGCAATAATTACCGGATTGGCGCGCTGGCTGTGATGCAGAAAGCCTACCCGGTGGTCGAGCGGCTGAGCGGAGCCGATTGGTTCGAGCAAAGCGTGGCGAAATTCCAGCAAATGCATCCCTCGCAATCGGGCGACCTGCAGCACCTCGGCGCAAATTACCCCGAGTTTCTCCGCGGCGAACTCGCGGACACCCTCCACGGCTATTTTTCCGACGTTGCGGCACTGGAGTGGTGCTACCAGCTGGTGCTGACCGCGCAGGAGCGCGGCCCCGTCGACGTTGCGTTGCTGCACGCCGTCGCGCCCGAGGACTACGAGGGTCTGAAGTTCGTCCCGCGCCCGGCGCTGGGCCTGGTCGAGTCGGAATTCCCGATCTTCGCGATCTGGCAGGCCAACCAGCCACACGCGCCGAGCGATGCGGCAATACGCCTCGACGCGGGCCGAAGCCGTGTGCTGTTGATCCGACGCGAAGAGCATGTCGAATTGCGCGAACTCAAGGCGGGCAGCTTCGAGCTGTTGCGACAATTCCAGCTGGGCACGCCGCTCAGCGCCGCCGCGACGGCTGCGGCGGCGCTGAGCCCGGAGTTCGATCTGACCGCCTGCCTGCGGGAGCTTCTGGGACTCGAGGCCATTGCGGACATCACGGCGCACGTGCCGATGGAAACTCATGAAATTGCAGGGAGAAACCGCGATGGCTGACATTGGAAATGTGGCGCGACCGTTTGAGCTACTGGCACGCGGAGCCAACTCGTTACAGTCCGTCTTCGTGCTCGCAACGCGCTGGTACGTGTCGTGGCAGTTTCTCAAATCGGGGTGGATCAAGGTGACCAGCTGGCAGAGCACGCTAGAACTGTTCCGAGACGAATATCACGTGCCCCTGCTGCCTCCGTACGCTGCGGCGGTAACCGGCGCCTTCGGCGAGCTCTTCTTCTCCACCCTCGTCATACTGGGCATCGGCGGGCGCATCGCGCCGCTCGGGCTTTTCGCGGTCAACGCCATGGCGGTGATCTCATACCGCCAGGTGCTACTGGCGGAGGGGTTCGAGGCGGCTCTGGCGCAACATGTCCTCTGGGGATTCATGCTGGCGATGCTCATCGTTTTCGGAAGTGGCAGCATCGCGGTGGATCGGCTGATTATCGCGAAGCTCCGATCGACACGCGCGTGGTAACCTGGGCCGTTGACTACGAAATCGCAAGATCCACACCCCGCGTACGCCGACGACCACTCGAGCGCCGACCATGAGTTGAGTGCGCTGCGGATCATCGCCGAAGGAACCGCAGCGGCGACGGGCGACGCTTTCTTCCGCACGCTGGTCGAGCACCTGGCGAGGGCCATCGGAACTCACCACGCCTTCGTTGCAAGATTCGTCCCGCCCGGGGGCATCGGCACGTTGGCCTACTGGTCCCACGGCAAACTCGTCCCGAACATCGAGTACGCATTGGAAGGAACGCCGTGTGCGGAAGTCATACACGGCGGACTTTGCTTTTATCCGCGCGGCCTGGAGGAGAAGTACGCCGAAGCGGAACCCGGAATCCAGAGTTACCTCGGCGTCCCGCTCATCTCGAGCGACGGGCGCATCCTCGGCCATCTGTGCGCGTTCGACGAATCGCCGATGGCGGATCAGCCGCGCACGCTCGCGGTATTCAAGATCTTTGCCGCGCGGGCCGCCGCGGAACTCGGCCGCCTGGACCTGGAACGCGAACTGCGGGACAAGGAGGACCAGCTCCGGGACTTGTTCGATGAAGCGCCCATTGCCTACGTCCACGAAACCCTCGATTCCCGATTCCTGCGTGCCAATCGCGCGGCGCGTCGTATTCTCGGGATCACACCCGAAGATGTTCCACACATGGTCGGCAAGGACATGGTACCGGACACGCCGGATGCGCAGCGGCGCATGCACGAGGCATTCGAGTCGGTCGGCACGGGCACGGACACCAGCGGCGTCGTGCTCGAGCTGCGGCGCAAGGACACCGGCAATCCGATCTGGATCCAGTGGTGGTCGAACCCGGACCGCAGCGGCAGCTACACCCGCACGATGTTCATCGACATCACCGAGCGGGTGCTGCTCGAACAGGAACAAGCCCGGCTGAAGGCCCAGAATCTGTACCTGCAGGAGGAGCTCAAGGCGGTCCACAACTTCGAGGAAATCGTCGGCGCGAGCGCGGGTCTGGTGAAAGTCCTGGAAAATGTTCGACGGGTGGCGCCCACCGATGCGACGGTGCTGATCACCGGCGAGAGTGGAACCGGCAAGGAGCTGATCGCACGCGCGATCCACTCCGCCAGCAAGCGGGCCGACAAGCCGTTCATCAAGGTGAATTGCGCCGCTCTTGCGGTCAGCCTGATCGAAAGCGAGCTCTTTGGACACGAACGCGGCGCGTTCAGCGGGGCCATCCAAAGGCGCGTGGGGCGTTTCGAGCTCGCCCATACGGGCACCATTTTTCTCGACGAGATCGGTGAAGTGCCACCGGACGTGCAGGTCAAACTGCTGCGCGTGCTGCAGGAGCGGGAGTTCGAGCGCGTAGGCGGCAATCAGACCATCGGCACCGATGTGCGCGTGATCGCCGCCACGAACCGCGACCTCGGTCGCAGCATCCGCGAGGAAAAATTCCGGGCGGACCTCTATTACAGGCTCAATGTGTTTCCGCTGCAACTGCCGCCGCTGCGTGAGCGGACCGTGGACATTCCGCTGCTTGTCCATTTCTTCGTCCAGAGGCACGCGTCGCGTGTCGGGCGCCACGTCGAATCGGTGGACGCGGAATCGATGCTGCGGATGGTGGGCTACCCATGGCCCGGAAATATTCGCGAACTCGAGAACATTGTCGAGCGTGCGCTGATTCTCGACAACAAGCCCATGCTGCAAATCCATATCGACATGCCCGGCCCGGAGCTCAAGCCGGCGGCGCCGGCGGGGAACTCAGAGCCGGTGCGCGCGAGCGGCGCGGCGGCTGGGCCGGCGGACGCCGAGTCGAGCGACCTCGACTCCATCCAGCGTGAGCACATTCTCAATGTGCTCAGAACCGCAAACTGGGTCATCGAGGGCAGCCAAGGGGCGGCAGTGCGGTTGGGTCTCAAACCGGGCACCCTGCGCCATCGCATGAAAAAGCTCAGGATCAGCCGAGGCGCCCACTGAGCGGGTAATTCCGCCGCCGGCGGTGGCGACCCACGAGCGACGGTGGCCCTTTTGCGGCCCCGCGGCCCGCAACCCCGCCAACGGCGACCGAATGTTCCCTGGATGATCGCCGGCATGCGCTTTTTTTGCGTTGGCCCGATACTTGCTTCATGCAGTCGTAGCCCGCGAGCTCAATCGCGGGCAACAGGGGAACCGACGACATGCTGCGCATAAATCAATCGAGAACCTCGACGCTCGCGACGGTTGACGTGGACGGGAAACTGGTCGGCCCCTGGGTCGACGAACTAGGCACGACCGTCACGGCACTGCAGAGGGAACAACCGGTTTGCGTCAACCTGCAACACCTGAGCTTTGCGGACGCTGCCGGTCTCAGCCTGCTTTGCACGTTGCGCAACGACGGAGTCCTTCTGATCGGAGCATCGCCGCTGATCGATGGCTTGCTCAAATCTCGCGGGGACCACGCGGCGGGTCTGCCAGGTGCGGGAGCGCCGGGAGCTTGAACGATTTCATTGCGCAGCCGCCCGCGACGCTGACCGCCGAAGAGCGATACAACCGCATCGCGGAGGCGGCATATCTGCGCGCCGCGGCGCGCGGTTTCGCGGGCGGCGATCCCCTTCAGGACTGGCTCGAGGCGGAAGCGAACTTGATGAGGTTCGTCGAGCAAGGGCTTGAAACGGAGAGGAGCTAGCGTTATGAGCGACGGCAAGGTCTGGTCATTGATTCTCGCGGCCGGCGAAGGCACCCGCCTCAGCAGCCTGACGACCACGGCGGAGGGGCTCAGCGTGCCCAAGCAGTTTTGTTCGCTGCGCGGCGGCGCCTCGCTGCTGGATGAGGCGCTGGCACGCGGCGAGGCCGTGACTTCCCGCAGTCGCGTGCTGGCGGTCGTCGCCGGATGTCACCGGCGCTGGTGGGAAGGAGCGTTGCGGTCGCTGCCGCCGGACAACGTGATCGTGCAGCCGGAAAACAAGGGCACCGCAGCAGGCCTCTTGCTGCCGCTGCTGCACATCGTGACGCGCGATCCGGGAGCAACTGTCCTCGTGCTGCCCTCCGATCACTTCGTGCATGACGAGTCGGGGCTGGCGCAATCCATGCGGCGCGCGATCCGCCTCGCCGGCGAGGATCGCCGGCACGTATTTCTGCTCGGTCTCACGCCCCAGGATGCCGACCCCGAGCTCGGCTACATCGTGCCTGGCCGGCAGAGCGCTCGCTCTGCCGCGCCGGTGCGGCGGTTCGTCGAAAAGCCGGCGATCGACACGGCGCGGCTGCTGATGTCGGAGGGAGCCATGCTCAACATGTTCATCATCGCCGCGTCGGCACGCGCGTTGCTGCGCCTGTACGCGGCGCGGGATCCGCAATTCCTCGCGCACATGGCGGAAGTCGTGGGGCGGGACCGGCTCGGTACCCATGATGCAGCCGCGGCGCGCCAACTTTATCCACGGCTGCCGACCCTGGATTTTTCACGCCATGTGCTGCAAGGGCAGGAGCCGTGGCTGCGTGTCGTGACGGTTCCGGACTGTGGATGGAGCGACTTAGGCACTCCGCGACGCGTCGCCCAAACCCTTGCACGGGTCGGCCTCCGGCACCTGAGCGCCGCCCCCGGCTCGGCCTACATCAACCTGGCCGAGCAGCAGGCTCTGCAGGAACGCAACGTTCAACCCCCGGCTCATGCATAGGAGCAACCGATGAAGCGCTTGATACCGATCCTGACACTTCTGTTACTCGCCATGACCGAGGTGCCAGCGCGCGCCGCGGACTTCGTCAGCCGGCCCACGCTGACGATCGACGGGGCCAAATCGGTCGCCGGCGCCGCGATCCGCTACGCGCGCGAGCACGCGGCGCCCGGCGCGGCGATTGCGATCGTCGATGCGGGGGGCGTGCTGCTGTACGCCGAGCGCATCGACGGAACCTTCCAGAACGCCGCGAACATCTCGATTGGAAAGGCGCGTACGGCGGTGCTGTTCGGCAAGCCGACCCGTGTATTCGAGGACATCGTGAACAAGGGGCGCTACGCGATGCTGGCGGTGCCGGAAGTCGCGACGTTCACGCCGCTGATGGGCGGTGTTCCGATCGAGATCGGCGGACAGGTCGCCGGAGCGATCGGAGTCAGCGGCGCGGCGAACGCCGCTCAGGACGACGAGATTGCGAGCGCCGCGGCGGCCGAGTTCTCCACACAACATGCGCCGGGCGTCACGGGTGTCATCGTGGTACCGCGCGCGACCGTCGATGCGGCATTCGCGAACGATGCGCGGCTGGTGAGCGGCGAGGGATTCCATGTCGACGCGAGCCATCGAGGGGGGGCCGGCGAGGTCGAGGTGCACGTGCGGGAAACCGATATCTTCTACGTGTTGAAGGGCAGCGCCGACCTCGTGGTTGGCGGTCAGGTCAGCGGCGAACACCCGGTTGCGGACGGTGAGTTGCGCGGATCGGCGATCGAGGGCGGCGAGACACACCATATCGGCGCCGGCGACGTTGTCGTGATTCCGCACGGCATACCGCACTGGTTCAAGAAGGTGACGGTCCCCTTCACTTACTACGTCGTCAAATCGTCCTCGCTCTGAGCGGGAGCCTACGACCATGCCCCATCCGATTCGCCTCCTGGTCCTCCTGCTCGGCCTGATCCCCGCCGGACCGCTGGTTGCGGCGGCGACGGAAGCGGACCCTACCGCCGCGAGCATCGATCTGACGACCGCCGAGGGTGCCGCGTTGGTCCAGGGCAGCTGGCGATACCGGGACGTGGACCTGGTCCGCGTGCCTTTCAGCGAGGCGGGCGCCGATGGTCAGCCGACGGGAGCCCGGGGGTCGACCTGGGACATCCAGCCGCATGCGGGTGTTCGTGATTTTGACGACCACGACTGGCCGGTCATCGACGCGACCACACTCGCCAAGCACCGCGGGGCCGGCCGCATGTCGTTTGCCTGGTATCGGATCCAGGTGACCGTGCCTGCGCGCGTCGGCGAATTCGACACGCGGGGCAGCAGCATCACGTTCGAGACCTCGATCGATGACTACGCGGAGGTTTGGGTCGACGGAGAGCTGCCGCGCGCTTTTGCGCAGAGCGGCGGCTCGATGATCAAGGGATGGAATGCCGTCAATCGACTGATCGTCGCGCGCAATGTCGTGCCGGGGCAGAAAATTGAGATTGCCGTGTTCGGCATCAATGGGCCCTTGTCCGATCCGCCGACGAACTACATCTGGATGCGCCTCGCCAAGCTGTCGTTCTCGAGGCCGGATGCCTCAACCGCCGGCCCGATCGCCGTAGAGCCCCAGGAGGTCAATGTTCACGTCGAGCGGCTGGACCCGTCGATCGATGGGATCGTGCCGCCGAATGCCAAGCTTTACAAGCTGGCCGAAGGCTTCAAGTTCACCGAGGGGCCCATTTGGATCCGCAAGGACGGGCATCTATTGTTCAGCGATCCAAATGCCAACCGGATCTATGCCTATGATCCCCGGGGCGCGGCGCTCTCCGTCTATCGCGAGCATAGCGGCTACGAGGGCGCAGACATCGCCGATTATGGGCAGCCCGGGTCCAACGGGCTGACCGTGGACCGGCAGGGCCGGCTCACGATCAACCAGCACGGCAACCGCCGCATCGTGCGCCTGGAGGCGGACGGTAGCCTCACCGTCCTTGCGTCGAGCTTCCACGGCAAGCGCCTCAACAGCCCGAACGACCTGGTCTACAAGTCCGATGGGAGCCTGTTCTTCACCGATCCTCCTTTCGGGCTGCCGAAATTCTTCGAAGACCCTCGCAAGGAGCTCGCGTTTTCTGGCGTGTTCCGCGCCAAGGATGGCAAGGTGACCCTCGTCAGCGACGAGTTGGACGGCCCGAACGGACTTGCCTTCTCCCCGGACGAACGCTACCTGTACGTCGACAACTGGTCGCCGAAGCGCAAAGTCATCCTGAGATTTCCGGTCAAGCGCGACGGCTCGATCGGCAAGAGCGAGGTGTTCGTCGACATGAGCGCCGAGCTGCCCGGCGACGACGCGCTCGACGGCATGAAGATCGACACCCAGGGCAACCTGTACGTCACCGCGCCGGATGGCGTGCGCCTGTACTCACCGGCGGGAAAGCATCTGGGCACGATCACCGTGCCAAGGTCCGTGCACAATCTCGCCTGGGGCGGCGGCGACGGACACACGCTCTATCTCTGCGCGAGCGATCGCCTATATCGGATCGACGTGCTGGTACCGGGGATGCAGCCATGAAAAAAGCCGGGCCAGAGCGCGCTTGCGAGCCGCTGCGGCTTCCCGCCGCCATCGAAATGACGCGCGATGTGCTGGGTGGATTCGCGCCGACAGGGCAGCGCGAGTGGCTGCTCACCAACGGCATCGGCGGCTTTGCGGCGGGCACCCTGAGCCTCGTCAACACCCGACGTTATCATGGGCTGTTGTTCGCGGCGCTGCGCCCGCCTGTCGAACGCACCGCTCTGGTGGCGAAGCTCGATGTCACCGTCCAGTATGGCGGATCGCGGGCGCAACTCGCGACCAACGAGTTCGGGGATGGCACCATCGATCCCCATGGGCATTGCCACTTGGAGTCTTTCCGCCTGGAAGGGCTCGTTCCAATCTGGACCTGGCTGATCGCCGATACGCGCCTCGAGCAGCGGATATGGATGCGCCACGGCGAGAACACCACGTACGTGCAGTTCACCCGCATCGGCGGCCTGAAGCCGCTGCGGCTGACGATCGATCCGCTTTGCACGTATCGCGACTACCACTGGCAGTTGCGCGGCGCGCTCAACTTCGGCATCGATCTCATCCCGGATGGAGTCATGATCCATGCGCACGAGGGCGCGAGGCCGTATCGGCTGGTGAGCGCGGGAGCGACGGTGCAGGTCAACCCGACCGCCTATTGGAATTTCAAGCACCGCGAAGAGGCAGCCCGCGGGCTCGATGACATCGAAGATCTTCTGCGACCGGCCAGCTTCGAGTTCGAGCTGGCGGCCGGCGAGACCCGCGCGATGATCCTGAGCGCCGAAACGCACGATTCCATGCCGGCGGCCGCCGCGCTCGCCGTGGAACGTCAGCGACAGGGCGATCTCGTGAGGCATTTCGATCGTGCGCACCAGGGTGGGCGGGACCTTGAATTCGCGGGCATCGATCAGCTCGCGCTCGCCGCCGATCAATTCGTGGTCGAGCGGCGCGATCAAGCGGGCAAGCCGCTGGGCAAGACGATCATTGCCGGTTACCCCTGGTTCAGCGATTGGGGCAGGGACACCATGATTGCGCTGCCCGGCATCGCCCTCGCCACGGGGCGCGCCGACATAGCGGCCAGCGTGCTGCGCACCTTCGCGGGCTTCGTCAGCGAGGGAATGCTGCCCAACCGTTTTCCCGATGGCGGAGAGGCCCCGGAATACAACACGGCGGATGCGAGCCTGTGGTTCTTCGTCGCCGTGCACGATTACTTGCGCGCGAGCGGCGATCGCGCGTTCGCGGCGGAGATTTATCCGACCCTCAAGGACATGGTGGGATGGCACGTTCGGGGCACGCGCTACGGCATCGGCATGGATGCGGCGGACGGGCTGCTCAGGGCCGGCGAGGCTGGTGTGCAGCTTACCTGGATGGATGCCAAAGTGGGGAATTGGGTGGTCACGCCGCGAATTGGCAAGCCGGTGGAAATCAATGCGCTGTGGTTCAATGCCGTGTCCATTCTGCGCGATCTAGCGGCGGATCTGGATCAAGCCCAGGACCAGATCGAGTACGGCGCTCTCGCGGGGCGCGTCCGCGCCAGCTTCGAAGCCGCCTTCTGGTTCGACGGCGGCGGGTATCTGTATGACGTCATCGACGGTCCAGAGGGCGATACCGACCCGGCAGGTCGCCGCCGCGACGCGAGCCTGCGCCCCAACCAGATTTTTGCGCTGTCGCTGCCGCATGAACTGCTCAGCGACCAGAAGGCCCGGCGCATCCTCGAGGTGTGCATCACCGAGCTGTGGACCCCGGTCGGCTTGCGCTCCCTCGCCCCCCGCGACAGCCGCTACATCGGAAGCTATGGCGGCGGCCCCGTGGAGCGCGACGCCGCTTATCACCAGGGCACCGTGTGGACCTGGCTGCTGGGCCCGCTGGCGACCGCGCACCACCGCGTTCACCGGGATGCCGCCGCGGCGCTCGACCTGCTGCGAGGCATACCCGCGCATCTGCGTGAGGCCTGCGTCGGGCAGATCAGCGAGATCATGGACGGGGATCCGCCATTCGAGGCGCGAGGCTGCTTCGCGCAGGCCTGGGGAGTGGCCGAGGTTTTGCGGGCTTGGAGCGAGATCACGCGCGAACAGAGGATCAAATCATGAATGCAGAAAAGCGGCGTCTCGCCGAATGCGCTTCCGCGCCGGCGGCATGGAAGAAGTGGGGGCCCTATCTGAGCGAACGCCAGTGGGGCACGGTGCGCGAAGATTACAGCCCCCACGGCAATGCCTGGGACTACTTCCCGCACGATCATGCCCGCAGCCGGGCCTACCGCTGGGGCGAGGACGGCATCGCCGGCTTCTCGGACGATCAACAGACGCTGTGCCTGTCGCTCGCGCTCTGGAACGAACGCGACCCGATCCTGAAGGAACGCCTGTTCGGTCTGACCAACGGAGAAGGCAACCATGGCGAGGACGTGAAGGAGCTCTACTACTACCTCGATGCCACGCCGACGCACTCCTATTTGAAAATGTTGTACAAGTATCCGCAGGCAGCCTTTCCCTACGCCAACCTGGTCGCAGAGAACCGGGGCCGCGGCGCCGGGGCGGCGGAGTACGAGCTGCTGGACACGGGCGTCTTCGACGACGACCGTTATTTCGATGTCGTGGTCGAATACGCCCAAGCGCAGATCGACGACGTGCTGATGCGCATCACCGCCCATAATCGGGGCGGCGCGTCCGCGCCCTTGCATATCCTGCCTCAGCTCTTGTTCCGCAACTCCTGGAGCTGGAAGCGGCAAAGCCCGAAGCCCCTCATTCGCGCGCGAGACGGCGGTGTCGTCGCCGAGCATGAGCAACTAGGCGCATACCACTGCCAGGCTCTCGGCGAGAACGGCGCCGAGGGTCTTTGGCTGTTCACCGAGAACGAGACCAACGTCGGAAAACTCCATGCGGCGGCCGCGGCGGGCCCATTCAAGGACGCTTTTCACGAGTTCTTGATCGACGGCAGGCGCGAGGCGATAGCGGCCCAACCCGCCGGAACGAAGGCGGCGGCGCAATTTCGCTTCGACGTACCGGCCGGTGGCTCGGTCAGCGTCCAGTTGCGGCTGTCGCGCTCGATGCCGTCCGTGGCCCCCGCAGAGCTCAATCGAATCGTGGACCGGCGCGCCGCGGAGGCCGACGACTTCTACGCCGAGCTGCAGCAGGATATCGGCGATGCGGATGCGCGGCTGGTGCAGCGCCAGGCGCTTGCCGGCATGATCTGGAGCAAGCAGTACTTCTACTTCGACATTGCCGAGTGGATCAACGGCGATCCCGCCCAGATCCCGCCGCCGGCCGAGAGGCGCCACGGCCGCAATCGGGAGTGGACACACTTGAACAACGCCGACATCATTTCGATGCCGGACAAATGGGAGTATCCCTGGTACGCGGCCTGGGATCTCGCCTTCCACACGATATCCCTCGCACTGGTCGATTCGGAATTCGCCAAGGAGCAGCTCGTACTCCTCACCCGCGAATGGTACATGCACCCGAACGGCCAGATTCCCGCCTACGAATGGGCGTTCGGCGACGTGAATCCACCGGTGCACGCCTGGGCGACATGGCGCGTCTATCAAATGGACCGCAATCACCGGGGCGGCCAGGGCGACCTCGCCTTCCTCGAGCGGGTGTTCCACAAGCTGATGCTGAACTTCACCTGGTGGGTGAACCGCAAGGATGCCGAGGGGCGCAACGTTTTCCAGGGCGGCTTTCTCGGGCTCGACAACATCGGTGTGTTCGACCGGAGCGCGCAACTGCCGACGGGCGGGCACATCGATCAAGCCGACGGCACGAGCTGGATGGCGATGTATTCGCTCAATCTGATGCGCATCAGTCTGGAGCTCGCCCAGCACAACCCCGTGTACGAAGACGTGGCGACAAAGTTCTTCGAGCATTTCCTGCATATCGCGGCGGCGATGAACAACGTGGGCGATGCAGGGATCGGCTTGTGGCACGAGGAAGACGAGTTCTTCTACGATGTGCTGCACCTGCCCGACGGCGCCATGGTGCCGCTCAAAGTGCGTTCCATGGTCGGCCTGATTCCGCTGTTCGCGGTCGAAACCCTGGAGCCCGAACTGCTCGACAAGGTGCCGCAATTCAAGCGTCGGCTGGAGTGGTTCCTCAAATACCGTCCGGAGCTCGCCTCCCTGGTGTCGCATTGGAACGAAGAGGGACGGGGTCATCGGCGCCTCTTGTCGCTGCTGCGCGGTCATCGCATGAAGCGGATCCTGGCGCGCATGCTCGATGAAACCGAGTTCCTGTCCGACTACGGCATCCGGGCGATCTCCAAGCACCACGATCAGCACCCGTATGTCTTCAACGTCGACGGAATGGACTTGAGCGTCAGATATCTGCCGGGCGAATCGAATTCCGGCCTGTTCGGCGGCAATTCGAACTGGCGCGGGCCGATCTGGTTTCCGGTGAACTATCTGCTGATCGAATCACTGCAGAAGTTCCATCATTACTACGGTGATGACTTCAAAATCGAGTGTCCGACGGGATCGGGAAAGTTCATCTCGATCGATGACGCTGCGCGCGAGATCGCCACCCGTTTGACCAGGATCTTCCTGAAGGACGCGCACGGCAGGCGGCCCGTGTTCTCCCAGTATCCCCGCCATCAGGAGGACATCCACTTCCGCGACAACGTGCTGTTCTACGAATATTTTCACGGTGACAGCGGACGCGGCGTCGGCGCCTCGCACCAGACCGGCTGGACCGGACTGGTCGCCAAGCTCCTGCAGCCCCGGCAACGCACCAACAAATGAAACCCGACCACCAGGAGTCATAAGCATGACCAGCCCCACGCATCCATCGCATCTGCCCCGACCTGTCATGCCACAATGTCCGCCGCAGCACATGTTGCAGGGGCAGAAGGCCCTGGTCACGGGGGCGGGCTCCGGCATCGGACGCGCCATCGCATTGGCGCTCGGACAAGCCGGAGCGGACGTGGTCGTGAATTTCGTTTCCGACCAGGACACCGCCGAGGAGGTTGCGGTCGAAATTCGCACCTGCGGCGTGCGCGCAATGGCGATCCGTGCCGACGTCGCCGACGAAAGCCAGGTGCAGTCGATGTTCAAGCAGGCCATCGAGGCCTTGGGCACCATCGACGTGCTGGTCAACAACGCGGGCCTGCAGCAAGACGCCGCCTTCGAGAACCTGACGCTCGCGCAATGGAACAAGGTCATCGGCGTCAACCTGACGGGCCAATTCCTCTGCGCGCGCGAAGCGGTGCGCGAATTCAAGCGGCGCGGCGTGGTGCCGGCGGTGTCATGCGCAGCCGGCAAGATCCTGTGCATCAGCTCGGTGCACGAGGTGATTCCGTGGGCGGGTCACGTCAACTACGCGGCCTCGAAGGGGGGTGTCATGCTGATGATGAAGAGCCTGGCGCAGGAAGTGGCGCCTTATCGCATTCGCGTCAACAGCATCTGTCCCGGCGCGATCCGCACGCCCATCAACATGGAGGCCTGGGGAACCGCGGAAGCGTATCACGAGCTGTTGAAGCTCATTCCCTACAAGCGCATCGGCGAGGCGGACGAGATCGGCCGCGCGTCGGTGTGGCTCGCTTCGGACTATGCCGATTACGTGCACGGCATCAGCCTGTTCGTGGATGGCGGCATGACACTGTATCCCGGTTTCGAGACGGGGGGATGATGCCTGCTGCAAAGGCTCCCTCCGGTCCCATCGTCGCGCTGCGCAGGCACTGGCCGGAGTACCTGATCGAGGGGTGGGCGTTGGGGATGTTCATGATCTCCGCCGGCGTATTCGCAACGTTGCTTGGGTCTCCTGCATCGCCCCTGACGAAGCTGATTCCGAGTCCCGATGTGCAGCGCGCGCTGGTGGGACTCGCCATGGGCTCGACCGCGGTCGCCCTCATTTATTCGCCGTGGGGCAAGCGCTCTGGCGCGCACATGAATCCGGCCGTGACGCTCACGTTCCTGCGGCTCGGCAAAGTCGCGCCCTGGGACGCGGCATTCTTCATTCTGGCGCAGTTTACCGGCGGCGTCGCCGGCGTTACGATCGCCGCAGCGCTGCTTGGCGATGCCTTCGTGGCCCCGCCCGTCCGCTACGTCGCAACCGCGCCCGGCTATTTCGGCGTGCCGGGGGCGTTCCTCGCCGAGGTGCTGATTTCGGCGCTGCTGATGTCGGTGATCCTACGGGTCTCGAACAGCGCGCGTTATGCGAAATACACCGGTCTCTGCGCAGGCGCGCTGGTGGCCACGTACATCACCCTGGAAGCTCCATTGTCGGGCATGAGCATGAATCCCGCGCGCTCCTTCGCCTCCGCATTCCCGGCGGGCCTCTGGAGTGATCTTTGGATCTACTTCATCGCGCCAGTGCTCGGCATGCAGGCGGCCGCCGCGTGGTACACGTATCGGCGCGGGCGGCAAGCGGTGGCCTGCGCCAAGCTTCAGCACCCGCCCGATCAGCGTTGCATTCACTGCGGCTACACCCCCCCGCCGGTGGGCGACGCCGACTGCGACACTTCCGAGTTGGTGCGATGAACTCCTCCGTAATGCATGACGCGCTGATCGTCGGGTCCGGCGCCGGCGGATGCGCCGCCGCGTACCAGTTGGCGCGCGCCGGCCTGCGCATCGTCCTCATCGAGAAGGGCATGCGTCTGCCCAAGGACGGCAGCACGCTCGACTTCAAACGGGTGGTGCACCGGGGCGAGTTCAAGAGTCGGGAATCCTGGGCGGACAATCGCGGCCGCACGTTCATGCCGGAGGAGTACTTCAATCTGGGCGGCAAGACCAAGTGGTACGGCGCGGCGCTGCTGCGCTACGACGCTCAAGAGTTTTCCGCGGAACCGGCCTACTCGTGCCTCGAGTGGCCCATCCGCTACGATGACATCGTCCCCTATTACATCGAGGCCGAACGCCTGCTCGGGGTGCGCACCATCGAGGGCGAGCCGGACCTCATGCGCATTGCCGACCGGCTCATCGCCCGCACCCCGTCCTGGAGCCATCGATCCATGCCGATGGGATTGGCGGTCGACATTCTCAAAGCGCCCGCCGAGGCGAGGCACTTCGACGGCTTTGCCTCCGTCGCGGACCTCAAGGCCGACGCCGAGACATCGTTCTTGCGCCGCGTGCAAGACATGCCCACCTTGAGTGTCCAGACGGGCTGCGCCGTCACCGACCTTCTCGGCGATCCGAACGACGCCACTCGTATCGAGGGCGTGCAACTCGAGGACGGAACCTGCTTGAGGGGCCGCACCGTGATTCTGGCCGCGGGGGCGCTCCACTCGCCGCGCCTGCTGCAACGCTATGTGGACGCACGAGATCTGGCCGCGCGCCTGCCGTGTGCCGGGAACATCGGACGCAACCTCAAATATCATCTGCTCACGGCCATGATCGGGATTTCCATCGCGCGGATGACGGACGTGATCCGCAAGACACGGATCTTTGCCAACTGCAATCTACCGCACAGCAGCGTGCAGCCCCTGGGCTTCGACGGTGAGCTGATGAGCACCCTGATCCCGCGTCTCGTTCCACGCCCCCTTGCGCGCCTGCTCGGCAGCCATGCGTATGGATTCTTTCTGCAAACCGAGGACGGCGCGCACCGCGACAACCGCGTCATCGCCGCCTCACCGGCCACCCACGGCCTGCCGTGTGTCGACTACGACGCGGCGCGCACACCGCTGGCGGTGGAGGAGCACCGGCGCGTCGTTCAAGGCTTCCGGACCGCGTTGGCACGCACGGGCATGGTGGCATTTTCCGAACGCGTCGGACTCGCAGGAACCGCGCACGTCAGCGGTACGCTCATGACCGGCAGGGATCCCAAGACATCGGTGGTCGATTCCGAGGGCCGCGTCCATGGAATGAGCTCGTTGTACGTCGTCGACGGCAGCATCCTGCCGCGCTCCAGCCGCGTCAACCCATCGCTGACGATCTATGCCTGGGCGTTGCGCACCACCGAGCTCATGGTGCAGCGCCTGAAATCCAATAACGCAGATCGAAGGGGCTGAGGACCATGCATCTCAAGACAATGCGGGCGGTGGGATGGGCGGGGAGAGGCAGCGCATCGGGGCTCCTTCTTCTGATGGTTCTGGGGGCGCTTCCCCGCGCCTCCGGCGCCGCAACAGCGCCGATCCAGGCGGTCGTCTCCATTTCAATGACCGTGAGCGACATGGATCGCAGCGTCGCCTTCTATAGGACGGTGCTCAACTTCGAGACGGTCTCGGACCGCGAGGTCGCGGGCGACGACTACGAGCACTTGTACGGGGTATTTGGTGCGCGAGTGCGTATCGTCGCGCTGCGCTTGGGCGATGAAAGATTGAAACTCGAAGAATTCATCGCGCCGCGTGGTCGTCCCATACCAGTCGACTCACGCAGCAACGATGCATGGTTCCAGCATGTCGCCATCGTCGTCCGCGACATGGACCAGGCCTTCGACCGCCTGCGCGGTCAGCACGTCCAGTTCGCCTCGACGGGGCCCCAGGTCCTGCCGCAGTGGAATCCCAACGCGGGCGGCATCGCCGCGTTTTATTTTCGCGATCCGGACGGCCACAGCCTCGAGATACTTCACTTTCCGCCGGGCAAGGGCGACCCGAAGTGGCAGTCGGCGGGCGATGCCCTGTTTCTCGGCATCGATCATTCCGCGATCGTCGTTGCCGACACGGATGCGAGTCTGCGCTATTACCACGACACCCTCGGCCTCAAGATTGCCGGCGGCAGCGAGAACTACGGACCGGAGCAGGAGCGGCTGAACAACGTATTTGGAGCACGCCTGCGCATCACAGCACTGCGAGCCGAGCGCGGACCCGGCATTGAATTGCTCGAATATCTGGCGCCGCGCAGCGGCCGCCCGATGCCGGTCGATACGCAGTCCAACGATGTCTGGAACTGGCACATCGACATGCAGGCCGAGGTGCCCCAAACCGATGCCGCGGTGCGCAGGCAGCACTACCGCTACGTTTCGGCCGGGCCGATCCGCTTCACATCGGGGGAGCGTGCATCGGCTTTGATGCTGCGCGACCCGGATGGCCACGAGACGTTGCTCGAATCGAACTGAACGTGCCGATCGAGTCGAGCCGCTGCGTTCGGCTCGCGGCATGCGCTCTACGAGCGGTGGTCGCCGCGCGGTTCGCCGCCGGTGATCAGGCGGATGCCGCCGCGAAAGGTGAGGTACGCCCAAAACCAATTGATCATCGTCGTCACCCGGTTGCGCAGGCCGACGAGAAACCCGACGTGAATGAGGCCCCAGAGCCACCACGCCGGGGCTCCCCATAGCTTGATGAAGCCAAAATCGGCGACGGCGACCTTTCGACCGATCGTGGCGAGGCTTCCGAGATGCCGGTAGCGGAACGCGGCCGGCGCCGCGCGCGCCGTGAGTCTGGCTTTGATGACTCGCGCCATGTAGGCACCTGCCTGCTTCGCCGCCGGTGCGAGCCCCGGCACCGGCTGACCATTCCATGCGGCGCTCAGCGCGGTATCGCCGATTGCGTAGACGTTGGTGAGTCCCGGCACCTCGAGGTGGGAACCCACCTTGATGCGGCCCGCGTTGTCGGCCTGCGCTGCGAGCCACTTTGCCGCCGGCGACGCCGTGACACCCGCCGCCCAGAGAACCGTTTTGGCGACGATCCGCCGGCCGTCGACAGCAACCCCGTCCGCATCGATGGCCTCTACGCGGCTGCCGAGCAACACTTCCACCCCGAGTTTCTCGAGCGAACGCTGGGCGATGGCGGCGAGCGATTCCGGAAACGCCGGCAACAGGCGCGGCGCGGATTGCACCAGCACCACCCGCGCATCCGCAGGATCGAATTGGCGGAACTCCTTGTCCATCCCGAAGCGCGACAATTCGGCGATGGCACCCGCCAATTCCACGCCCGTCGGCCCACCGCCGACGATCAGAAAAGTGAGCAGCGCCGTGCGTTCCGTGTTGCTGCCGGCCGCCTCGGCCCGTTCAAACGCCGTGAGAATCTTGCGGCGGATTTCCAGCGCATCCTCGATGCGCTTCAGGCCCGGGGCATAGGGCGCCCATGCGTCCTTGCCGAAATAGCTGTGGGTCGCTCCGGTCGCGAGCACGAGGTAGTCATAGGGGATGGCGCCGGCCTCGGTCTCGACGCTTCGCGCCTGCGAATCGACGCCGCTGACCGTTCCGAGGAGCACTCGCACGTTGTAGGCGTTGCGAAACAACTGCCGCACCGGAGCGGCTATGTCGCCCGGCGACAGGGCGGCAGTCGCCACTTGGTACAGCAGGGGTTGGAACAGATGAAAATTGGCGCGGTCGATCAGGGTCACCGAGGCGCGGGCGTTGCGCAGCCCGGCGGCGCAACTGATGCCGGCGAAGCCGGCTCCAACGATGACGACGCGCGGCAAGCCGGTGAGCGCCTTGGGGTCGCGCGGATCGGGGCGCGGCAGAAATTTGCCGATCAGCATGACTGCGGCCCGATCGAGGGACAACGCTCCGCCTCCAAAAATGATCAGAATCGAGAAACTCATCAGGAGATACACCGCGTCGGTCTCGCGCGGGTCGATCATCGCATTCGCCACGACCCCGAGGAGCGCGGCGACGCAGAAGTAGCGCGTGCCGAGGCCGAGCAGCAGCAGCACACCGCCGGCCAGGGCGATGGACGCCGGAACCCGCGCGGCGACATCGAGCGGCAACCAGGCAGGCAGCGTCGAGAGCGCGCCCATTTGCGGCAGCATCACGTGCGCTGCCGCGGTCAGCAGGGCGGCGGCCAGCCAGATCCGAAACAGCGACAAGTAGACCGGTCCCGCATCCGCGCGCAACCATGCCGAGAAACGCAAGATCCGCGGGATCAAGGGCAGCGCACTGTCCGCGAGTCCCCGCCGCAGCAGGTTGTCGACGGAGATCGGACCGGCTCCAACCACGGCATACCATCCGAACAGGGCTGCCCAGAACAATTGGCTGTCAAAGGGCTTGTAGGCGAATTGGATCACCAGCGATAGTGCGAACATCGGTACCGCGGCGTAGCGGGTCATGAAGCCGAGCGCGAGGAGCATGGCGCCGCCCAGCTCGATCGAGACGCCGACGACCGCGGCAGTGGCCGGCGACATGAAGCTCACCGGGTATTCATTGGCGGCCAAATCGAGCGCGGTATTCCAACTGAACAGCTTGATGACACCCGATGCGAAAAAAATCTCCGCCAGCGCCAGTCGAATCAACACGTCGACCTTGGGCCACACCAAACCGTAAATCACCCGCACCATGAAGTCCGACGCGGTTTTGCCGTGTTGGATCAGCTGGGTCAGCGGCATCGAAGCGTAATCGAAGTCATAGGCGTGATGCAGCTGCAATAACCGTTCCACCTCACTGCGGCCGGTCGATCGGCCGTTCCGCCGCAGGGCGCGGCGGTCCGCCGTCACCCGCGGTGACCGCCCCACAGCCGGCCGTGGGCGGGGAATCGGCGGGGTCGTCGGAAGCGGACTACGGGTGGCAACTATCGGTAAGATGGGGAAAAAGGAACGGCTCACCGTCATGGATCCCGCGCGAAATCTTTCCCTCTACCAGCGCCTTCCCGAGCTCTGCGGCGGAACATGGCGCGGCCTCGCTCGCCTGGCCGGCATCGCAGCCCTCGCGAGTACGTGGTTCGGCATCGCATCCGCCGCAGAGGCAGCACGCTGGACCGAGCGCACCGCATCGATCTTCCACCTGGTGGCGAGTGAGTCGAGCGAAGACGCGGGCGTTCCCTACACAGGCGGCCCGGGGACCCTTGCGCAGGATCAGGCGGGCTTCATCTGGAATGGCACGGATGCGGGACTCGAACGCTGGGACGGCTACCGAATTCGCGGCTACGCGGCACGCGCCGGCGACGCCTGTGCGTTGCCGGCAGATTACGTGGTGACACTGTTCGTCGATGATGCAGGGCGCTTGTGGATCAGCACGTTCGGCGGCGGCCTTGCCTACTACGAGCCCCAGACCGATTGCATCCGCAAGGTCGGCGGTGGCGCAATCGATTTGACTCGTGCACCCGTGGTCGGCTTCGCGAATGATGCGGCGGGCGGCCTTTGGTTTGGAACAACCGATGGTGTTCTGCACCTCTCGGCCGACCTCAAGGATTTGACCCGCCTTCCCGGAGATGTCAGCGCGCAGGGCCACCTCAGCCACGAGCGGATCGGCTGCATATTGCTCGATCGCCACGGCGTGCTCTGGGTGGGATCCGGGCGCGGCCTGGAGCGTCGTGCGCCGGCACAGGCCGGCTTCGAGCCCGTTGCTCTGCCCGCGGGTGCTAAGGTGCAAGCGCTTCTGGAGAGCTCGGAGGGCCGGATCTGGGTCGGGACGAGTGCGGATGGTGCGTACGTCATCGATCCGTCGACCGCCAAGGCTCAGGCAATCGAGGATATCCGGCGGCGCAATCCGATCCCCTCGATCTGGAGAGCCGCGGAAACCTCGAGCGGCGAGATCTGGTTCGGGACCACCAACGCCGGGATCATCCGGGTCGACCCGGCCTCACTGCGGACGCGCGCGCTGCGACACGAGAAAGGTGTGGCCACGAGCATGCCCGAAGACGCCGTGGTCGATCTCATGCGCGATCGGGGGGGCTGCTATGGGTTGCATCCAACAGCGGGTTTGGATTTTTCAATTCGCGCAACGACGTGGCGACGATCTTGACCGGCGATGAGTTGAATGACGTTGGAGAAGGACTCGTGAAGGCCGTGGCCCCAATGGGCGATGGCCGGGTCGCGATCACTGCAGGCACCGATATCGCCTTGATCGGTCCCCGGGGCACCGGCTCCGAGCGGGTGTCTCTCGATCCGCTGCCGGCAGCGTCGTCCATTGCGACACTCGCGACCATGAACGGCCGAGACCTGTTCGCAGCCGCCCAGCCCTACGGATTGGTGTGGCTCGACCGGGCGGCGCGGCGATCGAGCGCGATTCCGTTTCCCGGACTCGACAGCCCGCCCCACGTGCTCGCGCTGCTCGCGGACGCCGACACGCTCTGGGCCGGGGGCACCGAAGGTTTGTGGGTGGTCAAGCGTGGCACCGACGGCGGTGCGTCGAGCCAATGGCAGATATCGCGCCGATTCGAGCTTCGCGATGTGTGGGAGATCGCGAAGGGGCAGGGCGGCACGCGGTGGGTCGGGACCGTCAAGGGTCTGTACCGATTGAAGCTGTCGGCAGACGGGCCGACACATGTTCTGCTCGTGAGCCCCGCGGGGGATCCTATAGCGGATCCGCACATCAAGTCTCTGCACACCGATCGCCAAGGGCGTCTGTGGATCGGCACGAACAGCGAGGGACTGTTTGTCGTCGATCCCACCGCCGGAGCGGCGGACCAGGCACGAGTCGTGCGGCATCTCGGCGTCGAACTGCCGAACGGCGCCGTCAACAAGATCCTGGAGGATGGGCACGGCGCCGTTTGGGTGAGCACCGACCGCGGGATAGCCCGCATCGATGCGCGGTCGTTCGAAGTCAACAGGCTCATGCGGGGCGATGGCATCGCCACTTCCAGCTACCTCAGCGGCGCCTGCGCGGACGAGTCGTGCAACGAGCTGATGTTCGGCGGGCTCAACGGCATCACATTGATCCGTCCAGATCGCGCCACGCCGGCATCCGAGCCGCCGGATGTGGTGATCACCCGCATCTCCGTGGGTCGCGAAGAGGTGCCGTCCTCGCGATTCAACGCCCGCAAGGGCGACCAGGTCCTCGAGATCCCGCCGGACGCCCACAGCCTGGCGTTCGAGTTCGCGGCACTCGATTATTCCGATCCCATTCACAACCGCTACGAGTACCGGCTCGAGGGTTACGATCGGGAGTGGGTGTCAGCCGGATCGGATCTCCGTATGGCCATGTATACCAATCTGGCGCCGGGCGTGTACCGGATGCGGGTCCGCGGAACCGACCACACGGGCTTGTGGTCGGCGAGCGATCGGCTTGTCACGGTCCGTGTGGCGGCGGCGTGGTACCAGACGATGTGGTTCCACGTGCTGGAAATCCTCGCGGTCTTGATGGCCATCACGTTGACCGTGAAGGCGAGCACGGTGGTGCTGCGCGCCCGGCAGCGCGAGCTCGAGTCGTTGGTCGAAGAAAGGACCCAAGCCCTCATACGTGCCACCGAAGAGCGCAATTCGCTGATCGAGAATCTGGCGCATGATCTGCGCACGCCGCTCACGTCGCTGCGCGGCTACTTGGACCGGCTCAGTCTCAACGACGAGGCGCTGACGGAGTCCGACCGTACACGCTTCATCGGCATCGCCGTGCGTCAGGCCGAACGGCTGATCCGCCTGGTGCGTGAGCTGTTCGAGCTTGTACGGCTCGACGATCCCCTGGCCAAGCTGGCTCTCGAGCGGTTCAGTCCCGCCGAAATCGTGCAGGACGTGGTGCAGGAATTCGGCTCGATCGCGGAGGGCCGGAGCATCGATTGCGAACTCGAGCGCGGCGTGGAGTCCGCGCGGATCGTCGGGGACATCAGCCTTTTTCAGCGCCTAATCGACAACCTCGTCGTCAATGCCGTGAGCCACACCCCGCCAGGCGGCAAGATCACGGTCAGGCTCGGCACCGATGAGTCGGGGATCGTGCTCGTCGTTAGCGACACGGGACGCGGCATCGAGCGCGATGACCTCGATCGGATCTTCAACCGCTATGAAAGAGTCGACACCACGGGCCGCGCCTTCGGGGCGGGACTCGGGCTCGCCATCGTGAAAAGAATTCTGGAACTGCACCGCGGCAGCATCGTCGTCGACAGCGAAGTCGGCAAGGGGACCCGGTTCACGGTCCATCTGCCGATGGAGGGCCCGGCGGCATCAAACTCGCCGACATAGGCTCGAGTGCGGGGGGCACCAGCTTGTAGCCGCCGCCTCGCACCGTGACCAGCATGGCCGGATGCGTGGGATCGTGTTCGATCTTGGCCCGCAGTCGATTGAGGTGCGAATTCACGGTATGCTCGTACCCTTCGTATCCGGTGCCCCATACCGCGTCCAGAAGTTCCGCGCGGCTGAAAACCCGCTGCGGATGCCGGCCGAACCACAGCAATAGGTCGAACTCCTTCGTGGTCAGCTCGATTCGCCGAGCGCCCAGCTTCGCGCACCGTTCCCAGCGGTCGATCAGGAGCGATCCCACCGCGACCGTCCGTGCCGCCCCATCCCCGCACTGCTCGACGGCGAGCGGAGGCCGGCGCAGCAATGCGCGTACGCGTGCGACGAGCTCAAGCATGCTGAAGGGCTTGACGACATAGTCGTCCGCGCCGCTATCCAAGCCCCGCACGCGATCGATCTCCGCAGACCGCGCCGTGAGGATGAGGATCAGCGGTCGCGGCGTCAGGGCCGAGAGCTGCCGGCAAATCTCCAGACCGTCAACCCCGGGAAGACCGAGATCGAGAATCACGAGAGTGCACGGCTGACCCTGCGCGAGGGCCAGGCCCTGCAGGCCGCTCTCGGCGGTCGCCACGGCAAACTGCTCCTTCTCCAGGTGCATGCGGATCACGTCGCGGATGTCCGGGTCATCTTCAATGACCAGGATGCGCGCAAAGCCACTCGGACCGGTGGGCATCTCTCCCATGCGGCAAGCAGTATAGGGCAGCGGCCGCCGCGGCGGCTGCCTTTCATGGCAGGTTCATTGAATTGTTAAGTTGCCGTGAGGACGCCGCCCCCGGTTGCGTTGGACACTCAACTTCGATCGAGAAGCCGCCCGGCGACGGTCACGGGCTCAACCACCATTCTCAGGGACTGACATGCTACTTGCCAACCCCAGTGCCGACAGCGGTTGCGCGCAAATCCTCGCCAATCTCACCAGGCGGCGCCCGGCGCCGGCGGCGGACCAGGTGGAGGTCGATGCGTGGCGGATCGTCGGTGCGAGCACGGCATTGAAAACAGTGTTGGCGGACATTGAATGCGTGGCGCCGACCACCACGCCAGTGCTCATCATGGGAGAAACCGGCACGGGAAAGGACCTGCTGGCCCATCGGATCCACCAGCGGAGCGATCGTGCGGCCGGGCCTTTGATTCACATCGACTGCACGACGTTGACCTCCAGCCTGATGGAGGCCGAACTGTTCGGGCACGTTCGAGGAGCTTTCACCGGTGCTTCCAGCGACCGCTCCGGCCGCGTCAAGCTGGCCGACGGCGGCACGCTTTTCCTGGATGAGATCGGCGAGCTTCCGCTCGAACAGCAGTGCAAATTGCTGCGGCTAATTCAGGACCGGGAGTTCGAGCCGGTGGGCAGTTCGCGCACCGTCAAGGTGGATGTTCGCATCGTCGCGGCGACCAATCGTGATCTGCATGCAGAGGTTGCAAATCGGCGCTTCCGAGCGGATTTATATTATCGGCTGGCCGGATTTCCGATATCACTTGCGCCCTTGCGGGAGCGGCTGGATGATTTGCCGGCGCTGGTCGAGTTTCTGCTGCGTCGGCAGATGGGACAAATGAATCGCTCGTTTCAGCATCCTCCCGCGAGCGTGATGGAGGTCCTGCAGCGGCACAGCTGGCCGGGGAATATCCGCGAATTGCGTTCGGTGATCGAACGCGCGTGCATCCGGTCCATGGGCAGGCAGCTCGCCGCAGGCGATTTCGACCTCCTTCCCGCCACGCTTGCCCCTCCGGCGAACGATCTCCCGGGCAGTTGCGGCCCACGAGCCCGCACTTTGCAAGAAGTCGAACGCGAGCACCTGCAGGCGATGTTGGCGCTCAGCGGCGGCGTCATCGAAGGTCGCAATGGCGCAGCCGCGTTGCTGGGGTTGTCGCCGAGTACGCTGCGCTTCCGAATACGACGACTGGGAATCCTGGCAGACGTTTTTAGGCTCCCGCGTCAGGGCGGGGCAGCGGCGATTTCCACCTGTACCTCGTTGGTTCGCCAGAACCAAGGCGTCCACGGTGGATCGTAATAGGCGTAGACAGGCGCAGCGATCGCGGTGAGTTTGTGTTTGCCCAGGTAGTCGAGCAGCTGCGCCCGGTGGGACTGCAGATTTGAGTCGCTCCAGAATCCGGAAAAGGTGACAGCGGCCATGCGTCGGCCTGGCACCGCAATGAGCGCCACCCGGGGATCCCGGGGTTTGGGAAGCGTGCTCAATGTGTAACCCGAGGGCATCGTGAAGCGGATGTCCCAGCCGCTCTGCGCCTCGTTCTGCTCGACGGGTGCGGTCATGGCGACGCGCGTGCCCTGGGTCACCGGTGCGGTCATGGCGACTTTCTGCTGCGCCTCGTTGTTACCGAAGATATAGCCCGCAAGAATGCGAAAGCCCGTGTTGACGGCTTCTTCGCGTGTGCCGTCGACATGCACCTCGGCAACGACCGTGGGCGCGTACTGTCGGACCTCGAAGGGAGGCTCGGAGAGCTCAGCGGAATATTTGGGACGCTCGGTCGCCATGCAGCGGTTTCCGATGCCGAGGACGAGGATCAGGCACAGCCCGAGAAGCCCGCGGAACATGCGTATCAGCGCCGCTCGGGTTGGTGGACCCAACGGGCTATTTGCCCAGAAATTCCTGCGGACCAAGCGATCCCGCGTGGTTCTTGTCCATCATGTCGAACAACTTGGTCTGGTAGGCGATGTATTCGTCGTGCGAAACCGTGCCGTCGTTGTCGGTGTCGATCTTGTGCATCATTGACCTGGTCTGGAGGCCGCGCGCGTAGCCGCCGGTCGCGAAGGTCGCCATCTCGCGCGACGGAGCAAGGAATTTTTTATCGTCGACCGTTCCTTGCTTGTCCTTGTCGAGCGCGCCCCACACCCTTTCCTGATAGGCGAGCCATTCCGCTTTCGAGACCGTGCCGTCTCCGTCCGTGTCGATTTTGTGCATTTCGGCCATGGTGCGAAGGCCGCGGGCGTAGCCGCCGGTGGCGAACGACGCCATGTCGTCTGCGGAGGCCAGCGATGCGCACGCGAGGCCGGCGAATACCATCACGAGCGGATGCATGCGGCGGATCATCGATGATGTGGACATGAGTTTCCCCTGTTGAATTGTGAAACCGTGACGTGACGCTGAGATTTTTCGATAACTGGCAGTAGACCGGTGGTGGAAGGAGATTATTTCGCCGGACCTGATGGCGGGGACATGACTTCAAGTGCATATGCGGCGCGCGTGACATGAGCGGAACTCGACCGGCGTGCACAATTCGTCGTTTGTCCGCAGGCTACTGCCGGCCTATTGTGAGGGCATCGCATCAGTTGCGATAGGGGCGGCGGATTTATCACGGAGAGAACGCGATGAAGATGATTTCCATGTTGACGATCGGTGCAATGATTGCCGCCTCGGGTGCGGCCGCGGCCGCCGGCGAGACGGCAGAGCCTTCCGCCAAACACACCGTCACCGTCGTCGGAGCACCGCTGGTCATGCGGCTGAACGGCGACGAATTCCGCATCGCCTTCGGCATCGACGGAAAGGGCTGCATGCCGAGAGGATGCAGCGGGTCGATTCTCTACCGGGTTCGTTGGATCGCTCCGGACGGCACCTCGCGCTCGGACGCAAGACGGGTCGCCTACAACATCTCTCCGAATTCGGGGCGCACGATCGCCGTAGACCGGCAATATCTGGATACGGCCGAGGGTGCCCACACCACCGAGGTCCTGGACGTGCGCGTGGACAGGATCACCTGCCGGGACGATGTGCCGACCAGCGGGACCTAGCGTCGGCCTCGTGCCGAACGGCTCCCGGTCCGAAGTCGACTGCCGCCCGTAAAACCGCGCCCTGAGCCCGAGTCCCGCCGCCATTGGTTCGCCTGCTTCCGGACTGTCCTGCTCCCCGTATATGCCTACCAGCGCGGCATTTCAACGCGTCCACGTATATGCCGCTCTCCGCACGCCGAGAAAGCCGGCTACGCGGCAGTGCAGTAGTCGGCTTTGGGGGGGGCGCCCGTGCCTTATTCCAGCAGCCAGCTGCGAACGCCTTGTTCGTCCAGAAATGCCCTTGCTCGATCGCCTCGTAACATCGCCATGGTCGCGAGCAGGCCGGCTTCCGTGCAACTGCTCGCAGCGACCGTGACCGAACGGGGTGCGCGGGGCACGGGCCACCCGGTGCGGGGATTCAAAATGTGCCCATAGCGCACGCCGTCCTTCATCAGGTAGCGGCGTGAGTCACCGCTCGTCGCGAGAGCGCCGTGCTCCAGATCGAGCAGCATGATCGCGTCCCGCTCCGCGTCCGGGCGTTCGATACCGACCTGCCACGGCCCGTGTGAGGGCGGCCGGTTGGCACGCAAATCACCGCCGAAATTGACCAGAAACGGGGTCCCGTCGTGCGCGGCCAGGAGATCGAAGGCGCGATCGACCGCGTACTCCTTGCCGATGCCGCCGAAATCCAGCTCCATTCCGTCCGGCAGCATCAACAGCGGCGGGTTCCATCGAAGCTTGTTGAAGCCCACCGAGGGAAGGAGGCGCTCGATGGAGGCGGGGTCGGGCATGCGATCGGAGCCGTCGAACGTCCATGCGCGGCGCAGCACGCCGGAGGTGATATCGAACAGACCCTCGCTGAGCTCGAAGCACTGCTGCGCAAAGTCGAGCAGCGAGGCGGTTTCCGCGTCCAACTCGAGCACCGTGCCGCGATTCCGATGGATCCATGCCGTGACGCTGTCATCCCGGTAGCGGCTGTATTTTTTCTCCACGCGCCACGCTTCCTGCGCGGCCACTTTGCCGAGTGCCAGCGCGGCATGGCGGCTCATCGCAGGCAGCAGCACTTCGCAGGGGCCGGCCATTGCGGTAAAGCTGACGGCAAGGAGATTCTCCCCGCGGTCCTCGACGATCAATCCCTCATCGGGCACCGGGAGCTTCCCTCCGCCGGTCGGCCGGCGGCGCGGCCGAGGGCTCGATACTCTAAAACCGCCACCCTACCTGAACGAGCACGGCCTTGAGGCCCGGATACAGATCGAGCCCCTGCAGCGCCTCGGGCACCGGCGTCCTGACATCCAAGGTCTGCTGATAATACTCCGCACGGATACTGATCTCCGATTCGGGGCGACCTCCGAGGCCCGCCAACTTCTGCGCGTATTTCACTCCGTAGGTCACGGCGTGAAAGGCGGCAAGGCGGGAATCCGAGGACTCGTAGTCCGTGGTCGGCTTCTGCGTATTCAGCACGAAAGGCGTGAAAAAGTCGGCCGCCGTTTGACGATACCAGCGAACGGTCGGCTCGAGGTAGCGATCCCGATTCGACAACGACCAGCGCAGATGCAGTTGTGCGGTGTCCGACTTCACCGACCAGTCATCGGTCATATAACGAAGCGACAAGGCGGTCGAGATCCTGGAGCTCCAAGCGACCCGATTCTCCCAATAGGCGCTCTTGCGCGTGCGCTGATCGGGCCGGATCTCGTACTCGTATCCCGTGGTGCCGCCCGCGCTGTCGATGATGGAGGTGAACTTGTACGGATCATTCAAGTATCCCTTGAACCGGTCGACCGAGATGTTGAACTCGGTGAGCCAGTTGCGGGTCATGACCTGCGTCACGCCGAGCAGGAGGCCCACTCCGTCCTTGCTCTTGGACCCGGTTTGCTTCTCGGCCAAGGCGTAATCGCTGCCCGGCAACGGCGCCCCGCCAATCGGGTGAATCGAGTCGAATTCGTTGTCGATGCCGAAAGACACGGTGGTGTTCTTGTCGTTGAAATCGTGGGCGATCGAGGCGTTCACCGTGGCGGAGAAGAAGTCCTCCTCCGCGGATACCTTGCCCCCGACCGTCACCTGATCCACCCGGGTGAACGGCACGGTCCAGTCACCGCCGACCGCGACGCGGGTGTCGTGATAATTCGGATCGGCCGGCAGCTGACCCGGACCGACGGTGTACTGGTGTCCCACCTTTCCCGAAGGGGATGCGAAGGTCTGCGCCGAACGACTCGGCAAGGCACCGTTGGGGCTCGCCCCGGACAGCGCGTCGAAGGTCGCATTGAAATTGAGCGACTGGCCGTTCGCGAACACCTTGGCCACGTCGACCACCGGTTCGACCGCCTGAATGCGACCGTTCTCGTGATAATACGCGAGCGCGGAATCCACCGACCAATCCTCGAGCAATCCTGAGTCGGGCGGGGCGATGTTGGTCTGCTGGCCGCGCGCGGCGCCCGCACTCAACAGCGCGCAGCTCGCCGCCATCAGACGACGACGCGCCGCCGAGGCGGCCGGTGGTTTCGGCTTCAGTTGCATCCGCAGCCCCCGCCGGCGAAGGAACGACCGCCCGATGACGCCTCCTTGCTGAAGTACAGGTGATCATCGATCGCGGCATCGAGAGGATCGGAATCGAGCTGCATCTCCTCGCGCGCCAGCACGTCCCGCTGCCAGGGCTTTACGCCCAAGGAGCTGCACCCGGAGATTCCCATGGCGCCCACAATTGCCAATACGATACTCAAGCGAACCATCATTGCTTTGTGCTCCACATAATTTGCTACTTTTCAGCCAACAGCTCGCGAACTTGGGCTTCGTAGGCCGGGCCGTCGACCGGTCGAAATCCGATGTGCGTAAAGCGCGCCACGCCGTGGCGGTCGATCAGCACGCTCGAGGGCATGCCGTGCACCTTGTACAATTCGGCGATATCCCCCTTGGGGTCGAAACGCACGTCGAACGTCGGATGGAACTGATTCAGGAATTTGTCCGCCGCGGCCCGGTCGGTGTCCACATTGACGGCGATCACGGTCAGCCCGTCGCCTTCGTAAGTGGTTGTCATGGTCTGCATCCACGGAAACGACTGACGGCACGGGCCGCACCAGGAGGCCCAAAAGTCCAGGTAGACCACCCGTCCGTGGAACCCCGCCGGATCGAACGGCGCATCCGCCCGCGTCGCGGAAGCGAGCAGCAGGCAGACGAAGACCCCAAGATGCCGCATTGCGCGCTTGATAATACCCGCTCCTGTCATCGACCCATTTTGCAGCGGCCCGGGTCATGAGCTTCATGAGCCACGTCCGCCGCGTACACTTTGCGACGCAAAGTATCGATACTTTGTGCTGCAGAGTGATGCAATGTCAAGCGTGGTAACCGCCCGGACCCGCAAAGACCCCGGTGGCACGGCGCGAGGGGGGGTTCTTAACTCGGCTCCGATCAGCCAGAATGGCGCAGTAACAGGCTATTTCTTCAGGGTGCGCCGACACATGCCAACTGATCCGCTGGAATCCCCCCGTCCACTGCCGACCCTGCAGCGATATCGACCCGCCGCCATCGCGTTCCATTGGACCATGTTCGTCCTGGTCGTCATCGTCGGCGTATTGGGCTTGCTTAACGATTCATGGCCCAAGCAGAGTCAGGCGTTTTGGATCAACATCCACGCCCTGATCGGCATCTCGCTCTGGCTGGTCCTGATTGCGCGGGTTGGATATCGCCTTCGACATGTGCCCCCGGCGCTGCCGGACGAAATAGGCGCATTCTCGCGGCGCTTTTCAAGCCCGGTGCACGGCCTGCTGTATGCGTTGATGTTCATCATCCCGATCCTCGGCATCGTGACGTTCATCTATCACGGCCGGGTGTTCGATTTCGGCGTATTCAAACTCGACTTTGGGATCAAGAAGAATAAGGCGGTGTTCGGACCCACGGAGGACTTGCACGGGTATCTGGCCTATGCGCTCTTCGCGCTGGCGGGCCTGCACGCGCTCGCCGCGCTGTGGCACCGGCTCGTCCTGCACGACGGGGTGCTGGCGCGGATGTGGCCGCGGGCGAAAACGCGCCCCTAGCCCGCCCGCAGCCGCCGGCCCTCGATCCATTGCCACGAAAGCAGAAAGGGCACGCCCCAGATCACCTCCCGCATCCGCTTGACCATCGCCACCGCCAGGGCCAGCTCACTGTCGATTCCGACGATATGCCCGAAGATGATCAGGCCGGCCTCCTGTACGCCCAATCCGGCGGGCACGACGAAAGCGATGTGGCGGACCGCCTGGGTCATGCTCTCGAGGACCAGCGCCGCGTCGATGCCGACGGGATGCTCGAACAGCCGCAGTGCGAACCAGATTTCAAGGGCACCGGAAACGAATGCCACCAGCTGAAGGGACCCCGCGACCAGCAATCCCCGGGGGCGATGCAAGGAGGCGCGGATCTCCTCATCCAGCGAGGCCGTTCCTCTGGACACCGCGTTTTCACCGGCGAGCGCGTGCATGAACGCCTTCAGGCGCTCGAGCACCGCCCCGTTTCGCAGAAGCATCAGCATGACCACCGGGATGGGCAGGCTGAGCAGGAATACGGTCAGCACCCGCCGGAATTCATCGCTGTGCGTGCCATACTCCGCCAGCAGCATCAGGCCGATCGCGGTGAACAGATAAACCACGATCAAGGTCAGGAAAATCTCGATGATCACGCTGGCCGCCGCGGGCGCGCCGGGGATCCCGCGCCACCGCAGGATCCGCACGCCGACCAAACTGCCGCCGACGCTCGCCACCGGCAGCAAGCGATCCACCGCATCGCGCACCGCCGTGGCCCAAAAGAAATATCCGAGGCCCGCACGGCGCGCGGCCTCGTAGGGGCGCAACAGCGCCAGCCAGCCGACCGCGTACAAGAGAAAGAAAGAGGCGCGATACGGGATGACCCAGAGCAGGCCCAGCCCCCCGAGACGCAGCACCTGCGCCATGGCCGGCAAGTTGGAATGCACGGCGATGCCGATCAGCAAACCGAGGCCGATCAGGCCGCCGACGTAGATCGAGACCTTCATGGGTGACATCCCGCGGGGCGCCCGTCATCGCAACGGATGCAAGACTCCGTCCGCATCGACGTCGAACTCGTCGTTGCGCCAGGCAATCCGCGAGGTGAACAGGCTGCGAAGCCAAACCCAGAGGATCAGGATATCGCAAAACGGTAAGAGCCAGATTTCCGACAGTACGGACCGGGCCGCCTTGATTCGATGCACGAAATGCAAAGCGATTCTCGCCGCGACTCCGCCCGAGAAAAGGCCCCAGGCCAGCGGCGATGTCGTGGTGGTGTCGGCTGCCAAGGCGATGCCCAAAAGGGCGAGCGGCAGGCTGAACGTGAGGAAGATGCCGAGAAAACTCCGCGGCCGCACCGCGCGAATGGTGCGCATCCACCGAAGCTCATGCTGCGCGACGGATCGAAGATCGGGCTCATGGTGCTCGCCGTCGATCAGGTAGGGCGACAGCTCCACTTTCAGGTCGAGGCCCTGCACCAGTTGACCGAGCCGATGGTCTTCGGCCAATTGATCGGCGAGCGCTTCCAGACCGCCTATCGCCTTGAGCGTCGAATGACGCATGCACAGGGTCTGACCGGACACGTAGCCCCGATAGCCGAACAGCCAACTGAGCATGACCAGAGGCATATACCACTCGTTGACGTACATGGCACCCAACCGGGACCAGATGCCCCCGGTCGGCACCGCGCGATACAGGCAAGTCACCAACCCGACGCCGCCATCGTTCATCGGCGCCGCGACCGCAGCCAGGTAATCCTCCCGCACGAAGGCATCGCTATCGGCCATCACCAGCAACTCGTGCTCCGCATGGGGCAGCATGTTGATCAGGTTGCTGACTTTGCGGTTGCTGCCGTGCAGCGTCGGATCGACGACCAGGCGGATGGGCAGCGAGCCGAACTCCGAGGTCAAGCGTCTGACCACCGCGCACGCCGGATCGGCCGCATCCCGCACGCCGAATATGATCTCGAACCGCGGGTAGTTCTGGAGGCAAAACGAGCGCAGGTTGGCATGCAGCCCCGGCTCCGCTCCGCACAGCGGCTTCAAGACGGTGATGGGCGGCTGCACCGCGGCCGATTTCGGCAGCCGGCGCAGGTGCGTCGCCACCGCTGCAATAACGGCCAGCGCGAGATAACCCGCCGAGGCGATCAAGCTCAAGAACCCAAATGAGACGACGATGGGGTGCATGGGGTCCGAAATTGTCCAACACTTTGTTATACAAAGTCACGCCATTATGCACGCCCGGGGCGATCGCGGGCCGGGCCGAAACCCGGCTAATGGCCGCCCATGCTAACACCCAAACGTGACCGGCGGGTTGCGCCGGCCGCGGCGCGCAAGTTGGACCAACGACGAGCGGTGCGCCGCCGCCCGCTCAGCGGTCAATGTCCTTGCGGCCGTTGCGCGGCCACCAGCGCTCGAGCAGCGCCGCTGCCCAGTCCTTGCCGCCCAGCCCGAACGCGAGCGCGAGCGCGAGCACGACACCGGCCAAGATGACGAGGAACGTCCGCTGCACGATGTCGCCGCCCACTTCCACCTGGCTCAAGGCGATCATGATCACGAACGCCATGATCAGATACTGAGCCATCTTGCCGAGCAGATCCGCATCCGGCACACGCGCTTCCACGCAATACGTGGTGACCGCGCTGCCGACGAAACGCGCGAAGTACGAGCCGAACACGACCGCCAGCATGGCGACGAGGAGCTTGGGCGAAAACAGCACGATCTGGTGCAGCACGTCAGCCACATGCGGAAGCCCGAGCGTGTGCGCCGCGCTCATCAGCGCCGCCAATATCACCAGCCAGTAGGCGAACAGTCCGAACAGCGTGGTGGTATCCCCGCGCAGCCCGCCTTGTTGAAGGAAATGATCGGTTCCGGCCCGTTCGGTCAACACGTTGAAATTGACGGCGCGAAGACCCCGTTCGACCGCGAAACGAATCGCCTTGGCGAGCAGCCAGCCGAGCAGAATGATGGCGAACGCCTTGACGATCTCGGGCAGGAATGCCAGCGCCTGGTGCAGGAAGTCGCGCGCAGCATCCGGCGACAGATCAAGACTTTGCATGAAGACCTCCGATGCGTGCGAGGCGCGCGCGACCCAAGCTCATGTTACGCCCCAGTCGAGGATGCCTTGCAGGGGGATGCCCGCCCAGGAGGGTCGGTTGCCGATTTCGTAGCGGAGCTCGTACAGGGCCTTTTCGAGCTCGAACAGGCCCAACAAGCCGGAGCCCGCGGTGAGCGCATTGTAAAGCGACGCACCGCGCGCCGCCGCATCGTAGGCCGACAGATACGCGGTACGTACCGCGACGGTCCAGGCGTGCGCGAGCGGCGCGAGCTTGGCAACCTCGACATCGTCGTGCGCCACGGCGCGAAGCGCGCTGTGCTCGACGTAGCTGAACGAGCGCAGCATACCGGCAATGTCGCGCAGCGGTGACTGCTTCGCGCGGCGCTCCTCGAGGGTGTGGCCGGGCTCGCCCTCGAAATCGATGAGGATGAAGTCATTGCGCGTCAGCAGCACCTGACCGAGATGATAATCGCCGTGGATGCGGATCTTGGTCCCCTTGGGCTCCGAGGCGACCGCGGCTCCGATGCGCTTCAAAATCTCGTCGCGGGCCGCAAGCACGGCGTTGGCCTTGTCGCGGTCGGGACCCGTGAGCTCGCCCAGGTGACCCTTCAACAGGCTGAGCGCATTCCTGGCCTCCTCGGTCGCTCGGTGCCTGTAGGCGTCGAGGTCCGCCCGCGTGAGCGGCTGCGGAGCGAACGCCGGGTCCTCGGTCGGTGTGGCCAACGCCCGGTGGAGCTCGGCCGTGCGCGTCGCGAGTATGCGGATCATCGCGAGGTAGGCGTCGTGCGCGTTCGCGGGCGGCGTGTCGGTGGCGGGCGCGGTGCGATGCTCCTCGAGGTGGCGCCGCAGGTACTCGAGCGACCAGGTCCAGCCGTCGCCCTGATTCGCGACATAGCCCTGCAGCATCGCGAGCAGGGTGGGCTCGCCTTCCTTGTCGCGGTATTGAAGGGTGCCGGCCAAGGGTGCGCAATTGGCGAAATGCACGGCGTCCGTCAGGTACAGACCCATCTCGAGCTCCGGGCTCGCGCCGCTGCGCAGCCTCCGATAGCCCTTGAGAATCAGCCGCTCGCCCAGAACGACGATGGTGTTGGAGCTGGAACCCTGCGGCCGGGCGGCGGGAAGCGTGCCGGCATCGGCGCCCGCCAGACGCTTGAACGCGGCGGTGGGCCGGAATTCGAGCTTTCCCTGCGCCGTGGCGATTTCCCGCGGCTTCGCCATCGCCGCGACCAGCGACTGGCAAAACACCTCGTCCGCGAAGGCATCGCCCATCACGCCGACGCTCGATTGCTGCCGGATCTTCGCGATGGCCGCCGTCGAGATGTTGCGCACGCGCTCCTCGTCGCGCTCCTCCCAGGCCAGAGCAAGTGGCATGAAGTAGTTCGCGGACTCGCCGCCCGCCGTGACGTCGAGCAGCGCGATGATCCAGCTCGACTTCCCCTCCTGCCAGACCACGTGATCGACGATGCGCGCGCGCTCGATGGGCGTGCCCTTCGCCGCGTACCAGCGTTGAGTCTCGATGAATCTCGGCAGCGTGTCGGTCTCGAATTGCACGCGTGTCTTCTCCGCCATGCCGATTCGCCAGGGCACCACACGGTCGCGGAACAAGCTGCTCCAGCCGTCGAACAGCACCAGCACCGGCCGCTCGTCGAGGGACAGGATGTGCTCGTGCCACGAGGGCGCCTCGGCGTCCTTGGTCAGCTTGAACCAGTAGAAGCCGTAGCCCGACAGCGTGAGCAGATAGGGCAGATCGCCGATCGGCGGGAACGTCGTGCGTCCGAGCATCTCCACGGGCACACGTCCCTTGAACTCGGGAAGGTTGAGCTCCACCGGTTGGGCGGAACGCGACAGGTTCGCGACGCAGAGCAGGCTGTCCTCGCCGTACTCGCGCAGGTAAGCCAGGATCTTGCGGTTGCCGGGCCGCAGAAAGCGCCGCGTGCCGCGGCCGAACGCCTGGGTGTTCTTGCGCACCGCGAGCATGCGCTTGGTCCAGGACAAGAGGGAGCTCGGGTCGCGCGATTGCGCCTCGACGTTGACGGAGGGGTAGCCGTAAATGGGATCCATGATCGGCGGCAGGTACAGCCGCTGCGGATCGCAGCGGGAGAATCCGGCATTGCGGTCGGGACTCCACTGCATGGGCGTGCGCACGCCGTTGCGGTCGCCGATGAATACGTTGTCGCCCATGCCGATCTCGTCGCCGTAATACACGATGGGCGAGCCCGGCATGGACAGGAGCAGGCTGTTCATGAGCTTGATGCGGTCCCGGTCGTTCTCCATGAGCGGCGCGAGCCGCCGCCGGATCCCGAGGTTGATGCGCGCCCGCACGTCCGCCGCATAGGTGGTGTACATGTAGTCGCGCTCCTTGCTCGTGACCATCTCCAGGGTCAGCTCGTCGTGATTGCGCAGGAAGATCGCCCACTGGCAGCTCTCCGGAATGTCGGGCGTCTGCTGCATGATCTCGGAGATGGGGTATCGGTCCTCCTGCGCGATGGACATGTAGATCCGCGGCATGAGGGGAAAGTGATAGGCCATGTGGCATTCGTCGCCGTCGCCGAAGTACTCGCGCACGTCCTCCGGCCACTGGTTCGCCTCGGCGAGCAGGAAGCGGTTCCTGTAATTGGCGTCGATCGCGGTGCGCAACTGCTTGATCACGGCGTGCGTCTCGCGCAGATTTTCGTTATTGGTGCCCTCGCGCTCCACGAGATACGGGATGGCGTCCAAACGGAAGCCGTCGACGCCCATGTCGAGCCAGAAGCGCATGATCTCGAGCACCGCGCTCATCACCCGCGGGTTGTCGAAATTCAGGTCCGGCTGGTGGCTGAAGAAACGGTGCCAATAGTATTGCTTCGCAACCGGATCGAAGGTCCAGTTGGAGGTCTCGGTGTCGATGAAGATGATCCGCGTGCCGAGGTACTTCTGATCCGTGTCGCTCCAGACGTAGAAGTCGCGCTCGGGCGAGCCCGGCGGGGCTTTGCGGGCCGCCTGAAACCAGGGATGCTGATCCGATGTGTGGTTGATGACCAGCTCGGTCACCACCTTGAGTCCCAAGCGGTGCGCCTCGCGCAGCATGGTGCGGAAATCGTCGAGGGTCCCGTATTGCGGGTGCACGTTCTTGTAGTCGGCAATGTCGTAGCCGTCGTCCTTCAGCGGCGACGGATAGAACGGCATCAGCCAGATGGTGTTGACGCCGAGATCGCGGATGTATCCGAGCTTGGAGGTCAGACCCTGGAAATCGCCGATCCCATCGTCGTTCGAGTCCAGGAACGTCTTGACGTTGAGCTGGTAGATGACCGCATCCTTGTACCAGAGCGGATCATCGACATCGAGGCCGGAGAGGGTCGCGGGATCGAGGGCGGGTGGGGCAGCGTCGTTCATGGAGGCGGGGGTCCTACACGAAGTAGTCGAAATCATGCTCGCTGCGCAAGTGACGGCGCAACACGAACACGTGCGCCGGCAGCCGCGCCGGATCCAGCTTGACGAAATTGCGGCCGCCCCGCCACTGGTAGCGCTGCTCGCTCAACAGATCGTGAACCTGGTAGGGCCGGTCGGGGTCGAGCCCGAGGCTTTCGAGATCGAGCTCGAGCCATCCGGACTGCACATGGTGCGGATCCAGGTTCACCACGGTCAGCACGATGTTTCCCGTCGCCCCGTCGCTCTTGTGGTAGGCGATCAGATGCTCGTTGTCCACCGTGCAAAATTCCAATGAGCGATCCGATTGGAGCGCGGCATTCTCGCGGCGCACACGATTCATCCGCGCGATCAGCGAGCGCAGGCTGTCGGGCCGGTCGAGACTCCAATGGCGAAGCTGATATTTCTCGGAATTCAGGTATTCCTCGGTGCCCGGCTCCCGCGGGGCGCTTTCCATCAGCTCGAAGGTCGGGTCCGTAGATGCCGTAGTTGGCCGAGAGCGTCGCCGCCAGGACGAGCCGCGCCGCAAACACCGCGCGCAGCCCGGATTGCAGTGTTTCCTGGAGGATGTCCGGCGTGTTCGGCCAGACGTTGGGGCGGAAGTACTGGGTTCCCGGCCCCCGCGCGAGCTCGGTGAAGTACTCGGTCAGCTCCCGCTTGGTGTTGCGCCACGTGAAATAGGTGTATGACTGCGTGAAGCCGAGCTTCGCCAGGCGGTGCATCACTTTCGGCCGTGTGAAGGCTTCGGCGAGGAAGATCGCGTCCGGGGTCGCGCGCTGGATCTCGTTGATGACCCATTCCCAGAACGCGAACGCCTTGGTATGTGGATTGTCCACCCGGAAGATCCGGACTCCCTCTCCGATCCAGAACTCGATCACGCTCTTGAGCTCATTCCAGAGGGCGCGCCAGTCGTCGGTCTCGAAATCGAACGGATAGATGTCCTGGTACTTCTTGGGAGGGTTCTCCGCATATTGGACGCTGCCATCCGGACGATGCTTGAACCAGTCCGGGTGCGCGCGCACGTACGGGTGATCGGGCGCGCATTGGAACGCGATGTCGAGGGCGATCTCCAATCCTAGGCCCCGCGCCCGCGCATTGAGCCTCCTGAAATCCTCCAAGGATCCCAGCTCAGGCAGGATTTCCTTGTGCCCGCCCTCCGCGGACCCGATGGCCCAGGGGCTGCCCACATCGCCGGGCTGCGCCGCGAGCGTGTTGTTGACGCCCTTGCGGTTCACCCGGCCGATGGGCTGAATCGGCGGAAAGTAGAGCACATCGAAGCCCATTTCCGCCACGTAGGGGAGCCGCGCCTCGACGTCCTTGAAATTACCGTGACGGGCCGGTTCCGGCGCGGTGGAGCGGGGGAACAGCTCGTACCAGCTGGAGAATGCGGCGCGCTTGCGATCGACCGCGATCTCGACGGACGCGCGTGCGGTGAACCGCATGTCCGGGTGGCGGCCGATGAGGGCCGCCTTCGCCGGATCCAACGCGAGCGCCTTGAGGGACGCCGTGTCGGGCGGTGCGGACGACTCGTCCTTCGCCCGATCGCGCAGCAGCGCGGCCCATTCGCCAAGATTGGCGGCGTCGATTCCCGGTGCGCGAGCCGCGGCTTCGAGCGCGAGCGCGGCGCCGACTTGCAGGGCCACCCTCACATCGGAAAGCTCCTCGCGCCGCTCCAACTCCCTGCGCCACGATTCGAAGTGATCCACCCAGGCCGATACCTCGCAACGATAGCGGCCCGGCACCGGAGGGGTGAATTCGGCCATCCAGACATCGTTGCCCTGGGCGGCCATGTCCGTCTCGTCGATCGATGATTCCGGATTGCCCCGGGCGTTCCAGCTCAACCTGACCCGCAGCTGGTCGTGCCCATCGGCGAAGCAGTGGGCCTCGATGCGCACCGGCTCGCCGGCGATGCGCTTGGCGGGGAAGCGGCCACCATCGACCGAGGGCGAGAGCGAGTCGATGACGGCGCGGATGCGGCCATCGCCGCGCCCGGTGTCCGACCGCTCAGCCACCGGGTTCCCACCGCAGCATGAGGGTGGAAAGGGGCGGCAGGGTGAGATTCACCGACTCGACGCGGCCGTGACTGGACACCGGGACCGATTCGACGGCGCCCAGGTTTCCCCACCCCGCACCGCCATAGTCGCGCGCGTCGCTGTTCAGTATTTCGCGCCAGAGGCCACGCTTCGGCACGCCGACCAGGAAATTGGTGCGGGGCAGTGGTGTGAAATTGCACACGACGAGAACGGGTGGCGTTTCGCCGCCGCCCTTGCGCAGGAACGCGATCACGCTCGCATCGGCATTGTCCGCGTCCAGCCACTCGAACCCGTCGGGTGAAAAATCGATCCGGTAGAGCGCGGGCTCGCTGCGGTACACCCGGTTCAGATCGCTCACCCAACGCTGCATGCCGGCGTGCTCGGGAAGCGAGGTGACCCACCATTCCAGCTCGCCTTCGTGAGTCCATTCGCGCCGCTGGCCGAATTCTCCGCCCATGAACAAAAGCTTCTTGCCGGGATGGCCCCACATGTAGCCGAACAGCGCGCGCAGGTTCGCGAACTGCTGCCAGCCATCGCCCGGCATCTTGCCGATCAGGGAGCCCTTGCCGTACACGACTTCATCGTGCGAGAGCGGCAACACGAAGTTCTCGTTGAAGGCGTAGATCAACGAGAAGGTCAGCTGGCCGTGGTGATAGCGCCGGTAAAGCGGATCTTGCTGCATGTACTTGAGCGTGTCGTGCATCCAGCCCATGTTCCATTTCAGGCCGAATCCGAGCCCCCCCATGTCGGTGGGGCGGGACACCATCGGCCAAGCGGTCGATTCCTCGGCGATCATCGTCGTATCCGGATGATCGCGGTAGACCGCGCGGTTCAATTCGCGCAGGAACTCGGTGGCCTCGAGATTCTCCCGGCCGCCGAAGCGGTTCGGGACCCATTCCCCCTGCTTGCGTGCGTAGTCGAGGTAGAGCATCGAGGCGACCGCATCGACCCGCAATCCGTCGATGTGATAATGCTTCAGCCAGAAAAGCGCAGACGACACCAGAAAGCTGCGCACTTCGTTCCGGCCGTAGTTGAAGATGGCGGAGTTCCATTCCGGATGAAATCCCTGCCTCGCATCGGCATGCTCGTACAGGTGGGTCCCGTCGAAGTAGATCAGGCCGTGCGCATCGGTGGGAAAGTGCGAAGGCACCCAGTCGAGGATCACGCCGATGCCCTTCTGATGCAGATGATCGATGAAGTACATGAGGTCCTGCGGCGTGCCATAGCGCGCGGACGCGGCGAAATATCCGGTGGTCTGATAGCCCCAGGACCCGTAGAACGGGTGCTCGGTGATCGGCATCAGCTCGACGTGCGTGAACCCCATGCGCAGCATGTAGTCGGCGAGCTCCGGCGCGACTTCCCGGTAGTTGGGCAGCTGTCCGTCCTTGCGCCTCCAGGAGCCCAGGTGCAGCTCGTAGATGGACATCGGCGCGTCGAGGCCGTTGCGCCCGGCACGCGATTCCATCCACCTACCGTCCTGCCATTGCCACTCGAGCGACCAGACTCTCGATCCGGTGGCCGGCGCCAGCTCGGAATAAAAACCGATGGGATCGGCCTTGTCACCGGTGTAACCGTCCACCGTCGAGGCGATCCGATACTTGTAGGCCTGCCCGCGTTGGGCGGCCGGCACGCTGCCCTCCCAGATGCCGGAGCCGTCCGGGCGTGGCGCGAGCGCATCCTCGTGCGTCCCCCAGCCGTTCCAGTCGCCGATCACCGAGACCTTGGCGGCATTCGGCGCCCAAACTCCGAACGTGGCTCCGCCGCGTTCGAGCAGATGACATCCGAGCTTGTCATACAGCCCTCCGTGGCTTCCCTCCCTGAACAGATAGATATCGTGCTCGGTCAACAAAGTGATCTGCTCCAGATGAAATCAAAAACGCATAGGGCCTCAAAGCATAAGGGTCGATCGACTGCCCAGCTGTAAGCGTCACGGCAGGTCTGCCTGTAGGACGTTAGCCGAGCCCCGACCGAAGCAAGCGCTCCGCGCCCAATGTACCGGATTGAAGCGCTGCATGGACGGTTCCCCAGTGCCCGCTGACATCCGTGTGCTCCCCCGCGAAGTAGAGCGTGTCATCGACCGGCCGGGTCATTCGTTCGGGCGCGTCGAGAGCCCCCGAGGGGACGTAGCTGTATGCGCCCCCGGCGTAGGGGTCGGTCAGCCAATCGTGGGTATGCCAGCTCGAGAGCAATCCCTCGAGATCCGACCGGGGCCGATTGAATACCTTGGCGAGGGTCGAAAAACAGGCGGTCAACAGCGCCTGCTCACCCCCATCACGACCTGCGTAGCGCTCGATGGCAGCGGCCCGTGGGCCGCCCGACCATCCGGTGAGGACGGGCGCGCCGTTCGGCATGGGGGTCCACCACGTGGCCGGAAGCTCCGAGGGCGTGAACAAAAAGCTCATGTTCTCAGGCCAGAACTTGGTGCTGAACACCAGCACGATCCGCATGGCGGCTCCCATGGCCAGGCGATCCGCCTGCGCGAGAATCTCAGCCGGGCGGGGCTCGAATTGAATGCCGCCGGCCTGCAGCACGCCCAAAGGCACGGTGATGAGCGCGCGCCGGGCGTGCAATTGGATGCGGCGCGCGTTCCCCGCCGTCACGGTGACCGACCCGCGGCTCCAGTCGATTCGTTGCGCCGGCGTCTGCAAGTGGAGCGTCCCGCCGGCGCGGGCGAACTCGGCCGCCAGGAACCTCGGAACGGCGTCGTATCCCGAGGAGACACGGAACAGACGATCCGTCTCGATGGCATCTTCCGCCCGCTGCTGCTTGACGAGTGAGGCGATGCCGATGCGGCGATGATCCGCCGCGTTGAACCCCTCGACATATCTCGTTGCGGCCTCCGCGGCATCAGGCCCCGTCGGGTGCGACTGCATATACTGCTCGAAGGTCATATCGGTTCCTTCGGGCTGGCGGGTGAGCCATTGCACCATGTCCTCGAGCACGCGATGCGCATGGCCCGGCAGATCGCCCCGGGTGCTGCGCCGGCCGCCTTCGTAGGCGATCTCCGAGCCCTCGAGTTCGTAGGTCGGCAATCGGGCCTCGCGAATCAGCGTCCAAAGCGCGGGAGGCTGGCCGTGAATGAACTCCGCGCCGAGCTCGATGGGGATGTCCGGCGCCAGGTGATGGGTGTGAATCCGTCCGCCGACCCGGTCGCGGGCCTCGATGAGGGTCACGCGCAGGCCCGCGCTCGCGAGCAGGCGTGCGGCGGCAAGACCGGCGACTCCTGCGCCGACGATCACCACATCGATGGGGGCGCTCATAGTTGGGTATGATTTTGGCACATGCGCATCATTCGACAATCTTCGTTCACCGCCGTGCCGTGGAAAAACGGCGGCGGCGTCACCCGGGAGGCGATCCGGGTGCCGCCGAACGGTGATTCGTTCGATTGGCGGGTGAGTCTCGCCCGGATCGACACTTCCGGCCCGTTTTCAGATTTTGCCGCCTACCACCGTTTCATGGTGTTGCTGAAGGGCGCGGGCGTGGTGTTGAATTTTTCGGGCGGTCCCCCACCGCGCGTCCGCGAATTGCGCGACGTCGGCGACATGGAGGAATTCGACGGCGGCCTCGCCACGCTTTGCGAACTCGTGAATGGGCCCTGTGTGGATTTGAATCTGATGGTCTCCAAGAACCTTCGCGGCGTTCGGACGCGAGTGGAGTCATTGCGGGAGGCACGATCCTTCACTGTCGGCAGCCATGAGTCGATGCTGGTGTTCCCGATCGATGCGGGGATCGAGCTCGCAAGCGACGGGAGCACGGAGCAGCTCGCACCGTGGGACCTCGCGGTGCTGTCCGGACGGCAGGAGCGCGAGGTAAAAATCGTGGCGACGGGGTGCGAAGATGGGTCAGCCGAGGCGAGGTTATTCGTGGCAGTGCTCCCCTGCGTTTAATCCGCGAGCGTTGTCGCGAGCCCCGGGTCGGCGCGCGGCTCGCCCCACAGACCGACCCGGCTTCTGCAGCCGGACAACGATGCGACATAATTCACCCCATCCTGCGAAGTGACGCGCATAAATTCACCGGTTCACGGATTTGTAGCGCATGTGGGATAGGATCGATCGACCACAGGTCGCTTCGGAATTCCATGCGGTTCTTCGCTTCGCTCTCCCTATTCGGGGCCGTATCGGCTTTGTCGGCCTGCGGCGGTGGCGGCTCGGCGCCCATCACCGTGCCCACCCCCGTGACTCCCACGGCGAGTCTGAGCGCCTCGCCAATCGCGGTCGCCGCCGGCGGCTCCTCGACTCTCAGCTGGAGCTCGGCCGGCGCCACCGGCTGCATCGCGTCGGGCGGCTGGACGGGCGCGTTGCCGGCCAGCGGCACCCGGGCCACCGGCGCGTTGAGTGCTCCGACCACATACTCCCTGACGTGTTCAGGCGCCGGCGGCACCAGTGCGCCCGCGACAAGCACGGTCAATATCGTTCCGTCGGCCACGCTCTCCGTCTACCCGTCGGTGATCGCGCCCGGCGGGTCGTCGACGTTGACCTGGACGTCGAGCAACGCCGTCGCATGCACAGCCTCCGGCGGTTGGAGCGGAGCGCTCGGCAGGGCCGGAACTCAGGCCACGGGCGCTGTCGGCACCACAACGTCGTACTCATTGGTTTGCAGCGGTCCGGGCGGAAGCAGCACCCCGATGTCTGCAAAGCTCACGGTGTCGACCCTCACCATGAGCCTCGCCCCGACCCGGGCGGCCATCACCCTCACCCGCAATCAGCAATTCACCGCGACCGTGCCGGGCGGCGGCGCGGCGATCTGGACTGTCGACGGCGTCGCGGGAGGCAACAGCACGGTGGGCACCATCAGCCCGGCCGGCCTATATACCGCGGGTGTCGCCGGTGTCCATGGCATCGTGGCGACCAGCGCCGCGAACTCGGCAGAAACCGCGTCTGCCACCGTGGCCGTCACCGATCTGGCCGGCGTCTACACCCACCACAACGATCTGGCCCGCGACGGCGCCAACAGCCAGGAGTACGCGCTCACCACCGCCAACGTCGCGAACTCGTTCGGCAAGCTGGCCTCCTGCGCAGTCGACGGCGCCATCTACGCACAGCCGCTCTGGGTGGCCAATCTGACGGTCAACGGCGCCGTGCATAACGTCGTGTTCGTGACGACCGAACACGACAGCCTGTTCGCATTCGATGCGGACTCATCCGCCACCTGCACGCTGCTCTGGACGGTCAGCCTGATCGATGCGGCGCACGGCGGAACCGCCGGCGAGACTCCGATTCCCACCAGCTCGGGCAATGCCATGGTGGATGCCGATATCCAACCGGAGATCGGCTCCACCAGCACGCCGGTGATCGACGCCGCGACGGGACGGCTCTATGTGGTTTCCCATTCGGTGAATCCGGCCCAGACAATTTTCTACCAACGACTGCATGCCATCGATGCGGCGACCGGCGGCGAACAGACGGGGTCTCCCATCCTCATTGCCGCGACGTTTCCCGGCACGGGGGACGGCGGATCGACGGTGGCTTTCAGTCCGAAACAGGAGCATCAGCGGGGCGGACTCGTCCTCGCGAACGGCAATGTGTACGCCACCTGGGCTTCGCACAACGACATCTCGCCATGGTATGGGTGGATCATGGCCTATCACTACGACGGCGCTGCGTTCACGCAGAGCGCGGTGCTCAACGCGACCCCCAATACGCAGGAGGGCGGCGTGTGGATGTCCGGCGCGGCACCGGCGGTGGACTCGAGCGGCAATCTATATCTCGCCACGGGAAACGGAAATTTCGATGCCAACGGCTCCCCGCCCAACAACGACTACGGAGATTCGCTGTTGCAATTGACCGGCTCGCTCGGGGTCAGCCAGTACTTCTCGCCCTCGGACGAGGTGGCCTTGTATGCCAACGACGAGGACTTCGGTTCCGGCGGATCCGTCCTCGCGGACCTGCCGATCGGCGGCACCGTGACCCATGTACTCGTGTGCGGGGGCAAGGATGGTTCGCTGTACGTCCTCAACCGCGACGTGCTCGGCGGCTTCGGCGACACATTCGCCGTGCAAAAGATCCCATTGGGCAGCGGACTGTTCGCAACCGCGGCGTTATGGAATGACCAGCTGTTCGTTGCGCCCATCAACGGCAAGCTGCAGGCCTATCAATTGACGCCGTCGACCGCGCAGTTCAATCTCACGTCGATCTCCTCCCATACGTTCGGCTTTCCGGGTGCGACGCCTTCGGTGTCCGCGGCGGGCAGTCAAAACGGTCTCGTGTGGGTGCTCGATACCAGCAGCTTCTGCACGCAGGACTCCTCCACCTGCGGACCGGCGGTGCTGCATGCCTACGATGCAACCGATCTGGCGACCGAGCTTTGGAACAGCTCCACGAATGCGGCCGACACGGCGGGCATTGCGGTGAAATTCGCCGTGCCCACCGTCGCCAACGGGCGGGTGTACGTGGGGACGCGCGGCAACAACACCGGCGGAGCGGACAGCTCGACCAGCACGCCGGGCGAGTTGGAGATCTATGGCCTGAAATAGCCGCTCGGCGCGCGCGCACTTGACAGATGGTCCCATCGCCACTCAGATGGGTGCATAGGTCAGGCGGGGGTGTCCATAGGAGAGACGGTTGGCGCAGGCCGAGCACAGAGAAATCGTTTGGTTCAATGCGGTGCGCGGCATCGCTGCGCTCGAGGTCTGCGCCAGCCACCTGCGCTCATTCCTGTTCGTCAATTTCGTGGCGGTCGCGCGGCCCACGGTGCTGGATCGGCTTTTCTACTTCGCCACAGGGCTCGGTCACGAAGCCGTCGTGATCTTCTTCGTCATGAGCGGGTGGCTCGTCGGCGGATCGGTCTGGCGGCAGCAGCGCGAAGGCCGTTTCTTCTGGCGCGATTACGCGACCGCTCGGTTGACCCGGCTTTGGTTGGTATTGATTCCGGCGCTCATCTGGACCGAGGCGGTCGACCATCTGGGGATTTCGATCGCGGGCGGTGACGGTTACGACGGGAGCCGGTTCGACATGTCGTCGAGCGGACCGGGAAACGATGCGCCTCTCGACCTGTCGATGGCGGCGTTCGCCGGAAATGCGTTGTTTCTTCAGACCATTCTTGTGCCGGTGCTCGGCACCAACGGCCCGCTCTGGAGCCTTGCCTACGAATTCTGGTACTACGCGGCATTTCCACTCCTGGCTTTCGCCTGGCACCGGCGAAGTTCCTGGCGCGGCCTGGGATTTGCGGCAGCCGGCGTGGCGATATTGGCCTGGCTGCCGGCCCCCATCGAGGTGGGATTCGTCGTCTGGCTTCTCGGATGGCTCGGCGCCCTGACGTTCTTCCCGGATCCGCGCGTCGGCCGCGCTGCCCTTGACCCTCGCTTCCGTGGTCCTGACGATCGCCTTGCTCGTCGTCTTCAAGCAGCGAACGATCGCGGGGTCCGGCATCTTCCTGGGCGTCGCCGTGGCCGGACTGTTGATCGGCCTCAGGCTCCAGCCGAATTCGGCCGCGTTTCCCCGGGCGCAGGCCGCAGCGTCCCATCTTGCCAAAATATCCTACACGCTCTACCTGTTTCATTTTCCGCTGCTCGCCCTGTGCTTTTTTTCGCTGCATTTGACGCAGCGGCAGCCGGGGGCTGCGGCCTACGGCGAATTCGCGCTGCTGCTCGGCGCAGTGCTGATCGTCGTCACCGGTCTCTGGTATCTCTTCGAGCGGCGGACCGAATCGGTTAGACAGTGGGTCCGGAGCCTTTGGGCGTCGCGTTGATGAGCTGAGGCGTTCGAGCCTCGCCCGGAGAGGCCGCGCGGGTTGGCTGAGGATCTTTCGCGACACTTTCGCGGAACCCTGCGCGCATCGACAAGGCCATCAACAGAACGAGCGTGAAGAGCGCGGTCGGGTTTCCGAGCCCGATGAGGTATCGAACGAAGAAGCACTGAACGATCAGAAACACGAAAAACGACGGAAACAGCAGGAGTGGATTGGGTTTGGCCGTCGAAGCGCGCAGCTGGCGCAAGGCGCTGAAGGGGGCGATCAGTACGAACAGGATCAGAGTCGAGCCCACGAGGGCACCGCTGTCGAGCAAGATGGTGATGTAGGAATTCTCGGTGAGAAAGCCGATCACGGAATACTCCGATGATCGCAGGCCTCCGCCGAAAGCAACCAGAAACGGATCGGAGGTCAAAGCCTCCAATCCCTTCGCCCAAAGGTCGGTGCGACCGGTGACGCCCGAGCCGACTCCGCGTGTATTGGAGTTCACCTCCAGAATATCCTGCAGGTACGTGCTGGTGAAGGCCAGATAGACGGCGACCATCAAACCGACAACGATGAGAATCACGCCGCCGCGCCCAAGCTTGGTGCCCTTGAGGAATCTAAGCTCCGCGCCGAACGCGAACAACGAGGCGGCGATCAGCCCGAGGACGGCGGAGCGCGCGGATGCGGCGAGCACCATGGCCCACGCGAAAGCCACCCCGCCGGCCATTGCGATACGCTCCCACTTGTTGCGGGTCAGATAGGCGCGGCGGACCATGAGGATCGATCCCGAGCCGGCGAAATAACCCACGAGCAATGGGTGATTCCCGAAGGGTCCGAAGCGTCGCAGGCCGCTCTTGCCGATCGAGATGGACAAGCAGGTCAGCAGGTCCTGCCAGTCGAAGAGGATCGTGGTGACCACGCACAGCAACACACTCAGCGCCGCCAGGTCCAGCAGCCGCTCGAGCGGCACTGATCTCGCAATCACGGAAAAGCAGATGATGGCGGTGAGAAAATACATCGAGTAGTAAATCGAATAGTCGACGGAGCGGACCAGGGCCACCCCCGCCGATACCAAGCCGAGCGTGTACAGGAGCAGCTCGGTCGCCGTGGGCGTTATCGGCTTGACCCGGTGTCCCGCGATCGCCAGCATCGCCGCCAGCAACAGAAAGACGAAAATAAGGGGGCGCACGATGGGTTCCAGCCCCGGGGAGCTGGACCAATAGGCCACATAGCCGGCCGCCACGATCATTGCTTCAATCATGGCGACACTTTAATCGATAGGCGGCAGCGCCGGGAGCTTTGGCCGGCTCAATCGCTTTCGTTGTAAAAATCACAACGGTGCCACTGCATGTCCGCAGGCGCGGATCCCATTGCGCCGCACCCCGCGTTACTTGTGGGTCGAGAGCAGCAGGCTCGTTTCCGTGTTGGAAATGCCATCGATGAGGCGGATCCGGCCCAGCACCCGGTCGACGGCCTGGAGGCTGTCGGCTCGAAGCTCCGCGACGATGTCCCACCGTCCATTCGTAGTGTGGAGCGCGCACACCGCCGGATCGCCGCGCAGAGCCCTCAGTACTTCGTCGGTGCGATTGCCTTCGACCGCGACGGTCATCAGCGCCCGGATGCTCTGATCCTCTGCCGAGCTCCTCAGACGAACCGTGTAACCGAGCACGATGCCATCGGCTTCCAAGCGGGCGATGCGGTTCTGGACGGTGCCGCGCGAGACTCCCACGGTCTTCGCCATGGCCGCGACGGTCATGCGCGCATCGCTGCGAAGCAGGGAGAGGAGGTTGCGATCGGTATTATCCACAAAACGCCAATTTTTACTGACAATATGAGCAATTATATGGTCTTTTTGGCAAATTTCTATCTATTAATTAGCGCACGCCTAGACCACACTGCCGCTGGGCATGGGGGAGTCCCTGCCCTATACAACGAAAAGAGAGACAACGGCATGGTCAGCTATATCGGCACGAAGCGAGTCGGTGAACTGGTTTCCAGAGTCGGGCTTGCACCCTTCATCGAGGCGCTGGCGGGCGAAATAGAGGCGGATTATTTGCGCTGGAACGAGTTCGAGAAATCGGCCCGCCACGCGATTCACTCGGCGGCCGGCGTGATCGAATTGATGCCGACCAGCGACGGCCGGCTGTATTCGTTCAAGTACGTGAACGGTCATCCGAAGAACACCGCCGCGGGTCTTCTCACAGTCACTGCTTTCGGGGTGCTGGCCGATGTGGCCAGCGGATATCCGATGCTGCTGTCCGAGATGACCTTCGTCACGGCGCTGCGCACCGCCGCCATGTCGGCGCTGGCCGCCCGCCGCATGACCTGCGCCGGGAGCCGGGTGATGGCCCTCATTGGCAACGGAGCGCAAAGCGAGTTTCAGGCCATCGCCTTCCACCACATGCTCGGCATCCGCGAGCTGCGGCTGTTCGACACCGACCCCGAAGCCACGGCCAAGCTCAAGCTCAACCTGGAAGCCGAACGCCTGCCAGGGCTTAACGTCATCGCGTGCACCGACACGCGCCAGGCGGTGCGAGGCGCCGACATCGTGACCACGGTGACCGCCGACAAGCGCAGCGCCCTCATTCTCACCCCCGACATGATCGAGCCGGGCATGCACCTGAATGCGGTGGGCGGCGACTGTCCGGGCAAGACGGAGCTGCATGTCGGCATATTGCGCTTGCCGCGCGCGCGGATCGTGGTGGAATTCGAGCCTCAGGCGCGTATCGAGGGCGAAATCCAGCAGCTCGATGCTTCCGAGAGCGTGATCGAGATCGCCGACGTGTTGTCGGGCAGACAGCTGGGGCGCACGGACGATCGTGAAGTGACGATTTTCGACTCCGTGGGTTTTGCCCTGAACGACTTCTCGGCGCTTCGCTATCTGGAGCGATTGAACCGCGAGCAGAGCGGGGGCGCGTCCATCGACCTCATCCCGATGCTCGACGACCCGAAGGACCTTTACGGAGAACTGAAGCTCGGCGGCACCCGGGCCCGTCGCGACCGCGGGCACGACGAGGCGCCCGGCGTGGACGCCAGGTCCCGCTCGCGGGTGTTCTCGGCATGAGCTCCGCCATCGCGTCCGACAGCCGTCCCGCGCGTTCGCGCGTTGCGAGTCTCATCGGCGCGCCCACCGATGTCGGCGCGAGCGATCGCGGCGCCTCGATGGGCCCCGAGGCGCTGCGCGTCGCCGGCTTGCATGCGGCACTGGCGGCCCGCGGCCTCAAGGTGGTCGATTGCGGCAACGTCGGCGGGCCGCCCAACCCCGGACTTCAGCGGGTCGACGGTTATCGGAATCTGCGCGAAGTTGCGGCCTGGAGCCGGGAGCTGCATACCGCGGTGTACCGGGAGCTGCAAGCCTCGAGGCTGCCCATCCTTCTGGGTGGAGATCACAGCCTCTCGATCGGCTCCGTGTCGGCGGTCGCACGGCACTGCCGCGAAACGGATCGTCCGCTGCGGGTGCTCTGGCTCGATGCCCACGCTGACTTCAACACGCGCGAATTGAGTCCGAGCGGGAGCCTGCATGGCATGCCGGTGGCGTGTCTGTGCGGCTTCGGTCCGCCCGAACTCCAGCTCGGTGGCGCATCGCCCGCGATTCAGCCGCAGTGGGTCCGGCAGGTCGGCATTCGCAGCGTCGATCCCGGCGAACGGCGATTCGTCCACGACCAGGAGCTGCCGGTGTTCGACATGCGATCCATCGATGAGATGGGGGTGCGGAGGATCATGGAGCTCGCGCTGGATGGACTCACGGAGGACACCCACGTTCACGTGAGTTTCGACGTGGACTTCCTGGACCCCGAAATCGCGCCCGGCGTGGGCACGACCGTCGCGGGCGGCATGACCTACCGCGAGGCTCAGCTTTGCATGGAAATGATCGCCGACACCGGGCTCGTGGGATCGCTCGACATCATGGAGCTGAACCCCGCGCTCGATGTGCGCAACAAGACCGCCGCGCTGGCGGTCGATCTGGTGGAGTCGCTGTTCGGCAAGAGCACGCTGATGCGGCTGCCCTCGCCCCCGCGGGAAGCCGGCTGGGCTCGCGGCGGGAACGATGCCGCGCGACCAGCACGCGAGGTCTCGCCGGCGGGGTTCGAGGCCGCCTAGGACGCGCCGGGCGCAGGGCCCGACCGCACGGCAACGGCCGGCCGCCTCATTCGGTCGGCCGCACCGGGCGGCCCGCCGCATCGCCTGGACCTGCGCCGCTGCTTCTGGTTTTCGCCCGCATCCTTGCCGATACTAGTGTCCGCACCTTTTTTCCGCGCTTCCTCCGAGGACTTCGCCATGGCCGCCAATCCGCAGGATCATTCCCCGCCGCCGCCTTCCGATTCGGCCCGCGCGGCGGCCCGGGACCACGCCCTGTGGCCGGAGGATCAGGCGGTCGGACGCCTGTTGCACCAGCTCGAGCTCACGGGCGGAGCGCGCCACCGCGCGGTCTCGCTCGGGGTGGCCCTGGTCGAGGGCGCCCGCGCGCGCCGCGACGAGCGGCCGTTCCTGGATGCGTTCCTGCAGGAATTCGGGCTGTCGAATCAGGAAGGCATCGCGCTCATGTGCATCGCCGAGGCGCTGCTGCGGATACCGGACGACGCCACCGCGGACCGGTTGATCGCGGAGCAGCTGGCGACCGGGGATTGGTCCGCGCACGCGGGCAAATCCGAATCGCTGTTCGTCAACGCGTCGACCTGGGGTCTCATGTTGACCGGCGGGATTCTGGATCTGGATCCGTCGATCAAGGTGGACGCGGCCGGGTGGATGCGCAAGCTCACGCGCAAGGCGGGCGAGCCCCTGGTGCGCCTCGCGGTGCGGCGGGCGATGCGAATCATAGGCGGCGAGTTCGTCGTCGGCCGCTCCATCGAGGAAGCGCTCGAGCGCAGTGCGCGCGAGCCGGAGGTGGCGCTGTGCTCCTTCGACATGCTCGGCGAGGGCGCGCGCACCCTCAAGGATGCGGATCGGTACTCGAGATCGTACGAGCATGCGATCGACGTCATCGGCGCGCAGCGGGCCGGCTCGAGCCCGCACGAGCGATCGAGCATCTCCATCAAGCTCTCGGCGCTCGAGCCGCGCTATTCGCTGCTTCAGCACGCGCGCGTCATGAGCCGGCTGGTCCCGAAGACGATCGAGCTGGCACGGCGCGCCGCGGCTTGCGGCATCCAGCTCACGGTCGATGCGGAGGAGGCGGACCGGCTGGACCTGTCGCTCGATGTGATCGAGGCGCTCGCGCGCGATTCGCTTACCCGCGATTGGCCGGGTCTCGGCCTCGCGGTGCAGGCGTACTCCAAGCGCGCCGCGGACGTGATCGATTGGGCGGCCGCTACCGCGCGCTCGACCGGACGGCGCATGACCGTGCGCCTGGTCAAAGGGGCTTACTGGGACAGCGAGATCAAGCGCAGCCAGGAGCGCGGCCTGTCGGGCTATCCGGTCTACACGCGCAAGGTCACGACCGATGTGTCCTATCTCGCATGCGCGGGTCAGCTCTTCAAGCACCTGGATGTCATCTACCCGCAGTTCGCCACGCACAATGCGCACAGCATCGCCGCGGTCCTCGAACTCGCTCCGCGCGGCGCGACGTATGAATTTCAGCGGCTTCACGGCATGGGCCGCCTGCTATACGCCGAGGCCGCCCGCCGGGTACCGGAGTTTCCTCCGGTGCGCGTGTATGCGCCGGTCGGCGAGCACAAGGACCTGTTGGCCTATCTGGTGCGCCGTTTGCTGGAAAACGGCGCCAATACCTCGTTCGTGAACCGCTTCATGGACGAGGAGGTGCCCGTGGCCGATATCGTGCGGGATCCGATCACCGAGCTCGAGCGGCTGGAGACCTACGCGCACCCCAGACTCCCGAATCCCGTCGCGCTCTACACCGACCGGCGCAACTCCCTCGGAGTGGATCTCGGCGATCCCCGGACGCTCGACACGCTGCGCGCAGGCGTGGCCGGTCGCCGTTCCGCCGATCAGACAGCGGCGCCCGCGCGAAGCGACACAGGCGACGCTTCCGCGCACGGGCAACGCCATGCGATCACCAACCCGGCGGACCGTCGCGAAACCGTGGGCATCTCCCGCGACGCCACGGCCGAGGAGATCGCGCGCGCCTTCGACGCGGGCAGCCGCGCACAGCCCGCCTGGGATGAGCTCGGCGGCGCCGTCCGGGCGGACTGTCTGGATCAGGCGGCCGCGCTCCTGGAGAAATCGCGCATGGATTATTACGAGCTTCTGGTGCGGGAGGCGGGCAAGACGTATTCGGATGCGATCGCCGAGGTTCGCGAGGCGGTGGATTTTTGCCGATACTACGCGGTGCGGGCGCGCAAGGAGTTCAGCCAGCCCACCCGCCTCGAAGGTCCGACCGGAGAGCTCAATGAGCTGTCGATGCACGGCAGGGGCGTATTCGCCTGCATCAGTCCGTGGAACTTCCCACTCGCGATTTTTGCGGGGCAGGTGACGGCGGCGCTTGCCGCCGGCAATGCGGTGGTGGCGAAACCCGCCGAGACGACCCCGCTGATCGCCGAGCGATTCGTCGCCCTGTTGCACGAGGCCGGGGTTGCGCCCGAGGTGCTGCACCTCACCCCCTCCGCCGGCCGGGCGTTCGGTGCGGTGGCGTTCACCCACGCCGCACTCGCGGGGGTCGCCATGACCGGCTCGACGGCCACCGCGCTCACCATCCACCGCATGCTGGCCGCCCGCGAGGGCGCCATCATTCCGCTGATCGCCGAAACCGGCGGATTGAATGCGATGCTGGTCGACTCGACCGCGTTGCCGGAACAGGTGACGGACGATGTGGTGACTTCCGCTTTCATGAGCGCCGGTCAACGCTGCTCGGCGCTACGGCTGCTATTTCTGCAGGAGGAAATCGCGGACACCGTGATCGAGATGATCTCGGGCGCCATGGATGAGCTCGTGATCGGCAACCCGGCGGAATTGCAGACCGACGTGGGCCCTGTCATCTCGGCCGCCGCGCAACAGGGGCTCGATCGGCACATCGAGCGCATGCGCCACGAGGCGCGCATCATCAAGGCCTGCCGGCTCGACGAGTCGCATGTCCATGGCAGTTTCGTCGCTCCCCATCTCATCGAGCTCAAGGATGCGGGCCAGCTGACACGCGAGGAATTCGGCCCCATTCTGCACGTGGTGCGCTACCGATCCGCCGACGCGGCGAAGGTCCTCGCCGCGATACGCAATACGGGCTACGGGTTGACCCTGGGGGTGCAGACCCGGCTCGAGTCGTTCTGGCGCGCGGTGTTCGAAAAGACCTCCGTCGGCAATACCTACGTCAATCGCAACATGATCGGCGCCGTGGTCGGCGTGCAGCCGTTCGGGGGCAGCGGGTTGTCCGGCACCGGGCCCAAGGCCGGCGGCCCGCATTACATGGCGCGCTTTGCCAGCGAGCGAACCCTGACCGTCAATACCACGGCCACCGGCGGCAACGCGGCTCTGTTGAATCTCGGGACCTGAGTTTTGCGCAGCCGTTACCCGAAGCTCGTGGGCGGCGACGTCAACGGCTTCCTCGGGCTGGTCGTCGACAATCTCTCCGTGCTCGCGCTGCTCGCGGCGCTGCTCATCGGCACATTCAAGATTCCCGCGGATATCGTGTTCGAGCGGATGTTCCCCGGCACCACCCTCGGGGTCTGCGCCGGTGACTTGTTTTATGCGTGGCTCGCCGTGCGCCTCGCCCACCGAAGCGGCCGCACGGATGTCACGGCCATGCCATTCGGGCTCGACACGCCGTCGAGCATCGGCATGGCGCTGCTCGTGCTCGGGCCGGCGTTCTCGCGCTATCGGGCCCAGGGATTTTCGCCCATGGAGGCGGGCATCGCCACCTGGCACCTCGGCATGGCGGCGACGCTCACGATGGGCGCCGTGAAGCTCGTGCTCGCGTTCGTGGGCAGGCGCGTGCAACGCATGGTCCCGCAGGCGGGACTTCTCGGCTCGCTCGCCGGGATCGCGCTCATGCTGATCGGCTTTCTCCCTCTGGTCGAGCTCATGAAAGACCCCGTCGCAGGCATTTTGACCCTGGGCCTCGTGCTCTACGCGCTGGTGGCGCGGGGTGAGATTCCGCTGCGCATGCCGGGCGTGCTGTTCGCCGTCATCGCGGGATCGCTGGTTTACTACGGGCTCGGCGCGATGCACGTCGCCGGCATGCGGGTCGAATTGCCGGGGGTTCCCCTGATGAGGCTCGCGTGGCCGCATTCCGATCTGGGAGTTCTCGCCGGCTTTCGCGACCTGCCCGACTATCTGCCGCTGATCCTGCCGTTCGCGCTGTTGACGGTGATAGGCGGCGTCAACAACACCGAAAGCGCGAAAGTCGCGGGGGACGACTACGACGTGCGAAAGATCCTCTTGGGGGAGGCTGCCGCCACGCTGATCGCAGGCCTCGCCGGCGGCGTCGCGCAGACCACCCCCTACATCGGCCACCCCGCGTATAAAAGAATGGGCGCACGGGCGGGCTATGTCGCCCTGACCGGCTTGTTCATCGGTGTAGGCGGCATGCTGGGATATGTGTCGAATCTCATCGAGCTCATCCCGATCGCGGTGCTGGCGCCGGTGATGGTGTTCGTATCGATGGATATCACGGTGCAGGCCTTCCAGGCCGTTCCCGCGCGGCACGCAGGTGCCGTGGCGTTCGCGTTCTTCCCTGCAATCGCGCGCATGCTGACGATAGAGCTGTCCAAGCCGGAGTTCATACCGGCAGCGCGGCTCGTGCAATTGATGGCGCCTGCGGCGCATTCGTCGCTGCCCGCGATCATCGTGCTCGGCAACGGGTTCATCGTCACCGCGACGCTATGGGGAGCATTCGTGGTCGAGATGATCGAAAAGCGACTTCGCGCCGCGGCGGGGTTCCTCGCCGCGGGCGCGGTCCTCTGTTTCTTCGGGATCATCCATTCGGTGCGCCTCGACGGCAGCTCCTATGCGGCCTGGCGCCTGGGCGGCGCCGAGCGTGAGTTGGCGATCCAGCTATGCCTCGCCTACCTCACACTGGCGGCCGCATTGATGATGCTGGCCTGGTGGCGCAATGTCCCCACGGCCAGCTCCCGCTGAGCGCGCTCAGGGCTGGCTCGACACCTTCGCCGCCTTGGCGTTCGCTTTGGCAGCCTCGTAATCCGCGTCGGCCTGATCCTTGCACGTCTGTTGATCGTGACCTTGGAGCGTCTCGCACTTCTGAATCGCGACCTTGTGATCGCCATCGGCTTGCGCGAGCGCGACATTGTAGGCGTCCGCGCTCATATCCTTCTGCGCATCGCGCTGCGCGTCCGCGACTTTCGCCGATGCGGATTGATCCGCCGCCGCGATGTCGTGCGCGGCCGTGTCCGGCGATTTCGCGTTATTGCACCCGGCCAGCACCGCCAGTGTCGCAACGCCGACCCATGTAATTAGTGTTTGCTTCATCGTACGTTCTCTGTTGTGCACCCATCGTGCCCCGCCACTGTGCGGCAAGGGCGCCTGGCAATCTGTCCGCGCACCGCGTGGGAGGCGGTAGGAGAGCGACCGTCAGCCGGCGCCTACCCCGCAAACTCGCGCGCTGCGGATGATGCGCCCGACGCGGACGACCTACCCTGACCTTGGCTGATGACTTCAGTCGTTACAGGAGAGATTCATGTCCAATAGCAACGTTTCAGGCTCGAAGGATGGAGACCGCAACCAGCGCGACCAAAGCGCGGGCCAATCGGGCGGCAAAAACCCGCAGCAATCGGGCGGGCAGCAGGGAACGCCGGGTCAAGGCGGCACGGGCCAAGGCGGCAGTGGCGGCCAGCAAAGCGGCGGTCAGGGCGGGCAGCGCGGAGGACAGGCCGGCCAACAAGGTGGCGCGGGCGGTCAACATCAGGGCGGCCAGCAATCCGATCGTCGAGGAAGCGAGGATGATCCGAGCCGCTCGAGCGGGAACAAAGGCAAGAACGAGACGGGATCCGGCGGCCGCTAGCCAGCGCGCTTGATGCGAAAGGTGTGCCTCAGTGGGCTGGCGTCCCGCCAGCCCATTTGGGCGCGCGAGGTTAACTCTTGTAGGAAGAATCCTGCAACCGTTTCAATGAAAGGGGAGAGTTACGGCAGGAGGGAAAGCGGCTTTCATTGAGGAGCCGCGCCGTGTGCCGGCGTTCACCAACGACAGGGACTCGTGGCACAATCAAACCCTCCTCACCTGCGGAAGTCCGAATCGAAGCCGGTCCCCAACGGCGTTCATTGACGAATCATGCCATCTGCCATTCCCGAGAATCCGGGCGGCCGCCTTGCCCCGCCCGATACCCGCCGTGACGCGATATTCGCCTTGGAGCCCCGCACCTTCACCGGTTTTCTGGTCGCGGTGGCGGCGGTCATCATCATCGCTGTCCTCTCCTATGACTCGGTTCGACAGACCGCGGCGACCTCCCAGGACCTGGCGCGAACGGTGGAGGCGCTCGCGCAGGTCCAGGCGATCCTCTCCACGCTCAAAGACGCCGAAACGGGGCAGCGCGGCTACCTGCTGACCGGGCGTGAGACTTATCTCGAGCCGTTCGAGTCGGCAACGCAGGCGCTGCCGCTCGCGCTTTCGGCCGCGCGCCAACAAGTGGCGGACGACCCCCCGCAAGCGCAACGCCTGGCGACCCTCACGGTGCTCGCGAATGAGAAGCTGCAGGAGCTCACCAAAACGGTGGAACTGCGGCGGGCCGGGCAAGCGGAGGCGGCGCTCGCGATCGTGCAGTCGGACCACGGCAAGACCCTCATGGACCGGATTCGAGGCCTGGGCGACGAAATGCAAAACGAGGAGCGCGGGCGGGTGGTGGATAAATCCCGCGAGTGGCGCAACGCGGCCACCTTTTCGTTTGCGGTCACATCCGGCGGATCCCTGGTGCTTCTGTTCCTGATCGGCGTCGCGGCGGCCATGGCGTCCCGGGATTTCAAGGCCCGCAACAAAGAGTCGTGGCTGCGCGCCGGCCAGCTCGGATTGGGCGGCGTGATGCAGGGCGATCTCCCGCTCGAGCGCCTGGCAGACAACGTCGTCAGGTATCTCGCGCAGTATCTCGACGCGCAGGTCGGAGCCGTGTTCATTGCGGAGGGGAACGCCTATCGGCGCGTCGGCGCCTATGCGCTGCCGCCGGGCGATGGCGCCTTCATCCGTCCCGGCGACGGACTCGCGGGACAAGCCGCCAAGAATCAGGAGCCGCTCCACGTGCGCGACGTGCCCGACAATTATCTGCCGGTCGCTTCGGGGACCGGCGCGGCGAAGTCCGCGGAGCTCGTGATCGCGCCGGCCAGCATCGACGGCCGCGCCTATGGCGTGGTGGAACTCGGCTTCTTCGGCAAAGTCGACGCGGCGAAACCGGAGCTTCTGCACCGGATCGCGGAGCCGCTGGCCGCCGCGATCCGCGCGTCCAAGGACCGCATGCGTCTCGAGGAGCTGCTGCAGGAAACGCAGGTGCAGGCAGAGGAGCTGCAGACACGGGAGGAGGAGCTGCGCGTCAACAACGAGGAGCTGGAGGAGCAGTCGCGGGCGCTGCGCGAATCGCGCGCGCAGCTCGAATCGCAGCAGGCGGAGCTCGAGCAGATCAACGTCCAGCTCGAGGAACAGGCGCAGGCCCTCGAGCATCAGAAGGATGCGCTCCAGCAGTCGCACGCCATCCTGACCGCGAAATCGGATGAGCTGCAGCGGGCCAACGAATACAAGAGCGAGTTCCTGGCCAACATGAGCCACGAGCTGCGCACGCCGCTCAACTCGACTTTGATTCTCGCGAAGCTTCTGGCCGACAACAAGGAAGGCAATCTCAACGAGACGCAGGTGAAGTACGCGCAAACGATCTCCTCGGCGGGCAAGGACCTGCTGACGCTGATCAACGACGTGCTGGATTTGTCGAGAATCGAGGCGGGAAAGATCGACGTGTCGGCCGAACCGGTCAGCCTCGCATCCGTCACCGATTCGCTGGTGAAGTTGATTCAACCCCAGGCGCTGGAAAAGCGGCTGCAATTCGCGGCGACCATCGATCCCGGGACGCCGGACGAAATTCACACCGATCCACAGCGGCTCAGCCAAATCTTGAAGAATCTGTTGTCCAATGCGTTGAAGTTCACCCAGCAAGGCGAGGTCGAACTGCGCATCTTCCGGAACGGGCCTTCCACCGTGTCGTTCGCGGTCCGCGACTCCGGGGTGGGCATCGAGCCCCACCAGCACGACGTCATTTTCGAGGCGTTCCGCCAGGCCGACGGGAGCATTCATCGCAAGTACGGCGGGACCGGGCTCGGACTGTCCATTTCGAGGGATCTGGCGCAATTGCTGGGCGGCACGATATCGGTGCAGAGTGCGCCGGGCACGGGCAGCACCTTCACTCTGACTCTGCCGCTCGAGTATTCCGCCGCCATCCGCCCGCCTGCCGCTCGCACGCCCTCAAGCGGGCATTTCCAGCCGGAAGGATCCGCCACTGAAGCGCCGGCCGGTCATCGCGGGGCCGCGAGGGCGCACCCCTCCTCCGTCCCTGCCGCGGTCCCCTCCGCGCTTGCGGCCGCCTCCATCGCGGACGATCGCGATCAGCTCACGCCCGGCGTGCGTCTGATTCTGGTGGTCGAGGACGATGTGCCGTTCGCGCTCATCTTGCGCGACCTCGCCCATGAGATGAAATTCCAGACCGTGGTCGTGCATTCGGCGGGGGACGCCCTGATCGCGGCCGATCGGTATCGGCCGAGCGCCATCCTGCTCGACATCAATCTGCCCGACTTCTCGGGCCTCGGCGTGCTGGATCAGCTCAAACGCAATCCAAGAACGCGGCACATACCGGTGCACGTCGCCTCGGTCGCCGACTACAAGCGCGAGGCGCTCGAGCTCGGTGCGGTCGGCTATGCGCTCAAGCCCGCCAGGCGCGAGGAGCTGGTGGAAGCTCTGCAACGCATCGAGGACAAGCTGTCGCAAAGCCTGCGCCGTGTGCTCATCGTGGAGGACGATCCGCGGCAACGCGAAAGCCTGCGCCAGCTTCTCGGCAACGGCGACGTGCAGATCACGGCGGTGGAAAGCGCCGGCGAGGCGCTCAAGGAACTCGGCGCGGCGACGTTCGACTGCGTGGTGCTCGATTTCAACCTGCCCGACTTGAGCGGCTACGATCTTCTCGAGCGGATGGCGCGGCAGGAGGAGGTGTCGTTTCCTCCCGTCATCGTGTACACGGGCCGCTCGTTGTCGCGCGACGAGGAGCAGCGGCTCGGCCGATATTCCAAATCGATCATCATCAAGGATGCACGATCGCCCGAGCGGCTGCTGGACGAGGTCACCTTGTTCCTCCATCAAGTGGAGTCGAATCTGCCGCCGGCCCACCAGCAGATGCTCAAGACCGCGCGCAATCGCGACAGCTCGCTCGAGGGCCGGAGAATCCTCGTGGTCGAGGACGATGTGCGCAACATATTCGCGCTGACCAGCGTGTTCGAGCCGAACGGCGCCACTGTCGAGATCGCGCGCAACGGCCGCGAAGCGCTCGACGTTCTCACCCGAAGCACGTCCCCCGGTGCCGCGGGCGTCGACATGGTGCTCATGGACATCATGATGCCCGAAATGGACGGGTTCACCGCGATGCGCGAGATACGCAAGCGGCCGGAGTGGAAGAAGCTGCCGATCATCGCGCTGACCGCCAAGGCCATGAGGGACGACCAGGAGAAGTGCCTCGCCGCCGGCGCCAACGACTACATCGCGAAGCCCCTGGACGTCGAGAAGCTCCTCTCGCTGGTGCGCGTATGGATGCCCAAATAGAGTCTGCGCAAGCCAGCGCGGGCAGGAGATTCGAAATTGAATATCACCTGCTGGTGGAGGCGATCTACCATCTCTACCACTATGATTTTCGAGGCTATGCGGCGGCCTCGCTGCGCCGGCGCATGAAGACGGCCCTGGTGCGCTTCGGCTGCGAGACGCTCTCGCAGTTGCAGGACCGCGTGATGCACGAGCCGGCGATCTTCCCGGCGTTGCTGGATCATCTCACGGTGCAGGTCAGCGAGATGTTCAGGGATCCGGGTTACTTCCGGGCGTTGCGCGAGCAGGTGGTGCCGCTCCTGCGTACGTATCCTTCGCTCAAGGTCTGGGTGGCGGGATGCAGCGCGGGCGAGGAGGCCTATTCGCTCGCGATCCTGCTCCGCGAGGAGGGACTTTTGTCGAAAGCGCTCATTTACGCGACCGACATCAATCCGCATACCCTGCAGCGGGCGGAGGCCGGCGTGTATCCCATCGACCGGATCGCCGGATTCACCATGAACCACCGTGAGTCGGGAGCGGGTTCCTCGTTGTCGGACTACTACACCGCGGCCTATGGCCGCGCGATTTTCGACAAGTCGCTGCGCGATCACATCGTGTTCTCGGACCACAGCCTCGCCACCGACAGCGTCTTCGCCGAGGTGCAATTGGTCTCGTGCCGCAACGTGCTCATCTATTTCAATCGCGAGCTTCAGGACCGGGCGCTCAAGCTGTTCCACGAGTCGTTGTGCCGCAACGGCTTTCTCGGGATCGGCTCGAAGGAATCGCTGCGCTTCTCTTCGCACAACGAGGTTTTCCAGCCCTTCGTCCGCGAAGAGAGGATCTATCAGAAGGCGGCCGCGACGTGAGCCGGCCCGCCCTGAGCGGCATCGAGGGCGTGGTCATCGGCGCGTCCGCAGGCGGCGTGCAGGCGCTCGCGCAGCTGCTTCCTGCGTTTGCGCAAGGCACGAAGGCCGCGATCTTCGTGGTGTTGCACCTGCCGCGCGACCGCCCGAGCCTTTTGGCGGACGTGTTCTCACCCAAATGTGCGCTCCGGGTGCGCGAGGCACAGGACAAAGAGCCGGTTGCGCCGGGAACGGTATACTTCGCCCCTTCGAACTACCACTTACTGGTGGATGACGGGCCCCAGTTGGCCCTGTCCACGGACGACCTGGTGCACCACTCCCGCCCTTCGATCGATGTGCTGTTCGAATCGGCCGCCGACGTCTACCGCGAGCATCTCCTCGGTGTCCTCCTGACGGGGGCCAACGAGGACGGAGCGCAGGGCCTGGCCGCCGTACAAGACGCCGGCGGAATCACCGTGGTGCAGGAGCCGGAGACGGCTCAGGCATCCACCATGGTGCTCTCCGCGATGCAGCTCCGGGCGCCGGATCATGTGTTGCCGCTCAGCCGCATCGCCGAGCTCTTTCAAACCGTGGGGCTCGATTTTGGATAGGGACATGCCGGGAATCAAATGCCTGCTGGTGGACGACCTGCGCGAGAATTTACTGGCGCTGTCGGCGCTCCTGCAGGATGACGGCATAGAGACCTTCGCCGCCCAATCGGGCGCCGAGGCGCTCGAACTGCTGCTGGTCCACGATTTTGCCCTGGCCTTCCTCGACGTGCAGATGCCCGACATGGACGGCTTTCAGCTCGCCGAGCTCATGCGGGGGAGCGAGAGGACGCGCCACGTGCCCATCATCTTCGTGACCGCCGGTGCGCGCGAGCCGCAGCGCGTCTTCAAGGGCTACGAATCCGGAGCGGTGGATTTCATCTACAAGCCGATCGAGCCGCACATTCTCAAGAACAAGGCCGGCGTCTTTTTCCAGCTCTACCGCCAGCGCCTGCGGCTCGCGCAGGAGCTCAAGGACCGCACCGAGACCCTCCGGCTCAACGAGATGTTCAGCGCCCTGCTGGCACACGATTTGCGCAATCCGCTGAGCGCCATCCTGGCCTCGGCGCAGCTTCTCAAGCGCCGCTCCGAAGATCCGCACGCGCAGGAGGCTTCCACCCGCATACTCGCAAGCGGCAGGCACATGGGACGGCTGATCGAGGACATGCTCGATCTGGCGCGGGCGAGGCTTGCAGGCGGCATCGTCCTCAAGCGGGAGCCGGGCGACATCAAAGCCCTGGTGGAGCGAGTCGTGCGCGAGTGCCAGGCAGCTTCGCCGGGACGCACCATCGACACCATCTACAGCGGTGATTTCTCGGGCCATTGGGATGCCGAGCGGCTTGCGCAAGTGGCCAGCAATCTGATCGGCAACGCCTTGAAGCATGGCGACCCGACCGGACCCGTGCACGTTCAACTGGACGGGACCAAGCAGGACCAGGTGATCCTCAATGTCTCGAATCGGGGGACCATCCCGCCCGAGCTGGTGAACCATCTGTTCGACCCGTTTCGCGGCGGACAACGCACTCCCGGCCGAAGCGAGGGGTTGGGCCTCGGCTTGTATATCGTCTATCAAGTGGTGACGGCGCATGGCGGCAGCGTGGAGGTGACGACCGGACGCGACGAGCGGACGGTGTTTCAGGTTTCCCTGCCGCGCCGGCTCGAGGCGACCCGCTAGGGGAGAGCCGGCGGAGCGGGCGCGGAGCCCAGGTGGTGCGCTGCGGAGCCAGATTTGTGCGCCGCGGAGGATGTAGGAGCATTCCGACACCTGCCTGGGAAGGTCCACCGATTCCTGGGTTCGGAGCGCCGATGAAAACATCGGTCTCCCACCATCCACAACCATCCGAGCCGACGACCATGGGAGACTCCACGTTATCCGGTCCTCTTACCCACGCGCACACCCGGGCTTCGCAATCGGCGGGCGAATTCTCGTCCGGTTATCTCGGCTATCGGGGAGCGGAACTGGCGGCGTCGCTGCTTCGCAAAGTGTTCCGGCGCCTTCCGTTCAGCTTCGCGGTCCGCCTCTGGACGGGTACCACCGTGGTGGTGGGCGGCGCGGACAGCCAGGCGACCGATGCCCGCTTCACGCTGTGGTTCAAGGATCCGCATGCCGTCAGTGCGCTGATCCTTGGAAAAGACCCGCTGCGGTTGGCGGAAGCCTACTTCCGTTCCGAGCTCGACATCGAGGGCGACCTGTTTGCCGCGTTACGATTGAAAGATCATTTGGAAGCCCTGAGGCTGCCCCTCGGCGAGCGGCTGAGCGCCCTATTGATGGCACGCAAATTGCGCAGCCTCAACAAGCACCTATTCGACGAGCGCAGCGCCCGCGTTGAGGATTCGCAAAGTGCGCAGCAGTCCGCGCCCACGCATGGGCGAGAGGTCCGCGGGCATTCCAGGGACGAGAACCGCGCGGCCATCCATTTTCACTACGACGTGTCCAACGAATTTTACCGGCTATGGCTGGATCGGGCCATGGTCTACTCCTGCGCCTACTTCGAGGAGGCGGATTGCAGCCTCGACGACGCCCAGCAGGCGAAGCTCGAGCACATCTGCCGGAAGCTCCTGCTGAGGCCGGGTGAACGACTCCTCGACATCGGGTGCGGATGGGGAGCCCTGGTGATCCATGCGGCCCGCCACCACGGTGTGCGGGCTCACGGCGTCACCCTGAGCGCCAAGCAGCTCGAGGTTGCGCGACTCAGGATCGCGGAGGCGGGGCTCGAGGATCGGGTCACGGTGGAGCTCAGGGATTACCGCGACCTCGACGGGCGCGAGCTCTATGACAAGGTGTCGAGCATCGGCATGTTCGAGCACGTGGGCCTGAAGAATCTGCCGCTCTACTTCGACACCGTGCACCGGCTGTTGAAAGCCGATGGGCTGTTCCTGAACCATGGCATCACGCACGAGCAGGCGGGATGGGACTGGAACCTGTCCACCGAATTCATCAACCGCTATGTGTTCCCGGACGGGCAACTCGACAACATCAGCAACATTCAACGCTTCATGGAAGAGGCGAAGTTCGAGATCACGGACGTCGAAGCGTTGCGCGCCCACTACGCGCTGACCCTGCGCGCCTGGGTCGAGCGGCTCGAGCGGCGCCACTCACGGGCGCTCGAGTATGTGAACGAAGCCACGTACCGCGTATGGCGGCTGTACATGGCCGCGTGCGCTTTGGAGTTCGAGTCGGGCCACATCGGCGTCTATCAGGTGCTGGCGAGCAAACGAGGCCCGCAGCACGCCCGCATGCCGCTGACGCGGCGGCATCTATACCTTCGACCGGCCAAGGAATCCCGCGTTGCAAGTTAAGTCCGCCCCCTATTTCCAATTCGATCCGCTGCGCTTCACCAGCCTTCCGCCGCGCCGCGCGCCCGAGGATCGGCAAAGCCTGGTCGCGAAGGCGGCTTATTTCCGGGCTGAGCGGCGGCAATTCCAGCCGGGGCACGAATTGGAGGACTGGCTGGCGGCGGAAGCGGAGGTCGATCGACGCCTGGCCCGCGCGCGATCTCAAGGGGATGGCTAGGGCCCTTCAGGCCGCGCAAAGATCCGTGATGAGCAGGTCGATCTGATCGGCCTCGAAGGGCTTCACGATCGTACGCACATTGGGCCCCAGATTCTGGACCACCGAGGTGAGTGCATAGCCCGAGGCGATGATGATGGGCAAGCTCGGCTTGAGCGCCAGAATGTTGCGCGCCAAGTCGAGTCCTGACATGACGGGCAGACTGATGTCGGTGATCACCACATCGAAGGGCTGCACTTTGAACTCATCGAGCGCCTCCTCCGCGGTCGCCAGGGCGACCACTTGGCGCTCGTTCTGGGCAAGCAGCTCCGAAGTAACCTCCCGCACCAGCGGATTGTCCTCGACGTACAAAATGCGGAGCGTCATGAGTGCTCAGTATCTATGCACCCGTCCCCGGCCATGTCAGGAGCGGGCGCGAGTGGGGGTAGGGATAGTCCTACCGCTCAAGGAAGCTTTTGGATCAGCCAGATTCCGGGCTTTCCGCGCTGGTTCAGGCCCAAGCTCAGCAGGGCGGAATGACTCTCGAACAGGCGCGCCACAGGGAGCCCCTCGCGGCGGAAGCGGGTCGCCAGCTGCTCCGCCCGGCTCATCGGATGCGCCACCAGCCCTGCCGTGCCGAGCGAGGGCAACTGCTCCTCGAGCCGCGCACGCGCCGCGTCATCGCTCGTGTGGCGAAGCGACGGAAAGGCGAGGGAATCGACCGCGAGCGCATGGAATCCGCCCGTCGAGGCCGAGCCGGCCGATACCTCGGCGGGTGCGCGCAGGTCAAGCTTCGACGCGAACGACCTATCCGCCGCCGACTGCGGCGCCAGAGCAGAAAGCCGCCCGCCGCCCGTATCGATCGAGCGCAGGCTGGCGGGCATCGTGGATCCATGGCCCGCGGGAGGTGCCGCAACCGCGGCGCAGGCGAGCGAAATGCTGAGCGCGCCGCCCGCCGCCCGATTCGCCCATCGCCAGAACTCTTGCCGCGCCCCTCGTTCATGGCGAAACTTCAACATGGCCTTTGCCGCTATTGAATACGAAGGCGTCAGATAGGATCTGTAGGACTCATCCGGGGCGGCCGTCGCCCGATTCCTAGTCCCGGGAGCGCGCCACCAACACCCCGACACCGAATCCGATCAGCGTCCCGAGCCCGAGCGCATACCACGGGTACTCGCGCAGGTAGCCGTCCGTGGTCTCCGCCGCCCGCCGCGCGCGGCGGGCGGCGTGAGTTGCACTATCCTGCGCGGCGCTCTTGGCCGCCATGAGGGCGACTCTCGCCTTTGCTCGAATTTTCTGAATGTCGGGGCTGTCGATTTCCGCGACCCGTTTGATCAAATCCTCGACGTTGTCGAATAAATCGCTGAATTGCCCGCGCCCCGTGTCGCGCGAGGCCTCGTCCCCGTGACCATTGCCCTCGAACGTCGCACCCATGACTGTCTCCTGTCGCTGGAATTGAATGAAGCATTGTGGGGCCGGGAGCCTGCAAAGCAGTCGGACACCGGCTCGTCGGGACGTGGGACGGGGCCCACGCGGCCAGACCTCCCGCCCACAGCCCCCTACCGCTGGCCCTGATGAGAAACCGCGGTCAGCACGTCGAACAGGCTGTCGTTCGGATTGCGCGTGCATTGAGTTTGCAGCGCGGCCGCGAAACGATCGACGCCGTCGGTGTCGAACACATGGTTCCCCGACAAGCCCACCGAGAAGCCGAACAGCCACATCATGATGGTTCTGGCGCTGTCCGCATCCGTCTTCGCGGATTCGGTGTGCCGGGATTCGAAGGTGGCGCAATTGAGCGAAGCCAGGTCCATGGGCTTGTCCCGCTTGGGTCTGACGACGGCGACCGCTTGCAGCAGATTCGCGCTCGGGTTGCTCTTGCACTCGGCATCCAGCGCGAAGCCGAAGGAGGCCAACGCGTCGCCATACATGACGTGGTCTCCCGCCTTCGCCACGGAGAACCCGAACAACCACATCACGGTATTGATGGCGTCGGGGCGCGGCGGCGCTGCGGGAACCTGAATGGGTCCCTTGGGGGCCGAGTCGGACGGGGATTCGGCAGTGTCCGGCGTGCCGACGATCTCGTTCTCGTACTTGTCGCAGCTCACCGTGGCGAGATTGAGTTGGGCGGCGGAGCATGGCGACGCCAGAATGAATCCAAGGGCGACGGCCGGCGGCAAGAGAGCAAGGTGTCTCATGGGGTCAAGCCCCGCGACGGCAACAGCCGTTGGACCAGCGGCGCGAATCGACCGCTTTTCACCCAGTGCTTGGCCGCCTCGATGTCGGGAGCGAAATAGCGGTCGGCGCCATAGTGCGCGACTTCGCGGCGGATATCGGCGTGAACCCGTTCCAGCGCCGTCGAGGAACGCGCGGGCCGGTGGAAGTCGATGCCCTGGGCGGCCGCGAGCAGTTCGATCCCGACGATGGCGGCCGCGTTGTCCACCATCGGACCCAGGCGGCGTGCGGCGTGCGTGGCCATGCTCACATGATCCTCCTGGTTGGCCGAGGTGGGGATGGAATCGACGCTGCAGGGGGCGGCGATGGTCTTGTTTTCCGAGGCGAGTGCGGCCGCGGTGACCTGCGCGATCATGAAGCCTGAATTGAGGCCGCTGTTCTGCACCAGGAACGGCGGCAGCCCGCTCATTTTCGGGTCGATGAGCACGGCCGTGCGGCGCTCCGACAGGTTGCCGATCTCGGCGAGCGCCAGCGCCAGCGTGTCGGCGGCGAAGGCCACGGGCTCCGCGTGGAAATTTCCACCCGACAACACGTCGCCCTGCTCGACGAACAGCAGGGGATTGTCGGTCACGGCGTTCGCCTCGGTTCGAAGCGTGCCCGCGCAATGCCTGATGAGATCGAGACACGCCCCCATGACCTGGGGCTGACAGCGAAACGAGTAGGGGTCCTGCACGCGCGAGCAATCCACGTGCGAGGCGCGGATCGCGCTGCCGGCGACCAGGTCCCGGTACGCACCGGCGACGGCTATCTGTCCGGGCTGGCCGCGTGCCTGATGGATGCGGTCGTCGAACGGCGCATCGCTGCCCTTGAAGGCATCGACCGACATGGCGCCGGCAACGATGGCCGATGCCAGCACGTCCTCCGCACCGAACAGGCCCGCCAGTGCCAGCGCCGTGGACACCTGAGTGCCGTTGATCAGCGCGAGCCCCTCCTTGGCGCCGAGCGATGCAGGCTCCAGGCCGGCGACCGCCAGCCCTTCCGCCGCCGTCAAGGTCTTGCCGCCCACGCGCACATGGCCGATGCCGAGCAGGACCGCGGACAGATGCGCGAGCGGCGCAAGATCGCCCGAGGCGCCGACCGACCCCTGCGCCGGGATGAGCGGATACACTTCGTGGCGCAGCAGGGAGAGCAGGGCATCGATCAATTTCTCGGAAATGCCGGAGAAGCCTCGTGCCAGCGCGTTCACCTTGAGCGCCAGAATCAATCGCACCACGGCATCGGAGAGCGGCTCGCCCACCCCGGCCGCGTGCGACAGCAACAGGTTCCGTTGCAGCAGGGCGAGCTGGTCATTGGGGATGCGGGTTTGCGCCAACAGGCCGAACCCGGTGTTGATCCCATACGCGGCATCGCCGGCCGAAACGATTTTACCGACCAAAGCCGCAGCGGCGGCGATGCGGCCGCGGTCCTCCGCTCCCAGAATGAGCGTAGCCGGGCGCTTGATAAATACGCCGCAGCAGCGGCAGAGTCAGGTGTCCGGCGCGCACCTCGATGGCGTCGGTCACTGCGGCGCGCTCGCCTTGTTGCCCGAGCTCGCCAGCATGGGCAAGTCCAGGCCCTGTTCCCGCGCACAGTCGATGGCGATCGGATAACCGGCGTCGGCATGACGCATGACCCCGGTCCCGGGGTCGTTCCACAGCACGCGCTTGAGGCGGCGGCCCGCGGCGGCGCTGCCGTCGGCAACGATCACCACGCCCGCATGCTGCGAATAGCCCATGCCCACGCCGCCGCCGTGATGAATGGAGACCCAGGTGGCCCCGCCGGCGGTGTTCAGCAGCGCGTTCAGCAGCGGCCAATCCGATACGGCGTCCGACCCGTCGCGCATGGCCTCCGTCTCCCGGTTCGGGCTGGCCACGGAACCCGAGTCCAGGTGATCGCGCCCGATCACCACCGGCGCCGACAGCTCCCCGTTCGCCACCATGTCATTGAACGCGAGGCCGAGGCGGTGACGCTGGCCGAGCCCGACCCAGCAAATGCGCGCCGGCAAGCCCTGAAACTGGATTCTCGAGCGCGCCATGTCGAGCCAATGATGCAGATGAGGATCGTCGGGAATCAGCTCGCGAACCTTGGCATCGGTCTTGTAGATATCCTCCGGGTCGCCCGAAAGCGCCGCCCAGCGAAAAGGTCCCACGCCGCGGCAGAAAAGCGGGCGGACATATTCGGGCACGAACCCCGGGATATCGAAGGCGCGCGCAACGCCCGCGTCCTTGGCGACCTGCCGCAAATTATTGCCGTAGTCGAATACCGGCAACCCCATGGCTTTGTAGCGCAGCAGATACTCGACGTGCTTGGCCATCGATCGGCAGGCGGCCGCGCTCGTACCCTTCGGATCCTGCTCGCGGCGCTCATCCCATTGCTCCACGGTCCAGCCCTGCGGCAGATAGCCGTTGACCGGGTCGTGCGCCGAGGTCTGATCGGTCAGCGCATCCGGGCGGATACCGCGCTCGAGCATCAGGGCGAGCACATCGACCACATTGCCGAGAAGGCCGACCGAGATGGGCCTGCCCCTGCCCTTGGCCTCCTCGATCAGCGCGAGGGCCTCATCCAATGTTTTGGCCTGCGCGTCGAGATAGCCCGTCTTCAACCGCATCGCAATGCGGCTCGCGCGGCATTCGACCGCCAGCATGCTGAAGCCGGCCATGGTGGCCGCCAGCGGCTGCGCGCCTCCCATGCCGCCAAGTCCGGCCGTGAAAATCCATTTGCCGGCGACCTGATCGGCGTGATCGCGCTTGCCCATTTCGACGAACGTCTCGTAGGTGCCTTGCACGATCCCCTGGCTGCCGATGTAGATCCATGAGCCCGCGGTCATCTGCCCGTACATCGCCAGACCCTTGCGGTCGAGCTCGTGGAAGTGTTCCCAGGTGGCCCAGTGCGGCACGAGATTCGAGTTCGCGATCAATACCCGGGGCGCGTCGGGGTGGGTCGGGAATACGCCGACGGGTTTGCCGGATTGCACGAGGAGAGTCTCCTCCTCGGTCAGCCGCCTCAGCGTCTCGACGATCTTGTCGTAACAGTTCCAATCCCGCGCCGCGCGCCCGATGCCCCCGTAGACCACGAGATCATTGGGATTCTCGGCCACTTCGGGATCGAGGTTGTTCATGAGCATGCGCAGCGGCGCCTCTGTCATCCAGGAGCGCGCCGACAGCGCGGTGCCGCGCGCCGCGCGGATGATCCGAGGTTTTACGGAGGCGAGCATGGGTCAATCCTTGGGGCGGAAGCGCCCTGACATTTCATAGCGGGAACCGGGATGATAGAGGCGCGCCACGGAGGCGATCTGCCCTGCGGTCCAGGTGCGGCGGATCACGAGCAGGCACGGCTCATCGCGCTTCATGGCGAGAAGCTTGCGGGTTCGCTCGTCCGGCATGACGGCGCGCAGCAGATGCTCCACCTCCTGAAGCGGAGCCACGTCGATCAAGTAGTCGTGCGGCGTGGTGCGCGCGAAGTCGACGGCGAGATAGTCCGGCGCCAGCGAGGGCGAGACGTAGCGATCCTCCAGCTGGACCGGCCGATCGTTCTCGAAATGCACGATCACCGAGCAGTAGAGCTCGCTGCGCGGCGCAATCTTGAAGTCTTCCGCCAGGTCCGCCACGGCACGCACCCGCTCCAGCGCGACGATTTGCGCGCGGTGCGTGTGCCCGCGCTCGCGAATCTCGTCCGCGATGCTGCGGATTTCGAGCGGATGCGCGCGCGCATGGCGATCCGCGACGAAACTGCCGACCCCCGCGATGCGCACCAGGACTCCCTCGTCGCGCAACTCCTTCAGGGCGCGATTGGCCGTCATGCGCGACACGCCGAAAGATTTGACGATCTCGTTCTCGGAGGGCACGCGCGCCGACGTGCCCCACCTGCCGGAGTCGATGTTCTCGAGAATGTGCCGCTTGACCTTGAGGTAGAGCGGCTGCAGAGCGGCGGGGGCCTTCACCATCGTACGTTCAAGCTTAAGCTGTATATACAGGTACGGTCAACGCCCCTGAGCAGGCGCCCGCGATTCCGTAGTGCGCCGCGTCAAGACCGATGTCGTTCCCGCATGAGCTCGCGAAACGACGCGGCCAGTTCGGGCTCGAGCGCATGCCGGCCATCCTTGATCGCCCACCGGCCGCCCACCATGACATCGCGAATCGCAGCGCTTGCGCCCGCAAAAACCAAATGGTCCAGAGCGCCGTCATCAGCGGTTCCGACGATGCTCGGATGGTCCCCGTCGAGCACCACCCAATCGGCGCGTGCCCCGACCTCGATGACGCCGGCGGGCTGCCCGATCGCGCGGGCTCCGTCGCGCGCCGCTCCCGCCCAGAGGCGCGTGCCGACGTGGCTCTCTTTGCGGTCGGCGAGCACGGCGCGGCGCCGCTTGCGCAGGCGCGCTTGATACTCCATCCAGCGCAATTCCTCGGCGGGAGATACCGTGGATTGGCTGTCGGAGCCCACGCATAGGCGTCCGCCGAGCTTCAGGAATCGGGCCGCATCGAAATATCCGTCCCCGAGGTTCGCCTCCGTCGTGATCGACACGCAGACCGAAGCGGCCGTGTCGGCGATTCCCTCGAGCTCGGCCGCCGTGGAATGCGTGGCGTGCACGAGACACCAGTGCCGATCGAGGAGCCCCGTACCGAGCAGCAGCTCGACGGGCCGCCGGCCCGTGTGCGCGATACAGGCCTCGACCTCTTTCACCTGCTCAGCCACGTGGATGTGCAGCGGCAGATCGGCGGACATGTCGCGCAGCGCCCGGGCCGCCTGCTCGAGCACCGGCAGCGGAACCGCGCGCAGACTGTGGAACGCGGCGCCGGTGCGATGCAGCCGGGAGTCTCGCCGGGCCTCCTCGCGCAATCGCGCCTCGACGGCCCGCAGGAATTGATCGGTTTCCAAAGCGAAGCGCAACTGCTCGCGCTTGAGCGGGGCCGACCCGAAATCGCTGGTTTGATAGAGCGTCGGCAGGAACGTCAAGGCGATGCCGGTCTCATCGGCCGCCGCCGTGACGGCGTCCCACAGGGCATTGGCGCCCGCATAGGTCTCCCCGTCGAGACGGCGATGGATGTAGTGAAATTCGGCCACGGCCGTATAGCCGGACTTCAGCATCTCGATGAAAAGCTGGGCGGCCAGCACCCTGAGGTCTTCGGGTGCGATTCGATTGGCGAGGGCATACATGGCCTGACGCCAGGTCCAAAAACTGTCCTGCGCGGACAGCCTGAACTCCGTGTTGCCCGCCATGCCGCGCTGGAAAGCGTGGCTGTGAGCATTGGACATGCCGGGTATTACGAAGCCTCGGATTTGCTCGGCGCACGCGTCGTCCCCCTCGCCGGCGACGGCAGCGGCGGCGGCATTGGGGATATCGATGCGGCCGATGACGCCGTCGTCACCGACGCTCACTCGCGCATCGCGCACCCAACCCTCGGGGAGCAGCGCCGATTCCAATCGAAACGTTCGAACCATGATCCTCCCCGGCCTGTATAGACAGGCTAGCTTGCCGTATCATGAGACGAACGGCAAACGGCGCTGTGTGCGGGAAGCAGCGCCGCCTACGGAGGACGGGGACGCGTGCAAGCAGCGGTCGAGCGCGAGTGGGACAGGGTATGGGTGGGCGTGAGCATCGCGACGATGGTCGCGGGCGCCGATGCCTATGGCAAGTCGGGCGCAGATGCGTTGGCCGTCAAAGACGGGCGCATCGCGTGGCTCGGGCCGGCCGCCGAGGCCAGGCACCGGGCGGCAGCGCACCACATCCCGGTCGAGGAGTGCGCGGGCCTGTGGATGACGCCGGGACTGATCGATTGCCACACGCACCTGGTGTACGGGGGCAACCGGGTGGATGAGTTCGAGAAGCGGTTGTGCGGGGTGCCGTACGAGGAAATCGCACGCGCCGGCGGCGGCATCCAGTCGACCGTCCGCGCCACCCGCGCCGCGGACGCCGCAGAACTCATGGCTGCGGCCACGATTCGGGCGACGCGATTGATGTCCGAGGGCGTCACCACCCTGGAAGTGAAATCGGGTTACGGCCTGGATTTCGACACCGAGCGGCGGATGCTCGAGGTGGCGCGAGCCTTGAGCCGCGAGCTTCCGGTGTCGATCCGGACCACTTTCCTGGGGCTGCATGCGCTGCCGCCGGACTATCGCGACCGGCGCGCGGCCTTCGTGGCGCAGGTGAGCGGGCCGTGGCTCGACCGGCTCATGTCCCTGGGGTTGATCGACGCCGTCGACGCGTTCTGCGAGAACATCGCGTTCACGCTCGCGGAGACCGAAATTTTTCTGCGCGCCGCCCGTGACAAGGGGTTGCGCGCGCACGTGCATGCGGGACAGTTGAGCGACATGGGTGCCGCTGAGCTGGCGGCGCGCTATGGCGCGCTCTCGGTGGACCACGTCGAGTATCTGAGCGAGCACGGCGTCCGTGCCCTCGCGGCGGCGGGAACGGTGGCCGTGTTGCTGCCCGGCGCTTACTTCACGCTGCGCCAGACCACCCCGCCGCCGGTGCGCGCGTTGCGTGCGGCCGGAGTGCCGTTGGCAGTGTCGACCGATGCGAATCCCGGCACCTCACCGTGCACATCGATCCTCCTGACGCTGAACATGGCGTGCACATTGTTCGGGCTGACGCCCGAAGAAGCGCTCGCGGGCGCGACCCGCAACGCCGCGCGGGCGCTCGGCCTGCAGGATGAGATCGGCACGATCGAGGTGGGCAAGCGCGCCGATCTGGCGCTTTGGCGGATCGAGCGGCCGGCAGAGCTTGCCTACAACCTGGGCGCCAATCCCTGCGAGAGAGTGATCGTGGACGGGGTCCCAATCCCGCGTGTCGGATAAGGCTTACATCCGGAAAAGTCATCCTGCCGCGTCAATCGCCGGCTGTTTCGCCAAACCGTCATATTTCCCCATTACGGTAAGCATGCGCCGCTCGCGCGAAAATCCGAATATTCAAAAGGGGAAACGATCATGATCCGCAAGATTGCCGGCCTCACCGTGGGGCTTTGCTGCGTTTTTGGGTGGACCGCTCACGCGGATCCCGAGACCAGCGCACTCGGCCCTGAAAATCCTGTCAAACATGTTCTATTGATCAGCGTCGATGGTCTGCATGCCGTCGATCTGACCAACTACGTTGCGACGCATCCGGATTCGACGCTCGCGCAACTCTCGAAGCACGGTGTGACCTATACCAACAACTCGACGTCGATACCGTCGGACTCCTTCCCCGGGCTTGCCTCCTTGGTGACGGGCGGCACGCCGGTCACCGCGGGACTCTGGTACGACGACACGTACAACCGCGCACTCTCGCCGCCGGCGACGACCGATGGCCTCGGCAATCCGGGCGGCAATTGTCCGGGGCAGGTGGGCACGATCGTGGCTTGGGACGAATCCGTGGACAAGGACCTCACCCGGCTGGACGGAGGCGGCGGCTTCGACCCCAAATACCTGGTGCGAGATCCAAAGAACGGGTGCAAGACCATCCTGCCGCACGAGTACCTGAGGGCGAACACCATATTCGAGGTGGTAAAAGCCGGCGGCGGGCGCACCGCGTGGACCGACAAGCACCCGTCATACGAATGGACCAACGGGCCGAGCGGCCAGGGCGTGGACGATTTCTACGGACCTGAGATCAACTCGATCCCTGTCGCGCTGCCTCAGTTCCAAGGATGCTCGCCCGTACCGTATCCCGATACCACCTACGACGATGGCTGGACCAACAGCTTCGCCGACATTCAATGCTACGACTCGTTGCACGTGGAAGCGGTCATCAATCAGATCGACGGCTACACCCATGATCGAAAGGCCAAAGTCGGAGTTCCGGCGCTGTTCGGCACCAACTTTCAGTCGGTCAGCGTCGGTGAGAAGCTCGCGGTCGATCCTGTCAGCGGCTTGAAGGGCGGCTATCTCGATGTGCTCGGCACCCCCGGCCAGGCGCTCGTCGGGCAGATCGATTTCGTGGACCGGTCCCTGGGCAAGATGGTCCAGGAGCTCAAATCCCAGGGTATCTACGACTCCACGCTGATCATCGTCGGCGCCAAGCACGGGCAGTCGCCGATCGACGTCACCAAGCGCCGCGGCATCGGCAACGGTCAGCCGACGGCCACGATCGGCTCGGCCGACGCGTACGACATCTCCGATGACGGCTCCCTCATCTGGCTCACCGATCCGTCGCTGACGCCGAGTGTCGTCGCGAATCTGAGCACGCCGGCCAATCAGCAAGCGCTCGGCATCCAGGAAATCTTCGCCGAGGCGTCGCTCCGCGACAAGTTCGACAACCCCGCGGTGGATCCGCGCACGCCGGACATCATCCTCAAGGTCGACACCGGGGTGATCTTCACGGGGGGCACGAAGCTCTCGGAGCACGGCGGCTTCAATGAGGACGACGTTCATACAGCGCTGCTGGTGGCCTACCCGAGCCTCGAGCATGCGGTCGTGAAGGCCAAGGTGCTCAATCAGCAGGTTGCCCCCACCATCGTCAAGGCTCTGGGACTCAACCCGAATGACCTGCAGGCGGTGGCCAAGGAGCAGATTCCGGTGCTGCCCTTCCTGTTCGGCGGCAAGGTCGACAACAAGGTGACGGGCTTCTAAGCAGGAGGCGACGGCTTCCAGCCGGGTATGCGGGCGGAAGCGCAACGGGGTTGCGCTTCCGCCTCATGCTGATGCACGCGCGAGGGCGGGCGCCGCAAATTCCCCGAAGCTGTCGATGCCGGTGTAAATTGAGGCTTTACCTCATCGAGGAATCTCAACATGCGGACCAAGATCACCATCGCCTTCATCACCGCTGTGATCGGGGCTTCGGGCGCCCTGGCCGCAGATGAAGGCCGCCAATATTTCGATTCGAACGCGTCGGCCAACGGAACTCCCCTGCCGTTCAGCGACGCGGTCCGGATCGGCGACACGTTGTACGTCGCCGGGCACATCGGCCTCGATCCGAAGACACAGAAGGCGCCCGACAATGTCGACGTCGAAGCGCATGCCGTCCTCGATTCGGTCGAGCGCACGCTCAATACGGCGGGGCTGCGCATGGACGATCTGGTTTCGGTCACGATTTACTGCACCGATTTGGACTTGTACGACCGCTTCAACGCGGTCTATCGCAGCTACTTCCACGGACATTACCCGGCGCGTGCGTTCATCGGAGTCGGCCGCCTCGTTCGCGGCGCGCACTTCGAGATCGCGGGGGTCGCGGCAAAGGCGGGCCGTTAGGCTGCTCAATACACCTCACGTTGATGGACGCGCGAGGCGGGCGCGGGGAATTCCCCGAAGGTGCCGATGCCGACCGGATTGACACTCGCGCCCCAGGAGTACTGCAGCCAGCTCGGCGCCGTGGCCGTCACCGACAGGGCGCCGTTGTTGCCCGCGCCCGGCGCGGCCAGAATGAGATTGAAATTTCCGTTCATGGCGGTCGGATGATATTGCGATCCTGTCGCGGCGGGTGCCGCGCAGCCCATCCCGGAGACCCCGGGATTTCCGCTGTCGCGCACGCAGGTCTTGCCCGCGCTGAGATTGCCTTGATAGCCGCTGAAGGACAGGGCGGGCGCGGCCGTGCAGCTGTCCGCCGTGTTCGTGGTGAATCCCACCGTGGTGTTGAGGTAGTACTGGGTGGTCAAGGGCATGGGCAGATCGAGGAGCTCCGAGCCGACCGAGTCTCGCACCGCGAGTCTGCCGTAGTACTGCGCGGCGCCAGTGCTGAAGCCGATGCCGGTGCCCGCTCCGAAACTCACCGGGTTGGACGCGGCGATCCCATCGACGCTCGCGACGCCAACCCCGTCGGCGTCGATGACGTTGACGCCGAGCGCGATATTGGCGTTGAACGGCGCGATCGCCGTGCCGCGATTGAAGAGCAAGCCCGTACCTGAGTTGAAGGTGAGGGTGACTTGACCCGTGCCCAAATCCGCGATCACGGGATCGACCGTCGTCGCGGGAAGGCCGGACAGATTCAGCGAGGGGCTCGCGGGTGTGGACGTATAAGTGCGTCCGGTCAACGTGCCGTTTGAGAGCTTCATGAACGCACCGGTGTAGTTGCGGGCGGGCGTGATGCTGCCCAGGGCCAGCGCCGTGACCGTCGCAACCGGGGCGACCGTGTAGCTCAGCGGCTGGCCGAGATAGCTGAAGCCCCCGGCGACACATGCCGTGCCCAAGACCGGTGTGTTGCGGGTGACGGCAAAGCTGTTCGGATAGAAACGACCGATGTTGCCGGAGGAAGTGCCGGTGAGCGCGCCCGAGCCCAAATAATTCGAGACGGCCGGCGTCAGCGTGATGATGCCGACTTCGGGCCAGTTGAAAGTCGTGCCGGTGGTCGCGCCCGCGGTGAACGCGCCGAAGGCGGATGCGTTGTTGAGCAGCGGCGCATCGCCGCCCGACGGCGCCGCGAGCGTCGCGGTCAAGGTCACCGTCGCGGGCGTCGTTTCGCGGCCGAAATTGGGCGTCGCCGCCCCGAGGTAATTCTGTGCGGTCGCCGTGGCGGAAAACGGCTGTCCGGCGGGCAGGAATGCGGCACCGGCGGCCGACGCGGCGCCGGGGTTGTTGCCGGGCGAGGCGAGCGCGGGACTGCAGGTGCCCGCGCCGTAGGTCGTGCAGCGGATGTTCGACATCACCAGCGTGTAGGGCTGCACCACGAACTGGCTCGAGCCGTTCATCAGGTTGCCGGAAGCGGAGCCATTGCCAAGCGGGATGTTGTAGCGCGCGTAGAGCGTGATCTGTCCCGCGTCGGAGTACGTGAGCACGATCGGGGCCTCGGCGTTGGCCGTCGAGAACTTGAGCGGCACTGCCGTATAGCTCGACACGCCGCTGTCGGGATTCGACGCGATCGCGGTGGTGATCGCGTTGTTGGTCACGGTGAGCGTCTGGCCGGCGATGCAGGTGGTCGGGTTGTTGCATTGATAGGCGAGACTGATGTTCGCCGTGGCGCCGCTCGAGAAGACCGAGGTGCAGGCGCCGGTGTTGGTGTCGGTGCGCACGGCTTGCAGCGCGAGACTTTGAGTCGAGGGCTTACCCGCAATCTGCGTGCCGATGAGTGTCGGGGCATTTGCACCGTTGGTGACGATGAAGCCGGAGGGAGCGAAGGTGATGGGGCTGTCCTCGGAGGCAGTCGCGGTGCCCGATGTCGCGGTCGCCGTGCCGTCGGTGACCGTGATGGTCACGGTCTCCGGGTAGGTATCGCGTAACGCGAATACGGCCACGCCCGCATCCGAGGCGGCGTAGGTGTAGGTGGCGGTGCCTGAGTTGGAACCGACTGCCGTGAACACGCCCGCGCCCGTGGTCAGCGACCAGTCGCCATGACCCGTGCTGGTGCCGAGCGTGATGGTGTTCACCGTCGTGACGACGGTGTGGGTGCTCGAATGCGCGCTGATGGTCACGGCCGTCGGCGCGCAATTCACCGCGGATGGGGCGGCGCTGACCGCATAGTGATTGGGGCCCGACACCGGATTAATGGTCACGCTGCCGGCGCCGCCGGCCGTGCCCGTCTCGGGATCCGAGGACCCATTCGAGGCGGCGTCTCCCGCACCACCGAGACCGCCCGACGAGCCGAGCACCTTGAAATTCGAGATCAGGCCGGCGTTGGCGCAGGACGAGCCCGCGCCGGAGGGCGTGCCATACGCGGTGCCCGTCTGGTCGAAGTGGGTGGGGCCGCCCGCTCCGCCCGGGCACCCGCCGCCACCCCCGCCGCCGCCGCCGCCGTCCCCGCCGTCCTGCGAGGGTCCATTGGTGGCGCCCACGCCGCCGGCCGATCCCGGTAATGCGCCCTGCGCGGTCGAACTCACGCTGGGCGCCGCCGTCGAGTTCCACGAGCCGCCCTGGCCGCCCCCGCCGCCGCCCGCCACCAGGAGCACCGTGCCCGATGCCGTGGTGACCACGGTCGCCGCGCCGCCGCCCCCGCCGCCGCCCGAGTAACCCGAACAGCCGGCTTGTCCGCCGGTCCCGCCGCCGAAGCCAGCCGCGCCGCCGGAGCCGCCGCCGGCCCCGGCGGAATTCGTGCAGCTATGGCCGAAGGAGGAGGTGTAACCTTGAGCGCCGCCGCCGCCCACATAAATGTGGAGCACCGTGCCAGGCGCCACGAGGTAGGTGCCGCTCACCGTGGCCCCATTGCCGCCGCTCGCGCCCGCTCCATTCTCGTCCGCGCCGCCGCCCCCGCCGCCGCCACCGGCGATCTGGAGCGTGACGCTGCCCATGCCCGCCGGAACCGTATAGTTCTGCACGGCGCCGGTGTAGCCGAAGCTCGCTGTTTGCGCCCTTGCGCCGCCGGTTACGCAGCAGAGCAGAGCTGCCGCCAAGGCGGCTGCCGGCGCGCGATGGCGGGGCGCGACGCTCATCAGGTGGCGCTCGAGTAAGTGCCGCTCACCACGCGACGAACGTAACCGGGCTGGCCGTAGGTGCCGATCACCGCGGTGGCCTTGAGCACGTAGGAGTTGGCGGTGGCGGCGCCGTTGGCGAAGGTGGATGCGGTGCAGGTGACGGTGACCGTGAAGCCGGCGAGCGAGGCTTCCGTCAGATTGAGAGTCGTGCTCGCGGCACAGACGCCCGCGTTGATGCTCTGGTAGGCGCCCCATTCGATGCCGGCCTGCGCCGCGGCCAGCGCGCGGGCCTCCTCCAGGCTCATGGTGACCGCCTGCTGCTGTCCCGTGCCCACGCGGACCGCGATCACCGCGAGCGCGCCCAGCACGACGATCAGAAAGAGGGCGGGCACCAACGCGAAGCCGCGCGCGCCGACGCGGACATTCGCGGCGCGGGCATTCGACGCAGCGGGCCTTCCTGGCATGGTCGCTCATGGCGCGTTCACCACTTGAACCTCGTTCAGCAACTGCACGGATTCACCGCTCTGGGCGATCTGCAGGGAGAGGGTGGCGAGGGCGTTGCGCTGCGCCGTGCCCGCCGAATACGTGAATGAGCAGGAGGCTACGTTGGCCGCCACCAGCGCGGCGGCGGCGCCCGACATCGCGGCGGCGCTGGTCGGCTGCGTGCTCGCGATCGCGTAACCCGAATAGCGGGTCAAGGTTCCGGCCGACGTGTCGCAGAGATAAGAGACGGGACCCGAGACCAGGTAGACGCGCTTCTCGGGCGATCCGTAGGCGAACTGGAACGGCGGATTCAAGGTCACAAGATTCTGATTCGACGTCGCACCGGCCGAGACCGTGATGGTGGTGCCGGCGGGGGTGATGACATTGGTCATCTGATAGGCATTCGCCCCGGGGACGCCCACGTTGTAGATCGACAGGAAATAAGCATTCGAGGAGAAGGGCAGCGTCAGCTGGGTGAAGGGGACGGTGGTCGCGAACGCCCCGGAGGCCGTGGTGAAATCGAGGGCGAGAGCCGGATTCGATACCGGGCCGTTGTCCTGATAGCGGGCTCCGTCGGCGGTCGCGAGGAGCTCGAGCGCGGTCACCGTGCCGCTCGAGGCGACCCTCACGCTGTTGGGCAGAGCGCTTCGAATGTCACGCGCCATGAAGCGCAGCGCGCTGTCGCTGGCGTCGACCAGGCCGGCGCGGCGGGTTTGCGCGGTGTAGGCGTTCATCGGCATGACGATGAACATCGCCATGAAAGCGACGACGACGGCCCCCACCGCGATGGTCACGACCATCTCGATGAGGGTGAAGCCGCGATGTGGGCGGATCGCGCGCATCAGTAGCTCGTCCGGTAGCCCGACAGCGTGACGCTGCCGCTCGGCGCATAGCTCACCGTGATGTCGATGCGCCGGGCTCCCGCGGACGGCACGCCGGTGAGCGCGCTCGACGGCGTGGTGGTCACGCTCACCGTGTAGGCGCTCAAGGCCGGAATCGCATTGCCGAACTGATCGTGCGCGCCCACGTCGGTGAGGCCATTGTATTCATCGACGAGATCCCAGCTTCCGCGGCCGGTGTTGGGAGGCGTGCCGTTCGGGTCCACCACCCAGCGCTGCAGGATCTCGTCCAGATAGGCCTGCGCGATGGCGACCGCCTGCTGCTGCACCATGGCGTCGGCGCTGCGCAAGGCGATCGCTCCGATGACGCCGAGAATCGTGGTGACGGCGATGGCGACGATGGTGATCGCGACGACCAGTTCGATCAGGGTCACGCCTTGGTGGCGATGCGGCGACGCCCCCCGCCGACGGCGATGCGGCGCGCAAATCATCATTGCACCTGTATCAATCCCGTGCCGGGATCCAGGGTGATGGTGTGGGTGCCGACGGTGATGGTGGTGCCGGGACTCGAGGTGAGCCGCCCCTGCGTGTCGAACTGAAAGGTTCCGGTCGGACTCGCGCTGGTGCTGGCCGGCGCCGAATCCTGGATGGCGGAGCCGTCCGCTCCGATGAGCGGCGTGGACCAGGAGGTGTCCGCGGCATTGCAGGTGTTGCCGGAGGCGGCTTGCTGGGCGGCCGAGTACGAGCTCGCCTGCAACGTGAGCTCGGCCGGGCAGCCCGAGATCACCGCGGCCTTTTGGGTGACGCGCAACGCCGAGGCGAGCTCATCGGCGTAGCCGCGATCGGAGAAGGTCTGCTGATTCCAGAAGCGCGGCGCCATGTACACCGCGAGGATGCCGGTGACCGCCATGACCACCACCAGCTCCACCAGGGTGTAGCCCCCGGGGCGCGTGAATCGGACGCGTTGGGGGGCGGTCTTGGGCATGGGCGGCGTGTGGGCGGGAATCCGTCCCGCGGAGAGTGCGACGGTGGCGCTGGCCTAGCAGCCGGACGTTGTGATCGCCACGGTCGGCGCCGAATTCGCCGCGGCCGCCGTGTAAACGACATTGCAACTTCCCGGCGTGGCCGCGCCGACCCTGGTCCAGGTCGCCGTGGTGCCCGTGCCGCCGTAAGCGACCGTGAAGTCGCTGCTGGAGAAGCTCGCGTTGATCGCGCTGCCAATACCCCCCAGGGTGGAATCGGGATAACTGTTGACCAGCGCGACCGAGGTGCCTTCCATCGTGACAGGTCCCGTGGCTCCGGCGCTCGTCGCCATATCGAGGGCCCGCGCCAGCGCCGCCGCGCTCTTCACCGTACCGCCCAAGCCGTTGACGGTGGCGACGCGCGCCTGCCCGTCAAGCGCAATGAATTTGGGAATGGCGAACGCCGACAAAATGCCGAGGATGGTGATGACGACCACCAGCTCGATCAGGGTGAATCCGCTAACTTTCGCTTTCATCTTGAAGCACTCCTGGCGCATCCGCGCCTGTAATTAACCTGGCGTCTTGCGCCATTTCCCAGGAGTCGGCCTCCCTGCGCCCCTCTTGAGCCGATCGATGTCGGACAACGCCTCATTCGGCTGAAGTTGTGACCCGGCTCACGCCGGGCGGATGCGGCCGTGCAAGCGAGGCTCGCCCGGCCGCCCATCAGCCCACATGGCCGATCTTCCCGATCAAATTCCACATGGGCAGGAACACCCCAAGCGCCAGGACCAGCACCATGCCGCCGACCGCGACGATCAACATCGGCTCGAGCATGGCGGTGAGGTTGCGCAGCCGGAAATCGACCTCGCGCTGGTAGAAGCCGGAAACTTCCTCGAGCAGGCGGGTCAATTCGCCGGTCTCCTCGCCCACCAGCATCATTTGCAGGACCAGCGGCGGGAAAATGCCCGAGGCGGCGGCCGCGCGGGAGAGCGGCTCGCCGCGCTCGACCGCATCCCGCAGCCGCAGCAGCTGCTCGGACAGGAAATCGTTGCCGGCCGCTCTGGCGAGCAGCGTGAGTGCCTGGATCATCGGCAGTCCCGCTTCGAGCGAAATCGACAGCGAGCGCGTGACGCGCGACAGCACCGATTGATGCAGCAGCGCGCCGAGCACGGGCACCTTCAGCTTGAACCGGTCCCATTGGTAGCGGCCGGCCTCGGTCGCGATGTGCCGCTTGAACGCAAAAAATGCGATGACCACCGCCGCGACGAGCCCTGCGCCGTGATGCCGGACGAAGCCGGAAGTGCCCATGATGACCCGCGTGGGCAGGGGAATGTCGTTGCCGAGGGCCTTGAACAACGGCGCAAAATTGGGGATCACGAAGACCGTGATGATGACCATCGCGACCGCGATCGCGCCGACCACGATGAGCGGATAGCGCATGGCGGCTTTGACCCGGTCCTGGACATCCTGGTCGTGGCCCAGGTATTCGCAGAGCCGCGCGAATGCATTGTCGAGCGTGCCGGTGGATTCTCCGACGCGCACCATGCTGAGGAACAAGGGCGAAAAAATATCCGGATGGCGCCCGAGCGAAGACGCGAGATCGCGCCCGGACTCGAGGCTGTGCAACACGTCGTGCAGCGCGTCGCGCAGCAAGGTGTTGTGCGTCGACTGCGCCAGGCCGCGCAGGCCGCGCAGCAGGGGCAGGCCCGACTTGGTGACCGAATACATCTGCCGTGAGAACAGCACGAGGTCGGCGGCCGAGGGCCGGCCCGCGCCCAAGCGAAGCAACAGCTCGCGGACGGACATGCCCTGCACGGTGACCGGCGCGATGTCGAGCGGTGTGATGCCGAGGTTCAACAGCCGGTTCGCAACGGCGTCGATGTCCTCGGCTTCGAGGCGGCCGGTGACGAGCTCGCCGCGGCCCGATCTCCCCCGGTAGCGGAAATCCGACATGGGCTACACGCGTTGCTCGAGCAGCGCGTCGACGCCCGCCCCTTCCAGCGGTGCCTCGTCCTCGAGCTGCACTTCGGCCTCGCGCCTGCGGGTGGGTTCGCCCACCTCGACGAATTCCTCGAGGCCGCTGCCGACGGCCATTGCTTCACCGAGGGAGGTGAGGCCGCTCAACGCGAAATCTATCGCGCCTTGAGCGAGCGGGACATAGTCCTCCCGCAATCGTGCAGCGTGGGCGAAACCCTCGAGATCGCCGCGCCGAACCGCGTCGGCCAACGTGCGGTCGATCTCGAGAATTTCGTAAACAGCGACGCGGCCCCGGTACCCCGTCAGATTGCAATAGGTGCAGCCGGCGCCGGCGACGAACCGGTGATCGTCCGGCTTCAAGTCCGGCCGGCAGGCCGCGAGCCACGCGAGCTCGTTGGCCGTGGGCATCGCCGGCTGCGCGCAATCGGTGCACACCCGCTTCACCAACCGCTGGGCGATGACGCCGTGCAGGGCCGCCGCGATCATGTAGCCCGGCGCGCCCATGTCCAGCAGGCGGTTGACGCTCGCAATGGCGTTGATGGTGTGCAACGTCGAGAACACGAAATGACCGGTCATCGCGCCGCGCAGGCCGATCTCGACGGTCTCGCGGTCGCGCATCTCACCGATGAGCAGGATGTCCGGGTCCTGCCGCAGGGCCGTGCGCAGCACGCGCCCGAAATCGAGCCCGATCTTCGGCATCACCTGCACCTGGGTGATCCGATCGAGGCGGTATTCGACCGGGTCCTCGACCGTGATGACCTTCACGCCGGGGCGGTTGACGTGGTTGAGCGCCGCATAAAGCGTGGTGGTCTTGCCGCTGCCGGTTGGTCCGGTCACGAGCACCATGCCCGAGGTGCGCTCGACCAACCGCTTGAAGCGCTCCTCGGCGACGGCCGGCATGCCGAGCCTCTCGAGCGACAGCAAGGCGGTCGACTGGCTCAGGAGCCTCATCACCACCGATTCGCCATACGCCGTGGGCATGGTCGCGAGCCTCACGTCCACCGCGGCCTCGCGCACGCGCACGGTGAAGCGCCCGTCCTGCGGCAGGCGCTTCTCGGAGATATCGAGCCCGGACATGAGCTTCAGCCGCGTGACCAGCGCGCTCGCCACGCGCCGGCCGTCGATCACCTGTTCCTGCAGGACGCCGTCGACGCGCAGCCGGATGCGCAGCTTCTGCTCGCCCGGCTCGATGTGGATGTCCGACGCCCGTGCCTGCACGGCGTCGTTGAACATGGTCTGCAGGAGTTTGATGACCGGGGCATCCGGCGAGCTTTCCTCGGCGGAAAGCTGCTCGATGTCGACGTCGTTGGCGCGCAGGTCGTCGCGAACCGCCTCGGCCAGCGAGGCGATTTCGTCGGTCTGGCGATAGACGGCGTCCAGCGTCTTGAGCAGCTCCGCCTCGCCGACCAGCGCCAGGCGCAGCGGCTGCTTGAGCTTGGACTGCAGCTCGTCATAGGCATGAAGGTCCGACGGATCCGCCATGCCGATCAGCAGGCCGCGCGCATCCTTCAGCAGCACGATGGCGCGATAGCGGCGCGCCAGCGGCTCGGCCAGCAGTTTCACCGTCTCCTGATCGACCTTCGCATGCTTCAAGTCGACCACCGGAACCTGCAGATGCTTCGACAGGAATTCGAGGAGCGAGGATTCGGACATGAAGCCGAGATCCGCCAGCACGCGGCCGAGCTTGCGCCCTGTTCGCCGCTGCGCCACGAGCGCGGCCTCGAGCTGGGTTTCGCTGATGGCGCCGTGCTGCACCAGCATCTCGCCGAGCCGGATCCTGCGCTTCGCGCCCATGGGGGGAGTCGCGCCGCTCATTGGCTGAAGCTGCCCCGAACTTTCGGATCGATGGCGGCGGCGTGGTCTTCCTGTTCCTTGGTGAGCTGGGCCCACTGCGCGTCGTCCTCGACCAGAACCGGCCGCAGCAGGATCACGAGCTCGGTGCGCGTCATGGTCTTCTGCTGGCTGCGGAACAGGTTGCCGACCACCGGGATGTCGCCCAAGCCGGGCACACGGTAATCCTGGGTGGTTTTGTCGAGCTGCATGAGGCCGCCGATCACGATCAGCTGGCCGCTCATGGCCTTCACCACGGTGTCCGCCTCGCGCACTTCGCTATAGGCGAGCGGCAACGAGTTGGCCACGCCGTTGGCGGTCACGTTCAGGGTCTTCGAGGTGACGTTGCTGACGGTCGGATGAATGTGCAGGATGATCTGGCCCGCCCTCCGAGAGCTGCGGCGTCACGTCGAGCGCGACGCCGGAGAAAAACGGTGCGAGGTCGAGATTTGCGGTCTGCGAGCTGGAGGTGCCCACCAGCGTATTGGCGGTCACGCCGGTGACGAAGTACTCGTCATCCCCGGCCTTGATGACCGCCTTTTGATTGTTGAGCGTGGAGACCCTCGGGCTCGACAGCACGGTGGCCTTGCCCTGCGTGGACAGCGCCTCGACGTAGGCGCTGAAGTTCGAGGCATTGACCGCGAACGCGAAGGCGCCTCCCAGCGTGTTGGTGACCGTGCTGGTGATGGGATTGGCGCCCCCCACCGTGACCGGCGTCGAAGGCTGGTTGAGAAGCTGCAGGTTGTTGGTGCCGAGTCCCGGGGCGGGGAAGCCCTGCTGCGGACCGGTTTGGAACGCGCTGTAGGTCTGGTTGCCCTTGGTCGCGATGGCGGCCCAGTTGATGCCGGCCTGGAAGGCGCTCGACAGCTGCACCTCGACGACCTTCGCCTCGATCATCACCTGCTGAGTGGCGATCTTTTGAATCTTGCGCAGGTATTGCTCCGCATCGCGCAGCTCCCGCGGCGTCGCGCGGATGGCGACGATGCCGGACTCCGCATTGATCACCACCGCCCGCCCTCCGTCCTTGCCGACGAGCGCCTTCAGGCTGTCCTCGAGCTCGGGCCAGAAATCCGAGGAGGAACGTGTCGAGATGCTGGTGCCGGTGATTTCCTTGACGTGCTCGGAGTCCTTGGTTCCGTTCATCGCGAAGATCGAGCCCGGCGGCTCGCTCAAACCCTGCGCACCCTGGTCCGGGGACTGGCTGCCGCCGCCTCCCGGAATCTGGGCGTTCGAGCTCTGACCGACCTGCCCGGAGGCCACCCGCGTACGCGAGGTGCCGCGCCGCTCGAGGTCGATATAGTTGATCTGAAAGAGCCGTGTTTGCAGCGAGGGCGGATCGATCACGAATCCGGAGGGCATACGGTGATAGTCGTAACCGTAGGCATCGCGGACCGCGTCGAGCACCTCGACCAGGGTGACGTTCTTCATCTTCAGCGTGATCGCGCCGGACACGCCGGGCTCGAGCACGATGTTGTACGGAGTGCCGTCGGCCAGGCCCTCGAAGAAGGTTCGCGCCGGCGCGTCATTGACGGACACGTCGAAGCGCGCATCCTCGGCGCCCGCGGACGGAACGATCGCCGCCGACAGCGCGGCGATGATCAACAGGGATCTGAAACTCATCATGGTGATTCTCCGCTCGACGCGCGCGCGGGCCCTGCCGCAGGCTTCTTGATGGGGGATTCCGGATGGGGAAGATGCAGCTCGCCGCTCTGATGGGCGCTCGTGAAGCGAACGCCGTCCTCGAGCACCGAGGCGATGGTGTAGGCGCCGACCACCGAGCCGTCGTGCACCAGCCGGCCATTGAAGATCGCCGTGCGTCTCCCGTTGAAGGTCATCACCGCGGAAAGAATCGGCGCCGCCTCGCGCGCGGGACCGCCGGCCGGGTGGGATTCGCGGGCGGGCGGGCGCATCGGATCGCGCGGCTCGTCGGCCCGGGCGCCGGCGGGCGATGCCAGAAGTGCGATCAGCAGCACGGCCGGCTTCATACGCTCATCCAATCGGGCGACAGGCTGAGCGCGCCGATGACGAGCTTCACCCGGTTGACCGGGTATTGGCCCGCGACGAGCTCGAGCTTGCGCCAATGAATGCGCCAGGGCAGCCCTTCAACGGCCCTTAAGTAGGCCACGACACTCGCGTAGTCGCCTTCGACCACGATCTCGACCGGGTGCAGGAAGGGGCCGCGATCCCCGGCGGCAATGGAGTTGTCGGTCTTTCCGTCGGCCTTTGCGCCGTCAGGTCGGGACAGACTCTCGACGGGAAGATTGGTCAAGCTGACGAGCTTGAGCCCGTGCTGCTCCGCCAACAGCGCCCGAAGCAGCTCGTTCATCTGCTGCGGCGCCACGTAGCCTTGAGCGGCGGAATTGACCTCGTGGTCGAGCGCCTTCAGCCGCTCGGCGAGCGCACGATTGCGAAGCGCCGCGGTGACCGCGGGATCTTGCGAGGACGCCGTGCCGATCTGATCGATCACCGCGGCTCGTTGACGGACGTCGGTGAGATGCTGCTGCGCCGATTTGGCGCGTGCGGTCAGGGGATCCATCAGGAGGGTCTGCCAGGCGATGAAGACCAAGGCCACGCCGGCTCCGAAGATGATGACGCGCTCGCGGAGTGTGAGAGCGTCCAGGCGCTCGATGAGCGGGCGGGTTTTCGCCAACATTCCCTGCAGAGCGATCATGGATGAGCCTCGGACGATGCGAGCGTCAAGCCGGGCGCTCCGAGCTCGAACACGAGTTGGGCGGGCGCCTCGTTTTCCTTGGCGCGGCGCATGGTCAATTTGTCGAAGCGGACGCCGGCGAGCGCCGGGTCTTTGGAAAGGCCCGCGAGATAGGCGGGCACCAGCTGCGGATCGAGCGCCTGGCCGCGCATCGCCAAGCGCCCGTCGGCCGAGCCGACGACGACATCGTGCAGCCAGAGGCCGTCAATTTGGCGGCGGCCCAAGGCGTCGAGCCGGGCCGCAAAGCCGGTCGCCGGGGAGGCTGCGCCGAGTTTGAGAATGGCGAGAGCCCGCTCCCGTGCGGCGATGTCGGCCGCGAGATCCTTGGCCTCGGCGTCGAGCTCCACGACGCTCTTGCCGGGATTGAGCGCGAGACCTGCGCGCTCCGCCGTCACGAGCTCGGCCGCCTGGCGCTTCTCGAGCTCCGCGATGGAGCGCTCGACCTGGGAAGTGCGCCAGGCGCCGTAGCCGCCGAGCGCCGAGAGCGAGATCGCGAGAAGCGCCAGACACACTCCGATCGCGCGCGCCGAAAAGAGGCGCTTCTCGGCGCCCAAGATCGGCTGGTACAGATTGACCTGTTGTTCCACGGTGGGGGCGCTCACAGCGAACGGTGCTCCTCTCGCAGGGCCGCGCCGACGGCCAGCAGGCAGGAAGCCTGCGCCGATGCTTCGATCGGCGTCTTGCAGGAGACGAGGGCATTCAAGTCGAGCGTGCCGACCTCGAAGCCCGTCTCCCGGCCGAGGTCCCTTGCCAGCTCGTCGGCGCGAGCGCCGGCGGGCGACACCGCGATGCGGGTGATGGGGGGCTGATCGAAGTGCCGTTCGTAATAATCCAACGAGCGTTGCAGCTCGAGCACCACGCCGGCGGCGTTGATCCGTCCCTGCCCTCCGGCGGAAAGATCCACATGGCGCGCCAAATAAAAGGTCTTGCCGCGCACCAGCACGATGCTGGCGTTGGCCTCGCCCAGATGCAGCAGTGCGACCCCCGCGGAGGCCATGGGCAACAGCGCGGCGAGGTTGCGCAAGCAGAGCTCCGGCACGTCGATCGCATCGAATCCCGGCGTCGCGGCGAGCGCCTGGGTGTGTGCGTGCACCGCGCTGCGCCGAGCGGCCACCGCATACATCATGCGGCCATGGCCGCCCCGGTTCTGGTCCGGAACGTCGAACACATCGATGACGGCGTCCTCGACCCTAAAATCGATGCTGTCCTTGAGGCGCCAGCGCATCGCGGCCCGCAATTCCGCCGGAGGCACTTCCGGGGCCTCGACCAGTGCGAGCTGATAGTCCTGGGGGCCGAGCACGGTGCTGACCGGTATGCGGGGGATCCCGGCGGCCCGCAAGGCTTCCAACGCGCTGCCGGCGCTGGTGTTCAAGGGAAGAATGTCGCAACGCTCGAGGACCGGCTTCGACCCGTCGCGGCGCATGACGGCCAGTGCCAGGTGGTCGGCGCCAAAGGCGACTCCCACGCGGCCCTTGCCGGCCAGGGTCTTTCTAAATAGTCCAAGCACACGACACTCCATGCCGATCGAGCCCGACGCACGGGGCTCTCGTTGCTGGGTGTATCGGATGAATGCCAACGTTTCTTAACAATAGATCGTTGGCGTCGGGGTCGGGCTGCCCGGTCGACTGCTCGAATTGTGAGGCGCATCCCACGGGCTGCGCTGGTATGCGGCAGCGCGCCATCGAGGATTGGCCCATCCCGGCCCCATTTTTGTGGTTCACTGAAAACGCTGCCCGGGGGCCCGATGCGCTGCGGCGGGAAGCGATGCAGTTCACAGGTCACCTTGACACCCAGGCGACCGGTTCCTACAATCGCCGGCCTTTGTCGCCCAACCAGGCGCGGCTAGCTTTACGTTTTTTCAAGGTATGGGAGCGGCTACGGCGGCTCCTAAATAAGGTATTTATGGCGACGACGACCCAACTCATCCGTACCGGCCGCAACGAACCCGCCTGGAAATCCAAGGTGCCGGCGTTGGCAGCGTCTCCGCAGAAGCGCGGGGTGTGCACGCGCGTCTATACCACGACGCCGAAGAAACCCAACTCGGCACTGCGCAAGGTTTGCCGCGTGCGCCTGACCAACGGCTATGAAGTATCGAGCTATATCGGCGGCGAAGGCCACAATTTGCAGGAACACTCGGTGGTATTGATCCGGGGCGGCCGCGTCAAGGATCTGCCGGGTGTCCGGTACCACACGGTTCGTGGCGCTCTCGACTGCGCCGGCGTCGGCGATCGTCGCCAGGGACGCTCCAAATACGGCGCCAAGCGCCCCAAGAAATAAGCCCCATCAAGGCTCATAGAGAAGGTTTCCATGTCCCGTAGAGCAGCAGCACCGCATCGCACCATTCTCCCGGATCCCAAGTTCGGGAACGATATGTTGGCCAAGTTCATTAATATGGTGATGGAGCGCGGCAAAAAATCGGTGGCCGAAAAGATCGTTTACGGCGCCATAGAAAGAATCGGCGACAAGAGCGGCCGCGTAGGCGGCGACGCCATCGCTGTCCTGCAGCAGGCGCTCGACAACGTCAAGCCGGTGGTCGAAGTGAAATCACGCCGGGTGGGCGGCGCCACCTACCAGGTGCCGGTCGAAGTGCGCGCCAATCGGCGCCAGACCCTCGCCATGCGCTGGGTCATCGAGGCCGCGACCGCCCGCAGCGAGAAGTCCATGGCCCACCGGCTGGCCGCCGAGTTGCTGGAAGCTGCCGAGAATCGCGGCGCCGCCGTGCGCAAGCGTGAGGACACGCACCGCATGGCCGAAGCCAACAAGGCGTTCGCGCACTACCGCTGGTAGGCAAGGCGGCGCCGGCCGGCTGGTAATGCGCCAGCCAGACCTTATATAGAGACAGTCAAGGGCGGCGACGGGCCGCCCTTTTTATCGAGGAATCGGACCGTGTCACGTACGACGCCCATCGAGCGATATCGCAATATCGGTATCTCTGCGCATATCGACGCGGGCAAGACGACTGCGACCGAAAGAATCCTGTTTTACACCGGCGTTTCGCACAAGATCGGCGAAGTGCACGACGGTGCAGCCGTCATGGACTACATGGAGCAGGAACAGGAGCGCGGCATCACCATCACGGCCGCCGCCACCACGTGCTTCTGGAAGGGAATGGACAAGAGCTTTCCCGAGCACCGCATCAACATCATCGACACCCCGGGCCACGTCGATTTCACCATCGAGGTGGAGCGGAGCCTGCGGGTTCTGGATTCGGCCATCGCCGTGTACTGCGCCGTATCGGGCGTGCAGCCGCAGTCCGAGACGGTCTGGCGCCAGATGAACAAGTACGGCGTTCCGCGCATCGCATTCGTCAACAAGATGGACCGGGCCGGGGCGAATTTCTTGCGCTGCGTGGAGCAGATCCGGACGCGACTGCGCGGCAACCCGGTCGCCATCCAGCTGCCGATCGGCGCCGAGGAGGGGTTTGTCGGCGTGGTGGATCTGGTCAAGATGAAATCCATCTGGTGGGACGATGAGACCCAGGGGATGAAGTTCGAGTACCGCGACATTCCGGCCGACATGCTCAAGGAGTGCCAGGAGTGGCGCGGCAAGATGATCGAGGCCGCGGCCGAGGGGTCGGACGACCTGCTCAACAAGTACCTCGAGAGCGGCGATCTCTCCGACGAGGAGATCAAGCGCGGCTTGCGCAATCGCGCCCTCAAGAACGAGATCTGCCTGGTGACCTGCGGCTCGGCGTTCAAGAACAAGGGCGTGCAGGCCGTGCTCGACGCCGTGGTCGAATACATGCCCTCGCCCGTCGAAGTTCCGCCGGTGAAGGGGCAGAACGAGCGCGGCGAGCCGTTGAACCGCCACGCGGACGACAACGAGCCGTTCGCGGCGCTCGCCTTCAAGATCTTGAACGATCCCTTCGTCGGGAACCTCACTTTCTTCCGGGTCTACTCGGGCACGCTGAATTCGGGCGATCAGGTGTTCGTGCCGAACAAGAACCGCAATGAGCGCATCGGGCGGCTGCTGCAGATGCATGCCAGCGAGCGCTCCGAGATCAAGGAGGTCCGCGCGGGCGACATCGCCGCCGCGGTGGGCCTCAAGGACGTGACCACGGGCGACACGCTGTCCGACCCGCAGAAAGTCATCATCCTGGAGAAAATGGAATTCCCGGAGCCGGTCATCTCGGTGGCCGTGGAGCCGCGGACCAAGGTCGACCAGGAAAAGATGGGTCTGGCGCTGCAGCGTCTCGCCAAGGAAGATCCCTCGTTTCGCGTGCATACCGATCAGGAATCCGGGCAGACCATCATCTCGGGCATGGGCGAGCTGCACCTCGAAATCATCGTCGATCGCATGAAGCGCGAATTCAAGGTGGAGGCCAACGTCGGCAAGCCGCAGGTGGCCTACCGCGAGACCATCCGCGGCAGCGTCGAATCCGAGGGCAAGTTCATACGCCAGTCGGGCGGCCGAGGCCAGTACGGTCATGTGTGGCTCAAGATCGAGCCCAAGCCGCCTGGCACGGGCTACGAGTTCGTCAACGGGATCGTCGGCGGCGCCGTGCCGCGCGAATTCATTCCCGCCGTCGACAAGGGCATTCAAGAGGCTGTGCAGACCGGCGTGATCGCAGGCTACCCCATCGTCGATGTGAAGGTGACCGCGTTCGACGGCTCGTACCACGACGTCGATTCGAACGAGATGGCGTTCAAGATCGCGGGCTCCATGGGGTTCAAGGAGGGCTTTCGCAAGGCGAAGCCGGTGCTGCTCGAGCCCATCATGAAGGTCGAGGTGGTGACCCCGGAGGATTACTACGGGGACATCGTCGGCGATTTGAATCGCCGCCGCGGCCAGATAATCGGCATGGAGGATTCGCCCTCGGGCAAGGTGGTCACCGCCGAGGTGCCGCTCGCCGAGATGTTCCAGTATTCGACCGCCATGCGCTCCATGAGCCAGGGCCGGGCGAATTACACCATGGAGTTCGCCAAGTACATGGAAGTGCCGAACAACGTGGCCGATGTGGTCATGAAAAAAGCGTCCTGACGGATTCCATCACTTATTTTCCGATTCATTTTTTGAGAGGTACTTGCCGTGTCGAAGGGGAAGTTTGAGCGAACGAAGCCGCACGTGAACGTGGGGACGATTGGGCATGTGGACCATGGCAAGACGACCTTGACGGCTGCCTTGACGAAGGTGATGGCGGAGAAGCATGGCGGGGAGTTCAAGGCGTACGACCAGATTGACAAGGCGCCGGAGGAGCGAGCGCGCGGGATCACGATAGCGACGGCGCACGTGGAGTATCAGTCCGATGCGCGTCACTACGCGCACGTGGACTGTCCGGGGCATGCCGACTACGTGAAGAACATGATCACGGGAGCGGCGCAGATGGACGGGGCGATTTTGGTGGTATCGGCGGCGGATGGACCGATGCCGCAGACGCGCGAGCACATTTTGCTGGCCCGCCAGGTGGGCGTGCCGTACATCGTGGTGTTTTTGAACAAGGCGGACATGGTGGACGATGCGGAGCTTTTGGAGCTGGTGGAGCTCGAGGTTCGGGATCTGTTGACCCTGTACAAGTTTCCCGGAGACAAGACTCCGATCGTGACGGGCTCGGCGTTAAAGGCGCTCGAGGGCGACACGAGCGAGATTGGGGTGCCTGCGGTGATCAAGCTGGTGAAGGCGCTGGATGACTACATTCCGGTCCCGAAGCGTGCGGTGGAGGGGGCGTTTTTGATGCCGGTGGAGGATGTGTTCTCGATTGCGGGTCGCGGCACGGTGGTGACGGGCCGGATCGAGCGCGGGATCGTGAAGGTGAACGATGAGGTGGAGATTGTGGGGATTCGGCCCACGCAGAAGACCACCTGCACGGGCGTTGAGATGTTCCGCAAGCTTCTGGACGAGGGTCAGGCGGGGGACAACGTGGGGGTGCTGCTCAGAGGCACGAAGCGCGAGGAAGTCGAGCGCGGGCAGGTGTTGTGCAAGCCCGGGAGCATCACGCCGCACACCAAGTTCGAGGCCGAGGTGTACGTGTTGTCGAAGGAGGAGGGCGGCCGGCACACGCCGTTCTTCAAGGGGTACCGGCCGCAGTTCTACTTCCGCACGACCGATGTCACCGGAGCGGTGGAGCTGCCGGAGGGGACCGAGATGGTGATGCCGGGGGACAACATCAAGATCGTGGTGGAGCTGATCGCCCCGATTGCGATGGAGCAGGGGTTGCGCTTTGCGATCCGCGAAGGCGGCAAGACCGTCGGCGCGGGCGTGGTTTCAAAGGTCATTGCGTAAGGCGCGACGCGCCGTAGGACATTTTCATGGCTAATCAGAACATTCGTATCCGCCTGAAGGCTTTCGATCATCGCTTGATCGACAAGTCGGCGCGCGAGATCGTCGACACCGCGAAGCGCACGGGCGCGACCGTCAAGGGGCCGGTGCCCCTGCCCATCAAGATGGAGCGCTTCACCGTGCTGGTCTCGCCGCATGGCGACAAGGATGCGCGCGATCAGTTCGAGATCCGCACCCACAAGCGCCTCATGGACATTCTCAACCCGACCGACAAGACGGTGGACGCGCTGATGAAGCTCGAGCTGCCGGCGGGCGTGGACGTTCAGATCAAGCTGAATTAACGGCTGATCGAGCCGGCGGCACTGCGCCGGCTCATCCCCGATATTTCCCCGGCGTTACGCCGACCTTGGTGCGAAAGGTCCGGATGAACTGGGTCGAGTCCTTGAAGCCCACTGCGGACGCGATCTCGGTCACCGATAGGCTGCCTTCCGTCAGGAGTGCCTGGGCGCGCTCGATTCGCCGGCGCAACAGATACTGATAGGGGGTTTCCGCCGTCGTTTTCTTGAACGCGCGCAGGAAATGAAAGCGGCTCAAGCCCGCGAGTTGCGCCAGATCATTGAGTCCGATGTTGCGGTCAAGATTGGCTTCAACGTAATCCGCCACTTTTTGCTCGTTCGAGCGCGTAAGACTTCCGGCGGGCTGTGCTGCCGCAACCAATCTTTCCTTCTGGATGACGCAAAGCTCCAGCACCGCAAGCAAGCAAAGCGACTCCAAATACATCGAATCCGCCGGCGTGACACCGGTCAACGCCCACTGCATTTTCTCAATCGTGGAGCGCAGCGCGGCATTCGCGAAATAAACTTGGGCTTGCGAGGGGATGTGGCGAAGTTTTTGCGCGACCTCCTCCTCCATCTGCCGGGGATTCAGATAGAGAGCCGTGAAGGATTGACCCGGCGCATGCGGAATCGACCAACCCCACACCCGGCATCCGGCGGGCGCAAAGGTCATCATGCCGCGCAAATCTTTGCGGCGATCGACGACGGACCCATCGGTAAGCAGCTCGCCATCCGCGAGCCGCAGGTCATGCAAAGCCAAATAGTGCGAGTGGCCGACCCACCGATAACTGTACCCCTCGCGGGCATCGATGGGAACGTGCTGGATCGTCATGCCGGCGGCGGCAAAGCCGCTGGCGGCGGTCACTCGATCCGCTCGCGCTGCAAAAGTCAGCGCGACCGAAGTCAGCATGCGCGATCGGGAGGGAGCTTTCAGCGACGGGTTTGCCGAGCGTGGATATCGTCGAAAGGAACCCATCCAAAGAGTTTTACCGAAGCACGGCATGCCCCGCAACGACACATATCGCACAACCTGTCATTCGGGCCTCGTTCCTCGAATCGGGGGGTCGGATGCAAGCCCCCTGGCCGCAATAGGATTGTTGACATGGCAATAAAATGCGATTGAGATGGTTTCCCGATACTTGGGAAAGTTCGTCAACGTCGCATATCACCTCAGCCATGAGTGCTTTCCACCCGGACCCAGGCGAAACTCCGGTCGCCGCGACGTCAGCGCGATTGCAATCGGAGCATGACAGAGCCGATCCCATGCGCCGCATTTTGCGCGACGCAACGCGCGGTGATCACCGCTCCATAGATCAGGCAATCTCCACCCTCGATTTTACCGATCGCGCCAGCTATCGCATGTTTCTCGCCATCCACCATGCCGCACTGAGCCATCTGGCCGGGCGATGGCGCGCCCAAGATCAGGCAGATTTTTCCGGTTTATTGCACTGTCTTGCGGAGGATTTGAGGGCGCTTGGATCCCTCGTTGGTTTTCCAGGCACGCCTGAACGACAGCGCGCAGACTCATTGCGCCAATGGGGCATCGCTTACGTGATTCGCGGATCGCGCTTGGGCGGAGCGGTCTTGCGCCAACGCGTCCCTGCGGGCTATCCCACCGCCTACCTCGCCCACGTCCCGGCCATCACCTGGCCTGAATTCTTGAACCAGCTCGAGCACGGAACCCAGGCGATGAATCGGCAGGCACACGCACAGATCATCCGCGGCGCGAAACAGGCCTTCGAGGCATTCGCAGCCGCCACCGCCGCCTTTGGACTCCGCCCTGAGTGATGTCGAGGCGCCGCCCGCTCTCACGCTCTGCGCCGCGTGACCAATTCGAGGCTCTGCGCGCCACCGAGGCGGCCCTGCGCGAGGCGGATCATCGTACGTCGTCAATCGAAATGATGCCGCCAGAAAATAGCATGGCCGCGGCCTTCGGATTTCTGGCACGATCCGCTGCCTGATGGATGCCACCCTCACCACCGTCGATGAAGTGCTCGCCGCAGCACGCGGCCTGCTCGAGCTGCCTGCGACCGCGATCGAATCGACCCTCGAGCGGCTGCGGCAGCATTACCGCGAAACCCCCCTCCTGTTCACGCCCGAGACGCTGGCGCTGTTGCGAGAGGCCTCGGCACGCGCCAGACAGTCACGCATCGCGGATTCGGCCGGCCCTGCGCTGGCGACATTGAAAGAGGTGTTCGGGTATCCGTCTTTCCGCCCGGGACAGATGGAGATCATCGAGGCCGTCATGGGCGGGCGGGACTGCCTCGCCGTGATGCCCACCGGCGCCGGGAAGTCGGTCACGTATCAGATCCCGGCGAGGCTCAAGGGCGGCGTGACCTTGGTGGTGTCGCCGCTGATTTCGCTCATGAAGGATCAGGTCGATGCCATGGGCGAGATCGGGATCCGCGCGACCTTTCTCAACTCCTCGCTGGACGGGGCGGAGCGCGCACGGCGGACGGCGCAACTGCGTGCGGGGGAGCTGGAGCTCCTATATGCAGCGCCCGAGGGCCTGGACGCCTCCGTCGGGGATCTCCTCGACTCGCTCGACTTGAAAATGATCGCGGTCGACGAGGCGCATTGCATCAGCGAATGGGGTCACGACTTTCGCCCGGCCTACCGCAATCTCGCCGGCTTGAAGCGGCGTTTTCCGCGCATCCCTGTGCTCGCCCTGACCGCGACCGCGACGCCCCGCGTCAAGAGCGACATCGCCGAGCAATTGGCCCTGCGTGATCCGCTGCACGTCCGCGGTTCATTTTATCGGTCGAACCTACGCCTGCATGCGGTCAAGAAGGGCGCGGGAACCGGCGTGCGCGACATGATCCTGCGCCTGGTGCGTGCGCGCCGCGGCGAGTCGGGCATCATTTACTGCCTGTCCCGCAAGGCGGCGGAGACGACGGCGGAGTTTCTGCGGCAACGCCGGGTACGGGCGGCCGCGTATCACGCCGGCCTCACTCCGGCCGAACGCGCCTCGGTCCAGGACGAGTTCAGCCGCGACGATCTCGACGTGGTGTGCGCGACCATCGCGTTCGGCATGGGGATCGACAAGTCGAACGTGCGTTACGTCCTGCATCGCGACATGCCGCGCTCGATCGAAGGGTATTACCAGGAGATCGGGCGCGCCGGGCGCGACGGCGCTCCGGCGGATTGCGTGTTGTTCTATTCATGGGCGGACGTGATCTCGCTCGATCGGCTCATCGACAATTCCGATGCTTCGGACTCGGACAACGCGCATCAGCAGCGCCGCGCCGTGCGCCGCATGTTCGATCTGGCGGACACCGACTCGTGTCTGTGGCGGCGCCTGGCGAGCCATTTCGCGGAGGACGTGGCGGAGTGTCGCGAATCGTGCGGGAATTGCACGGCGCAGGATATTGTCGAGGAGGCACGCGGCGCTCGCGCGCCGATCGCGGGCGGCCGGGCGGCCCGGGACTTCGCATCGAATCCGCTGCGTGAGGCGGAGGCGGGGTCCGGCGGGCGAGCGCGGGATGTTGTCGCGGCACCGGACGCCGCCGAAACGCCGGACGCGGACCTGTTCGAGCGCCTGCGCGCGCTTCGCAAGCGATTGGCGGACGAACGCAAAGTGCCCGCCTATGTCGTGTTCAGCGATCGGACGCTTCAGGCCATGGCGGTCGAGAAACCCTGTACGCCCGATGGCTTGCTCGAAATCCATGGCGTGGGGCAGAAAAAGCTGGACGAGTACGGCCCGGCGTTCCTGGCCGAGATCGCCGGGCCGCGATGAACTCTGCGCGCTAGCTCTGCACTGCGCGGCTAATCAATGCAAGCTCGGACCGATCAAGGGTTCTGCGGCTGGGCGGGGTGTTGATTCGGCGGTGGTGCGGATGGGTTCCCCTGCGGAGGCGGCATCCGCGAGGGCAGCTTGGGATTATCCTTCACCGCGGAGTGCGCTTCGACCGGGGCACCCGAGCCCGTCTTGGCCGAGTGCTTCTTAGGGGCCTGCGTCGGGCGGGGGGCGGTTGCGCCGGTGGTCGTGGGCGCATTGGGGGACGCTGCTTGGGCCGCGCCTACCCCGTGTGTCGTGCCACCCGGCTTCGCCGGAGCGGTAACTGCGCGATTCCCGTCATTGGCCTTTTCCTTCACTCCCGAATCGGATCGCGACGCGCTCACGTTATCCTGCTGCGCCGAGGTCATGGCGCCGCCGCTTGGCTTAGGAGTGCTGTCTTGCGCGGGCGCAGCCGTCGTATGAAGAACGCCGCCGACAGAGAGAATAAGGGCAGGTAGCCAAGCACGCCGCCAAAGATTGTCCATCATGCGCCCTCCGAAGTTGAGGGATCGCGCGTCCATCTTCGCGCTACGAGATCCGTCATCAATTACTGAGTACATGCAATAGTGTAACGCCGGTATGGGGACCGGCATCAGGCGGTAGCCGCCAGGGTCGTTGTAGGAGATCGCTGATAGGGCGCCCCCTCGAGACCAAACGGCCGCTCCGACAGCCCTATTTGCGTCAGAATAAGCAGACATACCACCTTGGGACGCGATCCATTCCGGTGCACACCGCCTCTTGCTGCTGCGGCCGGCTTTCGGCAACCACTTCTGCCGATCCGGTTCGTGTCTCGGTTTGCCAGAGCAAATGGAGTAGCAAGGATGCCTGATGAAACAAGTACCCGTGACGTCGGCGGTTGTCTTTGTGGCGCGGTGAGGTTCTCGGTGGCCGCCGAACCCCTATGGAGTGCGTACTGCCACTGCGAGAGTTGCCGTCGCGCTACCGGTGCTCCCGTCGCCGCATTCGTTGGATTTGGCGAAGATGCCGTGCGCTTCAAAGGTGATGCGAGGCGGCTTTTCAGCTCGTCGTCAGGGGTGGAGCGGAGCTACTGCGGCAACTGCGGAACGCCACTGTCCTACCGTTCAACCCGGTGGCCGGGTGAGATTCATCTTTATACTCCAACCTTCGACAATCCAGCGGGATATCCTCCGACCTTCCACGTGCATTGGGCCGAAAAGCTGGCGTGGCTTTGCATCATGGACTCGCTACCCAAGCACGACCACGCCAGCACAGGGACGCGGCTGCATGGAACTTGACGATTTCGAGTCCCTAATCTCAAGGATGGAACGCGTGGCTCGCGATCGGCCGACCAGCTATGGCCGGCGTGTATTCTGGTTGGCCAGCCTGGGATATGCGTACTTGCTGCTTCTCGTTCTCGTGCTCACCGCACTCACTGTGGCCGCTGGCTATAGTATCCATAGGATCGGATATCTCGGCGCCAAACTTACCTTCGTCGTTGGAGTTCTCTGGCTTACCGTGGCGCGATCTCTGTGGGTGCGTTCCGCGCCACCTCGCGGAGTGGTGGTGACCCGGGTGGACGCCCCGCAACTTTTCCGTTTGCTGGACGCGCTTCGAGCGCGCCTCAAGTCGGCTGCAATTCATGAGGTGCTGGTGACACCCGAGTTCAACGCCATCATTGCTCAGGTGCCGAGACTCGGAATATTCGGCTTGCACCGCAACTACCTCACCCTCGGTCTGCCCTTGATGAAGGCATTGACGCGTGGAGCAACTCAAGGCCGTTCTGGCTCACGAGGCGGGTCACCTCTCGGGAGGTCATGCGCGGGCGAGAATTGGATATACCGGTTGCGGATCATTTGGACGAAATTGGAAGCGAATTTTGATCGCCATCGCGCTGGGGTTCGGGCATCATCCGCGCGTTCTTTCGCTGGTATATTCCTTATTTCAATGCCGTTTCCTTTCCATTCGCGAGGGTAAACGAGTATCAAGCGGACGCTGCGGCGGTGCTCGTCACCTCCAAGATCGAACCGCGCAGGCGCTAACCGGCATCCACGTCATCGGCATTTATTTGCAGCACCGCTACTGGCCGGCCGCGTTGGCGGCAAGCAAGGAAGCGCCGCAAACGGCCGCGCCGTTCCGCGGGTTCATCGCTTCTAGGTCCGAGAAAGCCCGGACCCCGAACTAAAGCCTGGCTTGCCCAGGCGCTGGCCAATCAACATCGATCGAGATACGCATCCCTCGCTGACTGATCGTCTCAACGCGATAGGCGCCTCCGCCGAATTCTCACCACCCGCGGTTGGCGAAAGCGCCGATAAGCTTTTGCGTTCGGCTCTGACGCGAATAGAGACGATGTTCGATACTGCGTGGAGCGCGGCGGTCGTTGGTCGGGGGCCTCGGTCGTACTTCCCTGTGGCGCCGTCCCGGTAGCATGCGGCCTCAGTCGCCCGCATCTTGGACCGCCCTTTGGGGTACCAATCGATCTTGCGCGTTACCAGCATGGTCGTCGCCAGGAGGGCGAATAAGGCGAGCGAGCCGGCGAGGAGCGCATAGCTCTCGGAGGTAACCAACAAGTACAGCACCGCATACGTCGCCGCGAAGATGCATGCCGGACACGATGCCGGCACGTGCGCTGCGCAGGGCGCCAGCCAGATAGACGCTGATCAGGCTGCATAGGGCCGCGGTCGCGAGTACGTACGCCCACAGGAACCCGATATGCTCCGCCAAGGCAAGCAACAAGAGATAGAACACGCTCAAGGCGAGTCCCATCAGGCCGTATTGGATCGGATGGACCGGTCGCCGTTGCAGGGTCTCGAACAGAAACAGGGTCAAGAAGCTCAGCGCGACGAACAGCCCGCCGTATTTCACGGCGCGAGTGGCGCGCTGATAAATGTCCACGGGCTGCACGAGCTCGACCCCGAAGCCACTCGCCAGCAGCGCCTGCGCGGACGGTGAGTCCTGGAGCCAGCGGTCGCCGTATGTGCGATTGAGATTCAGAACCTGCCACTTCGCCGTGAAGCCGCGGGCATCGATCTGGCGCTCAATGGGTAATAACCCGTCGGTGAAGCCGGGGTCGGCCCAATTGCCATGCGCCTGCACGCTCATGACGCGGGCCAACGGCAGGAATTCGAGGGATTGCGTTCCTGCGACGTCGAAAGACAAGTCGAATGGGTGCGGGCTCGGTGAATCGTCGATGGCGGCGTTCAGCGGCGCAGCCACCGCGAGGATCGGGAAGCCGGAGCACGGCTCGAAATTTTGGATTTCCGGAGTTCGCGATGTCAGGTTGCGAAGTCCCCTCGGATCCCTGACGGGAAGCACCAGCCGCGCCCGGTCAAGGTGCAGATGCAGCGAGGGATCGACGCGGGTGAGCCGCGCTATTTGTCGCGCAAGGTCGAATTCGCCCGTCGTGTGGACTCGTGCCACATAGACCGGTACGTCGTACAGGCCGAGCCTGCGTCGTGTGTCCTGCACCTGCAGTTCCACGGTGACATCGAGGCGATCGGGGAGCACGTACCAATCGCGGGTGCTATTCGGATTGGTCTCGGTGGTCACCGGAATGGCGAGCAACGGCCCGCCCACCCATTGTCGATCGCCCCAGCCGCGGGCAACGGACGCAACGGCCGAATCGCGCTGTGTGGTGCGCTCCATCACCAAGCTCTGCAGAAGTGACAGCGGGATAAGAAGCAGGAGGGCGATGCCGGTTAGAATGGCTGCCTTGATCGAAACCGAGTTGGCAATTGGTGTCACGTGGTCACTCCCTTTTGGACAGTCTCAAGCTGCGGAGTGTCGCGGGGGTGAAGGAATTCTGATGAATTGTGGCGGCGCCTTGCCCTTCAGACCCTGAACTCATCATTTGCGAACTGCATTGAAGTTGCCGATAGTGCGTGTCGGATGAGTCCTGGCGGAGAGGCCTTGATGCAGGCGATGATCGGGATCCGGCGGGCGGTGGAGGAGGACGCGCTTGCGCTCTCGATGCTCGCGGAAAGGACTTTCCGAGCCGCGTTTGCGCAAGCGAACAGCCCGGAAGACATGCAGAAGCATTGCGCGTCGCATTACGGCGAAGCTTTGCAGCTCGCCGAGATCCGCGATTCGAGTCGCGAGACTTGGGTGGTCGAGGCGGGCGCAGGGATTGGTCGCCTACGCGCAATTGCGCCTCGAGGCGGCTATCGCCCGTCATCCGCGGCGAGCAGCCGGTCGAGATCCAAAGGTTCTACGTGGAGGGCTCGCAGCATGGGACCGGGCTGGCTCACCGGCTCATGGCGCACCTGCTCGGTCGAGCCGCAGCGCGTGGCTCGACGGTGGTATGGCTCGGGGTTTGGGAACGAAATCAGCGAGCTCTGGCGTTCTATCGAAAATGGCGCTTCGACGTGGTGGGGGAGCACACCTTTGCGGTAGGCGACGATCCTCAACGCGACCTCCTCATGCGTCACGACGTACAATTCCCCGGCGATGCCCCACGGGCCGGAGGGTGCGTACCCCGCCGCCTAGAACCTGATCCGTGTCATGGTGCGACGCACCATTTACGGGCGATCCGGTCGCCGACACCCCTTCGCCCGGTCCCAAAACTTGTACTGCCCGCAAAGTCCGGTATACTCCGCCGTCCAATTTTAAGGTCGGAGTGCGTGGGCGCCGACGCCAGTTATCCAAGGATTTCGTACCGGCAATTATGGCCGGCCGAGCCCAAGGGTCCTGGGGTCTCGAGCATCCAAACCGCCGGCTTGTTGCAACGTAGCGGAGCCTTTGTCGCTTCCGCGGTATGAGGATTGACAATGACCATTGGTCTGGTTGGCCGCAAATGCGGCATGACCCGCGTTTTCACTGACGCCGGCGTTACCGTCCCCGTGACGGTCGTCGAGGCGCTTCCGAATCGTATTTCGCAGGTCAAATCCGAGAAATCCGAAGGATATACCGCCATTCAGGTCACCATCGGCAGCCGCCGCCCGTCGCGGGTCTCCAAGGCGCTGGCGGGCCATTTCGCCAAGGCCAATGTGGCCGCCGGCGACGCTTCGAGGGAATTCCGCCTGAAGAAGGGCGAGGGCGAGTCGCTCGCCGTGGGCGGTGAGATCAAGGTCGACATGTTCACGGTGGGCCAGGTGGTCGATGTCACCGGCACCACGGTCGGCAAGGGATTCGCCGGCACCATGAAGCGACACAACTTCGCGGGCGGCATGAAAACCCACGGAAACTCCGTGTCGCATCGCGCGCCGGGCTCCATCGGCCAGCGCCAGACCCCGGGCCGTGTGTTCAAGGGCAAGCGCATGTCCGGTCACATGGGCGTGCGCAACCGCACCATCGAGAACCTCAAGATCGTGGACATCGACGTGCCCCGCAATCTTCTTTTGATCTCGGGCGCCGTGCCGGGCTCGGAAGGCGGCCGCGTGATCGTGCGTCCGTCCGTGAAGGCGCAGGCTCAGCAGCGCCGTAAGCGTCTCGCGCCCAACAAGGCGCCGGCCGCCGCGGGCAAGCCCGGCGCCGGTGCCAAGCCGGCCGCGGCTCCCAAGGCCGCCAAGAAGTAACTGACGAGAAGTGACCGCCATGAAGTTGCAGCTAAAAAATGCCGCGTCGTCGAGCGAAATCCAGTTGTCGGATGTCGCGTTCGGCCGTGCCTACAACGAGGCGCTGGTGCACCAGGTCGTGACCGCCTACATGGCCGGCGGCCGCGCGGGGACCAAGCGTCAGAAATCCCGCGCCGAAGTGCGCGGCGGCGGCAAGAAGCCCTGGAGCCAGAAAGGCACCGGGCAGGCCCGCGCCGGCTCCATTCGCAGCCCTTTGTGGGTTGGCGGCGGACGTGCTTTTGCCGCCCGGCCCCGCGATTTCACGCAGAAAGTTAACCGCAAGATGTATCGCGCGGCGATGCAGTCGATGATCTCCGAGCTGGTGCGCCAGGATCGCCTGATCGCCGTCGAGAGCCTCGAGCTCGCCGCCCCGCGCACCAAGCTCCTGATCGGGAAGCTCGCGGAATTCGGCCTCACCCGCGCCCTGATCCTGGTCGAGGCGTTCGAGGAGAAGCTGTTCCTCGCGGCGCGCAACATTCCCTACGTCGAGGTGATGCCGGTCGCCTCGCTCGATCCCGTCAGCCTCATCAAGCACGACAAGGTCATCGCGACCGTCGGCGCACTGAAGCTGCTCGAACAGCGTCTCGGAGGCGCGCATGAATAAAGAACGACTGATGAACGTGCTGATCCAGCCGCACGTGTCGGAGAAGGCCGCGAACGTGGCCGAAAAGGGCAATCAATACGTGTTCCGGGTTCTCGGCGATGCGACCAAGAGCGATGTGAAACAGGCGGTCGAGCTCATGTTCGAGGTCAAGGTCGAGGGGGTGAACCTGCTCAACAAGCCGGGCAAAACCCGCCGCTTCAAGAACGTTCCCGGCAGGCGCAACGGCCACAAGAAGGCCTACGTGCGCTTGCAAGCCGGCCAGTCGATCGACTTCACCGGCACCGCGAAGTAAGGATCAAGGATCATGGCACTCATCAAGATGAGACCGACCTCCCCGGGCACGCGCTTCGTGGTCAAGATCGACCGCTCGCACCTGCACAAGGGCGGGCCGCTCGAGTCGCTGACCCTCAAGAAGAACCGCACCGGGGCCCGCAACCATTCCGGCCGCCAGACCACCCGCCACATCGGCGGCGGTCACAAGCAGCGCTACCGGATCATCGATTTCAAGCGCGACAAGGACGGCATTCCGGGCGTCGTGGAGCGGCTCGAATACGATCCGAACCGCACCGCGCACCTCGCGCTCGTGCTCTACAAGGACGGCGAGCGACGCTACATCCTCGCGCCCAAGGGCGTGAAGGCGGGCGATGAGATCCGTTCCGGCGCGGACGCTCCGATCAAGGCGGGCAACGCGTTGCCGCTGCGGCACATTCCGGTCGGCAGCACGGTGCACAACATCGAGCTGAAGGTGGGCAAGGGCGGTCAATTGGTGCGCAGCGCCGGCGGCTCGGCTCAGTTTGCCGCGCGCGAGGGTGTGTACGCGAGCGTCCGGCTGAAGTCGGGCGAAATCCGCAAGATCCACATCGACTGCCGCGCCACGATCGGCGAGGTCGGTAACGATGAGCACAATCTGCGCGTGTTCGGCAAGGCGGGCGCGGTGCGCTGGCTCGGCGTGCGCCCGACGGTGCGCGGCGTGGTCATGAACCCGGTCGATCACCCGCACGGCGGCGGTGAGGGCAAGTCCGGTCAGGGCAATCCCCACCCGGTGAGCCCGTGGGGTCTGCAGACCAAGGGCAAGAAGACCCGCCACAACAAGCGCACGGACAGCATGATCGTCCAGCGCCGCAAGAACAAACGGCTGTAACGGTTTAGAGCTGCCTAGGAGATATCGTAGTGCCTCGTTCGCTCAAGAAAGGTCCATTCGTCGATTTGCATCTCGCGAAGAAGGTGCAGACGGCGAGTCAGAAGAACGATCGCCGGCCGATCAAGACCTGGTCGCGCCGCTCCATGGTCATTCCCGACATGGTGGGTCTCACCATCGCGGTGCATAACGGGCGCCTGCATGTTCCCGTGCTGGTGTCGGAGAACATGGTCGGTCACAAGCTCGGCGAATTCGCCCCCACCCGCACCTTCAAGGCGCATTCGGGCGACAAGAAAGTGTCGGCGGCGGAGTAAGCATGCAAACCACAGCGAAATTGCGCTACGCACGCATCTCTCCGCAGAAGTGCCGCCTGGTGGTGGACACGATCCGCGGCAAGTCGGCGACGCTTGCGGTGACCACCCTGAAGTTCATGCCGAAGAAGGGCGCGAAAATCGTGCTCAAGGTGCTCGATTCGGCCATCGCCAACGCCTACAACAATTTCAACGCCGACGTGGACGACCTCAAGGTCACGCGCATCGAAGTCGATCCGGCGCCGATGTTCAAGCGCTTTCAGGCGCGCGCCAAGGGCAGGGGCGTGCGCATCGCCAAGCGCAACAGCCATATCCTGGTTCAAGTGTCCGACGGCAAGCGAGAGGCCTAAAACAGCATGGGTCAGAAAGTAAATCCGATTGGCATCCGTCTCGGCATCACGCGCGACTGGACGTCGAAGTGGTATGCCGGGACCAAGACCTTTGCCTCGAACATCCACACCGATCATCTGGTGCGGCAGTTCCTGGCCAAGAAGCTTTCCGATGCCTCCGTCAGCCGGATCCACATCGAGCGCGCCGCGCGCCGCGCCAACATCACCATTCACACCGCCCGTCCGGGCATCGTGATCGGCAAGAAGGGCGAGGACATCGAGAAGCTCCGCGCCGCGGTCGCCAAGATTCTGGGCATGACGGTGCAGGACGTGCGCCTCAACATCGCCGAGATCAGAAAGCCCGAGCTCGACGCGAAGCTCGTCGCCGAGGGCATCGCACAGCAGCTCGAAAAGCGTGTGATGTTCCGCCGCGCCATGAAGCGCGCCGTGACCAACACCATGCGTTCCGGCGCGCTCGGCATCAAGGTGCGCATCTCCGGCCGCTTGAACGGATCCGAGATCGCGCGCACCGAGACGAATCGCGAGGGCCGCGTGCCGCTGCACACGTTTCGCGCCGACATCGACTATGGACTCGCGGAAGCGCAGACCACCTATGGGGTGATCGGCATCAAGGTTTGGATCTTCAAGGGCGAAGTTTTCGATCAGCCCGAGGTGGAAGCCGCCGAGGTCGAAGCCGCGGAGACTCAGGCCGCGCCGGTGGCGAAGCCGGCCGAGGCCGCCGCAACACCGCCCGCGCAGAGTTGAACGTCAGGTAATCACACATGATGCAGCCGAAGCGGACCAAGTACCGCAAACAATTCAAGGGCCGGATCTCGGGCAGCGCGCAGCGCGGCAACTCCGTGGCGTTCGGCGAGTACGGCCTGAAGGCCGTGGGCCGCGCGCGCATGACCGCCCGCGAAATCGAGGCCGCGCGCCGCGCCATCTCGCGCTACGTGAAGCGCGGCGGACGGATCTGGATCCGGGTGTTCCCGGACGTGCCGATCACCCAGAAGCCTCTGGAAGTGCGCATGGGCTCGGGCAAGGGCAACGTCGAGTACTGGGTGGCGAAGGTGCTGCCCGGCAAGGTGCTGTTCGAGATCGAGGGCATGAGCGAGGAGATCGCGCGTGAGGCGTTCCGGCTCGCCTCGGCGAAGCTCTCGGTATCGACGGCGTTCGTCAAACGACAGGTGCGGACATGAAGGCTAAAGAACTGCGCGACAAGGCGCCGGCGGCTCTCGGAGAGGAGCTCATCAAGCTTCGCCGCGAGCAATTCAATTTGCGCATGGCGCGCGCGACCGGACAGGCCGCGAAGCCGGACCAGTTCGCGAAGGTCCGCAAGAACATTGCACGGGTGAAGACTGTGCTCGCCCAGGTGAGCGCGCGCCCCCAGGGTGACCGCGGAGGTAAGGTTTGATGGCTAGCACGACGGAAACGACGCTCTCCGGAGCGGATACGGGCGCCGGCACGGGCGCCGCCAAGAGCGCTGCTGCGGGCACCCCCGCGACCGGCCAGCGCCTGCTGACCGGCAAGGTGGTGAGCAGCAAGATGGACAAGACCATCGCCGTCTCGGTCGAGCGCCTGGTGAAGCATCCGACGTACGGCAAGTACATCCGCCGCACCACGAAGCTTCTGGCGCACGACGCCAACAACGAGTGCAAGGAAGGCGATACGGTGTCCATCAAGCCGTGCCGCCCCTTGTCCCGACGCAAGTCCTGGATGCTGGTGCGCGTCGTCGAGCGCGCGAGAGCCGGGTAAGGGGCCGACATGATTCAGCTTAGAACCATGCTCAACGTCGCCGACAACTCAGGCGCCAAGCGGCTGATGTGCATCAAGGTGCTGGGCGGCTCCAAGCGCCGCTACGCCGCGGTGGGCGATGTCATCAAGGTGAGCATCAAGGACGCGATTCCGCGCGGCAAGGTCAAGAAGGGCGAGGTCTACGACGCCGTGGTGGTTCGCACCAAGCGCGGCGTGCGCCGCCCGGACGGCTCCCTGATCCGCTTCGACACGAACGCCGCGGTGCTCCTGACCAACAAGCTCGAGCCGATCGGCACCCGTATTTTCGGGCCGGTGACCCGGGAACTGCGCAACGTCCAGTTCATGAAAATCATTTCGCTCGCTCCGGAAGTGCTTTGAGATGAAGAAGATACGCAAAGGCGACCTGGTGATTCTGACCGCCGGCCGCGACAAGGGCCGCAAGGGCACGGTGATCGAGGTGTTCGCGGACGACCGCGTGCGCGTCGAGGGCCTCAACATGGCGAAGAAGCACCAGCGCCCGAACCCGAATGCGGGCGTTCAGGGCGGCATCATCGAGCGCGAAGCGCCGTTGCACGTGTCGAACGTGGCGGTGGTCAACCCGGCCACCCAAAAGGGTGATCGGGTGGGATTCAAGGCGCTGGCGGACGGCCGCAAGGTGCGCATTTTCAAGTCGAACAAAGAAATGGTCGACGCGAAGTAACCGAGAGTCACATGGCAGCAAGATTGCAACAAATATATCGCGACAAGATCGTGCCGGAGCTCAAGAAGAACTTGGCGCTCAAGAACACGATGCAGGTCCCGAAAATCCTCAAGATCACCGTGAACATGGGTGTGGGCGAGGCCGTGGCCGACAAGAAGGTCATGGATGCGGCGACCGCGGACCTCGCGAAGATCACCGGGCAGAAGCCCGCCATCACCAAGGCGAAGAAATCCGTGGCGACCTTCAAGGTGCGCGACGGTCAGGCGATCGGCTGCAAGGTGACCCTGCGCGGCGCCCGCATGTACGAGTTCCTCGACCGGCTGGTGAACATCGCGATCCCGCGCATCCGCGACTTCCGCGGCATCAGCGGGCGATCCTTCGACGGCCGCGGCAACTACAGCCTGGGCGTGAAGGAGCAGATCATTTTCCCGGAAATCCAGTACGACCAGATCGATCAGATCCGCGGGATGGACATCACCATCTCCACGTCAGCCGCCGACGACAAGCACGGACGCGCGCTGCTCGAAGCTTTCAACTTTCCGTTCCGTAAGTAGGGTACAGCCCATGGCCAAGACGAACATGCTCATGCGCGAGAAAAAACGCTTGAAGGTGGCGAAGAAATACGCCTCGCGTCGCGCTGAACTCAAGGAGCTGATCCGCGACCCGAAGACCGGGGCGGAACAGCGCGAGGCCGCGCAAGTGGAGCTGCAGAAGCAGCCCCGCGATGCGAGCGCGATGCGGCAGCGCAATCGCTGCTCCATCACCGGGCGTTCGCGCGGGGTGTACCGCAAGTTCGGTCTGGCGCGCACGAAGCTGCGTGAGGCCGCGAACCGCGGCGAGATTCCCGGCCTTTCCAAGGCGAGCTGGTGAGGCGCGCACTATGAGCATGACTGATCCGATCGCCGACCTCCTGACCCGCATTCGCAATGCGCAATCCGCCGGCAAGGCGACGGTGGGCGTGGGCACCTCCAAGCTGAAGCTTGCCATCCTCAAGGTGTTGAAGGATGAGGGCTACATCGGCGACTACGGCGCCGATCCAGCCAGCGCGGGACGCTCGCTCTCCATCGAGCTCAAGTATCACGACGGGCGCCCGGTGATCGACCGCATCGAGCGCATCAGCCGTCCGGGACTTCGCATCTATCGCGGCAAGGACGAGCTGCCCAAGGTATTGGGCGGGCTCGGCGTCGCCGTGGTCTCGACCCCGAAGGGCATCATGTCCGACAAGCAGGCCCGTGCGGCCGGCACCGGCGGCGAAGTGCTCTTCGTCGTTCAATAGCGGATTCGCAAGGTAGCATCATGTCTCGAGTTGCAAAAAAGCCGGTAGACCTCCCCCAGGGCGTCAGCACCACGATTGGCGCGGACTCAGTCACGGTCAAGGGCGCCAAGGGCTCGCTGACGCTGGCACTGAAAAGCGGCATCAAAGTGACCCAGCAGGACAAACACCTCGCAGTGGAGGCGCAGTCGGGCGGCGAAGGGCTCAATGCCATCGCCGGAGCGACGCGTGCCCATCTCGCCAACATGGTGACCGGCGTCACCAAGGGTTACGAGAAGAAGCTCGAGCTGGTCGGCGTGGGCTATCGCGCCGCCGTGCAGGCCAAGAGCCTGACGCTCACCCTCGGCTATTCGCACCTGATCAATTATGCGATTCCCGAGGGCATCACCATCGAGACGCCGAGCCAGACCGAGATCCTGGTCAAGGGCATCGATCGGCAGCGCGTCGGTCAGACCGCCGCCGAGATCCGCGGCTTTCGGCCGCCGGAGCCCTACAAGGGCAAGGGTGTGAAGTATTCGGACGAAAAGATTTCGCTGAAAGAAGCGAAGAAGAAGTAGGCCCATGAAGCTAGACAAACGAGATACGCGGCTCCGCCGTGCGACGCGCGGACGCGTCAAGATCAAGGAACTGGGTGCGTTGCGGCTTTCGGTGCACCGCACACCGCGCCACATCTACGCCCAGATCTTCGAGCCGCAGGACGGCAATCTGGGTGCGCACGCCGGCGACAAGGTGCTGGTGACCGCCTCCACGTTGCAGAAGGACGTGCGCGGCGATTTGAAGACCACGGGCAACATCGAGGCCGCCAAGGCCGTGGGCCGCGCGATCGCGGAACGGGCCAAGGCCAAGGGTATCGGCAAGGTCGCTTTCGACCGGTCCGGTTTCATGTATCACGGCCGCATCAAGGCGCTGGCGGATGCAGCGCGCGAAGCCGGCCTCGAGTTTTAACGGAAGTCCCAGAGGAACTATGGCGAGAACAGAAAAACCCATGTCCGGCGACGACCTGCTCGAGAAGCTGGTCGCCGTGAATCGCGTCGCGAAAGTCGTCAAGGGCGGCAAGCAGTTCGGCTTCACCGCGCTCACCGTCGTCGGCGACGGCGCAGGCCGGGTCGGATTCGGCTACGGCAAGGCGCGCGAAGTGCCGGTCGCGATCTCCAAGGCGATGATGCAGGCCCGCAAGAGCCTCGTGAACGTATCGCTCAAGAACGATACCTTGTTCTACGCTGTCAAAGGACGGCATGGGACCACGCGGGTGTACATGCAGCCGGCCGCGGACGGTACCGGCGTGATCGCCGGCGGCGGCATGCGCGCTGTGTTCGAGTGTGCGGGCGTGCGCAACGTGCTCGCCAAGAGCTACGGGTCGCGCAATCCCATCAACGTGGTGCGCGCCACCATGGACGCTCTCGGCAAGCTCCGCACCCCGGACGACATTGCGGCCAAGCGCGGCAAGAGCGTCGAAGAGATCGTGGGCTGAAGCCATGAGCGACACAACTGTCAAAGTCACCTTGGTCAAGAGCCTGGCGGGGCAGCTTGCCAGCATCCGCAATTCCGCCCGGGGCCTGGGGTTGCGCAGGATCGGGCACAGCGTCGTGGTGGCGGATACCCCTTCCAACCGCGGCATGATGAATGCGGCTAGCCACATGCTGAAAGTCGAGCCGGCGTTGGGTCCGGGGGCTTCGGCCTCGAAGAAGAGAGTTTGATATGCGTTTGAACACCATCAAGCCGGCTGCCGGCTCAAAGCGCACGCATCTGCGCGTCGGCCGCGGCGCATCCGCCGGCCAGGGCAAAACCTGCGGTCGCGGGGTCAAGGGCCAGCGCGCGCGCAAGGGCGGCTACCACAAGGTGGGCTTCGAGGGCGGCCAGATGCCGCTGCAGCGGCGCCTGCCGAAGATCGGCTTCAAGTCGGCCATGAAGGCCTCGCGCGCCGAGCTCACGCTCGACGATCTGATGCGCGTCGAGGGCGGTGAAGTGACGCTCGCCGCGCTGATCGGAGCGAGCCTGGTCCCCGAGTACACCCAGCGGGTGAAGATCATCCTGTCCGGCAAGGTATCCAAGGCCTACGTGGTCAAGGACAAGGCCATCACCGCCACCAAGGGCGCGAAGGGCGCACTCGAGTCGGCCGGCGGCCGTTTCGAGGCGTAAGAGAGCTTTCGTGGCCACATCCAGCGCCAGCGCCGCAAGCGCACTCGGGGACATGACCCGCTTCCAGGAGATGCGCAAGCGTCTCTGGTTCCTGCTGGGTGCGCTCGTCGTTTACCGCATCGGGACTTTCATCCCCGTCCCGGGCATCGATGCGGCCCGCTTCGCCGCCTTCTTCTCGGGTCAGCAGGGCACGCTCCTCGGCATGTTCAACATGTTCTCGGGCGGCGCGCTGCAGCGCTTCAGCATCTTCGCGCTGAACGTGATGCCCTACATCACCGCCTCGATCATCGTGCAGATGGCCTCCATGGTGTATCCGCCGTGGAACCAGATCCGCAAGGATGGCGAGTCGGGCCGGCGCAAGCTGATGCAGTACACGCGCTACGGCACCGTCGGGCTCGCGGTGTTTCAAGGCTTCGGCGCGGCGCTGGCCATCCAGAATGCCGGCAGCAACCTGGTCTTGAATCCGGGCCCGCAGTTCCTGTTCGTGGCCACCCTGTCCATCACCACGGGCACGCTGTTCGTCATGTGGCTGGGCGAGCAGATCACCGAGCGCGGCATCGGCAACGGCATCACCATGATCATCGTGGCGGGCATCGTCGCCCAACTGCCGCGCGCCATCGGCAGCACCCTGGATCTGGTGCGCAGCGGCGAGATGAACCCGATCATCGTGCTGTTGATCATCGTGGTCGTGTTGCTGGTCACGTTCTTCTGCGTGTTCGTCGAGACCGCGCAGCGCAAGATCCAGGTGAACTACGCCAAGCGCCAGGTCGGCCGGCGCATGATGCAGGGCCAGAGCACCCATCTGCCTTTCAAGCTCAACATGGCGGGCGTGATTCCGCCTATCTTCGCCTCGAGCCTGTTGGTGTTCCCGGCGACCATCGCGCAATTCTTCGGGTCCAATCCGAACCCCAACGTCATCCAGCGGACCTTGCAAAAGATCGCCGCCGCCCTCAATTACGGACAGCCGCTGCACGTGCTGCTGTTCGCCCTCCTGATCATCGGATTCGCCTTCTTTTACGTCGCGTTGGTGTACGACGCGCGCGATACGGCCGAAAACCTCAAGAAGGCGGGCGCTTTCATCCCCGGAATCCGTCCGGGCCAGCAAACCGGCGATTACCTGGACAAGGTGCTCACCCGGCTGACGCTGTGGGGCGGTCTGTACATCATGGCGGTGTGCCTGTTGCCGGAAATCATCCGCATGGTGAACCCCGGCATCCCGTTTCAGTTCGGCGGCACGTCGCTCTTGATCATCGTGGTCGGCGTCATGGATTTCGTCGCGCAGGCGCGCTCACACATCATGTCGCATCAATACGAAGGGCTCATGAAGAAATCGAGCCTTCGAGGCATCGGGAGTAAGAAATGAAAGTTCGTCCTTCGGTGAAGAAGATCTGCAAGAACTGCAAAGTCGTGCGGCGGCGCGGCATCGTCTACATCATTTGCTCCTCCGACGCCCGCCACAAGCAGCGCCAAGGCTGAGGGCGACATGGTACCCAGCGAATTGATGTATTGGGGTTTTTCTAATATACTAGCGCGCTTTTTCGCGTGCGCTATTGTTGTCCGCGTAGGGGTGAAATAGATGGCGCGTATCGCCGGCATCAACATACCGATGAACAAGCATGTTGTCATCGGCTTAACCCACATTTTTGGCGTCGGCAAGAGCCGGGCGGTGCGCATTTGCGATGCGGCCGGCGTGAAGCACGCCGTCAAGGTGAAGGATCTGACGGACGCCGAGGTTGCCTCGCTCCGCTCCCAGGTCGCGAAATTCGCGGTCGAAGGGGACTTGCGTCGCGAAGTGTCCATGAACATCAAGCGCCTCATGGACCTAGGCTGCTACCGGGGCATCCGGCACCGCAAGGGCTTGCCGTTGCGCGGTCAGCGCACCCGCACCAATGCCCGCACCCGCAAGGGTCCGCGCAAGCAGGCGGTGAAGATGAACGCGCCGCCGGGCAAGGTCTAAGCGCCGTAAAGGCCGGCGCCGCGATTGGAATCGATTGTTTGTTCGTGCCCGCGCAGCGGGCATGAGCGGGTGGGACCACCACGGCCCCGTCGAAAACTGGCCAAGATGTTGACCAGGAAATTGACCAGGAAATTGGCGATAGACGCCAGGAACGTCACTTAATTATGGCAGATCAAAAGCAAAATGCCGCTTCCGCGGCGGCCGGTCAGGGTGCGAAGCCCGCGCGCAAGAAGGCCCGCAAGAACGTGCTCGATGCGATCGCTCACGTGCATGCGTCCTTCAACAACACGATCATCACCATCACCGATCGCCAGGGCAACACCCTGTCCTGGGCGACATCGGGTGGGTGCGGCTTTCGCGGCTCGCGCAAATCCACGCCGTTCGCGGCGCAGGTGGCCGCCGAGCGCGCAGGCACCGCGGCGCAGGAACACGGCGTCAAGAACGTCGAAGTGCGCGTCATGGGCCCCGGCCCCGGGCGCGAGTCCGCCGTACGCGCGCTGAACGGCTGCGGGCTCAAGATCACCAATATCGAGGATGTGACGCCGATTCCGCACAACGGCTGCCGGCCGCCCAAAAAGCGCCGCGTCTAGCGTCCCGTACACCGTCTCCTCAAAGAATCGTCAAAGGTCTCTCTCATGGCTAAGTACACCGGTCCGAAGTGCAAGCTCTCCCGTCGCGAAGGAACCGATCTGTTCCTGAAGAGCGGCGTGAAGCCGCTCGAGTCGAAGTGCAAGCTCGAAGTGCCGCCCGGCGGCGTGAAGAGCGAGCGCAAGCAGCGCTTGTCGGAGTACGGATTGCAGCTGCGCGAGAAGCAGAAGCTGCGCCGCATGTATGGCGTGCTCGAGCGTCAGTTCCGCAACTACTACCAGAAGGCCGCGGGCCGCCCCGGCGCGACCGGCGAGACGCTGCTGCAGTTCCTCGAGTCCCGGCTGGACAACGTGGTCTACCGGATGGGCTTCGCGGCAACGCGCGCGGAAGCGCGCCAGCTCGTGAGCCACAAAGGCGTCTCCGTCAACGACAAGCTCGTGAACATTGCGTCCTATCAGTGCAAGGCGGGCGATGTCATCAATTTGCGCGAGAAGGCCAAGAAGCAGACCCGCGTGGCGTCGGCACTGGCCATCGCGGCGCAGGTCGGCTTTCCTGATTGGGTCGAGGTGGACGACAAGAAATTCTCCGGAATCCTGAAGTCGGTGCCGGACCGCCAGGAGATTTTGCCGGACATCAACGAGAGCCTGGTCGTCGAGTTGTATTCCAAGTAATTACGCGTCGCAGCGGTCGCTGCGGGGCTGTCTTGAGTTTTGGCGAGCGTTTTAGCGAGGGTATTCCATGCAGGGATCGATCAATGAGTTCTTGAAGCCCCGAGTCGTCAAGGTGCAGCCCGTGTCGACGCGCCATGCGCGCATCGTGATCGAACCGTTCGAGCGCGGTTTCGGCCATACGCTGGGCAATGCCTTGCGCCGGGTGCTGCTGTCCTCCTTGCCGGGTGCGGCCATCACCGAGATCGAGATCGAGGGCGTATTGCACGAATACACCGCGATCGAGGGCGTGCAGGAAGATGTCGTCGACATCCTGCTCAACCTGAAGGCTGTGGCGATCCGCATGCACACGCGCGATGTCGCCGAAGTGCGCCTGCACAAGAAAGGCCCGGGCCCGGTCACGGCCGGCGACATCGCCGGCGATCACGACATCGAGATTCTGAATCCGGAGCTCGTCATCGCCAACCTGACCAAGGCCGGCGAGCTGTCCATGTCGCTCAAGGTCGAGCGTGGCCGCGGTTATCGCCCCGCCGCGCAGCGTATGGCGTTCGAGGAGCAGACCCGCGCGATCGGGCGGCTGCAGCTCGATGCCTCGTTCAGCCCGGTTCGCAAGGTCACCTACAACGTCGAGAGCGCCCGCGTCGAGCAGCGCACCGACCTGGACAAGCTGATCCTCGACATCGAGACCAACGGCACCATCGATCCCGAGGAAGCGATCCGGCGTGCCGGCGGCATCCTCAAGGACCAGCTGTCGGTGTTCGTGGACCTTCAAGGCCAGGACGAGTCGACCACCAAGGCGACCGAGACGCAGTTCGATCCGATCCTGCTGCGTCCGGTGGATGAGCTCGAGCTCACGGTGCGAAGCGCAAACTGCCTCAAGGCGGAAAACATCCATTACATCGGCGATCTCGTGCAACGCACCGAGGTGGAGCTTCTGCGCACGCCCAATCTCGGCAAGAAATCACTGACCGAGATCAAGGAAGTGCTCGAGAGCCACGGCTTGACCCTCGGCATGCGGATCGACAACTGGCCGCCGCCGGGATTGAAGCGCGACGACGAGCGCGACAGCATTTAACAACAAGGTCTTCAGTTTATGCGTCACAGAAACAGCGGGCGTCAGCTTTCGCGAAACTCCTCTCATCGCCAGGCGCTGCTGCGCAACATGGCCACGTCGCTCCTGCGTCACGAGACCATTCGCACCACCGTACCCAAGGCGAAGGAGTTGCGCCGCGTGGTGGAGCCGCTGATCACGCTCGCCAAGATCGATTCCGAGGCGAAGCGCCGCCTGGCCTACTCGCGCCTGCGGGACGTGAGCGTGGTCGAGAAGCTGTTCGGCGACATCGGTCCGCGCTTCAAGGCGCGCGCGGGCGGCTACACGCGGATCCTCAAGATGGAGCCGCGGCCGGGCGATTCGGCCGACATGGCGCTGATGCAGCTGGTCGAAGAGGCCGCCAAGGCCGAGAAGTCCGCTGACGCCGGCAAGGGTAAGGGCAAGGGCGCGAAGAAGGCCAAGAAGGGCGACGCTCCCGAAGCCGCCGCCCCGGAAAAAACCACCAAGCGCCGCAAGGCCGCCGCGGCCTGAAGATCGCCGCGGCTTGGGCGCGGCCGCCGGGCCTGAAGATCGCGCGCGAGCGGGCGGCGGGGCCTAGGCGGCCAGCCGCGCGAACGCGTCCCGGGTGAGGTTCTCCGGCGCGCCGCTCGCGGCCACCACGTTATCCTCGATGCGGATCCCGCCGAACGGGTGAAGCTCCTCGACCACGGCCCAATCGATGCGCGCGCCGCGCTTGTCCTCGCGCGCCGCGCGCAGCAGCGAGTCGATCAGGTAAATTCCAGGCTCGACCGTCACCACCACGCCGGGCTCGAGCATCCGGGTGAGCCGCAGGTACGGGTGCCCTTCAGGACGTTTGACCTCGCCCCCGGTGGAGTTGCCCATGACTCCGCCGACATCGTGGACCTGCAGCCCCAGTAGGTGCCCGATGCCATGCGGGAAGAACACGCCGGTCACGCCTTCCTCGAGGGCCGCCTGGCCCGGCAGGTTGGTCAGGCCGATGTCGTGCAGCACATCCCCAAGAATGCGGTGCGCCGACAGGTGCACTTCGCGGTAGTCCTTGCCAGGGACGATTTCCGCGCATAGGCGCAGCTGCGCCGCGTTCAGGGCGGCGATCAGCTCGGAAAAGAGCCCGGCATCCGCGGCATAGGTGCGGGTGATGTCCGACGCATACCCTCGATACTGCGCGCCTGCGTCGATCAGGAATGAGCGCAGGCGCTCGGGTGGTCGACGCTCCAGATGCTGGTAATGCAACACCGCCGCATGCTCGTTGTAAGCGACGATATTGTTGTAGGGCATCTCCTCCTCGCGCTGTTCGCAGGCCTCGAGGTAGCGCATTTGCGCCTCGTATTCGGACGCTCCGCGGCGGAACGCCGAGAGGGCGGCCAGATGGCCGCGCGCCCCCAGCTCGTTCGCCCGGCGCAGGCATTCGAGCTCGTAAGGGGTCTTGACCGCCCGATCGAAGTGCAACCGGGCAAGCAGGTCCGGATCATTCTGGGTTGCCGCCGCCTCCGGTCCAAAGCATCCCGGGGGCCCGATGAAGGCCACGCGGCCGAGCTTGGCCCATTCCCCGCTCGCCGCGGCGGGATCGGGTGTCGGGATGAGCTCGATATATTGCGTCCAGGGCTCGCGCGGCAGGCTCGCCGGCTTGTGCCAGTAGTCGTTCGGCTGATGAAACAGCACCCGCGGCCGGGACTCCGGTGCGTAGATCAGCACGCACTGGGGGTTGTCGGTGATCGGCACCCAGGCCTTGAAATGCGGATTTACCTTGTAGGGGTAGCTTTGATCGTCCAGGAACTGGATCGGCGCCGCGCCTGCATGAACGACCAGGGCGTCGAATTTCGCCGCCGCCAGCGCGCTGTCCGCCCTCCGCATCATGGTTCGCAAGTGGTCCTCGTAGAGCGTATCAAGACTGACATTGCGCACGCGGAGCTCCTGAAATTGAAGTCTTTGCAAAGGTTAAGGCCAGGTTAAAGGCGCTATAGATTCTCGAAAGAGGTATGAAATCGAGCCGAAACACTCTAAAATCGGCCCGGACATTTGGGTGGAAGCCCAAGACAACATGCTTGCCTAAAACGTTATCATTAAATTTCTGGGGTATCGATAGATGAAGACCAAACTTGCATTAAGCGCTTTTGTCGCTGCATTGGTGCTGAGTGCCTGCGGCAGCAAGACCGAGGCTCCTGCTCCCACCACCGACACGACTCCTCCGCCTGCTGCTACGCCGGCTCCGGACGCTGCCGCTTCCGCCGCTGCCGATTCGGCTGCTGCTGCCAGCGCCGCCGCCGACGCAGCTTCGTCCGCGGCTTCCGCTGCATCGGCTCCGAAGCAGTAATCGCTTCGATCGCTGATCCCATGCCCGGGCGGACGGCCTTCGCGGTTCGTTCGCTCGGGCAGTGTCTTTCTAGGGCGTCAGGAAAGCGGCTTCGTTGCTCGTCAGCATTCGCGACTGCAGACATTCGAAGAAGGATCGCCAATGGATCCAGGACGTTTACCCTGAGTATCTCGATGCGCTCGCGGACCTGAATACGGGTCTTTTCTCCGTCCTCGGGACCAGCAATCCGCACCAGGACGAGATCTTCGCGAATTGGTTTGCAAACGATCACTCCCACCCGCTGATCATCTCCAAGGGTCCTGAGGCGGTCGGTTTCGCGCTCGTCACCCGGCCGCGGGTCGCTCCCGCCGGTGAAGCGGCGGTCACTTACCATATGTCGGAATTCTTCATCCGCAAACCCTATCGCCGCGCGGGGGTCGGCCGGGACGCCGCCAAGCTGATTTTCGATCGCTTTGCGGGGGATTGGGAGATCGTGGAATACCAGCGCAATCCCGCCTCCGTGACCTTCTGGCGCCGGGTCCTTACCCACTACTGCAAGGGCCGCTACACCGAGCGCACCCGGAATGGCGAAGTGCACCAGCGCTTCACCAGCCCACCCTCCCTAGCCCGCTGAATTATATGGACTTTATGGCGCGCCGACGGCGCCAGCAACGCGCGGCGACGCGGCGCTAAAGTCTCGCGCGGCGCGGCCGACTCTAAGTGAAGCGATCATATCGATGGCAGTTGACGCCATGACTTCCGAGAGTGCGAATTGACTAGCGCCCCATTGCAAAAATCCTCGAACGCGCCCGCGACGCAGTACGCGACGGCATTCGATTTCATCCGTGCATTGGCCGGAGAGCTGTCGGGAGGGAAGGTCGATCTCCCCTCGTTTCCCGAGGTGGCCATTCGAGTGCGCAGGATCCTGTCCGACCCGAAATCCTCCGTCGATCAGGTCGTGCGGGTGGTGGGATCGGAACCCGCGCTCGCGGCGCGACTCATGCGGATCGCCAATTCGGCCTCCCTCAACCGCAGCGGCAAACCGATCCTCGAGTTGCGCACCGCCATCAGCCGCATCGGCTACAACATGGTGCGAAGCGCCTCCATCTCCTTCGCCATGGCGCAGATCCGCAACAGCAACAAGCTCGCCGGTCTCGAGCACTATCTGCAGGATGTCTGGCTGCGCAGCACCCGCGTTGCGGCCTTTGCCTATGTTCTGGCCAAGGCCTGCACGCGCTCGCGCATCAATCCGGACGAGGCGATGCTGACCGGCATGATGCACAGCATCGGAAAACTGTACGTATTGACGCGGGCGGCCGCCCATCCCGAGTTGTTCGCGAACTCCTCCGTGCTGGACGAGATCCTGGAGCAATGGCATCCCTCGATCGGCAAGGCGATTCTCGAAAATTGGGAATTCTCGGAGGCCATGGCCCAGGCGGTGGGGGAGCAAGAGGAGCACGACCGCAGCGAGCCCGAGATCGCCGATCTGAGCGACATCCTTGCCGTCGCGGTATTGATGGCCCGGCACAGCGAGGATTTGCCCGCGCTGCAGGCGGACCTCAAGGACATGCCCGGCGCCTTGCGCCTCGATTTGAGCGACGCGCGCATGGCAAGCGTGATCAAGGAATCCGCGACCGAAGTCAGCGCGTTGAGCGAAGCGCTCGGCGCCTGAGCGCCCACGGGCGCTCACCGCGGCGCCTGAGCGCCCGGGCGGCCCCCGCCGTCTCGCCCCAACGGCGCCCCGGTCAGCGCTGGGCGGCGATCGCCTCCGCCACATAACGGACATTGCCGGGTGTGATGCCCGCGAGATTCATGCGGCTATCGCCCAGCATGTAGATGTGGTGCCTTGCACGCAGGGCTTCGACCGTTTCGCGGGAGACCCCGAGCAGCGAGAACATGCCGCGCTGGCGCTCCAGAAAATCGAACGTTGCCTCGTGGGTGACCGCGCGCAGATGCGAGGCCAGCAGCGATCGCATGTCGGCGATCCGGTTGCGCATCGCCGCAAGCTCCTCGATCCACGATTGCCGCAGCGCCTGGTCCGCGAAAATGCAGGCCGCGATCGCCGCACCGTGGTCCGGCGGCATCGAGTAGATGCTGCGCGCAATCTGCAGCACGTGACTCTGCACGGCGTCGGCCCGCTGCTCGTTTTCGCTGATGGTGATGATGGCGCCCACGCGCTCCCGGTAGAGGCCGAGATTCTTCGAGTACGAGACCGCGACCAGGGCTTCCGGGACGCGGTCGACCACCAGGCGGATGGGCGCGGTGTCCTCCTCCAGATTCGAGCCGAACCCTTGATACGCCAGATCGAGAAACGGCGTCAGCTGCCGTTCCAGGAAAAGTTGCGTGAGCCGCTCCCATTGTGGGAGGGATAAGTCGGCGCCCGTTGGATTGTGGCAGCAGGCGTGCACCAGCACGACATCCCCCGGAGCCGCGCGATTCAGCCGCTCCAACAAGTCGTCGAAACGCAATTCACGGTTTCTTGCGTCGTAGTAGGGATATCGCTCGAGCCTCAAATCGGAGCTGCCCAAGAGCGGCATGTGATTTCCCCAGGTGGGATCGCTCACATACACGGTCGCCTTCGGAGCCGCCGCCCGAATCAGCTCCGCGCCGACGCGCAACGCCCCGCATCCGCCCGGCGTCTGCGCCGTGCGCACGCGCCGCGCGCCGCGCGCGCCGTGGGCGGCGCCGAGCACCAGTTGTTCCACGGCCTCGTTGAACTCCGCGCGACCGGCGGCCGCCACGTAGGACTTGGTCGATTGGGACTTGAGTACGGTCTGCTCTGCCCGACGCACACACTCGAGAATCGGTGTGTTGCCATTCAGATCTCGAAACACGCCGACGCCCAAGTCGACTTTTTGCGGAGAAGGATCGGCGCGGAATTGGGCCATCAGGCCCAGAATGGCATCCGGGTTCAGGCGGTCGAGATGTTGGAACAAGTGAGCTAACCCCTTGAGTTTCTAGCCCACAAGTATAGTCGATGGGGAGGGCGCGGCCGCGCCGCCGGTGCCCGGCATCGGCGTCGGGGAGGCCCGCAAGGAATTTGCAGAGTCCGTACGCGCCGCCGTCTCCAAACTCAGACAGTGGTCCGATAACATTTTTAAGTTGTAGCGTGTAGTCTTTAGTTCCTCACACGCGGGAGAATGCAGTATGGCACTTTGGAACGAGAAACCCTCCTCACCTGCGCCGGCCCCTCGGAAAGAACCGATGACGCCGTCGCCTGCGGGCAGCCTGGCGTCAGCGCCCGCTCCCGCGCCGGCTCCGCTCCCCGAGCGCTCGGTGAGTTCCAGCGAAGTCGCGTTGGCCGCCGCGCCGCGCCGCGCGGCCCCTGCCCCGGTCTCGCGCGAGGCCGCCGGCGAATCGGTGATTGCCGCCAACCTCACCATCGAGGGCAAGATCGAGGGGTCGGGCAACGTTCGCATGGCCGGACGTTTCAAGGGCGATGTGCGCATCGACGGAAACTTCAACATCGAGCCCGGTGCCCATTTGACGGGCCAGGTGCTGGCCGCCGTCGTCGTCGTCGGCGGTGAATTACAGGGCAACATCGAATCGGCGAAGCGAGTCGATGTGCTCGAGGGCGGCGTCATCGTGGGCGACGTGAAGGCCGGTTCGATCACGGTCGCGGCGGGCTCGCGCATGCGCGGTCATGTCGAGTTCGGCTGGGAAGACGAAAAGAAGGGAAAGCTTCCGGGCTCCGCGGTCGGCAGCTAGGCCGAGGTTCATGGCGAACGTCGTCCGACAAGGCAATCTCGGCGCCACGCGAACCTGTCCGCACTGCAAGGCGGTGGTTCTTCAAAGCGCGAATGTCTGTCCGGGCTGCCAACACCATCTGCGGTTCAACGTTGCGAACTCCGAGCCGCAGGCAGCCGGCCATTCGGCGATGCGGCTCGAGGGTTCCATCCAGCACCCGAACCGGGGTCCCTGCGAGTACTGCGTGGTGGTGTCTATCACCAACGAGCAGGGCGAGAAGATCGCAAGGCACGTCGTCGGTGTCGGCGCGCTGGGCGCCGGTGAGCGCCACAAGTACAGCTTTTCCGTGGAAGTGGTCCCGGCACGCGGGCCCGGCGGCGTAAAGCGCTAGCCCGGCGGGCGCCGCTCAGCGGCTCGTGCTCCCTTCGATGTCGATGAAGCGCAGAAACTCCGCGCGGGTGCTGGCGTCGGCTCGGAAAGTTCCGAGCATGCTCGAGGTGACCATCGAGACGCCGCGTTTGTGCACGCCGCGCGTGGTCATGCATTGATGGGTCGCGTCGATGACCACGCCGACTCCGCGCGGCTTCAACACCTCGTTGATGCAGGTCGCGACCTGCGCGGTGAGCTTCTCCTGCACCTGGAAGCGGCGCGCGAACCCATCGACCACCCGCGCCAGCTTGCTGATGCCGACCACACGCTCCCGGGGCAGGTAGCCGACGTGAGCGCGGCCGATGATGGGCGCCATGTGGTGTTCGCAGAAGGACTCGAAAGCAATGTCGCGCAGCACGACCATCTCGTCGTACCCCTCGACTTCCTCGAACGTGCGCCTGAGGTAGGCCCTTGGATCGGAGGCGTACCCCGAGAACCAATCGCGGTAGGCATCCACCACGCGCTTGGGCGTGTCGCGAAGCCCCTCCCGCTGCGGATCTTCCCCCGCCCAGCGCAACAACGTCTGCACCGCACTTTCCGCGGCGGCACGGGTGACGGGGCGTTTGCTAGTCTTGGCCATGGATTGCTCCCTTGTCGTCATGCGCGTCGAACACGACCGCGCCGGACAGCAGCGTGATCTCACAGTGCAGGTTGCGAAGCTCGGGTGACGGCATGTCGTAGGGATTCTTGTCCCATACGGCAATGTCCGCGTCCTTGCCCACCTCCAGAGACCCCGTGCGAGCGTCCAGGAATAATTGTCTTGCGGCCCAGAGCGTGTACGAGCGCAGCGCCGCATGGATGTCCACCGATTCCGCGGTGCCGAAAGGATGGGGCCCGAAGGTTCCCTTCAAAGCCTCGCGCTCCACCGAGGACCACAGCCCATAACGCGCGGGCAGCGGCGTGACCGGGTAGTCCGATCCCCCTCCCCAGATGACGCCTTTGTCGAGATAGGTCTTGAAAGGCATCAGGCGCTGCGACCGCTCCGGCCCGAAATTTCCCGCATAGGTATCTCCGATCCACCAAGTGAACGGAGCCTGCGCCTCCGGATACCCCGCATCGTACTTGCTTTGCAGCAGCGCCATGGTGGCGATCGCATGCTCGGTGGGCAGGTTGGCGTGGATGATGCTGTGCCTGAGCCCCCGGGTGGGCTTCTCGGCCAGGACCTGCGCATAGGTGTCGACCACCCAGTCGATGGCGCGGTCGCCGATCGCATGCGTGCCGACGTGCACACCCGCATCGTGGAACAGCCGAACCTGCTGGCGGTAGACCTCGGGATCGAGCGCCGGATAGCCCGAGTTTCCCGCATCGATTCCGGTGGAGTCCTTGTTCCACTGCTTATACATCCACGCCGTGCGGGCGCCGCCGCTGCCATCCATGAAGATCTTCGCCCCGCAGGATAAGAGCCGCCCATCGCCAAGAGCTTGCGGAGGCCGTGGCTGCGCCTGAATCTCCGCGAGAGCCTTGCGCGCCGAGTCGAGCGTGGTGCCGGCGGACCAGAGCACGCAGACTCGCTCCGTGAGCTTGCCCTCGCGCAGCAGCTCGACGTAGGCATCCCAGGTCGGGCGCTCGATCCAGGGGTCCTTGACGGCCGTCATGCCTTCGCGGTGAAGCAGCGCGATGCTCTCGAGGATGCCGGCCCGGCGCTGTTCCGGGGTGGGGGGAGGGATGAGATCGCCCACCAAGGCCTGCGCCGACTCCTTGAGCACGCCGGTCGGCGTGCCACTCGAATCGCGGTCGATGGTACCGGCTTTCGGATCCGGCGTGCTCGCCGAGATCTTCGCCAGGCGCAACGCCGCCGTGTTTGCGACGCCATAATGACCCGTCGTGTGGTTCAACCAGACGGGGTTGTTGGGCGACACGGGATCGAGATCCGCGGCCTTGAGATAGCGGCGCTCCGCGAGCTTGCCTTCATCCCACCCGTCCCCTTCCAGCCACTCGCCGGGCTTGAGGTGCGCCATCCCCTCGCGCACCCGGCGGACGGCCTGCGCGACCGTGGTCACGTCGCTCAAGCGCACGTGGAAGAGTTCGGCGACTCCACCGTCGGCAATGTGAGCATGACTGTCGATGAGCCCCGGGGTGGCTGTACGGCCGTTCAAATCGATGCGGCGGGTCCGTGGGCCGGCAAGCCGCAGGATGTCGTGGTCCGTGCCGACCGCGACGAGCTTGCCGCCGCGCACCGCCACGGCTTGGGCAACGGAGTCCTTGGCGTCGACCGTGAGCACGGTGCCGTGAATGAGCACGAGATCGGCCGGCGCTTCGGAACGGGCGTTGGTCCCGGCGCCAAGGGCGGGCCCTGCGGCCAGTGCGAGCGCCAGGGATGCGGTAACTGCGTTGACTCGGGTAAACATTAGCGACATCCTCGCATTCTTTTTTGGTCTTCGTTTCGCAGGAGTTGCCAGTGAAACACCGTACCCGCATGAAATCGACCGGCATCGTACTCGCCGCCCTGGCCGCACCCATCGCCTGGTGCGCACCGCTCAGCGATCCGGCCGTTCACGACACCGCGCACGACGTGTTCAAGCAGCTGATCGAAATCAATACGACGGATTCTATCGGAAGTACCACGCTTGCTGCGCAGGCAATGGCGCAGCGGCTGCTCGATGCAGGCTTCCCGGCGGCGGACGTGACCGTGCTCGGGCCCAATGATCGCAAGGGCAACATGGTGGCGCGCTACCGGGGCAGGCCGGGATCGAAATTGAAGCCGGTGCTGATCATCGGGCACACCGACGTGGTGGAGGCGAAGCGCGAGGATTGGACCACCGATCCGTTCCAGTTCACGGAGAAGGACGGCTATTACTACGGGCGCGGCACCCAGGACATGAAGGACAGCGATGCGATCGCCGTGACCGCATTCATCCGCATGAAAAAAGAGGGCTTCGTGCCCGACCGCGACATCATCCTCGCGCTGACCGCGGACGAGGAGGGGGGCACCTCCAACGGCGTAAGCTGGCTGCTCGATCATCATCGCGAGCTCATCGATGCGCAGTTCGCCTTGAACCCCGATTCCGGCGGCGTCGTCACCGAGCATGGCAAGCCGATGACGGTCGAATTCGAGGCCACCGAGAAGCTGTATGCGGACTATCAGCTGCTCGCAAAGAATCCCGGCGGCCACAGCTCCCTTCCCCGGCCCGACAACGCGATCTACCACATCGCGGACGCGCTCGCGGTGCTGCAGAAATCGCCGTTCCCGTTCGAATTGAACGAGGTGACGCGCGGATACTTCGAGGCCATGGCCAAGATCGAGCCCGCCGACACGGCCGCGGACATGCGTGCCATCCTGAAGACTCCGCCCGATGAGGCGGCGATCGCGCGCCTGTCGAAAGATCCCCGCTACAACTCGACCATGCGCACCACCTGCGTCCCCACCATGCTGGCCGGCGGCCATGCCTACAATGCCCTGCCGCAGAGCGCCGAGGCGAACGTCAACTGCAGGATTTTCCCCGGCCATTCGCAGGAAGAGATCCGCCTGGATCTTCAGAAGCTGCTCAACGATCCGGCGCTGTCGATCCGCTACCGCGCCGACAGCGGAACGTTGTCGGATCACGGCTCGGACCGCGCAGCGATGACGCCGCCGCCGCTCAATCCCGACGTGATGGCGGCCCTGCGCAGCGTTTCCAGCAAGCTCTGGCCCGGAACCCCCGTGGTGCCCATCATGGAAACCGGCGCTTCGGACAGCATCTACACCATGATGGCGGGTATCCCGAGCTACGGCATCAATGGCGTCGCGATCGATCGCGACGACGTGCGCATGCATGGCAAGGACGAACGCGTGAAGATCGAGTCCTACTACCAGGGGGCCGAGTTCTACTACGAATTTCTGAAGGCGTTGACGACGCGCAAGCACTGAGCGCGCCGGCACCGAGCGCGCGAATACCGAGCGCGGCCCGGCGGGTGCACGGGGTCGCGGCTCAAGAGCGGTCGCGCCATAGCTCCGGGAACAGGGGATGATGCATGGGCGCGCCCGCTGGAAGCTCATCTATGAGCCCCGGGAAGTCCGGCGAGGTGACCCAGCGACGTGGCGCGTGCACGATGTCATCGCCCAGGAAGCGTACCGAGAACACCCGCCTGCGCCGCGTGCCGTCGACGCCGCGCGCGGCGTGCAGCGTCAGCATGTGGAAACACACCGCATCGCCCGGCTCGAGCTCCCACCCAAGAATAGGATATCGATCGCGGTTCGCTTCGATGTCCGGCAGGTCCGCAAGACTACCCTCGGGAAACCATTTGGCCTGCGAGTCCATGAAGGATCGCGGCATGAGCCAGGGCCCGAGATGCGAGCTCGCGACGAATTCCAGCGTGGAGGCCCGGCTCACCGGATCGACCGGGACCCAGAAGCTCACGTTCTGACGGCCGTCGATATTGTAGTAGGGCTGGTCCTGATGCCACGGCGTCGGCTGGCGGGTGGAGGGTTCCTTGGTGAGCATGTGGTCGTGGTACAGGCGCGCGGTCTTGGACCGCATCAGACGCGCGGCCGTCTCGGCCAGCGGCGTGTCGAAGATGAATCGCCGGTAGTGCGGATTGTCCTGCCAATTGCAGAAATCCTCGACGAAGCGCCCGGGGTCCGTCGCGGCGCTCGCAACTTTTGCGCGCGGGCTCAGGCGCGACAGGTTCAGGTCGATGCCCGCCTCGAGCTCGGCCATGTCGGACGGCGTGAACAATCGGGGAATGCGCACCGCGCCGTCGCGCTGAAACTGCTCGATGAGCCTTTCGCTGAGGGTTTCGCGGATCATGACCCGGTCATCCGCGCCGCAGGCGAGGCGCCGTTCGCGACGCGGTCGAGCGCATCGAGCACCTCCTCGATGAGGGCATGGCCCCGATAGGCGAACCCCGTATAGATCTGCAACAAATTCGCACCCGCCCTCAACATGGCCAAGGCCCGATCGGCATCCACGATACCGCCGACGCCGATGATGGGGAAGCCGCTGCCGAGCTCGGCGCGCAATTGCCCCACGACTGCCAGGGAGCGGGCGTGCAGGGGAGCTCCGCTCAATCCCCCGCGTCGGTCGTCCGGCCAGCCGGGACCGAGCGCTGACAGGTCGGTGGTGGTATTGGTGGCGATGACGCCGTCGATTCCGAGCGAGCGCACGGTGGCCGCGAGCGAGGAGATTTGCCCCGATTCCAAGTCCGGCGCGATCTTCACCAGCACCGGCACCCGTTTGGCGTGGTCCCTGCCGAGCCCTTCGCGCGTCTCGAGGAGCGCGCCCAGAACCCGCTCCAGTCCGGCGGGGTCCTGCAATTCCCGCAAGCGCGCGGTGTTCGGGGAGGAGACATTGACGGCGATGTAATCGGCGTGCGGATACACCTTGCGCAGGCAGAGAACGTAATCCTCCGCCGCTCGATCGATTGGGGTGTCGGCGTTCTTGCCGATGCTGATCCCGCGGATTCCCCGATAGCGGGCGCGTTCGAGGCGTCCGACGAGGTGGTCGACCCCCTTGTTGTTGAAGCCCATCCGGTTCACGAGCGCGACGCCCTGAGGGGGCCGAAACATGCGCGGCCGCGGGTTGCCGGGTTGCGGCCGCGGCGTCACCGTGCCGAGCTCGATATGACTGAATCCCAGGGCCCCGAGGGCGTCGAGATAATCGCCGTTCTTGTCGAAGCCGGCGGCCAGGCCCAGCGGATGCGCAAAGCGCAGGCCCGCGCAGGAGACCGCGAGCGCCGCAGGGATTTCCGGCGCGGTCCACAGCGGCCGCATCCAATTCAGGCCGGCGAGGCCCAGATCGTGCGCCGTTTCAGGTGCCAGATGTCTCAGCACGGGAAGCGAGGCGCGGGCGATGGCGCCCGCGAGACCTCCATGCCCGACACTCACGATGTTGCTACGACTTGGACGGTTTGGGCGCCGGGGAATAATGCACGTGCGTGATCTTCCAGCCCGCCGGGGTCTTGAACCAGACGTCGGTTTCCTGAAAGTCCTCGTCCGTGACCGACTTGTCGGCGGCTCGGGTCGTCACGTGCAACAGGTAACTGGCGATCGCGGTGTCACCCTGCGGGCTCACGCGGATGTGCAGATCCGAGAACTTCGCCTGCTCGAGGGCGGCGCCGGTCTTTATGTAGTCGGTCCATTCTTTCTTGTAGGCCGGCACGTCGGTGCGGCCTTCCGGGAACCAGAGGATGGCATCGTCGGCGTAGAAGGCGAAATACTTGTCCAGCTCGTTGGCGCCGTAGGCGGCATTGAATTCGACCTCGAGCCGGCGTATGTCGGCCGACGGGCCGGCGAAGCTAGGGGCGCCGATCGAGAAGGCAAGAAGACCCGTGAAGATGGCGAGGGCTCGGATGTGGTTGGCGTTCTTGTTCATGCGATGACCTCTTGAGGGCATTTGAGTAGGCAGAAGATAACACGATCATGGATGTGTGAACTGATGGCCGCCGTCCGAAAAATACCTGCAGCCGCGTACCCGGTTGGCGTAGGCTCCGCGGGCGAACGATGTACGCGATTCGAGGAGCGACCATGACCAGCCTTATGTATACCAATTCGGTTCCCGTTTTTAAGCAGTTGCTGACGGCTTTGAAGGCCATTCTGGCCCAGGCCGATGCACATGTGGCCGCCAACGCGATCGAGCCAAACGCCTTTTTGGAGGCACGGCTGTATCCGGACATGTTTCCGCTGATCAAACAGGTGCAAGTTGCCGCCGATTTCGCCCGCGGGATTTCGGCACGCCTGTCGGGCGTCGATGTTCCCGTCTATGAAGGCAACGAGAAGACCTTTGCTGACCTTGATGTGCTGCTGGCCAAGACCATGGAATTTCTCGAGAGCCTGAGCCCAGCCAAATTCGCAGGCAGCGAAACGATCGAAATCGTGCTGCGTCCTGGTACGCCCAAAGAAAAGAAATTGCGTGGCAATGCCTACCTGGCCAACTACGGCTTGCCGCAATTTCTATTTCATGTCACCACGGCCTACGCAATCTTGCGCCACAACGGGCTGGCCATCGGCAAGCGTGATTTCATGGGGGTGTATTGAGGGGTGGTTGATAATGGTCGCTTAAGCGGCTTCGTTCAAGCCCGCTTGCGCCGCGCCGCAGGCTCGCGCTTCGCCGGCGCCAGCGCGGCCTTCAGGTACTGACCCGTGTACGAGGAGGCGGTCGCGGCGATCTCTTCGGGCGTCCCGGTCGCGATGATCCGGCCGCCGCCGTCTCCACCCTCGGGGCCGAGGTCGACCACCCAGTCGGCGGTCTTGATCACGTCCAGATTGTGCTCGATCACGATCACGGTGTTGCCCTCGTCGCGCAGACGATGCAGGACCACGAGGAGCTGTTCGATATCCGCGAAATGCAGCCCCGTGGTCGGCTCATCGAGGATGTAGAGCGTGCGCCCGGTGGCGCGCTTGGACAATTCCTTCGCCAGCTTGACCCGCTGCGCCTCGCCGCCCGAAAGCGTCGTCGCGCTCTGGCCCAGGCGCACATAGGAGAGGCCCACATCGAGCAGCGTCTGCAGCTTCGGCTGCACCGTCGGCACCGCGGAGAAGAACGGCAGCGCGTCCTCCACCGTCATGTCGAGGACCTCCTGGATGTTCTTGCCCTTGAAGCGAATCTCGAGGGTTTCCCGGTTGTAGCGCAGGCCGCGGCACACGTCGCACGGAACGTAGACGTCGGCGAGAAAATGCATCTCGACCTTGATCACGCCGTCGCCCTGGCAGGCCTCGCAACGGCCGCCTTTGACGTTGAAGCTGAATCTGCCGGATTCGTAGCCGCGCGCGCGGGCTTCGGGGACCGAGGCGAAAATCTCCCGGATCGGCGCGAACAGCCCCGTGTAGGTGGCCGGATTGGAACGCGGCGTGCGGCCAATCGGACTCTGATCGATCTCGATGACGCGGTCGATGTGCTCGAGACCTTCGATGCGGTCGAAATGCGCGCTGCCGGGCGATGCCCGGTTCATCTGGGTTGCCACCGCGCGAAACAAGGTGTCGTTGACCAGGGTCGATTTGCCGGAGCCGGATACCCCCGTGACGCAGGTGAGGAGCCCGAGTGGAAATTCGGCCGTCACGTTCTTCAAATTATTGGCCGTGGCGCCCAGCACCCGCAGCATGCGCTTCGGATCGGGCCGATGGCGCATGGCGGGGATCTCGATGCGGCGCCGTCCGCTCAAGAATTTTCCGGTGATCGACTCGGGATTCTCGGCGACTTCTGCCGCCGTGCCCTGCGCCACGATCCGTCCCCCATGCACGCCCGCGCCGGGACCCAAGTCCACCACGTAATCGGCCTGCCGGATCGCATCCTCATCGTGCTCGACGACGATGACGGTATTGCCGAGGTTGCGCAGATTGACCAGGGTGTCGAGCAGGCGCTGGTTGTCGCGCTGATGCAGACCGATGGAGGGCTCGTCCAGGATGTACATGACGCCCACCAATCCGGAGCCGATCTGGCTGGCCAGTCGGATGCGCTGCGCTTCACCGCCCGAGAGCGTCTCGGCGCTGCGATCGAGGGTGAGATAGCCGAGGCCCACGTTCGCCAGAAAGCCCAGACGATCTCCGATCTCCTTGACGATTTTCACCGCGACCTCGCCGCGCCAACCGGGGAGCTTCAAGGCGTGAAAAACGTCCAGCGCGTGCGCGACCGAGAGCGCGGAAACCTCCGGGAGGCTCCGGTTCTCGACGAACACGTTGCGCGCGGCCCGATTGAGGCGGGTGCCTTCGCAGTCGGGGCAGGCCCGTGACGAGCGGTACTTGGCGAGCTCCTCGCGCACGGTGGCCGATTCGGTCTCGCGATAGCGCCGCTCGAGATTCTTGACGATGCCCTCGAACGCATGCCTGCGCTTGACGGTTCCGCCCTTGCCGTCGAGGTATTTGAATTCGATCTGTTCGTCATCGCTGCCGAACAGCACGAGATCCTGTATTTTCTGAGAGAGGCTCTCGTAGGGGGCTTCGATGTCGAACTTTGCATGCCGCGCCAGGGATTGGATGACCTGGAAGTAGTAGGCATTGCGCCGATCCCAGCCGCGCACGGCGCCGCCGGCGAGCGACAGATGCGGGTTGGCGACGATCTTGCCGGGATCGAAGAAGTCCTGAGTGCCGAGCCCGTCGCAGGTCGGGCAGGCGCCGATGGGACTGTTGAAGGAGAACAGCCGCGGTTCGAGCTCGGTGAGCGAGTAGTTGCAGATCGGGCACGCGAACTTGTTGGAGAACACGAGCTCGGTGCGCTCGGCATCGTCCATGAACGCGACCCGTGCCACGCCGGCGCCCAGGCGCAACGCGGTCTCGAAAGACTCCGCGAGACGCTGCGACAAATCGGGCCGTACCCGAAAGCGATCCACGATCGCCTCCACCGTATGCTTGCGGCGCACATCGAGCTTGGGCGCCTGGTCCAATTCCACGACCTTCCCGTCGATGCGCGCGCGCACGAAGCCGCCGGCCTGAAGCTCCTCCAGAAGTTCCGCATGCTCGCCCTTGCGCTCCGATATGGCGGGCGCCAGCAGCATCATGGCGGTGCCTTCCGGGTGCGCCAGCACGGCGTCCACCATCTGGCTCACCGTCTGCGCGGCGAGGTCGATGTGGTGATCGGGGCAGCGCGGGGTGCCCGCCCGGGCGTACAGGAGCCGCAGGTAGTCGTACACCTCGGTCACGGTCCCGACGGTCGAGCGCGGATTATGCGAGGTCGACTTCTGCTCGATGGAAATGGCCGGGGACAGCCCCTCGATGGTGTCCACGTCCGGCTTTTCCATCATCGAGAGGAATTGGCGGGCATAGGTGGAGAGCGACTCCACATAGCGCCGCTGCCCCTCGGCATAGATGGTGTCGAAGGCCAGGGAGGACTTGCCCGACCCGGAAAGGCCGGTGAACACGATCAGGCGGTCCCGCGGCAGGTCGAGGTCGACGTTCTTCAGATTGTGGGTCCGGGCACCCCGGATTCGGATATTTTGCATGCAACCGATTACTATACGCCCGGCGTCAAGAGGCGAGGATGGGTGGGGGTGACGGCGCTCCGAATGGCACGATCCGCCGCCCGGCCGCGCATTTCTCGATCAGCGCGGGGGTCAAGACCCCATATGGGGACTCCCCACCCGTGTACAATATGTGCCATCCAAAGTGGAGGAAATGTCATGGCTCGCGGAGTCAATAAAGTCATTTTGGTCGGGAATTTGGGGGCTGACCCCGAGACCCGCTCCATGCCGAGCGGCATGACGGTCACGAATATCCGCATTGCCACCAGCGAGTCCTGGAAGGACAAGGCCTCCGGCGCACAACAGGAGCGCACCGAGTGGCACAGCATCGCCCTGTTCGGGCGCCTGGGCGAGATTGCCGCCGAGTACCTGCGCAAGGGTTCGCAGGTATTCGTCGAGGGGAAGCTCCGCACGCGTAAATGGCAGGATAAGCAGGGCAACGACCGGTTCACCACCGAGATCATCGCCGACAACATGCAGATGCTCGGCGCGCGGGGTGGCGGCGGTGGCGGCGGCCCGGGCGGCGGTGCGGATCGTGGCGGCGCAAGCGCCCCGCCCCGGGAAGACTACGATCAGTCGCCCGCGCCGGCCGGCGGCAAAGAGGATTTCGACGACGACATCCCGTTTTAGGGGACATCCTCAAGAAAGTGGAGACATCCGGCCCGATACCCGAAAAGTATCGGGCCTTTTATTTCCATCCTTCGGTGCTGGTCGTGAAGTCGATGAACAGGGAATTCGTGGTGAAGAAACCTATTCCGATGACGTTCACCGTGGTGGTGTCCGGTTCGACCAGGGTTTCGAAGTAGCCGGTGCCCGACGTATAGCTGTACGCAAATCCCGACGGCTGCGTGAACGTGACGGTCGTGCCGGTGGGAATGCTTGCCGGAAAATTACTGCCCGCGGGCGTGGAAATCTGCATCTCGGGAGTCCCGCTATCGAAGATCGAGTAGCCCGTGACGATTGCTCCCAGCGCACGGATCGTGGTGTTCAGAATCGTTTTCTGGCAGACCGGATAGCCGGCGATATCGGCGGGACCGACATAGCCGCTCGGTGGACAAACGAGCCGCTGAGTCGTGTACCCGGTCTCCATGCTCGAATTCAGACCGAGGATCAGGATGGGGGCGGGCGTGCAGTCACCCGGAGTGGCGATGTCGCAGCTCTGAATCGTAGCCGGCGCCAGGGAGAACCCTGCATCGATGCCCGCGGTATAACCGATGTACTTCAACACGCTGACCACGGAGCAGGTCCCGGCGCTCGCCGCCGAGCAAGCCGGAAATCCAGCCGCCGGCTCGACCGAACCAGGGACAACGATCGTGCCCGCGCTGCTCGCGACGCCAAACCAGCCCTGCTTGAGTCGGCGGAGTGACCAGATTCCCCGTCTGATTATCCGTGATGGAAAAGTAGAGAAATACCGGCATCGTTTGCGTGGTGACCTGGCCGTTCGCATCGCCGAAAGTCACGGTGGCGAAGCCGAGATTGCCGTTCTGGCTGCGGCTTGTCGAGGATACTGCCGTAGGTTCGCGTGCCTTGCTGGTTGGTGACGGTGATGCCGCCGTAGCTCATTTGGCTCTCACCGGACGGGAAAATGAAGCCGGTGGCGCCGAGCATGCTGCCCGGGAAGATGCTCGGCGCATAGAGTGTGATGCCGGCCGAACCCGTGTCGAAGGCGAGCGGCATCGAGACCGCCACGGAGCCCACCGCCGTGACCATCACGGTCAGGCGTGCCGGATTCTCGGTGGATCCATTCGGATAAAGGTCGACGGTCGTCGGCTTATCGATGGTCGTGATCGGGGGGGCTGTCGGAGCCAAAGCGGAACCCCCGCTGGAGCCGCCGCAAGCAGCGAGCAGAAGAGAAACGAGGGCGAGGCCGAGAGGGGTTGAGGTTCGATGCATCCTGCGTTCCTGTATTCCCGTGTTCCTGTGTTGGCGCGGAGATTAGAATATCGGAGGTCGGCGGCCTGCGACGGTTTTTACAGATTCTACGGCATGCATAGGTCTCCCAAGGTCGCATGAAAAGCGGCGGTTCCCCTTTGGCGCTGACCGCCGCACTGGCCTCGGCGGTGCTGTTCGGTGCGACCACACCGATCGCCAAGGAGCTCATGACGGGGGTCAGCCCTCTCATGGTCGCCGGCCTCCTATACCTGGGAAGCGGCGTCGGCGTGAGCCTCGTCTGGCTCGCCCAGGGAGGCGGCAGATCGCCGAGCGGGCTCCTTCGCACGGATTGGATCTGGCTTGCGGCCGCCACCCTGGCCGGCGGCATCGTCGCGCCGGTGCTGCTCCTGACGGGCTTGCGCCGCCTGGATGCCGCCACGAGTTCGCTGCTGCTGAACCTCGAAAGCGTGTTCACCGCGCTGCTTGCGTGGATCGCGTTTCGCGAGGCGACCAGCCCGCGAGTGATCGCCGGTTTTCTCGCCATCGTCGCCGGCGGCGCGCTGTTGGCGTGGCCGTCGAGCGCCTCCTCGGCAGGCTCGATCCTCGGCTCCTGTTGGGTCGCCGCCGCCTGCCTCGGCTGGGCGTTGGACAACAACCTCACCCGCAAAGTGTCGGGCGCGGATGCTCGCATCATTGCCGCGGTCAAAGGCCTCGCGGCGGGGAGCGCCAACACCGCGTTGGCGTTCGCGCTCGGCGACAAGCTGCCGGGGCCGTCGCATGTCGCCGCCATCCTGTCGCTCGGTTTCGTGGGCTACGGGCTGAGCCTCGTGCTGTTTGTCGTCGCCCTGCGGCATCTCGGCAGCGCGCGCACCGGCGCCTACTTCGCGACCGCACCGTTCATCGGCACCGTGGTTGCGATCGCGCTCTTCGGACAATCCATCACGCCCATTTTCTTGGCGGCCGCGGCCTTGATGGCGCTCGGCGTCTGGCTGCACCTGACCGAGCGGCACGAACACGAGCATCTGCACGAACCGCTCACTCACAATCACCCGCACGTCCACGACGCGCACCATCGCCACTCGCACGAGGCGGGCTGGAACGGCGAAGAGCCGCATTCCCACGAGCATCATCACGAGCCGCTGCTGCACCGCCATCCGCACTACCCGGACATCCACCATCGGCATGGGCATGGGCACGGGTGAAGCCGGTATACTCGCGGCCCCCCTCACCCCACGACACAGGAGATTGACCCGCATATGAGCCGCTGGGCACGTTTTCGCTCGAACGACGGCGATGTGGGCTTCGGCCTGGTCGAGGGCACGCACATCCTCGAACACGAGGGGGACCTGTTCGCCGATAAGCGCCCGACGGGGCGGAAATTTGCGCAGGATACCGTCACTTTGCTGAGCCCGTGCGCGCCTTCCAAGATCGTCGCGCTGTGGAACAATTTTCACGCGCTGGCCGGAAAGCTGGGGAAGCCCGTGCCGACCCACCCTCAGTTCCTGCTCAAGCCCGGCACCTCGACGATCGGTCCGAATGAGCCGATCGTGAGGCCCCGCGCCTATGCGGGCAAGATCGTCTACGAGGGCGAGCTCGGCATCGTCATCGGCAAGCGGTGCAAGGATGTCGCCCCCGGTGAGGCGGCCGACCACATCTTCGGCCTCACCTGCGTGAACGACGTGACGGCGATCGGAGTCCTGAACGAAAACCCCGACTTCGCCCAATGGTGCCGCTCGAAGGGTTATGACACTTTCGGGTGCATCGGACCGGTGATTGCCACCGGGCTCGACTGGTCGAAGCTGCGGGTGGTTACCCGGGTCGATGGCGTCGAGCGCCAGAATTATCCGCTGTCGGACATGATTTTTTCGGTGGAAGACACGGTGAGCCTGGTCTCCCACGACATGTCGCTGCTGGCGGGCGACGTGATCGCGTGCGGCACCTCGGTCGGCGTCGGATCGATCAAGGATGGCTCCACGGTGCAGGTGGACATCGAGGGGATCGGTCAGCTCGAGAACGTGCTCGAGCCGGGCCCGTCGCAACCTTGAGCGAGGGTCGCTGGCGGCGCCGTCTGTACGCGGCCGGTCAGCGCGCGACGCCGCGCACGCTGCCAAGGGCCCGTTCGAGCGCCGCTGCGATGCCCAGCACCTTGAGATCCGAGTTACCGAGCGAGGCGAAGGTCAGCCCGACCGGAGGTTCGCCCGGCGAGTGGCAGGGCAGGCTGATCGCGCAGCCGCCCAGGAAATTGACGATGGAGGAGTTGCGAAGGACGAGCTTGTTGGTCTCCACATAAGCGTCGTCGTCGGCCAGGTCCACGATCCTCGGGGCGATGATCGGGACCGTCGGCATCAGCCAGCCGTCGAACCCCTGCAGGGCCCGTTCCGCAGCCTCTATGCTAGCCCGTCGGCGGGTGAGTGCATCCAGATATTCCCACGCGCAATACGCCGCTCCCCGCTCGATCCGCGTGCGCACGCGGGGATCATAGAGCGAGCCCCGCGCGGCGAGGTTCTGACGGTGCCAGGCGTAGGCCTCCGATCCAACGATCACCGCCATCGCCCCTACGGTCGGCACACCCACGATTTCGGGTAACGGCCGATCGGCGATAGTCGCGCCCGCCCTGGAGAGCGCGGTGAGCGCCCGCCCGATGGCTGCCGCGACCGGCGGGTCGGTATCGGCGCCCAACAGCATTTCCGGGACGGCGAGGCGTACCCCCTCGAGATCGAGCCGCGGCTTCGATTGTCCGGATTCCCCGCTGAGCACCTGGTCGAGCCGAGTACACGAGGCGACATCGGCCGCGATCGGTCCTATGGAATCGAACGAGCTCGACAGCGGATAGACGCCCACGCGCGACACCCTCGATGCGGTGGGCTTCCATCCCACCAGTCCGCACAGGGCGGCCGGAATGCGAATCGAGCCCCCGGTGTCGGAGCCAATGGCCGCGAACGCCATGCCATCACTCACCGATACCGCGGCGCCCGAGGAGGATCCGCCCGGAATGCGGCGCGCACGCCGGTCGAAGGGGTTCAGCGGCGTCCCAAAATGAGGGTTCAGTCCGAGGCCGGAATAGGCGAATTCGGTCATGTTGGTCTTGCCCAGGATGACCGCACCCGCGGCCCGCAGGCGGGCAATGACCGGCGCGTCGACCGTGGCGGGCGGGGCATCGGGGAGCGCAACCGATGCGGCTCGTGTCACCCGGCCGGCGACATCGAACAAATCCTTCACCGACAGGGGCAGCCCCTCGAGCGGCCGCGCCGGGTGACCGACTGCCAGGCGGCGGTCGCTCTCCTGGGCGTGATCGAGCGCGGCCTGCTCGAACAATTCCGTGTAGACGCGCGCGCCCTCGCCGCCGGGATCGCGGACCGCGGCAAGGCACTGCTCGGTTAAGGCCGTTGCGGAGATCGCGGTCAATCGTCTACCAGGTCCTCACCGGGGAAGAGCGCCTCGGTGAAGCCGAATTGGGTCAAGTCCCGGATTCTGCGGGGGTAAAGGATCCCGTCCAGATGATCGACCTCGTGCTGCACGACGCGCGCGTGAAAGTCGTCCACGGTGCGATCGATCGGCTGGCCTCGGGCATCGACTCCGGTATAGCGCAGTTGCCGATAGCGGGGCACCAGGCCGCGCATGCCGGGCACCGACAGACAGCCCTCCCAGCCCTCCTCGATCTCATCGCCGATCGGAGTGAGCTGCGGGTTGATCAGCACCGTGAAGGGCACCGGGTCGGCGTCGGGATAGCGCGGGTTCGCCTCGATCCCGAATATGACAACTCTGAGCCCCACACCGATTTGCGGCGCTGCAAGACCCGCCCCATTGAGATCATGCATGGTGTCCCGCATATCGCGCAGCAGGCCTTCGAGCTCCGGCGTGCCGAATGCGGCCACCGGCTTGGCGACCTCGAGCAGCCGCGGATCCCCCATTCTCAAAACTTCACGTATTGCCATGGTTACGAGTATCTTAGCGGCCTTTTCAGCGTGAGCCTACGGCGAGCTATGTCAGGCCTTGTCTACATCAAAACGTTCGGCTGCCAGATGAACGAGTACGATTCCAGCAAGATGCAGGACGTACTCGGAGAGGCCCATGGCATGACCCGCACGGACGATCCGGCGCAGGCCGACGTGCTCCTGGTCAACACCTGCTCCGTCCGCGAGAAGGCCCAGGAAAAGGTGTTCTCGCTGCTGGGCGAGTGGCGCGCATTCAAGGAGTTGCGGCCGCACGTCGTCATCGGCGTCGGCGGTTGTGTGGCCAGCCAGGAGGGGGAGGGCATCACCGCGCGAGCTCCCTACGTGGACCTGGTGTTCGGTCCGCAAACCCTGCACCGGCTGCCCGAGTTGATCGAGGGGCTGAAGCGAACCGGCCGACCGCAGATCGACGTGAGCTTCCCCGAGATCGAAAAATTCGACCGCCTGCCCGAGGCCCGCGCCCACGGTGCGACGGCCTATGTCTCCATCATGGAGGGATGCAGCAAGTACTGCACCTTCTGCGTCGTCCCGTATACCCGCGGCGAGGAGATCAGCCGGCCTTTCGAACAGGTGCTCGGCGAAGTCGAGACCCTGGCGGCGCAGGGCGTCCGCGAAGTGACGCTGCTTGGGCAGAACGTCAATGCCTACGCGGGTGGGATGCAGGACGGGAGCGTTGCGGACCTGGCGACCTTGATTCATTTCGTCGCCGCGGTTCCGGGCGTGGAACGCATCCGCTTCACCACGTCCCACCCGCTGGAGTTCAATGACAGTTTGATCGAGGCGTATGCGAGCGTGCCGAAGCTCAACAACCTGCTGCACCTGCCGGTGCAGAGCGGCTCGGACCGGGTGCTGGCGGCCATGAAGCGCGGTCATACCGCGCTCGAATACAAGCAGAAGCTGCGCAAGCTCCGCGCCGTCCGGCCGGGCATCTCGATCACCACGGACATCATCGTGGGCTTTCCCGGGGAGACCGATGAGGACTTTTTGGCCACCATGAACCTGATCGCGGATGTGGGCTTCGATCAATCCTTCAGCTTCATCTACAGCCGCCGTCCCGGCACGCCCGCTGCGTCCTTTCCGGGCGAGGTGCCCTCCGACGTGAAGCAGCAGAGGCTCGAGCTCGTACAGCAACGTTTGAACGTCCAATCCCGCGACATTTCGCAGCGCATGGTCGGCAGCCGGCAGCGGGTGCTGGTCGAACGACCCGCCAAACGCAACAGGAGCGAGCTCGCCGGGCGCACCGACAACAACCGTTGGGTGAATTTCGACGGTCCCGCGGAGCTCATCAATCGATTCACCGACGTGATCATCACCGAGGCGCGGCCCAATTCCTTGCGGGGACGGCTGGTGAGCGAAACCGCCGGCATGGAAAGCCCCGCGTGAATTCCGTTCCGACGCCGCGCGATGTGGTTCTCGCACCGCTCGACAACGTGCGCCTGGTCGAGCTCTGCGGACCGCTCGACGAGCATCTGCATCAGATCGAAGCGAGGCTGGGCGTGGACATCCGCCGGCGCGGCAATCGATTCCAGATCGTCGGACCGCCGGCCGCGGCCAAACGCGCGGAGGCCGTCCTGCAGGATTTGTACGCGCGCGCCCAACGCGAGCCGGTCGATTCCGAGCGCGTGCACATCGCGCTCCAAGAGCTCGACATGAACGGCGGCGATCCCGCAGCAGAGCCGGCGCAACGGCCCGCCGAACGCGGCCCTCCCCTCAATAACGGCGAGCCGGCAGATGAGATCAAGGTGCGCACCGCGCGCGGCGCGCTGCGCGCGCGAGGCGCGAATCAGACCGAGTATCTGACCAATATCCGCACGCACGATCTGACCTTCGGCATCGGCCCCGCCGGCACGGGCAAGACCTATCTCGCGGTCGCGTGCGCGGTCGAGGCGCTGCAGTCGGAAAAGGTTCGCCGCATCGTGCTGGTGCGACCCGCGGTCGAAGCGGGGGAGCGGCTCGGCTTCCTGCCCGGCGATCTCAGCCAGAAAGTCGACCCGTACCTGCGCCCGATGTACGACGCGTTGTACGAGATGCTCGGCTTCGAGCGGGTCGCCAAGTCGATCGAGCGCAACATCATCGAGGTCGCGCCGCTCGCCTTCATGCGCGGACGCTCGCTGAACGACTCCTTCGTGATCCTGGACGAGGCGCAGAACACCACCAACGAGCAGATGAAGATGTTCCTGACCCGGATCGGCTTCGGCTCCAAGGCGGTCGTCACGGGCGACATCACGCAGGTCGACCTGCCGATCTCCAAGCAGTCCGGCCTGCGCACCGTGATCGACATCCTGCGCGGCGTGCACGGCATCGCATTCACGATGTTCACCTCCCGCGACGTCGTGCGCCATCCTCTGGTGCAGAGAATCGTTCAGGCCTACGAGGCCAAGGCACCCGACGACGGTTCCAAGGGTTCCTGAGCGGTGCCGCCGCGTCTCGAGCTGGACGTGAGCTTCGCGGCGAGGCGCCCGTGGGCGCCACGCCGCGCCGATTTCGAGCGATGGGCGGCCGCGACGCTGGCCGATAGGGCCCTGCGAACGCGCGTGCCGCGCGGCGACGCCCGGTCCGCGGCGATCTCGATTCGAGTCGTCGGCGCGGCCCGAAGCCGCACGCTCAATGCGCGCTATCGGAACAAGGACCGCCCGACCAATGTGCTGTCGTTCGGCGGCGCGGGGAGGATGCCGGACGGCTCGACGGATCTCGGGGAGCTGGTCATTTGCGCACCGGTCGTCGCCCGGGAGGCATCCTCGCAGGGCAAGAGCGGGCCGGCCCATTGGGCTCATCTCACGGTCCACGGCGTGCTGCACCTCCTGGGTTTCGACCACGAAGGCCGCCGTGAGGCCCGGAAAATGGAGGTCCTGGAGATTCAAATCCTTGATCGGCTTGGGTTTTCAAACCCCTATGTCTGGCCGGAGGCCTGATCGAGTATGCTTGAGGCCACATGTCCGAACAGCCCACTGGGAACACCGGCCGCTGGTTAAAGCGGATCACGCAATCGATGTCGGGCGAGCCGCGCGACCTCCCCGAGCTGATCGAGGATCTGCGCGAGGCGAGCGAGCGCGGGCTGTTCAACGGCGATGCGCTGGTCATGCTCGAGGGCGTCCTCGCGGTGGCCGACATGCAGGTGCGGGACATCATGGTGCCGCGCGCCCAGATGGTGTTCGTCGAGCGCGACGAGCCGCCCGATAAATTGATCGAGCTCGTGGTCGAGTCGGGTCATTCCCGCTTTCCGGTCATCGGCGAGGACCGCGATCAGATTCTCGGCATCCTGCTCGCCAAGGATCTGTTGCGCCTGCAGATCGCGGACGGCGAGCCGTTCGAGATCCGCGAGTTCATGCGCCCCGTCGTGTTCGTGCCCGAAAGCAAGCGGCTCAACGTGCTGCTCAAGGAATTTCGCGTGAGCCACAATCATCTGGCCATGGTGGTGGATGAGTACGGCGGCGTATGCGGGCTGGTGACCATCGAGGATGTGATCGAGCAGATCGTCGGCGAAATCGACGACGAGCACGACGTCGAGGATGACCAGTCGATCAGGCGGGAGAGCGAGCGCGAATTTTCCGTGCGCGCCCTCACCCCGATATCCGAATTCAACGAATACTTCGGCACCGCATTCTCGGACGAGGAGTACGACACCATCGGAGGACTCCTCATGCAGGAGTTCGGCCGCCTGCCGAGGCGTGGAGAAACCACCCAGATCGGCGAGCTGGAGTTTCGCGTGGTGCGGGCCGATCGGCGCCGGATCGATCTGTTGCGGGTGATCGCCCCGCGGGCGATCGACAAACCCGCCTCGGAACAGGACGGCCCCTAGGCCTCCATGGCTCAGAAGGCCCTTTGGGGCTATGTCGCGAGCGGGCGCATGCGCATCAGCGCATCGTACGCGAAGACGGTTCAATGGCTCACCCAATTGAGACTTCTCGTGCTGCGGCACGAGGAGCTGACCGCCATCGTGTTCTGGGCCGCGCTGATCGGCATCGCCGGGGCGCTCGCGAGCGTCGCGTTTCGCGAAGGGATCCACCTATTCGAATGGATGATCACCGGCCGCACCGGCGGTCTGGTCGAGGCGGCAATGGAATTGCACGGCGTGCGCCGCGCCATCGTACCGGTCGTCGGCGGGCTTGCCGCGGGGTTGGTGATTCAATACGGTGCGGTCTGGGTGGCCTCGCGGCGCTCCGTCGACTACATGGAGGCAGTGGCCGTGGGCGACGGCGTGATCTCCGCCCGTCCCACGTTGATTCGCAGCGTCTCATCGCTCCTCACGATCGCGTCGGGCGGATCGATCGGCCGCGAGGGACCCATGGTGCAGCTGTCCGCGCTGATCGGCTCCAAAGTCGCGATTCTCGGCAGGGCGCCCGTGCCCAGGCGTCGGCTGCTGGTGGCCTGCGGAGCCGCCGCCGGCATCGCCTCCGCCTACAACGCCCCGATCGCGGGCGCGTTGTTCGTCGCCGAGATCGTCATGGGCTCGATTGCGATGGAGAGCTTCGGTCCGCTGCTGGTGTCTGCGGTGAGCGCCGATGCCACCATCCATCGATTGCTCGGATACGGACCCGTTTTCGAGATGCCTCCGGTGCATTTCGGTGAGAACTGGGAGCTCATCCTGTACGCGCTGTTTGGTGTGCTGCTCGGGCACCTCGCTCCGCCGTTTCTTGCCTTGCTGGCGTGGAGCAAGCGGCGTTTCGCCGCGCTCCCGGGGCCCTTGTACCTCAAGTTTTCGGTGGGCGGCCTGATCGTCGGCCTGATTTCCATCGCCTTTCCGCAAGTGTGGGGCAACGGCTACAGCGTGGTGGATGCCATCCTGCATCAACGGCTGTTCGGTTGGTTGCTGCTCGCGGTGCTCCTCGCGAAGGTCGCGAGCACCGCGTCCACGGTCGGATCCGGTGCGATCGGCGGCGTGTTCACGCCTACCCTGTTCATCGGCGCCGCAGTGGGGGCACTCACCGGATCTACCTTGCGCCTGGCATTGCCGCATATGACCTCCGGAAGCAGCGCGTTCGCGGTGGTCGGGATGGGCGGGTTCCTTGCGGCCACCACCCATGCGCCGCTCACCTCCGTGCTGATGATCTTCGAGATGACCCTCGATCACCAGGTCGTGCTTCCCCTGATTCTCGCCTGCGTGACTGCGCATTACGTGGCCAAGGTGTATCGAGGCGGTGCGTCCATCTACCGGGAATCGCTGATGCCGAGCGCCGCGGGTGGATCGATCTGGCAGCTGCGTACCGTCGCGGATCTGATCCGGCCGGCTGCGGCCGTGGTCAAGGAAACCACGACTGTGAGCGATATGCTGCGAAACCTTCCGGGCCGTCCGGTGCGCGCGGTGTACGTCGTCAACGGCGACGGTGAGCTCACCGCTTCGATCGATCCGCGCAAGGCATTCGCCGACATGAACGCAGGTCTCGTCGATCCGAACGCCCAGATTCGTACGGTGTCGACGCCGATGCACACGACTTTGACCCCGGACATGAGCCTCACATCGGCGCTCGAGCTGTTCTTGCGCGACAACGAGACCGTTTTGCCGGTGATCTCGGGGTCCTGGCGCACGACCCTGTTGGGGGAAATCGCCCGCCATGACCTGATGCTCGCCGTTCAGGACAGAATGACGGAAGCGCGTCAGCAATAGCCGAGTTGTGCGATCGGTCGGTTCGCTTGACCGCGCCCGCATCCTATACTCCGCCCATGGGGGGCAGTTACGCATCGGTCGGGCGGTCAACGGCTCGAGGGACGAAGGCGCGACCTGCGCGACGGGCGCTCGTCATGCCTGCGCTATCGGCGGGGAGTGCGCTGCTGGCTGCGAGTGCGCTCGTGTTGGGATGCGCGGCGCAACGCTACCAGCCGGCGCCCCTTTCCGCCGAAGCCTCGGCGGCGGCGCTCGAATCGCGCTCCATGGCCGACCCGGGGCTGCGCGCCTTTGCGCAACGGCATCTGGGGCGCACGGCCGGCGAGTGGCCGCCGAGCACTTGGGACTTTCAATCGCTGGCGCTGGCCGCCTTGTATTTCAGCACGGAGCTGGACGCGGCGCGCGCCGGCGTGGCGGCATCGCGGGCCGCGCTCACCACGGCGGGCGCACGGCCCAACCCCACTCTCGGCCTCACGCCGGGGATTCCGAGCCCCTACTTGCTGACGTTGGACCTTTCCTTTCCCCTCGAGACCGCGGGCAAGCGGCGCTACCGGATCGAATCCGCCCAGAGCTCGCTCCAAGCATCGCAGTTGGATCTCGCGCAGGCCGCGTGGGCCGTCCGCGGCGCCGTCCGCGCCACGATGCTCGACGATATCGTCGCCGGCCGCACCGTGGAATTGCTCAAGTCGGAGGCTGAGTCCCGGCAGAACCAAGTCGAGTTGAGCGATCGGATGGCTGCTGTCGGTGAGATAACCCGGGTTCAGGCGGACGCCGCTCGCATCGAGCTGTCGAAGGCGCGCGCCGCGCTGGGCGCGGCCGAGAGCCAGGCGGCCGAGGCCAAGGCGGCGCTGGCTGCCGCGATCGGTGTTCCTTCGGCCGCGCTTCAGGAGGTGCGGCTGTCCTGGCCCGACATGGACAGGCCTCCGCCCGAGGGATCGCTGCCTGTTGCCGCGGTGCGTCGTGCGGCCGTCATCAATCGCCTGGACGTGCGCAGCGCACTCGAGAAATATGCCGCCGCGGAGGCCGACCTGCGCCTGCAGATCGCCCGGCAATATCCGGATATCGACATCGGACCGGGTTACACCTACGAAGAGAAGCGCAGCTATTTCACCCTCGGGTTCTCGGCCGTCATTCCGATGTTCGACCGAAATCGCGGACCGATCGCGGAGGCGGAGGCGGAGAGGCTCAAGGCGGCCGCGGCTTTTCTGTCCACTCAGGCCGACGTGATCTCGAAAAGCGAGCGCTCGCTCGCCGTCTACCGCGTGGCGCTCGAGCAACTGGCCGAAGCTGCGCACCTGAACGAACTCACCGCGAATCGTCAGCGCTCGGTTCGCGAGGCGGTGCGCGCGGGCGAGGAGGGGCGACTCGAGCTCGATGATGCGGACATCGAGCATCTAACCGCCGCCCGGAGCGAGCTCGAGACCGTGGCTCGCGCGCAGCGAGCCCTCGGCGATCTCGAGGATGCCGTGCAGCGCCCGTTGACGCTCGGGGATCAGCTGCCGGAGGGCGCGACCCTGGAGAGCCTGGCGGATCCAAGGTAGCGCTCAGGGATCGGACTACGGGGATTCCCGTATCTGCACTGCGCGTTGCCCAATTCGCGTTCCGCATCACTTCTCCCGGACGCAGAAGGCCCTATGGTGCGCGGCCACTGCTCACGCATCCCGGAACGTATGTTTGTAATGGACCGCCCTCGAATACCGGGCCTCACCATCTCCCGCACGAGTCGATCCCCGACATCGCTGGGTTGCCTTCTTCTGATGCTGCTCGGCTGGGCCGCGCCGGCCCACGCTCAAATCACCTACGTGTCGACCTCCGTGTCGGTGCTCAGCTCGAATACGGTCACGTCCCTCACGATGACCGAACCCACCGGCATGGCGGTGGGGGACGTGATGCTGGCGCTCATCACCGAGAACGCGTACCCCACGTCGGGTCTCAGCGGCTCGGTTCCGTCGGGTTGGAACCTCGTGACCTACGACATTTCGGGTTCCCTCGGCGAAGCAGTCATCTACAAAATCGCTACGACGGCGGATGTGGGTACCCCACCGAGCGTGACCTTTTCGTTCACGGCGGCGGGACGTGGGGCGGGTACGATCCTGGCGTTCAGGGGAGTCTCGACCACCAATCCGGTGGTCACCAGCAACAATCAGCTGAACGCGAGCAGCACCACCCGCACCGCCCCATCCGTCACGCCGGGCACGCCGAGCACCATGTTGTTGGCGCTTTACACGGTCGCCAACGGAACGACGGACACCTTGTCGAACCCGTCCGGTATGACCCAGGATGTGGACGTGAGCACCCAGTTTGGGTCGAGCGGTCTCTTGATCGGCGCGTTCTACAAATTATTGGGCGCATCGACGGCCACCGGGACATTGGTTTCAAATTCGAGCGGTGGCATTTCGGCGGTGAGCATCGGGACGACCATTGCGCTGCTGCCCGCGGTCGGAACCCCCTCGGGCCTCTGGCATCTCGATGAAAGCTCCTGGACCGGCACGGCCGGAGAGGTCGTCGATTCGAGCGGCAACGGCTACGGGGGCACCGCCGAGCACGGCGCGACCACGACGAGCCTCACTCCTGCAGTCACGGGCACCACCGGCACCTGCGGGTATGGGACGTTCAACGGCACGACCCAATATGTGCAGATGCCGAGCACCCTGCCGCACTCCGGCAGTACCTTCACCGTGACCGCGTGGATTCGGCCCACCGCGAGCACGCAGGGGCGGATCTGGTCGGACGACGAGAACCTCAATGGCTACGCATTGAGCTTCGGCGATCCGGGAGGCACCAAGCTGCGGTTCTACAGCCGGTCGCCGACACTGGTGAACCTCGATTCCACGGTCTCGCTCGCCGTGAATCAGTGGTATTTCGTCGCGGCCGTGATGGATGCGGCCACCGCCCACACCATGACGCTCTACCTGTACAACTCGAGCGGCACCCTGCTCGATACCGAGACCGTTGCGCGCACATCGTTCTCGGCGGGCACCGGCGCCAACACCACGATCGGCGGAGATGCCGACGCGGCCGTCGAGGGTGCGATCTACCGCTTCCCGGGCAATATCGATGAGGTGACTTTGTATCCCAACGCCTTGACGGCGGCGCAGGTGAAGGCGGCTGCAACCCTGACCCACGCCTGCCCCTCGACGGTCTATGCCGCGTCATTTCACATCACGACCTCGAACTATGGGATCTACTGCCTGCCGCAGACGGTGACGGTGGCGGTGCGAGATGCCTCGGGAAATGCATTCTCCGGCTACGGGGGCACGGTCACCCTTTCCACCACGACCGGCAAAGGGACGTGGTCGTTGACCAGCGGCGGCGGGACATTCACGGACGCGGTGCCGAACGATGGATTGGCGACCTACACGTTCCCGGGCTATCAGAACTCGGCGATTTTTGCACTGAGCTATTCATCGGGCGCGCCCGTGGTGACCGTCGACGCAACCCAATCGAGCCCCACGGTGATCAACGATGATGGCACGCAAGGCGCCATCACGTTTTGCGCCCAGCGGGTTCACGGTGACGTCCTCGCCATTCACCAACCCGGCGGGCGGCGTCGCGGCGTTCGCGTCGCCGCAGATCGCCGGCAGCGCGTTCAGCGTTTACCTCACCGCGTATGGGGTCAATCCCACGGACAACACCTGCGGGATCATCACGAGTTATGCCGGTACGAAGAGCATCAATTTCTGGTCCACGTACGTGAACCCCGCCACCGGCACGGTCAAGGCGACCGTGAACGGTATCTCCGCGGCCACCGTCGAAACGAGTTCCACGGCGCAAAGCGTCGCCTTCACGAGCGGTCAGGCCGCGGTGACGGCCAGCTACAAGGACGCCGGAAGCCTCAGTCTGTCGATGAAGGATGCGACGACGGGGAATCCGAATCTGACCACCGGCATCCGCGGCAGCACCGGGACCCTCGTGTCCCGGCCCGCGAATTTCGTGGTGTCGAACATCAAGAACACCGCGAGCGGCGTTGCAAATCCCGCAGCCAGCAGCGCCACGGGCGCGGTGTTCATCGGCGCGGGGCAGCCGTTCACGGCGACCGTGACAGCGGTCGAGTCGGGCGGCGCGGCGACACCCAATTTCGGCCGGGAATCGCCGGCCGAATCGGTGAAATTCAGCACGGTCCTCGTGCTTCCGACCAGCGGCGACGCTCCCTCCGTCACGGGCACCTTCCCGGCCTTCGCGGGCGGCTCGGCCACCGGCACGGCCTTCGGGTGGCCCGAGGTCGGCATCGTGAATCTCGTCCCACGCGTGAGCGACGGGGACTACCTCGGGTCGGGCGATGTGGTCGGAAATGCCACCGGCAACGTGGGCCGCTTCATTCCGTACACTTTCGCGGTGGCGCTCAATACACCGGTGTTTGCCACGGGTTGCAACGCCGGCGGCTTCACGTATGTCGGGCAGCCCCTGGTCTACACCATCGCGCCGATGATCACGGCCACCGCGCAGGCGCTCGGCGGCACGACCACGCTGAACTACACCGGCACGTTATTCAAGCTGACCAATAGCTCCCTCACCGGACGCGCGTACACGCCGACGCCCGCAACTCCCGCGTTGAGCCTGGGCGGTCTGCCGGCAACCAGCGTCGATCCGGTGATCGTCGATCTGGGTACGGGCCAGGCCACGATGACTTTCAGCAGCGGGACGGGCCTCTTGTTCGCGCGCGGCGGCGCCATCGCGCCGTTCAACGCCAACGTTGCGCTGTCCATCCATGTGATCGATCTCGACGGGGCGGCGGCCTCCAATCCGGTCACCTTCGGTGCCGCGAGCGGCATCGCCTTCAGCACCGGCGCGACGCAGCTGTATGGACGCGTGGCGCTGCACAATGCGCTCGGCTCGGAGTTGCTCGATCTGCCGATGCCGCTGACGACCGAGTACTATCTGAGCGTGACCCAGGGCTTCACCACCAACCTCAAAGATACCTGCACGGCAACCCCGGCACTCACGTTTTCCGCCTATCAGCAGAACCTCGCGGCCGGGGGAACCTGCGTGCGTGATGCCGGGAGCCCGGGACAATCCGGCGCTGGCTGTGCGGCCGCTGCGCCCGGTTCGCTCGCGATAGCTGCGAACGCTGCCGCGGGAAATTTCAACATGCATCTGCAAGCGCCGGGGAGCGGCAAAAGCGGCGCGGTCACGGTGACCGCGGGAGCCCCGACCTGGCTGCAGTATCTTTGGAATTCCTCGACGGGCAGCGTTTCGAGCCCCTCCGCGATGGCCACATTCGGCGTTTTTCCGGCACCCGCAAGCCGCGTCCATCAACGCGAGGTGTACTGAGGCGCAAGTGATTCGCGCGAGGCGGTAACGCCGTCAGTGCGTTGGCTCCCCGAGGATCGCCTGCCAGTTGATCAGCGTGTTCCAGAGGAAGCGCTGGTCCCCGCGGTTCATATCCCGGTGCAGCGGATTGAAATTGAACGCGACCACCCGGCCTTTGCCGACGGGCATGTCGAGCAGGGCGGGATGGCCGATCAGATTTTCCTCCCCCCAGGCCTGTCCGCTGACGACCAATGGCGCACCGTCGCGGTCGCCCCATTCCATGATCACGCCGCTCGGATCGAAGGGCCCGTCGAGGCAGGTGGTGCAGTACGCCATGCGCAGCCAGCGGCGTGGGGTCGCATAGATCGCGTAGTTCTGACGGAATACATGGGTGTGGTCGGCATAGCCGTACAAGATGGGACTGTCGGGCCGGTCGAACGACACGCGCAGATGCGAGCCGGGCGTGCGGGTCTCGGCAACCTGCGATGCGGCGGCGGCGGCGGCGCCACCGCCGGTCGAACTGCGCGGCACGCCGCCGGATTCGCGGCGTACACCGCGCACGATCCCGCCTTCCAGAGCCAACATCGTGCCGTTGCCGAGCGTCACCAAGAGACGCCCGTCATCGACGAAGCGCTGCAGCTGCGCGAGCCCTTCGTAGCCGATGCCGCCGGTGATGTCGTCCGACGCGGCCGGGGTGCCGAAGCTCGGTGTCGCGGCGGTTTTCTTGAAGGGCATCGGACCCCAGGCTTTGGGAATTCCCTCGATCTGCTCGGCCAGTTCGAGGTCGACGTGCCCATAGACGATCACGTCGAATCTCCTGCTCAAGTTGCCCTTGCGGATGTCCTCGTCACGCACGTACGTATAAGGGATGTGGCGCTGGTCGAGCGCATAACGTTCCCAGCCGATGGTGTCCGTGTCCGCCCACGGCACCCAGATGCCGAGCCGCGGCACGGGCGCGGGATGGGTCGGCGCGGAAGGCGGCGACGCGAGGGTCGCAAAATCGAGACCCAAGCTTGCGGAAGTCTCCGCGAGCGCGGCCGCGAGGCCCGGCTGAGCCCGGAAAATCCACGAGCCGCGGGGATACTCCGTGCCGTCGATGGTGAATGGCTGCTCGGCGATCTCGAGCTTGAACCGCGCGAGCCGGAAGCGCGCCTCGAGCAGGCCCTCCTGGCCCGAGTCTTTGAGCACGAAGGCCGGCCCGGAGCCCCGAACCCGGCCGGCCGGACGAGGAGGCGAGGTGACCGGCGTGAGCGCGGCGTCGCGAATGTGGGGATCCGCCGTCGACACCGCGGTCAGGTGGAAGTTGGCAGGCAGCTCCCAGGAAATGTCGTCATAGGGCTCGGCCGCATCCTTGGGGTAGAACTTCGGCGACAGAAGATCGACCGCGTAATTTCGATACGGCTGATCGAGCCGCACCACGTAGGTTCCGGCCGGAAAGGCTCCTTCCTTGAGAGTGATGTCCGCGGTCGAGCGGCCGACTTCGATGCCCTGCGCGAGAAGGCGCGACACCATCTGCGCGACGCGCGTCGGATCGCCCTGATCGCCCGGAATCAGGAACGCGAACGGAGCCTGCTCGACCCCCTTGCGCCACGAGTCGAAGCCGGTCCGATAGAAATTCTGGAGCAGGGTCTTCGACTGCTGCGCCGAGAAGTCGAGCGCGGCGAGCGCCGCCGTCTCCATGTAGTTGACATTGTCCCGGGCCGACCAGCGAAACGGCTCGCTCGGCGGCGGCGAGGGACGGTACCAGTCCCGGCTTACCTCGTCCGGCGGCGATGTTTGCACCAAGGTCTCGGCCGTGCCGTTGCCGAAGGTCTCATAGCCGCGGCCCAAGGCGTTGTGGTTGAGGCCGATGGAATCCATGAACAAATGGGCGAAATCGTCGCCGAAGTTCCAGCTCCACACGCCCGGCATGCCGAAGCCGGTCAGGGTCGTCACCTCGTGAAAGCTCATCTCGAGCCGCTCATCGTAAGTCACGGGATCCACGTCCTCGTTGGTGGGACCCGTGCCGTTCCAGGTGATGAGCAGCGCCACGCTTTCGTGCAGGTCGTGCACGACGGTCGGATGCCATTCGAAGAACATCCGCTGCACCGCCTTGGTGGTCTCGTGGGCGAGTTGGATGGCGTCACGGTTGATGTCGACGAAGGCGTAGCGCGACCAGTACGGCGGCGACTGTCTCGGGAGCGTCGCAAGATCCGTCTTGCCCTTGAGGTACTTGTAGAACCACTCGACCTGCTTGTCGCGCCCGTCCGGATTGCAGACCGGGTTGATGAGCACCACCATGTTTTCGCGGATTCGCCGGATCATCGGCTGCTCGGACACGGCGAGGCGATAGGCGAGCTCGAGCATGGTTTCGGTCGAGCCGGTTTCGTCGGAATGCAGGGCGGCGTTGAAGTAATAGATCGGCCGGGCGTCCTGCACGATTTTGGCCGCGGCCGCCGGATCGGTGGTGCGAGGGTCCGCGAGCGCGGCGGTCGCCGCTTTCAGACGATCAAGCTGCTGGATGCCCTTCTCGTCGGCAATGGCGAGGAGCACGATGTCGCGCCCTTCCTCGGAGCGCCCGATGGTGAAGAGGCGAACACGCGGCGACGCCGCCGCCAATGCGCGGCTGTAGGCATAGGCGGTGGCCGAATCCGCGAGTTCCCCCGGAGCGCCGGGGATTCGATGCAGAAAGGTACGCGGCGAGGGCACGGTGGCGGATTCGGGAAGATAGGAAACCCAGGGGGACAGGAAGCGGGGCTCGGTGGTGGCGGCGGCGATCTCCCGGGTGGCGGCCTCGTCGGGAGTGTCGGGGGCGGCGGTCTGGGCGCGGGCGCCCATGCGGCGCGAGGCCGGCGAGCGGTCAGGATGATGGCGCAGATAACCGAGCGATCTGTCGATGCATGAGACGGCGTCCTGGGCGTGAGGGCAGGCGTAATCTTACCGCAGAGCTCGCGACGCTATTGAACGATTGATAAGCAGGGAGGCCCATTGGTGGGAATATCGCTGGTTCCTCATTAGAATCGAGTGCCTCGCCATCGAGACGCCGGATAAGCTACGTGTGCAGAAGGAGTTCCTATGATCAGACGCTGCCGAAAGACGCCACCTTTCGACGTGTCCCGGTCGGTATGGGACATCCGGAATGGGACAATCTGGCGGGAGCGTACTTTGCGCTGCAGTCGACCGGTGATCTGGCCAGGCTGGACTTGCCGATCTTCGAGGCGATTCACAAGGATCATCTGCCGCTATTCGACGAGCGGCGCATCTCGACATGGGTGGGAAAGCACGGCGTGAACGTGGCAAATTTCATCACTCGTTCAGCGTGAACACGAGTCTGGGGCAGGCGGAAGCGACAGCGATTTCCTATCAAGTCGCATCCATACCCACGCTTGCGATCGGGGGCAAGTACGTCGTAACCGGTAATCATGAGGCCATGCTCGCCGTGTCCGATGAGCTCATCGCCAAGGTGCGTGCTGAAGATAAGAAAACCCGGAAATAAGTTTGAGAGCGGATGGAATTCGAAACGATGCTGACCACGCTCGCCATCTCGAATTATCGGTCATTGCGCGATTTTGTCATGCCGTTGGGGCCCCTCAATTTGATCACGGGACCGAATGGCAGCGGCAAATCGAGCGTCTATCGCGGCTTGCGTTTGCTGGCCGAAGCTGCGCGCGGCGGAGTCGCCGCCTCGTTGGCGCGTGAAGGCGGTATCAGCTCGACGCTGTGGGCGGGTCCTGAGTCGTTCTCCACAGCGGTCAAGCGCGGCGACCGGGCGGTCGAACGCACCATGCGCAACGAGCCGGTCGCGCTGCGCCTCGGTTTTCAATCCGATGATTTCAGTTATGCGATGGATCTGGGGCTGCCAGTGCCCAACCAGTCGGCTTTCGATCGGGATCCCGTGATCAAGACGGAGTGTATTTGGCACGGGGCACAACTTCGCCCTGCCTCGATGCTGGGGGAGCGCCGGGGGCCGGTCGTGCGGGTCCGCCGGGAAAGCGGCGAATGGGATGTCGTGTCCACTCACTTGCAGCCTTTCGAGTCGATGCTGGAGAGCATCGCGGACCCGCGACGTGCGGCCGAAGTGCTGTCGCTGCGGGATCAGATGCGGACTTGGCGGTTCTATGATCATTTCAGAACCGATGCGGAGGCGCCCGCCCGCCAGCTGCAGATTGGAACCTATACACCGGTACTGGCCCACGACGGCCATGATCTGGGGGCGGCAATTCAGACGATCAAGGAGATCGGCGATGCGCCCGCGCTTGCCCATGCGGTGGAAGACGCCTTTCCCGGCTCCACGCTCGAGATCAGTTCTTCGGATGGGCGCATGTCGGTTCAATTGCATCAAGAGGGACTATTGAGGCCATTGTCGGCAGCGGAGTTGTCCGATGGGACCCTGCGGTATCTCTTGTGGGCGGCGGCACTCCTCACACCGCGCCCGCCACGTCTGATGATCTTGAACGAGCCGGAAGCGAGCTTGCATCCGGATCTGCTGCCGGCGCTCGCGCGGCTCATCGGAGTTGCCGCCAAGGACACGCAGATTTGCGTGGTTTCTCATGCGTCACGGTTGATCGCGGCGCTGAAGGAGAATCCTGAATGTGCGTCCGTGCAGTTGAACAAGGAGCTCGGCGAAACGCAGATTGTCGGCCAAGGGAATTTGGATCGACCGGCGTGGAAGTGGCCCGCGCGCTAGCCACGACCGCATCATTGACGGCTTGTATCGGGCATCCCTCGTTACGTATTAAACTGCCCGCGATCGCGGCAGGCTGCTGAGGGCAGGCGAGCTCACGTCGTATTTCGAGGAACATGCATGAAACTGCTCCGCCATGGGCGCGCCGGTTTCGAGAAGCCCGGCTTGCTCGATCAGAACGGTCAAATCCGCGACCTAAGCTCGAAGCTCGGGGATCTCGGGCCGGAGCATTTGTCGCCACAGAAGCTGCAGGGCATTCGGGGGCTGAACCCCGACGAGTTGCCTGTGGTGAGCGGGTCGCCGCGTCTAGGAACCCCTTACCGCGGCATCGGCAAGTTCGTGGCGGTCGGTCTGAACTATAGCGACCACGCCGCCGAGGCCGGATTGCCCGTGCCGACGGAGCCCGTGATTTTCTTCAAGGCGACGAGCTGCATCGTCGGGCCCGACGATGACATCATGTTGCCCAAGAATTCGGTCAAGACGGACTGGGAGGTCGAGCTCGCGGTGGTGATCGGCACGACGGCTCGGTATGTCCCGGAGGATCGCGCACTGGATCACGTGGCGGGATACTGCGTCGTCAACGACGTGTCCGAGCGCGAATATCAAATCGAGCGCGGCGGCACATGGGACAAGGGGAAGGGCTGTGATACTTTCGGACCGGTGGGACCCTGGCTCGTCACGCCGGACGAAGTGGGCGACCCGCAGAGTCTGGACATGTGGCTGGATGTGAACGGCAAGCGCATGCAGTCGGGCAATACTCGCACCATGATCTTCCCGGTGCGGATGCTGGTGAGTTACATCAGCCGCTTCATGACCTTGTATCCGGGCGATTTGATCACGACGGGTACGCCTCCGGGCGTCGCGATGGGCATGAAGCCGTCTCCGGTCTATTTGAAGGCTGGGGATACGGTGGAGCTTGGGATCTCCAAGTTGGGCCGGCAACGACAAAACGTGGTCGCCTACTCGGCGAGCCGCGGCGACTGAAGCGACCGTATGAGCTCACTGAGCCGGGCAGCATCGGTATCCGACTATCGCGCGGCGGCCCGGCGGCGTCTCCCGAACGTTCTTTTCGAATACATCGACGGCGGCTCCTACGGCGAGGTGACGCTGCGCCGCAACGTGGAGGACATGGCCGCGCTGTCGCTGCGACAACGCGTGATGCGCGACATGAGCTCGCTCGACACCGGCATCCAATCATTGGGGCAACGTTTCAGCATGCCAGTGGGGCTGTCGGCCGTGGGCATGGCCGGCATGTATGCGAGGCGTGGCGAAGTGCAGGCGGCGCGAGCCGCTTCCGAGGCCGGCATACCGTTCAGTTTGTCGACTGTGGGCATCTGCTCGGTTGAAGAAGTTTCTCGCAGCGCCGCTCCCCCATGGTTCCAGCTCTACGTGCTCAAGGATCGAGGCTACATGCGCGAGCTGGTGAGGCGGGCGAAGGCCGCGGGCTGCCCCGTGCTGGTGCTCACCGTGGACCTGCCGGTGCCCGGCGCCCGCTACCGCGATGTTCGTTCGGGGTTCCGCGGGCTTACCGGCCTGCCGGCACTCGCCAACCGATTGTGGGACGGCCTCACGCATCTCGATTGGGCGTGGGACGTGTGGGTCCACGGGCGGCCGCACAGCTTGGGCAGCGTGGCGGATGCCTTGCAGAGCGGAACGGGCCCCGGCGACTTCCTGACCTGGATCGCCAATAACTTCGACGCGTCGGTGACCTGGTCGGACCTCGATTGGATCAGGGCCGAATGGGACCGGCCGATCGTCATCAAGGGTGTGCTCGATCCACGGGATGCTCGGGACTCGGTCAAGGTGGGCGCGCAGGGCATCGTCGTATCGAATCACGGCGGCCGTCAGCTCGACGGCGTTCGATCATCGATCTCGGCGCTGCCGCGAATCGTGGATGCCGTAGGCGGAGATCTCGAGGTGTTTCTCGATGGCGGCGTGCGCTCCGGGCTCGATGTGTTGAAGGCCCTCGCGCTCGGCGCCAAGGCCTGTTTCATCGGCCGAGCCTGGGCTTATGCGCTGGGCGCCGGAGGCCAAGCTGCGGTCGCCAAGATGCTGGGCATGATCCGCGCGGAACTCGAGGTTGCCATGGTATTGACCGGCTGTGCTTCGCTCGCCGGGGCGGGACGCGAGCTGATCGATGCAGAGACTTCATCCGTCCCGTGAGATGCCGAGAGCGCTGCGCGCCTTCCGGAGTGCGCTCGGCCAAGCCGTGCGCCCGGCCAAGCCGTGCGCTCGGCCCCCGGCTCAATCGACCGTTCGCCGCGCCGTCACCCAGGCCTGAAACTCGGGATCCTCGAAACGGTATGCGCCGTGATCGACGCGAGCCATGAGCTGAAGCTTCGGTCCCGTGAGCCGGCGGATGGACGCTCGGATCGCGTTGGTGCCCGCGTCCTTCGAGCTCAGGAGCTCACGCAATTGATCGAGCGCCGCCGCGCCATATAGGTCCTGCACGCCCCGCGCCGCGAGGAACAGCACGCCGCGGTCGGGTCGGCTCAACTCCTTCCAGGTCTTGGCGTAGTTGGTGTCATCGTGGACGCGGGCCCTCGTGTAGGCAAGCGCCTGCTCCGGCCCCTGCTCCTGGTACATCACGTAGCGCTCGATGTACCAGCGGAAGAACTCCGGCGTCTCCTTGAGAGCGGCGTACGCCTTGAGTGCATCCTCCAGCTTGAGCGGATGCTTCGCCACCTTGGAAAGCTGCTTCACCATGGCCGTCACGAACTCGCGGCCAAGCAGCGGGAAGGGCTCGACCGGCGCCCAATTGTAGAAGGGGGCGGCCGCGCGCGAGAACATTTCGCGAAGCGCCGCCTCGGAAGATCCCGCGAACAACACCTTGATCTGCGCCTTGCGAATATCGAGGCCGGCGCGCAACGAGTGGGCCAGCGCCGCGTGCTCGGGGCCCGCGAGCACCTGGGCCTCGTCGATCACCAGCAGCAGCCGCTTTTTCGATTTATCGACCGCCTGCAGGGCGGCCTGGATCGCGGGGATCGCCATTTTCTCGCGCTCATCGGGGTCGAGCTCCACCTCCAACGAGCCCTCGATGCCGAGCGGAAGCTTGCCGCCGCCGGTGAGCTTGCGGATGGGCGTGTTGAGATCGTTCCAGAATCTTCGCAGTCCGCGGGGTTTGGTGGCCAGCAGGATGGCGCTCGCCAAGGCTTGTCCGGGGTGCTCCGTCGCGTCCCATAGATTGGTGTAGGCCGCCGCATACCCGACGTGCAGGGCGGCGGGCAGAAGATCATGCTTGAGGAACTCGCTCTTGCCCATCCGGCGCCGGGCGAACAACCCCCGGGCGGAGGTCAGCCCGAGCTCGAAGCTTTGGAGGTAGGCCCGGGCGAGCTCGGGTCGCGCGAAATGCCAGGGGTCTTTGAGCATGTGACAGATTTTGACACAAAATCGTCAATTGACGGAGATGCGACGAAAAATGTCGGAGGCTGGACGGCGGCCGTCAACCCGTCCGACCCCCTATCCGAGCGCCAACGCCTCGATCATCGGCCCGAAGTCCTCGAGGCGCGGTGTTGCGAGACCCGGGACCTTGCCCCGATCGTCGCAGCGTCGGATCAACACCGCCTCCCGATGGAACGGCTCCTCCTCGAAGCGGGCCGCTTCCCCGGGCGACATCGGTCCCCCTTGCAGCTTCAAGGTGACCACCGAAGCCGGGCTGAGCATCGGCAGGTAATCTGCGTCCGTGGCCAGCAGGTAGCGCTTGGCCGGCACATGCAGACGAACCGGCTCGGAGACCTCGGTCGGAAAGCGCCGCGCCAGCCATGCGCCGCCGACCCGCTCGTGTGCCGCGTCGGTTTTCCAGTCGGCCAGGTCCTTGGCGACCTCCTCGACCAGATGTCCGACGTCGTGCAGCAAGGCCGCGACGACCAGGGCCGGTGGTGCGCCGGCTTCGCGCGCAAAATATGCGGCCTGCAGGCCGTGTTCGGTCATCGATACGCTTTCGCCGAAATAGGCCTCCGAACCGCGCCTCTGGTAAAGAGCGAATATTTCATCAATGACCGTCATGCAGCGCTCTCCTGATCGAGCGTGCGGCGCAATACCGCGGCCGTACTGTACACGCTGTCGCGCGTGAGATAGCACCCCCGAAGGTGGCGCGGGTGGCGTGCCGCGGAGAACGCCGTGCGCCCGTGCAGGATGCGCTGATTGTCGAAGACCACAACCTCGCCGGCGGCGAGCTTGAACTTCAACTGGAAGCGAGGCTCGCGCAGCAGCGCCGCGAAGCGCCTGTAGGCCGAATAATAGCCCGCGGTCCCGGCAGACGATGGATCGAGAGGTGCGATCGAGCGGCTATTGTAGTGAACTGCCGTGATCCGCCCACCGCAGGACATCTGGATCAGGGGACGCTCGGCATAGAGCTCCGCGTTCGCCGAGCGGTAGTGGAAGGGTACGGCGGTCCGGCTCAAGAGAGCAAAGTCATCCGGACGCGTGTCGCGCACGTGCTCCGCCAGGGCGAAGCCGTCGGCAAACAGGCTGTCGCCTCCGTCCGGCGAGACGATCAGCGCATGCAGCGCCTGAAACCCGGGCACGGGCTCACGGTACGGGTTGTCGGTATGCAGGCCGAGCCCCAGATCCGAGTAGGCCAGATTTTCCGGCTGGGCCACCGAGCGGACGTCGAAAACCAAACCGTAGTTGGTCTCGGCCACGTGGCCGATCAGCTTCATGGCTTCGAGTATGCCGGCCTCGCCGGCCGGTGAATTCGACAGGAACGCCACGCCCTCCTGGAGCAGCCGGGTGAGCCACTCCAGGCGGAACGCGCGATCATCGCGGGCGCGGGCAAATTCGGCCCAGGCGAAATCGGAGGCTCGAAGCGTCGACCCGTCGAGCCAGTGACGTACCGCGAGTTCAGGCCGGCGGATTTGAACGCTGTCGGCCTGCGATGAGAGCCATTCCACATCGAAGCGGGATGCGTGCGACTCACCGTCCCATTCGACGTGAACTTCGCCGTTATGGGCGGCCGCCGAGCGGATCCGGGGTGTGGGGGGCAAATCCGCGATATCGACCAGGCGCTGTCCGCTGTGCGGATCGCGGTGTTCCGGGGCGTTGTCGCGCAGCCAGATGCCTGCGAACTTCCGATGCGTGCCATCGGCCCACTCGACCGCCAGCGCGTCGGGTGTCGCGGACACCCGGGTGATGAAGCCATGCGAACTCATGGAAGTCGACTCCCTCTCGCGGATGCCCTGCTGCCCAGGAAATACAAACGTCCGGCGCCGACCGCCGCCAGCGCGCTCACGGCCGCGAGCGAGACGAATACCCCCTGCCATCCGGCGGCCACCGAGATCCTGCCGACGCTGTCGCCCGCCGCCACGGCGCCGAGGTAACCCACGCCGTCGATGATACCCGAGGACACCGCCGACGCCTGCTTGCCGCCGAAATCCAGGGCGAAGGCACCTCCCAAATAAGAATAAGGTCCGAGGAGGCAGAAGGCGAGGACCCCGATGGTCAGCAACGGAAGTAGGGGGTGCTGACCGCCGGACCGAAACGTCATGAGCATCAGCAAAGCCGCCGCCGAGGCGAGGAGCCCGACGAATAAGATCAACGCGCGCCCATTGACCCCCAATCGATCGCTGAGCCACCCGGACAGCAACACCGAGACCGCGCCGACGGCTGGAAAGATCGCGCTCGTGCCGGCGGCGGCGCTCATCGAATAACCCAGATAGTCGCGCAGGTACACCGGAGTCCAGATGTTGAAGGTCTCGCGGATGATGGTGCACCCCAGGGACAGGAGGCAGACGAGGATGAACGCGCGGCTTCGCAGCAGCGGCCCGAGCAGCGCTCGGATGTTGGGGACGCGGTCTTCCGAGGAAGCGAACAGGCTGAGCGGATTGGTTCGAGCCTCGGCAAAGCCGCTTTCCGACCGGGACTCGCGCAGCAAAAACCAGTTCCCGGCGAAAAGAATTCCAGTCACCGCGGCGGCATAACAGAACAGCGTGCGCCATGAAAAGCCGTGCTCGATCAGCACGCCCATGGTTTGGCGCGCTGCCGCGTCACCGACCAGGTAGCTCAAGCTCAAGATCCCGAGAATCATCCCGTAGGACGAATAATCGAACCACTTGGAGGACACCTTGATGAGCCCCGCCCATGCGATCGATTGCGTAAGGCGGTTCCCGAACCAGGCGATCATGAAGAGCGGAATCGTGCTGCCGGCCGCGAACTGCAGGGTGAAGATCGTTGCGCCTGCGAGGCCGATCAAGAAACTGACCCGGCCACCCCAGTAATCCCCGAGCCCGCCGAGAAACAGCTTGCCCAGCGCGTAGGCGAGCACGCCCAGGGAGGCAATCGTGCCGATGCGTACAACGGCCGCGTCATGACTCACGCCGTGACGAGCAAGTTCCTCGATGATGAGGGGCGCGCCGACGGACAGATCGGCCCGGCAGAAGTAGAGCGCGCCGTAGCCTGCGAACAGCAACGCCACGACCTTGCCTTGTTCGAGGCGCAACGCACGCATGATGATCCCCCGAAAGCGGGGATCATCCCATTACCGAGGCGGGCGGGCCACCAGGCGGTCGCGTTTGCGGCCTCCCGAAATCTGAAGGGCGCGCTCCCCGCTGGCACGGAAGCTGCTTATTCAGGAGCATGATTCGATCGATTGACCGAAATAGGTCCGCAGATACGCAGGTTTGGCGGGCGGCCCCGCGCTCGGGCGGCAATTCGCCGCCAGGGGCGGCAATCCGAGGCCGCAACGGCGGTACGCGGCGGCAAATGGTTGCCGCACGGACCGATGACCCATCTCCCTTGCTGAAGGAACTCTCATGAGCTTAAGCGCCCTCTCCGCCGCCGCGTCGACGGTTCTTTCCACCGCCAGCTTCTATCTTCATGGCCATCGAAAAGGAGCCCGCCCGGACAGCAGCAGCACCTCGAGCACGTCGGGCAGCACCAGCGGGATCACCATCGGTCAATTGCCGGTGGGCGCCTCGACGCCGCTGTTCAACAAAATCCTGCAATCGCTGCAGCAGACTGTCGGCGCCGCGGCGGTCTCGGGAGCTACGCCCGCAGCGACCACCGCGGGGACTGCCGGCTCGATCGCAGCGACCGGTTCGCCCGCAGCGGGTGCGAATGTTCAGGCGTTCATGCATACACTCTTCCAGGCATTGAAGCAGGATGGGTTGGGCGCCGGCGCCGGCGGACAATACCCATCGAACCTGGTGACCTCTCTGAAGACGTTGGTCGGGCAACTTGGATCGACCGCGGCCGGGAATCCGGCCACGGCGAATTTGAATGCGGCCTATCAGAACTTGGTGAGCGCAACCGGCGCGGGCGCCGCGACGCCATCGGCAGCTGCCACCGGCGCGGTTTCCGCTCAGGCCTCCAGCGCCGGGCTTCAAAACTTCCTCAATAACCTGCTTCAGAATCTTCAAAGCGGCGGTGGCCAGTCGCTGAGCGGTATCGGCAACAACGTCAACGCCAACGTGTAACCGCGGGCGGCGTGCGCTGAAATTGACGTCCCTTGTCGCGACGGCTAATCTGACCCGGCCGAATTTCGCGACGCGTGGACGCTTTCCAGATGCTGCCGACCTTGTACATTCCGCATGGCGGCGGCCCATGTTTTTTCATGGATCCGCCGGCAAACGATCCGCATAGGTGGGATGGGTTGGCCTCGTATCTTCGCGGCATCGATGCAACCCTCGGCGCCAGGCCGCGAGCGGTGCTGGTGATCTCCGGGCATTGGGAAACCGAACAGCCGACCGTCAATGTGGCCGAGCGGCCGACGCTGTTGTTCGATTATCACGGATTCCCGGAAGCTACTTATCGGCTGAAATACCCCGTCGCCGGGGCTCCCGATTTGGAGCCGCGCGTGCGCTCATTGCTGGCGGCGGCCGGCTTCGATCTCGGCGTCGAGCCCAAGCGCGGCTTGGATCATGGCGTGTTCGTGCCTTTCATGTTGATCTACCCGCGCGCGGACGTCCCCATCATGCAGCTCTCGCTGCAGCAGGGGCTGGATCCGGGGCAGCATCTGGCAATCGGCCGGGCGCTCGCCCCGCTGCGCAAACAGGGAGTGCTCCTCGTCGGAAGCGGCATGAGCTACCACAATCTTGCGGCGATGTTTTCCGGGGGAGGCGCCGAGGCCGCGGTGGCTTTCGACGCGTGGCTCGAGGAAGCGGTCACTGACACCGAAGCGCGCGAGCGGCGGTTGACGGCGTGGCGCGATGCGCCCGGCGGCCGCGAATCGCATCCGCGTGCCGAGCATCTTCTGCCGTTGATGGTTGCCGCGGGGGCCGCTATCGGGGACCGGGCGGTCCGCGACTTCAGCGAATCGATTGCGGGAAAGCCGATCGCCGGATTTCGGTTCGGCTAACTGCTTTTCCTACACGCGAACAGCGCGCGCGCCGATAGGCGCCTGCTGACGTTGCAGCCGAGACTTTCGTGAGCGACCGAAGGGAGCGCTGGCGATGGCTAAGAAAGCACTTGCGACCTATCGCCAAAAGCGCGATTTCTCCAAGACGGCAGAGCCGAGCGGGCAAAAAAAGGTTGCAGCCTCCAATCGCTTGAGGTTCGTGATTCAAAAGCACGATGCGCGAAGGCTGCACTACGATCTTCGGCTCGAGCTCGGCGGCGTTTTCAAGTCCTGGGCCGTGACCCGGGGCCCCTCGGACGATCCCGCCGACAAGCGGCTGGCCGTCGAAGTGGAGGATCATCCGCTCGACTACGGCGACTTCGAGGGCACGATTCCGGCGGGAGAGTATGGCGGTGGAACGGTTCAACTCTGGGACCGAGGCTATTGGACACCGGAAGGATCCAAATCCCCCGAGCAGGCGCTTCGTTCCGGCGATTTGAAATTCACGCTGGACGGCGAGCGCCTGCACGGCAGCTGGGTCCTGGTGCGCATGAAGCAGGATCGCAGCGGCGGCAAGCGCACCAACTGGCTGCTCATCAAACATCGCGACGCGAGCGCGCGCTCCGGCGGGGGCGCAGAGCTGATGGCGGACGACCGCTCGGTGGCTTCGGGGCGCGCGATGAGCGAGATCGCGGCCGGGAAAGGCCGCCCTCCAAAGCCATTCATGGTGGCGGGCTCCAAAGGCGCGCGCGCCAATGCCGTTTGGAAATCCGATCGGGCGACTCCGGTGACGGCGATGATCGGGAAGCCGGCGACACGAAAGCCAGCGGCGGCGGGTACGTCAGTGAAGTCGCCGGTAGAGGCGGCCGCCAAGGCGCCGACGATCAAGCGGATTCCGGATTTCATCGAACCGCAGCTGTGCCGGCTGGTGGAGGTCCCGCCGGCGCAGGCCGGCTGGGGGCACGAAGTGAAATTCGACGGCTACCGCCTGCAGCTGCGTGTGGCCGATGGCAAGGCGACACTGAAAACGCGCAGCGCGCTCGATTGGACCGACCGATTTTCCTCGATCGCCGAGGAGGCGGCGGATTTGCCCGACTGCCTGATCGACGGCGAGGTGGTGGCCCTCGACAAACGGCGGGTGCCCAACTTCTCGGCACTGCAGGCTGCGTTGTCCGAGGGTCGGTCGGAGGATCTGGTCTTTTTTGCGTTCGACCTCCTGTTCGAGAAGCGCAGCGATTTGCGTCCATTGCCATTGTCCGAACGCAAGGCGCGGCTCGAGCAATTGCTGCGAAAGGTGGCGGGGGAGCATATCCGCTACGTGAGCCACCTGGAGTCGCGCGGGGACTCAGTGTTGAAATCCGCATGCGCCATGGGGCTCGAGGGCATCGTCTCGAAGCGCCTGGCGGCTCCGTATCTCTCGGGACGAGGCGACAGCTGGCAAAAATCCAAATGCCGAGCGGGGCACGAGGTCGTCCTGGGCGGCTGGACCACCGAGGCGGGAACCTTGCGATCGCTGCTCGCCGGAGTCAATCGTGACGGCCATCTGGTCTACGTCGGCCGCATCGGCACCGGTTACACCCGGAAGACGGCCGAGCAGCTGTTGCCGCAACTCAAGTCGCTGACGGTCGAGGAGAGTCCCTTCGGCGGGGAGAACGCGCCGCGCCGAGAGCGAAATGTCCGCTGGCTCCGCCCTGAGCTGGTGGCCGAAATCGAGTTCGCGGGATGGACGGATTCCGGGATGATCCGGCAGGCTGCCTTCAAAGGATTGCGGCAGGACAAACCCGCGAGTGAGGTCGTGGCCGAGAAACCGAGGGTCGTCGACAAGACCGATTCCGGTCCGGAGGATGAGCTCGAACAGCGCGAACTCGGCACGGAGCGCAAGGGGCGCCGCGGCGCCGCGCGTCCAGCGGCTGGACGAAAGGCAGGCCCCGCCACGATCATGGGCGTCACCATCTCGAAGCCCGACAAGCCGTTGTGGCCCGATGCCGGCGACGGGCGCCCGGTCACGAAACTCGATCTGGCGCGCTATTTCGAACAGATGGGAGCCTTCATGCTGCCGCACATCGAGGGGCGACCGTGCTCGATGGTGCGTGCGCCCGATGGGATCGGCGGCCAGAGCTTTTTCCAGCGTCATGCGATGGCGGGCATGTCGGAACTGTTCGAGCTGGTCAAGGTGAAGGGCGACCGCGCACCGTATGTGCAGATCGACCGCGTCGAGGCGCTCGCCGCGGTCGCGCAGATCGGCGCCTTGGAGCTGCACCCCTGGAATTGCGTCCCTCATAACCCCGAGATTGCGGGACGCCTGGTGTTCGATCTCGATCCGGCGCCCGACGTGAAATTCGACGCGGTGGTGGATGCGGCGTTGGAGATGCGTGAGCGGCTCCGCGCGGTGGGTCTCGAGTCCTTCTGCAAGAGCACCGGCGGCAAGGGGTTGCACGTGGTGACGCCGCTCGATGGCTCACGGTCCCACGGGGTGGAATGGCCGGCCGCCAAGAATTTCGCGCATGTCGTGTGTGCTCAAATGACGCAAGACAGTCCGACCAAGTACCTGGACAACATGTCGAAGAGCCAACGCGTAGGCCGGATCTTCCTGGACTATTTGCGCAACGACCGCATCGCCACGGCCGTCGCGCCCCTGTCCCCGCGTGCGCGAGCCGGCGCACCGGTGTCCATGCCGCTCAACTGGAGCGAGGTCAGGCACGGGCTGGATCCGATGCGATTCACCGTGAGAACCGCCCCGGCGCTCCTCACCAAGAGCAAGGCGTGGAAAGGCTATGACGAGTCTGCGAAGTCGCTGGCCGACGCGATCCGCAAAATCACCTCGTCGCGGGGAGCTCGCAAGCGCTGAAGTAACGGGCGCCCACTGGCGCCGTCCCCCGCCGCCCCGTGGACGGTGCGGGACGCGTTACACTACGCGTCGTCGTAGGCTTAAAACTTCAAATGAGATCCAGGACCAGCCCACCCTCGCACCCGGACCCCAAGCTGGTCGCCGCCGATGCCGTCGCGCCGGACAACCGCACGGAGCGCCTGAACACCCGCGCTGCGGGGGTCATCGGCCTCGCAGTCATGTGCAGCCGGGTGCTCGGCCTGGTGCGGGAACAGGTGTGCGCGGCGCTGTTCGGCGCGGCGGCGATGGACGACTTCACCGCGGCATTCCGGATACCCAATCTGCTGCGCGACCTGTTCGCGGAAGGCGCGCTGTCCACCGCGTTCGTCACCACGTTCAGCAAGACGATTGCGCGCGAGGGCGATGCGGCGGCGTGGCGGCTCGCGAACAAGGTGGCGACGCTCACCTTTCTGGTGCTGGGCGCGCTCTGTGCGCTCGGGATGGTGTTTTCGCATCAGCTCGTGGCGCTGATCGCCCCCGGCTTTCATGCCGGGAAGGCGGAGATGACCGCGCAGCTGACGCGCATCATGTTCCCCTTCATCCTCCTGGTGTCGCTCGCCGCGCTGGTCATGGGCATGCTGAATGCGAAGAGCATCTTCGGCAGACCGGCCATGGCGTCGAGCTTTTTCAACCTGGGTTCGATCATCGGCGGCGTTGCGCTCGGCTATATGATCGATCCGCACTTCGGACCGGGCGCGCTCGTCGGCCTCGCGATCGGGACGTTGATCGGCGGCGGACTGCAGCTCGCGGTGCAACTCCCGCCGTTGAAGACGTTGGGATACCGGTTCCGCCCGGATTTTCAGTGGCGCGATCCGGGCGTATTCGCGATCTTGGCGCTCATGGGGCCCGCGGTGATCGCCGCAAGCACCACGCAGGTCAACGTCCTGGTGAATTCCATGTTTGCATCGACGCTCGGAGACGGAGCGATATTCTGGCTTGCCATCGCCTTTCGGTTGATGCAGCTGCCACTCGGCCTGTTCGGGGTCGCGCTCGGCACGGTCACGCTGCCCCTCCTGTCGCGGCTCGTGGTCGCGAATCAAATGACCGCATTTCGGTCCGAGCTCGCGCGCGCCCTGAGGCTGATGTTCCTGCTGACGATTCCCTCGACCATCGGCCTCATGATGCTCGCCGAGCCGATCATGTCGGTTCTCTATCAGCACGGAAAGTTCGATGCGTTCCAGGCGCTGCAGGCGGGCGGAGCGCTCCGATACTATGCCGTCGGTCTCGCCGGCTACGCGGCGCTCAAGGTGCTGGTCAATGCCTTCTATGCGCTCGACCGGCGCAAGACGCCGATGGTGGTGAGCTTTCTCGCGGTGGGCCTCAACCTGTTGTTCAACTGGCTGTTCACGTTCCACCTGGGGTGGGGGCACAAAGGGCTGGCATTTTCGACCGGACTCGTCGCGACCTGCAATTTCCTGCTGCTGTACGGCCTCATGCATCACCACCTGGGCAGTCTCGAGACGCGGCACATGCTCTTCACTCTGTTCAAGATCGGCATCGCCGGATGCGTGCTGGCGGCCGTGTGCTGGGCTTCGACGCATTGGTGGTTGGCCGATTGGGCCACGCGGGAGTTCTGGAGCAAGGCGTTTCTGCTGTTCGGTACCGTATTCGCCGCGGGAGCCGCATTTCTGTCGGCCGCCGCGCTGCTCAAAATCGAGGAACTCACGTCGGTGCTGTCTGCCGTCAAGCGCCGTCTGCGCCGGGCGACATGAACCGCTTGCCTTTGCAGAACTTTACGCGTCGCCCCAACTACTTTACCGGCCCCACGGTTGCAATGACCGGGCATCGCGACGATCATTCGCCCTACCGTGAGAACCCCCATCCTGTCCCAAGCCGGTTTTGCGCTTTTATTGTGCGCTGCAGCCGCCGCGGCGGCCGGCAACGGTGAGCCCGAAATCTTCTTCATCCCGGCCAATTCCAGCGGATCTGAGGCGACGATCAAGCTGCCGGTCGGGGCCGTGTCGTCGTTTTCCGCAAGCAATGCCGAGGCACTGACCGATTACGCCGGTCCGGAGATCGAGGCGATGCGTCTTTCGGGCGACGTTCGCATCGAGGTCATCGGCATCGGGAAGCCCATCCAGATCAAGGCAGACCGGGTCGTACTGGAGCTGACCGCAGACGAGGCCGTCCAGCGCAAGGGCTCGTTGCCGCTCACCGGCTCCCGCCAACTGCACTCGACTCGAGTCATCGAGGACGGCGACGCCACGCAGACTTTCGTGGGCAACGTGGTCTTCACGCTGCAAACCGCCTCGGGCGCTCTGCAAATCAGGGCGGACCGGGTGGAGCATACCGAGCGATTGGGTGTGCGGATGGAACCTCGGGCGGGCGCTTAGAGGACCCCACGGCGCCTTCTGAATCCGAGGATGCCCATCAGCGCGAGTGCTGCCATACAGGTGTAGGGAAACCAGCATCCAAGCCGCACGAAGAGCGTCTCACCTGCGACCAGGCGCGGAACACTCACCACGACTCCCTCCGGCGGGCGCGGCTCACGATAGGGGTCGTCCGCGTAGGTTTTGACCAGGAGCCGGCCGTTCGGGTCGATCATGGCGGAGACGCCCGAATTCACCGCGCGGACCATGGCCACGCGCAGCTCGACGGTGGCGAAGACCGCCAACGCGAGATGCTCCCAGGGCTCCGCGCGTTTCCCGTACCACGAGTCGACCGTCATGTTGACCAGCAGATTCGGATGCGCCCGGCCGATGTCGACCATGTAGTCGGGCAGGATGTCCTCGTAGCAAATGACCGGGCCGAGGCCCCAGGAGATTCCGGCCGGGTCCTGATACTTCAGCACGTGCGCCCCCGTCCCGGCGGTGAAGCGCGCGCTTCCCAACGGAACGATGCGCTTCAACCACGGGAAGATGTCCACTCCGGGTATGTACTCGCCGAAGGCGAGCAGCCGCACCTTGTCATACCGCCCCGTCATCGCGCCGCTGCGATCGAGGAGAATGGCTGAGTTGTAGACATCGGCGGTGGTCGAGTCGTAGGTATCCGCTCCGATGATCACAGGACCTGCGAGCCCGCGTCGAATCATCGCGGCAGAATCCGCCGGGAAATCGGTGTAGAGCTCCCGCGGCAACGCCACCGGATAGCTGCCCTCGCTCCAGACCACGAGTTGCGCGCCCGCGGTTTCCAGCCGGCGAGACTCCTCCTGCAGGGCGGTCAACTCGCGCCGCGCCTCGTCGGGCGAGAATTCCGGGTCGTTGCTATAGGCGATATTCGGCTGCACCAGGCCCACCTTGAGCTTGGGCGCCTGCGCGACGAGCTCGTCCACCTGCCGCATGCGAACGGCGCCGAAGACCAGCGCGGCCACGAGGATCGCCGCGGCCGATATCGACGGGACTCGCGCAGCCTTGGGAGCCGTCCATAGATCGTACAGCGCACCGTTCACCATCATCAGCAGCGCCGTGACACCCCAGGGGCCGGTGATCTCAGCGATTTGGATCACCAGCGGATTCCAAGCCTGGCTGATCCACTGGCCGCAGGGGAATATTTGCGGCACCAGGAATTCGCAGGCAGCCATGCCGATCGGTGCGATCAGCGTCATGGGTACGGCGATTCGCCGCCGAATCGAGCACACGACTCCCGTGAACAACAAGAAAATCAGCGCTCGCGCGGCGCAGAAAACCAGCAGCACCGCGAGCCCTGCGATCCAAGGGAAGCCGGCGAACCGCTGCGTGGTATCGATCAGCCAGTAGAATCCGCCGGCGGTTTCGACCACGCCCGCCCACCACCCGAGGAAAAGCGCGCGCCGATAGGTGGGGGCGCGGTCGATCGCGGTCAGCATCGGAACCGCGGCGATCCACGCGGCGGCGGATAAGTCGAAGGGCGTGCAGGCGAGGAACCAGAGGCAGCCCGAGACCGTGGCGAGGCCCAGGCCGCCATGGAAGCTGGATGCGAACTTGGGTACGCGCATTACATTATTGTCAGGTCGGACTGCCGCAATTCGCGGCGAGTGCGCATCTTAAGGTATTCTGCGGCGTAACCATGCAAGAAAGATATGAACCCACCGCCGTCGAGGCGGAGGCACAGCGCTATTGGAACGAGCACAAGAGCTTCGAGGTCATCGAGGATCCGGCTCGCGAGAAATACTATTGTTTGTCGATGTTCCCGTATCCGAGCGGGCGCCTGCACATGGGCCACGTGCGCAATTACACCATCGGCGATGTGGTCACCCGATTCATGCGCATGAACGGCAGGAACGTGCTGCAACCGATGGGCTGGGACGCATTCGGATTGCCGGCGGAAAACGCCGCGATGGCGAACGGAGTGCCGCCGGCGAAATGGACCTTCGACAACATCGCGACCATGAAGGGGCAGTTCAAGGCGCTGGGCTTCGCAATCGATTGGAGCCGCGAAGTCACGACGTGCCGCCCCGATTACTACCGCTGGAATCAGTGGCTGTTTCTGCGCATGCTGGAAAAAGGCATTGCCTACCTGAAAACCGGTGTCGTGAACTGGGATCCCGTGGACAAAACGGTGCTCGCCAACGAGCAGGTCATCGACGGCCGCGGCTGGCGCACCGGTGCGCTGGTCGAGCGGCGCGAGATTCCGATGTACTACCTCAAGATCACCGACTACGCCGAGGATCTGCTCGACGCGCTGGCGCACCTGCCGGGATGGCCCGATCGCGTGCGTGCGATGCAATCGAACTGGATCGGCAAGAGCGAGGGCGTGCGCATCGGATTCCCGTACGAGATCGACGGCGAGGCGGGTGTGATGCACGCGTTCACGACACGCGCGGACACGGTGATGGGGGTCACTTTCTGCGCGGTCGCCGCCGAGCACCCGCTCGCGACGCATGCGGCCCGCGGCAATGCGGCACTCGCAGCGTTCATCGAGGAATGCAAGCGGGGCCCGGCCATCGAATCGGAGCTCGCCACGCAGGAGAAGAAAGGCATGGCGACGGGACTCAGCGTGCGCCATCCGCTCACGGGCAGTCATGTGCCGGTTTGGGTCGGCAACTACGTGCTCATGAGCTATGGCGATGGGGCGGTCATGGGCGTTCCCGCGCACGACGAGCGGGATTTCGAATTCGCCAAGAAATACGGTTTGTCGATCGAACCGGTCATCCAGGTCGACGGTCGAATCTATTCCACCGAGGCGTGGCAGAGCTGGTACAACGAGCATGGCCGCTGCGTCAATTCGGGCAAGTACGATGGCCTCGAATTCGCGGCAGCGGTGGATGCGGTGGCCGCGGATCTCGAGCGACTCGAGCTCGGCGAGAAGCGGATCACGTGGCGGCTGCGCGACTGGGGCATCTCGCGGCAGCGCTACTGGGGATGTCCCATCCCCATCATTCATTGCGCCGATTGCGGCGTGGTGCCCGTTCCCGACGATCAATTGCCGGTGATTCTCCCCGATAATCTCGTGCCGGACGGCAGCGGCAATCCGCTGCTCAAGGACGCCGCGTTCCTCGCGTGCACGTGCCCGCGCTGCGGGCGTCCGGCGAGGCGAGAGACGGACACCATGGATACGTTCGTGGACTCCTCCTGGTATTTCCTGCGCTTTGCCTGCAGCGACAACGGCCGCGCGGCACTCGACGAGCGTGTCGACTATTGGCTGCCCGTCGACCAGTACATCGGCGGGATCGAGCACGCGATCCTGCATCTTTTGTATTCGCGCTTCTGGACCCGGGTGATGCGCGAATTGGGCGCGGTGTCCTTCAAGGAGCCTTTCACCCACCTGTTCACGCAGGGCATGGTGCTCAACGAGGCCTTCTTTCGAAAGACCGAGTCCGGCCGCATCGAGTACTTCAATCCCGCGGATGTGGAAGTGGTCAGCCGCGACCAGCGCCCCGTGCCGGTTCTGCGCAAGGATGGGCGTGAGGTGGAGTCCGCCGGCGTGATCACCATGTCCAAATCCAAGAACAACGGCGTGGACCCGCAGGCGCTGGTGGACGAACTGGGTGCGGACACTGCGCGGCTGTTCACCATGTTCGCGGCTCCGCCGGAACAGACGCTCGAATGGTCCGACGAAGGCGTGCAGGGCGCATTTCGCTTCATCAAGCGGCTTTGGAGGGCGGTGTACGAGCATGTGTCGGCGGGTGCGGTTGCGCCGCTCGACAAGGAAGGGCTCGACGACGCGCAGCGCGCCATCAGGCGCCAGGCGCATCAGACGCTCGGCAAGGTGACGGACGACATCGGGCGGCGCCGCACTTTCAACACGGCCATCGCGGCGGCGATGGAGTTGCTCAACGCGCTGTCGAAATTTCCGCAACGCACCGACCGCGACCGGAGCGTAATGCAGGAGGCGCTCGAAATCGCCGTGATCGCACTGTCGCCCATCATTCCGCATGCGACGCACGCACTGTGGTGCGAACTCGGGCACCGTACCGCGCTGATCGACGAGACCTGGCCGCAAGTCGATGCGACCGCCCTGGAGCAGTCGATGGTCGAGATCGTCGTGCAGGTCAACGGGAAGCTGCGCTCGCGCATCACCGTGCCCGCCGGGTCAGACGATCAGACGGTGCGCACGGCGGCGCTCACCGACGCTCACGTGCAAAAATTCGTCGGGGAGGGGCCCGTGCGCAAAGTCATCGTCGTGCCGGGCAAGCTCGTCAACGTGGTCGTCTAGATGACACGCCCGGGTTGCGTCGCGCTCGCCTGCGCCGCGTCGTTCGCGCTGTCGGCGTGCGGATTTCGCCTCGCGGGAAGCGAGCATCTGCCCCCGGTTCTCGCACGGCCCTATCTGTCGGTCAAGAATCCCTTATACGGATTTCGCGCGCGAGTTCGAGCACGAGCTGAAAAGCGCCGGGGCGGTGCTGGAGCCCGGGCGGCAGGACGCGACGGCGACCATCGAAGTCACGAAGGATCTGGTGGAGCAGCGCACCCTCGCCGTTTCGGCGCGCAACATCCCCACCGACTACGAGCTGACCTACACCGTCACGTTCGCCGTCCATGGACCGGATTCCGAGCTCATGGCGCCGCAGACCATCACGTTGTCGAAGGACTACAGCTTCGAGGAGAACGTGCTGCTCGCCAAGGAGCACGAAGCGGACATCCTTCGCGCACAGATGGCGCGGGATTTGGTCGGCATGGCGATGCATCGGCTGACCCGTCTGAAGTAGCGGCAGGGCACCCGTGTGCTCAAGCTCAACTCCATCGACCGGCTCGAATTGCTGGTGCTGCTCGACCGTTATGGGTTGGAGCTGACGCTGGTTGCGCCAGGCGAGGCGATTCCGGGGTCCCATTGGGGGGAAAGCGAGGCGGGACTCATCGGCTCGAAGGTGTACGCGCGCCTCGACACCCCGTTGCATTCCGTGCTGCACGAAAGCGCGCATTTCATCTGCATGACGCCCGAGCGCCGCGTGGGCCTGCACACCGATGCGGGTGGGGACGACGCGGAGGAGACCGCGGTGTGCTATTTGCAGGTTCTGATGGCGCAGGCGCTCGGCAAAGTCGGTGCGCAGCGATTGTTCGCCGACATGGACGAGTGGGGATACAGCTTTCGTCTGGGCAGCGCGGGCAAGTGGTTCGCGGAGGACGCCGACGATGCGCATCAGTGGCTGCTGGGGCATGGCCTGATCGATCGGCGGAGCCGCCTCACCTACGCCCTGCGCCAGTGAGCGGCCCGGCAGGAACCCGCCGAAACGTCAGGCGGCGTTCGACGCCGCGACGGTCGGGGTCGCGTAGACACGGCCGAAGCGATTGGCGAGAAACGCCTCCAAGCCGATCTCTTCCTGTTTGATGAGACCCGATTGCGGCAGATCACCGGCCCTGAGCATGTCGAGGACGGCGCAGATGCCGCCGGCCGTGGTGATCTGGATGGCGCTGCGCACCCGGCCGCCCATCGGCGCCGCGTAGACCTTGTTGGCGTAGGTCTCCTGCACGAGCTGGCCGCCCTTCATGCCGCTGACCGTCACGAACACGATGACCACGTCCTGGAGCGTCACCGGCACGGCATTCTCCAAGATGTCCTTCAACAGCTCGCGCCGGTCCCGCAGACGCAGATCGTTCAACAGCGCCTTCATGATGGCCGCGTGCCCGGGATAGCGGATGGTGCGGTAGTTCAGGTTGCGCACCTTGCCCGCCAATGTCTCGCAGAGGGTGCCGAGGCCGCCCGAGGTGTTGAAGGCCTCGTAGAGAATGCCGTCGAGCGAGAATTCCTCCAGCTCCTCGAGCGCCTGGGTCTCACGAAGCTGACCGTTGACGATGGCTTCGCACGGCTCGCAATACTCGTTGATGACCCCATCCGTGCTCCAGGTCAGATTGTAATTGAGCGCGTTGGACGGAAATTTGGGCAGGGCGCCGACGCGCATGCGCACGTCCTGAAGCTGATCGAAATGCGAGGCGAGATCGCTCGCGACGATGGTGATGAACCCCGGCGCCAGCCCGCATTGGGGAATGAACGCCGTGCGCGCGCCCCTGGCGAGCTGCTTGACCGCGCGGGTGCTCGCGACATCCTCGGTCAGATCGAGGTAATGCGCGCCTGCCGACTTGGCGGACTCGGCGATGAGCCGCGTGGCGTGGTAGGGGGCCGCGGAGAGCACGGCGTACTTGCCGGCGAGCAATTTCGGCAGCGTGTCGCCTTGGGTGATGTCGGCGGCCACTTTCGTCACGGCTGCGCCCGTCTCCAACCGATCCAGTTGAGCTTGCGAGCGGTCGATGACCGTGACCGCATAATCGCGCGAGCTCACCAGAAGCTCCGCAATCATCGACCCGATCTTTCCCGCGCCTACGATGGCAATCTGATGCATATGAAACCCCTCCCGCCGGTGCACCATTTTCGCCCACCAAGCCCGGCGAATGGTAGGCGCTGATTAACCGTATTTACGGTATATTTAGTGGATTCGCAGGCCCAATATCGGCGAAATGCATGGATTCCATCGATCAGACGCTCATTGCAGCCCTGCGCGAGAACGGCCGCGCCTCGACGGCGCAGTTGGCGCGCCTGGTGGGCCGCTCGCGCACCAGCGTGCAGAGCCGCATCGAGCGGCTGGAGAAACAAGGCGTGATCGCGGGCTACGGCGTGCGGCTCGCGCCCGAGCACGATTTCGGCGCGGTGCGCGCCCATGTCATGATCAAGGTCGGCCCCAAGGAGTCCCGCGCGGTGACGGCCGCGCTTCGCGCCATCCCGCAGGTGCGCGTGCTGCACTCGGTGAGCGGGGATGTGGATCTGATCGCCGTCGCGGCGACCGCCTCGGTGGCCGAGATGGACGAAGTCATCGATCGCATCGGAGGGTTGGATGGCGTGGAGCGAACGACATCCTCCATCATCCTGTCGACGAAATTCGAGCGCTAGCTGATCGTTCCTCGGGGTGGGACACAAGGTTCCCAGGATCGCAATACTCATCGAGCGCAGACATTGTATTGCGGATTTCGAAGGAGAATTTTCGTGACGATCATTCATATCAAGGCGCCCAGCTCGATTCCGTTGACCCAGTTCGCCAGCGCTTCGGCAGCCAGCGCCGTTACTGGATCGGAAGCGCCGATCCTCTCGACGTGCGAAGCCTATTCGACCGCGGATAAGTCGCTTCGCGTCGGCACGTGGGAGGCCGCCCCGGGCAAGTTCCGCCGTGCCGTTGTCGACGCTGAGTTCAGCCACTTCATCGCCGGTCACGTAACTTTTGATTGTGACGACGGCCAGCGACTCGAGTTCCGAGCCGGAGATGCGGCGTGGTTTCCTGCGGCAACGAAAGGGACTTGGACCGTTCACGAGGCTCTACGCAAGACTTATGTGGTTTGGCGTGTGTAGGCGGATACCGGCGGCCTCCGATGAGCTACGGCTGAGCGGCGATCATGGAGATTTCGATTTTGTACTGCGATCCCGCCAGCTTGGCGCTCTCCACCGTCGCTCTCGCCGGGGTGGAGCCGGGTGCGACCCACTGGTCCCACACCTGGTTCATCTCGCCGAACGTCGACATGCTGGTGAGCCAGATGGTGGCCGAAAGGATCCGGGTCTTGTCCGTTTTCGCCTCCGCCAAGAGGCCGTCGATGGTCGACAGAATCTCCCGCGTTTGCTCGCCGACGCCCTTGCCTGCGGCCTCCTCGGCGACCTGTCCGGCCAGATAGACGGTCTTGTTGTGAATCACGACCTGCGACATTCGAGGTCCGGGGTGCAAGCGTTCGATCGGCATTTCGTCTCCTCAGCGTGATGCGGCATTGTAGCTGTGGGGGACAAGCGGCAGGGAGGTTGCCGGAGAAACGAAATGCGCAGGACGCGGCCGGTCAAGGTTCGCTGATAGGGGAATAAAAAACGGCGTGGGTCCTGTTGAGGTGCCCACGCCGCCGGATATCGCACCGACGGGGGAGTTGGCTGGCTTGCCGGTACGAGACTTCCTAAACCTTTGCTGCCTTCGCGTCCGTCATCCTGCGAGGGCAACTTCATACTGCCAAAAACTGGAGCGCCTGCACGCGATACTTTGTAGGGGTGCATCCAATTTTTTTCACTTGACAGTGCAAAAAATAGATCAGCCCGGCGCGCGCAGCCGCTCGGCTGCGGCAACATCATCCGACGGGTGTTCAATCCCGGGAAATGATCTTTCGGCTTAAGCTCATGCGCTTTGGGGCTTGCGCAGCCGCTTGACGAGGAAATAGGCGGCGATCGCGACCACCAAGGTCACGGCGCTCGCCTTGAAGTCCTGTTGCGAGCCGGGCGTGAACGCCATGGCGATCAGGACGGCGCCCATAGCCGCGATGGCCGCATAGCTCAGCCAGGGGAAGAGCCACATCACCACCGGGGGCTTCTGCGCGCCCGCGCGCTCACGGCGCCTGCGCAAGGCGATCTGCGCGACGGCGATCGTCATGTAGACGTACACGATCAGCGCGCCCGATGAGCTCACCAGAAAATCGAATACCGCCTGCGGAGCCTCGGTGGCGGCAATGATGCCGAGAAATCCGGCCACCGAGCCCATGAGCACCGAGACCACGGGAACGCGCCTCGAATTCAAGGTCACCAGCATTTTCGGCGCGTCGCGGCGGTCGGCCAGGATGAACAGCACGCGGGAGCTCACGTAGAACGCGGAGTTGAGGCACGAAAGGACGGCGGTGAGGATGATGACGCTCATGATCTCGGGCGCCCAGGGCACGTGCATGGCGTTGAGCGCCAGCGTGAAAGGCGACTCGCCGGAGCGAACGTTGTTCCACGGCGTCACCGAGACGATCAGGAAAATCGAGGCCACGTAGAACACGAGGATGCGCCAGATCACGGCGGCCCCCATGCGCGCGACGGCCCGCTCCGGCTGCGCGGATTCCGCCGCTGCGACCGTGGTGATCTCGGCGCCGGTCATGGCGAAGAACACGGTGGGCACGGCGGCAAGCACCGCGATCCAGCCGTGCGGCGCGAATCCGCCGAAGTCCGACAGGTTGCCGAAGGTGGTGCCATGCGGTGAAGTCCAGCCGAAGGCGAACGAGGCGGCGATGACGATGAATACGATGATGGCCGCCACTTTGATGGACGCGAACCAGAACTCGAATTCCGCATAGGAGCGCGCGGACATGAGATTGACGCAGGTCATGACGGTCATCAGCCCGAGGCCGATCTGCAGCGGCGAAAATGCCGGCAACCAGTGCTGCAGGATCTTGGCGCCGGCGATGGCCTCGACGGGAACCACCAGCACCCAGAAGTACCAATACAGCCAGCCGACCACGAAGCCCGCGCCGTCGCCGAGCCCCGCACGCGCGAATTCCGTGAAAGAGCGAACGTGGGGCATGGACGTGGCCATCTCGCCCAGCATGCGCATCACCAGCAAAATCAAGAAACCGCAAATGGCGTAGCTCACGAAGCTCGCCGGTCCGGCGGCGATGATCGCGGTGCTCGAACTCACGAACAACCCTGCACCGATGATCCCGCCGATCGAAATCATGGTGAGGTGCCGCCCTTTGAGCGAACGGCTGAGCTCGTTCGCGTGGGTGGGCGGGGCCGAGGGGATTGCCGTGGCAGGATCCGCCGTGGTTGTGTTTACCTGCACCATCGCTAGTACCTTTTCAGTGTCTTCAGTAGGTCTTGTGCGTCGACGTTCGCGCGCCCACGGTAGCGGATAGGCGGGGTGAGAGCCAGCACAATCCGCCCCGAACCGCCCTGGACGGTCAGCCGCCGGGACGGCTCTACCTAGGCGTCAAGAGGGGCAACGACGCCGGCGCCGGTCCCCACCCGCGGTCGATGCGCATCCCCCGCCGGCGCATTGCCCCGCTCGTAGGGCTTTGCGGTGAGCATGTACACGGTCCCAAGCACGATGACTCCGACCGCCGTCACGATCATGCCGTAGTTGCTGTACCAGGGATCCTGCGGGGCGCGCGGCCACATCATGTCGAAAATCGCGCTGATCCCGTAGGCGAACCCGACGAGATTCACCGGCAAACCCCAACGGCCGAGCGTGAAGGGACCGGTGGGTGTCCAACCCTTCGACCTCGCGATCAACGCCCCGAGCACCAGCATCTGAAACGCCATGTAGATCCCGACCGAGGCGAAGCTGATGATGGTCGCGACGGCATTTTGCAGCCACAAGCCGCCGAGCGCGATGAGCGACGGAACCAGGCCTGCAATTGCCAATGAGGCCACGGGTACGTGCGTGTGCGGCGAGATGCGGCTCAACAGCTTGCTGCCGACGATCATCTCGTCGCGCGCATAGGCGAACAAGAGGCGGCTCGCGGCAGCCTGCATGCTCAAGCAGCACGAGATGAACGACACGAGAACCACGGCGAGCACGGCGCGAAATCCGACCTCGCCCATGGCAGAGCGCAGAATCGTCGCCACGGGATCGGTGTCCTTCCCGGATAGAATGGCGTTCATGTCGGGCACCGCGAGAATCAGCGCGACGCACACGAGCATCGCGGCCGCGCCGCCGACATAGATGGTCATGCGCATGGCCTTGGGGATCATGCGGCTGGCATTGGGGGTCTCCTCCGCAACGTCGCCGCAGGCCTCGAAGCCGTAGTAGCAGAACATGGCGGCGAGAGCCGAGGCCAGAAACGCCGGCAGGTAGCTGCCGCTGCTGCTGCGAATCGAGAAGGTGTCGAAGAGCACGCTGAACGCTTGATGGCGCGCAAACAGCAGCAGATAGCCGCCCACCACAATGGCGCCGATGAGCTCGCATATGAAGCCGAACATCGCCACGCGCGCGAGCAGCCGGGTGCCGCTCACGTTGCAGGCCGTCGCAAACACGATCATCGCCAGCGCCATGGCCGTGGTGTTCGTTGGGGTGACCGGGAAGCCGAGGAGCTGTGCGACGAACGGCGCACCGCCGGTCGCGACGGCGGCGATCGAGACGAGGAGTGCCCAGCCATAGATCCAACCGGCCATCCAGGCCCAGCGCTTGCCCACCAGTCGCCGCGCCCAGGGATACAGGCCGCCGGAGATCGGAAATTGAGAGACGACCTCGCAGAATACGAGACAGACGAACATCTGGCCGACACCGACGAGCAGATACCACCAGAACATCGGGGGCCCGCCCGCCGCCAGTGCGAAGGCGAACAGGCTGTAAACACCCACCACCGGCGACAGGTAGGTGAATCCCAGCGAGAAATTCTCCCATTTCGACATGGTGCGGTCGAAATGCGATTCGTAGCCCAACGCGCGAAGCTGCTCGGCGTCGTGGTCGATCGCCTTGACGGATTTGTCGGTCACTGACCTCTCCCTACGCCGTTCCGAGGCGCCGGGCGCCCCGCAGGGAGCCCATATTACGAAAATCGGGGGACTTGCGCCCCCCGATTGCGTTTCGCACGACGACTCGATACGGCGTCAGAATTTCGTTTCGAACCCAAGCCCGATGGTGCGCGGCTGGTTGGTCGAGACCCGGGTGATCGTCGGCTGCTGCCACGCGAACACCGTGTTGTCGATGGTGAGCGCCGCGTGCTTGTTGGTCATGTTGGTGCCGAACAGGGAGGCCTGCCAGGCGTTCTTGCCCACCCCCATCCGGAAGTCGAGCAAGCCGTAGGGTCCCAAGGTCTCGCGGTAATAGGCCGTATCCTGCGTCGGGCCCACGTAAGACTCGGCTACGCGGAATTTGAATTCGTAGGTTTGGGGAAGCATCGTCTCGTAGCTCAGAGCCAGGTCGCCCGTGTACTTTGGGATGTTGGTAATGCGCTGGCCCGAGTAGACCGGGACGCCGGGCGTGCCTACCGGCTCGCTCAGCCCCAGGATGGCTCTCGGCGCGCTGATGTAGGCCTGGGTATAGGCGCCGGACAAATCCACCGTGAGCTCGTCGGTGATTTTCGCCGCCATTTCGAGTTCCGGCCCGTAGGATTTGGCGTCACCCACGTTGGTGTTGTAGGGATAGCCGCAGCTCAGCACGATCAGCTGCTGGATGTTGTGCCATTTCACGTAGAAGACGTCCGCATTGACCGTGAATCGCCGATCGTCGAGCTTGGCTTTCTCGCCGAATTCGAGGCTCCAAATGTCGTCCGGCGCGTAGTATGACGGCTGACTGGTCAGATAACTCGGGCCGCTGCCGCCCGAATAAATGGTTCCGGGAGCGGGGCCTCCACAGTAATAGAAGCTGCTCGGGCTCAACGGGATCGGCAGGTTGACGCCGCCGGGTCGGGAACCCTTGGACAGGGTGCTATAGAGCGTAAGGTCCGACGTGGGTTCATACGAGAGGTTCAGCTTCGGCAACAAGCTGGTATTGCTCCCGGATGCGCTGGCAATCGTTGGCGTGGCATTGCCGGTGGCCGTGCCAAGGCCTCGCTGATTGGCCTCGTTGCTGATGTCGAACTTGTAGAAGCGCAAGCCTGCCGTGAGCTTGAGGGTGGGGGTGAACTTGTAGCTTGCCTCGCCGAATACCGCTTTCTGACTGAGAATGTTCGGATTGTTGTCGTTGAACATGAGGCCTTCGGGGTTGTAACCCGCGATGGCTCCATAGGTGAACTGCGACCCCGCCGGGCAGCTGCCGCCCACCGGACCGGCGCCGTAAGGGCAGGCCGGTGTGGTGACGAACCCAACGGCCTGGTTCTTGGTGATGTAGCCCGAGTGCAAGTTTGAATAGTACAGACCCCCCACCCACTGGAAGTCGCTGTCACCGCGCGAGGTGAGGCGCAATTCCTGTGCAATCTGCCAGGTCGTATCGTTGTCCTCGTAGAGGTTGGGGACAAATTGTGTGTAATTAAAAATGTTCTGCAGGGCTTCGGTCGAATCCGTCGATTGGTATACGTCGCGCTTCCAATAGGACGATGCCGACGTCAAGTTCGCAAAAGGCATGTCGTAGCTGACCTTCAAACTCCACAGATGGAACGAGTCGTAGTAGGGCTCTTTGATGTCGTAAGGCTGATAGATCGCGCAGCACCCGGGAGGGGACTGATAGTTGTTGTAGCCGTCGGCATCGATGCGCTGATACATGAAGTTGCCGGTGATCGACAAGGTGTCCATCGGTTGAACCAGCAAGGATCCGCGCGAAGAGATGAACCGCTCGAGGTTGGAGCCTTGTGATGTCTTCGGCGACCGGCGCGTCCTGAACGTCGCCGCGGTTGCAATAATAAACGCCGCAATTTCCGTAGTTGGTCGGATAGGGAAACTGTCCCGGAGCGATGACCTTGCGGTCGATCCAGCCGCTGATGTACTTGTCCGTCGTCACGAAGCGAAACGCCGCGATGTCGCCGATGGGAAGATTCAGCATCAAGCTGCCGCGGCCGTTCGTGCTGCCGCCGGTGGTTTGAGAGGCGTCGACCGCCGCCGAGCCCTCGTAGGTGTTGAGCTTCGGCTGATTGGTCACCAGCTTGATGGTGCCGCCCATGGATCCCGCGCCGTACAGGGTGCCCTGGGGGCCGCGCAGGATCTCGGTGTGATTGAGATCGTAGAGGTCGGCGTCGATGACCGTGCGGCCGTTGAGCGCCACGGCGGATGCCGACAAGGGGGTTTCGTCGATGTAGAAGCCGACGGTCGCCACGGAACCGCCGGAGGAACCCAAGCCGCGCATTTCATACTCGGTCTGGCCCGGGCCGGCCGTGCGCAGCGAGATTCCGGGGATGGCGCCGACCAGATCCTGTATCGACCCGATGTTCTGCTCGGCCAGGTCGCTCGAGCTCAACGCGCTCATGCTGATCGGCGTGGCCTGCACGGTGGAGTCGCGCTTCTCGGCGGTGACGACGATCTCCTCCAGATCATTGCCGCGCGCCGGCGCGGATTCGCCGGCGGGCGAAGCAGACGGGCCGGCCGCGGCGGGATCGGCGACGGCCGGGCCGCCCATCCATCCGACGCTGAGAATGGCGACCAGCGAAACCACGCGAGAAGACAAGGCCGCTTGCGCGACGCATTTTATTTTCATTACCCGATTCTCCCTGAATGAAAAAGGCCGCCCGACGCCTCGGCGCGCTGCCCATCCCCCAATTGCAAGCCCTTCGCACACCGCCGCCGTATCGCCGAGGGATCGCTTATGATCCGCTTGGTCGATAAGTAGCATAGGGTTTACTAGCACGCAAGTTTGTTGCGTGCTAAGAACCCTCGACGAACTTAAGGATTGACGATGCATGGATTATGCCGACCGCGGGTTGGAGCGATTACCGGCCCGACCCGGCGATTTTCCGCGATGCCGTTGCCCGGCGGCGGGGCGGCGCGCCCGCCTCGCGCTCCGGAAGCGGGCAGTTGAGCGGTGCTTCCCGCCGCCTGACGCTCGCGGCGATTCTTTCCTCGAGCCTCGGAGTGGGATTGATCTTCGGCTTCCAGCCGCCCCTGATCGCCATCGCCTTGAGCCGCACGGGAAGCTCGGCCCTCGCGATCGGCGCCGTCACCGCCGCAAGTCTGGTCGCGGTCATCCTGTGCGGGCCGCTCTATCCGCGGCTCATCGGGCACCTGGGACTCAAGCGCAGCGTGGTCATCGGCATCTCGACCGGCGCACTGGTGCTGGCGTTCATGCCGGCGGCTTCGGGCGCCGCCCCGTGGATGTGCTTCAGATTCGTCACGGGCTGCGTGCTCGGATTGAGCTGGATCGGGAGCGAGATCTGGCTGAACACCGTGAGCGGCGATGCGGAGCGCGGCACCGTCATGGGCATCTACGGCACGGTTTTCTCGGTCGGCATCATCGGCGGCCCGGTCCTGCTCGAGTTCACGGGGACGGAGGGCTGGCTGCCCTTCGTGGTCGGCGCCGTCTGCCTGATGGCCACGTTGGTGCCGGTTCTGATGTTGAAGGGCCCCGTGACGGATGCCGGCGCCCGCGCGCCGCTCGTCGACCTCGTCCGCGCGGTGCGCATCGCGCCCATCGTGATGCTGGCGGCCGTGGTTGCCGGATTGGTCGAATCGGCGGATCTGGCGCTCTTGCCGCTGTACGGATTGCATGCCGGCATGCAGGAGCGCGCGGCGCTGTTTCTGGTGACCGTGTTCATGGCCGGCAACGTCGTGCTGCAAATGCCCATCGGGCTGCTCGCGGACCGCTTCGGGCGGCGCACACTCCTCGCAGGGTGCGCGGTCGCGAGCGCGCTCGGTCCGCTGCTCCTGCCGGTTTGCCTGGACACGCCGGTCTGGCTCGGCCTTCTGCTGTTTCTCTGGGGTGGAACGCTGTACGCGTTCTACAGCCAGGGGATCGCGCTCTTGGGGGAGCAATTTCCGGCGGCTGAGCTGGCCGCGGCGAACACCGTGTTCGTGATGGTGTATTGCGCGGGCGGAGTGATCGGCCCGAGCCTCGGCGGCTTCGCGATGGACCACTGGCCGCAAGCGGGCCTCCTGGCGATCCTGAGCGGCGCGCCGCTCTTGATGCTCGTGGGTCTCGCGGTGCGCGCGGCGCGCGCCCGCGCCGCTTGCCGGTCTACGACCTGACCATCACGCCCTGGTTTTCACGGGCTCAACCCACCGCGGTGCGCTTTTTCTTGTCCGGATCGTCGAACGGCAGGGTGTGCGCGATCGCCGGGCCCTTGACGTTCTTGCCGCGAACCTCGAGCTTGGTGCCGTGGACCGCGACCGGCACGTCGAGGCGCGCGATGGCCATCGATTTTCCGGTCAGGCTCGACACCATCGCGCAGGTGATCACGCCGACCTTCTTGTCGCCCTGATACACCGCATCGCCCATATCTGCGGGGACCTTGCCGTCCACGAGCAGCCCGAAAATCTTGAAGCGCTCCCTGCCCTTGAGGCGGGAGTGCGCGTCCGCGCCGCGAAAATCGTTCTTGCCGGGGCTCACGGTGAAGTCGAGGCCGAGCTCCCACAAGCTGTCGCCCGGCGGATCGTGCTCGAACGGGTACATCTGCGACATGTCATAGGGATAGAACAGCAGGTAGCTCTCGACGCGCACCCAGTCGAGCGTCGTGAAGCAGGCCGGGATGATGCCCATGGGCTTGCCTTCGCTCAGGATCGTGTCCCAGATGAGCCCGGCATCCTCGCCCTTGCAGAAAATCTCATAGCCGCGCTCCCCGGTGTAGCCGGTGCGGGAGATCGTCACCGGCTTTCCGAACAGAGTCGCCGGCCGGTGGTGAAAATAGTTGAGGCTCCGGATCCCCGGGACGTGCTTCGCGAGGAAGTCGACGGCAAGGGGCCCCTGGAGCGACAGATCGTGCAGGTCGTCGTCGACGATCATCGCCGCGTTTCGGCCGACTACGTAGCCCGTCAGGGTCTCATGTCCCGCGCCGCTTCCGTGGACCACCATCCAGGCGTTCGGCGCCAGCCGGTACAGAATGCAGTCCTCGATGAAGTGGCCGGCTTCGTTGAGCATGCAGGCGTAGGCGGACTTGCCCGGGTAGATCTTGGTCACATCGCGCGTCGTCGCATAGTTCAATATCGCCGAGGCGTGTGGACCGACGAGATACAACTTCTTCAGTCCGGAGACGTCCATGAGCGCCGCCTTGGTGCGGATCGCGACGTGATCCTGGGCGACATCCTTGGAGTACGTCCAGGCCGTGCCCATGCCGTTCCAATCCTCGAGCTTCGAGCCCAAGGCGCGGTGCCGATCCGCCAATACCGAGTGACGCCAACTGAGTGCCATGAAACTATCTCCGATCTTCGTTGAAATGGTCCGCGCTCGATGAAGCGCTCAATCCGGTGCTGCTCCGGGTGTGGTGGGCGAGCCGTCGTCGAAGGGCGCCAGCCATTCGACCACCGTGTCGCGATAGCGGGTGAGCCCCTTGTAGTCGACGAGGGCGGGGTGCAGGCCTTTGAGCGCCCTATGCACCCGCCGCGCCCACTTGGGGATGGTCGCGAGCTCGCGCACGCTGATGAGATAGCAGCGGATCCCGAACAGCACGGCATTGCTGCGCGGCAGCCGCCACAATCCCTGCAACTCGACGCGCAGATGCACGAGGTCGCCGGCGTTTTGCCGGGTGACGGTGGCGCGGTCCGGTCCCCACTTCGGATAGTTCTCCGGCGAGGTGTCGAGACGCGGGTTCACCGTCATGGTCCAGTTGAGGCGCCGCACCGGCTGGCCCAGACGCAAATTCAGCAGATACTTGAGCGCCCTGTCGAAGACGCCGATCTCGTGCGCCAAGGGAACGGGTCCGTGCCACTCCTTGAAGGTCATGCCGATGTCGAAGTCGAGCGACCAGTCGGCGGGAGTGGTCACCATGCCCGCCTCGGCCCAGAGGTCCCCGTCGCGCTGGTCCATGACCACGAAATCGCCCTGCGCCTGGCGGGTGATGAAATCGAGCGGCTCGCGGGGCAGGCGTCGCGGGTCTCCGAAGGTGAATTCCTGGTCGATGCCGAGCGGCTTGTTGATCCAGTGCCATCGATTGGCGCGCTTCGCGAGCGAAAAATGCGCGGGATAATCGCGCGCCAGCGATTCCATGATGAGCTCCAGGCAATCCCATTGCGCGCTCATCATGTGCGGCAGCGCCTGGTAGCGCAGCGGCTCGGCGTCGAGGACCATCGCCCGCTCGCGGCATTCGGCGACGTAGTGCTCGTCCACGTCGAAGGCGAATTCCACCACCGAGCCCTTCGCTCCCGGCATGTGCGGCTCGATGTTGACCGAATACATGTACTGGTCCTCCACGAAGGGCAGCGGGAACCGCCGGATGGCCTCGGGGGAGTTGCGGAACGTGAAGTCGTTCCTGAATGTTTCGTCTGGCTTGAATACGGCGCTCATGGGCGTTCCTCGAGGTTCAAGGCGGCTACAGGTCGAGCACCAGGCTCTTGCAGCGTGCCCGCGACACGCACGGCATGATGGTGTTGCGCTTCGCCTTGTCGGCGTCCGACAGGAAGTGGTCGTTGTGGATCAGCTCCCCATCCAGTTCGAGCACCCGGGTCTGACAAAATCCGCAAACGCCGCCCCGGCAAAGATAGGGCACCTCGACCCCTTGCGCCTCGATGCTTTCCAGGAGACTTTGGTCCGGCGGGACATGCACGGTCACCTTGGAGCGTGCGAGGAACACCTCGAACGCGTCCCCCACCGGGGGTGCGCTGAACTGCTCCCAGTGAATATGGCTGTCCGGCCAGCCCCACGCGCGGGCAGTCGCCGCCACCTTGTCGATCAGGCCCGCCGGACCGCAGACGTAGACGTGGGTGCCCAGGGGTTGGTTCGACAGCAGGCCGTCGAAATCGATGCTCTGGCCCTCGCTGTCGTAATACATGCGCACCCTTTCCCCGGTGCGCTCCAGGATTCGCGGCAGGAAGGCGGCGTGCTCGCGGCCACGAACCGAATAATGCAGCTCGTAGGGCACGCGGCCTTCGTGCAAGTCCTCGAGGTGTGCCATGAACGGCGTGATGCCGATGCCGCCGGCGATGAGGACGTGCTTGCGCGCGATCTTGTCCAGCGCGAACAGATTCACCGGGTGGGCGATCTCGAGCCGCGTCCCCACGCCGACCCGATCGTGCATGAAATGCGACCCGCCGCGCGATTCCTCCATGCGGCGCACGCCGATCTCATAGGAGTCGAGACGGTGCGGCGGACTCAGCAGGGAATAGGGGTTACGGTATACGCGGGTGGGTGTGCGCATCACCACCACGATGTGCGAACCTCCGGAGAACGCGGGCATGGCGTCCCCGGACACCGGCCGCAACTTGAAATGCTTGATCAGCGGCGTGACCTGCTCGATCGACGTCACCTCGACCTCGAGGGTCTGAGCCTCGCTCATACGAACACTTCCTTGATCTCCGGCAGCTCGCCGGGCGCTTCCGCATCGACCATCACGCCCATGTAGGCGGCCAGCCGCCGCGAATAGTGATCGCGTACGAGCAGCCAGCTTCCGCAGTCGACGCAGCGCGCGACATTGGTGCGCACGTCCTCCGTCGTCGCCCGGCAATGGATGCAATAGACACGCCGGGCGCGGCTGCCGAGCTCCTCGGCGCGCACCTCGTCCTTGTTCAGGTCGAACTCGAGCGCGATCTTCATCGCGAGCCCGATGAAGCTCTCGGGGCCCGCCACGTACAGGCGCGTACCCATCAGGGCGCCGTCGAGGAGCGAGCGAAATTCCCGCAACAGCGAAGGGGCATCCGCAAACACGCGCAGCGCCTCGAGCCCCAGCGCGGCGAAATTCTCGGGCCGCGCGTCGGACACGGGTGGATCGGCGGGGAACGGGCAACGTCCGGCGGCGCGTCGCGGCGTCCCGCCGCCGGGGTTCCTCCGGGATCAAAAGGACGCGGGTCCTCCCAAGGGCCTGCGGGGCGGCCGATTGGAGCTCCTGCAGCACGCGCATCAGCGCCACGTTGCCCGGGCCCTTGCCCAGCATGAGGTGGTAGCGTCCGCGCGTATCGGCGCGCAAAGGAGCATAGACGGGTTTACTCTTGATGCCGGTTACGAGCATGACGGGCCCCCGAAGCTAGTACACCGCGAGGTGATGGGTCACGGCGACCACGGCGATCCCGAGCGCGAGCACCGCATAGGGCCAGAGGCCGGCGCGGTTCACGATGCGCTCGCCGCCCACCATTTCCAGGTCTTGCGCCATCTCCGGCGGAAACACGCCCTTGTCCTGGATGTAGTGGCGATAGATGAACACGGGCACGATCAGCGCCGCGAAAATCAACCCGGTCTTGAGCGTGCCGGAGCCGTAGACGTCGGCGCCGAAGCCCATGAACGCGAGGTTCACGAACGAGAGCAACGCGCCGGCGGCGAGGATCCATGACGGCGCGCGCCAGGGCCTGTCCTGACGCGGGCGGTCCATGCGATGGATCCAACCGGCGTTCAAATTGAGGAAATTGAAAATGAGGTAGCCGATGTTCGCCGCGCCGATGATGAACACGGTGTCGGACAAGAGCAGCAGCACGAGGTTGAAACCCAGATTGGTCAGCATGGCGTTGGTCGGCGCCCCGTGCTTGTTCACCTTGGTCAGGTACTTCGGCAGCCACCCGTCGAGCGATGCCTGATAGAGCGTGCGCGACGAGCCGGCCATGGAGGTCATCAGCGACAGCACCAGCGCGAGAATCAGCATGATGACGACGACCGCCCCGATGAGCTGGCCGGCATGCACCATCTTCGCCATCACCGCTGCGACGCCCGTGCCGGAGTAGATTTCCGGCGCCAGCATGCCCGAGTACTCCGCGGGCGTGACGACCTTGCCGGCCGCATCGAGCACCGCGGGATGCACCAGGTTGCCGAGACCCAGGTACCCCTGAAAGGCGAACGGCACCAGGGTGTAGACCACGACGCAGAGCAGGCCCGAGTAAAAGATCGCCTTGAACGTGTCGGTCTTCGGATTCTTGAATTCCCCGGTGTAGCAGACCGCGGTCTCGAATCCGTAGGTGGACCACGCGGCGAGGAACATGCCTGCGGCGAACAAGGTGATGCCGGCCATGTTCCAGGAGCCGACCGTGACCAGGCCGGACGCATCGTGTGCCAGCGGCGCCAGCGGGAAAAGGTTCGACTTGACGATGTCGCCGGTCAGAATCGGCACGATGCCGATCAGCAGCAGCGGGATCATCGCCGAGATGCCCAGGATCTTCGTGGTGTTGGCGGAGCGCAAAATGCCGCCGTCCTGGATGAATTTCACCGCGAGCAGAATGACCGCCCCGAGGATGAAAGTGGCGTTGATCCGCAAGGTGAGTCCCGTCTTGATCATGCCGAGGTCGAGCAGCGTCCATTGCCAGGTGTTGATCAGCGAGTCGGGCGCGTACAGGCCGGCAAGGATGTAGCCCGCCGCGAGCGCGGAGCCGGTCGCCTGCACCGGCGACCAGGCGAACCAGTTGCACCAGACCGAAATGGGTGCGATCAGCTTGCCGTATCGCACCCAGGCGATGGCGCCGTAAATCGAGGTACCGCCCGCCTTGTTGGGAAAGAGCCCCGCGATCTCGGCGTAGGTAAACGATTGGATGAAGCCCATCGCAATCGAGGCGATCCAGATGACCCAGGATAGCTTGCCGACCGTCGCCGCGACGCCGCCAATGGAGAACAGCACCAGGGGCGGCACCCCGCTCGCGACCCAAAAGGCGCCGGTCCAGTCGATTCCACGCTCCAGACCCGCGCTCTTCGCGGTGGAATCATCGGCGGTCGCTTCCACGGTGGCGTTCATTCAATTTCCTCGACGTTAGAAAAGCCGGCGCAATTCCTCGGCAATCTCGAAGATATCCCCGACGACTCCGTACTTGGCGACGTTGAAGATCGACGCCCCGGCATCCGAGTTCACGGCGACGATGGTCGACACGTGCTTCATGCCGGCCAGATGCTGGATGGCGCCCGACACACCCATGGCGATGTAGAGCTTGCACGAGCTCGCCGTCTTGCCCGACTGGCCCACCTGGCGGCTCTTGGGGAGCCAGCCGGCATCGGCGATGGGCCGCGAGCATCCGAGCGTCGCGCCGACGGCGTCCGCGAGCTCCTTGAACTGCGCCACGTTGGTTTCCTCGCCGATGCCGCGGCCGATGGTCAGGATGAATTCCGCGGCCGTCATGTCGACGTCGTCGTTGGAGGAAAGCTCGATGAAATCCCGGCCGCCGGCGCGGCTCATCGTCGCGGGGGCGGCGAATTCGCTGATGCGCGGATCGCCCCGCTGGTCCGGCGGCTTGTATACGTTGGCACGGATCGCGAGCAACACCGTGTCGCGGCCGGGGAAATCGACTTCCACGTTGACCTTCTGTCCGTATCCGCCGCGGGTGGCGACGAGGGTGCCATCGAGGCGCTCGGCCTTGAACACGTCGGTGGCGAAGCCCAGATGGAGTTTCGCGGCGAGCGCGGCGGCGTATCCGAACGAGTCCACGCTGTGCGCGACCAGCACGACCCCGGGCTTGCGCTCCCGTATCAATGCGCCGACGGCGCTCTCGAATGTATCGGGGTCGAATTCAGCGGCCGCCACCTCGATCGCGACAATCTCGTCGACGCCGGCGAGTTTCAGGGAATCGAGGAACAGGCCGGGCGATCCGGCCAGGATCGCCACGGTGACGGTGTCACCCGCGGTGCGCAGGTTCTGGGCGGCGCTGATCAGTTCCAGCGATACCGGGCGCAGTTCCCCGCGCCGCTGCTCCGCGATCACCAATATGCCGCTCACGCCGCATCTCCTTTGAATTCGCGGATGATTTCCGCAAGCCGACGGGCCTTGGCCGCCGTATCGCCCTCGATGAGCTGCGCACGGCCCTTGTCGGGAATATACATGCGACGGACACGCGAATGAGAGCCCGATGCGCCGACATCGCCGGCGGACAGGTTCAAATCAGCGAGGCTCTTGACCTCGATGGGCTTCGCCGCCGCCTGTTTGATGCTGCGAAGCGAGGCGTATCGCGGGGTGTTGATGCCGAGCTGGATGGTGAGCACGGCGGGGCATTGGATCTCGACCTCCTGCAGCAGTCCCCCCTCCAGCTCGCGCCGGAATACGGCGCTCTTCGCGCCCGGTGCATAGTCGAGAGAGCTCACCACGGCCGCGTGCGGCCAGCCTAGAAATGCGGCGGTGGCGATGCCGGTGGAGGCGAAGGTGTGATCGGAGGATTGCACGCCCGCAAACAGCATGTCGGGCGCCTCTGATTTGGCCGCCGCCGCCAGGACGCGGGCGATGGCGATGGGATCGGACTCCTCCATGCCATCGTCCCAAATGCGGATCGCGCGGTCCGCCCCTTTCGCGAGGCATTTGCGCAGCGACTCGTCCGCCTCCCCGGGTGCCACGGACACGATCACCACCTCCACCGGCTCGCTCGAGGCTTCCTTGATCTTGACCGCCTCTTCCAAGGAGTAGTCGTCCCATTCGTTCAGGTCGCGGATGAGAAATTCCTCCTCCACGTCGCGGCCGTCCTCGCGGATCTCGAAGTCCTCGTCGAGCGCGGCGACCTGCTTCACGGCGATCAGGATCTTCATGCGGGCACCGCCAGGGTGTCGGGGGCCGAAACCGCCTCTCGAACGAGCTCGATCAATTCCTTCACCACGAATTTCCCCTCATTGCCGGTGGTCTTGAGTGCGTCCTCGAACATGGTCAGATCCTTCGGGCAGCTCACGACGTAGACTTCCAGGCCCGGAATCGCAGCGGCCTCGCGCATGCGGTTCTGGGCCGGCTTTTCCGACCCCACGGGGTCGGGTATCCAGATCCTGCCGCCGCCCGCGCCGCAACAGAACGAATTGTCGCGGCAGCGCTTCATGTCGGTGAGCTCGCAGCCGAGAAGCTTCAACACATCGCGCGGCGCCTCATATCCCTTGTTGAAGCGTCCGAGATGGCAGGGGTCGTGGAAAGTCGTCTTGAGCGCGAGCGGCCGCGTGACCTTCAGCTTGCCCTCCGCGAACAGCTGCTTCAAGAGGCTGGTGTAATGCTGGATCGGGTATTTCCCGCCGAAGTCGGGATACTCGTTGAGGATCGTGTTGTAGGAGTGGGGATCGGTGGTGACGATGGACTCGAAGGTTGCGCCCGCGAGCGAGGCGATGTTCGATTCCGCCAGCAATTCGTAAAGGCCTTCCTCGCCGACCCGCCGCACGTCGTTGCCGGCGTTCGATTCGCCGTCGTAGAGAATCCCGAAATCCACTCCCGCCTCGTGCAGGAGCGTTGCAAAAATTTGCGTTACCCGCTGATTGCGCGGATCGAACGAGGCGTAGTCGCCGACGAACCAGAGCACGTCCACCGGCTCCTTGCGCGCGTCCTTCACCTTGAACGGCAGCGCTTTGGCCCAGGAGCCGCGCTTGCGCTTCGATTCGCCGAAGGAGTTGCCCGTCTTGTGGATGGTCTGCAGCGTCTTGGTGAGCAGCGGATCCATGGCGCCGTCCTCGACCAGCTTGCGGCGCATCTGCACGATGATGGGGATGTGCTCCACCGCCACCGGGCAGATCTCCACGCAGGCCATGCACGTGCGGCATGACCACAGGGTCTCCATCGAGACCTGGCCCGGCGACTTGCCATGCACGTCGAGCTCGGCCGCCGGCGGAAGGCTCCCCGCCTCGAGAGCGGCATTCGCGAACTCGCGCAAGCTCAGGATGACGTCGCGCGGCGACAGCGGCGCGCCCACGGCCCGGGCCGGGCAGGCTTCGTGACAGCGGCCGCACTTGGTGCAGGCGTCGAGGTTCAAGAGCTGCTTCCAGGTGAAATCGGTGATCTTGGCGACTCCCGGCGTCTCCTGAGCCGCCGGTATGCGCGTCAGGCGCTGCGCCGCCCTGGGATCCCGCACCATCAGGGAAGCAGCCGACGTGAAGATGTGCTTGACCTTGGTGAACGGAATGAGGGCGATGAAGGTGAGCGCCACAAGCCCGTGAAACCACCAGAGCGAGAGCCGCAGCACCCCGCCGCCGTGCGCCGTGAGGCCGGCGGATTCGAGCGCCTGCGCGACGGCGGCGCCCACCGGGCGACCACCAGCGCGTGTCCCAGACCTCGGGCTCGGCGTGGAGCCACACCAGGCGTGCGGCTTCGAGCAGAAATCCGGTGAAGCCAATGATGACCAGCGTCCAGAGAAACGCCCAGTCCTCGCGCCGATATCGGGGACGCAGGAAGTCGGGGTCGCCGAGCGCGCGGTCGGGCCGCGCATAGTTGAGCTTGGGCAGCTTCATCCAGCCGCGCCGATACATCATGTAGAGCAGGCCGCCCAAGAGGGCGATGCCGGCGATGTCGAGCACCAGCGAGAAGATGAGATAGAACCTGCCCTGCCAGAAGCGGATGCCGAACAGGGGTTCGAGGATGTCGTATTGCAGCGTGATGGTCGCGGTGCCGAGAAACAGCAGCGCGAAGCCGTAGAAGATGAGCCGGTGCGCGCCGCCCGCCGCCTGATCGCGTCGATCGACGGTGCGGTGGCTCAACACCTTCCCCACCATGTCCGCGGTCCGGGACCAGAGGCTTCCGTCGAGCGCCAGCGCGGCGCCGCGACGGTACTTGCGGATCTGGACATACACGCCCCAGCAGAAGATGCCGATGGCGGTATACCCCAATGCATAGAAAAGCCGCACTTCGGCCGTCGGAAAAGCCTCGAATAGAATTCGAGTGACAGCGTCAGTGCGGCTCACGGACCCGAAGGCTCCTAGGTCTTGTACTCGAGCTCGAACCGGGTGCCGGGCACATACGCCGTGCCCCACACGGCGACCTCGCGCTTGTAGGGCAGCGGCAGCTGGGCGTTGGGCTCCTCGATCTCCCGCGCCAGCCTGTGTCCGGAGAAGGTCGCGTCCGCGATCAACCGCGGTGCTTCTGCGTCGCCGATGAGGTAGACGTTCTTCACGCCGTTCTTTTCCCAGTCGCCCTGGCGCTGCTTGATCTCGCGGAACAACAGGTCGTTCGAGTGTCGGCCCGTGACGAGAATCAGCGAGTCGAACTCCACCCAGCGGTGGCTCTTGTTGGGCTCGCGCGGAATGTGGCCCACGCCGCGATAGGTGCGCTTGGATCCGTCGCCCCAGATGTCGTACACCTGCAGCTTCCCCTTCTCGATCTTGCTGGCGAAGGCGTTGTGCATCTCGTGGATGTGAAGCTCATGGAGCCTGCGCATCATGTTCGGGTATTCGAGCGTGAAATGCATGTAGTTGGCGAGATGCACGCCCGTCACGATGGTCACCTCGTGACCGGCCACAGCCAGCTTCTCGGCGAGACTCGGCGCCATGAAGTAGGTGTCTGCGTTCAACACCACCACACGCTTGCCGATCTTCTTTTTCCCCTCGAGGACCTGTTCGGGGGTGAGTTGATCCGGCTGCGATGCATCGGCGCCGGGGATGGGATCATGCGTCAGGCAATTCGTGCCGTCGGTGTTCCACGAGGAGCCCGTGGCGATGACGATCTTTTCCGCGCCGTAGGTGATGGCGCCTTCCGCGCTCATGGGCTTCTGATTGAGCGCGACCTGGCTTTGCCTGTTCTTCTTGACCAGCTTGCCGATCTGAAGCTCCCGGTAATCGCGGTGATAGCCCCATTCGCCGAGGCCGGGAAGCGTCGCGACGGCATTCAAATGGCCGCCGACCTTGGCGGCGGTATCGTACAAATGGACCGCATAGCCCCGCTCCATCAGCACGCGCGCGCATTCCGCGCCCGAGGGCCCGGCGCCCACCACCAGCACGGAATCCTCCGAACCTTTCTTCGGGAACTTCTCGGGATGCCAACCGCGCCGATACTCCTCGCCCGCAGTGGCGTTCTGCGTGCAAATCATCGGGGGGCCGCCGATCTCCCAGCGCGAAATGCACACGTTGCAGCCGATGCACACGCGGATGTCGTCGTAGCGGCCTTCCTCGATCTTCTTCGGCAGCCAGGGGTCGGAGATGGACGGACGCGCGGCGCCGATGATGTCCGCGATTCCCTTGGTCACGATCTCGGTCATTTTTTCCGGGTCGGTGAACCGGCCGACGCCGAGCACCGGCTTCTTGGCGACCTGTTTCACGAAGCGGGTCCAGGGCACCTGGTGGCCTTGCTGGTAGAAGCGCGACGGGCCGGCGTCCTCGCCCCACTCGGCGATGTCGCCCACGTCCACGTCCCACAGATCGACCAGCGGATCGGCGAGGGCGATGAATTTCATGCCGTCGTTCTCGATCTCGACGCCCGAGTCGCCATACAGGGTATCGACGGCGAAGCGGGTCGCGATGGCCGAGTCATGTCCGACCGCGCGGCGCACCTTCTCGAGAGTCTCCAGCCAGAAGCGCGCCCGGTTCTCGAGGCTGCCGCCGTACTTGTCCTTGCGCTTGTTGTAATAGGGGGACAGGAACTGCACCGGCAGGTAGGAGTGGGCGCCGTATACGTAGATGATGTCGAAGCCGGCATCGCGCGAGCGCAGGGCGGCATCCACGTAGTACTGCTGCACCGTGGCGATGTCGTCGAAGTCCATTTCCTTGCAGTAGGTCAGCGTCTCGAACTCCGACGCGTATTGACTCGGCCCGCGCGGCGTGGCGCGAGACTCCATGCAAGGTGCATGCGATGCGCCGTACCAGAGCTCGACGCCGGCGAGCGACCCGAAGTGATGGATGTGATCGCACATGGCGCGCAGATTCCGAACGTCGCCCTCGTCCCAGATGCGCGCCGACAGGCGATGCGTATCGTCCGATTCCGGATGAATGGAGCAATATTCGGTATTGATCCCGGCCCAGCCGCCCTCGGCCTTCAGCGAACGGTGCGCCGCCTGGAAGCCCGGCCTGTCGGAGCCGGCGCCGATGCAGTGAGGCACCTGATAGAACCGATTGCGCAGCGTCTTCGGCCCGATCTTGATGGGTTGAAACAAAATATCGTGTTTGGGATCGCGCGCCATACTCCTCATTCCTCTGTGCTGCGGTTGCGTAGTTTAGTAATTGTGTCGCGAGGGGGCCCGTCGCCGCGGGCGACGAAAAGTATCATACTGCCTGGGTGCGGACATCCGGAATTAAATAGCACGCTCGTTACTGTTGTGCAAATTAATTGCGTGCTGTGTAACACCGCCGGGCGCGCTGCGCTGATCGGAGCCGCGGCGCGCTGATCGGAGCAAGGGAGGTGCCCGGTGCCCGTGCCGTTCGTCCGGCGACCGTCCCCTAGCGCGGCGCGTGCGCGGCGTCGAAGGGTGGAAATCTCGCCATCGTCTCCAGGTCGCCGAGATCGATGTCATTGCGCACGTAGAGCTTGCTCGCGTCCTTGTGCGGCTGATGATCCCAGGGCGTGAAGCGACCCGCGCGCAGGGCGCGGTACACCAGGCGGCGGCGCCGTTGGCTCACGAGCACGGCGGCATGAATCTCTGAAATGTTCCAGCGCCTCTCGACTTCGGCGCGAAGCTCGCTCAGCTGGGCAGCATGCCTCCCGGTCAGGGCGAGGTTTTCCAGCTCGTCCGGATCCGAGGAGAGGTCGAAGAGCTGATCGGGGTCGGCCGGGGAATGCACGAACTTGAAGCGGCCACGCCGGATCATCACCACCGGCGCGATCGCGCCTTCGCCGAGGTACTCGCCGATCACCTCATCGGCGCCCACGCCCTGGCCGCTGATCTCCGCATACAGGCTCCGGCCGTCCAGCGGGGTCGCGCGTGCCGCTGGATCGCATCCCGCCAGCTCCATGAGCGTCGGCGCCACATCGATGAGTGACGCCGATTGCCCGATACGCCGCGCGCGGAACCGCCCGGGCGCGTGTACGATCAACGGAATCCGGCAAGCGGGCTCGAAGAAATTCATCTTGTACCAGAGACCGCGCTCGCCGAGCATGTCGCCGTGATCGGCAAGCACGAGCACGACGGTGTTCGCGGCGAAGCCGGAATCGTGCAGCGCCGACAGCAGCGAGCCGAACTGATCGTCGACGTAGGAAATCGCACCGTAGTAAGCGCGGCGCGCGGCGCGCGTTTGTGCCTCATTCACGGGCTGCAGGTCGAGGCCGATGACGTGGCGGAGCCTGCGGGAATGCGGATCGAGCAGATCGTCCGATGCGCGAACGCGCGGCATGTCGATGTCGACGCCGGCATATCGGTCCCAGTATCTCTGTGGAATCACGTAGGGATCGTGCGGGTGGGTGAGCGAGGCGACCATGCAGAACGGCCGCCGATCCCTGCTGCGTGCGAGGTCGAAAAGCTTCTGCCGCGCTTGAAAGACGGCATCGTCGTCGAAATCGATCTGATTGGTGCGCGCGCAGGGGCCTGCCTGGGTCACCGAATCCATGGTGTGGTACCAGCTCGGCCGCTCCTCGAAACGGGTCCAGTCCGGGGTCCAGCCAAAATCGGCGGGATAGATGTCGGTGGTCAGCCGCTCCTCGAATCCATGCAGCTGGTCCGCGCCGCAGAAATGCATCTTGCCGCTCAGTACGGTCTGGTATCCGGCATCGCGCAGGTAATGTGCGAACGTCGGGACCTGGGATGGGAATTCGGCGGCATTGTCGTAAGCACCGATGGCGGACACGTGGCGGCCCGAGAGAAACGAGAAGCGCGAAGGGGCGCAGAGCGGGCTGTTGCAATAGAAGGAGTCGAACACCACGCCCGATCCGGCGAGCGCATCGATGTTTGGCGTTTTCGCGACCTGGTTCCCGTAGGCGGGCAGGGCCCGTGCGGTGAGCTGGTCGGCCATGAGGATCAGGATGTTCGGGCGGTTTGACAAGGAATTCTCCCAGAGAGTGCAGCAGGGTTTGCCCGCAAGGTTAGCGCCAACGTCCGATGCGGCGCTCCGGAAAAAATCCTGGCAAGAGTCGGGAATTTATCCCGGCGCCCGATGGCGGAAATCGCCTAACCGATCAAAGATCTGGACTGGGTCCCGAGCGCATCCCTAAACTTGCCTGTCGCGGACTTCGGCGGGAGTCGCGCCGACGCGAAGGCGCGCCGACGCGAAGGCGCTCGCGATTCGCGAACCGGGAACCAGCATCGATGGCGGATATGCATTGGAAATTCGAACGCCACGCGGCCGCGCGGCTCGGGGTGTCGGGATTGGCCGCGTGCACCGCCCTGTTGCTGCCCGTTCTCGCGCGGTCCCAATCGGCGCCGTCCGCCGCAGCCCCCAGCAATCCGGCGACCGCCCAGGAGCTGCCCCAGGTGACCGTGATCGCCAACACGCCCCTGTCGGGTCTCGGATTGCCCATGAATCAGATCCCCTCGAACGTGCAGACCGGCGACAGCGCGGATATGCAGCGCCAGCAAACCCTCGAGCTCGCCGACTACCTCAACGAGAACTTCAGCGGCGTCAACGTGAGCGAGAGCGCGGACAATCCGTTTCAGCTGGACATCAACTATCACGGCTTCACCGCTTCGCCGCTGCTCGGAACCCCTGAGGGATTGTCCGTTTACGTGGATGGCGTGCGGGTCAACGAGTCCTTCGGCGACACCGTGAACTGGGATTTGATTCCGGAGTCCGCGATCTCCACGGTCACGCTGATGTCGGGCTCCAACCCCGTATTCGGCTTGAATACGCTGGGAGGTGCGCTGGCGGTCCACACCAAGAGCGGGCACGACAATCCGGGGACCGAGCTCGAGGCCTATGGCGGCTCTTTCGGGCGGCGCGCGTTTCAGGGCGAGACCGGCGGGGAATTCGGCGCCTTCGACTATTTCGTCACCGGCAATTATTTCGACGAGACGGGATGGCGCGATCTGTCGCCCACTCGCGTTTACCAGGGCTTCGGCAAGGTGGGATGGCAGAGCGACAAGACCGATGTCGATTTGAGCTACACGTATGCGGACACCAGCCTTTACGGCAATGGCGCGACGCCCCTCTCCATGCTGGATTACGACCGGCAGCAGAGCTATACACCGGATTACACCCAGAACCTGCTGAATTTTCTCAATCTGACCGGCACCCAGTTCCTCACGGAGAAGCTCCTGTTGTCGGCCAACGTCTATTATCGGCGGCTGGTGACGGACGCCAGCAACGGGAACATCAATGACAGCTACCTGACGGATGGGTACGCCGGGCCGCCGATCGATTGCGCGGCGGCGCCGGCCGACAGGGCCGATCTCGCGTACTGCGCACCCGGCCAAAGCGCAACCTCCCGCCTCAACCAGCGGAGCACGGGCTTCGGTCTGCAGCTCACCGATTCCCAGGATGTCTTCGGCTGGGCCAATCAGGGAATTCTCGGCGCCGACTATGACGATTCGCGCGACACCTTCGCCCAGTCCTATCAATACGGTGCTCTGGCGCCGGACCGCAGGTTGATCTACCAACCGAGCCCGTTCAACGACGAGACGGTGATCTCGCTATCCGGCGTCAACAAGATTCTTGGCGTGTACCTCACCGACACGCTCTCGCCGAGCAAGTTCGTGCACTTTACGGCATCGCTGAGGTACAACCGGAACACCGAGACGCTCGACGGATACAGCGTGGACACCGACGTGGGCGATGTGGGGTCGGGTTTCGACCAGCCCAGCGTGCTGAGCGGCGACCACACCTTCAGCCGGGCCAATCCGGCGATCGGCTTCACCATCACGCCGAGCGATTCGATCACCTGGTATGCCAACTACAACGAGGCGAGCCGCGCACCGACGGTCATCGAGCTCGGATGTGCGAATCCCGCCGCGCCTTGCGGCCTGCCGAACGATTTCGCCAGCGATCCGGATCTGAAGCAGGTCGTCGCGCGCACGGCCGAGCTCGGATTGCGCGGAAATCTGCCCGATCAGCGGCTGATGTGGAGCGCGGACCTGTTCCATACCGTCAACAGCAACGACATCCAGTTCGTCGCGACGGCCACGAACCAGGGATACTTCGACAACGTCGGCGCCACCCGCCGGCAGGGCCTGGATCTGGCCGTGGGCGGCAAGCAGGGTGGATGGACGTGGCGCGCGACCTACAGCTTCGTCGATGCCACGTTCCAGTCGAATTTCGAGGTCAGCGCACAATCCAACAGCGCCGCCGACGCCGCCGGCAATATTCTCGTGAGGCCCGGGGATCGGATCCCGCTCGATACCCCGCCAGACCGGCCGTCTGATACTCGACTACGATCTGAACAATCGCTGGCAGTTGGGGGGCAATGTCGCCTCGGCGTCCGGATCTTTCCTGCACGGGAACGAGAACAATGCCAACCAGGCGGGCGGAGTGAACGGCCAGGGCGCCTATATCGCGGGCAGCGGATGGATTCCCGGCTACACGGTCGTGAATCTCCGCAGCACCTATCATGCGACCAAGCATCTGGACGTGTTCGCGCGGCTCTCGAATCTGTTCGACAAGCGCTATTCCACCGCCGGCTTCCTCACATCCAACTCGTTCAATCCGAACGGCTCGTTCCGTCCGAACCCCGGCGATTGGACCAATGAGAACGCGATCTCGCCGGCGCCGCCGCGCGCGGTCTGGGCGGGGGTCCGGGTTCGTTTCGAATGACGGCGACCGGCGAAATCGCCGCTTTGACGGTGCCGCGGCTCCGGCGGACCCGCGGCTCCGGCGCTACTTGTGCGCCGACTCCTGTGCCCGGTACGCGACCCAGGCCTGATCGATGAGATAGGCGTGTATGTTCTCGACATCCTTCTCGCTCAGGATGTCGTCGAAGCGCTCCATGCCCGCCGGCGCGAGCAATCCGTGCAGCACGATCTCCTTGAACTGCGCGTGCAGTCCGGCATCGAGGCGGCGCAGGTCGGGCGTGACATTGATGCCGAGCGCGTGGCAGCGCGAACACTCCGACACGAATGTGACCTCGCCGGCATCGATTTCGGCTTTCGAGGCCTTCTGCTCCGGCGGCTTCTCGAACGGCTCATCGACGCGGGCGGGGGGCGGCGGCACGGCGCCGCCGCCGAGCTTCAACGCGATGACGCGACTCACGTTGAAGTATTTGTTGGTCGCGCTCTGCGGGGGCGCCGGCCCTTCGGCGATGCCGGTGCCGCCGTAGCCCACCTGCACGGCGACGTATTGCTCGCCCTTCACGGAATAGGTGGTGGGCGCCGCCATGATGTGACTGCCCGTTTCGATGATCCGGAGCACCTTCCCGGTGTCGCCCGCATAGATCCAGAGGCCTCCGCCGGCGCGGCCCTGGAATACGAGGTTGCCGGCGGTGGACGTGATGCCGCCGTCGTAGCTGCGCATGCCGCTGGAGGTCTCATGCTCCCACACGATCTTTCCGGCTATCGGATCCCAGGCGCGGATCAGCTCCCGCACCAGCTTCACCTTGCGCTCCGATTGGAGCTGCTTCAGCTCGGGCAGCGGACCGTACAGGCGTTTCAGATCCGCCGCGACGTAGCTGTCGTCGGGAAAGATTCCATTCGTGGTGTAAAAGCCGTCGAGAAATTTCAGCGCGCCGCCGTTGTCCGCCAGGTTGACCCAGACGGACGGCGTGTCGACCACCGGGATGTACACGAGGTGCGTGGCGGGATCGTACGACATGGGATTCCAGGTGTGCGCGCCCGACCATGCGGGATAAACGTTTTTCGGCGAGGACAGCCAGTCCGATTGCGGTGTCTGGATGGGACGGCCGGTTTTCATGTCGACGCCGGAAGCCCAATTCACGTACGTGAAGTTCTTCGCCGAGAGCAGCTCCCCGGTGGCCCGGTCGATCACGTAGAAAAAGCCGTTCTTGTTCGCCTGCATGAGCACCTGCCGTTGCTTGCCGGACAGGTCGAGGTCGGCGAGGATCAATTTCTGCGTGGCATCGTAATCCCAATGATCGTTGGGAGTCGTCTGGTAATGCCAGGCGAGCCGTCCCGTGTCCGCATGCAGGGCGACGATCGACGCCGTGTAAAGACCGTCGAGTTTGGGATTGCCCAACTGCCGAAGATCGTAGGGCGCGGCATTGCCGGTGCCGAAATACACCAGCTTCAAGGTGGGATCGTAGGCGAAGCCGTCCCAGACGGTGCCGCCGCCCTTGAATTTCGGGTCGCGATGCGGGTCCCAGGTTTTGGCAGCCGCAGCGAGATCCGGGCTCTCGAGCGGCTGTCCCGGGGCGGGAGGCACGGTGAAAAAGCGCCACTTGAACGCTCCGCTCTCCAGATCGTAGGCGGAAACATAGCCCCGCACGCCGCCGACGCTCATGTCGCCGCCGCCGTTGCCGATCACCACGACGTTGCCCGCGACCTGCGGTGCGCCGGTGCTCGAGTACGGCAGCTTATGGTCGACGATGGTATCGGCTTCCCAGATCTTCCGGCCGGTGGCAGCGTCGAGCGCATGCAGCCGTCCGTCGGTCGAGGCGACATAGACCTTGCCCTTCCACACCGCGACCCCGCGGTTGACCAGGTCGCAGCACGGCTGACGCCCGGCGAAGGGGGCAGCCTGGGGATCGTAGCGCCACAGTTCCTTGCCCGTGGCCGCGTCGAGCGCATAGACGTAGCCCCAGGTGCCGGAGGTGTACATGACGCCGTCGACGACCGTCGGTGTCGATTCCTGACCGCGCTGCGGAGCGCCCAAGTCGTAGGCCCAGGCGAATCCCAGCTTGCCCACATTGGCGGCGGTGATGTCCGCCAGAGGCGAGTAGTACGTGCCCCCTTGGTCGCGTCCGCCGGTGAACCAGTTCTGCGGCTCCCGATCGGCGGCAGCGAGGCGCGCCTCATCGACGGCGCCGGGTGTGGTGGATGAGCCCTGCGACGCGGGCGCAGCGGTGGTGTGCTGCGTCGAGATCGCAAGACCCACACAGCAGAACAAATAGCCCGCGCGCACGAACGCGCCGCGGGTCCGGTCGATTATTGGCAAGGCAGTTCTCCCTTCGAAAATCGCAGCCGCGAGCAGAGCTTAGCGGACATCTCGAGCGACGGATATCTCCGGCGGGCCGCCCGCGGCCGCTACCCGGACTCTTCCCCCGGGCCGTAGATGATGATGGAGAGCATCCGGATCGGAACTTTCTCCAGCCGCTCGGGCCCATGCGCCACGTCGCCGGTGAAGGTGAGCGTATCGCCGGGGCGCATGACGTAGGTATGCCGGCCGTGGCGATAGTGCAGGATGCCGGAGAGCAGGTGGATGAACTCCACGCCGGGGTGCTGGAAGCCCGGAAACACCTCGCTGCGATCGTTCAACGTCACGAGGAACGGCTCGAAAATCTTGCGGGGGCCGCGTTGAGCGGCAAGCAGGTGATAGGTGTGTCCGCGCCGGGTTCCGCTGCGCACCGTTTCCAGGCCCTCGCCCGCCCGGATCAACTGCGCGCCGCCGTCGTCGGCGCCCACGCGCTGCATCAGCACCGAGGCGGTCACGCCGAGCGATTGAGCCAACGCGACGATGGTCTCCAGGCTCGGCGATACCCGGCCGGTCTCGAGGCGGCTCAGCATCGCGCTCGAAATATCGGCGCGCTTCGCCACGTCCGCAAGCGTAAGATTTTGGCTCTCGCGCAAGCGTCTCGCGGTGCGGCCCAGATCGATCGCCGGGCTGTCGGCACGCTCCGCACCCAAGGCGGAGGGCTTGGCCTTTGGGCCGGGCGTTCGCCGGGGAATCGCACGGGGGGACTTGCGGGTCATCGAGGTCTTTGCGCGTTACGCAAATTAAGTTGCTCCACAGTTAAGCTTCGTGTTTATATTCGCACATGCCGGCTCCGAAAACGATCATGCCATGGCCGCCATCCATCCGCGCCGGAACACAATAAAGAGGAGTGTTTAGCATGAATCGGGAAGAAGCCCAGAAGTTTTGCCGGGACAATGGGATTCGCTATGTGTTGGCGCAGTTCGTCGATATTCACGGCTCGGCAAAGGCCAAGGCGGTCCCGGTCGAGCACCTGGACATGGTACTCACCGACGGGGCGGGATTCGCGGGTTTCGCGGTATGGGGTCTCGGAATGGGGCCGGAGGGCCCGGATTACATGGCGGTGGGCGACCTGTCGACGCTGTCCCTGATTCCCTGGATGCCGGGGTACGCACGGCTGATCTGCAACGGCGTGGTCAATCGAAAATCGTATCCCTATTGCTCCCGGGTCGCACTCAAGGCCCAGACTGCGCGGCTCGAGGAGCGCGGTTACACCCTGTTCACCGGAATCGAGCCGGAGTTCATGCTGCTCTCGCGGCGCGCCGACGGAAGCCTGGGACCGGCGGACCCCACGGACGATCTGGACAAGCCTTGCTACGACTACAAGGGCCTTTACCGCACGCGGGAGGCTCTGGATGAGATGGTGGCGGGGTTGCGCGCCGTCGGCATCGACGTATATCAAATCGATCACGAGGACGGCAACGGCCAGTTCGAGATCAATTTCACCTACGCCGATGCGCTCAAGTCGGCCGACAACTTCACTTTCGTGAAAATGGCGGCCAGCGAAATCGCGCACAAGCACGGCATGATCGCGACGTTCATGCCGAAGCCGTTTTCCAACCGCACCGGCAGCGGCGCGCATTTTCACGTGTCTCTGGGCTCGAAGTCCCAGAAGAACGCCTTCCACGACCCCGGCGACAAGTCCGGGATGGGGTTGTCCCCGCTAGCCTATCAATTCCTCGCCGGCGTACTCGCGCACGCGCGCGCGCTGGCCGCGGTCGCGGCGCCCACCGTGAATTCCTACAAGCGGCTGGTCGTGGGCCGATCGCTGTCGGGGTCGACCTGGGCCCCCGCGTACATCGCCTACGGCGACAACAACCGCACCGCCTGCGTGCGAGTGCCGTTCGGCCGGCTGGAAGTGCGGCTTCCCGACTCAGGCTGCAACCCTTACCTGGTCTCGGCCGCATTGATCGCAGCGGGACTCGACGGCATCGACCGCAAGCTCGATCCGGGGCCGGCGCAGAACATCAACTTGTACGAGCTCACGCCCGCGCAGTTGAAGGAAAAGGGCATCAAGCTGTTGCCGCAGTCGCTCAACGAGGCGGTCGACGCGCTCGAGGCGGACCCGGTGATCTGCGGCGGTCTCGGCCAGGATCTGGCGCGCGAATTCATCCGATTGAAACGCATGGAGTGGACCGAATACTCGCGGCACGTGTCGGACTGGGAGTCAAAGCGCTACTTGGAATTCTTTTAGCGCCCCGAAGGGCGATCGGAACGCCGCAATGTGTGGAATCGTCGGACTGTTGATCAAGAATGCGCCGCTGCGCGATCGCCTCGGCGAGCTCATGGTGCCCATGCTGACGGGCATGACCGATCGCGGTCCCGACTCCGCCGGGCTTGCGGTATATACGACTCCGGTCGCGGAGGAGCGCCGCAAGCTCAGCCTGTATGTCGGCGAGCACTTCCTCGATTGGGACGATCTGCTACAGGAGCTGCGCGAGGAGTTCGGCCCCGATCAGGAGATCGCCGCCCACGGCAACCATGCGGTCCTGACCACGGGGTCGGATCCGGACGTGGTGAGCGCGTGGCTCGCGCGCACCTTCCCCAAGGTCGCCGTGCTTTCCGTGGGGCAGTCGATCGACTTGTACAAGGATGTCGGGGCGCCCGCCGACATTGCGCGCCGCTATCGATTCGCCGACCTCAAGGGCACGCACCTCGTCGCGCACACCCGCATGGCCACCGAATCCGCCGTCACGCCGGCGCACGCACACCCGTTCACCGCCGGCCGCGATTTCTGCCTGGTGCACAACGGCTCATTGTCGAATCCGCACCTGGTCCGAAAAGCGCTCGAGCCGCTCGGCATCGAGTTCGAGACTGACAACGACACCGAGGCGGCGTGCCGCTTTTTCGAGTGGCGGCTGCGCGAGGGGGATGACCTTACGACGGCGGTGCAGCGCGGCTTCAGCGTGCTCGACGGGTTCTACACCTTCCTCATGGGGACGGACACGGAGCTTTTGATCGTCCGCGATGCGTTCGCCTGCAAGCCTGCGGTCGTCGCCGAGACCGACGACTATGTCGCGATCGCATCGGAGTTCCGCTCGTTGGCGCATCTGCCTCACATCGCGCATGCCGAACTGTTCGAGCCCAAGCCCGAGGAAATTTATCGATGGCGAATATGAAGCCCGTTCCCTCGGCCCGCGACTTCGACCTGGCCAAGGAGACGCTCCGCGATCTGAACCTGTTCCTGCATCGGCGCGCCGCGAATGAGGGAGTGTCGCAGGTCCGCGTGCATCATCCCGACGGAGCGCATTCCATCGCCTGCGGCCTCAACGCCGAGCTCGATGTGCATATTCACGGCCACGTGGGCTACTACGTGGCGGGAATGAACAAGCATGCCTCGGTCACCGTGCACGGCAATGCCGGCCCCGGGGCGGCCGAAAACATGATGTCGGGCCGCGTGCATGTGAAGGGATTCGCATCCACGGCCGCCGGTGCGTCCGCGCACGGCGGACTGCTCGTGATCGACGGCGACGCGTCACTTCGCTGCGGAATTTCGCTGAAGGGCGCGGATATCGTGGTCGGCGGCAGCGTCGGCAGCTTCTCGGCGTTCATGGCACAGGCCGGGCGGCTGGTCATTTGCGGCGACGCCGGCGACGCACTCGGCGATTCCCTGTACGAGGCGGTGATCTACCTGCGCGGCAAGGTTCGCTCGCTCGGAGCCGATGCCCGGTTCGAGCCGATGTCGGACACGGACCGCGCCGCCGTCAAGAATCTGTTGGCCGCTGCGGGATTGAGCCATGATGCCGCCGAATTCAAGCGCGTGGCATCCGCCAAGAGCTTGTATCACTGGAATGCCGATGCCGATCAGGAGTATTGAGCGATGAGCGCGGAGCGGCCTGTCAGCGATAACACGCCTCCGGACGGCGAACCCTCCGGCCCCCACCGCGAGGAGTCCGCCGGATTCGACCGTGCGACCCTCGACTACATCCAGCGCGCCGCCGCCACGGGTCTGTACGAGATTCGCGGGCTGGGCGCGAAGCGGCGGGTGCCGAACTTCGACGATCTGTTGTTCCTGGCCGCCTCGCTCTCCCGCTATCCGCTCGAGGGATATCGAGAACGCTGCTCCACCAAGACGGTGCTGGGCACGCGCTTCGCCACCAAGCCCATCGAGCTCGGCATCCCCATCACCGTCGCCGGAATGAGTTTCGGCGCCCTCTCGGCGCGGGTCAAAGACGCGCTCGGCCGGGCCGCCACCGAAATGGGGACCTCGACCACCACCGGCGACGGCGGCATGACCGAGGAGGAGCGCGCGTCCTCGAAGACCTTGGTGTACCAGTGCCTGCCCTCGCGTTACGGCTTCGATCCCGATGACGTACGCCGCGCGAATGCCATCGAAATCGTCATCGGACAGGGCGCGAAGCCGGGCGGCGGCGGAATGCTGCTCGGCCAGAAGGTCAACCCGCGCGTCGCACGCATGCGCACGTTGCCGGAAGGAGTCGATCAGCGCTCCGCATCGCGCCACCCGGATTGGACCGGTCCGGACGACCTGGTGATCAAGATCAAGGAATTGCGCGAGATCACCGATTGGGAAAAGCCGATCTACGTGAAAGTGGGCGCCACGCGCGTGTTCAATGACGTGAAGCTCGCGGTGCATGCGGGCGCGGACGTGATCGTGGTGGACGGCATGCAGGGCGGCACCGCCGCCACTCAGACCGTGTTCATCGAGCACGTCGGCATACCGACTCTTGCGGCGCTGCGACAGGCGGTGGATGCGCTCGACGATCTCAACATGCGCGGCAAGGTGCAGCTGGTGATCTCCGGCGGCATCCGCTCAGGCGCGGACGTTGCCAAGGCGCTCGCCATGGGCGCGGACGCGGTCGCGATCGGTCAGGGCGTGATGATGGCGCTCGGCTGCAACAGCGAAAGCTATGTGGTGCATGGCGAGCATCGTTCCGCCCTCAAGGACTATGCCCGTCTTGGCACGTCGCCCGGGTACTGTCATCACTGCCATACGGGCAAATGCCCGGTGGGCATCACCACCCAGGACGCGGAACTGGAGCTGCGGCTCGAGCCGGCAGTCGGCGCCAAACGTCTGCGGAACTATTTGAAAACGCTGACCATGGAATTGACCACGATCGCGCGCGCGTGCGGCAAGCAGGACGTGCACCACCTCGAGAAGGAGGATCTGGTGGCGCTGACCGTGGAAGCCGCGGCGATGGCGGGAGTGCCGCTCGCCGGGACCTCGTGGATCCCCGGGACGCGGTAGAGCGTAGGGATCACTCGGCGCGTACATTGCTCAAGCGGGGAGGGCGAAGGTAATCGATGGGAGGGTCACACGCCCACGGCGGTGAAGAACCCCAAGGCCATTTCGATGGGCCCCGCGACGCGGGTTTTTTACGAATGTCCGGTGGGAGCAGGGGCCGACCGGCTTATATGAGGCGCCGCGGCGTGCGGCGCGTCAAGACGTAAATCTGGCGTGTGCATCGAGAAATCGACGCTGAAGGTCGCGCGGGCCGGGGGGGGGGGAAGGATATAGGGGGGAGAGGGCCATCGCGGGTCCGGCTGCGCGAGGGATTGGCTCGCGGCGTAAGATTTGGCCGATAAAGCGCGTATGCAGCGAGGCTGGAGGGAGACAAATCATGGGCCTCAAATCATGGGTAAAGGGCGGGGCTTTCCGCGAGGGAAGGCTGCGTCGATGCGGGCGACCTCCGCATCGCTGAGTGCGAGGGCTGCGGCGCCGGCATTCTCCTCGACGTGAGGTAGGTTCGCCGCCTTCGGGATGACGAACGAGTTCGGGTGGCGCAACAGAAATGCGAGGGCCACCTGTCTTGGGGTGGCTTGGCGAGCCGCGGCAATTTC